>NZ_OX638201.1:2493932-3740898 GCF_951805225.1 uncultured Flavobacterium sp. | reverse complement strand
CAGAACATATTTATTGTATTCATTCTTTTTGGTTTCAAAAATACCCGGATCTGAATAAACGTCTTGTTGGTTTCTGTCTGTAATTACTTTTGCTTGCTGACTTGGATTTGATGGATTAATCAAATAAGTTTTGGTATTACGCGTATCGTACCATTCGTCAGTTACAAAAGCAGTATTTTCATTACCCCAAACAATATCAGAATAACGCTGAGGTATTTTTACCAATGAAGTTGCATCGCTTGTAAAAGGCGCATCCCAAAGAAAAAGCTCATCTCTAAAATCTACTTTATTTGCAGGATCTCCTTCGTCTAAAGCTGTAACATAAGATAAAGTTGCAGGTTTGTCATTTCTCCAGGCCATTTCTCTTTTTCCTTTTCGAACAGCCATAAAACCTTTTGGTATAATTTCGTTCAACGGAACTTCGTTAACCGTTTTGATTTCTTTTCCTCTAATATCATAAACAATTGATCTCGATGGAAATCTGCTTAAAGGAACAACATAAGAAAATGGTTTCTGAATGGTTGTCAACATAATATAATTGCCATCAGGAGAGATTCTTTCTCCGGCAAACATTGCAGCTTCTTTAAATAAAACCGCATTTCCGTTGATATTGACTTTGTATAATTCAGATGTAATGATGTTTTCGAAATTAACTTCATCATTTTTGTTTTTCAACATATCCGGATAAGTTCTGTTTTGAGATTTTTCTCCAGAAGTATTCGAAATAATTGGTCCGGTTGGTAAATCTTTTTTAGAATCTAAAAGTGGTTTTCTGTCTTTTGGAAGCATTTTTACCAAAATAGTTTCATTGTCTAAAAACCAGCTAAACGGATTTCCAAGATTTGCATTTACTGTAGCTTCCGTCAATTTTGTGGCTTCCGCCGAAGCAACATCCAAAACCCAAAGTTCTACACCAGTATTTGTAGTGTGCGAAAACAGAATCTTTTTGTCATTTGGAGACCAAAGAACATTACTGA
Organism: uncultured Flavobacterium sp.; assembly: GCF_951805225.1. Taxonomy (NCBI): domain Bacteria; kingdom Pseudomonadati; phylum Bacteroidota; class Flavobacteriia; order Flavobacteriales; family Flavobacteriaceae; genus Flavobacterium; species uncultured Flavobacterium sp. Next base: position 3,739,921 of record NZ_OX638201.1, on the reverse strand, counting down.
TTTTAGGATTATTTGGTAAACCTTTTACTTGAATTTCGTCTTTACCGTTAATCTTTCTTAATTTCAGATTGTTGATATAAGTTACGGTACTTGAAATATTGGTTACAGGATTAATCCTTAAACCTCCTAAACGAAGTTCTTCTTGATTTAAATCGTCCAATGTTTTGTATGTACTTCTGTATACTAAGAGCATATTTTCTTTTTTAGTATCCATAGATACTGTAGGAGCTCTTTCATAATCTGCTAAATCCAGAATAGATTTAGATGGTTTTTGGTAGGTTAAGTTTTCCTGAGCAAAAGCAAAGAAACCTATATTTAAAAATAAGAATAATGTAACCTTTAATTTCATAGTTTGAATTTTATGGGTTTGAAAAAAGTGGCTTTCATAAATGTTTGTCTAAGGTAGTTTACTCTTGTTACATTTTATGCGTTATTTTCCATACTTTTCATTGTTTTTGACTAAAAACTGGTTTTTTAGAATTGAACTTAGTTTAATAGCTTGTATAATTAAAGTATATTAAATTGTTAATTACGAAAAAAAGAGTAATTTGTACTCTTATGTTTTAAACAATACTTAAATTTGCAATCCAATTTTTTAACAAATAATAAAAGAATATGTATCATTCAAAAATAGCGGGCTTAGGATATTATGTTCCTTCTAATGTTGTGACCAACGATGATTTGTCTAAGATTATTGATACCAATGATGAATGGATTCAGGAGCGAACAGGGATTCAGGAGCGTAGACATATTATTCGTGGAGAAGATACCACGACAACAATGGGAGTAAAAGCAGCTAAAATTGCTATAGAACGTTCTGGCGTTGCCAAAGAAGATATTGATTTTGTAGTTTTTGCTACATTAAGTCCAGATTACTATTTTCCAGGACCTGGAGTTTTAGTGCAACGTGATTTAGGTTTAAGAACTGTTGGAGCATTAGATGTTAGAAATCAATGTTCTGGTTTTGTTTATGCTATTTCTGTTGCAGATCAATATATTAAAACCGGAATGTATAAAAACATATTGGTTATTGGTTCAGAAGTGCATTCAACAGGATTGGATATGACAACTCGCGGACGTGGAGTTTCGGTAATTTTTGGAGATGGAGCAGGAGCGGCAGTTTTAAGTCGTGAAGAAGATTTGACAAAAGGTATTTTATCGACACATTTACATTCAGAAGGACAACATGCTGAAGAGTTAGCTTTGCAAGCACCAGGAATGGGAGCGCGTTGGGTAACGGATATTTTAGCAGATAATGATCCGAATGACGAAAGTTATTATCCATACATGAATGGACAATTTGTGTTTAAAAATGCAGTAGTTCGTTTTGCGGAAGTAATTAATGAAGGTTTGGAAGCAAATGGTTTGCAAGTTTCAGATATTGATATGTTGATTCCGCATCAGGCAAACTTGAGAATCTCGCAATTCATTCAGAATAAATTCAAATTGAGCGATGATCAGGTTCATAATAATATTCAGAAATACGGAAACACAACTGCAGCATCTATTCCAATTGCTTTGACAGAAGCTTGGGAACAAGGAAAAATCAAATCTGGAGATACAGTTGTTTTGGCTGCTTTTGGTAGTGGATTTACTTGGGCAAGTGCGATTATCAAATGGTAATTTAAGTGTTCTTATATCATATTTTAAAAACCTGCTCTTTTTAGAGCAGGTTTTTTTTATACTTATTTTTCAAGTTAAGCGAGATTGTTGTCAGGCTGAGCGAAGTCGAAGTCCACGTTCCAATTTGTACGCCTTCCACTTCGCTCAGGATGAAATACGCTCAGGTCATTGGATAAATATTTACTGAAATATTTTTCTTACTTTTATAGGTGTTTCAATCAAATAAAAAAATGAAAAGATATTACGTTTATATATTAAAATGTTCTGATAATAGTTATTACACTGGAATAACAAATGATGTAGATAGAAGGTTCAATGAACATAGTTTTGGTTTAAATAAAGAAAGTTACACTTATAATAAAAGACCATTGGAACTAGTTTTTTGTACTGAATTTAATGATGTAATTCAAGCTATTTCATTCGAGAAACAAGTAAAAGGTTGGAGTAGGAAAAAGAAAGAAGCTATTATAAATGATAATTGGGATGATTTGAAAAAACTTTCTGAATGTTTGAATGAAAGTCATTTTAAAAATTTTAATAAAAAGAAGATTTAGTAGTAAATTAGCCTTCGACTTTGCTCTCAATTAATGTTCTATACACAATATCGTTTGTCAGGCTGAGCGGAGTCGAAGCCCACGTTACAATTGGCGTGCCTTCGACTTCGCTCAGGATGACAGTAGATTGCGATTAAATTATATATATAACAGGCGAAGACGAAGAATACTTTTTAAAATAATTAAAATGAAAAAAAATCAACTGGAAATAGCGTGTTTTAATTACGAATCGGCCATAATTGCACAAGAAAATGGAGCTGATCGAATAGAACTTTGTGATAATATGAAGCTTGGCGGAACAACTCCTAATTATATTTTAGCCTTAAAAGTGAGGGAGAATGTTTCGATAAAAATGCATGTAATCATAAGACCTCGTGGTGGAGATTTTGTTTATAGTGATGAAGAGTTTGTCGAAATGAAACAAGATATTAAACAATTTAAAAAATTGGGAGTTGATGGTTTTGTTTTCGGAATTTTAAAAGCAAACGGAAGTGTTCATAAAAAACGCAACAAAGAATTGGTTGATTTAGCAAGTCCGCTTTCTTGTACTTTTCATCGTGCTTTTGATGTTGTAAAAGATGTCAAAGAATCTCTTAAAGATGTAATTGAATGTGGTTTTAATACTATTTTGACATCAGGACAAGGAATTAATGTCGAAGAAGGAATTTTTACTTTAGAAAAGATTCAAAAATGGTCCAAAGATAAAATAGAAATTATGCCTGGCGGAGGTTTGCGATCTTCGAACATTAAATTATTACAGGATAAACTGGAACCAACTTTTTATCATTCATCGGCCATTACAGATAATACCGAAACTGCAAATCCGGAAGAAGTAAAAGAATTAAAGAATTTTTTATAAAAATAGTTAATAAAAAAAGCCTGAAGTTGGCATACTTCAAGCTTTTCTTTTCTACAAGAACTATTAAAATCTACTAATAAAAGAGGGATTAAAACATTCCGCCACCACCTTTATTAGTGTTATCTTCTCTTTGTTTACGTTGAAGGTTTTTGATTTTTGCACCTCCAAAGTTATAAGTCAATCCTAAATAAACTGTTTGACTTTCCCATGTAAATTGTCCTGCCTGAGGATAAGGATACATTGTGTCAAAAGCATATTTCATTGTATTGAATACGTCATTAAAACGAACACTGATATTCATCTTGTTGTCTAATAATGTATAACGTGAACCTATGTCCATTTTGTACATTTCATGGCTATTATTTTGAAGACCATCTGTTGCACCTCTGTAAAATCCGAATAATAAAAAGCTTAAACGTTTGTTTGCTTTAAAGTTTGAATTCATACGTCCGTTGAATGCTGCAACCGTAATTTTTCGTTCAATTGGATTGCTTAATTTTGTTGCCGGATCATATAAAAACACAACTCCTTGCTGATTAATGCTTGAGAAATCAATAGATGGCGAAATATCCCACCATTTTGTAATTTTATAATTGAAAGAAGCTTCAAATCCGTAAGCTGTATTATGATCATAATTAGTAAAAGACATGATTTGTTTCGTATGATTTGGATCAGTTTCATCAGGATATAGAATTCTACTGATTTGATCATTAATGCTTCTTACGTAAACACCTGCTGTAAAACTTCCTTTTTCAAGTGTTTTAGTGTAATTTACTTCAACAGAATTTGTAAACTGAGGTCTTAATTCAGGATTTCCCAATGAAGTAACTAATGGAGTAGAAAATTCACGAATAGGTTTTGTCTGCTCTAAACTTGGTCGGTCAACACGACGGCTGTAACTAAATTGTAAAGTATTTTTCTCATTCAAATTATAAGTAAAATAAGCTGATGGATATAATGTAATATAATCATCGTCAAATTTCTCTTTACCATAATTTAAATTGGCAGCCACTTTATAACTTTCAAAACGAGTACCCAATTGGTAGCTAAATTTTTTGAATTTTTGACCAAAAGTCACATAAGCAGAGTAAATATCTGTATCATAAGTATAATCTGAAGCTCGGTCAGCAACCGGAACAGATGGATTTCCTGTAATGTAAATATTGTCGGTTCTTGTTATTCTCGCTTCTGCACCAGCTTCTAATGTTGTTTTATCGTTTAATGGATTAACATAATCAACATTCAAAGTGCTTAATTTTCGAGTTCCGTTAATATAATCGTCATAAATAACGCTACTGGCAGAATTATCAATATTTGTAACCTTTGTATCAAATGAAGCATTTTGAACTTCTTTTGTATCACTATAATTTCCTTCGATGTCTAAAGTATGACCTTCTTTTTTAAAGATGTGTTTGTAGGCTAAATTATAAGTTCCTGTTGTTTCCGGTCCCCAATATTTTGATTTTTGAAGAATATTTGCAATATCAGAATCAGTAACATTGTTGTAATCAATATTGGTGTCTACAAATCCTTTTCCTGTTGATTTATTTTGATTGGTATAAATAGACAATGTGTTATGATCATTAATTAAATAATCCATTCCAATTTTATATAAGTAGGAATCATTATCGTTTTTAATATCCAGATTTTGCACAATGTCTTCATCAAATCTCACGATATGACCATCATTGAAATAAGTTCCAAAATTTTGACCTACGTTTCCAAAGAAATTTACTTTTCCGGTTTTATAGTTCAAATCTAAAGATTGATTGTATTTAGCTGTTTCTCCAAAAGTGATTCCGCCGCTGTAACTTCCGTTGAAACCAGTGTTAGCATTTTTGTGCAGAATAATGTTGATGATTCCAGACATTCCTTCAGGATTATACTTCGCACTTGGATTGGTGATTAGCTCAATTTTTTTGATAGAAGTCGAAGGAATTTGTTTTAACAATTGAGCAGGATCAATGTTCGAAGGTCTTCCGTCAATTAATACACGCACATTATCGTTTCCACGAAGAGAAAGCTTTCCGTCCTGATCAACATTTACAGATGGAATATTGTTCATAATATCAGAAGCAGAAGCTCCTGCAGTAGTTAAATCTTTTCCAACATTTACTACTTTTCTATCGATTTTTTGTTCAATAGTAGAACGCTCGGCTACAATGTTTACTCCTTTTAATTGTGTTGCTTCTTCTTCAAGAGATACATTAACAGTAGCTGTTTTTTTGCTATCACTTAAAATTACAGAACCAATATATTTTCTAAATCCAATGTATTGAATTTCGATCGTATAGCTTTTTAGAGCCAAATTTTTAATTGTAAAATCACCATTGTCATCTGTGTTAACTCCTGTAACTACTTTTCCGTTGTCTTTAATAGAAACTGTAGCATAAGAAATTGGTGCATTATTTGATTTTTCGGTAATTTTTCCGGATACTACCCCGGCATTTTGGGCTTGTGCTGTTGCAAATACACCCAGTAATGCAAACAGAAAGAATTTTAGTTTCATAATATGGTAATGATTGATTTTTTTGATTGATTGATGATGATGATTGTTATTTTGTTTTTTTTTAGTTTTTTTCTTCAAACGAATTTAAAGTCCCTATTAAGACTCTTTTATCATCGATATGTTACAGGAAAATCAAATAAAAAAAATATTTTATTTATGGATGATCTGTTTTATAGTAGATTAGCATTTTGATTTTTTGATAATTTTAACATTCAGAACGATTTACTTTTTAAGAAATTCTAATCGTTTTCTTGAATTTAATATGTTTTTGATTTTCTCTAATTGATGAATAAGCAGTATCTTTGCTCACTTTAAAATAAGTTTACATGTCATTACAACAAATTCTTACACCTTCTATACAAAAAGCAATACAAGCATTATTTGATGTTACTGTTGATAAAATCGAGTTTCAAACTACTAGAAAAGAGTTTGAAGGAGATATAACAATGGTGATTTTTCCTTTGCTAAAAGTTATTAAAAGCAATCCAGTAGAATTAGGAAATAAAATAGGGAATTATTTAGTAGAAAATCTTCCTGAAGTAGCACGTTTTAATGTTGTTTCGGGTTTTTTGAATATAGTAATTGCTGACAGTTATTATTTGAATTTCTTCAATGAAATCAGAGAGAATAATAAGTTTGGATATGTAACTCCAAATCCGGAAGATAAAGCAATAATGGTAGAATATTCTTCGCCAAATACTAATAAACCTTTGCATTTAGGACACGTTCGTAACAATTTGTTAGGATATTCTGTGGCCGAAATTATTAAAGCATCGGGAAAAAAAGTATATAAAACTCAAATTATAAACGATCGTGGAATTCATATTTGTAAATCAATGCTGGCTTGGCAGAAATTTGGAAATGGTGAAACTCCTCAAAGTTCAAATTTAAAAGGAGATAAACTGGTTGGTAAATATTATGTTGAATTTGATAAAGCTTACAAAGGCGAAATCAATCAATTAATAGAAGCCGGTAAAACTGAAGAAGAAGCAAAAAAACAAGCTCCAATTATTGTTGAAGCTCAGGAAATGCTGCAAAAATGGGAATCTGGAGATGAAGAAGTAATTTCGCTTTGGAAAATGATGAACCAATGGGTTTATGATGGTTTTGCAATAACATACACTAATCTTGGAGTAAATTTTGATAAATATTATTATGAAAGTAATACGTATTTATTAGGAAAAGATGTTGTTCAGGTTGGACTTGACAAAGGAGTTTTCGAAAAAGATCCTGATGGTTCAGTTTGGATTGATTTGACAGATGAAGGTTTAGATCGTAAAATTGTTTTGCGTTCAGATGGAACTGCAGTTTATATGACGCAAGATATTGGAACAGCAATTCAGCGTGTTAAAGACATGCCGGATGTTGGTGGAATGGTTTACACAGTTGGAAACGAGCAAGATCATCACTTTAAAGTTTTATTCTTAATCTTGAAAAAATTAGGTTTTGATTGGTCTTCAACTCTATATCATTTGTCATACGGAATGGTAGATTTACCTTCTGGAAAAATGAAAAGTCGTGAAGGAACTGTTGTAGATGCTGATGATTTGATGCAGGATATGACAGACACAGCAAAACAAATTTCAGAAGATTTAGGGAAACTGGACAGTTATTCTGAAGAAGAAAAAGCTAAGTTGTACAAAACAATTGGTTTAGGAGCATTGAAATATTACATTTTAAAAATAGATCCTAAAAAACGTATCTTGTTTAACCCTGAAGAATCTGTAGATTTTGCAGGAAATACTGGTCCATTTATACAATATACTTACGCGAGAATTCAATCGATAATTCGTAAAGCCGATTTTGATTTTTCAGCCAAAACAGACATACAAGAATTACACGAAAAAGAAAAAGAATTGGTAAAACAAATCGAGCTTTTCCCGGAAGTAATTCAAAATGCTGCTCAAAATCATAGTCCTGCTTTAATTGCTAATTATACATATGATTTAGTAAAAGAGTACAATTCATTTTATCAATCCGTTCATATATTAGGTGAAATCGATTTGACAAAAAAAATATTCAGAGTTCAGCTTTCTCAAAAAGTAGCCGAAGTTATAAAATCAGCCTTTACATTATTAGGAATCGAAGTTCCGGAAAGAATGTAAAAGTTTTAATACTTAAGATTAAAAAGCCAATAGTTGAAAAATTATTGGCTTTTTTTATTGCTTTTAAAACTTATAGTGTCAGATTTAGGCTATATGACAGCATATTTTTACGACAAGTTTTGTTAGTTAATAATTAGCAAAACATCTCCTTATATTTTTTTAGTTATTTTAAATTAGTAAGCTTTTAGAAGAAAATAAGGAATAAATGATTAAACCGTCTAAACTTGATTTAGACGGTTTTTTTATATAAAAAAGCCGATAGTTTTGACACTATCGGCTTTTTTGCAACTAACACAAACATTTTTATTTTACGAACTTGTTGATGATTGCATCAGTTTCTGCTTTTGTTGCATCTGGTTTTAAATCAAACAAAAGAGAATAAAGAGCTTTTTTATCAACTTTAGCTTCTAAGTTTAAGTCTTGGTGTCTGTCAAAAAGAGTTTGCCATTTGTCACGAACATTTTTCCAAAGTGCATTGTTGGCAACCCACCATTTTTGAGCAGCGATACATTTAACATCCGGAACTTTAGTATAAACATCCATTCCTTTTTCTTGTGCTAACAAAACATCTTTTCCACTGTCATCTCTAACCAATTTATCGTTGTCTTGTTCATGATTCCATCCTGTAGCAGTAATTTCGTGGATGTTTCTTCTTTTCAAAACATTATAGTCATTACGTATAGTTTGCTCTCTTCTTGGTAGAGGCGCATCAGCAACATTTGACCAGTAATCTTGTCCATCTACATGTACCCAAGTTGAAGATCCTTCATATCTTGGACTATCATCTACTTGATATACTTTTTGAGTCCATTGTCCTTTAACAGCTTTCTTGTCTAATTTTTTGTATTTCCAAGAAGTTCCTTTGTCAAATGAATATAAATCAGTGTTTTCGTACAACCAATCTTGTCTCCAGTGTTTGATGATCATATCGTCACTTACTATTAATAAGTGTTGCATTACAATTTTATTTGGAGTGTCTTCTAATAAACCTACCCATTCTAATGCAGTCTCGTGTTTAGTTGGTGAAGATTTATATGTAATAGAATCTTTAGGGTATTTAAAAGTTTCTGTAAAATTAAATTTTACTTCATAACAACCACACATTGATTTGATTGACTTAATGTCTTGTTGTTTTTTGTCCTGACTGAAACCAAGGCTGCATGTCAAAGCCATTATGGCTGAAAAATAGAGGCTTTTTGAAATCATAACTTTATTTTTTTTGTTTTAAAATTTTTCGCAAATATATGTTTTTTATTTAGAACAAATAAAAATAGTTTCTATATTTGCGCCATTATTAAGACTGAATAAAAATAATGAAAATAAAATTTACCCTTTTTGCTGCTTTTCTTTTTTGCCAAATATCTTTTGGGCAAGAAAAACAAAAAGATAGTATTAAATCGAATGAATTATCAGAAGTAACGGTTACAACGGCAACAAGGACAGAAAGAGTGCTTTCTTCATTGCCATTGCCAATGACCGTTATAACATCTGAAGCAATTATAAAATCGGGTGTTACAAGATTAAATGAAATTCTAAATGAGCAAACAGGGATTATTTTAATTCCTGATGAAAGTGGTTTTGAAGGTGTTCAGATTCAAGGTCTTGATGCCGCATATACAATGATTCTTATCGATGGAGTTCCGCTTGTTGGAAGAAGTTCCGGAGTTTTGGATTTATCAAGAATTTCTGTTGGAAATATTGAGAGAATTGAAATTGTAAAAGGAGCATCTTCTGCTTTATATGGTTCAGAAGCAATGGGCGGAGTGATTAATGTAATTACAAAAAGACCTAAAAAAGATATGTTTTCTGGTAATCTGTCTTATCGATATGGCACATTTAATACCAATGATGCGAATGCTAATTTACTTTGGAAGAAGAAAAAATTTGCAGCCAACTTATTTGCCAATTATTATTCAACTGATGGATTTAACTTGTATAAAGATTCATGGTTACAGAATGTTGAAAAATATCATAACACTACAATTCAGCCAAAAATATATTACGATTTTTCTGAAAATCTTAAATTAACTGTAAGCAACCGTTTTTTTTATCAAAAGATGGATAACAAAGCTATAATTGAAACTGAAAGATACGCTGGCGATGCAAAGGAAAATGAGTGGAATTCGCAAATTAAATTAGAACACAGATGGAATTCCAGATTATACTGGGAATATGAATTGTATGCGACCAATTATAAGAATGATGCTTTTTTGAATGATCCCAATAATGTGCTTTTTGAGAAATCATATTATAATCAGTGGCTTGTTCGACCAGAAATAAGAACCACCTGGTCTATAAATAGGGATAAATTAACAGCAGGAGCAGGATTAAATTATGAAACCTTAGATCGTACCTATTTTGCTAATAATGTCCAGTTTAATTCACAATATATTTACCTGCAGTATGATTATAATCCAACAGATAAATTAAATATTCTTGCAGGATTCAGATATGATAACCATAGCAAATATGCATCGCAATTGAGTCCTAAGCTAGCGGTAAATTATAAATTCAATGCCAATTTTTCTTTAAAAGGTTCAGTAGGATATGGATATAAAGCACCAGATTTCCGTCAGTTATATTTTGATTTTACAAATCCATCAGTAGGATATACTGTTTTAGGATATAATGTAGCTGAAGCTCGTCTTGATGAACTTGATAGTCAGGGAATTATTGGTAGTAGAGTAGCAGGGGTAAATTTTGATCAACCGTTGAAACCGGAAAGTTCGATCAATTTTAATTTTGGAGGATATTATAGAAAGAATAAACTTAAAGTAGAATTAAATGCTTTCTACAATTCGATTAGTGATTTAATTGATACAGGCGTTGTTGCTACAAAAAAAAGTGGTCAAAACGTTTTTAGCTACTTCAATTACAGCAAAGTTTTTACTTATGGTTTAGAGTTTAATTCAAGTTATGATTTTACTAAAGACTTTTCAGTTTCGCTTGGATACCAATTTTTAACAGCCAAAGACAAATCGGTTGTTGATAATTTTGATGACCATAAATACATCCGCAATTCGAGTTTACAAACTATTGAAATTAGTAAATCTGACTATTTTGGACTGTATAACAGATCGAAACATACAGCCAATCTTAAATTTGCTTATACTATTCCGTCAATAAAAACCGATGTTAATTTACGTGTTCTTTATAGAAGTAAATATGGACTATTTGATACCAACGGAAATGGGATTCTGGACAAATACGACAATTTTATAGGGGATTATTTTATAGCAAACTTATCAGCCTCAAAATTTATTATGGATAAATTCATGCTTCAGGCAGGGGCTAATAATTTATTTAACTACACAGATCCTAGCCAAATCCCGAGTCTGGCAGGAAGACAGTTTTATGCAAGAATTCAATACAATTTCTAATTTAATAATTATTTAAAAACCTTTACAATGAAAACAAATTTTTTAAAACTTTCGCTTTTAGCACTAGTAATTTTTACTGCATCTTGTAGTAGTGATGATAAAGACAATACAATTCCAGCAGTTGTAACTACAAAAGTTTCTAATGTTCCTGCTCCACAAACAGGTGGTCAAGGAGAGCCAGCTGGTGGAGACTTTGCAAAATTCAGTTTTTCAGAAAATAAAATTGTAACTACTGACAATTGGGATATTGCTTTCCGTGGAACTACTATTGTTGTAAATGGAGGAGTTAAAGTTGGTATCAACGGAGAACCTGAAAGAAAAGGAACTGGATCAGTAAGTATTGTTTCTGGTACGTTTGGTAACGTAACTGCATTTCCTGCAGCTAGCACTTTTGTTCAAGATGCTAAAGACGTTCTTGCAATTCCTACAGGAAGTGGAAAAGGATGGTATTCATATAATTCAACAACTCATATTATTTCACCTATTGCTGGAAAAGTATTTGTTGTAAAAACGCATGATGGTAAATATGCAAAATTTGAAATCTTAAGCTATTACAAAGATGCACCAGCTACACCGGATGCAAATTCTTTACCAGGATACTATACTTTCAATTTCGCATACCAAGCTAATAGCACAACAACATTCTAAAAAAATATTAATAACCTCGAATAAGTTATTATTCGAGGTTATTTTTTTAACCTATAATTAATTTTAACATGTAGAAAGTTACTTTTTATTATAAATTTTGTTTTAAGTCTTTTTTTATAAAAAGAGATCTAAAATTAATTTTAATGTACATAAGGGTAATTACTTAGTGTTATGTAAATCATTATAAAAATGAAAATAAAATTACTTTTATTGGCTTTGCTTTTTTTTGTAAAGTTTGGTTTTGCTCAAAATACTGTAAGTTATAGTCCTCTTAATCAAACATTAAATCTTAAATCTGGAGAAGAAGGAAGTGTAAATGTTGTAGCAACATGTGTAGGCAGTAGCAGTAGTAATCCTCCGATTGCTCTTAATGCGGAAGTATCATGTGGAACTAATGACGGCTATATGTCCTTTAAATACTCAAATGGAAATTTACTGTTTGCAAACCAAACAAGTACATTAACATTAAAGTTTAAAAAGACCGTAACTCAGGATACTCAAATAATTTATAAGTTTAGTACAAACAATAATTGTTTTCAGGATGAATCCAAAATGATTAAGATTACGGTGAATTATAAAAGTGGATCGACTACAACTCCAACTAACCCAACAAACCCAACGAATCCCACGAATCCAACAGTTCCAAATATAGAATGGAGTAAAATTGCTAAAGATCAAACGATTAATGAGGGTAATTCTGCAGAATTGCTTGTTGGAGGTGATGCAAAAGAGAATTTTAAAAAGTATGATTCAGTTTTGAATCAATGGAAATCAAGTACTACTTCTACAGGTAATTATCAGCCAATTGTAGGGGCAACAAGTAAAGATTATTCACCTGGGATTCTCAATGTAACTACATATTTTAAGAGAGATGTTACATATAAAGTTAATAATAATGGAGTAAGCGGTTCTGATGGAACTAAATCAAGTAATATAGTTACTATAACAGTAATTCCTGCTCCACCATTACTAAATAATACAATAAGTAGATCAGGTTCTGAATTGCAAGGTAGTTTACCAAGTGGAGGGACTGGTACGTATGTTTATTATTGGTATGCATATGTTTTACAAGATGAAGATCCTTGGCTGATTGGGCAATCGATAAACTGTACGATTCCTAATAGTGTGTATAAGTTTGTTGATTCGATGGGATATAATGGATATATTAATCGTGTAGTTGTATCAGGTAAACAACAGTTAGTGAGTAATACGATAACTATTACTCCTTCAATAGAAATCACGAATAATACAATAACATTATCAGGAAATAGTATTTTAGGTAGTTTACCAAGCGGTGGCACAGGGAGTTTTACATATGAATATTATGTCTATAATGAATTCCCGGATGGTGAAATTGTCGATGGAGTTAGTGTCGTTGGATTTAATCAAAATTATGATTCGGTTGTTCATGGATATTTAACGACTAAATATTATAGAAAAGTTTATTCAGGAAATAGAGTTTCTACTAGTAATACAATAACTATATTACCTAAAGCAAGTTCAGCAAAAAAGGCTACTGCTAATTATCAAGAAACAGTTTCTGGTGATTTAATAGTTTATCCAAACCCAACAACTGAATCAGTTAACTTCTCAACAAATTTCTCAACTAATAAAGAAATTGAAATTGTAGTATATTCAGATAAACTGCAAAATGAAAAAACAGTTTTTAAAGGAACAGTAATCCCAAGTCAGATTGTGAATTGGAAAATTCCGTCAAGCTATCAAAAAGGAATTTACTTTTATAAAATTTTATCAGGCGGTGCAGAAGTTAAAACGGGTAAATTAATCTATCAGTAATTGGTTTTAGTTTTTAAATTTTGGAAACCAATGTTATATAATAAAACCGAATTAGAGTTAAGTTAATCATTAGCTTTGTTTTTTTTATTTTTTTTTGATAAAGAGGTTAGATTCGTCTGACCTCTTTTTTTATTTTTACTTCAAATAAAATGAGTAATACATTTATTTTTAGTCCTATCTTTGCGCATATTTTTTTACAAGCAGTTAATAAAGATTTAAATCATGGTTTAATTCTTGTACTGCTATTCTTCAAATTTATAATTAGTAAGTGAATACAAAATCTTATTTTTTTCAGTCTTTTGCAATCGTCGCTTTAGCGTTTGTAGCCTTTATTGGATTTAAGCAAATCTTGCCGGATAAAATCTTTTCAGAAAGTAAAATTGATTCCAAAAATGTACTAATCGATAGTATGCTTTTAGAATCAGTAGCAAAAGATTCATTATCGCTAAAAAGCGATAGTATCGAGGAGAGCGAGCGAAGACTGGGCGAGGAAAAAATTATTTATGATGCTACAGAAGGAATTGAATTTCCATCTGAGACTTTTGATAATTACAAAGGTTATCAGTATTTGATATCCTTTTATGAAAAATTATACCAGCTTGAAAAGAATCCGCAAGGCAATGTCAGAATTGCTTATTACGGAGATTCTATGACAGATGGAGATTTAATTGTGCAGGATGTTCGTGCCAATTATCAGGAACGTTTTGGAGGAAACGGAGTTGGTTTTGTACCTATAACTTCAGAATCTTCGGCTTCGAGAGGTTCTGTAAAATCATCGTATTCTAAAAACTGGAAAACACAATCATATTTGAATGTCAAGAGACCAATAAGTCCTTTTGGTGTAAACGGACACGTGTTTTTTGCAAATGATAAAGCAAACTCAACTTGGGTTCAATATGAAGCAGGATTAAATAAAAACTCAACATCATTAGATAATCCAACATTGTTTTATGGAAGAGCTTCTAAGAAAGGAAATGTGAATTTTGTGATCGGAAAAGATACATTACGAAAAAGCTTAATTCCGAATAATTTGGTAAATACTCTAAAAGTGACTTCAGGAAGTATAAAAGCTTTCAAAGCAAACTTTATCCATGCAGATTCAATTCCGATTTACGGATTTAATTTTGATAACGGAAAAGGAGTTCACGTTGATAACTTCTCACAAAGAGGAAATTCAGGATTGCCAATTTCTGGTTTTGATGCGGGCGTAATGCAAGCTTTCAATACTAATCTAAAATACGATTTGATTATCTTGCATTATGGAACCAACGTATTGAATTACGGAACTAAGAATTATTTCTGGTACGAAAGAGGAATGAAAAAAACGGTGAATAAAATCAAAGAATCATTCCCTGGAGTTTCGATTTTGATTATTTCAACTGCAGACAAATCGACTAAGTATGATCTTGAAATGAAAACAGATTCTGCTGTTGTTCCATTAATGAAAGCGCAAAAAAGATATGCATTAGAAACCGAATCCGGATTTGTTAATTTATACACTTTAATGGGCGGTGACGGATCGATGGTAAAATGGGTTGATGAATCTCCAGCCAGAGCAAATAAAGATTATACACACTTTAATCAGCGTGGTGCAAAAGCAATTGGTAGATTATTGTATGATCAATTGAATAAAGGATACGAACAATATAAAGGACTTCGTGAAAATAGAGGAACTGTTCCCGATCAACGGAAAACAGTCAAAAAAACAAATACAGACTCCGTTTCTGTAAAAAAAGATAGTGTAAATGACTAGACTCCTAATTTTATTTTGTTGTCTTTTTTTCTCAACAAACGAAAAACCAAAGACGACAGATTCACATTCAATAACAAAAAATATGATTCACAAAGTCGATTCAGCAACGATTGAGCCTTTTTCTGATGATGAGATTTATAATGCGAAAGTGTTAGAAAGTGTATTTGAGAAATTACAGAAAAATGAAAAGAACAACAATCAAAAGATAAACATTGTTCATATTGGAGATTCTCATATTCAGGGTGATTTAATGACCAATGAAATCAGAAAGAATCTACAGCAGAAATTTGGAAATGCAGGTCGCGGTTTAGTTTTTCCTTATCAATTAGCCAAAACAAACGGTTCTTATAATGAGCGTTTTCGTTCGAATAGAGTTTGGGAAAGTTACCGAAATATTCATCCTTTTAAAAACGTTCCCATTGGTTTAAGCGGAATTGGACTTTGGAGAGATACTGGTGGTTTTGCAGTTGAACTGAATGTCAAAGATGCGGCTTATAAGTTTAATACAATTCGAATTATTACGCCGCAAAACCAAGATATGTTTGATGTGGCGACATCATCGCAAACCAATATTATTCAGTCGACAGAGCGAAAAGTAATTACACATAAAATCAAAAAAGGAGAAGTGATATCGACTATTGCCGATAAATACAATGTTTCAGTTGCCGAAATCAAAAGAAACAATCACCTAAAGTCAGATAATATTCGTGCAGGAAGAGTTTTGAAAATTCAGACTAATGAAACAAAACCCAAAGAGATCAAGAATTCGTCGTTTGTTTCTTTAGATTTAAAATCAGATTCCTTTAGTCATTATTACAATTCAGATAAAGCATTAGATAAAATTTATTTGATTCCGAACAAAGATGCTAAGAAATATGAACTAAACGGAATTGTTCTCGAGAAGGATTCGCCAGGTTTAATTTACAGCAGTATTGGAGTTAATGGCGCTAAGTTTTCGGATTATACAAAATATCCTTTGTTCTTTGAGCAGTTAAAAGCTTTACATCCTGATATGTTGGTTCTTTCTTTAGGAACAAATGAAAGCTACGATCATATGGAAGCTCCGGCTTATATTGAACAGATTCGTCAGTTTATAAAGAAAGTCAGAGAACAAAATATAAACGCTCCGATAATTATTAGCACGCCGGCGCCTTCTTTGCTTAAAGGAAGAAGAACTAATACTTACATATTTGATTATGCGAGAAGTATAATTCAAATTGCCGAAACGGATAATATTGCCGTTTGGGATTTATATGATGAATTTGGCGGAATGCACGGAATTAATCAATTAAAAACTCAAGGATTAATTGGACCGGATTGGGTTCATTATTCTAAAAACGGATACGAAAAACAAGGAAATTTGTTTACACAGGCATTTTTAAGCGCATACAATAATTTTAAATTAAAGAATTAAGTTGATTACAATTGATAGCATAAATGATTGGTTTGTTCAAAATTTTGGTGCAATTACCTTAGAACAAGCTAAAAGTTGGTTTATATACAATCCCGAGGAAAAATTATTGTTTAACACAGGTTTATTCTTAGGACTGTTTTTGGTTTTTTATTTTGTGTATGCTTTTTTACGCAAGACATTTTATTTGAGATTAACGTATGTTATTCTCTTCTCGCTTTTCTTTTATTATAAGTCAAGCGGAATTTACTTTCTGTTATTGTTGCTTTCATCTGTTGTCGATTATGGCCTGAGTCAGATTATTTTTAAAACAACAAAAGACAGTACAAAGAAAATTTATCTTGTAATAAGTGTGATCCTGAATTTAGGATTACTTGGGTATTTCAAGTACATGAATTTCATGATTGTGACATTCAATGATATGTTTCATGGTAATTATCAGCTTCATGATGTTTTTCTTCCTGTTGGAATTTCGTTTTATACCTTTCAATCGATGAGTTATATTATTGAGATTTATCGTGAAGAAATTAAACCGACAAAAAACTATATCGAATATTTATTTTTCGTTTCGTTTTTCCCGCAATTAGTTGCCGGACCAATCGTTAGAGCAAAAGATTTCTTGCCGCAGATTTATCAAAAATTAAATCTAACGAAGCAAGATGTTAACAATGCTTTGTTTTTAATCATTGGCGGATTAATCAAGAAAACCGTAATCTCAAATTACATTTCTATAAACTTCGTTGACCGTGTTTTTGATACGCCAATGAATTATACGTCATTCGAAAATTTAATGGCATCTTACGGATATGCGATTCAAATTTATTGTGACTTTTCAGGATATTCAGATATGGCAATCGGAATCGCTTTGTTATTAGGATTCAAATTACCAGCCAACTTTAGAACGCCATACAAATCAACTTCAATAACAGATTTCTGGAGAAGATGGCATATTTCGCTTTCAACCTGGTTAAAAGATTTCTTGTATATCTCTATTGGAGGAAACAGAGAAGGAACATTCGCAGGATATTTATTTCCAAGTTTATTTTTCTTTGGATTATTGCTTTGGGGAATTTCAAACGTAAGCGTGAGTTATATTCCGTTAGGAATTGCAATTGGAGCATTAGTTCTCTTTTGTTTGACATTTTTACTTTCGAAGAAAAAAAATCAAACGTTGGTAACCAATTTCAATTTGTTTACCACAATGCTTTTAGGAGGATTATGGCATGGAGCAGGAGCACAATTTATTGTTTGGGGAGCATTACACGGATTAGCATTAGCAGTACATAAAATTTTCATGGAATTTTTCCCTTCCAAAAAAGACGGTAAAGGTTCAGGTTTTTTATGGAAATTCTTTTCAATCGTAATTACATTCCATTTTGTAGTTTTCTGTTGGATCTTTTTCCGCGCCAGAGATTTCGAAACAGCATTACAAGTAATCAATAATATTGGTCAGTTGACTTTCGAACCAGAACATTGGAAAGCAATTGTGTTAGGTTATAAAAATGTATTTGGATTAATGCTTTTCGGATATGTTTGGCATTTCTTACCAGAAGTTATTACAGACAAAATGAAATTTGTTTTCGATAAAACACCTTTATTAGGAAAAGCAATTATCCTTGGTTTCGTATATTGGATCGTTTACGCAACAGCAGTTGCCGGTTCACAACCTTTTATTTATTTCCAATTTTAATAGAAGAGGTTCAAAGGGATAAAGTTACAAAGGCGCAAAGGTTTATTCTTTGCGCTTTTTTTTCTCTCGCAGATTTAGCAGATTAGGAAGATTGTTTTTTTTGTGAATGAAAAAAATCAGCGATATTTGCTAAATCTGCGAGAGCAAAAAACATAGCGAATTTTGCGTAATACTTCGCTTACTTTGCAGTAAAATCAAAACGTACTTTGTAGTTAAATAAAAATTGCCTGAAATATCTAATTAGATTATCTTTGCACTTCAAATAAAGAAAAAATTATGTTTGATAATTTAAGTGATAAGTTAGATAAAGCGTTCCATATATTAAAAGGACACGGTAAAATTACAGAAGTAAACGTTGCCGAAACCTTAAAAGAAGTTCGTCGTGCCTTACTTGATGCCGATGTTAACTTTAAAATTGCTAAAGATTTTACTGCCAAAGTAAAAGAAAAAGCGATTGGTCAGGACGTTTTAACAACACTTCAACCAGGACAATTATTGGTGAAGTTGGTAAAAGACGAACTAACAGAATTAATGGGTGGAGATGTTGCCGGAATCAACCTTTCTGGAAATCCAAGCATTATCTTAATGTCAGGATTGCAAGGTTCTGGTAAAACAACTTTCTCTGGTAAGCTTGCCAATTTTTTAAAGACTAAGAAAAATAAAAAACCACTTCTTGTAGCTTGTGATATTTATCGTCCTGCGGCGATTAATCAGTTGCATGTTGTTGGAGATCAAATAGGTGTTGAGGTTTACTCAGAGCCGGAAAATAAAAATCCTGTAGAGATTGCTCAAAACGCAATCAAACATGCAAAAGCAAACGGTTTCAATGTAGTTATTGTCGATACTGCCGGACGTCTTGCAGTAGATCAGGAAATGATGGATGAAATTGCTCGTGTTCATAAAGCAATTCAGCCACAAGAAACTTTGTTTGTTGTTGATGCAATGACAGGACAAGATGCTGTAAATACAGCAAAAGCCTTCAACGATATCTTAAACTTTGATGGAGTTATTTTAACGAAATTAGATGGTGATACACGTGGTGGAGCTGCAATTTCGATTAAATCGGTTGTAAATAAACCAATCAAATTTGTAGGTACAGGCGAGAAGATGGAAGCAATTGATGTTTTCTATCCAGATCGTATGGCTGAGCGTATCTTAGGTATGGGAGACGTTGTGTCTCTTGTAGAAAGAGCGCAAGAACAATTTGACGAAGAAGAAGCAAGAAAACTTCAAAAGAAAATTGCTAAAAACGAATTTGGTTTTGATGATTTCTTAACTCAAATTCAGCAAGTAAAGAAAATGGGTAATATGAAGGACCTGGTTGGAATGATACCGGGAGCTTCAAAAGCCATGAAAGATGTAGAAATAGAAGATGATGCTTTTAAACATATAGAAGCAATCATTCACTCGATGACACCAATCGAAAGAAGTAAACCTGCCATAATCGACGTAAAAAGGAAAGCCAGAATCGCTAAAGGTTCCGGAACCAAAGTCGAGCAAGTAAATCAGTTAATGAAGCAATTCGACCAAATGAGCAAAATGATGAAGATGATGCAAGGTCCGGGCGGAAAAAACCTGATGAAAATGATGGGAGGCATGAAAGGAATGCCAGGCGGAATGCCGAGATAATAAAATACAAAAAGTTTCAAGTTTAAAGTTTCAAGTTCAGAGACTAAAACTTGAAACTTTTTTGATTAAATAAATTATAGTTTCGTTTTAAGGAAGAACCTGAAACTTGAAACCTGAAACTAAAAAATTAAAACTAAAACATTTTAACTACACAATAATGCAACTACTAGACGGTAAAAAAACAGCTGAAGACATTAAAAACGAAATTGCAGCCGAAGTTCAATCAATAAAAGATGCCGGAGGAAAAGTACCTCATTTGGCAGCAGTAATTGTTGGAACAAACGGAGCGAGTTTAACTTACGTAGGAAGTAAAGTAAAATCTTGCCAGCAAATAGGCTTTGATTCAACTTTAGTAAGTTTACCGGAAGATATTACCGAAGAAGCTTTGCTGGCAAAAATCAAAGAACTAAACGAAGATGACGATCTTGATGGATTCATCGTTCAGTTGCCATTGCCAAAACATATCGACGAACAAAAAATCTTATTGGCAATCGATCCGGATAAAGATGTTGACGGTTTTCACCCAACAAACTTTGGTAGAATGGCTCTTGAAATGGAAAGTTTCATTCCTGCAACACCATTCGGGATCATGCAATTATTAGAGCGTTACAACGTAGAAACTGCCGGAAAACACACCGTTGTTATTGGTAGAAGCCACATTGTAGGTCGTCCAATGAGTATCTTAATGAGCCGTAAAGGAAATCCTGGAGATTCAACAGTAACTTTAACCCACAGTAGAACTAAAAATTTAGCCGAATTCACTAAAAATGCAGATATTATTATCACAGCTTTAGGAGTTCCTGAATTCCTAAAAGCAGATATGGTTAAAGATGGAGTTGTAATCGTAGATGTTGGAATTACTCGTGTAGAAGATGCATCAAACCCAAAAGGATACGTTATCAAAGGAGACGTTGATTTTGACGGCGTAAGCAAGAAATCATCATTTATCACGCCAGTTCCTGGTGGAGTAGGACCAATGACAATTGCGATGTTACTTAAAAATACACTTTTAGCAAGAAAAATGAGAAGCGCGAAAAAATAATTTTTGCAATCAAATCATAAACAAAGCCTATTCAATCGAGTAGGCTTTGTTGTTTTATATACTTTGGGCGTGACCGTATTTGCAAAAGGCGCTATTTAACATGCCGCTTATGCGCGCCTTTCGCAAATACGGTCGGGCTATCCACGCTACTTCGGTAGCAAGCTCCTATCCCTCACGCAACTTTGCGTTAATAAACTATGTATTCCTGCAAGGTTTCTAAAACCTTGTAGCTTTGTATTGTTAATTAATGAAGTGTAGTCCCTACGGGACAAAATACTATTGGATAATTATTTTTTACCAATATGTAATCTCTCCGAGATATTCTGCAAGGAGTTATAAATTGATGAATAAATATTTTCAAAAGGCAAGGTAAATTATCGGTAACAATAAAAATACTCCGCTAGGAGTTACAGGTCGGTAGCAAAAATTGCGTGTCACAAAATAAATTATTTATCAGCAAAAATACTCCGCTAGGAGTTACAGGTCGGTAGCAAAAATATATATCGTGAACCCATAAAATATCCCGTAGGGATTACACATTTTAGATAATGCAGATTTATTTAAACGCATCGAAAAAAATCAATAAAAAAAATCAACATTATTACTTGTCAATTCAAAATAAAATATAACTTTGTAGTACAAAGTACTTTTATTATGAATCAGAAGCACCAAGAAGATTTAGCACATATTCGTTCCATGATGGAGCGCTCTTCAAGATTTATATCCTTAAGCGGACTCTCAGGAGTATTTGCCGGACTTTCAGCTTTAATTGGAGGTTTGTATGCATACCAATTGTTTGGGTTAAATAGAACGAGTTATACGGATGGAGCTTCATCATATAGTCAAAATGTTGATTTAGTTAATCAGTTAATATATACTGCGGCTATAGTTTTGGTTTGTGCTTTAACTTTTGGAATATTTTTTACTTTAAGAAAAAGTAAAAAATACAATTTGCCTATTTGGACATCAGCGACAAAAAAAATGCTGTTTAATTTAGCGGTTCCACTTTTGGCAGGAGGTATATTTTGTTTGGCACTTTTGCATCATCAAATTTATGGTTTTGTAGCGCCGACAACTTTAATTTTTTATGGTTTGGCACTTGTAAATGCTGAGAAATATACTTTTTCGGATGTTAAATATTTAGGATTCTGTGAGTTAGTTTTAGGATTTATTTCTCTTTTTTATATTGGATATGGTTTAGTTTTTTGGATCATAGGATTTGGTATTTTGCATATCTTATACGGATTAATAATGTTCAAAAAATATAAATAATCCAAGCAATGGGAATTATTGATAAACTAAATAAAGATTTTGAAAGCCGTGTCAGATTGGGAATTATGTCCATTCTGATGGTTAATGAATGGGTTGATTTTACCGAGATGAAAAATCTCCTTAATATCACCGATGGAAATTTAGCAAGTCATTCCTCAGCGCTTGAAAAGTCAGAATACATCGAAGTCAAAAAGGAGTTTGTAGGCAAAAAGCCCAAAACCTCTTACCAAGTTACACCTAGAGGACGTGCGGCCTTTAAAGAACACCTTTCTTATCTTGAAAAATTGATGAAATCTTAATAACTATATTTTTTTACCTAAATACTTTGAAACGCAAAGTACTTTTAAAGTTAAAATCACGAATTCGCCACTGAGAAAATGTGAAACAATCATTTAAAAAAGGCAATTCCATATTTGATAAATAAAAAATTAAAATCAACAATCATGAAAAAACACCAGATTATCTTAGCTAGCAGTTTGATTTTTACACTGCTTTTTTACAACGAGTCAGTAGGAGTAAACCTCGCTATTTTTGGACTATTATTAACCTGTTTGGTTTCTTATTCATTTCAGGATCGCTCTGTCGACAGGTCACATTTGGTTTTGGTAATTACCTCAGTTTTATCTTGTTTAGCATTTGCCTGGTATGGAGATTTTGCATCTTTTTTGGCGTTGGCAATGTCAGTTCTCTTTTTGCAATTCAAGACTCAGGATTCACAACTTAAAATAATACAGATTTTTCCACTTGTGTTTTTAAATGCATTTGCCACATTAGGACGTGTTTTTATGTTTAGTCAATGGCTTCCGGAAAGAAAAATTCACAACAATTTTGCTAAAAAACTAGTCGCTTACTTTGTTATTCCAGCGATCTTTCTAGTAGTCTTTTTTGCAGCTTATTCATTCGGAAGTGCTCATTTTTCGTCTTTGTTAACAGATTACACTTTAGATCTTGATATTGTTCAGGTTATTCTAATAGGAACTCTGGGATTTTATATTTCTTTCAGTTTTTGGAATTATTGGGTGCCTGAAATTTGCTATGAAAAAAAAGAAATGCTGGATAATGATTTCAGTAATGTAAACGAAATCAAAAATCAAAATACATTTTCGTTTCTTGATTTAGAATTCGAAAGAAAGAGCGGAGAAATTACTTTAGTACTTCTGAATTTTATGCTTTTGATTTTTATTGTTACGTATAATTACGAGCAGTTTTTTGAAGTTGTCACAGCTCAAGCTTCTAAACTAAGTTCAGATACGCACGAGAGAGTAAATGCTGTAATTTTTTCGATTATAATGGCGGTTGGTGTGATCTTATTTTATTTCAAAGGCGGATTCAATTTTGATAAAAAAGCAGAAAATCTCAAAAAACTGGCTCAAATTTGGATCGTATTAAACGGACTTTTGATAGTAAGTACAATCATTAAAAACTCAGAATATGTTTCTTACTTTGGTTTAACCTACAAACGATTAGGAGTTTATGCTTTTCTAATTTTAGCAATAATAGGTTTAGTGTTTACATTCTTAAAAATTAGAAGGCAAAAAACGAATGCCTATTTAGTCAATCAAATGGTTTGGTATTTCTACGGAACAATACTTTTGTGCAGTTTTGTAAATTGGGGAAATCTAATTACAAATTATAATATATCTGTAAATAAAGGAGTTGGGCCATGGTTTTTAAGCAGTTTGAATTTTAATTATGAAAGCCGTGATGCTTACTTTTCAGCCAAAAAAATTGTTGCCAAAAAATACGGTTATCTGGAAGAGGATAGAATAGAAGATCGCCAGAATAAATCATTTATGTCAAAAGCGCTCTATTATGAGTTTGTGAATAGTAAATAGTTCATAAAACCGTCTTAAATATGATTTTATGACGGTTTTTTAATGCCTAATTGTTTTTGATTTTAAAAATAAAAGATACTTTTGCAGCACTTAAAAAATGACTTCTCCAATGGACGATTATTATTCGTTAGTATTTAATTAAAATAGCTTTTTGATCTTTTCAAATTGCTATAATAAACCCCGCAATTTTGAAATGAAAGCCTTTTACAAAAACAACAACGGATTAATCGAAACTCAAGAATGGATTCCAAATTGCTGGATCAATATCGAATCTCCTTCAGAAACCGAAAAAAAATATTTACTGGAAGAGCTTCAAATTCCCGAAGCATTTTACAATGATATTGAAGATATCGACGAACGACCTCGTATCGAAATAGAAGACGGCTGGACGCTTATTATTATGCGTGTTCCTATAAAAAGTAACGACGTAAAGTTGCCTTTTCAAACCATTCCGATGGGATTGATTTTTAAAAAAGATATTTGTGTTACCATTAGTTTTTATGAAACACAAATTATCTCTGATTTTGTACAATACACCAAACGAAAAAATATACATATAAAAGACAACTACGATTTAGTTTTAAGATTGTTATTGTCATCAAGTGTTTGGTATTTAAAATATCTGAAACAAATCAATCAAAAGATAAAACTGGCCGAAGATAATCTGGAGAAATCGATCAAAAACGCAGAATTACAAGCGCTTTTGCAAATCGAAAAGTGTTTGGTGTTTTTTATTACTTCCTTAAAAGGAAACGATGTTTTATTTCACAGAATTAAAAATCTAAAAGCCCACAGAGAACATTTTGATTCTGATTTATTAGAAGATGTTGATATCGAGTTAGGTCAGGCGCAAGATACAGCCAATATTTATAGCAACATTTTGACAGGAATGATGGACGCTTATGCTTCGGTAATTTCTAATAATATGAATAATATTATGAAGCAAATGACTTCGATTTCTATCATTCTAATGATTCCCACTTTGATCGCCAGTTTATACGGAATGAACGTGCCAAATGGTATGGAAGAGAGTAAATACGGATTTTGGATACTTCTTTTTATATCCGTTATTTTATCTTCTTGCGGAGCATTTTTGTTTAAAAGAAGAAGATGGTTTTAATAAAAATATTTTCAAAATAGTTATAAAAAGAGAAATCCCATTCGCCGCGGCGAATGGGATTTCTCTTTTTATCAATTTAGTAATCTCCTTTTTTCTTAAATCGAGGATCATATTTTGAAATAAATTCTGTTCTTCTGGTTGGCGGAGTTTTAGAAGTTTTAGGAGCTTCTACTTTTGGTAAACTCGCTTCCTCGGTTTTACTAGACGGTTCAATCAATTGATTTAACTCTTTAATCTCATCATCAGTCAAATCGCGATAACGACCAACCGGAATATCAAGCGATATATTTATAATTCGGATACGTTTAAGCGCCGTTACATCATAACCCAGATATTCTGTCATTCTACGAATCTGACGGTTTAAACCTTGCGTTAAAATAATTTTAAACGTGTATTTGCTAATCTGTTCCACTTTACATTTTCGGGTAACCGTATCCAAAATCGGAACACCATTTCCCATTCGTTCAATAAAACGATCCGTAATCGGTCTGTTAACCGTTACCGTATATTCTTTTTCGTGATTGTTTCTGGCGCGCAAAATCTTGTTTACAATATCACCGTCATTCGTCATAAAAATTAATCCTTCACTGGCTTTATCCAATCTTCCAATCGGAAAAATACGTTTTGGATAATTAATATAATCCACAATATTATTTCGAACCTCTAAATTTGTTGTACATTCAATTCCAACAGGTTTGTTGAAAGCCAGGTAAACCAATTTTTCATGTTTCTCAACAATCAATTTTCCGTCAATACGTACTTCGTCATTTGGTGAAACTTTCGTTCCCATTTCAGGCACAACACCATTTATTGTTACGCGTCCTTCTTCAATAAGTTTATCCGCTTCACGACGAGAACAATAACCTGTTTCTCCAATAAATTTATTAAGACGTTTTAAATTCTCTTCCATATTGCAAAAGTAAGCAAAATTTAGACTTCTTAGAATTTTAGATTTCAGACTTTAAATTGCTGGATTGTGAATTTTATGCAATCTTGTTATTCTGAGGAACAAAATCTTCACAAACGTTTCATAGTACGCGGATGACGCGGATTCGCTTCGCAAAGACGCGGATTAAAACGGATTTTTTTCTTTGAAGCATGGCGCGCAAAGTGATTACTTTATTCACTAAAAAAAAACTTAGCCCCTCAGAACCTAAAAAAAAACCTTTGTCCCTCTGAGCCTCTGCAACTTTGAACCTCTATTCATGATAAAAGGAACTATCTTCAGGAGTTTCTTTTCGATCAAACATTCCGTAATCACGAACAACCGTTGCAATTCTTAAATGATAATCCTTAAAAACTTCATTTCTGCCTTTTGATTGCGCATGTCGATGCATTTCGAGATTTCTCCATTGCTGAATACTTTCTTCGTCTCTCCAAAAAGACAAAGACAAAACCTTTTCAGGATCACTAAAACTCTGAAATCTCTCAATAGATATAAATCCTTCTATATAGCCTAATTCCGGTCGCAGACTTGCGGCGATATCAAGATATTCTCCTTTTTTTCCTTCGTTAGGAATTACTTCAAAAATTACTGCTATCATTTTTTTATTTTTTAATTATTGAAAGCCAAATGTTTTTAGGCAATCTGGCATTGATCATTGGTTCGTATTGAATGTTGTTTTCTAAAATTGTAATTGTTTTATATTTATCAAATAAAAACCATAAAGCTTCAGTTGCCAATTGAATCGAGAAATATTTA
Source organism: uncultured Flavobacterium sp. (assembly GCF_951805225.1). Lineage (NCBI taxonomy): Bacteria > Pseudomonadati > Bacteroidota > Flavobacteriia > Flavobacteriales > Flavobacteriaceae > Flavobacterium > uncultured Flavobacterium sp. The sequence goes on along the minus strand of NZ_OX638201.1, from coordinate 3,712,992 downwards.
GCCAGACACATATGACCGCCAATTCCGAAAGTTAGATTTTCGATATTGTTATTTCTTTCAATATCAAAATTAGCGGGATTTTTAAACTTTTCAGAATCACGATTTGCCGAAGCCAGAATAATTAAAATCAAATCATTTTTCTTAATAAGGCTTTCGCCGATATGAAAATCTTCAGTTGCAATTCTTCTTGTATTCTGAATTGGAGGATCAAATCGAACAGTTTCTATAATTGATTTTTCTATTACTGTTTTATTCGAAAAAGTTTTATTCTGAATAATTTGTAACAACGAATTACTTAAAATTCCGCGTCCAGCATCATAACTCTGGATAAATAAGCCGATTAAATTACTTACCGTTATTTTTATAATCTGATCAGATGAAATTTTATGCTTTTCGCCGATGGAAAATAATAATGATTCATCAACAATATTGAATAAATGCTTCTTGATTCTTAAAAACAAATCCTCTGAAATTTTATTAATAGAATCGGCTTCTTCATTTGTTTTCTTCGGAAGCATTATTTTGACGATAGTTTCAATATTTTTAGAAATAAAATCAGAATCGTTGTCATTAAAATTAAAGCTTTTTAGAAGAATTAATATTGGTAGTTTTTTGGATACAGAATCGACCCAATCTATTTTGCTTTCGATTAAATCGTTTTGAATTAAAGCAGTAATAACCGGACTGATTTCAACAGATTTTATTTTTGAAAAAAGCATTATCGAAATTTCTCTCCCAATTTCATGTTGAACTCCATTTGATAATCGAGTCAAATTATTCAAAATATCCAAAGCATATTCGTTTAGCTTCTGAATATTATCAGGATTTATCGTTGGAATTTGTGCTTTAGGATTTTTTAAAACTTCAACACAATGTTTATGAGAATATATTGCCCATATTTTATTTGGTTCATCCCAATAAACGGCATTTTTATTCTGCATATTTTCATATAATAAATAAGGATCAGAAACATCCGATTGTAAGAATAAAGAAGAGTTCATATTTATTTTTTTGACAAAGTTATTTAACTTTACAAAGAGATACTTCATTCTGTACTTAACTATAAAAATCCAAATGGAAGATCAATTTATAAAAACGGCAACTTTAATTGGTGATCCAACGCGTGCAGCAATTATGTGGACATTGCTTGATGGAAGAGCATTTACAGCCACAGAATTATCAATTGCAGTAAATACGTCTCCACAAAATATGAGTATGCATTTAGGGAAACTTATTGATGCAAATTTACTTTCTGTTGAAAAACAAGGACGTCATAAATATTACAGATTTTCGAATAAAGAAGTCGCATATGTCGTTGAAGCAATGGCGAATCTTATTCCGAAACCAGCAATTCAATCCAAAAAAGAAACCGAAAATTATCCTCCAATAAAATATTGCAGAACTTGCTATGATCATTTAGCAGGAAAAATTGGTGTCGCTGTAACGGATAGTTTGCTAAATCAAAAGATATTAATAGAAAATAAAAATGATTTTGAAATCAGTTCTCAAGGCGAAAAGTGGTTTTCTGATTTTGGAATTAATATAGAAGAAGCTCAAAAGCAAAAACGAATATTCTTAAAACCTTGTTTGGATTGGAGTGAAAGAAGAAACCATATTGCTGGTTCGATAGGTTCACTTTTATTCAACAAAATGATAAATGAAGATTGGCTCAGAAGAACAAAAGATTCAAGAGCGATAATCATCACAGGAAAAGGCGAGAAGGAATTGTTGAAATATTTTAATGTGGTTGTTTAGGTAATTTAAAATTTAGCCTTCGGAATTTTCTATGAAGTTTGTCATTCCGAGGAACGAGGAATCTCCGCAAGCAGCTCGACAAAGATTGGTAATTTAGTTTGCGGAGTTTCTTCTGTGAACATATGGCGCTAAACCCGACAGGTTTTAAAAACCAGTCGGGTTTAAACTGTGCGCAAATTCGAGCCGATTTAGTTTACGGAGTTACTTGCGAAGATTTCTCCTTCGTCGAAATGACAATACTATCGTTTTTAAGGAAAAAACTTAGAACCTTAGCGACTTAGTGTCTCAGAACCTTAAGAAGAAAACAAAAACTCAATAACCTTCTGATACAATTCATCGTCATGCATTCCGTGACCTAAACCTTTGGTTTCGATAAACTGACTGTTTTTCCAATTACTGGCAATTTTCTTCCCTTCTTCAAAAGCTACTATTTTATCAGAAGTATCGTGTGCAATTAATCCCGCAACATTAAATTCTGAGGCGAATCTCTGACCCGAGAAATCTTCCAGTTTAAAGTTGAAACGGCTCATGAATTTACTTTCTAAAAGTGAAAACATCTTCGTATTCAAACTCAGCATCGAAATGTAATTATTAATTAAGGTTTTCAATTCTGATGGAGCTCCCAAAATAACCATTTTGTTAATGCTCGTATTTGGAAATAAATATTGGTGATAAACGCAAGCCGCGCCACCAATAGAATGTCCAATAATAATTGTAGGCTGATATTTTTCGACCGCTTTATTAATGAATTCAGCATAAAGCGGAACATTAAATTCTTTACCACTGCTTTGTCCATGCGCAGGCGCGTCAATAGCAATGATTGTACTTCCTGATTTTTGAAGATGTGGTAAAGTTTTTTTCCAGCGAGACGCGTTACTTTCCCATCCGTGAACAAGTAGAATTTTGGTTTCGTTTCCTTTCCAGATATACGTCTGAAAATGATGTTCGTTATGATGAAACGTTTCTGTTTCGGTATTTTTCAGGACTTTTGGTAAACTCTCTTTTTGTAATCGGCCAATTCTGGGTTGGCTAAAAAGAGCATATGAAAGTTCGACAGCTTTTTGTGGACGAACATAACTTAAGAAATTGATATATTGTCCAACTGATTTTACTGTAATGAAACGAATTCCTTTTTTAATTCCCAAAATAAATAATTTAAAGATAAAAGTATAATTATTCGAAAGCTGTTCTTAAAAAATATCGCCACGAATTTCACAAATTTAGCACGAATTTTTATTCTTAGGATATAAAAATTAGTGAAATTGGTGAAATTCGTGGCGGAAAATTTTAAGCAAAAAAAATCCCGATTAAATCGAGATTTTAAATGTTTAGAATTTAGAGAACAATTGTTCCATTTTTTCTTTTTCTTCTTCAGCTAATGCGCTGTCAACTAAAATTCTTCCAGAATGCTCATCAGTAATGATTTTCTTTCTAGAAGCAATTTCTACTTGAGTTTGTGGCGGAATAGTGAAGAATGATCCTGCAGAAGCACCTCTTTCGATAGATACTACAGCTAAACCATTACGAACACTAGTTCTGATTCTAGTATAAGCAGCTAATAATCTTTCTTCGATTTGACCTGAAAACTCAGCTGATTTCTCAGATAAGAAGATTTCTTCTTTTTGAGTTTCTGCCATGATCGCATCTAATTCATTTTTTTTGTGTTTTAAATGAGAGCTTTTAGCATCAAGTTTTTCTTTTAAATTAGAAATAACTTCTTTTTTATGCTCGATAGAAGCTTTCATTTCTTTGATTTGCTTTTCAGCCAATTGAATTTCTAATTCTTGAAATTCAACCTCTTTAGTCAAAGAATTAAATTCTCTGTTATTACGAACTGATTCTTGTTGTTTTGTGTATTTTTTGATAACCTCTTTGTGCTCATCAATCGCATTTTTCTTTGATTTGATAAGATCCTCAATCACTTCAAGTTCACTTTTCAGTTTCTCTGAACGAGTGCTTAAACCTGCAACTTCATCTTCTAAATCTTCCACTTCTAAAGGAAGTTCTCCTCTTACGTTTCTGATTTCGTCAATTCTAGAGTCAATAAGCTGTAAATCGTATATTGCTCTTAACTTGTCCTCAACACTTAATTCTTTCGTATTCGCCATATTCTATAAGTACTTAACTGGATTTGTATTTTCTTCTGATAAAATGATTGCAAAATTAAGGATTTTTTTTCGAAGATAATCAACAATATAGTTTTTTGTATAGCGTTCGCTCTCAAAATGACCAATATCGGCTAAAAGTAGTCGGTTTTCAGCTTCATAAAACTGATGGTATTTTAAATCGGCAGTCAAAAAAGCATCGGCTCCAGCCATAATTGCATTTTTTATGGCAAAACTTCCTGAACCGCCCAAAACGGCTACTTTCTTAATTTTTTTTCCCAGAAAGGAAGAATGACGAATTCCATCGGCAATCATTTTATCTTTTACAAAAATCAGAAACTCTTTTTCGTCCATTTCAGTTTCAAATTCCCCAATCATTCCTAGTCCAATATTTTGATGTGAATTTTGAAGATCATAAATTTCATAAGCGACTTCTTCATAAATATGATTTGCAAAAAGAGCCTTTAAAATTTTAGATTGTAAGTATTTTTCAAAAACAACTTCAATTTTTATTTCAGTTCCGGTATGTAATTTTCCTTTTTCTCCAATTACAGGATTACTGTTTTCATTTCCTTTAAAGGTAAAAAAGCCTTCAGTATTAAAACTGCAATTGTCATAATTTCCAATAGTTCCTGCACCTGCATCAAACATTGCATTACGTACTTTTTCTGAATTATCCGGAATTGTATAGGTAACTAATTTTTGAATGAAGCTTTGTTTTGGAATCAAAACTTTAGTATTCGTTAAGCCTAAAGCATCACAAAATATTTTATTAACTCCAGCCGAATGATTATCCAGAGCGGTATGAACGGCATAAATGGCAATGTCATTTTTGATCGCTTTCAAAATAGCACGTTCCACATAGTTTTTGCCTGTAATTTTTTTAATTCCCGAGAATAAAATAGGGTGAAAACAAACCACAAGATTGCAATTTTTAGCAATAGCTTCTTCAATTACATTTTCTAAAGCATCGTGGCAAACTAAAACTCCTGTACTTTCAGTTTCAGCATTACCGGCTAAAAGTCCAACATTGTCAAAATCTTCGGCGTAAGCCAAAGGTGCCATTTCTTCGAGAACTTCTATTATATTTTTGATTTTCATTTTTTTGCTTTTTGTTTCAGGTTTTATTTGTTTCAAGTTTCATGTTGTTGAGAAAATCTTGAAATCTGAAACAAATTCGTAAAACAAATTAACGAATAAAGGTATCAACTTTAAAATATTTGAGAGATATTGTTTTATGCAAATTGGTACTATCGTATTGCAAGTATTTCACGTATTACTAATTTTGTATCTTTGTGTTTAAATCAAGAATCATGAAAACGCTAACCATAAAAATAAACGAACGAACTAAGATAGGGAAAGCCTTTATCGCCATGTTTGATAGTTTTAAAGGTTTTGAGGAAATTGAAATTATTGAAACAGATGCTTATGGACAAGTTAACGAGGAACAAAGCATATATAGTTCAGAATTTATTGAAAAGGTTAAAAAAGCAGAAGAAAATATTAAAAATGGCGAAACTACAACGCTAGATCCAAAAGATATATGGGGAAGTTTAGGGTTGAAGTAACTAAAATCGCAAATCAAGATATTGAAAAACATAAAAAATCAGGAAATAAAATTTCAATTAAAAATATTGCTAAAATTTTAATTGAACTGTCAGAAAATCCAGATCAGGGTTTTGGAAATCCTGAACAATTAAAACATGAATATTCAGGTCTTTGGTCAAGACGAATCAATCAAAAAGATCGATTAATTTATCGTATTGAAGACGAAATTGTAACCGTTTTTGTGATTTCTGCGATGGGACATTATTCTGATAAATAACTTTATGAACTTACTTCGAAAAATACTTTTTCCGTTTGCCATCTTATACGGATTCATTACTTCAATCAGGAATTTTCTTTTTGATAAAGGACTTCTGAAATCAACTTCATTTGATATTCCGGTTATTGCTGTTGGAAATCTGAGCGTTGGCGGAACTGGTAAAACTCCTCAAATCGAATATCTCATTCGGTTATTGTCTGATCAATATAAAGTTGCGACTTTAAGCCGTGGTTATAAACGAAAATCTGAAGGTTTTGTTTTGGCTGGTCCAACTTCAAATGCCGAAATTTTGGGTGATGAACCGTTTCAATTTTATCAAAAGTTTCCAAATATTCAGGTTGCAGTTGATGCTGACAGAACAAACGGGATTACGCAATTACTTTCGCAGCAAGAAAAACCTCAGGTAATTTTATTGGATGATGCTTATCAACATCGAAAAGTAAAAGCAGGATTTTATATTTTACTGACTTCTTATGGTGATTTGTATGCCGATGATTTTATGCTTCCAACCGGAAATTTGCGTGAAAGCAGAAGCGGAGTAAACCGTGCCAATATCATCGTGGTAACAAAATGTCCAAAAGATTTATCGGATGAAAAGCAAGAAGAAATCAGGTTAAAACTGAAACTTAGTTGTTCGCAACAATCGTATTTTACATTTATCGATTATGACGATGCAATTTATGGCAAAGAAGAAAAAATTGCTGTAAACGAAATTAAAAATGAACCTAAATTGCTTTTGGCTGGAATCGCAAAACCAACTCCATTTTTTGATTATTTAAAAAATGAAAAAGATGAATGCCTGATTTTTCCGGATCATCATAATTTTTTAGATTCTGATTTAGATTCGATTCAGAATAAGGCGCAGAACAAAAAAATCATTACAACTGAGAAAGATTATGTGCGCTTAAAAGATTCTAAACTCGTTTCGCAATTGTATTATCTGCCAATTAAAAGTACGTTTATCAAACATCAGCAAAATTTTGACGCAACAATTTTGGAGTATGTCAAGAAATTTAGAGGCTTAGAATCTTAGCAACTAAGAGCTTAAAGAAAAAAATTAATCAAAAAACTTCGCAATTGTGCTGTAAAATTCGTCTGGAACAAATGGTTTTGTTATAACATCATTCATTCCAAAAGATAGAAGCATATCTCTGTTTTCGTCAAGCGAAATTGCTGTCAGTGCAATAATTGGAGTCGTTTTATCAAATTCCCTGATTTGTTGTGTGGCTGTCGTTCCGTTTATTCCAGGTAAATGAACATCCATTAAAATCATGTCGAAACGTTTGACTTTCAAAAGTTCTACAGCGTCTTCACCATTGTCGAGAATTTCGCAACAAATCGCTTTGTTTTCAAGCATTTTTCGGGTAATCATTTGATTGATTTTGTTGTCTTCAATCAATAAAATCGATTTGTGTTTTAGTTGCTTGTCATTATAAGGTTTGGTTTCTTCGACTACTTCCAATGGTTCGTTGTTGATTTTAAAATTTAGTTTGAAGGTAAAAGTAGATCCCTTTCCTACTTCACTTTTTAGTTTTATTTCTCCGCCCAAAAGTTCAATTAATTTTTTTACAATGGTAAGACCCAATCCGGTTCCGCCATATTTTCTATTAACCTCAATTGATCCTTGAGAGAAACTTTCAAAAACAGTTTGTAATTTATCTTCAGGAATTCCAATTCCGGTGTCAACGATTTCAAAATAAACAGTTGCGATATCGTCTTCCTGAGCATATAATTTTGCAATAACATTTACGTTTCCGTTTTGCGTAAATTTTAAAGCGTTGTTTATTAAGTTTAATATGATTTGCGATAGCTTGGTCGGATCGCCAATTAAATTATCCGGAATTGTTTTGTCAATTTCCAGATTAAAATAATTTTTATTGGCTGTCGCTAATTCTTTCAGAGAACTCTGAATGTTGAATAATAATTCTTTAAGATTGAAGCTAATGTTTTCTATTTCAACTTTAGTCGAATCGATTTTGTTGATTTCAAGAATTTCATTAATAAAAGTAGTGAGGTAATTTCCGGAGAATTTTAGAGACTCGAGATATTTTAATTGTGTTTTTTTAGGATTGTCTTCCAGTAATAAATGTGTGATTCCGTTTATGGCGTTCAAAGGCGTCCGCAGTTCATGACTTACAGTTGATAGAAATTCTGATCTGGCTTTTGATGCTTTTTCGGCTTTATTTTTTGCCAGAATAAGTTCTTTGTTTTTTTCTCTTAGAAGTAAATTATTTTGATTTCGAATAATATTATTTTTATATAAAGCTAAACTCAAAAGCGATAAAATCGAAATAAGTGCAATAGCTAGAATACTCACAAGTTTTGAATAACGATATGTTTTCAGCTGAATTTTTTCTTCACTTTCGCGTTTAAGCGTATTATTTAAAGATTGATTTTTTTTGAATTTCTCGAATTCATTAAGATCAATCTTTGCGTTTTTTAACTTTAACAGATAATTTTCTATTTGATAATGTTCGTCTAAATAAGAATAGGCGAGATCATAGTTTTTATTTCGCTTATAATATTCGCTAATTCCTAAGACGATTTTAGATTTTTGAGCCAGATTATTAGTTTTGGCATTATAATCTAAAGCGCGATCAAAATAAATTATGGCAGAATCGTTTCGTTTTAGTTGTGTTTCGATTAAACCAAGTTGATAATAAGCGTCAATTTTTGTTTTTTGAAGTGAAGGATTATCTGGTTTTTTAATTATTTTCTGAAAAGATTTTGCGGCCAAAGGCAAGTTTTTACTTGTTTTTAGTGCTATTGCTTTCTGATAACTTAAGACCTCTGCATGATCGGTAATATTAAGCTGTTTTAAAAGATCATCTGCTTTTTTATAATAAATCTCAGCAGTTTTATGATCTCCTTTTGCAGTATTGGTTACGCCAATATAATGAAGCGCCAATACTTTGGTACAAGTTGGATTTACATCATCAAAATAGGAAATACTTTTGTGGAAGTTTTTTAGTGCTTCTTCGTATTTTTTTTGACCGTAATAAATTTTACCAAGCTTAAAAGTCTGATTAGCTAAATTCTCTGTTTTATGATTAGTTTCGCAAAAATCGATTGATTTTTTAGTGTAAAAGACCGCCTGATTATATTCTTTTTTATTAAGATTCTTGTTTACCAGTTTGTTATAATAGGAAATGCTATCTGTACTCTTTTTAGTTTGAGAATACAAAAATGAATTAAAAAAACAAACAAGAATAAAAAGATGATATTTCATGTATGGCAATGCTTTTACAATGAATTCTACGTTTTCTTTATTAGTAAAATCAAATCTATTAATCTTGATGAATAGCCAATTTCATTATCGTACCAACCCACAACTTTTACCATTTTGTCAATGACAGATGTTAGTTGCGCGTCAAATAAGCACGAATGTGTATTGCCAATTACATCAACAGAAACGATTGGATCTTCTGTGTAATCTAATATTCCTTTTAAATTTGTTTTTGAGGCTTTTTCAAATGCGTTATTAATTTCTTCAATCGTAACAGCGCGTTTTACATTAAATGTTATGTCTGTCAGGGAACCATCTGGAACCGGAACACGAATTCCGCAACCTCCGATTTTATGATGCAATTTAGGAAAAATTTTTGTTAATGCCTTAGCTGCACCCGTAGTTGTTGGAACAATCGACTGACTTGCACCTCTTGCGCGTCGCAAGTCCTTATGTGGCTGGTCGTGAAGACTTTGGTCTGTTGTATATGAATGTATTGTTGTGATGTAAGCTTGCTCAATTCCGCACAATTCATCGATGATTTTTATCATTGGAGCAGCATTATTTGTCGTGCAACTTGCATTCGAAACAATATTTTCAGTTCCATCGAGGATATTTTCATTTACACCAAGAACTACTGTTTTTATAGTATCAACTTCTGATGGAGCAGAAAGTATTACTTTTTTAGCTCCAGCTTCGATATGTGCATTTAATTCTTCATGCGTTTTGTATTTTCCGGTAGACTCGATCACGAAATCAATATCATGACTTTTCCAGTCTAAATTCGAAATACTTTTTTCATGAAAGAACAAATAATGTTTTCCTTCAACAATAATACCCTCGTCATCATGACTAACTTTATAGGGTAAAACACCGTGAATACTGTCGTATTTTATCAAATGCGACATGGTTCTGTTATCTGCAATATCATTAATTGCAACGACTTCTATTTGGGGATGGTTTATAAGAAGACGGAATAGATTTCTTCCAATTCTTCCAAAACCGTTGATAGCAATTCTAGTTTTCAAGTTTTTTATTTATTTGTTTAATCGTTCAGCTGTTTAATCGTTTAATTGTAAATACGATTAAACGATTAAACAGTTAACAAATAAACTTTTTATAAAATATGTTTTTGTGCTTTGTATGAAGAACGAACTAAAGGCCCACTTTCAACATGACGGAAACCTAATTCAAGACCAAATTTTTCATACTTGGCAAATTGTTCTGGCGTGATAAATTCTTTAACTGGTAAGTGTTTTTTACTTGGCTGTAGGTATTGACCAATAGTAACAACGTCAACATTTGCATTGCGTAAATCTGTCATAGTTTGAAAAACTTCCTCTTCAGTTTCGCCTAATCCAAGCATAATTCCTGATTTAGTTCTGTTGATTCCTTTTTCTTTCAAATAGCGTAAAACTTCTAAGCTACGATCATATTTTGCCTGAATACGAACTTCGCGAGTTAAACGACGAACCGTTTCAACATTATGCGAAACTACTTCAGGATTTGCTTCTACAATTCGATCAAGATTTCTTTCGATTCCTTGAAAATCAGGAATTAAAGTTTCAAGAGTAGTATTTGGGTTCATTCTACGAATTGCTTTTACAGTTTCAATCCAGATAATAGAACCGCCATCTTTTAAATCATCTCTGTCAACACTTGTAATTACAGCGTGTTTGATGTTCATGATTTTTATAGAACGAGCTACTTTTTCCGGTTCGTCCCAATCTACGGTTTCAGGTCTTCCGGTTTTAACCCCGCAAAATCCGCAAGAACGCGTACAAACATTTCCTAAAATCATAAATGTTGCCGTTCCTTCTCCCCAACATTCGCCCATATTAGGACAACTTCCTGAGGTACAAATAGTATTTAAGCTGTATTTATCAACCAAACCACGTAGTTCAGTATATTTTTGTCCAATTGGAAGTTTTACTTTTAACCATTTAGGTTTTCCAGTTGGTATATTTTCAATGACTGTTTCCATATATCAAAATTCAAAGTACAAAGATAAGCAATGTAGTTTATTTGGAGATTCGTTTAAGATTTAATTTGGTATTCATCTACTTGTGAATTGCAAGAGTTTGTTTTGGTGATAATTTTATCATAATGTTAAATTTCTGTTTTTAAATCATGATGTTGACTCAAATGATTATTTTTTGTTTGTTAATTAAGGAAAGACGAATAATAATGATAGAAGTCTGATTTTTACTCGTTTAAAATTTATATCTTTATTTGTTAAAAAAATAACCTTTATCGAAATAAAAAGGCATTGATGTTGTACTACATTTGTTGTTAAATTGTAATAATAAAAAACATGAAAAAGAAATTTATTGTATTTGGAGTTTTATTTGCCACTTTGGGTTTCACTAGAATGAATGCGCAAATTAATTTTGGAGATAAAGCTATAGGAGCCGTTCAAAAAGGAATTACAGGTTTTACATTCAGTAATGCTGATGCAGCTGCTTTGTCTAAGGCTGCAGTTGATAAAATGGATGCTGAGCATGACGTTGCAAGTGCAACAGATCCTTATACTTTAAGATTGAACAGGGTTTTTGGAAAATATACTGCTGGTGAAGGTTACACACTAAACTATAAAGTTTATAAGCTAAAAGAAGTAAATGCTTTTGCAACTGCTGACGGAAGTGTTCGTGTATATACCGGTTTAATGGATATCATGGATGATAATGAATTACTGGCTGTAATTGGACACGAAATTGGACACGTTGCAAATCATGATTCTCAAGATGCTATAAAAGCGGCTTATAAAAAAGAAGCTTTAATGGATGCTGCGGCTTCACAATCTACGACAGTTGCAACAGTTACAGACAGTCAGTTAGGGAAAATAGGAAGTTCAATTATTGATAGTAAATTTAGCCGTAAACAAGAAGCTGAAGCTGATTTGTTTTCTTATAACTTTTTGAAAAAGAATGGTTATAATGTAAACGCTGAAGAATCTGCTTTTAGAATTCTTGCTAAAATGAGCGAAGGAACAGAGTCTTCATTTATTGATCAAATGATGAGTTCTCACCCGGATTCTAAACAAAGAGCTGAAGATGCTAAAAAACGTGCTGAAAAAGACGGTTTATATAAGCCTTATGTGCAACAAAAAATCGTAAACACAGCGCCGGCAAAAACAACAACCAAAAAAGCTACGACGAAAAAGACGACAACTAAAAAGAAATAATAATTTCTAATTAGAAAAATAAAACCCGACAAGTTTCAGAAATTTGTCGGGTTTTTTATTTTTAAGATTAACCTAAAACGTGAAATGCTAATACTTTTTGCACATCATAAACATTTACAGATTTGTTGAATTGTTTTACGATGCTTGGTTGCAATTCGCTGGCAACCCAGATTTTTAATTCGGCATCAAGATCAAAAGTTCCAGCAGTTTCTACGCTGAATCTTGTAATACTTTTGTAAGCAATTGATTTGTATTCCGTTTTGCTTCCTGTTATTCCTTGTACGTCAACAAGAATTAATCTTTTGTTGGTGAAGATAAAAGTATCACGGATTAATTTAAAACCCATTTCGATTTCTTCATTATCAGTTAAAAGCTGTCCGTATTTTTTAAGTAAATCTTCTTGGCTTACTGAACCAGCGTTTCCAAGAATAGCTGAAAATATTCCCATTTTTTAGTTTTTAATTTGATTACAATTTTTTCTTTTTTAGAAGTTGTAAAAGTAATTGATTTTGTTAATTTTTTCGAGCTCCTTTTATAAAAAGTGGAGTCAAAATAAGTGAAAGTAAAATTCCTGAAATTATCGAAACAATAATATTTCCGTATGCTTTAAAATCAAGACCGCTTAAAAACCGAATTGTAATAATTAAGCTTGTAAAAAGTATAAGATAAACCCAATATAATTTATTTGCTAAAGTTGTCGAAGTGTTATCTTTTGGAAGTTTTGATATTGCAAATACTATCACTATTGCTCCGATTAAACTGCTTAAATGCTGTGCTATTTTTAAAACGGGAATTTTTATATCAAAAAGAGAAACAGAATTTCTAAGTTCAGAAATATGATTCACAAAATAACCGTGATCGTGTGTAAAACCATCCCAGAAAATATGTGATACAATACCAATTATTATAGAAATTAATACAACAATCCAATTAGTTTTAAAATAATTGTTCCAGTTAAAATCAGAAAAGGTTGAAATTCTGGATTTAATAATCAGTGGTAAATTATGGTATAAATCGTTTCGTACAATATTGTGAAAGATAAAAGTAAGTAATATTGCTAATGGCAGATCAAACCAAAATATTCCGTAAAGTGTATGGCTGTAAATACTTTGAACTTTCATCCGAATAAAATATTCAAAATCTGGTGTCAAGCTTCCGATTATAAGTCCAGTTAATGAAAAATAATTTTTAGGTAAATATCTTAACGGTAAAATTATTGCAGGATGAGAAAAAGTAAAAGGCATTCAGTTTAAATAGAATTAAGGTTTTGTATGAGGTTAAAATTAAGATTAATAAATCAAGCAGAAAACATATTTCCTTAATCTCTTAATTTTAAAATAGAAGCAAAAAAAAGCAGAACCTAAGTTCTGCTTTTTAATATTTATTATTCTAGTTCAGTTTTTATTGTTATTGGGAGATTGTAAGCGGTTCTCACTGCTTTTCCGTTTAGCATTCCCGGAGTCCATTTTGTTTTTAATGATTTTAATACTCTAATTGCTTCTTTACCCATTCCGTAACCCGGATCTCTTTTTACTTCGATGTCAGTCATTGAACCGTCTCTTTCAATTACGAAAGAAACATATACTTTTAATGTTTTTTCTGCATCTAATTCAGGTCTGTTGAAATTATTTCCCACGAAAGTGTAGAACTTATTAATTCCTCCAGGAAATTCCGGCAATTTGTCTAATGCGGAAACAATTACAGGAACCTCTGGATTCACTGATGGTGTTATTACTATTTCTGGGCCGTTACCACCAGGTAATACATTATTACTAGGAGTTCCGTTTCCTGGCGTAGCATTGTCAACAGTAGGACCATTTTGTTTATTAGTTGCAATTTCCGGTGTAGCCTCAGTTGGTGCAGCAACCACAGGATGTGTTAACTGAACTACTTCAGTAACAGGTGCAGTTTTTTGTGGAGGCGCAACTGGTTTTGGCGGTTCTACTACGTTCGGGTGAATGTCAACTTTTGTTGGGTGAATTGGAATATCAGGAGCGGTTGGTACCGTCTCTACGATAGTCCCGCCTCTTAATTTATTAATCAACATCGAACCAGTTCCAATGCTTGCCAATAATAGCAATCCTGCAAATAGTGCTGTAACGGTAGTTTTAGAATTTTCCTGACGTAATTGATACGCGCCGTACTCTTTGTTTTTGTTTTCGAAAACTAGGTCAGTCCAAGTGGTTTCGTAGATGTTTGATTTAGACATGATTTTTGGATTTTAAGGTTAAGTAACTTTAAATCATAAGCAATTGGGTTTTGGTTTTAGCTAACAACGTAGGGATTGTTATTTTAGTATATGAATAATTTATTTTTTTAAGAATAAATACGATTATATTTTATTATTTACCTAAAGATAATAAATTATCTATTACGTTCAATGATTTCTGCTAATAATTTTTTGGCACGAAGTAATTTTACTTTTACGTTGCTCAAAGGCTCGTCAATCTTGACAGCGATTTCCTGATAAGTCATTTCCTGAAAGTAACGTAACTGGATTACTTCTTGATAGTGGGGTTTTAATTCTTTGATGCAAAGAAGCAATCGGGAGAGGTTTTGCTCTTTAATTAAAGCATCTTCAGCAGATGGAGTAGGGTCAGCAATATTGTAAGCCTGCTGATCGTCGGCGTCAGTGATTTCTATAAAAAGATTAGTTTTCTTTTTTCGAAGTAAATCAATGTACACATTTTTTGCAATTGCAATTAACCAGGTATTGAATTGAAATTCAGAATTGTATGTGGCTATTTTGTCAAAAGCTTTTGAGAAAGTCTCAATGGTAATATCTTCGGCAGTAGTTTCGTTTTCGGTACGTTTTAACATGAAGCCATAAACCTCATTCCAGTAATAATCTAATAAAAAAGTAAAGGCGATCTGGTCGCCTTTTTTTGCTTTTTCTATTTTAGAATTTATTTCCAATGTACAGGTTTTGAAAAGATATTAGTTATAAAGATATTAATTTGCGTGAATATAAGCACGATTTCTACAATAGGAAACCAAATTTTAAGATCATTTTCTTTTAATTTCCCCGCAGAAAATCCAATTACTGTCCAAACAATAGTGTAACGTGTCGCTAAAATAGCCAACACAGCTATCCATTGAAATTGGAAAGCCAATAAAACAATAACTAATATAAAGAATAATAATTGTGTGCAGAAGAATAAACCCAATTGCATTTTATCAAAAAACTTATAATATTCTGCTGTAGAAGTATGTCTTCTTTTTTGGGTAAACCATTCTTTATAAGTTTCCTTTGGTTTTGAATAAGTAAAACTTTCCGGAGTATAAGAAATTGCAGTGTTTTCTTTGGTTGCAGCCTGATTAATGAACAAATCATCATCGCCGGAACGAACCTGAATGTGATCTATAAAACCATTAACATTAAAAAATTCTTCTTTTTTATAAGCAAGATTTCGTCCAACTCCCATATATGGAAGACCCAATTTTGCCCACGAAAAATATTGCACTGCTGTTAAAACAGTTTCAAAACGAATTACTTTATTTAATAATGAACGCTCGATTTTTTCATAACCACCATAACCCAAAACAATAGTTTTGTTCATTGTGAATTGTGAAGTCATTGCAGTGATCCAGTTTTTTGAAGTTGGATAACAATCAGCATCAGTAAATAATAAGTACTCTTTTCTTGATGCTTTAATTCCTAATGTTAAGGCGTATTTTTTATTTCCCCAAAAGGCTTCATTATTTTGTACTTTAACCAAGCGAATGTTCGGGTATTGTTGTTCAAATTCTTCAAAAGCTTCTAATGTTTCATCGCTTGAAGCATCGTCAATTAAAACAATTTCAAAATCAGGATAATCTTGTTCTGCTAATAATGGAATGAATTTTTTAACGTTTTCTTCTTCATTTTTAGCACATACAATTACTGAAACAGGAAGATTTTTTGATGTAATTTCTTGAGGTTTACCAAAGGCAAATTTTCCAAAAATTCCTAAATAATAGAAAACCTGAATAAAAACAATAGCAATAAAGAAGTAAAGTAAAGTTATAAGCATCTGATTTTAATGTCTTTTAATTTCTAAATCTTGCGAGTGCAAATGTACTTATGAATTCCTAGATTTCAATGGCTAAAGCCGATTTACTTTCGGCATTTCGACATTTCTTTCGCAACAGCAATAGCCTGAGGGTTTTCGCTTTTTTCTAACTCCGAAATTATATTTTTATAATTATGATCGTCTCTGTTTTGAGATAGTTTTTTGGTGGCTTGAATCTCGTCGATTTCAATTTCAAAACCAAAGATTCCTCTGGCTTCGCGCATTGTTTTTGCTGATAAATCTTCAACACGAACGGGATTTACAGAATTGGCTTCGTATTTATCAACCAATTTTTTAAGCTGTTCTATAGTAGTTTCCTGGTCAACAATTTTAATTCGTCCATAAACATGTACGGCTATATAATTCCATGTTGGAACATTTTCATGATCGTACCAAGACGAAGAAATATAACTATGCGGTCCTGTAAATACTGCTAAAACCTGATCGTTTTCTGTAAAACCTTCTGCTTGCGGATTAAGTTTAGAAAGATGTCCTTGCAGAATTTCTTTTCCGTCAGCATTCACTTCAAGCTCAATTGGAATATGTGTTGCGCATAATTTTCCGTGAGTTTGATTGATCAGAATTCCAAAACTATTTTCTTTCAAAAAAGTTCTGATAGATTCCGGATCTTCGTCTTTGTATATTTTAGGTGTGTACATTGCTTCGGGTAATGAAATTTATTTTAGAGATTTTCCAAGACAAATAGCTTCTGGTCGATCTTTATATTTTCCGTAATTCGGAATTGTGTTATATTCTTGTTTTTGGTAAAACTGAATTGCTTCCAGATTTTTTACTCGTGTTTCCAGAATCAAATCAGTATATCCAATTGTTTTGGCTTTTTCTTCTAAAAATGCTAAAATTGTTTGCCCGATTTTCTTGCCGGGAAATTTTGAATACATTCGTTTTACTTCACCAATTGTATCATTAATTGGTCTGATGGCGCCACAACCAATAACTTCATCTTCAAGTTCGGCTATAACAAAGACAAATTTGGGATTGTTATATTGCCAATCTGTAAACGAATTATTTCCGTCGCTTCCAAAACGAAGATAGAGATTTATGGACAATTCTTCGATAATTGCAGCGACTTTTTCATCACTTGGATTTGCTGTTTTTATAGAAGGTATTTGTGCCATTTTTTTAATTTGAGACTAAGTCTTTTCTGGAACTAAACCAATTTGGATGAACACTGAGCCATAGAATTGCAAGTCCCATTAAAGTAAAAAGAACTCCTCCAACAATAAATTGTACGGTAATATCATCAGAAAATGCAGATGTAAAAGAGTGAAATAAACGAGAGAAAACTCCTCTTCTAAAAAACTTAAGCCTTATAATGATATACATTACTATAGCAACTATAATCGAGTTTAGTGACGAAAATTTATGTTTCCAATTCAGGAAAGAAATTGCAAAAATCCCAATTAATAAACCAAGGAATATCCAGATATAGATACTTGGCCAAAAATCAAATATAATTTCTTTGGTTGGGAATAATTCATTCCAGCAATCTGTTTTTTGACCTTGAAAATGTTTTATAGCACAAATATATTGTTCGGCTACGGAGTAATATCGTAATTGTAATATGCCATGAATCAGGAAAATCATTCCAGACAATTGTATTAAAATTACAAAGAAATTAATTTTTTTCATTTAGAAATTAAAGGATTTTATGCTTGTTTTTAAATGACATTAACTTCTGCTTCAATATGAATTCCGAAAGTTTCAAAAACGGTTTTTTGAACATCTCTCGAAACGGCTAAAATTTCTTGTCCGGTTGCGTTTCCGTAATTTACCAAAACCAAAGCTTGATTTTTGTGAACTCCCGCATCACCAAAACGTTTTCCTTTAAATCCCGCTTGTTCAATTAACCAGCCAGCCGGAACTTTTACTTCAGTTTCTGAAACTTCATAATATTTCATTTCAGGGAATTTAGCATGAATTTTTTCGAAATCAGATTTCAATAAAATAGGATTTTTAAAGAAACTTCCGCTATTTCCTAATTCTTTTGGATCCGGTAATTTGCTTTGTCTGATTGCGATTACTGCATTACTTACATCTTTTAAAGTTGGATTTGTAATGTTGTTTTTAGCCAATTCAGCCGTAATATCTCCGTAAGAAGTATTGATTTTATGATTGCGTTTGGTCAATTTATAAACTACAGAAGTAATTATAAATTGATCTTTAACTTCATTTTTAAAGATGCTTTCACGATATCCAAAATTACATTCGACATTAGAGAAAGTTTTTATTTCCTGCGATTCAATATTCATCGCTTCACACGAAACAAAAGTGTCTTTTATCTCCGTTCCGTATGCGCCAATATTCTGAACTGGCGTTGTACCGACATTTCCGGGAATTAGAGACATGTTTTCTAAACCTCCAAAATTATTGTCGATAGTCCACAATACGAAATCGTGCCAGGTTTCGCCCGCTTGACTTTCAACCCAAACAAAATCGTCATCTTCTTTAATGATTTTTTTGCCTTTTAAATCAATATGAATCACCAAAGCATCAATGTCTTTAGTAAGAAGCATATTGCTTCCGCCTCCTAAAATAAATTTCTTCTCGTTTTTATTTTCCTCTAGAATTGTTTTCAATTCGGCAACTGAATGCACTGCAACAAATTGTTTGGCTTTGGCTTCAATGCCAAAAGTATTGTAGTTTTTTAAAGAAAAATTGGATTGGATTTCCATAAATAAAAGGCTTTTGGATCCCGAAATGCAGGGATATTTCTGGGCTCAAAAGTACGGATTATAATTTATTTGAGTTAGATTTTGATAAATTATGAGGTAGAAATTTTAATTCGCTTTATCGAACTTTATAAAAGATTTACTTAATGAAAACTTTTCAATTTCGTAATTCAATTTTTATATTCTTTTTCTGATATGAATCTTTTCTTTTGTATGTTTGATTCCCCAAATTAACGAAACCAAATAAATGAAAGCTGTCTTTAAAACATTGTTTTTTATAATTATAATTTTTCAATTCATTAGTTGTAATAATTCCAAAAAGGAAATTGCATTAAAAACTGAAGTTTATAAAGATTCTGATAAAGAGACAGAAATTGTAGAAAATGATCCTGTAAAAGAGGAGTTTTCTTTTCCTAATGATAGTGCTTTGCCAGTTAAAATTATTCGTTTGGAAACCTTTCATTCTGATGAAATTCAGGAGAATTATAATAAGAAGGTTTGGTTTGGACTTTTTAAAAACAAGGACAATTATTCACTTGCCGAAACTACAGTATCTTTTAAACGAGTAAACGATCCAATACTTGATGAAACGGACGAAGAGAAAACCGGTTGGGAAGTTAGCGCTCAAGCAAAAGATTCTTGTTTGATTTTAATTGAAAAACTTCCTTATTTTATTGACGGAAATATATCAAGCGTCAAAATACCTGAAAGTATTTATCCGGAAGAGAGTTTTAAATTCAGCTACAAAAACGTTGAGTACACTTTATTCGCTACAGGCAAAAAGAAAAAAGAACAACAAGATTCAGATTGGATTGTAGTTTCGAATTATAAATTATACCTAAAAACGGTTGTTAACGGTAAAGAAACTACAGAACTTCTGGTTGCAAAGAAAAATTTTGATGACCAAATGATTAAAATAATATTTGCCGGAGATCTTGATGACGACAACAAATTAGATTTAATTATTGATACAGCAAGTCATTACAATGTTTCGAGTCCAACATTATATTTGTCAAAACCTGCCGAAAAAGGAAAAGCAATTAAACCAGTTGGAGTTTTTGTTACCGTAGGATGTTAATTATTATAGACTTTAGTTTATAGCGGCAATAAATCGTTGCATTTCTTTTAAGGTTCCTATCGTAATTCTGGTCCATTTTCCGTTTTCTTCATAGATTCTCGTTCCCATTATATTATGACTTTCTAATTGTTTGAAATAATCTTTTTTATAATTTTCTAAAGAGAAATAAACAAAATTTGAATAAGACGGAATGCACTCCAGATTAAGTTTGGTAAGTTGTTCTATCGTATATTTTTTCACCTCTTCATTTGAAGTGTAAACTTGTCTAACGAAATTTTCATCGTTTAAAGATGCAATTGCAGCTGTCGCCGATACAACGCTGACAGACATATTTGGTGAAGATTTAAAATTGTTGATTTCATCTATTGTAGCGGAATGCGCAACAGCATAACCAACGCGAGCGCCTGCCAAACCATACATTTTTGAGAATGTTTTGGTGATAATCACATTTTTATTTTCGATAACAAGATTTGTTAAAGATTGTTCTTTTGTGAAATCTATATAAGCTTCATCAACAAAAACGATTACTTTTTTTGAAGCTTCATTTATAAAAGAAACCAATTCTTCTCTATTGCAGATTGTTCCTGTTGGATTATTTGGATTGCAGATATAAATCATTTTAGTTTCTGAATCAATAGCTTTCAACATGGCAGGTAAATCATGTTTTTTGTCTTTGGTTAATGGAACCGTTATTTTCTTAAGTCCTAATTTTTCATAAGGAGCGGTCCAATAATCAAAAGTGGTTTCGGCCATTATAAAATTCTCTTTTTTGGATGCCGTGTATTGAAGTACTAAATCTAAAATTTCAGTTGAACCCGCGCCTAATGTAATATTGTTATCCGAAACATTATTTTTCTTAGCAATTAGCGTAATTAATTCAGGCCAAAGAGTCCAGCCATAGCGATTACTGGTATTGATACTTTTTGCCATTGCAGCGCGTGCTAACGGAGATGGACCGTAAGGGTTTTCATTTGATCTGAGTAATATTGGAGAATTGTCTAAATCAGGTAAAATGTATTCTTCTGTAGGACTTGCAAATGCATCAAGCTGACAAAATCCTAATCCTATAGTTCCTAATCCTATTTGTTTTAGCCAATTTCTTCTGTTATTCATCTCTTTTAGATTAAATTAAACAATTCAGTATAATAGTATGTCGTTGAAATAGGAGGAAAGTTACGAGGTATTTTTAGATTTTCTTTTTGTAAGTTTGAATGAATTATAATGATGTAATTATATCTAAATTAATCATGAAGAACAATCTTGTGTTTTTATTTCTAAGTATATTCTTTTCAGTGTTTTCTAATGCTCAAACAAATATATACGGAATTTGGAATGTTAATAAGATAATTGGAGTTGGAGATTGTAAAAAATATGCTCTAATCGCAGAAAAGCAGTTCTCGTATGGTAATAATGTGAGGTTGAATTTAGATGGAACATTCGAAAGTAGATATTCAGCTCCTTGCGGCAATGATTGTTTTACATCTTCTTCAGGAAGATTTATAATGATTGATGATGCTCATATTCGTTTTATTGTAGCTGATATTCATTTTAGCGGTTGGTGTGGCGAACAGTTAAAATCAGAATCAGATTTGAATAGAGATTTAGGGATTTTTTATATTTATAAAGATTCAAAATCAATTCGATTAATCGAAAGCAATGGAATTTTAGAAGATGATGAAAATAAGGTTTTATACAATAAACTGATGAATTCTTTTGATTGGAGATCGTATGATTTTGTTTGGAATAATACAAAAGGAAACAATCAGGAAGAAATCATAAAAGATTGTATTGATCCTAAAAAACTAATTGATTTGTCTAATTGCAAAGTTGTCTTTTCAAAAAAGGAAAAATACGGTGATGTTATTCTTGTACAAGAAAACAGCAAATTTCACTTTGTGATTTATGATGATTTTAAAAAGAAAGTTTCTTTGGCTTATCCGCGATAAAATTAAAAAAAAGTTACGTTTTGGTTCTAACGTAAAAGGGTTTTATTCCAATTAGAATTGATCGTCAAAGTCCTTCTGTTCTCTTAAATGTGATGCTATTATACAGCCAATAACAAAACCACTTACAAGTCCTCCAACGTGCGCTGCATTATCAATATTTCCAAATAATCCCATTAATAAATTGTAGCCCACAAATATTGCACTGAAAACTAAATAAGCTTTGTTTACTAGTGCCGAAAAAACTTTTCGAAGCGATAACGCAATAAAAAGTCCATAAAGCCCAAAAATTGCTCCTGATGCTCCAACGCTTACAGTTGCGTCATGCCACCAAATACTCGCCAGACTTGCAAAAAATCCTGTAACGAGATATATTAAAAGGTATTTTGTTTTTCCTAAAACGGGTTCCAAAAATAAACCAACAATATAAAGACCAAACATATTTGAGACTAAATGCATTATACCGCCATGCAAAAAGACAGATGTAAGTAATCTCCACCATTGTCCGTCTTCGACAAAAGGTCTGAAGTTTGCGCCCCAATCAAGCAGATCTTTTCCTTTAAAAGTAAAAAGTCCAAAACCTGTACAAACCATTAAAATGAAAACGAATAAGTTGAGGTTAATTAAAATTGGAGTGATGTAAAAATCTTCTCTTGGCACTAAAAAATCAAAAGTATTTTTCAGACTTTCTAATTTTGATTTTTTTTCAATTTTAAGGTTTCTGAAACTTTGTGGTTTCAGTTTGGTGAAAAATATTAGAATAAACCAAAATAAAAGGCCAATTCCTAAAGAACCTAAAACCCATTCGAGTTTTTTACCGTTTCGGTTTTTAAAAGGTTCGTCGTGTGCGATTAATAAAAAGGGTTTATTAAGATCGTAATGCGTATTTTGTTCGATTGCCGAATTAAAATTATCATGATCTTCGGTGTTTCCTACTAGTTCTAAATAAGTAAATTGATTAAAATCGGTATCATTAAATTCCTTTTCAGTTCTTGCAGCAAAATCCTTGAATTTAATCTGTTTTTCGCCATTAGATAAACTATTGCTTATTTCTTCGGAGTATCTTTTTCCTAGCCAATATTTACATTCATGTCTGGAAGTTTCCTTGGATGTTTCTAAAATGGGCATTGCTACATATATAAGCATATTAAAACGTTCGTTGTTTTTTCCGGTTGCTTCGCCAGTGTTTAGAACGCCAATATTCTTTTTGTCAATATAGAATTTTTGTAAAGTATAATATTTTGTCTTTTCATGTTTTGGAATCTCAGAAATAGTATCAAGAGGAGTCAGTTTTCCAGTTGCTGTAATCAAATATTCTTGCGCGATCATAGTTGGAATTATGATTACTACGACTGCCATTAAATGAAAGAAAAAAGATTTATTATCATCTTTAAATTTTAAGTTCTTTAATCTTGGTCTTAAAAAAAGGTAAACAAGAATACATGGAATACCACAAGGAAACCAAAATTTTAAAAACATTTCCTTAGCGGGAAATAATTCAAATTTGATAAATAAAAACCAATGCAGGAAAGTATAAATAGAAATAAAACTAATTGCAATTATTAAAAAAGGCAAGTAAATTAATTTGATTTTTTCTAAAAGATCTTTCATTTTAAAATATAAAAAAGGTTGCTTTGATTGGTTTAATTGAGGAAGTTAATTAGAATATTGGTTTAGTAACTCATGATATTTATCTGCAATAATCTTCATATTGATATCATAATTCGCATTTTCTTCTACAAACTTTCTGTTTTGCAAAATAGCATTATTTCGGGATTCGGGATTTTCGAAAGACCAAATAAGTTCTTCGGTAAGCATTTCGATATTATCGATTTCAATTAATTGTCCGTTTTTGCGATGTTTAATCCAGCTTTGATTTCCAGGAATGTCTGAAACTACAGGATAACAATTGCAAGCCATTGCTTCAAATAAAGAAGCCGAAACGCCTTCGGTAATTGGCATACTAATATAAATATTCGATTGTTGTAATAATTTAGGAAGCTCAGTATTTGGGATTTTTCCTGTGAAAATCACTTTGTTTTCGATTTGTAATTCTTTTGCTAAATCTTTCAAAAATTGCAATCTTGTTCCGTCGCCAACAATAGTCAATGAAAAGTCAATTCCTTTTTGGTTAAGAATCGCAAAAGCTTTCAAAATAGAATCATGGCGATATTCGGGTTGCAAAGAACGAGTTACAATCGCTTCAATTTTGCTTGAATTATTTATCGAAGGAGAAAAAAGCGATAAGTCAATTCCTTTCGGGATAACCAAAACTTTATTCATATCAACGCCAATTTCTTTCATAGAAATCGTCATAACCGGACCCCAAGCATGAATTAAATCGGCTTTTTTGAAAGCATATTTCTGAATGATTTTCTTAAAAGGAAGTAAAACAGAACCGTCCGGCCATAAATCAGTTCGGCCTTGTTGCGCAATTGCAATTGGATGCATTCCTGAAATCGCAGCAAGAAAACCATAACTTGTGGTTCTTTCTGCAATAATCATATCCGGTTTATGTTCCCGAATAGTTTTTCGAATAGAAATAGGAGAGAAGATGTATTCTAAAATACGTTTGAATCGATTGATTTTCGAATTATTTGGCGTTTGAAGTTCCCAAGTACAGATTTCAAAATCTCCAAATTCCTTCAAACCCTTCATCCACGTAATCGCGTCTGCACGATAAGATTCTCCCAGAAAAAGTATTTTTCTCTTCATTAATAGTTTTTTTTCGCCACGAATTCACGAATGAATTTTAAATAATTCGTGAATTCGTGGCGATAATTCTTTTTAGATTTTTTTTACAAATTTCACAAATTTCCACTAATTAATTCGTGCTATTTCGTGAAATTCGTGGCGAAAAAAACTATTTTAAAATTCGTCAGTATCTAAAGCACGATTGATAAATTCGTTCAATGGTTTTAAGGCGATTAATTTCTTGCTTATTTTGGAAACAAAATCTTTTTGCGTCACTTCGGAAATATCATATTTTTGAGTTGCTGTAAAACTTTTTAGTTTCAAAAACTCAATTGCTGGATGTTCTTTTTCGTAACCTCTTGGTGGATTTTTAAGTGAATTATTTTCGTCAAAATCTAAATTTCCAAATTCTTTCTTGAAGTTTTTATCTGCTAAAATAGCTTCTAAATCATCATGGAAAAAAGCAATTTCTTTACGAACTTTTTTCAATTGATCCGGATCTGGAGAGTAAAATCCTCCGGCAATAAAACTGGCGCCTTTTTCTATATGTACATAATACCCGGAACGATTTTGACCTTTTGCGCCAGATGACATCCAAACGCCCAAATGTGCTTTATAAGGAGATTTGTCTTTAGAAAAACGAATGTCACGATTGATTCTGAAAGTACAATTTTTAACTTCCAATAATTCTAATGACGGATCAAGAGGCTTCATTGCATCCAGAAAATCACTAACCAATTGATGGTAATCTTTTTTGAAAACTTCGTATCGTTTTTTATTCTCCTGAAACCAATCTCTGTTGTTGTTCTTTTTTAAATCGTCTAAAAATTGCAATGATTCTTTAGTTAGCATATTCGTTATATTATTGCAGTTGTTTTTTTAAGTCTTTTTCGGTGATAAAACCAATATTTTTCCATTGTACAGCTTTGTTTTCGTATAAAACCATAGTTGGAAGTTGGTCAATTTTTAGTTGAGTTGCCAAAGTTTTGTTTTTGTCCACATCAACACGAATGATAACCACTTTGTCGGCCATTTCTTTTTGCATTTTCAAAAGATACGGTTCCATTTGTTTGCATGGACCACACCATTCTGCATAGAAATCAACCAGAACTTTTTTGTCTGAATTTAATAAATCATTAAAATCATTCATCGTCATTCCCACTTGAGCCGTCGAAGGTTTTGATAATCCTTCTGCATTCCATTTCATGATTCCGCCTTCTAATTCATAAACATTGGTAAAACCTAATTCATTTAGTTTTGCGGCAGCTTTTTTACTTCTTCCGCCACTTAAACAATATACAAAAACAGGTTTCGATTTATCGTAAGAAGCTGCTTTTTCGGCAAAATCTTCACTGTTCCAGTTTACATTTGCGGCATTGTCAATATGTTCAGATTCGAATTCTTCAGGAGTTCGAACGTCAAGTATTTGAGGATTCTCGGTTGTTTTGATTTTTTCTGCAAAATCTTTCGGAGCAATCTCCTTAAAAGAATTGTCTTTCTTTTCATTACAGGAAATCAGTACAACGGAAACTATTAGGAATAAAATTTTAGAAAATTTCATAAGACTGAATTTTAAAATATAGAATTGCTAAAGTAATGATTTTTCAATTTTTGAGTTCATAATAGAAAGTGAAAAAAAAAGGTTTGTTGGGATTAAAGGTTTCTCGCCACGAATTGCACGAATTAGCACGAATTTTTTAAATAACTGTTCGCTGTTCAGCTTTGACAAAGTTTTGAACTTTGTCAAAGCTAAAATCCTTAGCTATTATTTTAGACAAAGACAATTAGTGAAAATTAGTGAAATTCGTGGCAAAAAAAAATCACCCTAAATTAAACATCTTATAAGTCTGATGTGTCGATTTTACTATCGCTTCGGTACGTTCCGGATGTGTATCTGAGATAAAAAGCTGACCAAAAGTTTCGCTATTTACCATTTCGATAATTTTGGCAACGCGATTTTCATCTAATTTGTCAAAAATATCATCAAATAATAATAACGGTTTTACGCCGCTTTGTTTTTTTAGAAATTCGAATTGTGCTAATTTCAAAGCAATCAGAAAAGATTTCTGCTGACCTTGTGATCCAAATTTCTTTATTGGATGCGAATCAATTTCAAATGACAAATCATCTTTATGAATTCCGACACTTGTATATTGCAGCGCGCGATCTTTATTAATGTTCTCCTTTAATAATGTCAATAAATCTTTTTCGAACAAATTACTTTCATAAACCAATTGCACTGTTTCCTCAGATCCTGTTATGGCTTGGTGATGTACATTAAATATAGGTATGAATTGTTCCAGAAAATCTTTTCTTTTTTCGAAAATCGATTGTCCAAAACTATTTAGTTGTTCATTATATATAGATAAGGTATCATTATCGAAAACATGATTCAGCGCAAAATATTTAAGCAAAGCATTTCGCTGTACAATTATTTTCTGATATTGAATAAGTTGATGTAAATAAGTGGAATCTAATTGCGAAATCACGCTATCCATGAATTTACGTCGCGTTTCACTTCCTTCAACAATTAAATCACGATCTGCGGGAGAAATAATTACAAGCGGAATAAACCCAATATGATCGGAGAATTTATCGTAAGCTTTTCCGTTTCTTTTTAAAATTTTCTTTTGTCCTTTTTTTAAACTGCAAACGATTTGTTCTGTTCTTTCATTTTTCTCTAATTCGGCGTCGATTACAAAAAACTCTTCTCCGTGTTTGATGTTTTGAACCGCCAACGGATTAAAATAACTTTTTCCATAAGCCAAATGATAAATTGCATCAAGAACATTGGTTTTCCCAATTCCGTTTTTGCCCACAAAACAATTGATCTTGTGGTCAAAATCAAAACTGATTTCAGAGAAATTTTTATAATTGAATAAAGAAATTTTGTTTAAATGCATTGTTTTTGAAACTGTAATGATAAAAGTTGACGTTTCCAGATTATGACTTTATCCTGCAGATTAGGTTTTTCTGCCACAGATTAAAAGATTAAAAAGGATTTTGTTCCGCAAATTTAATTCAATAAATGCTTAATCTGCGAGATTCTGCAAAATCTGTTTTTAAAAATTACTTTTTCAGCATTTGAGAGTTTGAGTTGGTCTGAAAATAATTAGGATAAAAATTATCGAAACAATAGACTTTTCGGGCATTTCGAGATGAATTATTTCCTCTGAAATACTAAATAAGTTACTGTTTAGTGAATTATTTTTTTAAAATGGATATAAATTTGCTTTTTTTTGCTTTAGTTTCAATAAAAATTTTATTTTTGCCGTTCACTAAATTAAATTGAAATGGCAACTTATAATAAAAGAGGATATAAAACACCAAAAGAAAAGGAAGTTAAAGATGTTGTTACAGAAGAACAACAAGTAATCATTGACGAGAAGGATAGTACAACGGCTGGTGTGTTCTCAAAATTAGATGAAACCGCTTCAAAAACTGAGGATTGGGTTGCTAAAAATCAAAAAATCATTATTGGTTTAGTTGCTGGTATTGCAGTTGCAACTATTGGATATTTGGCTTACCAAAAATTTATTGAAGCTCCAAAACAAAATGAAGCTGCAAGCGAAATGTTTGTTGCGCAACAAAATTTTGAAAAAGCGACAAATGGTGTAGCAAGTGATTCATTATACAAATTGGCTTTGAATGGTTCTGAAGGTAAATTCGGATTCGTTAAAATTGCTGATGAATATTCTGGAACTGATGCAGGAAATTTAGCAAACTACTATGCTGGTATTGCTTCTTTGAACATTGGTAAATATGATGACGCTATTAAATACTTAGGAGAATTTAAATCAAAAGAAGCTATCGTTGGAGCTTTGGCAATTGGTGCAATTGGAGATGCTTATTCTCAAAAGAACCAACAAAAAGAAGCTTTAGACTATTATGTAAAAGCTGCTGAATCTAATAAAAATGATTTCACAACGCCTCGTTTCTTATTAAAAGCAGGTAAGACAGCTTTGGCTTTAGGTCAAAAAGAAGATGCTATCAAGTACTTAACAGATATTAAAGAAAACTACGATGCAACTCCAGAAGCAGCTTCTGTTGATGTATTGATTGGATTAGCACAATAAAAATTTTAGACTTTAGATTTAAGATTGTAGATTTGTATTTAAGAATCTAAATTCTAAAATCAAAAATTTAAAATATCACTGATGGCTACTGAAAATAAAAACTTATCAGAATACGATAAAAACACGATCCCAAATGCGAAAGACTTTCGATTTGGGATTGTTGTTTCTGAGTGGAACGAAACCATAACAGAAGGACTTTATAATGGCGCTTTTGATGCCTTAGTTGATTGCGATGTACCACAGCAACAAATTATTCGTTGGAATGTTCCGGGAAGTTTTGAGCTGATTTACGGAGCAAAGAAAATGTTGCAAACGCAAAATGTAGATGCAGTTATTGTAATTGGATGTGTAATTCAAGGAGAAACTAAACATTTTGATTTTGTGTGCGAAGGTGTAACGCAAGGAATTAAAGATTTGAATGTTCAAACTGATATTCCGGTTATTTTTTGTGTTTTAACAGATAATAACATGCAACAATCTATTGACAGAAGTGGAGGAATTCACGGAAACAAAGGAACCGAGGCGGCAATTGCAGCTATAAAAATGGCATATATTCGTCAACAAGCTTCAATGTCACATCCGTTTCACCAACCATTATTGTCTACAGGTGCGCTTCAAATCGAAGATAAACCAAGAAAAATCGAGAACGAATAAAACACAAATGTTTTAAAAATACTAAAACCTATACTGTGTAAAAATAGTATAGGTTTTTTTGTTTTTTTTATGATAGCTGTTATTCTAAAACCCAACAGAAATTCATTAAATTTGTACACCATGGTTTTTAAAAATCATGAATAAATTAATAATATTATCCTGAGATTTTTACAGATAAAATCTTGTTAAAATTCAGGAACAACCTTTAACCCAAATTTTTTAATGTCGAGTATAATTCAATTACTTCCTGATCACGTTGCTAATCAAATTGCTGCTGGAGAAGTGGTTCAAAGACCAGCTTCAGTTGTAAAAGAGCTATTAGAAAATGCTGTTGATGCAAAAGCAACTGATATTAAATTGATCATTAAAGACGCTGGAAAATCATTGGTTCAG
The DNA here is from genome assembly GCF_951805225.1 of uncultured Flavobacterium sp. Classification (NCBI taxonomy): domain Bacteria; kingdom Pseudomonadati; phylum Bacteroidota; class Flavobacteriia; order Flavobacteriales; family Flavobacteriaceae; genus Flavobacterium; species uncultured Flavobacterium sp. Next base: position 3,683,317 of record NZ_OX638201.1, on the reverse strand, counting down.
GTGATCGATAATGGTATGGGAATGAATGTTACCGACGCTCGTTTGTGTTTTGAGCGCCACGCAACTTCAAAAATACGTCAGGCCGAAGATTTATTTTCACTTGCTACCAAAGGTTTTCGTGGAGAAGCATTGGCTTCTATTGCCGCAATTGCGCACATGGAAATGAAAACCAAACAAGATCAGGACGAACTTGGGACTCATATTATAATCGAAGGAAGTAAATTTGTTTCGCAGGAAGTTGCTGTTTTACCTAAAGGAACCTCATTTGCGGTTAAAAATTTATTTTTTAATATTCCGGCACGTCGTAACTTCTTAAAATCAGATACAGTTGAATTTCGTCATGTTATGGATGAATTTCAGCGAGTAGCTTTGGCGCATCCAAATATTCATTTTACATTTTATCATAACGGAAGCGAAATGTATAATTTGCCGGCAGCAGGTTATCGTCAACGAATTGTTGGGATAATGTCGGGTAAAACCAATGAGAAACTAGTTCCAGTTAATGAAGATACAGAAATTATAAACGTTCAGGGATTTGTTTGCAAACCTGAATTTGCTAAGAAAAGCCGAGGCGAACAATTCTTTTTTGTAAACGATCGTTTTATTAAAAGCGGTTATTTGCATCACGCAGTAATGGCAGCTTATGATGGACTTTTGAAAGACGGTTCTCAGCCAAGTTATTTCTTGTATTTGCAAGTTCCGCCAAACACAATTGATATCAATATTCATCCAACTAAAACAGAAATTAAGTTTGATGATGAACAGGCATTATACGCTATTTTAAGAGCTTCGATAAAACATAGTTTAGGACAGTTTAATGTTGCGCCGGTTTTAGATTTTGATCGCGATGCAAATTTAGATACACCGTATCATTATAAAGATTTAGAAGCCGAAACACCAACAATTCAGGTTGATGGCACTTTTAACCCGTTTACGGATGATAAAACAAATCAGCATTATTCTAAATCAAGTTCAGGTTCCGGTTCAGGATCTGGATCAAGTTCCGGTTCGAGCTATAGTTCCGGATCAAATTCTAATTCCTATTCAGGAGGATATTCTAAACGAGTAGAACCAACGGCAAGCTGGGAAAGTTTGTATGTAGGATTAGAAACAGAAAGTATCGAAAGTTCGCCTTTTACATTCGAAAATGAAGAAGTTACTTCGTCACTTTTTAATGATGATGAGATAGAACAAGCAACTCAGGGAACGTATCAAATTCATAAAAAATATATAGTTTCGCCGATAAAATCAGGAATGGTTATTGTTGATCAGCAACGTGCGCATCAACGTATTTTATACGAGCAATTTTTGTTGAATATGACCGTTAATCAAGCATCAAGTCAGCAATTATTGTTTCCGCTAAATTTGTTTTATTCGTCAGGCGAAATGGAATTAATCGAAGAGTTGAAACCTTCGCTTGAAACAACAGGTTTTGTTTTTGATGAAGCTCAAACAGATCATATTGTGATTTCGGGAATTCCTGTAAATATTACAGAAAGCGAAGTTTCATTGGTAATAGAACAATTATTAAGTGATTTGCAAGACGGAATTCCGGCTAATAGTTACAGTCAGAATGATACGATTGCAAAATCTATGGCGAAGAGTTTAGCGGTTAAAACCGGATCTTATTTAACCGAAAAAGAGCAAGATAATTTGGTAAACGGATTGTTTGCCTGTAAAGATCCAAATATTTCACCTTTTCAAAAACCTACATTCATCACCATGCGTGTTGAAGATATAGATAAAAAGTTTGCCTTATGATGAACATAACTCCCGTAGTAAAACAATTATTGATAATTAATATTATATTTTTTATTGGTTCTCAATTGGTACCAGTTTCAGAGCAATTTTTTGCACTTTTTTTTCCTGAAAGCGACTTTTTTAGATTATGGCAGCCTTTAACGCATATGTTTATGCATGGAGGTATTTTGCATATTGCTTTCAATATGATAGCTATGGTTTCGTTTGGATCTGCTTTAGAGCATTTTTGGGGCGGTAAAAAATTTATTTTCTTTTATATTTCTTGTGGTTTAGGTGCTGCTTTATTGCAAATAGGTGTGAATTATTTACAGTTTCAGTCAGCGTTGGAACCAGTAAAAAGTTTAGGTTTATCGGATGCAACTTTACATCAAATATTAAATGTGAATTTTAGTGATGGCGTAGGTTTTAGATCTGATTTATTTTTTGAACAAATCAAACCAATATTAGAGAAGGCTGGAAAGACAAATCTTGATGAGGCTGGATTTAAAGGATTGTTTGATGCTTCTGTAATTACTCAGGTTCCAATGGTAGGAGCATCAGGTGCTATTTATGGACTTTTGGTAGCTTTTGCTTTTATGTTTCCAAATGCGGAATTAGCTTTAATGTTTATACCAGTTCCTATCAAAGCTAAATATTTTGTTCCGGGTATTATCGCAGTAGATTTATTTTTAGGTTTAAAAGGAGATTCCATATTTGGAGGAGGAGGTACTGGGATTGCTCATTTCGCACATATTGGAGGTGCAGTAGTTGGGTATTTCATGATGTGGTACTGGAAAAAAAATCAGTTTAATCAAAATCGTTGGAATTAATTTTTAACTTTAATATAAAAAATAGAAACTAAAGAAAAGCTTTTATGAATATTCTTGACGATTTAAAACTACAATATAAATTAGGAGGAATCGCAATGCGTCTTATTTACTGGAACATTGCTTGTTTCTTGATTTCGTTAGTGTTTTACCAATTTTCTATCGGTATATTTGCTTTTCCAAACTGGTTGGCATTATCGTCAGATCCTCAAGTTTTCTTATTTAGACCCTGGACATTTTTAACGTATGCATTCTTTCATGATGGATTTTTCCATTTGTTATTTAATATGTTGGTTTTAAATTTTGCCAGTAATTTATTTTTGACATTCTTTACTCAAAAGCAATATTTAGGATTGTACATTTTAGGTGCTATTTTCTCCGGAGTTGCTTTTGCTTTAAGTTTTTACTTTCTGAATTTTGCTGGTTCTATCGTTGGTGCTTCTGCTGCTATTATGGCAATTTTGGTTGCAACAACAACTTATCAGCCTTTGATGAATGTACGTTTAATGTTTTTTGGAAATGTTAAGCTTTGGCATATTACGGCTGTAATTTTGATTTTAGATCTAATGCAGTTTCGTTTGGATAATACCGGCGGACATATTTCGCATTTGGCCGGCGCAATTTTTGGATTTATTTATATAAAGTTGCTTCAAAACGGAACAGATTTGAGCATTATTATTTCCAAAACGCTTGATTTCTTCGCGAATCTATTTAGAAAATCCCCATCGACCCCATTCACAAAAGTTCATAAAAATTACAAAAAACCTACAGAAAAAGTGACGTCCCGAATTGTTACGAAAGACAAAACGCAGCAACAAATCGACGAAATTTTAGATAAGATTAGCCAGTCCGGTTATGATTGTCTGACAAAAGAAGAAAAAGAGTTTTTATTTAAAGCTGGAAAATAATCCTTTTAGCAAACAAATATGAAAAACCTTTCGTGGTTTAATAAAATAATGTTCTTTTTGAATATAGTTCTGACTGTACTGACATTTAGCATCTATATTTTACCATTTTTAGCACCTAAAAGTTTTCCGCTTTTATCGGTGCTTACCTTGTTTATGCCAGCTTTTTTTGTCCTAAACGGATTGTTCTTTGTTTACTGGGCAATTCAGTTTAAAAAGCGACTTATTTTGTCTGGTTTAGTTTTGTTAACCGGAATCACCTTTATCAGTAAGTTCTATAAATTCTCAACCAAAGAATATGTAGCAGATGAAAGAGATTTTTCTGTAATGAGTTATAATGTTCGACTTTTTAATGTTTTTAAATGGTTGGATCGTGATGATATTCCATCAAACATTAAAGCTTTTATTGACGAAAAAGACCCGGATATTCTTTGTATTCAGGAATATTCGAACTCGGCTCATATTGATTTAAAAGTATATCCGCATCGTTATATTTTTATCGAAGGAAATAAAATCAAAACTGGTCAGGCAATTTTCTCCAAGTTTCCAATTTTATATGAAGGAAATATCATTTTTCCAAATTCAGATAACAACGTAATTTATGCTGATATAAAACGCGGAAAAGATATTATCAGAGTTTATAATATGCACTTGCAGTCGATCAAGATTTCGCCAGATGTTAGTGATATTTCAAATAATATAGACAATGTAAATCAGGAAAAATCGCAATTGATTTATACCAGAATCAGTAAAGGATTTAGACAACAGCAAGAACAAGCCCAAATCTTTAAGGAGAATATCAAACAATGTAAAACCCCGATTATTATTTGTGGAGACATGAATAATAGTCCGTTTTCATATGTATATCGAAGTATAAAAGGAAAATTAAAAGATGCTTTTGAAGAAGCCGGAGAAGGTTTTGGAGCGACTTATAAATTCCGTTATTATCCTGCCCGAATTGATTACATTTTTACAGATAGTAAAATGAAAGTTAAACAATTCGAGAGTTTTTCTGATTTCGAAAACTCGGATCATTACCCAATTATGACGAGACTTTCTATTGAATAAATTTTAAGCGAAAAGTTTTTTTACCGCAAAGGTGTAAAGGTTTACGCAAAGTTCGCAAAGTTTATAAATATAGCTTTGCGAACTTTGCGTTTTTCTTTCATTGCGAATTTGCGGTTTAAAAAAACTTTGCGGTTAAAACTCAATTACAAGTTTAATTTTCGATATTGTAAAGGAGAGGTTTGTTTTAACTCCTTAAATTTTCTGTTGAAATTTGAGATGTTATTAAAGCCACATAATTCGGCAATTTCTAAAACAGAAAGTTCGCTGTTATTTGCCAATAGCTTTGAAGCATGCTCAATTCTCACTTCTATTAAAAACTGGAAAAAAGACTTGTTCGTCCGGACTTTAAAATACCGGCAAAACGCATTTTTGGTCATATTTGCAATCGAGGCAATTTCGTCTAAATTTATGTTTTTGCTAAAGTTAGTCATTACATGTTCAAAAACGGTTTGCATTCTTTTACCTTCATTATCGGTGATTTTTTTATCATATAAATGATTCGATAATTGTTCTTTATCGTTGTTTGAAAGCCATTTTAGGATTTCCAAAAACAGAATAAAACGTTGATAATTGTCGGCTTTATTTAGCTTTTTAAAAGACTTGGTAATTTTCTTCGGAGCATTGTGAACGATGAAGCCGTTTCTGCTGCTTTCGAGAAAAGGATGAATATTTTTGAAGGTATTCAGATTGAAAAAATCCTTTCCAAATGAGTTTGTTGTAAAAAATAAGGTGAGCATTATTGAAGCTTCATTTTCGTGCACTTCACTTCTAAAAACATGAGGCAAGTTGCTGCCAATTACTAATATGTCGCCTTGGTTGTAGTGCGAAATAGTATCTCCAGCAAAAAAGGCGCCTTCGCCTTTCTCGATAAAACTAATTTGAATTTCTTCATGTTGATGAAGTTTGTCATAGAAAACAATTTCTCTATCTTCTTGATATATAAGCGGATCTTCTCCCGATTTAGGGATTTTAAATGGAAAAACTTTCATGGTTGGTTGGTTAGATAGTTATATCAAATATATTTTATTTCGATAAAAAAATAGCAATATATTAGTTAGTTTTTTGCGTAACTACCTTATATAGGGTAATATAGTATTATTTTGTGATAATTTTTAACGCTATTGCTTTATTCAATATAAATAATTTTGCCCCTAATTAAAATCGATATTATGAGTATTCAATGGAAAGGCGTTATGCCGGCGGTAACTACAAAATTTACTGCAGATGATAAATTAGACTTCAGAATGTTTGAAGTAAACTTAAAAGCACAACTAGACGCAGGTGTTGAAGGAATCATACTTGGAGGAACTTTAGGAGAAGCAAGTACGCTTTTAGAAGAGGAAAAAAGAGAGTTGGTAAAAGGTACTGTGAGCATGGTTAACAATCAGGTTCCTGTGATCATGAATATTGCTGAACAAACTACTCGAGGAGCAATTTTGGCCGCTAATATTGCAGAACAAGACGGAGCAAAAGGGTTGATGATGTTGCCTCCAATGCGTTACAAAGCTTCTGATTTTGAAACTGTAACGTTTTTCTCTGAAGTCGCCAAAAACACTTCACTTCCAATAATGGTTTACAATAATCCAATTGATTATAAAATTGAAGTGACACTTGATATGTTCGAAGAAATCCTGAAATTCGATAACATTCAGGCTGTAAAAGAATCGACAAGAGATATCTCGAATGTAACAAGAATGATCAACCGTTTTGGAGATAGATTGAAAATATTATCAGGAGTTGATACATTGGCTTTAGAAAGTTTATTGATGGGATCTCACGGATGGGTTTCTGGTTTAGTAGATGCTTTCCCGAGAGAAACTGTTGCGATTTACAAGTTGGCAAAAGCGGGCCGAATTGACGAAGCGCTAAAAATATACAGATGGTTTTTGCCTTTATTAGAACTAGATATCAATGCTTTTTTAGTTCAGAATATCAAGCTTGCTGAAGTTGCAACAGGAATTGGAACAGAAAATGTTCGTGCACCAAGATTGCCGCTTCGTGGAGCTGAGAGAGAACACGTTTTAGGAATTATTGCCAGATCATTAGAAACAAGACCAGAATTACCGGATTATAAAAATTTATAAGCAAGAATAGTATATTAATTGCCCGAAGAACTAGAAATCTGGTTTGGATTGTGGCCTTTTAAATCTTCTGTTATGCCGATTATTTCGCGAACGGAAAAAGTTGTAAATTTGACTTTCGCAACCGGATATACCAAGAAGGTTTTAAGTTTTGCGCCGGCGACAGGAAAAGTAATTACCGAGATTATTTCGGGTAAAACTACTTCTGTTGCTACTAAAATGTTTCAATTATAAAAGATGAGATACGATTCAATTCCAGTTTCTTTGTTTGAGAATAACCGAAAAAGGTTTATCGAAAAGATGCAAAACAATAGTTTGGCAATTCTAACATCAAATGATGTAATGCCTAATAATGCAGATGATGTAATGGGTTTTGCACAAAATAATGATTTGTTTTATTTGTCAGGAATTGAACAGGATGAAACTATTTTAGTACTTTATCCTGATGCTTTTAAAGAAGAAAACCGCGCCATTTTATTTGTAAAAGAAGTTACCGAAATGACTTTGATTTGGGATGGAGATTTTTTGACCAAAGAAAAAGTTTCGGCAATTTCTGGAATTAAAAATGTAAAGTGGATTCATGAATTCGAAAAGACAATTCAGCTTTTTGCATTTGAAGCAGATACAATCTATTTGGGACATAATGAGCACATTAAAAGAATAACTTCGGAAATGAATACGCGTCAGGATCGAATGATTCAATGGTGCAAACAAAAATATCCATTGCATCAATACGAGCGTGTTGCCAAAATTACACGAGAATTACGACCAATAAAATCAGATATAGAAATTGACTTGATAAAAAAAGCAGTTTCTATAAGTGTAAAAGGCTTCAAAGGACTTTTGAAAGCTGTAAAACCTGGGATAAAAGAATACGAATTAGAAGCTGAACTGGCGTATCAGTATATTAAAAATGGAGGAAATCGCCATGCATTCAAACCTATTGTAGCTTCTGGAAAAAATGCCTGTGCGCTTCATTATAATACAAATGATTCGGTTTGTCAGGATGGCGAAATGGTTTTGGTGGATTTTGGTGTTTGTTATGCTAATTATAATTCAGATATTACACGTTGTGTTCCGGTAAACGGAAAATTTTCACCACGTCAGAAAGAAATTTATGAATCGGTTTTGTATTGTTTAAAAGAAGGATCGAAATTTTTGAAAACAGGAGTTTTGTCGAAAGATTACGAATTGCAAATGGCAAGTCTGATCGAAGCAGAATTGGTTAAACTAAAATTGATTACATTGGAAGATATCGCTTCTCAAGATCCTCAAAATCCGGCTTACAAAAAATATTTCATGCACGGAACAGCACATTTTTTAGGGCTTGATGTTCATGATGTTGGTTTGTATTTAAAGCCTTTCGAAAAGGGAATGGTTTTGACTTGCGAACCCGGAATTTATATTCGAGAAGAAGGAATTGGTTGCCGATTAGAAAATGATTACTTACTGACCGAAAATGGAAATATCAATTTATCTGAAGAAATACCAATCGAAATTACAGAAATAGAACAGCTAATTAACACCAAATAAACATGATTAAAAAACAATTTTTATTACTACTTTTTATTTGCTCAGGAATCTTTGCTCAAACCGGCATTGATATTAATGACTTAAAATGGTTGCCCAATTCACATTCTTTTTGGGTGAACTCTGACCGTAATGTTTTAGTTTATGATGTTGATAAATTAAATCAAAGTACTACCGTTTTGACAGATCAGCAATTAAAAAGTGCAGGTTTCAACGGAGAAGTGGAGGATTTGGTTTGGAATCAGAATAAGACAAAAGTTCTGGTGTACACCAATTCAAAGACGGTTTGGAGAGCAAAAACCAAAGGTGATTATTGGTTTTTTGATTTAGCAACCGGAAAAGGAAGAAAACTGGGAGGTAATTTAGAAGAATCCTCTTTGATGTTTGCTAAATTCTCAAATGATAACGAAAATGTTGCTTATGTTTCTAAGCACAATATTTATCTGGAGAATCTGGCTTCGGGCAAAATTACTCCTTTAACAACGGATGGAACTGACAAGGTAATCAACGGAACTTTTGACTGGGTTTATGAAGAAGAACTTGCGGCGCGCGATGGATTTCGTTGGAGTCCTGACGGAAAAAGTATTGCTTTCTGGCGTGTTGATGCTTCTGAGACAAAATTCCATTTAATGATTAATAATACAGATGCTTTATATCCATTTGTAGTTCCTGTAGAATATCCTAAAGCGGGAGAAAAACCTTCTTCTGTAAAAATTGGTGTTATCGATATTACTTCTTTAAAAACAAATTGGCTGGATATTCCTGGTGAACCTGATAATAATTATTTGGTTCGTATGGAATGGGTTGCCAAAGATGCTGTAATGGTGATTCAGTTAAATAGATATCAAAATCAGGCTTCGATCTATAATTGCAATACGCAATCTGGAAAAGCAAATTTAATCTATCAGGAAAAGTCACCGGAATGGATTGATGTTTTTGATATTTCTTCGGGAGTTTACGATGGTTTTCCATGTCAGTTTGTAGACAACGGAAAAGCTTTTCTATGGAGTTCTGATGCTGATGGATGGATGCATGTTTATAAAATAAGCAGCGACGGAAAGAAGAAAGAATTGGTTACAAAAGGAAATTACGATGCGTATTATAAAGCTTATAATGATAAGACAAAATCTATTTATTATATCTCAAGTCCTAAAGATGCAACGCAAAGATATTTGTACGAAACGAATTTAAAGTCGGGAAAAACCCAAAGAATTACTCCCGAAATATTTGAAGGAACTAATGAATATCAATTTTCGACTGATGGATCGTATGCAAAACACACCAATATGAACATCAATCGATCTATAAATATTCGCTTAGTTTCGTTATCTGATCATAAAAAAATATTGCCAAAAGAGGCTGATGTTTTTGCAAAACCGCAACGTAATTTTTCTTTGGAAAAGTTTAAAGTAACAACGGTTGATGGTGTCGAAATGGACGGAATTATGGCAAAACCTTTAAATTTTGATCCGGCAAAAAAATACCCATTATTCTTTTATGTTTATGGTGAACCAATGGCTTGCGTTGCAAATGATACGCCTTATCTTAATGAATTTATAGATTTATTGATTCCGGAAGGATACATAGGAATTGCAATGGATAATAGAGGAACTCCATCTTTGAAAGGAACAAAATGGAGAAAGTCTATTTATAAAAACATCGGAATTATAAATACTCGTGATCAGGCGATGGCTGCAAAAGAAGTTCTAAAATGGAATTTTATTGATAAAGACAGAGTTGCAGTTCACGGTTGGAGTGGCGGTGGAGCTGTGACATTGAATTTAATGTTTCAATATCCTGATATTTACAAAACAGGTGTAGCTATTTCGGCAGTTACAGATCAGCATTTTTATGATAATATCTATACAGAACGTTATATGGGATTGCCAAGCGAAAATGAAGCGACTTATATTAAAGCTTCACCGGTAACATATGCGAAGAATCTAAAAGGAAATTTACTTTACATTCACGGAACTGGAGATGATAATGTACATTACAAAAATGCAGAGGTTTTGATTAATGAATTCATAAAGTACGATAGAATGTTTAATTTAATGATTTATCCAAATCGTTCACATTCTATCTATGAAGGCGAAGGAACTACACAACATTTAGTAGATACTTTTATAAAATTTATATATGAGAAATCTCCTCCGGGAGCAAAATAAAATTCACAAATTAGATTAATAAAAAGGGAGAGTTTCTGTAAAAAGAAGTTTTCCCTTTTTTTGTTTTGAGATGAATTTAACCGCAAAGTGCACTAAGATTTAATTTTACTTTATGCATAGAAAACACAAAGTTGGTAAAGCTTTTTCAATACAAAGCTTTGCCAACTTTGCGTTTAGCTTCATTGTGAACTTTGCGGTTAAACTCGTAAGATCTGAATGTTTGTGGTATTTGTTTATGTTTGGTAAAATGATGATTCATGTAGTGTATATTTATTTTATTATGGTTATTTTTTTAAAGTGTGTTTTTATAAAGTTAAAAAGATGTTAATTATGTATTATTTTTAATTAAGATAGTATCAGTAAAATAGTACATATATAGGTAATTTTGGTCGTAACAATTTAACCTAAAACTATTATGAAAATAAGATTACTAATGTTATTACTGGTTTTCTCGGCAGGGAAAATTAGTGCGCAAGGACTTCCTTGCCGGACCATGGAAGAAAACGCCAAAGTGTATCGGGCCAACCCAAATTCACTTCAGGAGAAAAAAGATTTTGACAATTTTACAAAGAATTTTACGCTTCAGCGAAAAAGTAAAACTTCAAAAACAGCAGCAGTTACCTATACAATTCCAGTAGTTTTTCACATTTACGGAGATGTGCAAAGTGGTAAAACAATTACTTATGAAAAGATCGTAAATCATTTGGCACAATTAAATGATGACTTCAACGGAAGAAATGCAGATTTTCAAACCGTTGAGCCATTTTTTCAGGCAAGAAGAGGAATAATAAACATCGAATTTAAACTTGCCAAAAAAGACCCAAATGGCGGTTGTACAACCGGTGTAGTTTTTCATACAGCAAAAAATGGTTACGGAAACGGCGGTGGTTACGATGATCAAATTGCAGCCGACGCATGGGATAATAAAAAGTACATGAACGTTTATATTCAGAATGATTTGTATAACGACGGAGCTTTAAACAATTCAGGAGTTGCTTGGTATCCGGATTCAGGCATGACAGCAAGCAATACAGCGCGTGTCGTTTTTAATGGAGCTTATCTTTATGACAACTCATATAGCAAAGAATTTTCGGCAACCTTAACACATGAGTTTGGTCACTTTCTAAATTTAATTCACACTTTTGAAGGAGGCTGTACCGGAACTGATGAAGTTGTAGATACACCTCCAGAAGATGGTTTGCATACTTTGGCTTGTACGCCCGGAACGAACTGTAGCGGAGACAAAGTAAATTTCGAAAATTACATGGGATATAATGGTGCACAAGGCTGTTATAAAATGTATACGCAAGGGCAAATCGACAGAATGTTAGCTGCATTGCAGCATCCAGCGAGAATCACGCTTTGGCAACCTCAAAATTTAATAGACACAGGAGTAAATTCAACAGAAAGTAGTTTAGTTGCCAGTGTAACCACATTAAAAGAAACGGTTGTAAACGATGGAGCTTTCAATACGCCATCAATTGTAATGTTAAGCGCTGGTAAAACATTTGCTTTAAGCTCAGGAACAATGATTGTAGGAACACATTTTACGCACACTTTTCCGGCAGGAATAACTCCGGTTGTTACAGTAAATTCAAACGGACAATTAACAGTAACGCTAACAGGAAAAGCTGTTAATCATGCCGCAGCACAAAATACAACAGCTGGAATTACATTTTTACCCGCTGCTTTTACCGGAGGAACAACAGGTTTATCTTGTACATCTTTATTTTTCAATTTGAAATTTACAGATCCGTACGGGATATTTTTTGTTGATATGCCTAATATAAATATCTCGTCGAGTTTAACCTGGAAAGCTTTTGATATTGCAAAAGGAGACGATCCTTCTTTTGGAGCTTGGCGTTATGTTGCCAATGCATTAAAAATTGAAACTTATGGTAAGAAGTTAGCATGCGAAACAGGAACCAGAAACATTTCGCTATTAGCGCAAAATGTAGCAGTTGGACCAACGAGCAATATGACAGCGCCGGGAGCATATCCTAACCAATTAGATTTAAGAACCCCAACTTATACCACTTGGGAAGGAAAATCCGGATACGTAGGTTTTGAATATCAAATAGAAGGACAAACTTGCTACGGATGGTTCAAAGTTGATGTTGCCGCAGGCGGAGATGCTTTTACCGTTTCTGAATATGCATATAACATGCAGCCAAATGCACCAATTTATACCGGAATGTCTAATAAAACTGCAGTAACATTATCTGATAGTATTTTGTATGAAGCAGAAGCAAATGATGGAGGTGTTACAAGTACCAGTACAATTACATTGTCTACCAATAACGGAACATTTACTAAAAGTACCGGAACATTTATAGCAGGAACTGATTATACAATAACCGGAGTTCCTTCGGGATTAACAGCTGTATTAACGCTTCAGGCGAATAATAAAGTTGCCGTATCTTTTACAGGAAAAGCAACTGCGCACCTTCCGGCAAATGACGCTTCTGTAGTTATTACTTTGAAAGATGCTGCTGTAACAGGTGGAATTTCGACTCTTGATAGTGCGACAAAAACGATTAATTTGAAATTTGATTCGCCTTACGGAGTTTTCTATGTTAATAATCCTGATTACGTTGCTTCGGCAGCACAAACATGGCAATATTTTAATTTAGCAATTGGAGACAATACAGAATATGGAGCTTGGCAATTTGCCACCGCAGCTTTAAAAATCGAAACTTATGGTAAAAGATTAGTTTGCCAAACCGGAACAAGAAACATTACTTTGATTAATCAAGGAACTTCAATTGGTGCATCAAGTAGTTTTATAGCTCCCGGAGCAGCATATCCGGATCAATTAGATTTAAGAACGGCAACTTACACGGCTTGGGACAATCAAACGGGATATGTTGGTTTTGAATATACAAGCAGAGGTCGTACGTGTTACGGTTGGATGCATATTAAAGTAGAAGCCGGAGGAGTTGGTTACAGTGTTTTGGATTATGCTTATAATACAAAACCGAACGAATCAATTTTGGCAGGAACTCAAACTCCTGTAACAGTTTTGGCTCCAACAAGTTTAGCGGCTACAGCTAATAATGCTAATTTAGAATTACAATTGACTTGGGTTAATAATGCGACAAATGCGACGAATGTTGTAGTGGAAAGAGCAGGAACTGATAATGTTTTTGCTGAAATAACAACATTACCAAGTACAGCGTTAACGTATACAAATACAGGTTTAACAGCTGGAAACACTTATAAATACAGAGTTCGCGCAAAAGCCAATGCTATTTATTCGGCCTATTCTAATGAAGTTTCTGCAACGATAACAGCCAATTCGGCTTATTGTACTACTCAAGCAGACAATAAATATGAGTATATCAACTCTGTAACTATAGGAAGTTTTAATAATACTTCGGGTAAAAATACAGGAGGTTATGCTGATTATACTTCCAAAACAATTACAGTATCGCCAAGTGCGGCAACAAACGTAAGTTTAACAGCTGGTTTCTCTGGTGATGCTTATACAGAGTTTTGGGGAATCTGGATTGATTATAACAAAAACAATATTTTTGAAGCTTCAGAAAAAGTGATTGACGGAATTTCTTCGAATGGAACAGCAACCGGAAGTTTTACTGCAACTGCATTTACAGGATCAACAAGAATGCGTATTGCGATGAAATATTATTCAAATCCATCTGCTTGCGGTAATATTGCCGACGGAGAAGTAGAAGATTATACGGTAGTTTCAGGAACAGTGACAAATCCAAATCCAACGACATTGGCTACGCCGGTTGCTGGTAATTCAGGAGTTTATTCATCAGGATTTTACAGTTCATGGACTACAATTGCGAATGCTACGAGTTATGAAGTACAATTAAATAATGCAACTACAGGCTGGACAACATTTGGAACTTCGGCAACGTATTATTTATGGATTCCAAAACAAGGGATGCAAACTGTTTATCAATTTAGAGTAAGAGCAAAAAATGCTACAGAATCAAGCGATTGGAGTAATCCATTGACAATTGATTTGCAAAATGGAAGTGCAGGACCAGGTCATATCGATTTTACTAAGTCATTTGCAATGTATCCAAATCCGGCTTCAGATGTGGTTAATTTTAGTTTCAAAAACCTAAATACATCAACTACTAAAATAACGATTTATGATAGTACAGGAAATTTAATAGATGTTTTACAAAACAATGTAACTTCTTATCCTGTGAATCATCTTAGAAAAGGAATTTACATAGTAGTAGCCACAGACGGAAGTTTTACAGAAAACAAAAAGTTATTGATTAAGTAATTATAAATTGGTTGCAAAAAGAAAAAGGGAAACTATTTATAGTTTCCCTTTTTTGTTATAATAAATACAGAATTATGCTAATCAGGAATTGAAATGTGCCGTTAGGTACTAAATATTGGTAGAAAAACATAGATGGCAAAATAAACAGCGTGCCGTAGGTACGCAACAAAACGATATAATTGCGTACCTACAGCACGCCTACGAATTTCAAATCTAATGGCTACCAATATTAAGTGCCTAACGGCACAAATTGAAAACTTTCAACTCTTCTTTTGGTTTTATTTAGAATAAAAAATTAATTCACATCAATGCCAAAAGGATTTTCAATGCTACGCATAGGAGTTGTGAACCATTTTGGACCTTCTGATGTCATGTAAAAATGATCTTCATGACGAATTCCAAATTGCCCCGGAATACAAATCATAGGTTCATTACTCACAACCATTCCTTCTTCTAGAATTGTAGAATTTCCTCTGACAAGATATGGAAATTCATGAATGTCTAATCCTGTTCCGTGACCCACACGATGAGGTAATCCCGGAAGTTCATAATCAGGACTTAAGCCTCCTGCTGCAATTACTTTTCTGGCAGCGTCATCAACAGATCCACAAGTTGCGCCCAATTGTGCTGCATCAAAAGCTGCTTTTTGAGCCGCTTTCTCTAAATTCCAAATTTTAATATGCGCTTCAGTTGGAGTTCCGTATATATAAGTTCGCGTGATATCAGATAAATAACCTTCTAAGCGGCATCCTGTATCAATTAATACAACATCATTATCTTTTAAATCCTGCGGAATAGTAACGCCGTGCGGATATTGAGAATCATCTGCAAACAGAACAATACAAAAGTAAGAACCTGACGGAATTCCCGCTTTAATGTGTGCACGATTTATAAAATCAACAACCGTTTCTGCTTTTATTCCCGGATGCAAAATACGTGCAGCGGCGCGTTGTACAACCATCGTAATTTCTTTTGCTTGCTGAATAATAGCAATTTCATTTTCTGATTTTTGCATACGACATCCTGCAGTAATGGCTTGTGCAGTCTCAAATTCATAACTTGGATTAGCCTTAATTATTCCATCAACTAAAAAATAACCCGTAGATTCGTCCAAAGCAATTTTTCCTGAAGTGATGTTTTTATCCTGAAGTATTTTTCCAAACAAAGAAGAAGGAGATTCGTGTTCTTCCCAACAATTAAGTTTACCGTCTATTTGTTTGTATTTTTTAAAAGTTCCCTCTTCAAATTTAGGAACAATGTATTCTAAAGTTCCATCTTCAAACAAGATTCCGCCAACCATTCTTTCAGAAGCATTCCATTTAGTTCCTGTAAAATAATATAAATTGGTTCCTGCATTTAAGTATAATGCCTTAAAACCTGCTTTTTTAATAAGAGACACTGCTTTCTGAATACGTGTTTGATATTCTTCCGGCTGAATGGCTTTTACATTCAGTGTCATGTTTTGTATTTTTTCCAGTTCTATATTTACGTTTGATCCGCCAACTCCAATAGTCATCTTTTTTGTTTTAAGGTTAATGATTCAAGTTCATTTCAAAATTAAGATATTATTTCTGTATAGCTTTATTTTAACTCAAAGTAGATAAAATAAAACAAATTAAGGGTAATATAATATCATATTTAGATTTGTATTGCCAGTATTTTTAGAAGCTAAATTAAAAATCAAAAAATGCAAAAAATACAAAATTCATTAGCATTGCTTTGTTTTGTTCTGATGTCCTGTTTTGGTTCAGCGCAAACAACTTCAAATTTACATCAAAAGCTTGTTGAATTATTCCCAAAAGCCGAAATTACCGTTATCGAAAACTTAGAAGGTTATTCAGAATCTTATCAATTGATTTTGGATGAACCATTAGATCATAAAAATCCTCAAAAAGGAACCTTCAAACATTATATTTATCTCTCTCATCTTGATTTTAATAAACCTATGGTTATCGAAACGCACGGTTATAATACGGGGAATATTAAAAGTGAAGTAAGTAAATTATTAAACGCAAATCAAATTGCAGTGGAGTATCGTTTTTACGGAAAATCGCGTCCTGAACCACTTCCGTGGAAATATTTGACAAACGATCAGGCTATTGCCGATTATCATGCTATTGTGACGAAGTTGAAGCAAATATATTCTAGTAAATGGATTTCAACCGGAATTAGTAAAGGTGGAGAAACGGCACTTATTTACAAATCAAAATATCCAAATGATGTCGATGTCGCGATGCCTTATGTTGCGCCATTAATTAATACACAGGCAGATCCCAGAACAATAAATCACGACAGAACGGTTGGAACGCCAGAATGCAGAGCAAAAATCACGGCATTTCAAAGAGCGGTTTTAGAAAATAGAGAAGCCGTTTTAAAAGAGTTTACTCAATATGCTGAAGCTAAAAAAATGACATTTAATGAAGTTCCATTTAATGAATCTTTGGAATATGCTGTTTTAGAATTTCCTTTTTCTTTTTGGCAATGGGGAGGAAAATGTGAAGATATTCCGCCAGTAACAGCGACTTCAAAAGAATTGTTTAATTATCTGAATGATATAGTTGGAATGGGAACTTACAACGATAAAAACTATTTTAATTATTTACCATCGTATTATCAACATTTGAGTGAATTGGGGTATTATGGATTTGATTTAACTCCCGTTGCTGATTTGCTACAAGTTGTAAAAAGCTCTTCAAATGATCGATTTGCACCCAAAGATGTTGCAATAAAATACAACCCGAAATACATCAAAAAAGTTCGAAAATATGTTGAAAACAAAGGAAATAAGATTTTGTATATCTATGGAGGTTATGATACTTGGTTTTCTTGTTCTCCAACACCAAATCCTAAATTAGATGCATTGAAAATGGTTCTTCCAACCGGAAGCCATTCTACGAGAGTTAAAAACTTTCCTGAAAAAGATCAAAAATTAATTATGGAAACCTTAAACCGATGGTTAGAGATAAAATCTTTAGAAGATAATTAGAAATTCGTGTAAAGTTTTAACCGCAAAGAACGCAAGCTATAAAAGCGCAAAGTTCGCAAAGCTTAAAATAAACTTTGCGAACTTTGCGGAAACCTTTGCGCTCTTTGCAGTTAAATAATTTAAACCAATAGTTTTTGTGTTTTCAAATAATCCACAGCAAATTTACCTTCATTAAAAAGTAAATCTAAAACACTTAGATTATTTATAAAACCGTGTTTATCATCAAAAACCTGAGTGTATTTTTCGAATGAATTAAGGTCTTTTTTTCCGTTTGCCAAAACTCTAAAGTCGGAGATGTTTTCTACTTCGTGAAAATACTCTGTAGTTTTATTAAACTCCAGTTTCATGCGCATACATTTGATTGTGATGTCTAAAACTTCAAAGTTTAAATCCATCAAAAACTTATGTTCCTTTTCGAATATTGGACGAATATCATCTTCAAAAAATTCAAAAAAAGGAGAACTTCTATAAGCAGCTTCCAGAGATTTGAAGTGTTGTTTTTGCCAGTCAAATTCATTTTCAATTAATACATCTTTTGTTTTTTGATGCAATGTTTTAGAATGCTTCACCGGAATATTCAACAACTGAATCCCATTTGGACTATAGATATAAGTACGATTTCTGTTTGTCTGTTTCTGAAAATTATCTTCCGTTTCAAACGTAATATTTTCAGATTGAGCCATAACTGCAAAGTGGCTTATCGAAGGAAAATAGGTAGGAAGTATTAAAGAGTTCATTTTGTCTAAAGTTTTAAAGTCAAAAGTCAAAAGTCATAAAAACAAGATTTAAGCTTGACTTTATGACTTTAGACTTTTAAACGTTTGACTATTTTTTTATGCTTTATTTTCTTTTCTTTTTCTCCAGAAGAAATCTCCAACGAAGTAAAGGGCAAGAATAATCAGGAAATATTTAAAATAAGATTGTGGTTGTCCTTCACCATCAACAGTTGTAAATACTCTGTTCCAACGAACTTTATTAATTCCTTTTCCGTTTGTGTCCCAGCTCATCCAGATAAAAACAGGTTTGCCTACGATATGATCTTCAGGAACGTAACCCCAATAACGGCTATCTTCAGAGTTATGACGATTGTCTCCCATCATCCAATAGTAGTTTTGTTTGAAAGTATAAGTTGTTGTTGGTTTTCCGTTTATGATAAATTTTGAACCGTCCAATTGCAACGTGTTTCCTTCATAATTTGTAATGATTTCTTTGTAAAAAGGCAAAGATTCATTGTTTAAAGCAACAGTTTTTCCTGCTTCAGGAATGTAAATCGGACCAAAATTATCCTGATTCCACTTGTTGATATGAGGGAAAATTGAATTGTCGTTTCCTTTTTGAATTTGTCTTATTACGCCAGTTACACCAGGAGTATTTTTGAATCTCTCGGCACTAGCTTCTGTTAAAGCTCTGAAGTAAAGAGTATCTCTTTTTTGTTCATCTTTAAAATAAGCACCATCAGTAATGTCTAATTCTTTTAATAAAGATTCAAAATCGATTGGAGTTTTTCCGTCTAAAGCAATTGCATAAGAATATTGTGGTTTAGCACGCTCTGGTAAAACTAATTTTTTTCCGTTTATAAAAACAAATCCGTCTTTGATAGACAAGCTATCTCCGGGAATACCAACACATCTTTTTACGTAGTTTGATCTTTTGTCGATTGGTTTTATAACGCCAGGTCTTCCTTTTGGCTCATAAAAATAATGTACAGTATCAACCGGCCAGTTAAAAACAACGATGTCAGTGCGTTTGATTTTTTCTAAAGCTGGCAATCTGAAATATGGTAATTGTGGCCAGCTTAAATATGATTTACGTTTCATTAACGGTATAGAGTCGTGAACCATTGGCAATGCAATAGTTGTCATAGGTACTCTTGGACCGTAATTTACTTTACTAACAAATAAAAAGTCACCAATTAATAATGATTTTTCTAAAGATGAAGTAGGAATTGTATAAGGTTGCACGACATAAGTATGTACTAATGTTGCTACGATAATAGCAAAAAGTAAAGAACTTACGGTGTCTGCTGCTTTATTTTCTGAAGTTAATGTACGATTAGCATTATACTCTAATTTTTGAGTATAGCTAACGTAGTAGATATAAAAACCTAAAGTAAAAATACCTAATACAGTATCTAAAGTAGATTTTTTTCCAAAAGTTCTTAAAGTCTCCACCCAAACAACAGGAAACATAATCAAGTTGATAATCGGAATGAAAAGTAAAATTGTCCACCATGTTGGTCGGCCAATTATTTTCATTAAAACAATTGAATTATAAACCGGAATTGCTGCTTCCCAAGGTTTTCTTCCTGCTGCAACATATAATTTCCAGGTTCCTATAAAGTGAATAATCTGAACTGCTAAGAAAAAAACAAACCAAAGATATAGAGTCATGATATTTTGTTTAAAGTTTTCAGGATTAAGGTTCTAGTTTGAAATTTTACCTTAATACTTAAATCTGTTTATTTTAAGTTTAATACGTCTTTCATGTTATAAATACCAGTTTTACCGGCAAGCCATTCCGCAGCGATAACGGCACCAAGAGCAAAACCTTCGCGATTGTGAGCAGTATGTTTTAATTCGATGCTGTCAACAATTGAATCGTATGTTACCGTATGAGTTCCCGGAACATCACCAATTCTTTTTGCTTCGATATGAATTTCGTTGTTTTTTGCTTCTTCTAAAGTCCAGTTAGCATAATTACTGTTTTCAATAACACCTTTAGCTAATGAAATAGCTGTTCCGCTTGGAGCATCTAATTTTTGTGTATGATGAATTTCTTCCATCGTAACTTTATAAGAATCAAATTGTGCCATGATTTTGGCTAAGTATTCGTTTAATTCGAAGAAGATATTTACGCCTAAGCTAAAGTTTGAACTTGAGATAAAACCTCCTTGTTTTTCATTACAAAGCGCTACCATTTCATCAAAATGTTCTAACCAGCCCGTTGTACCTGAAACCACAGGAATATTAGCATGAAAGCAATTTGATATGTTGTCAACAGCTGCAGTAGGAACGCTAAAATCGATAGCAACGTCAGCAGTAGAAAGTCCGTCGTATGTGTTGTGTTCGTCTTTTTTCAAGACAATTTCATGACCTCTTTCTAAAGCAATTCTTTCGATTACTTTTCCCATTTTTCCGTATCCTAAAAGCGCAATTTTCATTTTGTGTATTTTTTAGTTTTTAAATAGAAACAAAAGTTATTTAAAAACGATAATTAAAAGTTAGTCCAACGTTTGGTTTAAAAGTTACATCAGCCGGATAGATTTCCGGACGCATTGATAATCTTTCGTTTACATTGAATTGAATTAAAGCAGCATCGACGTTGGCATCAATAATGTTTAAAACATAAAAGGCAACAACAAATAATGCAGATAAGTCACGGTTTCTTTGATAGAATTTTTGTCCGGCAATAAGTCGGCTATTATCTAAAAACTTGTAATCATCGTCATTGTAGCCTTCCAATCTTCGTTTGTAGGCATCACGATAATCGTGGTATTTTTTGTTGTTATCAATATAAAAGTATAAACTGGTACCTATTGCTCCATAAACAAGAGGGATTTTCCAGTATTTTTTATTGTAGGCTTGGCCTAAACCAGGTAAGATTGCAGAGTAAAACGCTGCTTTTGCTGGTGTAAGAGGATCTATTTCTTCTAACTTAGTAGTGTCTTTAGCGACCAAAACCGTTTCTTCTTTTGCCTGAGCAAAAAGAGAGACGGTTCCTATGAGAAAGAACAATAGACTTATGGGGACAATCTTATTCACTATCCGTTTATTAATTTTATAATTCTATTAAAGTCAGCTTCAGAATTAAAAGGAATTGTGATTTTTCCTTTTCCATTTCCAGCGACTTTTACATCAACTTTCGCTCCAAAATAATCATTGAAAGAGTTTTTTTGCGTTTCTCTAACTACAAATGAAGAATCAGGTTTAGCTTTTCCTTCTTCTTTTGGTTTTAAACTTTCGTGATAATTTTTTACTAAAGTCTCAGTCTCACGAACAGATAAATTTTGACTTACTATTTTTTGATAGATATCTGTTTGAATATCTAAATCTTCAATATTGATAATCGCTCTACCGTGACCCATGCTGATAAAACCATCACGAATACCGGTTTGAATAATTGGATCTAATTTTAAAAGACGCAAATAGTTAGCAATTGTAGAACGTTTTTTTCCAACGCGCTCACTCATTTGTTCCTGTGTTAATTGAATTTCGTCAATTAAACGTTGGTACGAAAGAGCAATCTCGATTGGATCTAAGTCATGACGCTGAATGTTTTCAACCAAAGCCATAACCAAAGACTCATTGTCATTAGCAATACGAATGTAAGCCGGAACATGAGTTAAGCCAACTAAAGTCGAAGCACGCAAACGACGCTCTCCAGAAATTAATTGGTATTTGTTAAATTCTAATTTTCGAACAGTTATAGGTTGAATTACGCCAAGTTCCTTAATAGAAGTAGCTAACTCACGTAATGATTCTTCATTAAAATTGCTTCTAGGCTGAAATGGATTTATTTCGATAGCACTTATTTCAAGCTCTATGATATTTCCAACAACTTTGTCAGCATTTTTATCGTCTGCTGATACAATGTCGTTTTCCGGATCTTTTAATAATGCTGATAATCCTCTTCCTAAGGCTTGTTTTTTAATTGCTTTTGTCATAAAAACTATTTACTGTTTTTCTTTATAATTTCTTGAGCTAAATTAATGTAATTAATTGCTCCTTTGCTGGTTGCGTCATAGTTAATGATGCTTTCACCAAAACTTGGAGCTTCACTCAATTTTACATTTCGCTGAATTACGGTATCAAAAACCATATCGTTAAAGTGTTTTTGAACCTCTTCAACAACCTGATTTGATAAACGCAATCTTGAATCGTACATTGTTAACAATAACCCTTCGATGTCAAGATCAGGATTGTGTATTTTTTGAATACTTTTTATAGTGTTCAATAATTTTCCAAGACCTTCAAGTGCGAAATATTCACATTGAATTGGAATAACTACAGAATCAGCAGCTGTTAAAGCATTTAAAGTTAATAAACCTAATGAAGGCGCACAGTCGATAATGATGAAATCATATTCTTCTTTTGCTTCTTCTAATGCTTTTTTAAGCATGTACTCACGGTTTTCTTTGTCGACCAATTCGATTTCGATCGCAACAAGGTCAATGTGAGCAGGGATCACGTCAACATTTGGAGCTGAACATTTTAAAATGGCTTCCTTTGGAGTTATTGTATGTTCAAGAATTTGGTAAGTTCCAAGTTCAACAGATTCTACGTCAATTCCAAGGCCAGATGTAGCATTCGCCTGAGGATCAGCATCGATCAATAATACTTTTTTCTCTAAAACACCTAATGAGGCTGCAAGATTTACAGATGTTGTCGTTTTTCCAACGCCTCCTTTTTGATTAGCAATCGCAATGATTTTGCCCATTTATTTTCTGAATTTTGAACCGTAAAAATACAATTATTTATGGTTTCTGAAAATCTATTTTGTTAACATTTGTAAAACTTTGGGAAGCCTTTGTTTTGTGCGTGTTTTGCGGATTTTATTTTTTGATATTAATGAAGTTATTGGTGAAATCTATTTCTGTTAAAATCATTTTTTAAGGTAAAAATGAACATATTCAAAGTTTGAATTTGAAAAAACTATTCAAACGGTTAATTCTTGGTTTTTATTTAGTTCTTTCTTTTTAAATCTTTTACTAAGCTTGCTGTAAAAAAGAAGATTGTAATTCCTCCAAGTAGAATACAAAGCCACATAAACCAGGATTGTTGCCAAAAAGATTTGTTTTCGATGTGATTTTTATCCGAAGTTTTTTGCTGAATATCATAAATAGATATTTCTGGTAAGCTAACGGCAATATTATTTTTAAAACTTGAAAGGTCATAATCAGGTTCAGTCAGGGTTTTGTTTCCGGTTTTAAGAATGTAACTTTCATTACTGCTTAAGTCCGCAACAATAGAAATTGGTTTTTGACTGTATTTTATTGTTGAAACTGATAGAGGCTGATTATCGTGATTTTCTATTTTTATATAAAATTCTTTTTCGAAGATTTCAGGAATAGTAAAGATGTTTTTTTCGTTTGAGTTTAATTCAAAAGATGCAATTTCTTCTTCAATTATGGAAGATTTTCTTCTCGTTTGCTGTTTTACTTTCCTAAGTAGAATAGCATGACGATTGTAATAAGTTGGTTTTGAAATTTCAAACGCAATCTGATTAATGACTTGTGGTGCATTAAAAAGAACATGAATTTGTGTTTCTTTTTTCGAATGATCTTCTGTTGTAAATGATTTCTTTGGAACAATTTCCTGTAAAGCACCTTTTTGCAATTGCGTGTCGAAATTCCCAACTTTCAGGATATTAACAGGAAGCGTTTTTCGATCATCAAAATCTATTTTTAAATAACGATACGTACTTAAAGGATATGAAATAGTCTTGACAACGCTGGTTTCTGATGTGCTATTTAAATCAGAAAGTATTTGGGAATCAGATATTCCAAACCATTCTTTTTGGTTATCGCTTCCTGAAACCGAGTACTTTTTTTCGACATTAGAATTTGCAATAAAAAGTGAAAGCTGATTATTTTTTTTATTTAATGGAATCTCAATAATAATCGAAGTAGTTTTCTTCGGGTAAACCGTTTTGGAAATGATACTATATTCTACAAATGAATTTGACGAAACATCTTTACTGTTTTGTATAAAATAGGGAATCTCATTTCCTTTGGAATCAAATATTCGAATATCGCTTAAATCTTGTTTTGAAAAAGATCTGATTTCTGGCGATAAAACAATTTCATGCATGCCGTTTTCTGCAGCTTTTTTTAGTTTTGCAGTTGTATTATATTGTCCAAACGAAAGGTTGGAAAGAAATAATAGTAAGATAAATTTATTCAGTTTCATTGTTTTCTTTTGGCTTGTTTTCATCAATAACTAAGACTTTTATTTTTTGATACACAAAAGAGATAATCAAAATTAAAATTCCTAAAAGGATAAATGATATAATTTTTCCAGTTTCAGAAATGTTGCTGATGTCGTATAAAAATAATTTTAAAATAGTTAATCCAAGTAAGGATAATGCGATAATTCTTAGGGATTTGTATTGTTTTTTAATTCCAACAATTAAAAAGACAAAAGCGAGAATTCCCCAAAGAACCGGAAATCCTGTTTTGATTATTTTAGTTCTGGCTAATCCAATATAATCATCTGCTATAAAATCCCTTAAAAACGGCAAATCAGATTTATAGCTTGCATACATAGTGCTTGTTTGTAAATCGTGAGTTGTAACGGGCGAATTCATTATAATAAGACCATGTAGCATAACTTCTGAACTGGCGATATATATGATTAAAAAAGCCGCAATCCACATAAAATAACGATGTTTGAAAAGGTCAAAATCAGCTTTTTTATAGATTAAGAATAATTGATAGGCAAAATAAATCGTGATAAAGAACGAGACATAATGTAGATAAAAAGCAATAGATTCCCCGATTCCGGAACTAATAATGTCTTTGTGTTCAAAGAATGGATAGTTGGAGAACCAAAATGCAAATAAAATAATATTAGAAGATGCTATCAACAAAACGCCCTGATATGCGGTTTCTGATTTTTGTTTTATTAAAAACGAAGTAAATATTGCTGAGAATACTAAGTGATACAAAATAGGTAATGCAATTGCACTGTATAAGTTTTCTATATAATGATTCGATTGAAAAATTACCTCGAATAAACCCGTTAAATAAGTAAATACAAAACCAACTTCCAGAACAAGTTTCTTATAGCTCTCAGGGTTAAATGTGATGTCGAAAATAATTAGGTTTTTCGTTTCATTTTTTAATAAGTACCAAATTGCAAACAATGAAGCTGTGGCGAAAACACCTGTTATAAATATAGGATTGATGATAATATTTAAAGCTAAATTGTCATTGCGGTAATATTTATTCCAATCCATAATCAGACTAAAGATCATTAAAACATGAACGATAATAGAACCAAAGCGATAACTGATTATTTTTGATTTTTGAGAAAGCCATAATAGTAAGACAGCTTCGGCAGCCCAGAATAAAGTAATATAATTACCTTCAAACTGAATAGGAATTGCTAAGGTTATAAAAGTCAATGTTAATCCGATAAGAAGATATGCAGCTTTCTCGTCGAGTTCGAATTTTTTGTATAAAAACCAGGCATAAATCAAATTCAATAATGCAAGAACAGTCGTAAATAAACCTTTTAATTCCGGATGATAATTGGTTAAAATTGCCATTCCTGCACCATAAAATAAAAAGGTGTTACTGGCTAAGATAGTCAGTTGAGTTTTAGAAAATTCTCCTTTTGATCTTATGTTATTAATGATATTCATCAAAATGAAAATAAAATAAAAAGCAAAACCAAAAATAAATGCTCCCGGATAATGTGGTTTGCCAGAAGTTAAATCTTTAGACAACCATGCTCCATATAAAAGTACGGTGAATATATAAGCGAGAATGTTAACGAGATTCCATTTTTTATAATAGGCTAAAGCCAAAATTCCGATGTTTAAAATGATGATGTAGGTAAAAAGAACCACATAATTGCCTTCGCCCGTACTAACCATAAACGGAACGGCAAATCCACCAATTAATGAAAGTACGGCCAATTCAATCCTGTCATAAGATAATGATATTAAAGCGCTAAAAGCCGTAATGACAACCATTATACTAAAAGCGACAGTTTGATTGAATAAGTGATAATCATGAAAAGCAATCCCGATTGTGAAATAGAAAATTGCAATAGCTCCGGCAACAATAACCGAACTAAATGCAGCATAGTTTTTACGCAATTTATGCGCAATTCCCATTACTAAGGCACCACATAAAACACCGATTCCAACGCGCGCAGGTTCATTGATCCAATCTTTGTCGATTGCATATTTTACAAAATAACTTATTCCTAGAACAAGAATTAATACACCAATTTTATTGATTAAGTTTTCGCCAATAAATTTCTCTAAATCCGGATTTTTCTCTTTGAAGTTTTCCCAAAATGATTTTTCAGGTTCAACGGGAATAATTGGTTTAGGAATTGGTTTTTGTTCAATTGGTTTTGGCTCAACTGGTTTAGGTGAATTATCAATTTTAGACGATAATGCAATTTTCTCTAATTGCTCGTCAGAAATTTTTTCTTGAGTAACTTCTGATTTAACAGGTTCAAAAGTAGCTTTGTTCGATTGATCGGGAGCTGTTTTGAGTTCTTCTTTTTTGATTACCGGAATAGTTTCAGATGGTTTTTCGACTGTTTTTAAGAGATCGATTTTTTTATTAAGTCTCTGAATGTGGTCTTCGAGATTGTCAAATCGACCTTTGATCGTATTAAGGATGTAGATTAAAAAACAAAATAACGCAACTAAAAGAAAACTTTCCATAAAGAAATAAGTATGATGTTATGATTGGTAAATATAATAACATTTTGACACGAAGCCGATTTAATTAGTTTTTTCGTGTTAATTGAAAGTGTGAAGTATTTCTATCTCTTCACAATTACAAATCTATTATTGATCTCGCTTTTAGCTTTTGACATTGCTATTAGAGGGAAATCGAGGCTTTGTATAGTTTTTGATTAGAATTTTGAGACTAAAAGTGAACTTACAGGTTAAAGATTATGACTATTTTTCGAATCCCGAAAAACTATTATTTCTATTAAACCCAAAAAGATTTATTTATGATTAAAAAGTTAATCTCAGTATTTACTGTGTTCGCAGTTATACTGATTCTATGCAGTTTTGTAACATCCAATTCATCTGACGGAAAAAATCAGGAGAATGATCTAAAAGGCAAAATTGTTTACAACAAGAAAAAACACAATATCATATTATCATGGCCGGCATTTGGCTCATCCGGAAATTATACAATTACAAGAGGAGGAAGTCGCTTGGCATCCGATTTTGTGTCTGTAGGTTCAACTTCTAAATTGTCATTTACGGATAATAAACCTAATTCAGATAAATATGAGAACTATTATAAAATTACTCGTAACGGTATCACAATAATAATTTCGTTGGAAAATCAGATTTTCGGTAGCAATATTTATTTCTATGATAGAAAATATGAAAAAGCCGAAACTGCCCGAAACGATATTAACTCACAGTTTATTACTATTGGTCTTGGCGGATCAAACGGCGAGTGGACAACAAAACGTCAGGCTTATTATTTCAAGGGAAATGTTAACGGTCAAACGTATGATTCAGGCGGATCAGGTTCTGCATCATCGGCGGAAGCAAATTCAATAGAATTAGGATTTTATTCTCATATTGGAGGTTTAGGGAAAGTTCCGTCAGATGTTAAATTGGGTTCGGTATTCACCAGACCTCATCTTTCAGGTGGCGCAAATGCTACGTGTACATTTTGGCGTTCTATAGAAAATGTAGAAGTAATGCGAGATTTTGCCTGGACAGTTTCTCAATCAACCAGTGCGCGAAGAATGCTGATTGAAAGTACTTCAAAATATATTTCAGATATCGGAGATACTAACTTTTGGGGGAGCGGTGGTTTTATTGCCGATACACATTATACTTCATCCCGACCAAATTGGGGCGGACAACAGCAATGGTATACCAGAAATTCTATTTTTCCTTCTGGTTCGGGAGCTATGGGCGGTTCGTATAATATGGTTTGGCAAGGTTGTGTTAATCCTCCGCAAGCAGATGAAGCTAATTCTCCGGTTCCGACTACGCCTATTATTAGAGAAAAGCCTTTTCTTTTTATAGACAAAGATGGCGAATACAAAGTGTTTGTTCCGGCATGGCAAAAAGACAGAGTAGGGGTTTCCTGGTCAACAACTGATATGGGAAAAGGAAAAATTCAAGATGTGCTTACAGATTGGTACGTTACCAAAGAAGGCGATACTGATTTGGAAATTAACGATGCATTAAAAGCGGGTAAAAATATATTTTTTACTCCGGGACATTATACATTGAATGCTCCGATTCAGGTCAATAGAAAAGATGCAATACTTTTAGGTGCTGGTATTGCCTCAGTAACATTAGAACCTAGCGAGAAAAATACTTGGGGATGTATTTATGCTGATGATAAAGACGGAATTATAATTGCCGGACTTCTTATGGATTCATTTAATAGTACAACATATCAGGTTAGAATTGGTAACGAAGATGCAAATGCTGATCATTCTGCTGATCCAATTTTGCTTTCAGATATTACTTGTAGAGTAGGTGGAGTTCAGTCAAAAAATATTCAGATACATGCTTCTATGCAAATAAACAGCAACAATGTAGTAGGTGATCACTTCTGGTTGTGGCGAGCCGATCATGGTTCGCAAAAAGGCGGAAATGCCCGCTGGTTAAGAGACAGATGCAAAAATGGACTTATTGTTACTGGAGATGATGTTATGCTTTATGCATTATTTACGGAGCATTATCAAGAATATGAGGTATTATGGTTAGGTGAACGTGGCAGAACTTATTTCTTTCAAAACGAACCTCCGTACGATGCGCCAAATCAAGCAAGTTGGAGAAGTCAAGAAGGAAAAGTGGATGGTTATGCAGCATTCAAAGTTGCAAATACGGTAAAAGAACATCATACAATAGGAATGGGTTCTTATGCAGTTTTTACTGGAAATGATGGTATTGTGAACAAGAAAAATGGTTTTGAAATACCTAATAGTCCAAATGTGAAACTCGAAAAAATGTGCATCACTCGTTTTGCTGGTTCAGGAAATATTCTAAACGTTATTAATGGCACAGGCGGAAGCACGGCAACTGGAGTAAAACGTGTGGCATTATATAATAATGGTACAGGAACTCAGCCTTACGACGAAACCTTTGATTTACCAAATCGGGAATCATATCCTTCGTATATTATTATGGAAAAATAAGGAAACGTAAATTTGTATTAAGAAATCTTTTAAATAAAAAAAAACTCTGAAGACCAATTGATCTTCAGAGTTTTTTTATTTCCTAAAAACGCTTCTTAGGTATTTCAATATTATAAGTTGGAATTTAATTCTCTAAAATTTCAATTGTTACATATTCTAATCCGCTTTGTTTGTTAGAAGCAATATTCATGAAAGCTTTTTTGGTCAGGTCGATTTCTCTTCCTTTAATAAATGGACCTCTGTCGGTAACTTCTACAATGACGGATTTATTATTTTTCTCGTTTGTGATTTTTAGTTTTGTTCCAAAAGGAAATTTTTTGTGTGCAGCAGTTAATTTACTGTTGTCAAATCTTGCACCGCTTGCAGTTTTTCTTCCGTTGAATTTATCATGATAATAAGAGGCATGTGCGTCTTTCTTGTATAATTGAAGTGTATCAGTTTTTGAATTTTGATCTATAAGTTCAGAATTTTTTTGAGCAATTGCAGTTGTCGAAATAACGAAGAGAAGATATAGTAATATTTTTTTCATTTTTAAAATTTCTAATTTTTGACAAAAAAAGATTATTCTAAAAAGGATGATATGTAGTAATAGGGTTTATTTATGTAAGGAAAAGACTTTTGTTTAGACAGTAGGATTCGAACCTGCGGGCTTCCCAATTTTCAATCGGGATGCTATAGTCGTTCAGAATTTGTAGTTAATTCAGTTTAAAGCAAAAAAAAGTCTTTTCAAATAAATGAAAAGACTTTTGTCGGGGTGGCAGGATTTGAACCTTTGGTCTTCCCGATTTTCAATCGGGACGCTATAACTGTTCAATATTTTTCATTACTTAAGCTTAAAGCAAAAAAAAGTCTTTCCATTTGTGAAAAGACTTTTGTCGTGGTGGCAGGATTCGAGCCTTTGGTCTTCCCGATTTTCAATCGGGACGTTATAACCGTTCAATAATTTGTTGTTGTTCAGTTTAAAGCAAAAAAAAAAGTCTTTCCATTTCTGAAAAGACTTTTTTGTCGGGTTGGGAGGATTCGAACCTTTTGGCCTTCCCGATTTTCAATCGGGACGCTATGATCGTTCAGTATTTTTCATTACTTGAGTTTAAAGCAAAAAAAAAGTCTTTTCAAATAAATGAAAAGACTTTTGTCGGGGTGGCAGGATTCGAGCCTTTGGTCTTCCCGATTTTCAATCGGGACGCTATCACCGTTCAATAATTTGTTGTTGTTCAGTTTAAAGCAAAAAAAAAAAGTCTTTCCATTTCTGAAAAGACTTTTTTGTCGGGTTGGGAGGATTCGAACCTTTGGTCTTCCCGATTTTTAATCGGGACGCTATAGTCGTTCAGAATTAATTTATGTTTTATTGGATTTTGAGTTATGTGCAAAAAAAAAGTCTTTTCATTTCTGAAAAGACTTTTGTCGGGGTGGCAGGATTCGAACCTGCGGCCTCCTGCTCCCAAAGCAGGCGCGATAACCGGGCTACGCTACACCCCGAAGATGTATTTGTTGTACTGCCCGTAAGCGGATGCAAATATAGTAATAAATTTGATTTGCAAAAGAAAAAAGTGAAAATAAATAAAACTTATTTCAAGATAGTTATTTAGGATTTGATTTGGGTGTGAATTTTTATAATAAAGTTTACATTTGCATCACTAAAAACTATACATACTATGTCAGATACAATCGAAAAAATTAAATGCCTAATTATTGGTTCTGGTCCTGCAGGATATACTGCGGCTATTTATGCTGCCAGAGCAAATATGAATCCAGTATTATATCAAGGAATGCAACCTGGTGGACAGTTGACTACAACTAATGAAGTAGAAAATTTCCCTGGTTATGTTGATGGAGTTACAGGACCAGAAATGATGATTCAGTTACAAGAACAAGCAAAACGTTTTGGTGCTGATATTCGTGATGGTTGGGCTACTAAAGTTGATTTTTCAGGTGATATTCATAAAGTTTGGATTAATGATACAATCGAATTGCACTGTGAAACTGTTATTATTTCTACAGGAGCATCAGCAAAATATTTAGGATTACCATCAGAACAACATTATTTACAAATGGGAGGTGGAGTTTCTGCGTGCGCTGTTTGCGACGGATTCTTCTACCGTAATCAGGAAGTTGTAATTGTTGGAGCAGGAGATTCAGCTTGTGAAGAAGCACATTACTTATCTAAACTTTGTAAAAAAGTAACAATGTTAGTAAGAAGCGAAAAATTCAGAGCTTCTAAAATCATGGAAGAACGCGTTCGTAAAACTGAAAACATCGAGATTTTAATGAATCACGATACAGTTGAGGTTTTAGGAGACGAGAATGTTGTACACGCCATAAAAGCTTTGAACAAAAATAACGGAGAAGTTATTGAAATTCCTGCAACAGGATTTTTCGTTGCAATTGGTCATAAACCAAACACAGATATCTTCAAGGATTATATTACGCTTGACGAAACTGGTTATATCATCAATACTCCGGGAACTTCTAATACAAACGTACCAGGTGTTTTTGTTGCCGGTGACGCTGCAGATCATGTGTACCGTCAGGCAATTACTGCTGCGGGTACAGGATGTATGGCTGCACTTGACGCTGAAAGATATTTGGCTTCTAAAGAGTAAAAAAGTTTCAGGTTTTCTTTGTTTCAGGTTTCAAGTTGTTGAAATGTGAGTAGAAAATCAATAAAAACAGAAAGTCCCATTTGTAATTACAAATGGGACTTTCTGTTTTATAACGTTCCAATAACTTGAAACAAAGAAAACCTGAAACTTGAAACTTCTTTTTTATTTTATCTTCTTAAAAAGTTTTGCTTCTTCAGAGAAACGGGTTAATTGAACCGCCGGATTTCCAAAAAGAGAAAGTTCAGCTTTGTCTCCAATTGCTAATGAAACTGTAGTTTCGGCTAAAATACTACCAACAGAATAACTTTCGGCAGTAACGTTTGCGTCTTTCAGCGTGAATTTTGTTCCTGTAAAAATTGAATTATTGTCTAAACGTATAGTTGCTTTTTCTGCAATTCCTTCAATAGCAGCATTTGATTTTTGATATAAATCACATTTGAATTTTATTGCTGAAACTAATGATTTGATAGCAGCATATTTACTCAATTGTAAACTCGCATCATCAGATTTTAAATTCAATTCTGTTCTTGATTTATCATCAGCTACTAAAGAGAATTTTTTAGCATTTACGTTCAAAAACAATTTAGAAAAATCAACACTATTAAAAGTAATATCGTCTAATATAACTTCCTGAATAGCATAAACTATAGCGTCATTTTTGGCAATTACTTTCTTTAATGAACTTGTGTAGGTTACACGTACGCTAAGTTTTTTAAAGATTGTACTTTCTTTCGAAGTATATAAGCGAAGTGTTTTATCTCTTAAATCCATTCCAATGATATCGTGTAAATTATCATCGGCTTCAATTTTAATTTCGTTTTTTTCTCCTTTTTCCAAATAAACTTCCAGATTATCATCGACTTCGATAGCATCAAAATCACCAACTTCTTTTTGAGATACAGTAACAATTTTAGAACCTTTTATTTTTTCTCTTTTTTGAGCAAAAGTTAATGTTGTAACTAGTAATAATAGGATTAGGGCTGCATGTTTTTTCATTAATTCTAGATTTGATTTTGACAAATATAAAAAAATCATCCACTTTTGATGAATGATTTCTTTTATATTTAACAGATAAATAAAGTTTAGCCCTGACTGATGCTTCCTCCTGAACTAGCAGTTTTTTCAATTGATTTCGGAATACTATTATAATTAATACTTCCTCCACTTGATGCACCAGCTTTCAGACTCAAAATAGGGTGAACTTTAAGATCGCCACCGCTTGATGCATCTGCCTCAATTTCATTTGCCAGTAATTTTCCGGCATTTACACTAGATCCGCTTGAAGCTCTGGCAATTGTTTTTAATGCTTTTCCTTCAATTGTAATAGAACTTCCGCTGCTTGTTATACATGAAATGTTATCTGATTCTACATTTACATCCATTGTTGCGGCACTTGATGTTTCTAATTCTATATCTTGTCCCTGAATAACATTTTTACTCGCTACAGAAGCAGCACTTGAAGCTTCTATTTTATTAATAACAGGCATTTTAACAGTTACCTTTTTTTGAGAAATGTTACGGAAAGAACTGAATTTACATCTAATTACCAAAGTTCCATTTTCAACCTTAGTTTCAATTTCTTTCTGCAAGTTATCATCGGCTTCTACAGTAATTGAAGTAGAATCAGATTGTTCGATAACTAAATCGATCGCATTGCTCACTCTGATATTTTTAAAATCTCCCTGAACAATTCTTTTTTCCGTTGTTACATTTCCACTTCCTTCAATAGTATTCATGTTTAAATTACATGAGGCAAATAATAATGCGGTTATTGTAACAACAATTAATTTCGTAATATGAATGATTATTTTTATCATGGCTTAGTTGATTTTGATTATAACTCCGTTTTTATCAGTGGTTAATTTTCCTGATGTTTTTTTTCCGTTTAAAACTTCTTTTCCATTTATTTTAATCGATACTTCTTTTACAGTATCGTTGTTGATTATTCTGCCTTCATTGTCGTATTCATAATCATTGTCTGCATCGTTGTCACCATCATTATATTCATTTTCTTCTGCAGGACAGTTTAGACATTTAATTTTAGATCCTTCAACTTTATAGTTATAGTTTCCGCTAAAGTGTAAGTTGAAAAAATCATTGTCAGAGTCATCATATTCCTGAACCGAAGCATCTGGTTTAAACAATTGTCCTTCTGGTAAGTACAAATATACATCAACTTCCTGACCTCTAAATTTGTTTTTTACATCTGTCAAAAAGTAATTATCAAGAACTAAATGATTACCGTTGATTTGGTATTTATAGTTAATTTTTTCAGCTCTTTGTCTTGCATTCACAAAAGAATTTCCTCTTGCACTTTTTTCTATTTGTAAATAAGCAGTTGCTTTATCAGTATGCAAAACATGTAAACGAACGTCAGTAGAATAAATCAATTGATTGTTTGCAGAATCCTGAACAAATTCAAAATCTCTATGTTGATTAAGGCTTTTAGCGTAGTAATCATTGTATCTGAATTTTACATAAAGAGTATCTGTTACACCAGCGCTAATTTCTTTTTTCTCAATCGTTTTGTTGTCATAAGAAAGTT
This sequence comes from uncultured Flavobacterium sp., assembly GCF_951805225.1. Classification (NCBI taxonomy): domain Bacteria; kingdom Pseudomonadati; phylum Bacteroidota; class Flavobacteriia; order Flavobacteriales; family Flavobacteriaceae; genus Flavobacterium; species uncultured Flavobacterium sp. Next base: position 3,648,727 of record NZ_OX638201.1, on the reverse strand, counting down.
CCGTTGCTTGTTTGATTCCAATACTAATTGCAATTGCAATCGCAATAATCCAGATTGCCAACAAAGTATATTTTGTTATGTTTCCAATTGATTTTAAGTTTGGAGATAGTAATTTGAAACCTAAAAGAGTCAAAAAGAAAAACGGAATTCCAATTGCAAAGAACATTAATAAACCAAATGACCAGATTGGATAATCAGTAAAGTTTCCGGCTTCAACAAAATTTTGCCAAGGAAAATTAATAAAGATATTGGTCCCCAAAGTAAAAACTCCAATCAATAATGCGATCAAAACACTAATCCCTGACATGATTAAGATTACTCCTAAAAATTTAGCAAAGATTTTAAAAACCGTCATAACAAAGTCTCCAAATGAACTACTTATTCTCTCAGCTCCCGACTTTACTTGGTTTCCCATTGCATCATAATCTGCATTTTTGAATTTCTCAGATAAGTTTTCAATCTCTTCACGAACTTTTTTCTCGATGTTCGAAATTGTAACCGGTTCTCCAGTCATTTCAAGTTTTTCAGAAGTTGTAATCGCTTCCGGAGTTACAACCCAAAGAACGAAATATGCTAAGATACCTGTTCCAAAACCTGCAAAAACAAATACTAAGAATAGGATTTTAATCCAAACAGCGTCAATTCCAAAATAATGTCCTAAACCAGTTGCAACACCACCAATCATACCTTTTTCTTTATCACGGTATAATTTTTTATGTTTTCTTGTACCGTAATCATTAAAAGACTGATTTGGTTTTTCTTCGTCCTCAATAATGTAGTCCTCAGGTTGTCCCATAACCGTAATCACTTCGTCAACGTCTTTTAAGCCTACAACATGTTTCTCGCTTTTTTGTTTTTCTGTTAATAATTCAGAAACACGCATTTCGATATCTTTAATAATTTCATCCTGACCAGACGAGTTGTTAAGTGATCGTTTTATAGCGTCAAAATAGCGTGTCAATTTTAAATATGCGTCTTCATCGATGTGAAAAAACATACCGCCTAAGTTAATATTTACTGTTTTGTTCATGACTTATTGATTTTGATTGGTGATTAGATTTACGGCGTCAGACAATTCTGTCCAGGTTCCGCTAAGTTCTTTTAAAAATGTTTGTCCTATTTCGGTTAATCCATAATATTTTCGTGGTGGCCCAGAGGTCGATTCTTCCCAACGATAATTAAGCAAACCGTCGTTTTTCAGCCTAGTCAAAAGCGGGTAAACTGTTCCCTCAACAACTAGTAATTTTGCGTTTTTTAAAGTGTCTAATATCTCTGATGTATAAGCGTCTTTTTCTTTCAATACTGATAAGATGCAAAACTCAAGAACACCTTTGCGCATCTGTGCTTTTGTGTTTTCAATGTTCATAATTTCATTTTGTTTTTTTTAGATTGAACAATTCGTTTTTTGATTGATGATGATTGATTGATGATTGATTTCGAAACAATTCTTGTTGATTGCTTGTAAAGTTTCGACTATAACTTTTAATTTTTTATGTCACACTGAGCGAAGTCGAAGTGCTTCATAATATTGATTACTTTATAAAAGGAATCGTAAGCGGATATTTATACAATTCTCCGTTTGAAGCTTTTATCGAAGCATAAATCACTAAAAAGAATTCAACAAATTTTAATAATCCAAAAAGTACTACAGCCGTTGCTCCAATAGTTAATAATCCAATGTTTCCTTGAAAATTAATATTTCTGATATAGAAATCGTCATCGTTAAAAACAGCTTCCATTGGAAGATTTTGAAAAATGACAGCTATAAAAACCGGAATTGCGATCAAAGCCAAAATCAAAGTATAAAGCAATACGCTTAACTGAAAATTCAGTGCTTGTTTTCCGTGGTGATTTACAAATTCCGATTTGTCTTTGTAACTCGTCCAGATCAATATTGGAAAAATATAATTCCCAAACGGAATAATATATTGACTCAAAGTACTTAAATGTGTGAACGTTGCAGTGTTCTTTTCTGATGATGTTTCCATGATGAGTGGTGTTGTTGTTTCCATGATTAAAAGTATATAGTAATTTCTTATACAAATATATGGCTAAAAGACAGTATCTTGTTTTACATAGTACTAATTATTAACAAAATTTTAACAAAGTTGAAATTTAAAATAGCTCTATAATCAGCTGAAAATCATTGTTAAGTATTGATTTTACTGACAAAACAGGAAAGTAATTGCAATTTATTGTGCGTGCATAGTTTTTTTGTATTTTTACATAAAAAAATAAATATCATGGCAATTTCAGTTTCCAAACTCAATAAATTTGTATTATTCAAATTACCCTCAGCATACATTTGCGGTGTACGCGTAAAAGCAATCGACGACGACAGATGCGTCGTAAGCGTAAAACACAGATGGATTAATCAGAATCCTTTTAATTCGATGTACTTTGCAGTTCAGGCAATGGCAGCCGAATTAACAACTGGAGCATTAGTAATTTCTCAAATTCAGCAAAGCGGAAAAAAAATCTCAATGTTGGTTGCCAATAATAAAGGAAACTTCACCAAAAAAGCTACCGGAAGAATAACATTCGTTTGTAACGACGGACATTTAATCGCCGAAGCAATCCAAAGAACAATCGCAACAGGCGAGGGACAAACTTTCTGGATGAAATCTATTGGAACAAATGAAGAAGGTGTTCAGGTTTCAGAAATGGATTTTGAATGGAGCGTAAGAATTAAATAAAATTATTTGCCACACATTAAAGGATTAAAAAGATTCTAGACGAAGAACTTTGACAAAGTTTTAAACTTTGTCAAAGTTAAATTCAGATCGTTTAAAAGAAATCCGTTTAATCTGTATAATCCGTGGCCAAAAAACAAACCATAAAAAAAAGCCTCAAATATTTGAGGCTTTTTACTTTTAAAACATGTTCTGCTTATTTTTTAGCGCAACATTTTTTGTCTTTTTTGTCAGCAGTTTTTTTGCAGCAAGATTCTTTTTTAGCTTTTTCTTTTTTAGGAGCTGGTGTTGTGTCTTGTGCTTGTAATCCAACTGTGAATAAAGCGATAGCTAAAACAGTAAATAATTTTTTCATTTTTTGTTTAATTTAATTGTTAGTACTTTTCTTTTTTTTGATTGAAGATTTGATTCAAATATAATACGATTTAGTTTTAGAAATTGTCAACGATAAGTTAATGCCTATCAAAGAAGTATTAAATTTAAAACTAAACTCTTTTTAAACTTTTTCCTAAAACAGTTTTGTTGTTAATCTTTGTAAATAATACCGAATTAAGCAATCCAGTCCTCTTCTATTTTATCAACGATCCATTTATCATTTACTTTTTTAATATAGATTATTGCAGAAATAAGAAATAGTACAAAACATATTTTTCTCATATTTTAATTCGTTAAATCATTATTAATATGGATGTTTACTGCTGTTTTCCACAAAAAGCCTTCTTGGTTTTTTATCAATATTTTTTCAATTGATTTTTGTGATTTGTAAATGGTTTTATAGTCCTTATTCTCAATTTCAATTCTTTTTATGTCTTCGGCGACAGTTTTTAGTAAATTTTCATTCCAAACACCTATTCCAAAATATATTCCATCTTCATTTTCTTCAGTATCATTTGGTTTTAAGTTAAAGACAATTGAATCTCCGACTTTTATATCATCCAAACGTTCAAATTGTGGTTTTGAATTTATAACCAATTTAACTTTCACATTGTTTTTTCCTTGGTTTATAAAATTAATAGTATGAGCGGGATCACAACTCATTAATATTAATGGAAAAATAAGAAGTATTAAAAAACGTTTTTTAGTCATTTTGTATTAATTGATTTTAGAATATATTTAAAAGTTAGTCAAAGAGCTAAGATATAATTTATTCGACGCTAAAATCGGTTTTATAAACACACTTTTAAATGAACTTAAATCACTTATATGGTAAAAAAAACTATTAATAATTCAGATTCAATCCAAAGCCAACTCCCATATCACTGTCATAATGCGTGGTAATTCCAAAGTTTCTGCCAACGATATATTTTAGACCCGCCATATATTCCTTATCCGTATTCCACATTAAGTTCATTCGTAAACGTCTGGCAAGCGGAATATCTTTTCGCTCGAATTGAACCCTTACATTTCCATCGGTGTAAACCTCAACTTGCGCTTTTACAAGCATTGGCAAAGTATATTCCATACCGGCACTAAAAACCGAACGATTGTCTTTGGTATTCTTTTGTCCGAACATATTTTGTTCCTGTTCGTCCATTCCCATTCTTCGATAACGCCAATCGAAACCTATAAATGGCATAAACCATTGCATTTTGCCAATATATCTACCAATGTGCGTTTCGGTTTCGTAACCGTGTTCATTGTTATAACCCAATCTCCATTCCGTTCCAATGCTCCAACGCGTGTTGCTGAACATTGCTTCACCGTCATTTCCGTTTGAAGCAAAATCATTCTCAGCCATAAAATGAAACATTCGATCGTCCATTTTTAGCATTTTGTACGCCATTTCAGGATGATGAATCAACGGATTTGGAGCTGAATTTTCATAAGTAAAAATACGTCCCATTCCCGCCATCATATGATATAATATGTGACAATGAAAAAACCAATCGCCATCGGCATTAGCCTGAAACTCGATTGTATCGGTTTCCATTGGCATAATATCGATCACATTTTTAAGCGGAGAATATTCGCCATGTTCATTAATAATCCTGAAATCGTGACCGTGCAAATGCATTGGGTGACGCATCATCGAACCATTATATAATGTAATACGAACGTTTTCGCCTTTTTTGATTAAGATTTTATCCGTTTCAGAAACTACTTTGTTGTCTAAACTCCAAACATAACGATTCATATTTCCGGACAATTCAAAACGTAATTCTTTTACAGGAGCGTCTTTTGGTAAAGTTGTCACGGTTGGAGATTTCAACATTCCGTAATTCAAAGTCGTAATTTCGGCAGTTTCTGTAGAATCACTTGACATTTTCATATCGTCCATTTTCATGCCTTCCATATTATGCATCGAATGATCTTCGGTTTTTGCAGATTCGTCTTCACCCGAAATTTCAGGATACATCACAGCATTCATGTCCATTTTGTTCAGAGACATTTTCATCCCCATATCGTTCATTTCGCCGTTCATCTTCATCATATCATTCATCATTTTCATTCCTTCAAAATATTTCAATTTTGGAAGATGTTTGACTGGCTGTTTCGTTCCTTCGCCTAAAAATAATGAAGCAGATCCAGTTCTGTCTTCGGCTGTAGCCAAAAAAGCAAACGATTTATGATCTTCAGGAATTGTGACAACAATGTCATAAGTTTCAGAAACCGCAATAATCAATCTGTCAACTTCTACAGGTTCAACATCGTTTCCGTCGCTGGCAACAACCGTTATTTTTCCGCCGCCATAAGTCAGCCAGAAATAACTTGAAGCGCCACCGTTTGCAATTCGCAATCTGACTTTATCGCCCGCTTTAAATTGCGAAAGCTGATCTTCATTTTTTCCGTTAATTAAAAACTTCTCATAATATACATCACTCACATCCATGGCATTCATGCGTTTCCATTCGTTGGTGACTTTTGTCGAGAATTGTCCTTTCTTGATTGCTTCGGCATAACTTTGAGTCGTTCCTTTTTTTATGGCAAACCAATCGTTGGCATTGTGCAACATTCGCTGAACATTCTCAGGTTTTAGATCTGTCCATTCGCTTAGAATAACCGGAATTGTTGGTAAATCATCAATTCCTTTTCTAAAAGTAGGATCGTCTTTCTTCTTATTAATAATAAAAAGTCCATACAAACCTATTTGTTCCTGCAATCCCGAATGGCTGTGATACCAATAAGTTCCGTTTTGAATAATTGGGAAACTATATTTATGTGTTGTTCCTGGTTTAATTGGCATTTGCGTTAAATACGGAACACCATCTTCTTTATTTGGAAGAAATAATCCGTGCCAATGCAACGCTGTATCTTCGTTTTTTAATTCGTTATGAACATAAATTTCCGCAATATCACCTTCAGTAAAAGTCAAAGTTGGCATTGGGATTTGACCATTCACGGTAAGTGCGCGTTTTTCTTTTCCCGAAAAATTAACAATCGTATCGCGAACGTATAAATCGTAACGAACTACTTTTTGAGCATTTGCACTAAAGGCAATCAAAAAGGCAATTATAATAGTATGTAGTCTCATATTGATTTATTAAAGTTTTAGATTTCGCAATCTTAATGCGTTTACAATTACCGAAACTGAACTCAAACTCATTGCCAGCGCAGCCAACATCGGCGAAAGCAAAATCCCAAATACAGGATATAAAATTCCCGCTGCAATTGGTACTCCTAATACGTTATATATAAAGGCAAAGAATAGATTTTGTTTGATGTTTTTCATCACTGAATAACTTAGTTTTTTAGCTTTTACAATTCCGTTTAAGTCGCCTTTTACCAGCGTAATTTTGGCACTTTCGATAGCAACATCAGTTCCGGTTCCCATTGCGATTCCAATATTGGCTTGAGCCAAAGCCGGAGCATCGTTGATTCCGTCGCCCGCCATGGCAACAATTTTACCTTCGGCTTGCAAACGCTGAATTTCTTTGAGTTTATCTTCCGGAAGACAATCAGCTTTAAACGAACTTAAGTGCAGTTGATTTGCTACCGCTTTGGCAGTATTGCCATTATCTCCAGTCATCATAATTACTTCGACACCTTGATCGATTAAATCTTTGATCGCTTTTACACTATTTTCTTTAATGGCATCTGTAATCGTTACATAACCCAAAACAACTTTTTCAACGGCGATATAAGAAACCGTTTTACCCAAATTTTGTTCGGCAACGATTTTATTTTCAATATCTTCAGAAATCGAAGCGCCAACCTGAATCATTAATTTTTTATTTCCTAAAGCTACTTTTGAGTTATTCACCGTTCCTAGAACTCCTTTTCCGGCAACAGCTTCAAAATCCGGAACCTCAAGAATTGTCTGGTTTTTAGCTTTAGCAAAATTTACAACGGCTTGCGCCAAAGGATGCTCGCTATGTTGGTTTAATGAAGCAATATTTTGAAGTAAAACATCTTCGTTATTATTAACGGTATAGATTTTTTCTACAGAAGGTTTTCCTTCCGTAATAGTTCCGGTTTTATCCGTGATCAAAACATCTATTTTGCTCATGTTTTCCAGAGCTTCAGCGTTCTTTATCAAAATCCCGAATTGCGCTCCCTTACCAACTCCAACCATTACAGACATTGGAGTTGCTAATCCTAAAGCACAAGGACAAGCAATAATCAAAACCGCAATCGCATTAATTAATCCGTAGATATAAGCTGGTTCAGGACCAAATTTTGCCCAAACAAAAAAGGTAATAATCGAAATAATAACAACCGTTGGAACAAAATATTTAGCAACACGATCTGCCAGTTTCTGAATTGGCGCTCTCGAACGACTTGCATCATTTACCATTTGTATAATTTGAGAAAGCAAAGTTTCTGAACCTACTTTTTCGGCAATCATAACAAATGATTTAGTTCCGTTTATTGTTCCTGCAATTACAGCATCGCCTACTTTTTTATCCACCGGAATTGGTTCTCCGGTAATCATAGCTTCGTCAATATTGCTTTCGCCGATGGTAATTTTTCCGTCAACCGGAATTTTCTCTCCTGGTTTTACTCGAAGTAAATCTCCTTTTTTAATATTATGGATTGATATTGTTTTATCAGTTCCGTTTTCGACTAAAGTTGCTTCGGTTGGCGCTAATTTCAATAAAGCTTTTATGGCTCCGTTTGTTTGTCCGTGCGCTTTGGCTTCTAATAATTGTCCTAATAAAACTAAAGTTATAATAACTGTTGCAGCTTCAAAATAAAGATGAATCGTTCCGTGATGTGATTTAAATTCAGAGGGAAAAATATCCGGAAAGAACATTCCGGCAATACTAAACAAGAAAGCAACACCGGTTCCAATCCCAATAAGGGTAAACATATTTAGATTCCAGGTAATAATCGATTTGTATGCACGAACAAAAAACATCCAACCCGCATAAAAAAGCACTGGAATTGAAAATAAGAATTGAACCCAATTCCAGTTTTCTATAGACATTATTTTATAAAGAGGATTATCAGGAATCATTTCTGACATTGAAATAATAAAGATCGGAAGCGTGAACAAAATCGCAATCTTCATTTTCTTTAATAAGTCAATATAAGTTTTGTTTTCTTCAGATTCAGAAGCTTGCATTGGCACCAAATCCATTCCGCAAATTGGACAATCGCCGGGTTCATTCGAAACAACTTCCGGATGCATCGGACAAGTAAATTGCGTTGCGTTTATAGCAACTTCCGGAACTAAATCCATTCCGCAAACGGGACAATCTCCAGGTTTGTTATAGGTTTTATCGCCTTCGCAATGCATCGGACAATAAAAAACTCCTGTTGTATTATGATTGTGAATTACAGCAGTTTCTTTTTTGTGATGATGTCCTTCGTGATTTTCTTTTTTGGTACTGGAACAACATGATTTAACGGGAGTTTCTGAGGTATTTTTAGATGAAGTCATTTCAATAGTATACTTTCCGGCTTCGGTTAAAGCTTCCTGAAATTCTTCAGTTGTAACATGTTTTTCCATTGTTATAGTTGCCAATGGAGGATTTAAAGTCACTTCGGCTTGAATTCCTTCAATCGTATTCAAAGTTTTCTCGACTTTTTTACGACATCCATCGCACGACATTCCTGAAATTATATATTGATGCGTCATTGTTTTATCTTTTTAAGTATTACAATGCAAATTTCCGAAGTAACGTTTACTTCGGTTTGTATAATTTTGAGAATGATTTGTAATATTTATGAAAAGAGATTTAACCGTAATCCCGATAGCTATCGGGAGCTAAGGTTTTTTTTGATCTCGTTTTATAGTAATCGCGCAAAGACGCAAAAGCGCAAAGTTTTTTTCTAAGTTAATAATTGAACGTCCAGTTTGTCATTTCGAGGAACGAGAAATCACACAAGTAATTCCGTTCCTAAAAGCGTCAATCTTTGTCAATTTACGAGTGTGATTTCTCGTTCCTCGAAATGACATAAAATAAGAGCGTCCTTTGCGGTTAAAAAATTTTACAAATTCTCAATATTACAAACAGAAATGTATTTAGTTCTGAGTGTCATACAAAAATAAGAATCTTATTACTTACAAAATTGTGTCATAAGAAGATAACATGATTTTTGTATCTTTGTAATAATAAAATTAAGATTATGACAACTATAACTATAAACGAACGAACTAAGGCGGGCAAGACTTTACTTGAGCTTGCAAGGTTATTAGCTGTTACAAATAAAGGTGTAAAAATAGAGGAAGAAGAAAGCCCTTATAACCCCGAATTTGTTGCTATGATAGAGAAAAGGTATGCTGATTATAAAAGCGGAAAATCTAAAAGTATAACAGTTGATCCTAATGATATATGGGGAAGTTTAGGGTTGAAATAATTCCAGAAGCGAAGATTGAAATTGCAAAGCACTTAAAATCAGGGAATCAATCGAGTATAAAAAAGATTGCAAAAATTTTAGAAGAATTAGCTGAAAATCCCTTTGAAGGAGTTGGGAAGCCTGAGTCATTGAAACATCAATTTTCAGGATTTTGGTCAAGAGAAATAAATAAAAAAGATAGACTAATATATAGTGTCGAAGAAGAAATTGTAACTGTTGTGGTGATTTCTGCAATGGGACATTATTCAGATAAATAAAAACGTGCTAAATAGTTAGCACGTTTTTTTATTGTATTACAAATTCTCAATCTGAATTCTTTTTTTATCCTTCAATTGCTTGAAATAAGTAGGAGTGAAGCCCGTAATTTTCTTGAACTGATTGCTCAAATGCGCGACATTACTATAATTTAGCATATCGGCAATTTCGCTTAACGAATGTTCATTATATATAAGGAGCTCTTTTACTTTCTCGATTTTCTGACTGATAAAATATTTTTCGATAGTAGTATTTTCAATTTCTGAGAAAAGGTTACTCAAAGTGCTGTAATCCTGATTTAGGTTTTCGACTAAATAATCAGATAAATTGATTTTGAGATCATTGTTTTTATGATGAACTAAATCAACGATGAGGTTTTTTATTTTCTCGATCGTTTTACTTTTTTTGTCATCAATAAAATCAAAACCTAAAGTCTGAAGATTTTTTAGCAGAATTTCTTTCTGAGAATCGGAGATGTCATCTTGAAGTTCGACTTCGCCTAATTCAACAGAAATAGTATGAAGTCCAAGTTTTTCAAACTCAGACTTCACAACCATTTTACAGCGACCACACACCATGTTTTTGATGTAGAGCGTCATATTTATTTGATGGTTTCTACCACGTTTCCGCAAGTCAACATCGAAGAACCGTAATACGGATTCTTAACTGCTTTTTCTTTGCTTAACCAATCAGCGTCTGCCATTGGGCAATATTGTTTGTAGACAACTTCAGTAGATTTTGAAACTTTAACTAAGTCATAAGTACTTTTTGTTAAGGATTTAAAAGTTTCACGTTGCTTTTTAATATCTGAACTTGTAGAAATACTTTTAGCATCAGCAGTTAATTTTTTAACGACTTTCATCCAAACAGTATGTTCGTTGCTTTTTAGTTTATCCATTTTTACTGCGGTAATTGCCGTCAATAAATCTGTGGCTTTCGCCGAAGTTAATTTAGCATCACTTTTAATCAAGGCATCTTTTACAGTAAAATAAGCGTCATAAACAGCTTGTAACTGACTTGAATCTGCATCTTCAATTGTAGTTATTTCTGTTTTGATTGTAATTGCCTGAATTGTATTTGCAGAAAATAATACGATTATTACTGCTGCTATAGTTGATATTGTGTTTTTCATTTTATACGATTTTAATAGAGAATATGAATTTATCCTCTAAGTTAAATAATTTTAATTTTTCTTTTGCGGGCTTAGCGTAAATCTTTGCGAACTTCGCGGTTAAACTAAACCCAATTAGGGCTGTCAGAAATACAATTATTTTATTTTTGGCGGAAGCCAAATAGAAGTAAAACCATCAGAAATACTGATGTTTTTATAATAAGGAGTTGCTTTTTCAGTAGAGAAATTGAATAGATTGGTATCAAATTCAAATTCATTTGTTGCTATCAAAATAAAGGCTAAACTGGAAGTTGTACAACCAGAATGATCGCATTTTCCGTTGCAGCCATGTTGATCTTTTTTAGAATCATGATTTTTTTTGCAACAATCTTTTTCACAAGAATCAGCGGTTTCTTTTTTAGAAATTGTCTTTTTCTCGCAAGAAGTTTTTTCAGAAGCATTTCCACAAGCATAACCAGAATTGGACATCAAAAGGAAGCCAAGAGTTATGAAAAGAAATAATATGTGGAGCTTTTTTGCCAATGAAATTATTTTACAAGTACAAATTTAGATATTTTTTTTAAGCGTTGCTATTTATTTAAGATTTCAAATAAAACATTGGGTACGATTTTATTCAAACACATAGAAACATAGATTTTGTGTGTTCAAAAGAAGGTTAAAGAGAAAAACATTTCTTTCTCATAGCTTAACTCTGTGTATTTCTAATAACTGAAACGCCTTTTTTGAGCATATAAAGCTATGTTTCTATGTGTTAAAAAAATTACGCGCAACGAATTTCCAATTTTAAGTTTTCTTAAAATCTGTTGGCTTCATGTTTTTTCGCTTTTTAAAATAGTTTGATAAGTGACTTTCATCGGTGAAGCCAAATTCATAAGCAATTTGTTTAATTGGTAATTGGTTGTTATGAATTCGTTTTTCGATTAAAGTTGTTCTTAAATTATGAATATAATCGCGATAACTAATCGAGAAAGTTCTCTTGAAATAAGCGCTAAAATAAGTTTCGGCAATATTAAAATGACTTGCAATTACTTTAATCTGAACTAATTTTGGATTGTAAATGTTCTGATGAATATAAGAAGTGATTTGTTCGTTATCAATAGAATTTCCTTTGACAACAAGATTTTGACCACGCATTGTTTCTTTGATTAATCCAAAAATCGAAAGAATCTGATAAAATACAATTGGTGAAGTCGAAACATCGATTTTGCAATTATAGGCGGCAATGTTTTCGATCGTATTCTTTAATATTGTTTTGCAGGGATCGTCTAATTTCAGAACCGTTTCTTTTAGTGTTTTATCACGCATGAAACTTTCCGGAGTATGAATTAAGAATTCGTCGCAAGTAAGATTCTGTTTCGAATTAAAATAATTGTCCGTAAACTTAATATAAAAGAAACGAGTACTTTTTTTAATATCAAAATAATGCTCGTCTTCTGGCGAAATCACAAAGAGATCTCCAGTTTTATATGGTAATAAGTTGTTATTCAAGTGATGAACTCCGCTTCCTTTTTTGATATAAATAATTTCATAATAAGTATGCGTGTGCGGCGGAAGATGAAATTTCTCATCTTCGAACTCATCAATAACAAGAGTTTTGAATTGATTTAAAATAGGCATAACTTAAATTTACAAGTTTATATCACAAATGTACAACTTTTTTTGTGTTTAACAGCGTTAACTTTGCGTCATAGAAATTCTATTCCTTTCTTGTAAAAACAAATGAAAAAAAGTCTTATTGCACTCTCATTAGGAGGATTAACAATTGGTATTACCGAATTTGTTATGATGGGTTTGTTACCGGATATTGCCTCAGATATGAAAGTTTCGATTCCGGTTGCCGGATATTTAATTTCGGCTTACGCGCTGGGCGTTGTTATTGGAGCTCCTTTATTAGTAATCTTAGGAAGAAATTTAGCTCCAAAGAAAATGCTTTTAATATTAGCTTTAATGTTAACGGTTTTTAATGCACTTTCTATTATTGCACCATCTTATAATTTTTTATTCGCATCCAGATTCCTTTCCGGATTACCACACGGAGCCTTCTTTGGAGTTGGAGCTGTAGTCGCAAGCCGTTTGGCAGACAAAGGCAAAGAAGCTCAGGCAATCGCGATTATGTTTTCAGGTTTGACGTTGGCGAATTTGATAGGAGTTCCAATTGGGACTTATATTGGTCATAATTTTATATGGCGTTATACTTTTATACTTATTGCAATTGTTGGTTTGCTTACGTTTTTGTTTATTTCTTTATGGATGCCAAATCTGGAGAAAAGCGGAAATGTAAATATGAAAACACAATTGCTGTTTTTTAAGAAAACAGAAGCTTGGTTAATTATCGGAATTACTGCAATTGGGTTTGCAGGATTATTTGCATGGATTAGTTATATCGCGCCTTTATTGATCAATGTTTCTAAGTTTAATGCCGAAGATGTTTCGTATATCTTGATTCTTGCCGGACTTGGAATGGTTGTTGGAAATTTTGCTGGCGGTAAACTTGCTGATAAATTTTCTCCGGCACCGACGGTTTTAGCTTTATTATTTGTAATGTCAATTGATTTAATTTTGGTTTACTTATTCTCTTACAATCAATATATTTCTTTATTCTTAACTTTTTTAACGGGCGCTATTTCTTTTTCAGTAATTGCACCAATTCAAATGTTAATGATTAAAACTGCAACAGGAGCTGAGATGATTGCTTCGGCAGCACTTCAGGGAAGTTTTAATATCGGGAATGCTTTAGGTGCCTTTTTAGGCGGATTGCCTTTGGCGGCTGGTTATAGTTATGCTTCTCCAAATCTTATTGGAGTAGGAATGGCGATTACCGGTATGATTATTACTTTTGCTTTAATGCAAAAACACAAAAGCAATTTACAACTACAGAATGCGTAAAGATTTAAAAGAAGGACTTTAACAGAAATAACAATTTCGTTTTTGTTCCATTGGAACATTTCATCGGTAGAAAAAAAGTTCACGATTTTTTATCATCCCGTAGGGATGTTTGGTAAATTACATGATTATTTATATTGTTGGTCAAACGTTCCTACGGAACGAAGAAAAACGAACTATTATTTGTTTTTACCTACGAGATGTTCCGATGGAACAAAATATCCTTTGCATATAATAAATAATTGCCCTTAAGCCTAATAAGGTTTAAGGGCTTTTTTGTGCTTAATAGTGATTGGTTTTAATCTGGTTTGATGTTTCGGTTTCTCTCTTTAGAAGTTGTTTTTTCTTCTAACAATAATTCTTGGTTTTTAATTCATTATGCATGTTTCTTACAATTAATAATTTTGCAATATTCAAATATGTAATCGATTATTTTTTATGAAAAAGCTAAAGTAAGTGTAAATTCTACAATAATATATTTACTATTTATTGGTCTTATAAATTACATATGTCATAGAAAAAACCTTCTTTATTTTTGATATATAATTTTATTTAGGAATTTTTTAGGAAAATTAATTTTTTATATAAAAAAAATATCTATGTTTGTGTAATCGATTACATATTATTTCAAACGTTATAGTTGAAAATCGGAAAAGCCCGAAAAATAAGGGAAATACTCCGAAATTGTAAGATAGACAAAGTTTTATTCTGAATAGAAAAACTAGTAAGAATAGACGAAATCGAAGCGCTAAACTAAAAAACCAATTAATAATTTAAACAATTAACTATGAATTTTAGAGATTTATTTAAAAAAGGAGCGAATTGTTCTTTTGCAGTTGTTTTCTTATTGTGTTTGCTGACGAGCAATCGTATCAGCGCACAAAATATAACACTCGAAGGCACTGTTAAAGATGCTGCCGGATTGACTTTACCGGGTGTTAATATAGTTGAGAAAGGAACTAAGAATAGTGCTTCGACTGATTTTGACGGACATTATAAAATAAAGCTTACGAATCCTAAAGCGACAATAGTTTTTTCATTTATCGGATTTAAAACAAAAGAAATAGCTGTTGCAGGCAAAAGTAAATTGGATATTAGTTTAACCGAAGATTCAAATGCGTTAAATGAAGTGGTTGTTGTGGGTTATGGAACGGTAAAAAAATCAGATTTAACTGGAGCTGTTGCTTCAATTTCCGGAAATGATTTAAAGAAAGTTCCCGTTTCGAATGTTGCCGAAGCTTTAACAGGAAGAATTGCAGGAGTTCAGGTTACCTCAACCGAAGGTTCTCCGGATGCAGATATTAAGATTAGAGTTCGTGGCGGCGGATCGTTAACACAAGATGCTTCACCTTTGATTATTGTTGATGGTTTTCCGGTAAATAGTATGAGCGATATTGCGGCTTCTAATATTGAATCGATGACGGTATTAAAAGATGCTTCTTCGACTGCAATTTATGGATCGAGAGGAGCAAACGGAGTTATTATTATTACGACTAAAACAGGTAAGGACGGAAAAATGGCTGTTAGTTTCAATATGTTTTACGGAATGAAAACAATGGCTAAAGATATTGATGTACTTCCTGTTGATGATTTTGTAAAATGGCAATATGAATATGCTTTACTAGATCAAACTGATAAAACTATTTTAAGTAATCCGAATTCTTATACCAAGTATTTTGGCAACTGGCAAGACCGTGATTTATATAATGGCGTAAAAGGAACAAACTGGCAAAAGCAAATTTATGGTCGTCGTGGCGAAGTAAATAGCCGTGATTTAGGAATTCGCGGAGGAAATGAAAAGCTTAGTTACAATTTTAATTATGCTTATTATGATGAAAAAGCCATTATGGTTGGTTCAGATTTTAAAAGAAATAACTTGTCTTTGGCATTAAAAAATAAGGCAAGTGATAAAGTTGATCTTGCTTTTACAGTTCGTTATTCTGATATAGAAGTAAATGGAGGAGGCGCTAATGAACAAAATGAAGTTTCATCGCTTGATAGTCGTTTGCGTCATAGTGTTGGATATTCTCCAATTCCAATGCCGGGATTAACTACGGATAATGATGATCAAAGTGTTAATAGTTATTTAGTAAATCCATTTTTGGCAATATCAGATAATGAACGTCAACAGACCAAGAAGAATTATAATTTGCTAGGAAGTTTTGGATGGAAGCTAATTGAAAATCTAAAATTTCAAAGTGATTTAGGATTAGATAATTATAATTATTCCGATTATCGTTTCTATGGATCTTCTACTTATTTTTCGAGCACTGCCAAAATTGGAGCAGGAAAACCGGGAATGGTAATGGCCGATCGTAAAGATGTACGTTTTAGAAATGCGAATACATTAAATTATGATTTTAAAAATATTTTAGGACAAAATCATCATTTGACAGCACTTTTGGGAGAAGAGATGATAACTACTACTTCAAATGTTGAAACGACAACAATGCTGAATTATCCAAAATTCTTTGATTTGGATGATGCCAAGAAATTAACGACTCAGGGAACACCGTTTTCAGTAGATAATTTTTATAGTCCGGATGATAAATTATTGTCTTTTTTTGGTCGTGTAAATTATGATTTTAAAGACCGTTATTTATTAACCGCTTCTTTTCGTGCAGATGGTTCAAGCAGATTTTTAGGCAATAATCGTTGGGGATATTTTCCTGCGGCAGCTGCAGCATGGAAGATTTCTGAAGAAAACTTCCTGAAAAATGCTTCATGGTTAAATCTTCTTAAGTTAAGACTAAGTTATGGTGAAGCAGGTAATAATAATATTCCGGTTGGACAAACGGTTCAGAGTTATATGTCAAACACAAACTCTTTTATCAATGGATTTGATAGTTACTGGTCGCCATCGAGCGTTTTGGCAAACCCGAATTTAAAATGGGAAACAACTGTGACACAAAACGTAGGTCTTGATTTTGGATTTTTCAAAAATCGTTTAAACGGAACTGTTGATTTGTATAAAAACGTAACGCATGATTTATTAATAGAATTTCCGGTAGGAGGTACAGGTTACAAAACTCAGTATCGAAATATGGGAGAAACACAAAATACAGGTTTTGAAGCTACTTTGAATTTTATTGCAATTGAAAATAAAAATTATGGTTTGAATTTTTCTGTGAATGTTGGTATCAACAAAAACAAAATCAATTCGCTTGGCGTAATGGATAATTTTGGAGTAAATACAAACTGGGCATCGACCGATATTGGTAATGATTATGCAGTAAATGCAGGTTCTCCAATGGG
This sequence comes from uncultured Flavobacterium sp., assembly GCF_951805225.1. Lineage (NCBI taxonomy): Bacteria > Pseudomonadati > Bacteroidota > Flavobacteriia > Flavobacteriales > Flavobacteriaceae > Flavobacterium > uncultured Flavobacterium sp. The sequence continues at coordinate 3,631,765 of NZ_OX638201.1, read as the reverse complement.
ATTAATGTACGGTTATAAAAGTGATGGACGATATGAAGTTTCTGATTTTAATTATGTTGGAGGAAAGTATGTCTTAAAAGCTGGTATTGCAGATGCGACTTCTGTTATTGGAAGCGCTGTTCAACCGGGAATGATGAAGTTAAAAAACACAGATGGTTCTGCTGATAATAAAATTACCGCATCAGATCAAACGATCATTGGTAATGCTAATCCTAAAAGTACTGGAGGTTTAATTATTAATGCAAATGCTTATGGTTTTGATCTTTCGGCTGCTTTCAACTGGACTATCGGAAATGATATCTATAATGCAAACAAAGCAGAATTTTCTACAGCAAACAGAAACGGACAATACAAGAACTTAAGTTCTGAAATGGCTGAAGGCAAAAGATGGACAAATTTAAATCCTGAGTCAGGGCAATTAGTGACAGATCCTACAGAATTAGCAGCTCTAAATGCTAATACAACAATGTGGTCGCCTTATATGCAAAAATTTATGTTTACAGATTGGGCGGTAGAAGATGGTTCTTTCTTTAGATTAAATACTTTGACTTTAGGATATACTACACCCGAATCTTTTACCTCGAAATTGGGCGTAAGTAAGTTGAGATTCTATTTTACAGCAACAAATGTTTTTATAATTACAAATTATTCTGGTCCGGATCCTGAGGTGTCAACAAAAAGAAAATCACCGCTAACGCCAGGAGTTGATTATTCAGCATATCCACGTAGCAGACAATTGGTTTTTGGTTTAAACCTTAATTTCTAATTTAAAAATCTATCAAAATGAAATATAAAGTAATAATAGCAGGATTGATTATCTCAGGTTTATTGACTTCGTGTCAGGATTTTGCTGATGACTTCTTTGATACTCCTGCACAATCAACATTAGGAGATGAACTTATTTTTTCTAATGCAGAGTTGGCACAAGGAGCCGTTGATGGAATAAAAGTATCTTTTGGAGAAGAACAATCTTATAGAGGAAGGCTTTTGACATACCAAGGATTAAATACAGATAGCGAATGGCTTTTGGCATCTTCGAGTGATAACGCCAAATCAGATTTGGTTGTTTATGATGCTAAAGCTGATAATACAGAAATGAACTCGCCAAAAAATGCATGGGCAATGATGTACGAAGGAATTGAGCGTGCTAATTTATGTATTAGAGGTTTGCGTATGTACGGTAATCCGAAGTCAGACAATCAATTAGGGCATTTATTAGGAGAAGCATTAACGTTACGTGCTATTTATTATGCTGATTTGGTTAGAAATTGGGGAGATGTTCCTGCGCGTTTTGAGCCAGTTGCGACGGCAACCATTTATATTCCTAAAACAAGCCGTGATGTAATTTACAAACAATTAATTGCTGATTTGGGCGAAGCATCAACACTTGTAGCGTGGCCAAATGAATCATCTGCAACCACTAGTACAGAACGCATAAATAAAGCTTTTGTAAAAAGTTTTAGAGCTCGTTTGGCTATGATGGCAAGCGGATATCAGCAATATTCTGATGGAGTTAGAAGAAGTACAGATTCGGAACTTTCGGTAGCTAATATGTATAAGTTGGCATTGGCGGAATGTCGTTCCGTTATTGCGAGTGGTTCTGCACATTTAGAACCAACTTTTGAAGGTTTGTGGAGAAAATACAATCAGGAAAATTTAGCAGCCGGAGGAGAATCTCTTTGGGAAATTCCTTTCGCGGCTACACGAGGCAGAGTGCTATTTACTTTTGCTGTGAGACATGATGCGATGGATCAATTTCAACAAATGGGCGCAAACAAAGGCGGTGTAAACGGACCATTGCCATTTGTTTTTTATGACTATGATAAAACTGATACTCGTAGAGATGTTACTTGTGTTCCTTATAAATGGGGAGCTGCAGTAAATGGTAAATCAAAACAAGAACTTACAGATTTACAAACTTGGTATTTTGGTAAATATCGTTTTGAATGGATGAACCGAATCGTTACTGCACCAAATGACGATGGTGTAAATAAAATCTACATGCGTTATGCCGAAGTACTTTTAATTGCTGCCGAAGCTGCTAATGAATTAGAAGGTCCGGGATCTGCTGCAGTTTATTTGAAAGAAATTCGCCGTAGAGCTTTTGCTTCAGCAAATCATGCCGTGCAAGTAGATGCTTATGTAGACGCATTGACAAGTAAAACTGCAATGATGAACGCTATTGTTGATGAAAATAAATATGAATTTACAGGAGAAATGGAGCGTAAGTTTGCTCTAATGCGTTGGAATTTGCTTAAAGAAAAACTAGACGAAGCCAAAGAAAAAATGGCGAATCTTAAAGCGCGTACCGGAAAATATCAGGATGTTCCTTCGACATTATATTACAAATATAAAGACGATCAGATTACCCTGGATATTTATGGATTAAACAGAGGCGAAACACAAGCTCCGGCAGGATATATTTCGAAAAGCTGGGATAAATTAGAAGATGCTAAAATAACCACATTGTACAAAGCCGGAGTAAATCCGGATAAAAGACAATTCTGGCCAATTTGGCAAACGTTTATCGATGCAAGCAATGGTCAATTAGCAAACGACTGGGTTTTTGGTAACTAATACAATTAAAAAATAAATTATAGTTTATAATTATGAAAGCAAAATATATATTGAAAGGGTTGCTGGCTATGTTTTTATTGATAGTTGCCGGTTGCGAAAGTTACAATGAAGCAGTATTAGAAGATATAGGAGCAAACAGAGTATTTTCTCCAATAGAACTTAAAGCTATCGTTAGAAATCAAACTTCGGTAGAATTAAACTGGACCGTAAAAGACGATGTAGATTATTATACAGTAGAATTTAGTGCAGACGATGCTGATTTTAAAACGATTTACAAAACACTTAAAGTTGCACCTGCAGAACTTCCAATAACGGTTCCTTTAGAAGGAGAAACCGTATATTCAATACGAGTAAAAGGAGTAAGCGCAAAAGGATTAGCAGATTCTAAATGGTCAGTTGTTACGGCAAAAACTTTAACAGAACAAATATTATTACCTATTGCAGATGCTGATATTGATGCTACAAAAGTTACTTTAAGATGGACTCCAAATAGTACTGTAACGCAAATTACGGTTGCTCCAGGAAATATTACACACACAATTACAGCAGCAGAAAAAACAGCGGGAGTTGCAATTGTAACGGGATTAACTGGCGAAACAGCTTATACAGCTACTTTAGTAAACGGAACTAAAACAAGAGGTGTTAGAACATTTAAAACCGGAATTGACATTGGAACGGGAATTTTAGTAAAAGAAACTGATGATTTGAACGCTGTGATTGCTGCGGCTCCCGACAATTCAATATTGGTATTAATGCCGGGAGATTATACCGTATATAAAGGAGATATAGATTTGAATAAAACGATAACAATAAGAGGACTTCGCACTGGAGATAAACCAAAATTGCATGTTAAGTTTACAATAAATACAGGCGTTTCTAATCTTTCATTAATAGATTTAGATTTAGAAGGATCAACAGTTGGAGACAGTAATTTTATTACAGTATCTGATGCTAATACAGTTTATGGTGACATTTTAATAAGCGGTTGCAATATTCGCGATTATTTGAGAGCCTTAGTATATGGAAATGCAGCTACATCAAAAGTAACATCATTTACCGTGGATAACAGTATTGTTAAAAATGTAAATACAAATGCGCAAGCAGATTTTATCGACTTTAGAAATACGTACATCGCAAGTATAGTTTTGAAAAACAGTACTTTTAATTCTTGCTCGATCGGGCGTGATTTTGTTCGTGTTGATGCTGTGGCTTCTCCTAAAGGTTTCTCTGGAACCGGTTTGACAACAAATGTGTTAATTGATAGTTGTACTTTGTATAATGTGTCAAATACTGTCGCGCTAAAAAGAATCTTATATCTTCGTTTTGCATCAAATAAGTCAATAGTAAAAAACACTTTGATTGCATCAACGACAGCAATTTACACCAATCAAGCTGGTACCGATTTACCGATATTTAGTAAAAACTACTATTATCAGGCACCGAGTTTTATTGATGCTGCAATTACAAATAATAAACCTGATGCTTCAGGAACAACTGCAAATCCTCAATTCGAAGATCCTGCAAATGATAATTTTAAAGTAGGCAACCAAACTCTAAAAGATAATGGAATTGGAGATCCGCGTTGGATAAAATAGATTTTTCTACAGTTGGTTTTTATAGAAAAAGAGGGATACAATTTTTGTATCCCTTTTTTGTTGATGTGTATAAATTGCACACGGATGAAACGGGTTCACTTCGTGAAGACGCGGATTTGTTCGGATTTTTTATTTTCTGATTTACATGCATTTTTATGTCAGACTGAGCGAAGTCGAAGTCCCGCAATTTGAGCAATCAACTAAAATCAGCTATTGCTTGCAGACCTTTGTCAAAGTTTTAAACTTTGACAAAGGTTTTACATAAAACAACAAGGATAAAAAAATCCGTATAAATCCGCGTTTTCACGAAGTGAATCCGTGTCATCCGCGTGCCATGCCATGCCGTGCCATATTTCACTCAATATCCAAATCAAATTTTTCAAGTAATCCCGCAAGCGCCGAATTAGAAACTTTTGTTCTTTTGATTTTATTTTCAGAAGGATCAAAAGCGTAGTTGCGGGAAGATCTGAAATCTGTTTTCTCTAAAATGCAGTCCATAAAAGTAGCATTTGAAAGATCACAATTTTTAAAAATTGCTAGAGACAAATCGGTATTAGAGAAATCTACATCTTTTAAAGAACAATCAATGAAGTTTGTTTTCTTTAATTTTTTATAAATGAAAGTCGAATAATCAAGAAGACAATCCTGAAAATTCATGGCAAACAAAAAACTATTGCTCGAGCTGAAATCAAGTCCCATTAATTTGCAACCAATGAATTTAATGTTTTTTAAACCAGTACTTTTTAAACTCGCTAAAGAAAGATTGCAGTTCTTAAACGTACAATCTAAAAAGTCAATGTAGCTAAAATCGCTTTTCGAAAAATTGCAATTGATGAACTCACAGTTTATAAATTCATTATCCGATAATTTTTGATCAGAATAATCAATGGTGTCAAAAGTCTTGTTTTGATGTAATGCAGTTTCCATAATACTAGGTTGAGGTTGGCTTGGGACCAAAAAGGGTTATTCTAATTCGACGCAATCAAAAATGTCATTTTTTAACATGCTTTCCGTTATTTCATTCTCGCTGTCGATTCTCAAAATATTATCGCAGTCTTCCAGATCAAAATTCCAAATAGTATTATCTGTCAATACTTCATTAAGAACTGTAGTTGCTAGCTCTAATTTAGATTTTGTATCAACGGAGGTTTTAAAAACATAAATCATAATTTGCTCATTTTTTTACAGGGCAAATTTCCATAAATGCTTTTGGAGTTGGTAGGATTCTATAATCAATAATTAGGACTTATCAATCATTTTTCGATATTGAACCGGGCTTATTGCTTCGTGTTTTTTAAAGAAACGACTAAAGTAAGATTGATCCTCATGTCCAACCATCATTGCTATTTCGCTTATCGAAAGTGTAGTTTGGTATAGTAAATATTTGGCCTCGAGTAAAATGGTCTCATCAATCCAAGTCGTTGCAGATTTGCCTGTTGTCGCCTTGACTGATTTATTCAAATGATTCGGAGTAACATTGAGCATTGAAGCATAATAATTTACCTGATGGTTTATTTTAATATTTGGATAAATAAGCTCTTTAAATTTTGCAGAAAGAACTTCGGCAGCAGTTCCTTCCTTAGGAATTTTGACAGCGTTTCTGTTCATTTCACAAAACAAAGTCACTAAATAGCTCCTTATAAGATCTAAATTTATCGTTTCGGCTTCGAGATATTCTACTTGGAGACGGCTTAGTATATTATTGATAAAAGGAGCATCTTTCTCAGAAAGAATAATTTTAGGATTTCCGGAGATTTTCAGAAAACCAAAATCATTTATGATGTCACGATTTCCATATTTCCCAATTAAAACATCCGGATGAAACTGGCAAATAAAACCGCTGTGTTTGCTATTAATATGATCAATCGAAAAAATCTGACCAGCAGGAACCACAATAATTTCATTTTTATTAGTCTGACATTCCTCAAAACCTAATTTTATAATATGTGTTCCCGAAGTAATAAAAATCAAAGTATGGCAATCATGTTTCGAAGGCGGAACAGGATATTGAAGTTGCATTATTTCTTCCATTTTCAAACAAAAAAAATGATCTGAATTTGTTTTGAAAAGTTTATGAATAGGATTTTCTAAACCAAGAAACTTTTCACGAAATCCTTTAGCGCCATACGTTTTTATTTTTTCGTTTGTTTCCATGTTCTAATAATACAATCTAAAATCGAGCAATTTGCACAAAGCATAATGTTTTTGATACAATTCTTCGACAACTTCGGTAATGTCGTCATTTTCCTGATATAAACTAAAAAAAGCTTTATCAATCGTGCTGCAACTTGCTATTTTATTATAAGAAGAACCATAACCTGAAATTGCTCGTGCGCCGGTAATATCCAGAAAATATTGAGCTTCATCATCATTTAAATCCAAAACCTTTAAATTGGCAAAATGAATGATTTTGCCTTTCATTTTTCCTTCGAATAATTCTGCAATTTCTTGTAAGCTGTAATAATAATCATGAAGACAAATATTGTTTGGTTCGCCTGGCATTACTAAATATATGATTTCATAATCCTTAAAATTATGATCTTCGTAGAGTAATACATTCAGGCTTTCTTCGAGACCTTCAATAGTATCGCAGGTTTTATAAATACTGGAAATCCCCTGATCGATTGCTATTTCTTCTAAGTTTTTTACGACTAGAGTTGTAACGTGTGTATCGACATCAGGAACACCTTCGAGGCAGAAAATAAATTTTTCATTATCCATATCAGCAAATATTGAGATTAGATATAAATGAGTTGAGGCTTTTTTAGTCTGACAAAAGTATTTTTTATTGTGAGAAAACTATAATCTGCAGAATATTTTAACTCATTTTTGACATTAGTTTAAAGAATAAAGAGTCAATTTTTGAAGCAAATCGTTTCAATATTAAAATTAGGAAAAGCTTTTTTTTAAAGTTAGAAGTATCAAAAAAGATGATATTCTTATGAAAGTAATTTAATGTAAGACTATTCTGTGTTTTTGGAGAATCTTATTTATTGTGTATAATTTTAAACATTGCTGATTTTTTCTAATGATTTTGATGTTGCATTTAAGGAAATAAATAATTTTCAGGTTTCATTTTATAATATGAAACCGAGTTGAATTGCAAATTGCTTTTTTAAATTTCAATATGACTTAATTTTATACAAGTATTTTTTATGCAGTTTTATTCCATAAAAGAAACAAAAAATAGCGTATTGTTTGGTTTTCTATGAACAAAAATTTAAGCGGTCGATTTATTGTTTTTCATTTTTACGATTTAGTGGTTTTGAATTCAATTTATTTTATAAAAATTATATGCTATGGCTGTCCCTAAAGAATTGTATAATGTGAAATTCGTAGAATATATAGAATCTTTAAAGATTTTATATTTGGTAGATGACAAATTCAAAGGGATTTGCGATGATTATTGTAATAGTAAATTGCAAACAGAAAAGTATAAGAAAAAGTTTGAAAAGCACTTTCAGCATAAATTAGAATATGAAAATCTATCGAAAGAACTAGAAGATGAAATCCTGATTTATTTGATTAGAAAAGGCTAAAAAAGTAGACAAATATTTGCAAAGAAATGATTTATTGATATTCTTTAAAAATAGTTAACAACAAACCCTTAGTCATTCGGTGATTAAGGGTTTCTTTTTTTGTGTGGAAATAAAAGAATTCAATAATTAGTGCGAAATTATAAAATTGATCTGATTAAAATCAGGTCTAAAATTTTACATTTGAGTAATAAAATTAAAAATCAGTTAGATGCCGGAGATTATTATTAACTCATTTTCAGTTGCAATTTGCTTTCTAGTAGGAATGCTGGCAATTTTTTATTTACCGTTTAATAAAAAAGGAAATTTGTGGTTCGGTGTTTTTCTCGTATCGCTTGGTTTTGCATTGTTGAGTAAAATAATCTGGCAAGAAGCGTTGGATTCAAAATTTCCTTATATCATTCCGGTTTCTGAATTATCCCGCTTTGTTGTCGCACCAAGTTTTTATTTAAGCATTTGGTATTATACACATTTGAGTAAAATAAGTCTTGGAAAAAAAGTGCTGTATTTTGTACCAGCCTTAGTTTTTATTCTTTTGATATCTGTGCCATATTTTCTTTCTTTGGGAAATACTTCTGATCTAATTGGTGAACGCGCCAGTCGTATTGTGGGAGGTTTAATGCGTTTGGTATTGCCTCTTCAATTAATCATTTATTGGATTTTGTCTTATCAATTATTAAAAAAACATCGAAAAGGGATATTGTTATTTTCATCTCAGAAAAAAGAAAGAGATTTAAAATGGCTGCAGAGTATTTTAATTTGGATGTTTTTTATAATTGTTCTGTTTTTGATCATGAAAATAAAAGAAACTAACTTTCTTGGTTCCGTCAGTACCTATTTGTACTTAGTATTTACACTATTTATGGTTTATAATCTTTTGAGGCAAAAAGAAGTTTTTTTTAATGATAAAAATGAAAACATCGTACTTGAGAATATTATATATCCCAATATTAGGTTTCAAACCGAAAAACCTGCGTCTCGACTTAATGAAGAAGAACTATTAAAATACAAGTCAATTTTGAACAATCTATTAGAACATGGTGAGGTGTTTACAGATTCTGAGATTAATTTGGCTTCACTTTCAGACAAAGTCGGAATTTCGATGAATGATATGTCTTTTATGATTAATAATAGTTACAATATGAATTTCTATGCCTTAATCAATAATTACAGAATTGAAAAAGTCAAAGAGATGTTGACAAAAAAGCAATACAATCATTTAACAATTCTTGGTATCGCTTATGAAGCTGGATTTACATCGAAGTCAACTTTTAATAATGCTTTCAAGAAAACAACAGGACTTACGCCTAGTGAGTACGTGAAAAAAAATACCCTAAAAGAGGTCTGAATGGGTACATCAGGACGACTCAAGCCTTAAGAAGACGTTTTTTTGCTGAGAATTTAAACAGCAAGATTATGTATTCAACATCTTTAAAAAACAAAATTTGGTTAGGTTTATGCTTTGGTTTGGTTGTCGGTGCAACCTTTTTACGATTGTCTACGAAGTATTTTTCTCCTTGGATTCCGCCTCCTTTTTTACTTGGAATATCAGTTTTATTTTTGATTGCAGCATTGATTTTGCCTTTTGTCTGGCATTCGATGGAAAAAGGAAAAGGCATTAATGGCAGCGATCTGAAAACAAGATTAGAACATCGGATTATTTATGCGATGTCGCTGGATTTGATAATGTTTGGTTTTCATAAAATTGAAGGATTGCAAATGATCGTTCCGTTAGGTTTACTCGACACGCCATTTAGTACTTTATCCGGAGAAACTCTGGTGTGGGCATTCTTTAAATATTCGTATCCTTTTACCGTTTTTATAGCCTTATTGCAAATTTTGACTGCAGTACTTTTACTTTTTTCAAGAACAAGACTTTTTGGATTGATTTTGGCAGTTCCTATGTTGGTTTTTATAACCTGTCTTGATATTTTTTATCAAATGCCATTTGGACCATTATCACATGGCATAATATTATTGTTGGGAGTATTTTATTTTTTATCTCAGGATTCAAAAAGATTAATCAATTTTATTTTTCAGCCTTTACAGGGAAGTAAAAGTATAAATATCCCAAATTATTACAAAAACATATACAGAATATCATTGTTTATTTGGCCGCTTTTTTTTCATTTTATTTATGATTATCCAAACAAACATCCGCAGCTAACAGGAAGATATCAAGTTCAGAATTTAAAAATAGATAATATTGCGCTTAAAGCAAAAAGCCCTAAAGATAGCGTGTTGACAACTGTTTATATGGATCTTGAAGATGAAATAGCATTCGATTTTAATGACTGGAGATACAGATATATTGGAACCTATTTTCTTAACGAAAAAAATGATTCTATCACGATTCGTTGGCGATATCCGTCTGATAAATTAGATAATTTTAGAGGTAAATTGATAAGAATAAATAATCAGATGTTTTTAAAAGGAAAAATGAATGGCGAGACACTCGAAATGCAATTGAATAAATAATTGTTTTTGGCGAAAGACATTCAGTAAATTGAAACTTAAGTGAATAAAAAAATGCGCAAAGTCAGAAACATTTGCGCATTTTTTTATGAGAATGATTTAGAAAACAATATTATTTGTCTTTTAATAATTTTTCTAAAAATTCGACTTTATCTTTTTCAGCTTGTAACAAACGTTCGTAAAGCTTTTTATTTTCTTCAAAAGATTCCACAAGTTTATCTAAAGGATTGAAAGTGCAATTATTTGCATTATTAACCAGTCCGTTAGCTATACTATTGTCATTAAAAGTATTAAAATAACTAATCATACTTTCTTCGCTAAAGTTTTTTATAGCTTCAATACTAACACCAAGCGCTTTTGCAACTTCTAAAAGCCTTTCATCATCAATAGTTTCGCTGTTTTCAATAGCAGAAACAGTTTGTTGACTTATTCCTAAAGCTTGCGCCAAAGCTTCTTGTTTCATGTCTTTTAGTTCACGAATACGGCTAATTTTTCGCCCTATATGATTTGGTTTTGTTATTGTGCTCATAGTCCAAAGATATCTAAAATTCTTGAAAATTTTTATGGTTTGGTAAAACACATTTCTGTAGCTGTACTTTACAATTTTATGGTTTCAGTAAAAAAAGCTACATAATCTACGCTAAACAAAAGTACGATTTTTCTGTAGCATAGTGGTTTAAAAAAATTATAGGCGATTATTTCTCCTCTTCCAAACCGTCAACAGCAGAAATCTGATCAAGGATATTAGTTTGATTTGGCGAAATATAGTTTTTTACTTCAGGTGGAGTTTCTTTCTTAAAAAGAAGATCTAAAGCATGATAAAGTCTTAGTAAAACATCTTTATCTTCTTTTTCAATTTCTAAAGCAGTATTAAAATTAAAAACATAGTTATTCGAATTTCGTACTTCTACTTTTATCGTTTTTGATGTGATTTTAAATTTAACTATATCCATGTTGCTTATAAATTACTTAGTTTCTAGAATGCTGTTTTAATGACTTTTATTGTCTTGTTTTTTTTAATGTTCAGAGCAAATATTGTTCTTCAATTAGAGGGGCAAAAATAAAACTATTTTTTTCTATTAGACTTAATTTCCTTCGATTAGTTGTTAGCTTGTTTCAAATTATATTCGTCGGCAATATCTGTCCAGTCATCTTTCCATAAATGCTCAAAATAAATATCTGCTTTTTCCCAGTCTTCTTCGTCCCATTCGTCTCTTTCATCCGTTAATTTTAATTTTTCAGTAGTAACGGCATCAATTAAAAAAGAAAGAAACTCATCAAAATTATCAGCAATAACCGAAACTGGTTCAGGATCTCCAGTTGGTAAATATAAAATTTGACCATTTTTTCCTTCAACACCGGGATCGTAATCAATGCATAAAAAATTTCCTGAACCATCGTGAGCAAAAGGAATCCTTTTTATAGAAAATAATTCATTTTTTATTTTGTCTTTTTGATAAACAGAATCCGGTTCTCTCTCGTTTATTCCTATTTTGAAAAAGTCCCAATGTAGTACTATTTCCTGGGTTCCCAAAAATCCAAATCCTCCCATAAACCCAACGGATTTTTTTTCGCCATTGTATGTCTTTAATAAATCGATATACGAACTTGGTAAAATTTGATTTAGTGATTTTTCTAAGTCAACGATTTCTTTATCATTTGCTCCATCATTCATGAAAGTATCAAAAATATCTAATTTTGATTTAAAAGCTTCACTTAATCTAATAGTCAATTTATCGTTCATTATTTGTTTTTGAATTATGAATTAGTCTTTTGTTTGCATCGTTATATTTTAGTTCTTAAAAAATTTAAGTTAATGATTCGCAGTATTCTTTGTTTACTGCCTTATCTCTCAGTACAGCTTTGTTACTAAAATTTCTTGTAATATTTCGTACTATTTCACTGTAGTTGTCATCATGTTCTCTTTTGTGATAGAAAGGTTTTATTGAAACACAGTTTTTATGTTCGAAAAGGGTACTTAGAAGCGTTCTGTCAGAATTTCCACAAGAATGTCCAAAAATAAATATTTGGTAGTCACCACTATTTAAAAATTCTAATAGCTTTTTATAGTTATCAGTTTCTAAATACTTAATTGATTTTATATTCTCAAGGTAAGTATTGTCATTTAGATTTTCAATTGATTTGTAGTCTTCATCTATTTCATCTCCAAAGCCGAAAATGACATCGTTATTATCTCTACTATCTGTAGTCCCATGAATATGAATTGTATTTTTCTCTAGATTTTTATTTATGTTTCTGGGAAGGTCGTACCAACTCATAGTATAATATAATCTTTCTGTAAAAGTATAATTGAAATTCAAAAATAAAATTTCGGCTGGTTGTAGGTTAACATGGTTTGTAATAGAATCATTAAGTAGTCTCCTTCTTAAGCTTTCTATAGGGTCATTTTTTCCTATAGGAGAAATTAATGCTTGTTTTTCTTCACTTAAATCTGCGATAGTAATGTTTCCAGTTTTAATACCCTTAAGGTCATCTTTTATTTTTTGATATTCTATTTCAGCTAATTTGTTGATAGATGCTTCAGTAAAATCTCGTAATTTGAAATCAGAATAAATTTTGTATGCAATAGATTTTTTAAGATTTTTATCGATTTCACTTTTGTCAAATTTTTCTTTAAAATGGTTTTCAACTTCTTTTAAATAAGTTTCTAATAGTTTTTGTACATCAGTAAAATCCGAATTTAATTGAGAAATTTTATAAGTACAGTTTTCATCCTTAAATGATTCTTTTAAAAGTAAATAATATTCATTTTCTATATCGACCCAATTTTGAATTTGTTTCTTATGGTTGATGTGTTCAAGAAATTTATTTTTAAATTTTAGTTCACTTCCATGTGTACTTAAAGTCTTATGTAATTCCTCGAATTTAATAATTGAAGAAAAATATATAGATTTTGGTAATCGGGTTAACTTAATTTCTGAATTTTCAAATGATTCCTCTTCATTTAACTTGATATCTGATATTACTTTAAACCAATAATAACCGATGAAATCATTATAGCTTGTTCTCATTCCATGAGCTAAATCAAATCCGTTTCCGATAAGTATAATTCTATTCATGATTTTGTTTTAATCAAATATATAGAATATTTTTTCTTACAATATTGAATGCTCGAATTTATTTATAATAACATTTTTCTAATCTTGACGCTACTATTATTTGATAAATTAGTAATAGATTCAAGTTTTCTAATTGAATAATTTTTCTCTTGAATTACTTCTAAATGAGATTTCTTATGTTTTAATAAAAATTGTTGAGGTATCTCAATAGTATTTAATTGTCTGTCTTTCTATAAAGATGTTTTTTTTATCTTGGAAACACCACCTAATATTTTTACTAACGTGAGTCTGTCGTTAGTGAACTTAATAAAAATAAAAGATTGTTCTCACAGACCTTTCATGGAAAATTGTAAAAATATTTCTAAAATGAACCAAGAATCTTGGTGTTATTTTAGGGTAATTTATATTTAATGAGAAAGTATTCTAAATAAAAAACCCTTAAACATTTCTGTTTAAGGGTTTTACTTTTTGTAGCGAGGACGGGAGTTGAACCCGTGACCTCAGGGTTATGAATTTGAAAGGGTACCCTAACTCTTACTAAATTCTTGGGTTTACAATGTCTTGTTTATTTAAAAAAGCACAAATCGTGTTCGTTTGAGTGTTCTGTTTGTATATTAATTTAAAGTAGCTTTTAAATTATTTTTTAATTGAATTGATTTTTAAAAATTATCTACTTTTTATCATTTGGCTTTGATACTACCGTTGTTTTAGGTTTAAGGGCGTTTGATGGTGTAGGAATTGATCTTGCTAAACCAACAGCTTTAGTTGTTGATGTCGTAATCTTGTTACCAAGAGTATTAATTTTAGCCTTATTTTCTTCGCTCATAAATTATTTTTTTTGTGGGTTAGCTGGGGCAGGAGTGTTTCTTGGAGGACTAGGAGTTGTTCTACCTTTTTCTTGAGTAGAAGGTTTCGGTTGTTGATTTGGAGTTGGTTTTTGATTGTCGCTCATGTTGTATATGTTAAGTATTACAAAAAGTATTATTAATGATACACCACTAATTAATGAAAAAAGAGATATTCCATTTAGTATATTGATAGTTTTATTTCTTTTTCCAACATTAGTTAAAATTTCGTCATATTCTTTATCATTGATTTCTGAAATTGTCCGGTCAGAATATTGAATCGATTTATAATGTGAAATTAGATTTATTAATAAAGTAAATGCTAATAGAAACCATCCAATAACAATTAAAATTAGGTAGATGGCTATGTTTATCTGTACAATTTTATCGAAAAACGCTATTGTTAAACCTAACCCACCTGATCCAATAAGATTAATGTATTTTTCAAAATCATCTTGACTCTTGGATTTAGTTTCGTAAACAGCTGTTCTAAATTCGTTCCATTCTTGTTCTATTCTTTTTTGCTCTTCTAACGTGTTCTCTTCGTTTGCTATTTTCTTGTTTTCTTCAGACATGTATATTGCTATATTTTTCTAATGATTTTTTAGTTTGTGGAAAAGTCTAATATTAAGTAATTAAGAGAATTTATATTATTTAGAAGATTTTTTATATGTTGTGTATAAATGGCTTACACAAACGCCACATACATTTCGTCCAATTTCAGATGCTTTTTGCCTCGCTTCATTTTCATTTAAACATACTGCATTAGGTATGTTTAAGCTAGTAGCTTTGTTCGGGTCTTTGCAAATACTTTGTGGGTCTGAATTACATGGTGTAGGTGTATCAGTAAAATTACCTTCATATATATGGATTTCGTGTGTGTCTTTTTCTTTTTTGAAAGTGTAAGCTTTTGGCATAGTGGTTTTTTTATTTGGTTTTGATAATGTAGTTTTTTTGAAAATTGAAAATATGCATACTTTATTCAAGTTCGCCAAAGTAATCTACATTATTAGTGATTATTCAATTTATATTCCAAACCACTTGCAAATTGCTAGGCGATCTGACTTCGATCTGAATTTCCGCTTATATTACTTTCTAAAGTTTTTATTTTTTCTTTATAAAGAATGATCATTTCTTGCAATTGTTCTTTATTGTCTTTTAATAATTGGTTTTGCTCTTCTAATAATTTTACTTTTTCTGAAATGACAGTACTATTTTCCGTTGGAACATCACTTTTAAGGACACTATCATTTAAAACAAAATACTTTTCGTATTCGCTTCCTTTTAGAAAGTAATAAGGACTTTTCTTTACAGCTTCGCATAATTCAATCAAAAAACTAATCGTAACATCCTTTGTTTTGAACCTGCTATTCAGACTTTGGGGCGTTATGTTTAGATTTTTAGATAAATCAACCAATTGAATATCAAGAAGTTGTAATTTTTCTTTTAAAAAATTACCATTCATAGTAAAGAAATTTGTTTATAGTAAAGAAATATGTTTATATTTACATCGTTGAAACATAACAGATGTATTACAAATGCTGTTAAAGCACATAACCACGAATATACTAAAAATCGCATAGCAAATATTTTAATTTTTTTGTAGGAATCATAATAGTCAAAAGTAATGCAAAACGAGTGCCAAGTTTTACGGAAATCCATAAGGACAGCTAAAGAAAATAGACGATACCGCTTGCATCAAAAACTAAGAAAAGCAGGGGTGAGATTTAGCGCAAATATTAAAACTGTTTTTGTACCGTACGATGATGATTTACAAAATAGAGATATTAAAGAATTACAGAAAATCTATAACTATCAAATACAATTTGAGATATGATTTCTAAAAAGGAAAAAAAATTAATTATTGAAATACTAGGACATCAATATACACCTAAAGTGATGCCTCATTTAAAAAAAATAGGTATTAAAAATGAGAAGAATAAAGATTTCTCTGTCGATAGTATTCGTATGATAACAAATGGTTTTCGTGAAAACGAGATTGTAGAATTAGCAATCATGCAACTAGTAAATAAGACGATTAAAGCTAAAAAAGCTATGGCTTTGAAACGTAAAAAGCTTTCAAAAAAATAAACTTCAATGAATCCCAAAGTATTATCAATATTCAACAATGCAAAGATCTTTCTTTCCCCTGAGGAACTGAAAGAACTTGCTGTTTGTATTGATAATGAATTTGGAAAACCATTACCTAAAAAAGCTAAAAAGAAAACGGTGTTAGAAAACTGGACACTAGAGAGTGTTACCGAAAGACTTTTAACAACTCAATTCAATAAAAAGAGAACATAAAAATACGTCCAGCAAAAGCTGAAAATCCCTAGACGCATTCGGGCGTAAATGCCCGATGCTGAAAGGTTAGAAAAAGTAATTATGAGTAAACAAAGTTTAGATTCCAAAGTTTTTTCGTTAGCATCTAACCTTTTTGGTTTTGGTAATACAACTGAAAAGAAAACAGAAGAAAATAACATTGCAACAAACGTTGCAATTTCCCTGCAACCTGAAAAGCGAATAATGGCTGTTTATCCTGCAATTAGTTTGGATGCATTTAGTATCACGATGGATAACTACCGAAAGTATATTTCTGCCTATAACTTCAAAACGATTGCGGAAAATGAGTTAACAGAAAAACATAATGCTTTTGTTAAGAGATTTTTAATCGAAAATACACTAACCGATATACAAAGAGAATTTTCAAAAGTTTTTTTACAAAAAAGCAAATTACTTAAACCTAGAGCCTATAACGTGCAAGCAGATGCTTTTATGAAAGACCACGGTTTGATTATTGAGAAAAAGAAAATTCAAACTGTAAAATACGCTACAGAATTGGTATTTCAGAATCTTTTGCATCTATATAATTCTCAATTAATGAAACGTAACGACCAATACATGAGATTGAGAGTTACAGCAATTAGACCAATTGAAGAATTTAAAATTAACTCGTTTTTAGTAACTGCATTGCAACGCAATGGAGTAACCAGTTTAGATCTCTGTAAAAAGACTGTGCGTAACCATAGACAGCGTTTAGAAGAATGCGGTGTTTTTGTTGATTATCATTTTTCAGGTCAAAACAGACCCGTTGAAGTACATATAAATAACGAAATTTTGACTGTTTTAGATCTCAAAACCTCGAAATTAACCACTGCTGAAAATCAGCAAGTTACTTCTGAAATCGAGAATGTTTTACCTGATAACAATGAGAATACTGGAACAGATTTAAATGAATATCAAATGAATGAGAATGTTAAAAACATTTCTCATGATAAGGAGTTCCCTTCGGTCACGCCTTTTGATTTGTTTTTTACAAGAACACGAGCCTGCAATAAAGAAATTTCAACCAGTGGGGGCGCGGAAAATGTTAAAGTTTTAAATACGTTGTCTGAAAAACTTGAAAATCTGATAATGCACCCGCAAGAATTGGCTGTTAATCTCTCTAATCACGAATATAACAACTACAGACCAATTGATCTTAGGATTTTGTTTAAAGAAGCTTATTCCGGAACAATGCCAAAAGAAAGTTTCAGAGAACTTATAATTCAGGATTTTTTCAAAAGCATATCTAAAATATATAGAAATAGTACGCCGTTTTCGGGGTCTTGGAAAAAAGCAATCAATTTTTATATGCAAAATAAATTTATAGCCTTTACAGGTGATGCTTTTAATAAACAATCGATTGTAGATGATATTCACGAACTCAGATGGAGGATAGAGTGGGCTAGGAAATGGTTTGTGAAAAATAGTAATGTAAATCCTTTGTTTCCTGCTGATTATTTTGATATGACAAGGAAAACTTCTAAAGAAATAGGATTTGAATACACCAAGGTAAAATATAATGAGCATTTAAAATCTAAAGCCAAATATGAGATTTTAAAGAAAAAGCGTGAAGCTGATGCGGTTCGTAGAAATGTGACCATTAATCACGCTAAGAAATTCGAAAATGAAGTAAATCGATTTTTTAAAGATAAAACTACACTGCCACAATTGTATGATTATGTAGAGAATAATTTACCATCAGAATTTTTAGAAAAATTGCCACAAATGATTTTAGAAAAGTCACTAAAAATGAGCCTTAAAGTTGCTTTTGATGATGATTTTTTACAATATAATTTATCTGAGTTTTAATCTAACCAATTTTTAACTATGCCAGTATTTGCTCCCGAAAAATCTAAAATTAAAATGGTAATACTTACCAAGACAAAAGAAAAAAATGCAGTATGGTGGTCGCCAATTAACCAAAACAAGCGTAATAGTGAATCTGTTATAAAAAGCATGTTAAGGCGCTTTGAAAAACACGGGCTTGCTAAAATTACTAATGTAATACAGTTCTATGAAAATGGGAATTTAATTGCAACAAAAAGGCTATGACGACAATAACACTAAAGAAAATTAATTTGCATGATTTTATAATACTTCAAAATGTTGTTGCTCAATTGAGATTAACAGCACTTAATAAACTCCAAAATAGCAAAGTTGATAACGAGTACATGAAGAACGTTTTATTTGTAGATATTTCTACAATTCTTTTTTTTAAGCTAAGAATGAAAATTGAAAATCAAGCGAAATCACTTTCAAATTTTAAACTCAAAATTCATGAAGCAATTATTCTACTTCAATGTTGTAATGACTTTGAGTCTAATAATTTATTCGAAAAATTTATTACGAGAAAGTACTTTACTGAGATTCACGAACAAATAACTAACCTTTAAAAAAGTAGATTTTTTTAAGAACCTGGACAAAGTGCCGGCGCAGATCTGTTTAAAAAAAGTCTACAAATTCAGTAACAATGATAAAGAAAAGTACTTATATCCGAAGTTTTACAGCATCCCAACAAAAGCAACTTGAAAAGGTGGGAAAAGATCAGAATTTTAAAACTACTCCTGAAATATTATTTTTCGCACTTGATAAATATTTGGAGCAGAAAAAAGAAATCGAAAAATTGAATAATGTTATTAGTACGAAAAAAGAAGAAATTTTTCAGCTGAATTTAAAAATTGATTTTTTTAAATCAGCTTCAAAAAGAATACATGAATTAAGTGAGTTCCTGAAAAAGGAAAAAAAATAAAATAATCAATCAAAAAACGAGCAATAAATCAAATCTATCAACTATTCAAAACCTAGATGTTTTATGAATCTCAAAACTTTAAACTACATAAGAAACAAAGCGCAGTTACAAGACTTATTTATCAGCCAATTTACAGCCGACTATATTCGAAAAGAAATACATGAAATTTTAAAAGAGACTCGAAAAAATGCAACCGAAGGAACTATACTTTTTGCGAAAAATATTTCCACTAAAGAGCTAATTATTTTCATTGATAGAAATGGGAAACCTGATGGTTATCTGCTTTCAGACGAATTAAAAATTATGCTTCAAGATCACAGAGAAGAAGAATTTAAAACTAGAAAATTTCAAAATCAACTTTAGGACTAATGGCTGAGAAATCAAACAACCCAACAAATGCATTAATAAATCGTAACTTTATTATTCGAGTTTTGGAAAATCCAAAGGAAAATCATGTCAAAAACACCAAATTAACTTCGGCAAATAAGCTTTCGAATTATATAAATGACGAACAAATCAAAATAAAGCTTTTTAATAAGATATTGGATGGAGGTAAGGACAAATATACTTTCCTGATAAGAAGTAGGCTTAAAATCGATTTTCAGTCAAAATAACTTAAAAACAGAAACGAGGTATTATTGGAATATATCACTTTACAAGTGACAAACATTTACATAGATATTGTGATGAATTTGCTTATTGTCGTAATACGCGAAAATTAAGTCATGGAGAACAATTTAACCTTACGTTGATTAATTCTGATGAAAGGTTAAGTTATAAACAGTTAATGGCATAAAAAGATCATAAAATATAAGCTTATATCATGAAATAAGACTTAATAGATCTGACTTCAAAAGATTTTTTTAAACTAAATTTATTAATTTAGTTTTGAGGTAATTAAGTGATATACTATTAAGACTTATGGCAGGAAAGTATAAAAAATATGATCGTATTTTTAAAGTTAATGCTGTTAAATTAAGTTATAAAAGAAGTACTCTTAAAGAGCTTGCCGAAGAACTTGGAATATTACCCTGTTTACTAACACGCTGGCGAAAGGAATATCTAAAATTTGGAGAAGGGAGTTTTCAAGGATCAGGCTATGATAGGGTGCATCCTTACGAGAAACCTATTTTTGATCTGGAAAAAAAATCAAAAGAATATGAACTCAGATACGAGATTTTAAAGAATGCAACGCCTTTTCTTTACCGAGGTAATTTAGCAATTTATCAATTCATCAGAGATAACGAACATAAATATTCAATATTGAGAATGTGTGAAGTCTTAGAAGTGGGTTATGGTAGATATCATCGATGGAAAAATAATGGTATTTCTGAAAAACAACGTCAGATAAATATATTAAAAGACGATATAACATCGTTATTTTTTCGCTTTAAAAAGCATTATGGCAGATATAAAATCACAAAAGAACTGCATAAGATGGGGTATAAAATATGCATAAAGAGGGTAGGGTTTTACATGCGTCAATTAGAATTAAATTACGTCAAGAAAAGAAAATTTACAGCAACTACCGATTCAAAACATGGTTATTACATCGCTCCAAATGTTTTAAATCGAGATTTTAAAGTAAGCGATTATTCTAAAGTATGGGTTTCGGATATTACTTATCTTCAGACCCAAAAAGGGTTTTTATATCTCACGATTATTATGGATTTGTATGACCGAAAAATAATCGGTTGGAGTTTGGGATCTCGGCTTTCCACTATTAGGACGACATTACCTGCTTGGGAAATGGCTATAACTAACCGTACGGTATCAAATGGATTAATATTTCATTCTGACAGAGGAGTTCAATATGCCAATAGAGCATTTCGAAATAAATTAGATTCATATAAATGTATAAGAAGTATGAGTCGTAAAGGAGATCACTTAGATAATGCTGTTTCGGAAAGTTTTTTCAGTTCACTAAAAAGAGAATTATTAGATCAAGGAAGTAATTTGCTTACAAGAAAACAGATGAAAGCAGAAATATTTGAATTTATCGAAAACTGGTACAATAAGAAAAGAATACATTCGACATTGAATAATAAAACTATAGAACAGTTCAATACAATCAATAATTTAAAACAGCTAGATTAATTGTATTGTTGTACCTATTAATATGTTTGTCAATAATATTTTTTTTTCATCTATGTATCACAATATAGATTAAGATTATTAGCATGAAACATTCCATAAAAAAAGCTTTGCAAGAACAAAAAATTAATAAGCTTGAACAAAAAATTAAAAAATCAGATTTGAAATTTGAAATTCTCAGAAATGCAGGGAAACATCTTTATGAAGGAAAATCTAAAGTTTTTGATTTTATATTAAGCAACGAAAAAATATACTCTATTAGATTAATGTCAGAATCTTTGGGTATAGATAGAAGAGAATATCATAGATGGAAAAAACAACCATTGAATGAAACTCAAAAGAGGAAAATCTTAATACAGAAAGAAATAACTTCATTATTCTTTGCTTTTAAAATGCGCTATGGCAGTGAACGAATTGCCGTAGAACTTCAAAAGACAGGATATCAATTATCAAGTAGGACAGTAAGAAAATATATGAGCGAATTAGGTTTGTCAGGGATAGTAAAAAAGAATTAAAATCTGTAGAAAAGTTTTTAATTTAGTATCAAAAAGAATGATAAGAATAATAAGTAATTAGTTTATAATAATTACTTTATTTTTGTTTATATAGCTTTAAAGATTTTATTTATCAGCTGATTATATATTTATTAAATATTAGATTAAAATATATGGCGTATGAAAAGTTAACATTAAAAGAAAAACAATTTTTTTTAGCAAAATTTGAAAGTATTTTGGTTTCTAAAAAATTATTTCTAAAAAAGGATTTTTCTTTACCGGAACTTGCTATAGAAAGCGGTATTCCTCTTCATACGATTTCGTATTTACTTAATTCGGAAGTTAATCTTCATTTCACAGATTATATAAACTTAAAGAGAATTGAATATTTTAAAGAAAAAATTAACGATGCTGATTGGAATAATTTACCACTAAAAGAAATGATTTTAGCTTCAGGATTTCAGTCCAGAGTGACCTGTCATAGAGCATTTCTAAAGCATGTTGGTATTACTCCATCAGAATATTTGAAATCAAACAGGATCGTATTAAAAGAAAAACAATTTTTTTTAGCAAAATTTGAAAGTATTTTGGTCTCTAAAAAGCTATTTCTAAAAAAAGATTTTTCTTTACAGGAATTTGCTGCCGAAAGTGAAATTCCGCTTCATACTATTTCGTATGCATTTAATTCGCAAATTAATCTTCATTTCAAAGATTATATAAATTTGTTGAGAATTGAATATTTTAAAGAGAAAATTAATGATCCTGATTGGAAGGATTTAACACTACAAAAAATGATTTTGGCTTCAGGATTTCAATGCAGAACAACCTGTTATCGAGCATTTAAAAAACATATTGGTATTACTCCATCAAAATATTTAACATTAACTAGGATAGTGCCTATTTTATTAGGAATTATTGCTCTCTTCGATTTTATATTGCTACACTAAGAGTAGATGTTTAAAGGACAGAAATAAAATTACAAATAGTACACTAAAATGATTGTCTTTATAAGATCCATTAACAGATTTTCAATCATCATATCAGTTTAGATTAAAAAACATGACTAGCTACCCGTTTCTGCAAAGAAACGGGTATTTTTTTGCAAAACCTTTGCAAAGCTTCAAAACCATACGAAATTCTTGAGTAATCCTCCACAATCTTAAAACGCTTCTTTTCTTCTGTTTCATATTTGTAATCGAAAAGCCTAACAACCTAATACAAGAACGAAAATGAAATAAATGGATATTGATAACTTGTTACAAAGGAACATCTTAGGCGGTCAGGAGTACGAACCGTTGTTTCCACGTGTTAGCTGTGATAAGACTAAACTGGGCAACGGTAATACTTTTGATACTGTCAGAATGATTAAACAAATGGTTGTGAAATACAACTATCAGACAAAGGAAGTTGCAACACTTTTGCAACAAAGTTCATTGAAAGAAACGTGTGATAAGATTTATTGGTTTTTGTACAATCACATTCAGTACAAAGCCGATGGAATAGAGCAAAACCTTAGAAGTCCTGCTTGCGCTTTCAAGCAAAGAGTATCAGGAGTTGATTGTAAAACCTATTCCATTTTTGCCAGTTGTTTACTTGCTAATATGGGTATTCGCCATTATATCAGGCAGATTAAACAACCAAGTTTTCGTCCAGATCTATATACTCACGTTTACGTAATTGTGCTTCTTAACCAAGAAACAGGCGATATAAAAGACGGCTATTTTATTATAGACGGTACAACAAGTAATAACCGAGAACCAATATATACTATGGCACACGACACCGATGTTAATTTACCGCATTATGGGCTTAATGCTCCCACTGCAAAGGGTAAGCGCAAAACTATTGCAACAAAAACTACAACCGTTGCAAAGGATTCTAATAAACCAGTAATTCTAGCAATAGGAGGATTTTTAACGGGTTTATTTCTATTTGGAAAATCTAATTAAATAATGAAGTATGATACATATCAATGTAAATGATGGGGGATTAGGAAAACCCTTTTGGAAAAAGATCAGAATCAGAGATGTCAATTTAAAAAACGTAGCTAAAGCAACACTTGCACCGCATTTGTTTCTTTCTAAAAAAGCTCAGGGCACAATTGCAAAGACAGCACTTGCACCGCATTTGCTTCTTAAAAATAAAAACAAACGCTTGGTGAGATTAAACCGAGCAAAATCAACAACAATTAAAAGACAGGCAAATGGATTATGTACTTGTAAATAGCGGACTTGGAAAACCTTTTTGGAAAAAGATCAGAATCAAAGATGTGAGTTTGAAAAATGCGGTTAAAGTTACTAAAGGTCTTTTGCCAATTGCTACAAGTATTATCCCTGTAGTGGGTCCCGCAGGATCAGGGATTTTATCTAAAGTTCTAAAAAATTCAAATGGTTCGGCAAGTTTTGTCGGTCGAATTGCCAACAAAGCAACAACGCTTTCAAAAACCACGGCAGGTAAAGCAATTGTAAATACTATTAAAAGCAATGCACGACCACAAATACAATCTGTTAACGCTTTAAAACCTGCACCAATTGTTACAAACCCAACATCTAATACAGATCAAAACGATCAGCCCGTAGGAGATTTAACACCCGTTACCCCTGCAATGGCTTCGGAACTTTTGCAAAGCCCACAAAAAGATAATACTGCTTTATATGCCTTGGGCGTTGCAGGTGTATTGGGAGGAATTTATTTAGCCACAAAAAAGAGTTAGTAATTAAATTAATCAAAAATGAATAAAGAAGTAGTAATTATTGGAGGAGGGGTACTAGGCGGTATGGTATCAAATGGAGCAAGTACGTTATTACCTGCATCTGACAGCCCGATTATGAATATTGCCTTAGCGGGTGTTTCCGTGTTTGGGGCAACAAAAGTAAGCGGAACAACAACCAAAGCAAATCTGCTTAAAGGTGCATTAATGGGAAGCGCTGTTGTACAAATCTTATTGGCAGTTAAAAAAGTTTCAGCCAAAAGTTTAGGCACATCCCTTTCAGGTACAAGCAAATTTTCACAATTCGCAAAAGGTGCTGTTGGTTTGGGTTGTCCTGATGAAAGTGGTTTAAACGGTCAATTCGTTGGTGCTGATGGTCAACTTTATCAGTTCGATGAGCAAGGTTTAAACGGTCAGTTTATGGACGAAGCAGGAAATGTTTTTGAATTAGTCGACGATGGTTTACACGGAGCAGAGGAAGCACTCTACTTAGAAGACGGTTTACATGGAGCGGAAGAAATCTACGGAGAGGAAAAAGGATTAAATGCTCCTGAAACAGAAATCTACAACGAACTGTATCAGCAACAACAATAAAAGTCAGCAAGGCAAAGCACTTGCATTAAAAAAATCAATCATCAATCAAAAAACAATCAAAATGAGAAATCAACAATTAGCTTCTGCAACTGCAACAATTAAAGCCAAAGCAACCGCAGGAATACCAAGAATAGGAAATGTAGCCCTGACCGATAAAACGCTTTATTTAAACGTAGCTATCAAAGGACAAGGCGGAACTGTCGATATTATCGACGTAAATACAAAACGTGAGGTAGGAATCACCAATTTAGACGGTAACAAATTAAACTCTGGACGTGATTATGTTATTGATGGTGTGAGAGTTTTGGTTGATTCAGCTTCAAAAGCAGATATTAAAACTTCAACATGGGTTCCTGCTAACGGAACAAATCTTGATCCGGCATTTTTAAATGCAGAATTCAGATTAAAGCAGGAAGGTAACGTTCTTATTGATATGCCTATCACTGATCTTTCAGGAGAAGGAGACATTCATAATTTATTCAGAGCGATTTCAACTTCTCCGCTTTTGCGTTCAAACTTAGAGTTTGAAATGGAAATTGAATATCCAAAAGGAGTACCAGTTGACAATGTAACAGCTCATAACGTTCGTTTTGAATTCAGAGCAACGCAAGCCAAAATATAATCAAACAAAGTTTTTTCTAAATCTAAAAAAGCCGTAAAACGTAGAGGTTACGGCTTTTTTTAAATAATCAATAAAATGTCAGTAAGAGAAAAAGTAATCAATTTGGTAATACCAGTCGGACAAACAGAGGTTGATTTTACAACCGCATTGGATTCAGGTTTTATACTCGGAGCAGAATTGCACACCAATCATACAGATGTAGACAACTACGCTGAATTTGGAATTTTTGACGATAGTGGTGTAGCGTTTTCAAAACCTACTCCAATTGGTCACTGGAAGCGTCGAGAAGGTTCAGGATTTGCAGACAGTTACAAGCCCTTGTTGTTTGAAACAGAACACAAAACCTTTCAGTTCAAAGCAAAAACCAAATCAGTAGTTGTAAAAGAAACCTATTTCGCTTTGATTTTGATGTATAAAATTAAAGCTGAATGTAATAATTAAATCACGATCAAATGACACAAGGCATTATTACGAAAATTACAGGAGTTGTTTTTTTAAAACTAAAGGAAGATAAAGAAATATCGGTCGATAATGTGACTACTCTGCAAGTTAGAAATAACGGTGTTGTTAGTGTCTTTGTCAATGATTTCGAAATCGCAAGTAAAGAAACTTTTGTTCTGGTCACTCCCGATGGCTCGCAATCTAAAATTGATTTAAGTATTCACTTTGGAGATACTGATTCAGGAGATTTTCAAAACTCAAGTTGGAATAAAAAAGAAGTTGATATTATTTATAAAAAGACATTAAAATGCAAGAATTAGACAACCTGATAGAGAAATTAAATACCGATAAATATTCGGCTGTTTCGGTTTTTGATTTAAAAGCAAACAAATGGCTTTTTAGAAATAAATCACATCAGGAAATTAAGGACGATTTTGAAAGTGCCGAAGATTTCTTTGAAGATCTTTTTGCAAAGGGGTATCGAAATTTAAACCTCTCTCTAAAGCGTAAAAACGGAAGCACTTTTAAAATTGACGGTGAGCCTTTCGATGTGAATTTTTCAACTGAAAATAAACCTCAAGCAATGGAATTTCAACCCGCAAAACCCGTTCAGACGCAGGATATTTTCTCTAATTCCTTCGGTCTTGGAACTCTTGATGTTATGAATTTGATGGTTGCCAAAAATGATGCATCCCGATTACATACAGAAAACGAGTTTTTGAAATCTGAAAACAAGGATCTCAAAAAAAAGTACGAAGACATCAGAGAAGAGCAACTGGCTTCTAAATACGATGTAAATAAAAGTAAAGGCACTCAGGAAATGTTAATGGGAGCAATTCAACAATTACCAACCCTGATAAGCTTTGTTAAAGGTACACCGACTATAGGGCTTTCTGCTCCTGTTGAAACCTTTGCAAGCGAAGTAAAACAACACTTTGCAATGACTTTGCAACACCTTGACGATACTGCTGTAGGCGTTTTGGACAGTATAGGTAAAGGGCTTAATACCAACAATGAATTTTCGTCAGAATTAGCACAACTATTAAAAAAATATCAACTATGGGAAGCGTAGACACCCCGATTCAAATTGAAGTAAAAACGGCTAATCTTTTTGCAAAAGAAGCCAAAACAAAAGCTTTGACAGATTTAGCACAGCTTGACAATGATGTGCTTGCAAAGCTGGCGGAACTTTCCAAAAGTCCAAAAGCCATCGAGCAATTAAAAACCAATTTTCCCATGATTAAAGGTTTTTTGTCTAACTAAAAAACCGACACCATGAAGAAAAAAGGTTTGAGAAATCCCGCAGTTATTGCCAGTGTTTTAACAAGTCCACAAGGGCAAAAGATGATCGAAAAATCACAGGAAAAAACCGAAAAAGCAATCAGTACAGGATTTACATTTTTAAAGGTTTTGCTTGTAGGAGGAATAGTGGCAGTGATCTATTTTAAATTCTTAAAAGGATTTTCCAAGCTAAAAGAAGACACCCGCTACAAACCAAGTAACATCAATGTTACCCAAGCAAGAGCGAGAGCCGAAGCCATCTACACTGCTTTACTGGGATTTGGAGCGAATTATGGCGCTGTTGAAAACAACCTAACAGGACTTAATCACAACGGATTTATTCGGGTTTACAATGAGTTTGGAGAGCGTCGAAGCGCAACACTCAGTAAAATGAATTTAGTGGAAT
Source organism: uncultured Flavobacterium sp. (assembly GCF_951805225.1). Lineage (NCBI taxonomy): Bacteria > Pseudomonadati > Bacteroidota > Flavobacteriia > Flavobacteriales > Flavobacteriaceae > Flavobacterium > uncultured Flavobacterium sp. Next base: position 3,603,941 of record NZ_OX638201.1, on the reverse strand, counting down.
GGCTACAGGATCAGTTTAAAGAGGATGATATCGCTAAATTAAGATTTTTAATAAAAGGATTTTTCTAATGATGACAACAAAGAAAAAGATAGTTATAGTAACCGCCTCAGTGGTTATTTTAGGTTTGGGAGTATATTTTTTGACCAGAACCAATTCAAACGGAAAATCTGTTTTAGGTGGCAATAAAAAGTATATCGATGAAGGTGACATTAACACAGTTCCTGCCTTTTCTGCCAGTCAAAAAGTAGCTTTATTGTACGATGCCATGAATCGCTACAATGGTACAGATGAAACCTTAATTTTTGAAACTCTCACAGGAGTAACACAGGCACAATTTGGACTTATTAATAAGGCATTCGGGCTAAAAAATTACAATCGAATCTTAGGTTACAATACCATCGGTGGCACAAAATTGCCTTTAAAAACTTGGCTGAAAGAAGAATTAAACGACTCGGAATACAGCCTTCTTAGAAAAAAATTCCCGCTCTATTTATAAACTCAAATGTAGATTTTATTGCGTGCCTGGAAAAACTGCAGCTGCGGATCTGAGCAAAAAAAATCTACAATTTAAAACAGGAAAGTATGAAATTGAAAAATGAAGATAAGTTATTGATAGGAGGCGGATTATTAGCAATAGGAACAATTGGGTTTCTATACTGGAAGAAAAAGAAAAAAGAAAAAGAGGATGATCTGCTCGTAGATGATATTCCCGAACCGCCAAATGTTATAGATAATCCTACCCCGCAAGCAGGCGCATCTTTAGACAGAAACAAAGTGTTGTCAAAAGGTAGTAAAGGTCTTGAAGTAAGAGAATTGCAAAGGCTTTTAGGAGTGGCAATCGACGGAGATTTTGGAGCAAACACCTTAAAGGCTTTGCAAAGTAAAAAAGGAGTTGTAAAGATTAGTTTAGCCAGTTACATTACTACTAAACCCGTTGTAAACAAAGTAATCAATGCTATTCCCACGGCGCTTGTTGTTCCTAAAGTCGGTCAGAAATTAATGGCAAACACGGATAAGGTTAGTCTTTTTAATGCCAAGAGAACCGCAAGCGGGGTTTATTTCAATGACGGTACAAAACCCTTTTTTAAAAACTCCCTTAATTATGGTCAGCACATCGGAACTTTTGTAGCTTCCAAATTAGGCGGGCAATATTTAATCAAACGTGATAATGTTTACTATTTCGTAAACGCAAATGCGGTAAAAGCGTATTAAAATGCCAACAACCACACAATCAACCTTAATGATAAGCGCACTAGCAGTACTGGCAATTGTACTGTTATTGCCAAAATCTGAACCTAAAAAAGTGATATTATAATGAGTTTCATTTTAGATAATAGCAGTGTATTTTTAAAAGCATTTTTAAAATATAACATCAATAATCCGCTGAGAATTGCGCATTATTTAGCACAACTTTCCCACGAATCGGGGAATTTTACAAGGCTTGTAGAAAACCTGAATTACACACCTGAAGGACTCGCTGGTACAAGCCCTTTTAATAGCCGTATGACTGCTGTACAAAGAAATCTTTACGGTCGTACAGCTTCGCATCCCGCCAATCAAATAATGATCGCCAATATTGGGTATGCCAATTCAAACGGTAACGGAAATGTTGCCAGTGGTGACGGTTGGAGATTTAGAGGGCGTGGTTTGATTCAGCTTACAGGAAGAGCCAATTACGAAGCCTACAAAAAGTACTCGGGATATGATGTGGTTACTAATCCTGATCTGCTTTTGCAGGTCGGTATTGCCATTGATTGTGCAGCTTGGTTTTTTTCTGTTTATAAAGACCTTAATTCTTTGGCAGATGCCAATTTAATTACCAAGATCACACAGAAAATCAACGGCAAAACCAACGGATTAGCCGACAGAATAAGCAAGTTTAAATTTTACAAAGCTCAAAACATCACCATTGAGTTATTAAAAAAAAAAGCGAAACCCTTACCTAATTTTAACAGTATCCGCACTTACGCTTTTAATTGGCTATCACCTTTTAACACAAAACAAACATGAGAGAACTATTATTTGAGTTGAAAATTTGGAGAGATTATATTTTACTGGGGATAGTTATCCTAATGGGGATATTTACCAAAATCTACAATGCCACACAAAAAGGAAAAAAGGCAACACTTAGTTACATTTTAGCCGAGGGGATTGTTAGTGTTTTTGTTGCTATTTCGGTTTATGTTATCACAAGTGAGTTTTTGAATCTTAGCAAATTTTTGACTTTCGTACTTTGTGCGTGGGGCGGTTCGCTTAGTACTTTAATCCATAGTGAAGTCGAGCAATTAATAAGCAGTTTTTTCAACGGACTAAAAATTTTAATCAAAACAAAACTAAAATAATGAAAACAAATCTATATCATCAAGACCCATTTAAAGGGTTTTTAAGAATCCCGTTCATACTCTTACTTTCTTGGTCACTGGTGTTTGTGCTTTCTGGCTGTAGTTCAAAAAAACCTGATCCGGTGCATACCATCGAGCGTAGTGTAGAACATAAAACTGACAGTGTAAAAACTACTGAAATAAATCAGGCAATTTTAGACAGCCTTATTGTAAAAGTGGGAAAAGTCAAAACAGCAAAGCCTGAATGTGACAGCATTACTCAGGCAACACTCGATCAGGTTTTAAGGCAACTCAACAGTTATAAAAAATCAGGAAGCAACGAAGCGAGTGTTCGGTACGATGAAGCCCTAAAACAAATTGTAGTGCTTCTTAAACAAGCTGAGACTAAATCGCAAATCACCTCTGTAAACAAAGTAGAAAAGGAAAAAGAAAAGGAAGTAGAGCCAATTGTTATACGGGAAAAGTACATCCCTGCATGGGTTAAAATATTTGCTTTTATCGGAGGTTTAGCAATCCTGTTTTTGGGTTGGAGAATTGGTAGAATTTTCATTTAAAAAATTAGAAAATGAGCGTTAAAAAAATAATTATCGGAGCGGGAATAGTTGCAATTGCAGGTTATTTTTTTATTGAATACAAAGTACAGAAGATCATTGAAAGATTTCAATTTGTCAAAATTTTTCCGACTTCGATAAAAAAATTCAATATCAAATGGAATGAAGGATCTCCGTTTGTTTCGTTCAATTTGGATATCAAATTAGTCAATCCAACAGCCGAGGTTTTCTCGGCAAAGATTGTGGCTGTTAAACTCAAGAGAATTATATTTTACGATAAAAACAATATTCTTTTAGGTACTGCAACGGTAAACACGGATGCTATAACAATTCCTGCTAACGGAAGCACAACACTTTTCGATATTCCAATTCAGTTAGAACTCAAAACAGTTGCCAGTACAATTATATCGGCAATTCAAAGCAGTTTTAATTTAAAAGACATCAGAATTGAAAGCGTTGTAAGCATTTTAGGTACTGAACATAAAATTTAATTCCATGACCTTAGCCCAAGAATTTAATAGTTTAAACGGTTTGATCGTTTCTCGCAAAACCTTAGAAGATTTACTCCTTAAGGCTGAAAAGGAAAAAAATACGATCATATCAAAAAGAGTAAGGAACGTACTTCAGACATTTAAGAATGATACTTTTTTGATTGAAATAAACAATCTTGTTGAGCCTTTTGGCTTAAATGGAGTTAAGAAAACCACTAAGGAAACACCTCGTAAAAAGCCGGATACAAATAGGTACGAGGTTCATACAAACACAAACAAGAAAAGGACGAAAATCATAAAAAAAACGAACTTGGTTAAAGCTGTTAGAAAACCCGTGATAAAAAAGAGTACAGTTTTAAAAACTGTTGCAAAGCCTGTTGCAAAGGAGAAAAAAGCCGTTGCAAATCCAAATCTTAATAAAAACTCATTAGCCTACAAAATGGCTAACAAGCCAACAAACGTAGCTTATTTTAAAATTCAGGAAAAAGCGATTTCGGAATTTTTAGGGCAGATAGAGAAAAAGGAAAAAGAGAGTATTGTTATTTCTCTCACAGGCGGTCAGGGTTCAATGAAAACTAGAATGTGTTTTCAGTTTATGAATGCCTTTGCACAAAATTATAAAGTAGGTCATGCCAGTATTGAAGAGCATCCCGAAAGTGTTGTCTATTACGATAAAGCGGAAGAATATTTAAACGCAAAAGCTTTGCAAAACATCGAAGCCCCAGAGATCAAAAGTGTTGCTGATCTGAATAAACTTATAGTTTCCAATGATGTGATAATTATTGATAGTTTCTCTAAAATGCAGGAAATGCAAAAGGGTTTTGAAGTCGATAAGGATTTAAGAAAAAAATACAACGGAAAGTTATTCATTGTCATTTTTCAGCAAACAACAGACGGCAAAATGCGTGGCGGTTCAAAAAGTCAATTTGATGCAGATGTTGTTTTATTTACAGAAAAGAAATCAGACTATAGAGAGAATTACATTTTTGCTGACAAAAACCGTTACCAAAACAAACCCCTTGACACCTTAAAGTTTAATATTTTCAATAAAAAACTTGTGCCTGTTCAGGCTGAGAATCGCACAGAATCAAAAACAAAGAAAAAATTATCGTTTACGGTAAATTAATAAAATAAAAAGTAGATTTTTTCTTTCTCCGGATGCTCATTTCTCCAGGTTAATTTCATTAAAAAATCTACAATTCAAAAACAATCATCAACTAAAACAATCAGAGACATGAAAACGACAAGAAGAAAAACGACAACTAAAAGAACAACCGCAAAAAAGCCAAGCGTTAGAGGCTTAAAGAAAGTATGTAGCGGTGTTGTTAAAGCCACAGGATTAAAAACAGATGGAACACTCAAAAAAGGATACAAGTACATAGCAGGAGGAAAAATTGTAAAAGTAACCCCGAAACCAATTGCGAAAAAGAAACCAGTAGCAAAGAAAAAGATAGTTAGAAAAACTAATAAAAGATAAATGTCTGCAATAGTAAAATTTATAAAGGATGAAAAGGGAAATGTCTTGGTGTATAAAACTCAAGACAATTCCCTTTTGTGGTCAATAAACCCTGCTCAAAATGTGGTAAAAGACCCATCCAATAAAGAAACGTTTAAGATTCAGTCAGACGCTTCTTTTGGCAGAAATCCTTTTGTTTTAAAGTACAAAGAGGTTGATTGCTTATTGTGTGAACCTCCCATTGTCGCAACAAATTTTAATGATTTTTTGATAGAGCTATCAAGAAACTTTTTTTTTTGAAATAAACGAGAACGAACAAAGTTTTCAGGGCGTTCCTATCTTTCAAAAAGTTGAAACATTCTCTGAATTGATCTTAGGTGAAAATGTAGGTGACATATCCTATGTTAGACAATCGCAAGGTACTTCTTGGTTGCCAAGTTCTTTAGGCGGTACATTTTATCCCGAAGGATGGTACTCTTGGGATGGTACAAAGTGGATTTCAGACAGAAACGCAATTGCTAATGCAATCCATGAAATTATTTTAAAAAGTGATTTAAACGATTATAGTAATTTGTCGGTTAATCCTTTCCTTAGACAAAATGATTTATCGGGAACTTTACCAATTAGTATTACTGGAAATGCAGAAACAGTAACTACAAATGCTAACTTAACAGGAGATGTTAGCAGTATTGGCAATGTTGTTTCATTACCCAGTGCTAATGTTACCGCAAAATTATTGACAGGTTATCTTTCAAGTGCGGGTACAATAATACCAAGCGATACCATTTTAGTGGCGATAAATAAGTTAAACGGCAATAATGCTTTGAAAGCGCCTTTAGCTTCTCCCGCTTTCACAGGATCGCCAACATTGCCAACGGGAACAATTGGCGTTACACAAACAGCAGGAAATAACACAACGGCTTTGGCTACAACTGCATTTGTTAGTACGGAAATCGCAAATAACGCACCAAGTAAAACAGGTTCGGGAGCGTCAGGAACTTGGGCGATCGGAATCACAGGAAATTCGGGAACGGTAACTACAAACGCTAACTTAACGGGTGATATTACCAGTGTTGGCAATACCACTTCACTCGCCAGTTCGGTTGTTACTTCGAAATTATTGACGGGTTATGTCTCAGGTGCGGGCGTTGTTGCACCAACCGATACGATTTTGCAGGCTGTAAATAAATTAAACGGTAACGATGCCTTAAAAGCGCCTTTAGCTTCTCCCGCTTTCACAGGATCACCAACATTGCCAACGGGAACAACAGGCATTACCCAAGCAACTGGAAATAACACAACGGCTTTGGCTACAACTGCATTTGTTAATGCTGAAATAGCCAACGACGCACCAAGTAAAACAGGTTCGGGAGCGTCAGGAACTTGGGCGATCGGAATCACAGGAAATTCGGGAACGGTAACTACAAACGCTAACTTAACGGGTGATGTTACCAGTGTCGGAAATACGACTTCACTCGCCAGTTCGGTTGTTACATCTAAATTACTGACAGGCTATGTTTCAGGTGCGGGCGCAGTTGCATCAACCGATACGATTTTACAGGCTGTAAATAAATTAAACGGTAACGATGCTTTAAAAGCTCCTTTGGCTTCTCCCGCTTTCACAGGATCGCCAACATTGCCAACTGGAACAATTGGCGTTACACAAACAGCAGGAAATAACACAACGGCTTTGGCTACAACTGCATTTGTTAGTACGGAAATCGCAAATAACGCACCAAGTAAAACAGGTTCGGGAGCGTCAGGAACTTGGGCGATCGGAATCACAGGAAATTCGGGAACGGTAACTACAAACGCTAACTTAGCGGGTGATATTACCAGTGTTGGAAATACGACTTCACTCGCCAGTTCGGTTGTTACATCTAAATTACTGACAGGCTATGTTTCAGGTGCGGGTGTTGTTGCATCAACTGATACGATTTTGCAGGCTGTAAATAAATTAAATGGTAACGATGCTTTAAAAGCGCCTTTGGCTTCTCCAGTTTTCACAGGATCGCCAACATTGCCAACTGGAACAATTGGCGTTACCCAAATAGCAGGAAATAATACAACGGCTTTGGCTACAACTGCATTTGTTAGTACGGAAATCGCAAACAATGCCCCGACAAAAACAGGTGCGGGAGCTTCAGGAACGTGGGGAATTGGGATTACTGGAAATGCGGGAACGGTAACTACAAACGCTAACTTAACAGGTGATGTTACCAGTGTCGGAAATACGACTTCACTCGCCAGTTCAGTTGTTACCTCGAAATTACTGACAGGCTATGTTTCAGGTGCGGGCGTTGTTGCACCAACCGATACGGTTTTGCAGGCTGTAAATAAATTAAACGGTAACGATGCTTTAAAAGCGCCTTTAGCTTCTCCAGTTTTCACAGGAGCGCCAACATTACCAACGGGAACAATTGGCGTTACACAAACAGCAGGGAACAGCACAACGGCTTTGGCGACAACGGCATTTGTTACCACAGCCAATAATCTTAAAGCGCCTGTAGCTGATCCAACATTTACAGGAGTAATTAAGATAAGCGCCTTGAATACTGCTCCTGCAAGCGGAACAGCCACAGGGGTACTGGGCGAAATCAGAATCACGGCAACTTTTATTTATATCTGTACTGCAACTAATACATGGGTAAGATGTGCTTTAGCCACTTGGTAATTAATTTAAAAAAAAGAAAATGAGTATAAATATTTTAAAATTTATAAAAGACGATCAGGGAAGTGTTAGAGTTTACAAAATAGCGGATAATACGTTATTAGCTTCATTAAATCCTGCCTCAAATATTATTAAAGATCGATCCCAAAAAGATTTCTTTATAATTCAGAATGAAAACGGGGAAAATCCTTTTGTTTTAAGTTACTTAGAAATCAGCAAATCATTATGCGAGCCTGAAATTTACGCTGATAATTTTAATGAATTTTTAATTGAATTAGCCGATAAATTCTTTTATAGTTCTGGTGGTTCTTCTAGTTCTATTCCTTCTCCATTAGATGTAAACGTGATTAATTTTGATCCTTATTTACATAAATATAAAAATCCTTATTTATGTGATGCAACCTATTATACATATGACTACAACCGTTATGTTGTTAAATGCACGATGATTTTCGATTCGTCAATTAGTGGGGATATTTATAAACTAATTAACAATGATTCTTTTGACAATCGAAATAATCAACCATTTGGTAATTTAAGCTATCCACAGACTAGGACGCTTGATTTTAATACTTATTTCAGATTCATGGATATGTATATAAGATTTAATCCACGCCCTTCGAATTTAGCAATAGTAGGCACAGGAAAACGGATCACAATTGAACTGATTTTAGATGTAAGAACCAATGAGTTTTTTATCGCACATCATCATACTAATTTACCTCCGCTTCAAGCCCCGAATTTTGAACTGCCAAAATTAAAGCAAGATGTAGCCAGTCCCACAAAAGACGGAATAGAGATAAATTTATCAGAATATTATTTGACAATAATGTTTGAATCTCCTTATCAGATTACGTAGTTTTTTTGTTTTTAGTTAGAAAATCGTGTCACATTTCTGTGATACGATTTTTTTGTTTAAAAAGTAGATTTTTATTAGATCCTGGAAAAAGATCCGGTGCAGATCTGAGTAAAAAAAGTCTACATTTTTTTATTAAAGTAAATAAGTTCAATTTCAATGATCTAATCTATTAGTTCTTACTACCTTAGTTTAAAATTCCTTTATGACTACATCTTTTAATATTCTTGTTGAAACACTTAAAATCCTCACACAAAATTATAATAAGAGTTATACTTTAGTTGAATTGACGATTGCTGTTGCACCTAGCTCTTATTTATCAAATGAAAGAATAAACCAAGCAAGAGTATTAGAAACATTGATATTGCTTCATAAAATGAACTTGGTGGTTTTAAATTCAGTTACTGACGAAAGTTCCTTTAATATAGACAAGATAAACTAATCTTAAAAAGAACCAGACAACCAACTTCCAGTTTTTTTGGTTCTCAAAGGGTAAATATTACTATTTGCCCTTTTTCTTTTAGTATATTCCAGAGTGGTAATTGATTTTGTAAAAGTAGACTGTTTTAGCAACCGGTATAGATTTTAGGAAAATATCTGAGAGAAAAAAACTGCATTTATTTTATGTGTTTAGAATAATCTTCGGGCATAACAGCATCTATATCACGTAAATATTTTTCTAAAGCGCTCATTGTTGTATGACCAGTAATAAGCATCAGTTTACTTTTTGCTTCATTCGGAGTGCTGTTTTTAACCAGTTCTTTATATAATTTGGTTATGAAAGTATGTCTAAAACTGTAAAGACCGTAATCTTTTCCTAATTTCAGACTAACTTTTACTTTTTTAAAGCGTTCTCCAAAGTAACCACGTTTGTCAGTTTCATTTGTTGTCCATTCATGACCTATACCTTTTGGTGTGAATAAATAGCTTTCTGAGTCTAATTTTTGAAGGTTTGGTAGTTCATGGAGTAATATTTCAGGTATTAGTTTCGTCTTTACTGCTTTGTTTTTGGCACGTACATAAATAAGTTTGTCTTTTATGTTAATATCGCAAACACGCAAGCGAACCACTTCTATTGGTCGCAAATGATTATAAGAAATAAACTGTATAAACAGAAGTAGAAGAGTGTCATGTTTTAGAAGATAATTCAATATGTCGTTTTCTTGGTCACTGCTAAAAGTTTTATTTCTTTCAGGAGTCGATTTTAAAACGTTGATTTTTGGTATAAAATTATCTTCAATAATCTCGTTTGCTTCAAGTGTTTTAAAAAACATTGATAAGTTTGATCGAGTATTGTTTCTGTTTTTTGGACTAGTGTTGGCTAATACAGAATTTAGATAAGTTATGACAGTTCTTTTATTTACCGCTGTGATATATCTATTTTCGAATCCATTTGTCAACAACCATTTTTCAAATGATTTTAGTCTCACTCTAAAATCTCTGTAGCTATTTTCTTTTAATGTGTTTTTGTTTAATTCGAGTGCGAAAGTAACGGCATCTGGAATATTATAATTTTTCGATTGATCTACTGGATTGGAATCTTCAAAAGGATTATAGCCATTTACAAGAATTGTTTCAACGGCATCACGAAGAATTTTTATAGCTTCTTTACGTTCTTTGAGAGTTTTGAACTGATTTACGCCTGCGTAGACATGAGTTTGACGTTCTAATTTTCCTGTTGCAGGATTTCTAAAGGAGAAATAAACATACCAACGTTTTGATAAATCGCCATCTGCATTATAAATACTAGGTGTTGAATATTGCTTTTTATAACTCAAAACGTGTGCGCTTTCGTGTTCTTTAGATAAGAGTTCGTGAATTTTAGGCATAAAAAAACGGTTTTAAATCACTCTAAAACCGTTTAACTTGTTGTTTTTAAAAAACTTAACATTTTGTAGCGAGGACGGGAGTTGAACCCGTGACCTCAGGGTTATGAATCCTGCGCTCTAACCAACTGAGCTACCTCGCCAAGATTGCAAGTGAACCGTGTTCCTCATTGCGGGTGCAAAGATAGAAATAATATTAATTGTTGCAAGAATAAAATGAAGAAAAAAAAATATTTTTAAAAATGCATTGTTTTTGGACATATATTCTTATATTTCGAAAAAATTAAAAGTAGCACATGGATCCAAAAATACGTTACGAAATCGAGTTTCCTATAAATTCTTCGCCGCAATTATTATATCAGTATATATCAACGCCGTCAGGTTTGTCAGAATGGTTTGCAGACAATGTAAATTCAAGAGGCGAATTCTTCACTTTCATTTGGAATGACTCGCAGGAAAAAGCGCGTTTGGCTTCTAAGAAAACCGGTGAAAAAGTAAAATTTAAATGGGTTGACGAAAGCAGTAAGGATACTGAATACTTTTTTGAATTGCATATTTTAGTTGATGAATTGACTAAAGATGTATCATTAATGGTTGTCGATTTTGCAGAAAAAGAAGAAGTAGGAGAAGCTAAACAATTGTGGGAGAATCAGATCTCAGACCTGAAACATCTTATAGGATCTGTTTAGTAAAAGTCTATTTTATACCTTATATTTGCCCTGAACAAAATTCAGGGTTTTTTTATGATCAATTTTAACGGAAACATAGTAGAGCGAGAAGAGAATATATTAACTCAAAATCGTGCTTTTTTGTATGGAGATGGTGTTTTTGAAACACTAAAAATAGTCAACAACAAAATCTTGTTTCTTGAAGATCATTATTTCCGATTAATGGCTTCGATGCGTGTTGTTAGAATGGAAATTCCAATGAACTTTACAATGGAGTTTCTGGAAGAGCAAGTTTTAAGTCTGGTTCAGCAAAACGAATTATCAGCATCGGCAAGAGCCCGAATTACGGTTTTTAGAAACGATGGCGGATTGTATTTGCCAAAAACTAACGAGGTTTCTTATTTGATTAATGCAATACCACTTGAGAATACTCTTTATGCTTTAAATTCAAGCGAATACGAAGTTGATTTGTATAAAGATTTCTATGTCACCAAACAATTATTATCGTCGATTAAAACGACTAATAAGCTGATAAATGTTACCGGAAGTATTTTTGCTCATGAAAACGGTTTGGCAAATTGTCTTTTGATAAATGATACTAAAAATGTTATCGAAGGATTACAAGGTAATTTATTCATGGTTATGGGTAAAAAACTAATTACGCCGCCAATTTCCGAAGGTTGTTTGAATGGAGTAATGCGCAAGCAAATCTTAGCTTTGGCTAAAAAAGTTGAAGGCATAGAAGTATTGGAAGAAATAATTTCGCCTTTTGATCTTCAAAAAGCAGATGAATTATTTCTTACCAATGTAATCACGGGAATACAACCGATAACCAAATATCGAAAGAAGGAGTTTACCAGTAATCTGGCTCATTTATTATTGCAAAAACTAAATGAATCCATCTCTGAAAATTAATTCAGATATGGATTTTCAGGTGCATTAGACCATATAAGATAATCTCCACCGAGCTCAATAATTTGCTCTTTCCAAAAATGGGTGGTTGATTTTCCTATAATTTTGTTTTTGTAACTATTATCAGCAATGATCCAGGAGTTTCCCTGCATTTCATTTTCAAGCTGATTTTCGTCCCAACCTGTATAGCCTAAGAAAAAACGAATATTATTTTTACTAATAGATCCGTCGTTTATTAAGTCTTTGGTCGATTCGAAATCACCTCCCCAATAAATCCCATTAGAAATCTCGACACTATTCGGGATTAAGTCTGGAATGTTATGGATGAAATATAGATTGTCCTGTTCAACAGGACCTCCATTGTATATCTTGAAAGAAGCATCGATCTCTGGGATTAGATCATTAATAGTATACTTAAGTGGCTTATTAATGATAAATCCTATAGATCCTTCTTTGTTATGGTCTGCTAATAAAATTACCGATCTATTAAATGATAAATCTCCAATTATCGAAGGCTCGGCAATAAGCAGGTGTCCTTTTTTTAATTTTTCTGAAATCATACGGCTACAATTTTTACTAAATTTAATCATAAATTTTTTAAAATCCCAAATAAAATCGTTAAACCGCACAAAAAAACCCTCCATGAGGAGGGTTTTGATTATATTATAAGTTTAGAGAACTTTCTTACTTAGTTCACTGCACCTTCTAATTCAGCTCCAGCTTTGAATTTCACTACATTTTTAGCAGCGATTTGGATAGTTTTACCAGTTTGTGGGTTTCTACCGTCTCTAGCAGCTCTAGCAGATACTGACCAAGACCCAAAACCTACTAATGAAACTCTACCACCTTTTTTCAAAGTAGCTCCTACGTTTCCTAAAAAAGACTCTAAAGCTAATTTTGCCGCAGCTTTTGTAATTCCTGCATCAGCAGCGATAGCATCGATTAATTCTGATTTGTTCATAATAATTAGTTATTAATTGTTGGTTAAAAAAAATTGTTAATACACAAATTTAGTAGGAAATCCGTTCCTTGCAAGTGTTTTCTTTAAATTTAGTAAAAATTGTTAATAACTTCGTTTTTTTGTTCATAAAGCGGGTTGTTCATCGGTGAAAATCAGGTAGAAACCCCTGTTTTACTGACTTTAATAGACCTTTGCTGTATCAGAAAAAGTTATACCATTTAGTAATTCTGCCACTTGCATTCTTTTTTTACCCGGTAATTGCAAACTCAAAAGCTGAATAAAGCCATCTTGAACCGCAACTTTGATTTCTTTTTTGCTGCAAATCAACTTTCCAATCTCATGAGAATGTGCTTCAGAAACCAATTTTGCCTCATATATTTTGATAGATTGCTCTTCGTCTTTATCTTTCAAAAAAGACCAGGAAGCAGGATATGGACTTAAACCTCGAATTAGATTATTGATTTCATCTCCGGATTTCGTCCAGTCGATCTTACAATTTTCTTTATTTAATTTATAAGCCGTTTTAATTTCCTCGTTGTCTTCCTGAATTGTAGTAGTTACATTTCCGTTTTCAATAACTTTCAAAGTTTCGATTACGGTTTCACTTCCTAACAACATTAATCGGTCATGTAATTGTCCGGCATTTTCTGTTGGCTCGATAGCAATTTCCGAATTTAAAATCATTGCGCCAGTATCAATTTTGTCATCGATGAAGAAAGTTGTAACACCGGTTTTGGTTTCTCCATTAATAATTGCCCAATTAATTGGTGCTGCGCCACGATAATTTGGTAATAATGAAGCATGAAGATTAAAAGTTCCTAAACTTGGCATTTCCCAAACCACTTTAGGAAGCATTCTAAAGGCAACCACAATTTGCAAATTTGCATTCAGAGCTTTTAATTCGGCAAGAAAACCTTCGTCTTTTAAATTTGTAGGTTGTAATAAAGTTAGATTATTCTCCAGCGCATATTCCTTTACAGCCGAATATTTTATTTTTTGTCCACGTCCTGCCGGTTTATCTGCTGCAGTGATCACGCCAACAACATCGTAATTGTTTTTGATAATGGTATCCAGAATGCCAACAGCAAATTCCGGAGTTCCCATAAATATGATTTTCAATTTTTCCATTATAATTTTAAAGTGTATTTGTTATTCGGTTGAATGGTAATATAATTGTTTTCTAATAATTCCTGAAGTACTACAACAACATCGTTGGCATCCAGTTTTATTTGGGTTTGAATTTCTCTCGAAGTCAAAGCAGCTGATTTTAATAAATGCAGAATTTTATCGGCAATAGAATCAGCTTCTGTAATTTTTCCCTTTTGAGTAATGCAATAAGAACAAACGCCGCAATTCGAATTGGTTTCTTCTCCGAAATAATCTAATACCAATCTATTTTTGCAAGTTTTGTTCTCCTTTATATAATGTAGAACAGATAAAAGTTGTTCTTCTTTTAATTGATTTTGTTTCTCGAGATATTTTGCAACTCGATTTATAGTCAAATCATCTTCGCGAACTTCATTAAATAATATAGTAGCGTCGTTGTTTTTAGATTTATAATCGATGATTTCTTTTTCTTTCAGTTTTTCCAAAACCGCCGAAACCTGTTCTTCTGTATGTTGTGATTTTTTTGCAATCAGCGAAAGATTAAAAGGTGTTTTCATTTCGTAAACGCCTGGATAAGTTCTCACGATTGCCAGAATAATTTCTTCATCATTCGGATTCAAACTCATGTAACGAAGAACTTCTTTTGATTCGATTAAAAACTGCAATGTGATCTTCTCAGAAAATTCCTGTGACATCGTTATAATTCCCTGCTGATTTAAAAACTGCAAAGCATTATAAGTTTTCAAAGTAGGGAAGTCGTATTTATGACAGAAATGATTCAGTTTAAAAGAAAAAGAATCGTCTAAACCTTCGCCATAAGCAATCTGAAAATAATTGCAGAGTTTTACATACATCAACTTCAGAAACTTTTTATCTGGCAAAACGCTCAAAAATTGCTGTTCTGTTTGATTGGCATCAGAATTATTATAAAGTAAAACCGAAAAAGCTTTTTCGCCATTTCGCCCCGCTCTTCCGGATTCCTGATAATAGTTTTCGATATTTTCAGGTAACTGAGTATGAATGACTGTTTTTACATTGTCTTTGTCGATTCCCATTCCAAACGCATTTGTGGCTACAATAACCTGCGCTTGTTCCGACATCCACAATTGCATGTTTTTGTCTTTTTCTTTCGCCGAAAGGCCACCGTGATAATAAGTCGCTTTAAAACCTAATGATTGTAATTGCGTCGACATATTCAAACACGATTTTCTATTTCGTACATATATAATAGAAGGTTGTGGATTTTTCTTCAGAATTTGTTCCGTGCGATACAGTTTATCTTCGACTTCGAAAACCATGTAAGCAATATTTTTTCTTTCAAAAGATTGCTGAAAAAGAATCGGATCTTTCAATCCTAATTCGGTTTTGATATCTTCTATAACTCGCGGAGTCGCAGTTGCAGTTAAAGCTAAAAATGGAATCTTAGGAAAAAACTTTTTAAGTTCAGAAATCTTTAAATAAGCCGGACGAAAATCATGTCCCCATTGCGAAACACAATGCGCTTCGTCAATAGCGATTAAATTTATAGGCAGATTTTTAATGCGTTCCAATATCCAATCCGACTGAAGTCGTTCCGGAGAAAGATATAAAAATTTAAAATTTCCGTATTGGCAATTGTCCAGAAGATCAATTATTTCTTCCGTATGAATTCCGCCAGTAAGCGCGATGGCTTTAATTTCTCGTTTCTGTAAATTCGCAACCTGATCCTTCATCAAAGCGACCAAAGGTGAAACTACCAAACATATACCTTCCTGCATCATTGCCGGAACCTGAAAACAAATCGATTTTCCGCCGCCAGTAGGTAAAAGGGCAAAAGTATCCTGACCGCTTAAAACCGAGTCGATAATCTCTTGTTGCAGCGGTCTAAAACTGTCGTGTTTCCAGTATTTTAAAAGAATTTCTTGCGCTTCTGGCATTGGTCATGTTTTAAAGTTAAAAAATTTAGAAATCAGTTTCTAGTTTTACAACTTTAAACATATGCCTAAATTTTATCTAAGATATAAAGAATTCTGTTCTCAACCGTATCTTTAGGCACTTCAATTAAGTCGTAACCGTATTTTTTATAGGTATCAACAAGGTGTTTTTGTATCGTTAATGCCTGTTCGAAATTCTCGTAACGTTCCGTATCGCTTTCGTAGATTTCTTCCCAAGGCGGTAAAATAAAAGTTTTCGAATATTTAAAATCCTCACAAGCCTTTACAAAATTCTCCGGATAATCATCGCCAATATAATCCATATAAGCAACAACATCTGGAATACCGCGATCTATAAAAACAACATCGTCAGATTCTTCAAGAGCATTTTTAAATTGGTTGATACGCCCTTCAAGCAACATTTCGCTAAACAATAAAGGCTGTTCCAAAAACAATTGTTCGATACCACGTTGTTGTGCTTCGAGCGTAACTTGTCTTGAAATTTCAGGGTAACAGCAGTAGCCACGAGCTACCAATTCGTTGATAAGAGTAGATTTTCCCGTTCCCGGGCCACCAATGAGAACTATGATTTGTTTTTGCACTTTCTAAAAATAAAGCGCAAATTTACCTAAACTTATTGGTATTTAAAAAGATTATTTTGCCTTGAGCGAATGATTTCGCAATTTTAGGAAATAAAGTTCCTGCTGTTCACTCCAATCTTTTGCTTTTTAAAGAAAAAAGGAAAAGGATTTCCGCTTCCATCAGGGCTAATTAGGAGAAATGGTTTTGTTCTTGGAATGATTTTTAAGATTGTGTTAAATTTTCATTTAAACTGGACTAAAGTCCAGCTCTACAAAATAATTCGTTCCTCTGGAACTAAAACAGAAAAGAGCCGAAGGTTCGGTAAATATTGTAGGGCTGGACTTTAGTCCAGTTTAGATGCAGATATATTATACAATATCAATTTAAGATTGTAATCATTCACAAAACAAATATTTACCAGAACCCGCACCTTTTTTATCCGAAGGAATTATAATATGTGATTCAAATCTCTTTCCTTCCAAAACATCATTTACAAAATTCAGAACATATTGTTGCCCTTGATGGAAAAGATAACCTGAGAATTCATGTCCGCCGCCACAAAAAGTGATCAGTTCGATATCTTTATGAAGATCCTTCATTTGATTGTAAACAGCGTAAGATCCAAAAAGAATCAACCAACCCGAAGCATTTGTTGGGCAAGAACGGTGAGAACCCGCAGAATACGGAACGGTTTGATCATTATTCCCGTGCGCCAATAACATCGGAATTGCTTTTTCTTTTGTAATTAAATTAATATCCTGAATTGCTCCGGAACCTCCAATAAAACCGGCATATTTGAAGTTTTCCGGTAAATTGTTTTCATATAAATTCATTAGTTTATAATCCCAAAATGAAGCCTGAAAACTAATTTCGGCACCTGCGCTAATTCCGGAAATAAATACTTTTGAAGCATCAAGATTATATTTATTCGCGTTTTCAATCAAAAACGAAGTCGCTTGCCACATATCGCTCACGCCAATCTGGATGGCTTTTATTTTCTCGGTTAAAGTTCCTTTGCAGCCAAAATCTTTTCCCTTCATATATAAACTGTACGAAATACTGGCAACAGCATAACCATTTTTTGCCATAAACATTCCAAAATCTTTTTCACTCGTGCGTTCTCCACCAGAAAATCCTCCGCCAAAAGCAAAAATGATTAACGGAATTTTTTCATTTGTTTTTTTCTGTGGTAAATACAAATCAAGATCCAGTTTGATAGTATCATTCTGAAAATAAGTCATTGTTTTTATTTCCTGTGCCTGAATATTGTGAAAAGTGAGAATAGTAAAAAGTAGGATGATGATTTTTTTCATTGTAGTGCGGCTTTGCGAGATATTTCTTTGCATTCTTTTCTCAAATATAAGATGAAATTTGACAAAGAAATAATGTTGCAAAGTTTTTTTCTCTGCACCTTTGAGCCTCTGTAACTTTGCTCCTTTAAAACAAACTTTTAAGCCTGAAAAAAATCTAAAATCTAAAATCTGAAATCTGAAATCAAAACCGTATATTTGCGTTTATTTTTAATTACGAATGGAGAACGATAAAGAAAAAAACACCGCCGAATTTTACGAAAGATTAAAGGTTGAGTTAGATAATTCAAATACTTGGCCAGCAGAATACTTGTATAAATTCATTGTGCCTACAGTAGACGATAATGTAGAGCGAGTTGAAAAAGCTTTTGACAGTATGGGCGCGGTTATTAAAACTACAAAATCGAAAACAGGTAAATTTACCAGTGTTTCTGTAGATGTTACCATGCATAGTGCTGACGAAGTGATTAGCAAATACAAAGAAGTTTCTACCATAGAAGGTATAGTTTCATTATAACTTATGAACGAAAAATATAAAAAAGAAGTCGCGAATGATGTTGTTTTTAATTTAGAATATAATTCTGAAAGACAACGTTTAATCATTCCAGAATATGGTCGTCATTTGCAAAAACTGATCGATCAGGCTACTCATATCGAAGATGCTGAAACGCGCAACAAAGCTGCGAAATATATCATTCAGGTTATGGGAAGTTTGAATCCTCATTTGCGTGATGTGCCGGATTTTCAACACAAATTATGGGATCAGCTTTTTATTATGTCTGATTTTAAATTAGATGTAGAATCTCCGTATCCAATTCCGTCTCGTGATGTATTGCAGTTAAAACCAGATGTATTACAATATCCGCAAAACTTCCCAAAATACAGATTTTATGGTAATAATATCAAATATATGATTGATGTTGCCAATAAATGGGAGGAAGGCGAAATGAAAAATGCATTGGTATTGGTAATCGCCAATCATATGAAAAAATCATATTTAAGCTGGAATAAAGACACGGTAAAAGACGATGTTATTTTTGAACATTTATATGAATTGTCAGGAGGAAAAATCAATTTGTTGCAAAGCACAGAAGAGCTTTTAAATACAACTGATTTAATGCGTACCAATAAGCGTATGTCAAACAAAATCACGCCTCCGGGACAACCAAAGATTCAAAGCAATAAAAATAACAACAATAAAGGCGGAAAAAAACCTTTTGTAAAAAATAATAATCAGAAATAAAAAAAAAGGAGCTAAGGTGCTAAGCTTCTAAGTTGCTAAGTTTTTTTGCTTAGAATCTTAGAGTCTCAGAAACTTAGAAACTTTGAAAGAACCTAAAAGAGATCTATGGGAATTTTTAAAATCGAAGGAGGAACTCCTTTAAAAGGAGAAATCACTCCGCAAGGAGCAAAAAATGAGGCGTTACAAATTTTATGCGCCGTGCTTCTAACGGGGGATAAAGTGAAAATTAATAATATTCCCGATATTATTGACATCAATAAATTAATCACATTGTTGGGTAATTTAGGAGTTAAAATTCAACGCAATGAACCGGGTTCGATTACGTTTCAGGCAGATGAAGTTAATGTTGGATATTTAGAAACAGAAGCTTTCAAAAAAGAAGGTGGAGCGCTTCGTGGTTCTATTATGATTGTTGGACCATTATTGGCACGTTTCGGAAAAGGATATATTCCAAAACCGGGAGGAGACAAAATTGGGCGTCGTAGATTAGACACACACTTTGAAGGTTTTATTAACCTTGGAGCAAAATTCAGATACAATAGAGAAGATCACTTTTACGGAGTAGAATCTCCTGAAGGCGGACTTACAGGAACAGATATGTTGCTTGATGAAGCATCAGTTACCGGAACAGCAAACATCGTTATGGCTGCAGTTTTGGCAAAAGGAACAACAACAGTTTACAATGCAGCTTGCGAGCCATACTTGCAACAATTGTGTAAAATGTTGAACTCTATGGGAGCTAAAATTACCGGAGTTGGTTCAAACTTATTGACTATCGAAGGTGTTGAAAGCCTTGGAGGTTGCGAGCACAGAATTCTTCCTGATATGATTGAAATTGGTTCTTGGATTGGTCTTGCAGCTATGACAAAAAGCGAAATCACGATCAAAAATGTAAGCTGGGAAAACTTAGGTTTGATTCCAAATACATTTAGAAAATTAGGTATTACAATCGAAAAGCATGGAGATGATATTTACATTCCTGCTCACAAAGACGGATACGAAGTAAAAACGGATATTGACGGTTCTATCTTAACAATTGCAGATGCACCATGGCCAGGTTTTACACCTGACTTATTGAGTATCGTTTTGGTTGTGGCAACACAAGCAAAAGGCGATGTTTTGATTCACCAAAAAATGTTCGAAAGCCGTTTGTTTTTCGTAGATAAATTAATTGATATGGGAGCAAAAATTATGTTATGTGATCCGCACCGAGCTGTGGTTATGGGACATAATTTCGAATCTCAACTAAAAGCAACAACAATGTCATCTCCGGATATTCGCGCTGGTATCTCATTATTAATTGCAGCACTTTCAGCAAAAGGAACAAGTACAATTCAAAATATAGAACAAATTGACCGTGGATACGAGCGTATCGACGAACGTTTAAGAGCAATTGGTGCAAAAATCGTGAGAGCGTAAATAAAATTCGCAAATGACAGACGAACAAAAAGCTGTAAAAGCTACTATATTCAGTATAGTTGGAAACACCTGCTTGGCCTTTATAAAAGGTCTGGCAGGTTTTTTTGGCAATTCATACGCCTTAATTGCAGATGCAATAGAATCAACAGCGGATATATTTTCGTCTTGTTTAGTTTTATTCGGAATCAAATATTCTAATAAACCACCCGATGAAAACCATCCTTATGGTCACGGTCGTGCAGAACCTTTAATAACCTTTTTGGTTGTTGGTTTTTTAATCACTTCGGCAACGATTATTGGTTACGAAAGTATTGCAAATATTCAGAGTTCACACGATTTGCCAAAATCCTGGACTTTATATGTTTTAGGAGCAATAATTGTCTGGAAAGAGTATTCGTATCGTTTGGTAATGAAACGTAGCAGAGAAACTAATAGTTCTTCTCTTGCCGCTGATGCCTGGCACCATCGTAGTGATGCAATTACTTCTGTAGCAGCATTTATTGGAATTTCGATCGCGCTGATTATGGGCAAAGGTTATGAATCTGCAGATGATTGGGCGGCGCTTTTTGCTGCTTTTTTTATCTTATACAATAGCTATAAAATATTCAGACCTGCGCTTGGCGAAATCATGGATGAGAATTTAAATGATGATTTAGTCGAAGAAATTAGAGTAGTTGCCTTGACAGTTGAAGG
The DNA here is from genome assembly GCF_951805225.1 of uncultured Flavobacterium sp. Classification (NCBI taxonomy): domain Bacteria; kingdom Pseudomonadati; phylum Bacteroidota; class Flavobacteriia; order Flavobacteriales; family Flavobacteriaceae; genus Flavobacterium; species uncultured Flavobacterium sp. Next base: position 3,582,940 of record NZ_OX638201.1, on the reverse strand, counting down.
TATTCTGGGAACTGAGAAATGTTTTATTCGTAAAGCAGGAATGAAATACCATGTTGATCTTCACGCCATAGTTTCAGCCGAAATATCTGTAAAAGAAGGACACGATTTGTCTCATAAACTTCAGGATAAATTAAAAGAAAAAATACCTCAATTAGGAAATGTCCTGATTCATATCGAGCCAGATGATTATCACTGAGGAGAGGTTCTAAGTTGCTAAGGTTCTTAGGGACTAAGGCTTTCTTTAGCAACGATAAAAATTAAAATCCGTTTATTCTTTAAAAGAGTAAACGGATTTTTTATTGGATATAATTGTAGTTCGAGCAAAGCGAAGAACTTCTCAAAGCATTCGCCTTTGAGCCTTTGTACCTCTGAACCTTTGTCCCTAATCTAACACATTCAAAATCTTCAAGCCAAACACAACGCCATTTTGCTGAATTCCGCCTTGATAAGAATGAACGTAATCAACTCTGAAGAATTTGAATTTTCCAAAACCCAGATTATCCAAACCAACAGTAAATTCAGAATATGGTTTTCTGTCCGGAATCGCAAGGGAATGAAATCCTAGATTCATAGTAGATTTTAAGAGATTCAACAACGGAATTTTATTCATAATAAATCCCGTGTCATTGTGCTCTAAATGCATTTCAAAATAACTGTCGTTTGTACTGTTGGCGTAATATGGCATTAGGTTAAAAACGTTCAGATAACGATCAGTTGTTCCAATATGAGTTTGGTTTCCGTTGAAATGTCTGTAATCTATGAAAGAAATGTTTTCGGCGTTAAAGAATTTTCCACCTCTAAAATTCATTCCAAGGATTCCTTTATTTCCTAACGATAAATCATACTGAACAGAAGCGCCAATTCTTTCGAATTCATACTTTTTTTCACTGGCTGCAAAAGTTTTTTCAAAAGCTAAAAAGACCGTTGGATATTTATCATTTTTAAAATTATATCTTCCGTCAGGACGAGAAATATATTTATTTCCAAAATTAATTCGCGCCGATAAAGCTGCTTTAAACAAATGATGCGGATCAAAAGCCGGCGTTACAAAGTCATTTGGAGCCAACGGATTGTTTGAAGAATATATATCGTCTCTTTTAAAGAACGAATAATCCGTAGTATTAAAAAGTGGTTTTCGTTGTTCATAACCAACTTTTGCATTCAAATTTACTCCGTTTGCAACATCTTGCGAATAGTTGACCTGAGCAAATTCTAAATTATAAAGCTTCATATAATTGTCTTTGAAAAACAATGAACTTATAGAATTGACAAAGTTACTTATTGGTTGAGCACTATTAAATTGAGCGACTTTTGTTCCGCCTGACGCCCAAATTGTAGCATAATTTATATTGTTGAATTTGTGACTGATTTCGCCAGTAACACGAAAACGTTCATCAGAGAAACCGTAATTAAAAGTTGTACTTATAGAAGTAGAAGTTCCTTTTTCTTCATTCCATTTTTTAAATGAAAAACCAGAATCGAGATTAAAACCCTGAACTGTATTAAAACTTAAAGACGAAAGATTCAATAAACCTTTATATTCAAAAGAGTGTTTCTTAAAAGTATTTTTATAATCATAACCCATTATGATGTCCGTAACTTTAAATTTATTGTTTTTGGAATCTATTGAATCAGTGTATTTCTGAGATTTTCTAATAGTTTGTAAACTGTCTTTTTTAGTATAATCATTGCTTTCCTCTATTGTCAAAGGAATCGGACGTATTTGATTCCAAAAAGCATCGTCTTTTTTGTTTGCGTCAGCTTCAAAAGCTACAATTTCATTTCCAAAAGTTTTCTTTTCGAAAGAAGCCGGAAATTCATAATTCGAATAAACATAATTGAATTTTCCAGAGAACTTTACACCAAAAGCGCCGGCATTAAAAGAAAGAGTTTGGGCGTTTTTTGACCAGATTTTGTTTTTGACATTATAACTAAAGCTCTGTTTTAGATTCATTGCTTCAGTAAATTCATTTTTCATTCTGTAACCTTTTATGTCTAAATCGACGGCATAAATTGCAAAACTATCATCAACAATATAAATGTAACCTTCAAAAACTGGTTCTTTGTCACGCTTTGGTGTTACTTTTATTTTATAAATCTGCTGATTATTATCGTCAAAAAAAGTTCCTTCAAGTTTGTATTTGTAGTAATTGAAAGCATTATCAGCGATAGGAGAGATAAGGTTGATGTTGAATTCTAATGTATTGTCATAGAAATCATAAGTAGATAAAGTGGCAGTATTATAACTGAATCCTTTATTGTTTCCTGAAATTTTAGAAGCAATGATTTTCTCTTTTAGTTTTCCGGGTTTTTCAAAAGATATCTTAGAAATTGTTTCTGATAAATATAAAATACCTGTTCCGGTTGAATCTAAATTTGAAGCCATATCATCGCCGATATCGACTTTCATGCCCATTATTTTCTTTGGAAGATCTTTTATTTTGAACATTCCTTTCGAATAAAAATCAGCGGTGTATCGTGCCGTTTTTTCAGAATTGTCTTTTTTGTTCGCAATTGCGCTTTTTATAATTGCATTTGCAGGATTGTTTTTGGGATCAATAACGACTTCATTCAATGCAAAACTTTCTTCCTGCATTACAATGTTTAATGTAACTGTTTTTGAATCTGCTGAAACGGTTGATTTTTGAGTTTTAAAACCCAGGTATTGAAAAACTATTTTGTTTTTACCAATCTCTTTTACGTTCAGTTGGTATTTTCCCTGTTCGTTAGAAGTTGTTCCGGTATAGGTGTTTTCTTCAAAAACCGAAACAAAAGGCAATGGATTTCCTTTATCGTCGGTTATTGTTCCTTTGATCTGTGCAAAGTTTGAAATCGAAAAAAATAAAAAGGCTGATAAAATAAAGTTTTTCATGGAAGTGGTTTCTCTAACAAAAATAGAATAAGTTAAAAATGAGCTTATTAAAAATTTGTTAAAAAAAGACTTACAAGAAAGATTGAATTGCTAAATCATAACTTTTTAAACCAAAACCAAGTATAACACCTTTTGCATTTCCAGACAAATACGATTGATGTCTGAAGCTTTCGCGTGCATAAGTATTCGAAATATGAACTTCGATAACCGGAGTTGTAACCGCTTTTATAGCATCGCCTAAACCTATAGAAGTATGTGTGTAGGCGCCGGCATTTAGAATAATACCGTCAAAAGTAAAACCACATTCCTGAATTTTTCCTATCAATTCACCTTCAATATTGCTTTGGTAATAAGAAAGTTCAATGTTAGGAAATTTTTGCTTCAACGTTTCAAAGTAATCTTCAAAGGTTTGACTTCCGTAAACTTCTGGTTCTCTTTTTCCTAAAAGATTCAAATTGGGGCCGTTGATAATGCAGATTTTCATATTTTGATTTTAATTATAAGTGATGCGAATTCATTTTATATTTTATTGAAAACATTTCACTAAAGTGTAAAAATAAAAAAACCGTTCTAATTAATAGAACGGTTTTTAGAAAAGTATGTGATATTATTTTTAGAACAAGAATCCAGCTGATATTTGGAAAGTTGAATTTTTAACATCTGCATTTTTAGATGCTTCTGTTAATCCTAAACCATAACGACCTTGAATAAAAAGGTTCTTAGTAATTTTAAGACCTAAACCTGCATTTAGACCAAATTCGAAAGTTTCAGCATCTTTTACATCAAAATCATTTTTTTCACTTAATAAAAATGAAGCTTGTGGTCCAAGTTCTAAGCTCACTGATTTTGTTAAGTAAAACTTAGCCATTACTGGAATAGATAAGTATCCTAATTCGTTTTTAAATTCGTCAACCGCGTTTTTGTATGTTGCTCCTTGAGTAGAATATAATAGCTCTGGTTGAATAGAGAATTTTTCTAATAATTTAATTTCTGCAAGAACACCTACGTGATAGCTAGTGATACCTTCTTTGTCAAATGCAACACCTTGAAGACCTGCATCTCCGGTTTGACTTGCAAAGTTAACCCCTGCTTTAACTCCAAATTGTACTAATTGTGCTTGTATTGTAGCTGATGTTGCGATGAACAATACAGCTGCTAAAATTATTTTTTTCATAAAAATTTTTTTAAAATTTGGTATTTTTTAAATGTTATCTATTAGTCAAAACTACAGAATTAGGAATTTATTGTTTTATATTTTGGTTTAAATAATTACTAAATTTCGCATGTTTTTTGATTTAGGCTAAGTAAAACACTCTTTTTAAGAAGGTTGTGATTGATTTGTTTTAGTAGAAAAATTTTGTATTTAATACGAATAATATTTCAAAATAGGTTTTATGGAAATTGATTTTGGTAAGTATATTATTATGTTTATTTGTTTTTTATTTGATATATAATAGTTGAAAACGATGTTTAAATATTGATTTTGTATCCTATTTAAGTTTAAGAATCATTTGCGAATTTTTCTTTAATAAGATTTTGTAATCCATTATCATTTTGTTATTTAAAAAATAAAGATCATTTTTTATTAAGTAAATTTTTATATTTGACTATAATAACCCTTAAACAATTGTAATGAAAAGAATTATTTTGGCTGCAATCGCGGTAATGGTATTTGGTTTTGTCAATGCGCAAGATGGACATTTTAAAGTTGGAGCACATGTTGGTCTACCTTTAGGAAATAGTGCAGATTTGTTTTCTGTAAACTTAGGTGCTGATGTTTCTTATTTGTGGAATGTAGCTGATAAGTTTAGCGCGGGAGTAACTACAGGTTACACAACATATATAGGTAAAGATTATACTGCTTATATTGGAAATGTTGCTTATGAAATGCTTAGAAGTACTAATCAAAGCTTTGTTCCAGTTGCCGGAACTGCACAATATTCAATTGCAGATAATTTTTTTGTTGGCGCAGATTTAGGTTATGCTATTAATGTTGACGGCGATATAGACGGAGGATTTTTATATCAGCCAAAATTTGGTTTCCAGACTAAAAAAATTGAAGTATATACTTCGTACAAAGGAATTTCGAACAATGGAACTATTTCTTCTGTAAACTTGGGATTCAATTATAAATTCGATTAATAAATAATTTTTGAGCCTTATCTAAAATATACAGAAGTTCTATAATAATTTCAGTGATGTTTTGAAAACTAACAGTTTAGCTTTAGTTAAATATGTTGAAAGCTTTAGATACTGCTATATTTGTTAAAATAAAAATTAATTTTTATTAAGTATATTTTTATATTTGACTATTATAACCCTTAAACAAATTGTAATGAAAAGAATTATTTTAGCTGCAATGGCAGTAATGGTATTTGGCTTTGCTAATGCACAAAAAACTAGATTTGGAGTAAAAGGAGGTCTTAACCTAACAACTTTTGCCGGAGGAAATTATTGGGATGCTGGATCTTTAGTAGGTTTCCAAGTTGGAGGTTTCGCTGAAATTAAAGTTATCGAAAGATTAGCTATTCAACCGGAGGTTTTGTTCTCTACTCAAGGTGCTAAAATTGATGGAGGTTCTTTCGGTGATTTCGATGATAAATTAAATTACATAAATGTTCCTGTTTTGGCTAAATTTTTTATCACAAAACAATTCACGGTTGAAGCTGGTCCACAATTAGGATTTTTAGTATCTGCTAAGCAAGATGGTCATGATATTAAAGACAGTTTTAAATCTGTAGATACAGGATTTAATTTTGGAGCTGGATATAACTTCACTGATAATGTTTCTGTTAATCTTCGTTATACTGTAGGTTTATCAAATATTGCAGATTATAATACTGATACTGCAGATGAATATTTTGATAGCCCAAAAAATAGTGTTTTAGCTTTGACATTAGGATATAAATTCTAATTTCTATTTTAAAAAATATTTAGAAAACCTTCTCTTAATCGGGAAGGTTTTTTTATATCTATGATTTTAATATTGAGAATAAATAAAAAGATATTGGTGTGAAAATGGCTCTAATTACTGCTTTATTTGTTAAAATACAATTAATTATTTAATAAGTATATTTTTATATTTGGCCATTAATTAACCAAAAACAAAAGAATGAAAAAAATTATTATGACTGCTGTAGCAGTTATGGCATTTGCTTTTACAAATGCTCAAGAAGTGAAATTTGGAATAAAAGGTGCAGTTTCTCTTAGTACACAAACCGGTGATGTTGAAAATGCTTCTTCTAAAGTAGGATTTCAGGCAGGGGCTTTTGCAGAAATAAAAATTACGGATAAATTTTCTATTCAACCAGAGGTTTTGTATTCTGCTCAAGGAGTAAAAGAAAAGGGTAATTTTGAATATAATAATAATGTCTATCCAGCAGAATTAAATACTAAGTTAGGATATATTAATGTTCCGGTAATGGCAAAGTATTATGTAGCTGAGAAATTTAATTTGGAGGCTGGTCCTCAAATTGGTTTTTTAGTTAGTGCTAAAGGTGAAGCAACAATTTTAGGACACTCGGAAGAGGGAGATATTAAGGATAATTATAAAACTATTGATTTAGGATTGAATCTGGGAGCTGGATACGATTTTACTGAAAATTTATCAGCTGGACTTCGTTATACTTTGGGTTTGTCTAATGTAGTTGGAGATGACTTTGATGATAATGTTAATGCGAAAAACAGTGTTTTTGCATTATCTCTAGGATATAAATTCTAGTTTTTTAATTGAAAAATATTTAAAACCTTCCCTTAATCGGGAAGGTTTTTTTATGCCCAAAAAATGTTTTACTTTGTAGATATGAACTGGAACCGATACATAAAAGATTATCAATCGTATTTGCGAATAGAAAGAGGTTTGTCTAAAAATACAATTGAAAACTATGGTTTTGATATTGAGCGATTATGTCTTTTTTTAGATACAAATCAAATTGAAGTTTCGCCTTTGAAAATTACTGATGAAACCGTTCAGCAATTTATATATTCCGTTTCTAAGGAAGTAAATCCGCGTTCGCAAGCACGTATTATTTCGGGATTGAAAAGCTTTTTTAATTATTTGGTTTTTGAAGATTACAGAAATGATAATCCGCTGGAATTAATTGAAACTCCAAAAACAGGCAGAAAATTACCGGATACTTTATCTGTTGCCGAAATTGATGCGCTTATTGCCGCAATTGATTTAAGTAAAAATGAAGGAGAGCGAAATCGTGCGATGCTGGAAGCTTTATACGGTTGCGGACTTCGGGTTTCGGAGTTGGTTTCGCTTAAAATATCTGATTTGTTTTTTGACGAAGGATTCATAAAAATTACCGGAAAAGGCAATAAAGAACGTTTTGTTCCTATTGGTAAATTGACTCAAAAATATATGGAGATTTATCAAAAGGAAGTCAGAGTAAATTTGAATATTAAAAAAGGCTGCGAAGACACTTTGTTTTTAAACCGAAGAGGTAATCAATTGACTCGCGCAATGGTATTTACAATCATAAAAGATCTGGCGGTAAAAATAGGTTTACATAAAAGTATTAGTCCGCATACTTTGCGACATTCATTTGCTACACATTTACTTGAAAATGGAGCTGACTTAAGATCGATCCAATTAATGTTGGGACACGAATCGATAACAACTACAGAAATCTACGTGCATTTAGACAGGAGATTTCTAAAAGAAGTGATGCATTCTTTTCATCCAAGAAAATAATTTTTTGGGCAGAGTCCTGATTTTTAAAGCAAAAATTAATATATTGTATATTATTTTCTATTAAAAACAGATAAGATCGACAAACGGCACTTTTATTGTTTTAAATGTTTTTTGATCATTCAATTTAAGTAAAATAAGTAGCATATGGTTTTTGATTTGTATGAAAATGAGGATTGCTTAGAAGTGAATAATTTTTATAAAAAATTGTTTGCCGAAATGCCTGATTTGTTATTTCAGTTTATTATTGATACTGATAACAATTATTCTTTTCCACTAGTTAGTAAATCTGCTGATGAAATTTTTGAATTTACAGTTAGTGAATTCAACAACGATATAAAGTTTATTATTTACGAAAGAGTTTTTCTTCAGGATCGTGAAGCGTTTTTTCAATCTTTAGTTAAAGCGCGTAAAGAAATAAAACCCTGGGATATTGAATTTCGTGCTGTTTTACCAAAAAAAGGCTTACGTTGGTTTAAGATTTCTGCAAAAACAGAGCAATCAGATGATGGTAGAGTTAGTTTCTATGGACATGTTTCGGATATTACCGAATTAAAAGATAAAGAAGAAAAGTTACGTATTTCCGAAGAACGATTTCAATTTGCACTTGATGCTTCTACAGCCGGAATCTGGGATTGGGATATGGTTACCAATAATGTTTTCTATTCGTCTTTGTCACTAAAAATATTGGAACTTGATTCTGCTGATATTTTTGATGATCCTGAACGTTGGGATAAAATTGTGCATCCGGACGATCTTCCCAAATACTATTCAGATATACAAGAACATTTTGATAATAAGATTCCTTATTACGAAAACTATCATCGTGTAATGACTTCGAGCGGAAATTATAAATGGATTTTAGATCGTGGAAAAGTTATTAAACGAGATGAAAATGGTAAACCATTACGCGTAATCGGAACTCACACGGATGTTTCTCTGCAAAAAGAAAAAGAACTGGAACTTATAAAAACGATGAAATTATACAGCGATCAAAATAGTAGATTGCTGAATTTTTCGCATATCGTTTCACATAATTTAAATACGCAGGCAGGAAATATAAAGTCGATTTTAGACTTTATTGATGCTGATGGTGATAAAGAAACCGTAAGTGAAATGTTAGAACACTTGCGAACAGTTTCTAATGATTTAAATGACACGATTTCTAATTTAACACAAATCGTAAAAACGCAAAGTAATATTAATATTGCTGTCGTTCCTTTAAAACTTTGTGAATATATTGAGAAAACAATTTCGACAATCAAAGGTTACGATAAACAAACGAAGGTTACGATTGTAAATAATGTTCCTCAATATTTGACGATTAATTTCAATCCTGCTTATTTGGAAAGTGTTTTGCTAAACTTTACAACAAACGCTATAAAGTATGCACATCCGGATCGCGATCCAATAATAGTTTTTGATTTTTCGATTGAACCTGAAGGCTATAAATCATTAAAAATTACAGACAATGGTTTAGGAATCGATTTGGCTGTTTATGGGGAATTATTATTCGGAATGTATAAAACTTTTCATAAACATCAGGAAGCGCGAGGAATCGGTTTGTATATTACCAGAAATCAAATTGAAGCGATGAAAGGAAGTATTTCTGTAGAAAGTGAAGTAGGAGTGGGAACAAGCTTTAAAATTGTCTTTAATGATCTTTAAATGAATTTGACATAAAATAAAAAAGGCTATCGTTATGATAGCCTTTTTTATTTTATAATAGTTGAGATTACTTAGCAATATTAACCGCTCTGGTTTCTCTAATTACAGTAACTTTTACCTGACCTGGATAAGTCATTTCAGTTTGGATTTTTTGTGAAATCTCAAAAGATAGGTTTGCAGCGTTATCGTCAGAAACTTTTTCGCTTTCTACAATTACACGAAGTTCTCTACCAGCCTGAATTGCGTATGCATTTTTTACACCGCTAAATCCGTAAGCAACTTCTTCAAGATCTTTCAAACGCTGAATGTATGAATCCAGAACCTGACGTCTTGCGCCTGGTCTTGCTCCTGAAATAGCATCACAAACCTGAACGATTGGAGAAAGTAATGATTTCATTTCGATCTCGTCGTGGTGAGCTCCAATTGCATTACAAACTTCTTCTTTTTCACCGTATTTCTCCGCCCATTGCATACCTAATAATGCGTGTGGTAAATCACTTTCAGTATCCGGCACTTTACCAATATCATGAAGTAAACCAGCTCTTTTGGCAAGTTTTACATTTAAGCCTAATTCGGCAGCCATGATACCACAAAGTTTAGAAACCTCTCTTGAGTGTTGCAATAAGTTTTGTCCGTAAGATGAACGGTATTTCATTCTACCAACAACCTTAATTAATTCTGGGTGTAAACCGTGAATTCCTAAGTCGATTACAGTACGTTTACCAACTTCGATAATTTCATCGTCGATTTGTTTTGCTGTTTTAGCAACAACTTCTTCAATTCTCGCTGGGTGAATACGTCCGTCAGTTACTAATTTGTGCAATGACAAACGAGCAATTTCTCTACGAACAGGATCAAAACAAGAAAGAATAATAGCTTCCGGTGTATCATCAACAATGATTTCAACTCCCGTTGCAGCTTCAAGAGCTCTAATGTTACGACCTTCACGACCAATAATTCTACCTTTTACATCGTCAGATTCAATGTTAAATACTGAAACGCAATTTTCAACTGCTTCCTCAGTTCCAACTCTCTGGATCGTATTGATGATAATTTTCTTAGCTTCTTGTTGTGCAGTAAGTTTTGCCTCTTCAATTGTATCCTGAATATGAGACATTGCTTTACTTTTAGCTTCAGCTTTTAAACCTTCAACTAATTGTTCTTTTGCTTCTTCAGCAGAAAGTCCTGAAATTACTTCAAGTTGTTGCAATTGACTTTTGTGTAATTTGTCAACTTCAGCTTGTTTTTTGTCTAAAACTTCAATTTTATTATTGTATTCATTTGTTTTAGCTTCAAAATCGTCATTTACTTTTTTCGCTTTCGAAAGTTCGTTTGAAACCTGAGATTCTTTGTCACGCACTCTTTTTTCTACTTCAGCTACTTTTTTATCTCTAGCTAAAATAACTTGTTCGTGTTCTGATTTTAATTCGATAAAACGCTCTTTTGCTTGAAGGATTTTATCTTTTTTGATATTTTCTGCTTCTAAATTAGCGTCTTTTAAAATGGAAGAGGCTTCTTTTTTTGCGTTTTTAATTAAATTAGAAATATTGCTTTTTTCGATGATTTTAGCGATCGCAAATCCTGCTGCAATCCCTACAATACCTGAAATAATGATCGTTATTATGTCCATGTTTGTTAAAATTTATATATAAAAAAGCCTACATTAATTGCTTGAATAAACTCGTAAAGACAAGTTTTGAGCTAACTCACTGTTCAAGTTTCCCAGTCGAAGCAGGGCATACTATAGTAGCGACGATTTGCTCATTCTAAATTGTTAGTGTTGAGTTTACCAATTGTGAACTAATGTAGGCAGTATCTTAGTTTCTGTAAAGAACGTTTAATTTTCGAGATATTGATCTAATAGCGAATTTAATCTTTTAATTCTTTCGATAGTTTCTTCGCCATCGATTGCATTATCAATTTGTTTTTGTTCTACTTGTGATGCAAATTGCAAGGCACACATAGCCAGAACATCTTGTTTGTCACGAACCGCGTAACTTTCTTCGAATTGCTTGATCATAGCATCAATTTTCTTAGAAGCACTTCTAAGTCCTTCTTCCTGAGATGGTTCTACCGTTAATGGATAGACTCTGTCTGCGATTGATATTTTAATTCTAAGCTTTCCGTCCATGTCTTTCTAATCTGATAGTTGTGCTATACAGTAATCAATTTCGCGAATTAATGAATTTATTTTAAGCTTTGTCTCTCTCTTGTTATTGTCGCTGCCGAGCAACGAATTGGCTATTTTAAGTGTATCATATTGCTTCTTCAAAGCCTCCATTTCTTCAGATTGTTTCTGGATAATTTCCGCAGCTTTGGTTAGTTCTAATCTTAAAACCTGATTGTTTTTTTCTAGGGCCTTTGATTTCTCAAAAAGCTTTTCGACTTTATATTCAAGAGTATCAATTATTTCTGCAATTACACTCATTATAAATCCTATTCATTACTTAATCATACAAAGTTAGTATTCCTTTTTATTAATGCAATTTTTTATCGATTTTTTTACATTAAAAATAATCAAACAAATGAAATTCAATTAATTGTATTTTTGTAGCTTTTTACTCGTTTTTAGTAGCTAATTTCTTTATCTTAGCAAAAATGTTGCCTTATGAGATTATCACTGCTTGCCCTGTTTTTTACAAATTTTATTTTCGCTCAAACCCAATATCCGAAGGATTATTTTCGTCCGCCGCTTGATATTCCAATGCAGCTTTCTGGGAATTTTGGGGAGTTAAGACCAAATCACTTTCATGCCGGTTTTGATTTAAAAACAAACCAAAGAGAAGGATTAAATGTTTATGCAATTGCAGATGGATATGTTTCAAGGATAAAAATTTCGACTTTCGGAAACGGAAAATGTATCTATATTACACATCCAAACGGATACACTTCGGTTTACGGACATTTGCAAACTACTGTTGGTCCAATTCAGGATTATGTCAAAAAAACACATTACAAAGAGAAGGCTTACGAAATCGAAATGTTTCTAAAACCTGATGAATTGCCAGTTACAAAAGGCCAATTAATTGCGCTTTCCGGAAATACAGGTTCTTCTGAAGGACCACATTTGCATTTTGAAATTCGCGATACTAAAACAGAATTTGTAATTAATCCGATATTTTTTGGATTCGATAAAAATATTAAAGACACTAAAAAGCCAACAGTTTCGAGTGTTTATGTTTATCCGTTAAATAATTCGACGGTAAATCAATCGAAACAACCTTTATTGCTAAATGTTGCGCTTCAAAAAGACGGAACCTATTTGGCAAGTAAAGTAAAAGCGAACGGGAAAATTGGTTTTGGAATTGTAGCGGTAGATTTCGATGATGTTTCTTTTAATAAAAATGGAGTTTTTAATGTTTCTACTTTCTTTAACGGAAATCAAAATTATAACTATCAATTCAATACTTATTCGTTTGACGAAATGCGTTATGTAAATGCATTGATTGATTATGGTAAATATAAAAAATCAGGTCAGCGCGTTCAAAAACTTTTCATGAAAACGCCTTTTGCTTTAAGCATAATAAAAACAGATTCATTACGAGGGATTATTCCGGTCGAGCCGAATTTAGCTTCGACGTATAGAATTGAAGTTTCTGATTATTTTGGAAATTTAAATACAATTACAGTTCCAGTTGAATATGATGCTGCAACGCCAATTGTAAAAGAAGAGCCTGTGACTTCAAAATATTTTATTAAAGTCAATAAAGATTCTAATTTCGAAAAAGATAATATGTCGGTATTTTTTCCGGCGGGAACTTTTTACGATGATTTTAATTTAAATTTTGATGTAAAAAACAATCGTATTTATATTCACGACGATACAGTTCCTGTGCATTCGAATTTTACGATTACTATAAAAGACAGTTCATATCCGGAAGAATTAAGAGATAAACTTTATATTGGAAGAGGAAATAGTTACAACGGAACTATTAGAAAAGGAGATGTTTTTACGGCTAAATCAAAAACGCTGGGACAATTTGGGTTGGTTTTGGATACAATTAATCCAACAATTAAAATTGTAAAACCAATTCAGGATAAATGGATAAGTGATGTCAAAAAAATAGATTTCATCATTAACGATTCTTCTTCAGGAATTAAATCATACAACGGATATTTAAACGGAAATTGGATTTTGTTTGAATATGAAAACAAAACAAAGAAAATCACACATACTTTTGATGATACAATGCTTGCTGAAGGGGCAAACGATTTAAAAATTGAAGTAATTGATAATGTGGGTAATTCTGCTATCTTTGAAACTCATTTTTTTAGAAGTCAACAAAAATAAAATCAAAACGTTTGAATAATAACAGAGTAATATTCGGTTTTCTTTTTTTATGCATTTCTTGTATTTCATTTGCTCAAAATGCTCATGTTAAAGGTATTATTTTAGATAATCAAAAACGTCCGGTCGTCGATGTCAATGTGACTTCTTCGGGAAATACAACGCAATCAGATGCAAACGGTTTTTTTGAAATCGATGTTCCATCGAACAAAAAAACTTCTTTGATTTTTACTCACATTTCTTTAAAAATGATGAGTTTGGCAGTAAATCTAAAACCAAATGAAGTTTTTGTTTTTAATCCTGTAATGAGTAATTCTGAAGAACAAATGGGAGAAGTTTTTGTTTCTTCCAAAAATAAAAAACGTGTTCAGGGAATTACAACTATTGATGCGGCAACGATTAAAAAAATTCCCGGAGCAAATGCCGGAATCGAAAACATTCTAAAGACATTGCCGGGAGTAAATTCAAATAATGAATTGAGTACACAATATGCAGTTCGCGGCGGAAACTATGATGAAAATTTAGTTTATGTAAACGAAATCGAAGTTTATCGTCCGTTTTTAATTCGTTCTGGTCAGCAAGAAGGATTGAGTTTTACCAATACAGATTTGGTTCAGAATGTTGACTTTTCGGCTGGAGGATTTCAGGCCAAATTTGGAGATAAATTATCTTCTGTTTTAGATATTACGTATAGAAAACCAACTCAGTTTGGCGCTTCACTTGAAGCAAGTTTTTTGGGAGGAAGTGCTTCAGTAGATTTGGTTTCTAAAAATAAAAAATGGTCTGCAGTAACTGGAGTTCGTTATAGAAATAACAGTTTGTTGGTTAATAGTCAAGATACACAAACGAATTATACGCCAACTTTTGCTGATATTCAAACGAACATCAATTATGATATTTCGCAAAAATGGCAGATTAGTTTTTTAGGAAACATTTCTGAAAACAAGTATTTGTATCAGCCTTTAACCCGCGAGACAAAATTTGGAACTATAGACCAGCCAATGGCGCTTGCCGTATATTATGAAGGTCAGGAAAGAGATAAATACGACACTTATTTTGGTGCATTAAAAACGACTTATAAAGTTTCTCCAACTTTAACGTTAAAACTTATTGGTTCATTATTTCATACTACAGAACAAGAACATTTTGATATTCTGGCGCAATATCGTCTTGGAAATGTTGGCGAGGATCAAGACGCGTCTCAAGTTGATTTTACAAAAGGAATTGGTTCGCAATTGAGTCACGCGCGAAATGATTTGGACGCTTTAATTGCAAATGCCGAAATTAAAGGATTCAAAGAATGGTTAAATGACAGTCAATTAGAATTTGGACTTAAATATACCAGAGAATCTATTAGAGATAGAATTGTAGAATGGGAAATGATTGATTCTGCTGGATTTTCTATAAATCCTCCAATTGTTATTTTGCCACAAAATAATCAGCCGTATCAACCTTATACCGGACCATTGTTGCCTTATCAGGATGTTCGTGCAACAAATTATAATACTATAAATAGATTTTCAGGTTATGCGCAGTATAATAAAAAAGCGGAACTTGGTTCTAGTCAGATTTGGTATCATTTAGGAGCTCGTTTCCAGAGTTGGAATGTTTCCGGAGCAGCTGTTGAAGGAAAAAATCAAGTAGTTTTTAGCCCGCGTGCGCAATTTGCTATAAAACCGGATTGGGATATGGATATGGTTTTCAGGCTTTCGGGCGGATTATATCACCAACCGCCTTTTTATAGAGAACTTCGGGATTTGGATGGTGTTGTAAATCCAAATGTAAAAGCTCAGGAATCAGTTCATATTGTTTTAGGGAATGATTATAATTTTAAAATGTGGAATCGCCCTTTTAAATGGGTTACAGAACTATATTATAAATCACTTTCTGATGTAAATGTGTATTCGATCGACAATGTTAGAATTCGTTATATTGCCAATAATAATGCAAAAGCATATGCGCAAGGTCTTGATTTTAGATTAAATGGAGAATTTGTGCCGGGAACAGAATCGTGGATTAGTTTTGGTTATTTGAAAACCGAAGAAAATTATGCAGATAAAGGATATATTGCAAGACCAACAGATCAACGTTTGAAATTTGCGATGTTGTTTCAGGATTATATGCCTAATATTCCAAGTGTAAAATTATATCTGAATTTAGTTTATAATACTGGTTTACCTGGAGGAGCTCCGGCATATTCAGATCCATATCTATATCAAAACAGATTAAACGATTATCGTAGAGTAGATATTGGTTTTGCTAAAGTTTTTGTTGATAACAGTACTAAAGTTGCTAAAGCAAATTGGCTAAAAAACTTCAAAGAATTATCTGTTGGATTAGAGATTTTCAATCTTTTCAATAATCAAAATGCGATAACCAATACTTGGGTTCGTGACGTATATTCTAAAAATCAATACGCGATTCCAAATTATATGACTTCAAGAGTTTTCAATATAAAATTGAATGCGAGACTATGATAGAAAAACGTGAAAAGCGAAAGAAGATTTTTTACGTTCCTGGAATGATTTCCTTGATTTTGATTCCGGTGTTTTGTTTTTATCATTTTTATAAAGTTGATGCTTTTACGGTTGAAAGTTGTGTAGATGTTAGTTTTCCAGACTCTATTCAGGAAAAAGCTTTTTTACAAATCAAAAGAAACTATCAGGTATTTAATCTAAATAGCAGTGAAGATTTAGAGAAAGAAAAATTGAATGATCTTCAACTTGCTTTAAGAAAAATAAACCGGAAGAATGATGCTATAAATGGTATTCAGATTCATTTAGGTGATAAGATGCAATATGAAGTTTATATTCGAGTTTTAGATATTCTGGCAATTGAGCAAATGCCTTTGTATATTCAAAACGACAATGATTTTTTTGTTTTAATAATGCCAAAACCTAAATTTAAAAATGATTTCAAAAAAATCGTTCCTTTTAAATGCGGTTATTGGGAAGCGAATAAAGATTTTTTTCTGGAACGGGAAAGAAAAAGACAGTTGGAATATAATTTGGCTCTGTATAAAAAGAATTGGATTCTACTTTCGGCTTATTTAGGTCTTGTTCTTTTAAATATCTTCGCCTTAGTAAAATTCAATAAAAATAAATAATACAATCAAAAATACTATATTTGATATTCTAATATAATTAGCATACATGAAAAATTCCTTAAAATATATAGCCTTAGCAATCATCGGAACATTAGTGAGTTGTAAAGATGAAGTTCAGAAACCGAAAGTAATTTATGATGCTGCCAGTAAAGGAAGTGTTGTCACAAAAACAGATTCTACGCAGATAGAAGTTGCTGATTTGCCTATTCAAATGGAAGGAACGAACTATTTGATTCATCCTGTTGGAGATTTGCGCGTGTTTGAAAAAGGAACAAAAGCGCGTTATGGATCTTCAAGTGTGAATGATGTGAGTTTTACGATTTCAAATTTAGGGGAATATGAGATTACAGGTTATTTGCAAAATTTGAAATTTCAAAAAGTAGATTCAGATTCTATTCGTCCTTTGTCTGATAAACCGGTTTTGATTTTAACGGCGACTTATTTAAAAACCGTTGCTGACAGAACTCAGAATAAAGTTATGGTTTATACTTTGACAGATGCAGATACTAATAAAGACGGTAAAATTGATACAGGAGATATTAAAACATTGTATTTAAGTGATATTAGTGGAGAGAATTTCACCAAAGTTTCTACAGATCTTCAGGAATTAGTAGATTGGAGTTTAATCGAATCTAAAAACCGCTTATACTTTAGAACAATCGAAGACACCAATCAAAACGGACAATTCGATAAAAATGATGTTTTACATTATAATTATATAGATTTAGCTTCTAAAAAATGGGAAGTGAAAAGTTATAAACCTATTTAAAGGTTCTAAGGGACTAAGGTTCTGAGGCGCTAAGATTTCGGAATCATAAAAAAAGCGATTTAAAAATTAATTTTTAAATCGCTTTTTTTATTAAGATAGATAAAAGAGAACCGAAGGTTTGGCAAATATTGTAGAGATGGACTTTAGTCCAGTTTAGATAGCGGTTTTAAAAATAATTAATATTAGCTAAGAAGAAATAAAAAAAACTAAAATATTGTAATCAATCTTTGTCGAGTTTCTCGTGTGATTTCTCCTTTGTCGAAATGACAAAAAATGACATGGACTTAAATCAAAATATCGCTTTCTAAATCAGATTTTTCGATTTCAATTCCAAAACCCAGACGATCTACTAAGTCAATTACGAGTTTTTTGTACCAGTTTTCCGATTTTGGATGAATGTATATTTTCTCAATTAATTGATTGATGTCAACGTTGATTTTTAATCCGTCATTAAGTTTAATATTGCTTTTTGAAGTGTCGGTTATAATGCGAACTTCACGTTCGTATTGAAAACTTTTTCGCTTAAACAGAAAAGGGAAAAACAAATCATCAAACGGAATATATTCTTTTTTATAGTCGATGTAATTAACTTCGCCAATATATTGATCAAAATTATTCTCAGGTTTCAATGCTTTTTGCAATCTTCCAATAGTAGACTGAATCGCTAATCCTTCGCTATTTTGGGTAAAAATCTGCCACATAGCAAACGATTCATATTCATTAATATGCCAGCTGCTTATAGCAACTTGTTCGCGATGTGTTTTGTAGTAATTTAAAAAGTCTGGATTATCAATGGCTAGCTTTTTAATTTCTTCAAAAGTAGGTTCGCTAAAAGTGCCTTCATACTGATCTTCAAACTTATCAGAACGCGACATAAAAAGTTTCTTAGAAAGTAATAAATCCAGGAACTTAGAGAGATCTAAGTATTTCCAAACAACCGTATCTGGATCCTCAGGAAGTATTATGTTTGGATTTTTGAAATACATTTTAGTAGGCGATTTAGTATTTCTAATAAAATTACAAATTGATTTTATAATAAACTATAAAAAAAATACTTACTTAGTTTTCTGTGGTTATTAAACCTGTAGATAACTTAAGTAAGTATTTTTAAACAGAATTTAAGTCTGTTATGATTCGAAAGATTGCATTGTAACGAGTTTGTTATAAGTTCCGTTATGCGCAATTAATTCATCGTGAGTTCCTTGCTCTACAATTTTTCCTTTTTGCATTACCACAATTACATCTGCTTTTTGAATTGTTGAAAGTCTGTGAGCAATTACGATTGATGTTCTGTTTTGCATCATATTCTCTAAAGCTTCCTGAACAAATTTTTCGCTTTCAGTATCTAATGCAGATGTTGCTTCGTCCAGAATCATAATAGGAGGATTCTTTAATACAGCACGAGCAATTGATAAACGTTGTTTTTGTCCACCGGAAATTTTGTTTCCGCTGTCTCCAATATTTGTATAAATACCGTTCGGTAGATCTTTTACAAATTCATAAGCATTGGCGATTTTCAGCGCTTCAATAATTTCGTCGTCTGTAGCGTCTAGTTTTCCTAAAGCGATATTTGCCTTGATAGTATCATTAAATAAGATGCTATCTTGAGTTACTAATCCCATTAAGCTGCGAAGTGACTGAAGATTCATGTCTTTGATGTTGGTGCCGTCAATCGAAATTGTTCCGTCATTCACATCATAAAAACGTGTCAATAAGTTTGCGATAGTACTTTTTCCACTTCCTGATTGTCCAACGAGAGCGACAGTTTGGCCTTTTTTAATTTCAAGAGAAAAGTCTTTCAGAACTGCTTGGTCTTCGTATTTAAAATTAATGTTCTGAATGCTTATTTTATCATCAAAAGTTGTTTTTTCAACTGCATTTTCTTTTGAAACAATAGTGTTTTCCTGTTCTAGAATTTCAAGAACACGTTCAGCAGCAGCATTTCCTCTTTTTACTCCGTATGAAGCTTTAGAGATTGCTTTTGCAGGCGTAAGGATATTATAAGCTAATCCCATGTAAGCGATAAATGAAGGACCGCTTAGTGTTTTGTCAATCAAAACCATTTGTCCTCCGTACCACAATAAAATGGCAATAACGGTAATTCCCATAAACTCACTGGCAGGAGAAGCTAAATTCTGGCGATTACCTATTTTATTTGATAAATAAAAGAAACGCTCAGTTGAATTTTGAAAAACAGTATTAAAATAGTTTTCAGAATTATATCCTTTTACCACTTTTAGTCCACCAATAGTTTCTTCTATAGTAGATAAAAAAGTTCCTTGTTCTTCTTGTGCTCTCGTTGATTGTTTTTTAAGTTGTTTTCCAATTAATGAAATAATATAACCTGAAATTGGAATAAAAATAAAAACAAATAATGTTAGTTTAGTGCTAATAAGTAGCATTGTTGTTATGGTAAAGACTATAGTTAAGGGTTCTTTTACAATAAGTTCCAGTATTGCTAAAAATGAGTTTTGAACTTCATTTACATCCGCAGAAATTCTTGAAATAACATCACCTTTTCTTTTCTCAGAA
Source organism: uncultured Flavobacterium sp. (assembly GCF_951805225.1). Taxonomy (NCBI): domain Bacteria; kingdom Pseudomonadati; phylum Bacteroidota; class Flavobacteriia; order Flavobacteriales; family Flavobacteriaceae; genus Flavobacterium; species uncultured Flavobacterium sp. The sequence continues at coordinate 3,563,009 of NZ_OX638201.1, read as the reverse complement.
TAAAATGCTAAAGGAAGTTCGAGAGTTTTTTTATACAATGCATTTCGCATATCTTTTAAAACACCATTTCGTAAAAAGGTGATGAAAAACATGGCTAAATAATCTGCTAAGTTTTTTAATAAAAAGATCGAAATGATAATTGTTACCATTACAGCTAAAATGTAGCCTGGATCATGATTGCCTTTTGTAGTGGTGATGTAATAGCTTAAGTAATCTTCACCATATTGTTGGAGTTTTAAAATTCCGTGATATACTGGTTTTATTTTTCTTGCCTTTGTTTGGTCAAATAATACCTGAAGCATTGGTATTAAAGCAACAAAAGAAAGTGTGCTAAAAAGTGCGTACAAAACATTAAAAAAAATGTTTAAGAATGCGTATTTTTTATACGGATATATAAAAGGAACTATTTTTTTGAAAGTACTCATTTATTTGTGGATGTTATTTTCTGCTATAGCAATGGCTCTTTCGAGTTTTTCTAGCAATAATTCTCTATTTGGATTTATAGCTGAATTTTGCACACACTGTGTGCACAATTGTATTGTATTGAAATGTAGTGTTTTGGTTTTTATCTGTATGTTGTTTTAACTTTTTACTAGATAATAATTTGATTGCTATTTCGGTATTAATATGATTTGTCTAATCTATATAATGTGATAAATGATAGATTAGACAATCTACTCATTATTTATTATTTCAATTGCATTCCTGCAATGATATTTTGAATTTTTTCGTCTAAGAAACTTTCTGCAGCGTCAAAATTTTCAACTGAATCTAATTCTGCATTTACACTAATGTAGAATTTGATTTTTGGTTCAGTTCCACTTGGTCTGGCGCAAATTTTAGAACCATCTTCAGTATAATAAATCAATACATTTGATTTCGGAATATCCATTGTAGATTCTTCACCAGTCAATAAATTCAATGCAATTGACGATTGATAATCTTCAACCATAATAACGCGTTGTCCGCTGATTTCTTTTAGAGGATTTTCACGTAAATCAATCATCATTTGGTTGATTTCCTGTAAACCTTCCATTCCTTTTTTGGTCAATGAAACCAAGTGTTCTTTGTAGAAACCATTTTCAACATAAAGTTGTAAAAGTTCTTTGTAAACACTGCTTCCGGCAGCTTTTGCCTGAGCAGCAACTTCGCATATTAATAAGGTAGCAGCAACGGCATCTTTATCTCTAACGGCATCACCAACCATAAAACCAAAGCTTTCTTCACCACCTCCAATAAATTCGAGTTCCGGGAAATCTTTAATCATTTTGGCGATCCATTTAAAGCCGGTCAAACCAACTTTGCATTCAACGCCATAACTTGTTGCTAATTCCATCATCATTGGAGTCGAAACAATTGTAGAACCTACAAATTGTTTTCCGTTGATTTTACCCGCTTTTTTCCATTGTTTCAATAAGAAAGAAGTCATCAAAATCATGGTTTGATTTCCGTTAAGCAAAATCATTTTACCATCATTATTTCTAACAGCAACACCAAGACGGTCACAATCAGGATCAGTTCCAACCACAATATCCGAATTTGTTTTATCGGCCAAAGCCAAAGCCATTGTCAAAGCTTCCGGCTCTTCAGGATTTGGAGATTTTACAGTTGGGAAATTCCCATCAGGAATCGCTTGTTCCGGTACAATATGTACATTTTTGTAACCAGCTTGTGATAAAGTGTCAGGAATAGATTTTATCGAAGTTCCGTGCAATGAAGTAAAAGCAATCTGTAAGTTGTCTTTGGCTTCAGCCGGAGTATTAAAACTTGCGTTTTCTATAGATGATTTCACAAAAGCTTTGTCAATTTCGGTATCGATATATTGAATAAGGCTTTCGTTAGCATTAAATTTAATTTTATCGTAACCCAGATTTTCAATTACGTTAATAATTGCAGCATCCTGAGGAGGAACGATTTGTCCGCCATCTTCCCAATAAACTTTATAACCATTATATTCAGGTGGATTGTGAGAAGCAGTTAATACGATTCCGCATTGACAACCTAAATATTTAAGAGCAAATGATAATTCAGGAGTTGGACGCAAATCCGAGAATAAATAAACATGAATTCCGTTTGCAGAGAAAACATCAGCAACAACTTTTGCCAATGTATTACTGTTATGACGACAATCGTAAGCAATAACAACTTTTAAAGGTTGATTTGGAAAAACTTCATGCATGTAATCAGACAAACCTTGCGTGTTTTTTCCAAGCGTATATTTGTTGATTCTATTATCTCCAACGCCCATTACACCGCGCATTCCGCCAGTTCCAAATTCCAGATTTTTATAAAAACTTTCTTCAAGTTCTTTAGGCGATGTCGTTATTAATTCCTTAACCGCAGCTTGAGTTTCGTTGTCAAATGTAGGGGTTAACCATTCGTTTACAGCATTCAAAATATTAGGTGCTATATTCATCATTCGTCTATTTTTTATATTTTAAAATAATAATAATTTTTAGGAGCTATTTCCTGCTATCATTCCAATCTTTTATATTGTAGAAAAAACAATATAAAAGGATTTTCCCTTCTATCAGGGCTAGGGCTTTACGTTAAAAATTAACCTCTCGGGCTACTTTATAACGTGCTTCGTTACTTTTAGTTCTCAAAATAATCTCACCAAGAAAACCTGCCAGGAATAACTGAGTTCCTAAAATCATAGTTGTCAAAGCAATAAAGAACCATGGATTACTGGTTATTAAGCTATATTTCATTCCATTATACATATGGTATAATTTTGAAACTCCAATATAACCCGCCAATAAAAATCCGATAATAAACATTAACGAACCCATTGCACCAAATAAGTGCATTGGTCTTTTTCCAAATCGGGATAAAAACCAAATTGTAATTAAATCCAGAAAACCGTTTATAAAACGCTCCATTCCAAATTTAGTCTCACCATATTTACGAGCTTGGTGAATAACAACTTTTTCGCCAATTTTACTAAAACCGGCATTTTTTGCCAAAACCGGAATATATCGGTGCATTTCACCCGAAACTTCTATGTTTTTTACAACCGTGTTTTTGTACGCTTTTAATCCGCAATTAAAATCATTCAATTCAACTCCCGAAGTTTTTCTGGCAGCCCAATTAAATAATTTAGAAGGAAGATTTTTTGCCACCACAGAATCGTAACGTTTCTTTTTCCAACCAGAAACCAAATCAAATTTCTGAGCTGTAATCATTTCGTACAATCCCGGAATCTCATCCGGACTATCCTGCAAATCGGCATCCATAGTAATAATCACATCACCTTGTGCTTTAGCAAAACCAGCATGCAGCGCTTGTGATTTTCCAAAGTTCTTCATGAATCGAATCCCTTTTACATTGGAATTTTCCTTAGAAAAACCTTCAATAATATTCCAAGAATCATCCGTACTACCATCATCTACAAAAATGATTTCATAAGAGTAATTATTAGATTGCATCACTTTAATAATCCACGAATAGAGTTCTTGTAGTGATTCCTCTTCGTTTAGAAGCGGTATAAGTATAGATAAATTCATTTATATTGTATTATAAACTTTAGGGTTTGTCATTTTTTACGATTGCGCCGACAATTAGTGAGTATACTAAGCCAATGAAAGCATACATGGCAATTGTTACTGGGAAAACAATTAATGGATTCATGAATTTTTTTACCATACCAAGTCCTACTTCCAACTCTTTTGCAGTCATTTCAGGGTTTTTAGCAAGCATTCCGTCTCGCGTAATTTCAAGCATTTCGTTTATGAAATCAGGAAATATATAATTAAAAATCACATTAAAGATTGCATATATCAAAGCTGCGAGGACCGTTATAGAAACTCCGGTTTTTAAACTTTCAGAAAAAGAGATGAAACCGTTGTTAATATCTTTTTTGTAATGATTACATCCTAAGTAAATAAATAATAGTGGTAAAACTAAATAATTTGCAATATTTACAATTACTCCAGCACTAGAATTTACTAATGATTTCATGCCAATTACATACATAATGACAAATTCTAAAACCATTATAACACCGAACAAAACCCCGAACATGGTTCCTGACTTGGCAGGAGATATATTTTTATCCATAAATTTATAATTAATTAATCCACAAATATAGCAATTCCCAATATAATGAGAGGTAAAAAAAGCTTTTTGAATTTAACTAAAAAAAAGTGGGCTAAAGATTTGTATATTAAAAAAGAATTGTAAATTTGCAGACTCAAAATAATTAAAATTTTTAAACAAAAAAAGAGTAACCTTTGTTTACACCTTTTTCTAACCATGGAAAAGCTTCAAAATAAAATGCTCTGAACAATAAATAAAAGAAAAAGATGAAAAAAGGAATTCACCCAGAAAATTACAGATTAGTTGCATTTAAAGACATGTCAAATGACGAAGTTTTTATCACTAAATCTACTGCAGATACAAAAGAAACAATTGAAGTTGACGGAGTTGAGTATCCAGTTGTAAAAATGGAGATTTCTAGAACATCTCACCCTTTTTATACTGGTAAATCTAAACTTATCGATACTGCAGGACGTATTGATAAATTCAAAACTAAATATGCAAAACACGTTAAAAACTAATAACTGTTTTTATTTATACAAAAGCCTTCCAATCGGAAGGCTTTTTTTGTGGTTTAAAATGTCTAAAAGATAATAGTTGTTTAGACGAATCTATGTTACGTGATATTTTTATCTTTGAATAAAATAATTTTAAAAACAATCAAATGGAGTCACTTAGAGATGTTTTTGAAAAACTGGGATTAGAGAAGTGTCATTTTGAAAAGTTTAATAATGAACTCCAGTTTAAAGTTTTAAAGAAAAAAGAACATTTAATTCAGGAAGGTTCTGTTTGTGAATTTATTGGAATAGTAAATTCAGGGAAACTTCGATCGTATGTTCAAAATGATGGAGTTGAATATAATAATGATTTTTATCTTGAAAATAATTTTGTAACCGCTTATACAAGTTATTTAACTCAAAGTCCAACAAACTGCAACATTGAAGCTCTGGCTGAAACTGAAATTATGTACATAACTCTTAAAAAGTTTAATCAATTAATTGAAGAGGATTTTGCATTTTTAAAGTTGGCAAAATATATTTCGGATGATTTTTTTATTAGAAAATGTAGACGAGAAACCTCTTTTCTGAAAAATTCTGCAGCCGAAAGACTGGAAATACTCTATAAAACACATCCGGGAATAGAACAGCAGATTTCTCAATACCATATTGCTTCTTATCTTGGGATTAAACCAGAATCGTTGAGTCGTATAAAACTCTTAACATACATCAATAAATAACTGTTTATTTAGATTCAATTTTGTACTTCAATAATCAATTAATATTTGAAGTATGCCAGCAATTAATCTACAAGTCAGCGGTCAGGAAAATCCTGCTTTGGCAAAAGAGTTAGTACAGACTATTAGCAGTCTCACTAAAGAAATACTAAATAAAAAACCAGAAGTTACTGTTGTAACAGTGTCTTTTATACCAGATTATCTCTGGTTCATCAATTCGAAATCTTTAGCCGAATTAAAGAAAAATAGTTTCTTTCTGACTATTAAAATTTCAGATTCCACAAATTTAAAAGATGATAAAGCAAAGTTTATAGAGGCTTTGCATAATTCTTTGGCTTCAATAATATCGAATCTTCATCCTGTAAGTTATGCCGCAATAGAAGAAATGAAAGCCGATGCTTATGGATATGAAGGTCTTACAATTGAGTATAAAATCATTAAGAATAAAATTTCAAAAGTTTAATTAAATGAAAAAAATCAACATCTTGACATTTGTATTTTTAACAGTAATACATTGTTATGGACAACAAAAAATGGAGAATAAGAAAAAGATTTTGGCTATAATTGATTCCTACTCAAAAAGTGTAATCGAAAAAGATTCTATTGCATTTTATAGTTTGTTTAATGATGATCATGTAGTTTGGTGTGCAGCTGATAAAGACCGAACTAGGACTAGAGAAATTGAGGAAAAAGGAGAAGCAAAATTCGGGAGTAATTATTTTTCAGGATCTTACAAAGATTTTCTAAGAGGCTTATTTAGCTATAAAACTACCGAAGACAAATTTGATAATATTAAAATTATAGAAGACGGAACCGTTGCTTCAGTAGCAATGGATTATAGTTTTTGGGCTAATGGAAAAATGACTAATTGGGGAAGTAAGTATTTAAATCTTATTAAAAGAGATGGTAAATGGAAGATTACAAGTGTAATATATTCTATAGAATTGGTTAAATATTTTAAACAGCCAGATCGTAAAAGCAGAAATAAATAAAAGTAGATCTTAAGCTTACTGTTTTAAATTGTATTTGCCGGTTTTTCTTTTGTTACCATAAGACATTTAATTGCACAAAATAAAATATTCGTAACTTTGAACCTGATAACCAAATCAGATTTTAACAAGTACCAAATATTTTTATTTATGAATTACATTCTTTTTGACGGTCCCGTCCGGAATGCACTATTACCTTTTACGTTTACAAGACCTGTTGCTGATATCTTAATTGGAATCATGACGATTCGTCAAAAATGGGAAGCGCGCTTAGGTTCAACCATAACAACTATTACTGAGGAATATTTATCGGAGAAATTTCCGATGGTAGAATTGGAAGAAAACGTAATGATTAACGCAGCGTATTTACCAAATGATACTCTTGCCGAAATGGTTTCTAATCTAACAACAAATCAGGCGATATTTAAAGGCGATGATGTAATTGCTTTTTTTACAAATGAAAATCAGGAAGGAGTCGATTTTGATTCTTACGAGATAATTCAATACAACGAAGATTCTTTAACGGTTGAACATACATGGGATATTTTCTCTAAAAATGATGCTGCAATTCGTGAAGATTTTATTTATCTGACAGAAGGCAGAAAATCGCAACAAATCCCGAAAAGCGTAAATGTTATAGCGCCCGAAAATATATTTATTGAAGAAGGAGCGAAATTAGAATTTGTTACTCTGAATGCTTCAAGCGGACCAATATATATTGGTAAGAATTCTGAAATCATGGAAGGAACAGTAATTCGTGGCCCTTTTGCTTTATGTGAAAATGCTCAGGTAAAACTGAATGCAAAAGTTTACGGCGCGACTACAGTTGGTCCGGGATCAAGAATTGGAGGAGAAGTTAAAAATTCGGTTCTTTTTGCTAATTCAAATAAAGGGCATGATGGATTTTTAGGTGATTCTGTTTTGGGTGAATGGTGTAATATTGGAGCAGACAGCAACAATTCGAACCTAAAAAACAACTATGAAGAAGTGAAATTATGGAGCTACGAGACTGAAGGGTTTGCAAAAACCGGACTTCAATTTTGTGGTTTAATGATGGGAGATCATAGTAAATGCGGAATCAATACAATGTTTAATACAGGAACTGTAGTAGGAGTGAGCGCGAATATTTTTGGAAGTGGTTTTCCTCGCAATTTTGTTCCGAGTTTTTCTTGGGGTGGAGCGGCAGGTTTTACTACTTATGTAACTAAAAAAGCTTTTGAAACAGCAAGATTAGTTATGGGAAGACGAAACATTGATTTTGATGAAACAGAATCTGCAATCTTAGAACATGTTTTTGAGGAAACTAAAAAATGGAGAAAAGACTAATTTTAATTAGATAATTAGTCAATTTGAAAATTAGATAATTTAGCAAACCCGACAAGTTTTTAGGAACATGTCGGGTTTTGTGTTTTTTTATTTGTCGATCTTGATGAAATCTCCTTTTAGATTGAATTTCAATTCTAAGCCGTTGGTTAGTTTTGTTTCGTATCCTGAAGATCCTAATTCTATTTTGGTTATTTTTTCTTTACGGAAATTTGCTTTTATATAAGAAGCAATTTTTTTTGGAATAATAGAACTTGGCATTTTATTGTCTTTAGCATCAACTTCTTTCCAGTTTCCTTTTTTATCAAATTCGATTTCGGTTTTATTATCAAATTGAACTTTGTATTCTGTAGAGAGGATTTCTTTGTCTTCCAATATATAGCTCGGTTTTTTTGATCCAAAGTGAGTCTTTAAGAAAGTTTGAGCATTTGCCGGTAAAGCTTCTTTTTTAATTACGGTTTTTTGTGCATTTGCAGAAAGTCCAAATATTAATCCTGCAATTAGACAGATCGTCAAGTTTAATTTCGTTCTCATATTTTCCTGATTTTTAAATTCTTATACAAGATAAGATTAAAATTTTGAAATATGAAAAGACAATTGCTGTTTCGTTCGTCACGATTTAGGTATTATTTAATTAGGATTTTATCTAATTAACACATTTTCAAAATTATCTAATTTTCAAATTGGCACATTATCTAATTAAATCTATCTTTGCACCACGAAAAAAATGGGTTAACAGCTAAACGATTAACCGATTAAACAAATTCACAGAAAGTAATGATTACAGTTAACGATATTTCGGTTCAGTTTGGTGGAACTACATTATTTAGCGATGTTTCTTTTGCTATAAATGAAAATGATAAAATTGCCCTTATGGGTAAAAATGGTGCGGGAAAATCGACACTTTTAAAAATAATTGCAGGTCAAAGCAAGCCTTCAACCGGAAGTATTTCGACTCCTAAAGATGCTGTAGTGGCTTATTTGCCTCAGCATTTGTTGACAAAAGATGGTTCTACTGTAATGGAAGAAGCATCAAAAGCTTTTGGTGAAATTTTTAAAATGAAAGCCGAAATCGACGAAATCAATGAGCAATTAACGGTTCGTACAGATTACGAAAGTGATGCTTACATGAAATTGATCGAAAGAGTTTCTGACTTGAGTGAGAAATTTTATGCAATCGAAGAAGTAAATTACGAAGCTGAAGTTGAGAAAATTCTTGTTGGTTTAGGATTCGAACGTGAAGATTTTACACGTCAGACTTCTGAGTTTTCAGGAGGATGGAGAATGCGTATTGAATTGGCAAAAATCTTATTGCAAAAACCGGACTTGATTTTACTGGATGAGCCAACGAATCACATGGATATTGAAAGTATTCAATGGTTAGAAGAGTTTTTGATTAATTCGGCGAAAGCTGTTGTGGTAATCTCGCACGATAGAGCGTTTGTAGATAACATTACAAATCGTACTATTGAAGTTACAATGGGAAGAATTTACGATTATAAAGCAAAATATTCTCATTATTTAGAATTAAGAAAAGATCGTCGTATTCACCAACAAAAAGCATACGATGAGCAACAAAAAATGATTGCTGATAACAGAGCTTTTATTGATCGTTTTAAAGGAACTTTCTCTAAAACAGATGCAGTTCAGTCTCGTGTTAAAATGCTTGAGAAGTTGGTAATTGTTCAGGTTGATGAAGTAGATAATTCTGCATTAAAATTGAAATTTCCACCAGCAGCACGTTCAGGACAATATCCTGTTGTGGTAAAGGAACTTTCTAAAGCATATGGAGATCACGTAGTTTTTAAAGACGCTAATATTGTGATCGAAAGAGGAGAAAAAGTTGCTTTCGTAGGTAAAAATGGTGAAGGAAAATCGACAATGATCAAAGCGATCATGAAAGAAATTGGTATTGATGAAGGAAGTGTTGAAATTGGTCACAATTCTCAAATTGGATATTTTGCTCAAAACCAAGCTTCTTTATTAGACGAAAATGCTACTATTTTTGAAACTATTGATGCTATTGCAGTTGGAGATATTCGTACTCAGATTAAAAATATTCTTGGAGCATTTATGTTTCAGGGTGATGATATTACTAAGAAAGTAAAAGTGCTTTCTGGAGGAGAAAAAACACGTTTGGCAATGATTAAATTATTATTGGAGCCTGTTAACTTATTGATTTTGGATGAGCCTTCGAATCACCTTGATATGAAGACTAAAGATATTATTAAAGATGCATTGCGTGATTTTGACGGAACTTTAATCTTGGTTTCTCACGACCGTGATTTCCTTGACGGATTAGCAACTAAGGTTTTTGAGTTTGGAAACAAACGTGTGAAGGAACACTTTGAAGATGTTGCCGGTTTCCTTGCTCACAAGAAAATGGATTCTATGAGAGAAATCGAAAAATAGATTACAGTTTTATAATATAAAAAAAACCGAAGTTATTAGCTTCGGTTTTTTTATGTGATTTATTTTAATGCTCTTAAAAGTCCTTCGGGAGCTTTTTCGAGATACATTTGATTTTTGAAGCCATTCATAGCTTTAGAATCTGTAAAAGGTTGTAATGCTTTTTCGTTTCCTTCCTGAGTTCTTTTTGCAGTTGAACCAGTAATGTTTGAAATTGCAATATTCAATAATGGCTCAGATGGATCTCCTAAAGTTCCTAAGTTTCCAATAAGTTCTTTTTGCTCAATAGTTGGTTTTAAACCATCAGTATATTCGCCAAAATCAGCAGCATTTACGATTTTTAAAACCAAAGGCTGCATAGCATATTTGTGATTTGGATTTCTGTTTGTTTTTCCAAAAGTTGGAGAATCATAAACTGTAATTGAACCTACGTTTTTACCTACAGTTGTTTCACCTACTTTAACTACAGTAATATATGGTACTAAACCATTTATAACTAATTCACTTGCAGATGCAGTTCCACCAGTTGTAATAACATAAATTTTGGTCAAATTCAGACTGTTAATTGGAGCTCCGTCCATTTTGTCAACAAATCTGTCATTAAGAGATTCTGCATCTTCACTTTCGTAATAAGCATTTACTTTAGGGTTCCATTTTATTTTAGCGAAAATTTTATCTTTAAATTGTCCGGTAATCATACTAGCCAAACGTGTTGCTGTTTGAATAGAGCCACCTCCGTTATATCTTAAATCCAAAACAAAATCAGTAATTCCCTGAGCTTTTAATTCGGCGAAAGCTGCATTTAGTTGAGCATCATAATTGCCATAAAATCCGTTGTACATCAAATACCCAATTTTATGACTTCCTGAAACAATCACTTTATTAATATAAATTGGATTTTCGTCTAAAGTTGTTTTCGCTAAAGAAACCGTCTTACCATTTGTTGTAACAGTGTTTCCGTCGTAAGTAGCAAGATTAAGCGTATAACTATCAGCTCCTAAAAGTGCTTGATAATTTGAAGCTGTTAATTGAGTTCCGTTTACTCCAGTGAACAAATCGCCGCGTTTTATAGCTTTGGTTGATGCATTAGAATTTGGAAGGATATAGCGCACAAAACCTACAAGTTCTGTTGTGCTTCCTGGTTTGTAACTAAGTCTGAAATCTACACCATCATTTTTAGAAGTTCCCTGAAGTTCTTGTTCTAAGACAGTATAATCTTCAACAATCCAGCTAAAACGATCAATTGCCTGACCTTTTGGGAATTTGCTAATTGGTTTGTTTAGTAAATCCTGAAATAAATTTTCAGGAGTAGAATATCCTCTTAAAAATGAATTTAAAGCTTCTTGGTTACTAAAGCGATTATCAGCTAAATTAGGCACATCTGCTTGCCATAAATAATATTGATTTAATCCTTTCCAGATAAAATTATTGATCTGCAAATCAGCTGGAGCTGCGACATCATCTTGATCCTCACAAGATTGCAAAGAAAATGCAAGTAGGAATAAGAGTAATACACTCTTTAAAATTGTTTTCATATAGTGGTATCTATGTAGTACTAACGTAAAAATAGTATCTTTAGTTTTAACTATAATAAGTTTATTTCATTTTTTTTAAGAAAAAAAATAAATTAGGCTGTAACAAAAAGAATTGTGCCTCGTCTTGACTATATAAGCTAACGGGTAATCTTTCGGTTTATAGAGTGAAAAGAGCTTAAAATAGTTCAAATTATTCTTAAAACCGGTGAATTACACAAGTGACCAAAAAACCAAAATAATCGTATATGAACCAGATTGTGTTTATAGAATTAGTAAATCCTTTTAAAGACAAAGTTTTTCGTCTGGCAAAACGATTGCTTACCAGTACCGAGGAAGCTGAAGATGCTACTCAGGAGGTAATGGTGAAATTATGGAATAAAAAAGACAATTTGGATGCATACAATAATATAGAAGCTGTTGCGATGACAATGACTAAAAATTATTGTCTGGATCAGCTAAAATCGAAAAGAGCGGGAAATCTTAAAATAGTTCATAACAATTTTACGGATCGGGAACCTCAATTAGATAAAAAGCTCGAAGATTCTGATAGTCTGGAATGGGTTGAGAAAATTATAAGTCAGTTGCCTGAACAACTTCAAATATTAATTCAGTTACGCGATGTTGAACAATATGAATTTGATGAAATCGCAAAAATTGTCAACATGAATGAAACGGCTATTCGGGTGGCACTTTCGAGAGCGAGAAAAAAAATAAGAGAATCAATGGTTAATACACACAGTTATGGAATTAGATAAAATAGAAAATATATTAGAAAAATACTTTCAGGGAGAAACTTCTATTGCAGAAGAAAAGGAATTAAAAGAATACTTTTCGTCATCAAATGTTGCGCAGCATTTGGAGCAATACAAACCAATGTTTGGTTATTTTTCTCAGGTAAGAGAACAAAAATCGACGCAGGAAATACCACTACAAACTAAAAAACGAAATGTGGCGTGGTTGTCAATTGCGGCTTCAGCTGTTCTTTTACTAGGAATAGGGACCTTTTTTTATGTGAGCCAAAAACCTGCAGATCCGGTTGTAGCGCAATCAGAATTAGGAACCTATGACAATCCTGAAGAAGCACTTGCGGCAACGCAAAAAGCTTTAGCATTATTGTCAAACAATGTTAATGTAGGTATCGAAAGTGTACAATACGTTAAAGAATACGAACAATCAAAAAACAAAATTTTTAAACAATAATTTAAATTCAATCAAAAATGAAAAATTTCATCATAACACTAGTTTTCGCATTTGTTACACAAGCTTTTTATGCACAAGGTGCTTTTGACAAATTTGATGGTCAGGACGACGTAACATCTGTAATTGTAAACAAAAAAATGTTTGATTTAATGAGTAAAGTTAAAGTTGATGCTTCTGACAAAGAAACACAACAATATATTAACCTGATCAAGAAATTAGACTACTTAAAAGTGTTTACTACCAAGAATGCAAAAGTTGAAGCAGACATGAAAGCTTCAGCAGATAAATACATCAAAACGGCAGGTTTAGAAGAATTAATGCGTGTAAATGACAGCGGTAAAAATGTTCGTATAATGGTAAAATCAGGCGCAAGTGATACGCAAATTAAAGAATTGCTTATGTTTGTTGACGGCGCAAAAAATGACGAAACTGTTTTGCTTTCTCTAACCGGTAATTTTGATTTAAACGAAATTTCAGTACTAACAGATAAAATGCAACTTCCTGGTGGTTCTGATCTTAAAAAAGCTTCTAAAGGCAAAAAATAATAATTATGAAAGCAAACGTTTTTACTACAGCTCTTTTAGTATTGCTAACTTTAGTAAGTTGTAATTCTGAACCTTCATTGCAGAAGTATTTTGTGCAAAACAGTGATAATAAAGATTTTATTGCGCTCGATGTTTCGCCTAGCATTTTGAATTTAGATAAAACAAAATTATCTGCAGAACAAAGTGAAGCTTTGAATTCTTTCGACAAAATGAATATTCTGGCTTTCAAAGCAAATGATAAAAATCAAGTGCAGTTTGAAACAGAAAGAACTAAGGTTAAAGCAATTCTGAAAGATCCTAAATATCAACAATTAATGACAGTTGGTTCTGGTAAAGACGGTGCATCTGTAAGTTATGTTGGCACTGACGATAATATCGAAGAATTTGTGATTTTTGCTAACAGAAAAGAAAATGGTTTTGCAGTGGTTCGCGTTTTAGGAAAAAATATGAATCCTAATAATATTATGACCTTAATGAGCGTTTTAAAACAATCAAATATTAATATGGACCAATTGAAACCTTTACAGCAATTAATGAAATAATACATTCTTACTTTAAATTCGAAAAAAGCTCCATGAAAATGGAGCTTTTTTTGTTTAACATTTTAGAAGATTATACGTAATAATATTTATTTCGTTTTATTATAATCAGAATCTTATTTAATTATATTTGTTGCTAACCAAAACATGACTATTAAATTAAAGAATATGGTACAAAAAACATCGAATGCCTTTATAGCGGCATCTTGGGTAGCTCTTGGAGCTGGAACAGTAGGTTTTATCGTTGGACTTGCAAGAGCCGAAATGTTATTAAACGAAAAGGGATATTATTTTACAGTTTTAATGTTTGGATTATTTGCTGTTGTTTCATTGCAAAAAAGTGTAAGAGACAGACTTGAAAAACTTCCTGTAACTGATATCTACTATGGGATTTGTTGGTTCGGAACGCTGTTATCTATTGTGTTATTAGTTGTTGGACTTTGGAACGCGACTATTCTGCCAAGTGAAAAAGGTTTTTATGCATTTGCCTTTTTGCTGGCACTTTTTGGTGCAATTTCAGTACAAAAAAACACAAGAGATAATGTGGTATTCGAAAAAAGCGAATAAACATAAAAGATCAAAAATAAAAAAGCTCCAATTACTTGGAGTTTTTTTTATATCAGAATTCAAGATTATTTTCTCAAATATATTTTCTTCTATAGTATAGTTCGTGGAATTGATCGTCTTTCCGACATTTAAAAATCATTACTTTTAATCTTAAAAACAAACAAACATTATGTATATAACAAAATTTAATCTTCAAAATTACAAAAGCTTCTATAGTACAAATGATGTCGAATTAAATGCTGGTATAAATATAATTACTGGACAAAATAATGCTGGAAAAACAGCCTTACTTCAGGCTTTAAGTTTAGATTTTAGAGGAAATCCTCATAAAAGCAGCAAAACTATACAAACAATTCAATCAACATTTTCACAAAAATCTACGTTAAATATCGAACTATCTGTTTCAAAAAAAGAAATAAAAATTTTTTTCTTAAACCATAATATTCCAGGAGGTCAGTTTTTTATGAACCAATTAAAAAATGGAGATATAAATTTATTTGATTTAAATAATGATCGCTTTTTTGATTCTTATTTCGACAATGATATTAATAAAATACTATGTGTAATAGAAAATGGTCAACTTAAATCATCAGCTTTTCATCTTGAATCTACTGTCAAAAGCAATTTCTCAAATGCATTTCATCATGACATATCTAAACAAATAAAATTCACTCTAGAAACTTCAAGTCAGAATGACTTTTCTATTCACATAGTCAATAAGCTAATCGCTCGATTTTATTGTTTTAAAGCCGAGAGACTAAATATAGGTAAATCAAATTTTGGAATTAATAATATTTTAAATTCAGATGCATCAAATCTACCTGAAGTTTTAAATATACTTCAAGGAGATAAAATTCGATTCGAAAGATACAATTCGTATGTTCGCAAAATATTTCCACAAATTTATCAAATATCAATTAGACCATTTAATGACCAAAGTAATCGTGTAGAAATAGTGGTTTGGAACGAAAATCCTGAATTAGAAAGAAGTGATTTAGTTGTTCCATTATCAGAATGTGGAACCGGCATAGGACAAGTTTTAGCAATATTGTATGTGATTTTAACTTCGGATATCCCTAAAGTGATTATTATTGACGAACCAAATAGTTTTCTTCATCCTGGAGCAGCAAAAAAACTCATTGAAATCTTAAAAGAACATTCGCAACATCAATTTATTATTTCTACACATTCGCCTGCAACAATTGCTGCATCAAATCCGCAAACAATTCACATTGTTAAATATAAGAATGCGGAAAGCAAAATAGAAACCGTAGACCTACAAGAAACTAATAATCAGCAAAATTATCTTGCTGAAATTGGTGCAAAACTTTCAGATGTTTTTGGAGCAGATAGCATTTTATGGGTAGAAGGAAAAACTGAAGAAATTTGTTTTCCAAAAATAATTGAAAAAATTAATGGAATTTCTTTAATGGGAAATGTTGTACTTTCTGTAATTAATACAGGAGATTTTAATCAAAAAAAGAATGCCGACTTGATTTTTAAAACTTATGAAAAATTGAGTACTGGAAAAGGATTATTACCTCCTGCAATTGGTTTCTTTTTTGATAGTGAAAAATTGACTAAGACTGAAAAAGAAGATTTAGCGAGAAAAAGTAAAAACTCAGTAGTTTTTACTAAAAGAAAAATGTTTGAAAATTATCTTCTAAATATTGATGCTATTTTTGACGTTTTAAATGCTATTCCAGAAATAAGTAGTCTTAAGATTACTCTAGGAGTGATCAATAATTGGATAGAAGAAAATAAATGGGAAAAAAAGTTTATAAATCAATCTTACATTTCCAAAGGTAAAAATGAAACCAATTGGCTAGATAATGTTGATGGAGCTGAATTTCTAAAAGTATTATTCTCTGCTATTACAAACAATACTGTAACTTTCGACAAAATCAAACATTCAGTATTGCTTTGTGAATGGATAATTAAAAACTCCTTTGATGATTTAAAAGACATTGAAGAAACTTTATCTGGTTTTCTGAAAAAATAAATCCTTTATATATAGAAAAAGCTCCAAGTAATTGGAGCTTTTTCTATATATAAAGGATTTGAGATTATTTACTCAAATACATTTTTCTTCTAGAGTACAATTCGTAGAATTGATCGTCTTTTAAGTCATCAATAAACAAGATACTTTCTCCAGTTGATTTCATTTCTGGTCCTAATGCTTTGTTAACATTATGGAATTTGCTGAAAGAGAAAACCGGTTGTTTGATCGCATATCCTTTTAATTGCGGATTAAAATCAAAGTCAGTTACTTTATTATGTCCTAACATTACTTTTGTAGCGTAGTTTACATAGGGCTCTCCGTAAGCTTTTGCAATAAACGGTACCGTTCTTGAAGCTCTTGGATTTGCTTCGATAATATAAACTGTATCATCTTTTATAGCAAACTGAATGTTGATTAAACCAACTGTTTTCAGTGCTCTTGCGATTTTAAAAGTATGATCTTTAATTTGTTGCATTACGAATTCTCCTAAGTTAAAAGGAGGTAAAGTAGCGTTACTATCTCCAGAGTGAACTCCGCAAGGTTCGATATGCTCCATAATTCCTATGATGTAAACATTTCCGTCAGCGTCACAAATTGCATCAGCTTCAGCTTCGATTGCTCCGGCCAAATAATGATCTAAAAGTAATTTGTTTCCTGGAATCGTTTTCAATAAGTTGATAACGTGTTCTTCAAGTTCTTTTTTGTTGATTACAATTTTCATTCCCTGACCGCCTAATACATAAGAAGGACGAATCAATAATGGGAAGTCTAAGGTATCTGCAAGAGCAGAAGCTTCGTCAGCAGTTTCAGCAATTCCGAATTGTGGGAAAGGAATATGTAATTCTCTCAATAAATCTGAGAAACGTCCTCTGTCTTCCGCTAAATCAAGTGCGTCAAAACTAGTTCCGATGATTTTTACTCCGTATTTAGATAATTTCTCGGCTAATTTCAAAGCTGTTTGTCCACCTAATTGAACAATTACACCTTCTGGTTTTTCGTGCTGAATGATGTCGTATATATGTTCCCAGAAAACAGGCTCGAAATATAATTTATCAGCTGTATCAAAATCAGTTGAAACCGTTTCAGGGTTACAGTTGATCATGATTGTTTCGTAACCACATTCTTTCGCGGCCAAAACTCCGTGTACACAAGAATAATCAAACTCAATTCCTTGTCCAATTCTGTTTGGTCCAGAACCAAGAACGATGATTTTCTTTTTATCAGTTACAATACTTTCATTGTCTACATAACGCTCACCGTTTGCTTTTTCGATTTCAGCTTCAAAAGTAGAGTAGTAGTAAGGTGTTTTTGCTTTAAACTCAGCCGCACAAGTATCAACCAATTTAAACACACGGTTGATATTTTGATCCATACGTAAAGTATGTACTTCGCTTTCAAGACAATTTACCATGTGAGCAATTTGTCTGTCAGCAAAACCTTTTTGTTTCGCTTCAAGCAAAAGTTCTTTAGGAAGATTTGATACTTTATAGTTCGAAATTTCTTTCTCTAAAGTATAAAGTTCTTCGTATTGTTTTAAGAACCACATATCGATTTTTGTGATTTCATGAATACGGCTCAACGGAATTCCCATTGCGATTGCATCATAAATTACAAAAACACGATCCCAACTTGCAAAAGTTAGTTTCTCGATAATTTGTTCGTAGTTTTTATATCCTTTTCCGTCAGCACCTAAACCATTTCTCTTAATTTCAAGAGATTGAGTTGCTTTGTGTAAAGCTTCCTGGAACGAACGTCCAATTCCCATTACTTCACCAACAGATTTCATTTGAAGACCTAAAGTTCTGTCAGCACCTTCGAATTTGTCAAAGTTCCAACGTGGTATTTTTACGATTACATAGTCTAAAGTCGGTTCGAAAAGAGCCGAAGTAGATTTTGTAATTTGATTTTGTAATTCATCAAGATTGTATCCTAAAGCAAGTTTAGAAGCAATTTTAGCAATTGGATAACCAGTCGCTTTAGATGCTAAAGCAGAAGAACGAGATACACGAGGATTAATCTCGATTGCTACGATGTCTTCTTTTTCGTCTGGTGAAACTGCGAATTGTACGTTACAACCTCCGGCAAAATTTCCGATACTACGCATCATTAAGATTGCATAATCACGTAATTTTTGGAAAGTTGTGTCAGATAATGTCATTGCTGGTGCAACTGTAATCGAATCTCCGGTATGAATTCCCATTGGATCCATGTTTTCGATTGAACAAATGATTACAACATTATCGTTTTTATCTCTTAAAAGTTCTAACTCATATTCTTTCCATCCCATTAAAGCTTTGTCGATCAAAACTTCATGAATTGGTGATGCTTCAAGACCACGAGTTAAAAGCTCATCAAAATCTTCTTTTTTGTAAACAATTGCAGCTCCAGTTCCTCCAAGTGTAAACGAAGGACGAATTACTAATGGAAAACCAAATTCCTGAGCAATTTCTTTTCCTTCTAAGTAAGAAGTAGCAGTTTTTGCAGGCGCAGTTGGTACATTAATTCTTTCAAGAAGTTGTTTAAACTGCTCTCTGTCTTCAGTAATATTAATTGCGTTAACGTCAACTCCAATTAATTTTACTCCAAAATCCTGCCAGATTCCTTTTTCTTCAGCTTCCAAACACAAGTTCAAAGCCGTTTGTCCACCCATTGTAGGTAAAACAGCATCAATTTGTGGATGTTCCTTTAGAATTTCAATTATCGATTTTGTAGTTAATGGTTTCAAGTAAATGTGATCGGCCATACTTGGGTCGGTCATAATTGTCGCTGGATTTGAGTTTATCAAGATAACTTCAATTCCTTCTTCACGAATAGAACGTGCAGATTGAGATCCTGCATAATCAAATTCGCAAGCTTGTCCAATAACAATAGGTCCTGAACCTATTATTAAAACTGATTTTATTGATGTGTCTTTAGGCATTTTGTATGTATTGTGTAGTTATTATAATATGTATTCAAAAACATTCACAGTGCTTTAGAAACTAGAATGTTACAAATTTTTTACCGACAAGGTATAAAAAAAGGCGATACTAAAAAAGTAATCGCCTTATGTATGTTTATACAAACATTATTTTTTGTGTCTAGGCTCGCTAGAAACAGTTAATTTATGTCTTCCTTTTGCTCTTCTACGCGCTAGAACTTTTCTTCCATTCGCAGAAGCCATTCTGTCCATAAATCCGTGCTTATTTCTTCTTTTTCTTTTCGATGGTTGAAATGTTCTTTTGCTCATTGCTTTGTATCTTTAAAATGGTGTCTAATATCTCTTTTCTGTTTTTTGAATATCGTTACTCAAAAACCGAGTGCAAATATACAAAGACTTTTTTTTCTGGCAAGTACTTTAATAAAAATATTTTTAATTCATTTTACTATATTTGCAATCACAAATATACATCTATTATGTTTCATAAAAATATTAAACTTATTTTGGCCGGACTTCTTGTAGTTGCTGGCGTTTGGCAATTTACCGAAAGTAATATCGGGAATGGTATTTTCCTTTTATTGCTTACTGCAATTCCAATATTTCTTTACTTTAAAAACGAATTTATCCTTTTAGCTTTCCTTAAATTAAGAAAACAAGACTTTGAAGGCGCTAAAAAATGGCTCGCATATATCAAAAATCCCGAAGCTGCTTTAGTACGCAAACAACAAGGATATTTTAATTACCTACACGGAATTATGGTATCTCAGACTAATATCAACCAAGCCGAGAAATATTTTAAGAAAGCAATCGAACTTGGATTGTCTATGGATATGG
This sequence comes from uncultured Flavobacterium sp., assembly GCF_951805225.1. Taxonomy (NCBI): domain Bacteria; kingdom Pseudomonadati; phylum Bacteroidota; class Flavobacteriia; order Flavobacteriales; family Flavobacteriaceae; genus Flavobacterium; species uncultured Flavobacterium sp. The sequence continues at coordinate 3,542,874 of NZ_OX638201.1, read as the reverse complement.
ATTTGGCAGTAGCAAAATTAAACCTTGCCGGAGTTGCAATGTCACGCCGAAGAAAACTTGAAGCGACTAATTTATTAAACGAAGCTAAAAAATTAGACAAACAAGGAATGCTAAAAGAGCAAATCACAATGATGAAAGAACAAATGAAGAAAATCTAAACTTCTTTAAATTACAATATTTCAAAATCCCATTCGCCGCGGCGAATGGGATTTTTTTTATACGTTTAAATTTATTCTCGCCAATCTTTGTCAAAGTTTTAAACTTTGACAAAGATTACTAGATCCTAAACAATTGGAATTTGGGATTTTAAAATTTAAGATTTAATAAAAATTTGGAGCTATTTCCTGCTATCCACTTGTATCTTTTATGGCGAACCCCGCCACAAAAGGATACCGCTTCTATCAGGGCTAGGGCTTTAGGTTTCAAAAGTTGATTTTCGTTTTATTTATCATTTCAAAGAATAAGAAATCAAACGAGTTAATCGACAAAGATTACACAACGAAACCCGACAGGTTTTTAAAACCTGTCGGGTTTACTATGCGTAACTATCTTTATCAAAGTTCAAAACTTTGACAAAGATTACTAACTGTAAAATATTAGAATTTTTAATATTAGAATTTGGAGCTATTTCCTGCTATCCACTTGTATCTTTTCATCCGCAAAAAAAGCGGATAAAAAGGATACCGCTTCTATCAGGGCTAGGGCTTTAGGTTTCAAAAGTTGATTTTCGTTTTTATTTATCATTTCAAAGAATAAGAAATCAAACGAGTTAATCGGCAAAGATTACAAAACGAAACCCGACAGGTTTTTAAAACCTGTCGGGTTTGCTATGCGCAGAAACCTGAAACAAACAATTACTCTTCCAATATAATAGAAGGCAAATTCTCGTTCAGCCATTTATATTTATTCAGAATCATAATATGAGTTCCGCCTTTTACGACAATACAGCTGTTGATATACTTTATAGGAAAAACATCATCCTGATCGCCGTGAATATGAATAACATCTGGATTGATTTCATTTCGATCCCATAAAATAACATTTTCGACTGCCCATTGTAAATAGTTCAGATCGCGAACCGCCAGGAATTTTTCGTATAATTTAATACGTTTATTGACTTTTTCACCAAAAGAATATTTTGCAAGATTTTCGATATTCAAAATTAACTTCATCGGAATCAGCTTGTAGGCTTTAGTAGTTTTTCCGATTTTCATTCTTCTTGGGAATTCTGCATTACTTCTAACGCTTGAAATAATAATAACTTTTCGTGCCTGAATATGCTTTGCAATTTCCTGAACCAAAATTCCTCCAAACGAAACTCCAATTAAAACCGGATTTTCGTGTTTTATATTTTTAGATATTCTTAATGCATAATCAGACAAAGATTCCTTTGGTTGTGGAATTTCCCATTCTAACATACAGGTCTCAAAAACAGATTCGTCTAATTTGATTCTTTCAAAAATTGCCGGACTAGCAGCCAGACCGGGCATAAAGTATACAGGGATTTTACTCATTTGGCAGAATAAGAATTATGGTTACAGATTTAATTTCAAGCTAAAATTACTTTTTTTAGTAATATGCACAGCAAATCTTACACCACATTTATTCATCAAACCCAATAAAATTTCAACCATAGAAAGGTTAAGGCAATATTACACCTTTAAAAAATAATTTTATATTGAAAATCAAATGATTACCTTTGTAGTTATAATAATCATTATTTAAATCTCTTTCCAGGATTTTTATGTAATGTACTTATCGTTCTTTTCTATTATTTTTAATCCAATCTCCCCAAAAAAACATGACTAATATGGAACCTATTGAAACTATGGAAATCAAAGACAACACTTTTGCAAGACAATTTGAAACCATAGTCCCTGAAGGATTACTTTCTATTGAATATTCTTTTCAGGAAAAGAAAATTTTCTTAACCAAGATCAACTCTCCGGAAGGCTTTGACAATCAAACGATAATTGATACTTTACTTAAAAACATCATGGAAATTGTCATTGAGAAGAAATTTAAATTAATGCCTATTCATCCTAGAATTGTATTGTTTATTAAAAAGAATCCAGAATACAAAGAATTACTTCCTCCCGGAATCAGAATTTAAAAATCACCAATTAATCGGAGCCACAATCCTCCTATAACCATATAGATCAAGAGCATTGTCAATCCAGTTATTAATCCTTTGACCCACCAGCTTTTCAGGTCGACGTATCCGCTTCCGAAGAAAACAGGTGCAGGCCCGTGTCCATAATGCGTTAAAGTTCCGTAAATTGAACCCACAAACCCAAGCATAAAAGCCAATAGTAATCCAGGAACTCCAAGAGAAACTCCAACTCCTAATAACGCTGCATACATTGCTGCTACGTGAGCCGTGGCACTTGCAAAAAGATAATGACTGAAAAAGTATACTAATACAATAATAGGAAAAGCCATTTGCCAGCTTAATCCGCCAATTTCAGCTTTTATCAAACCGCTAAACCAACTAATAAATCCAAGTTCATTGAGTGAACTCGCCATCATTACTAATACCGAAAACCAAACGATAGTATCCCAAGCACCTTTTTCGGCTTTGACATCATCCCAAGTTAAAACAGATGTTAGAAGTAATATAACCAAACCAATAAATGCGGTTGTAGTTGCGTCAATAGAAAACAAATCGCCCGTCATCCAAAGGAATAATAAGATGAAGAAAGTCAATAACATCATCCATTCGTCACGTGTTATTGGTCCCATTTCTTTAAGTTTCTGAGCTGCAATCTGAGGCGCATCACCAGTTTTCTTTAGTTCTGGCGGATAAATTTTATACAATACAAGTGGAATTACAAAAAACGCAACCAAACCTGGAACTATAGCTGCTGTTGCCCAGGAAATCCAACTAATTTTTATGCCTAAATTAAGGGCAAATTTTTGACACATTGGATTACTTGCTGTTCCGGTTAAAAACATAGATGAAGCAATTAAATTAGCATTATAACTGCTTAAAGTAAGATAAGAACCTAGTTTTCGATGTGTTTCGGGCTGATCCGGCATTGAGCCAAAACTCATTGACATAGATTTCATAATAGGATAAATAATTCCTCCGCCTCGTGCTGTATTACTTGGTACAGCTGGAGCTAAAACTAAATCTGCTAAACCTAAACCATATGCCAATCCAAGTGAGCTTTTTCCAAATATTCTAATAAATAAGAAAGCGATTCTGTTTCCTAAACCTGTTTTTATAAAACCTCTGGCGATGAAAAATGAGATTCCAATAAGCCAGATTACTTTATCTCCAAACCCTTTTAAAGCGAGCGTGATTGATTTTCCAGCTTCACCCGGCGCTAATACTTGCGAGAAAGCGGTAAGAGCAATTGCGATCATACACATTGTTCCCATTGGTGCAGCTTTCAAAATAATTCCTAAAATTGTAGCGACAAAAATGGCAAACAAATGCCACGCTTCAATTACTACACCATCTGGCGCCGGAATAAACCAAATTGCTACTCCAACAGCAAGCGTAATTAAGGTTTGAGGAATTTTTACTTCTTTCATAACAATAAGAATTAGATTAAATTATAGTCTGCACTGAAACTGAATTATAAACAGGTTGTCATTATACATTGACGTATCAGGAATGTTTTTATCAAAACGATCGATTTCTAAGCCCAATTCGATTCGGCCGGTATAAGCTTTACCAAATTCAAGACTGATCATTGGTGTGTAGGTTTGTCTAACATTAGAATCGATTTTATAACTTGGATCAAATCGTTCATATCGACAAGATAATTCTAATGAAGTTAGTTTTTTATAATCAACTAAATATCTCAAATTAGGCAGAAAATAAATTCCTCGCATTTGATAATCTGAGACATTTGGAGTTCGTGATTCAACCGGTAAAGAATAATATAAATTATGATTGGTTCCTTGTTTATATTCTATTTGTAAATCGAAAGTAAACTTGTCATTTAATTTAAAATCGCTGGTAATATCAGCGCCTAAAGCAAAAACATTTTTCTTGAAGACTTTTCCGGAACCTCCATTCAGTCCTAAATTAATTTTGTGCAATTTTGATAATGTAAAAACCAGTCGTGTAGAATATTGTTTTCCGTTATCCTTATCCATTTCCTGATCTTTTCCGTTTCCGTTTAACATAGAAATAGCGTAATTAAAAGGAATGTTTCCAAGATCAAAAGCTCCAGTTGCAGAAGCTCCAATTTGAAAACTGGTCCAACCGTTTTTTCCAAACTCATAATATTGATTCGAGAAATCAAATGATTTGATAATATCTACCGGAACTAATTCTTCAATACCAAAAGCTGGTCGGAATTGTCCTCCTGTAACTGCAAAATATTTACTAAAAGTGTATTTGGCGTAAGCATTCTCTAAAACTTTTCCTTTTGGATCAGATTTAAAATCAGCAAGATTTACTAAAATTACAACTTCTGTAGCCTCACTTAATTTTGTATTTACACCAACACGCATTCTTTTAATATCAAACGTACTTTGAACAACATCGCCTGTAGAATGATGAACTCCCATAACATCAACGGCATCTTCTAATGCTTGCAGATAGCGCGCCTGAAATAATCCTTTAAATTGAAATTGTGGATATTTAACAGTAGTTTCCGGTGGTGTTTCCGGTGCCGGAGCAAGAACAGCAGGTGTCTGAGCATTTGCAAAAAATGGCATTATAAAGAGAATAAAAACAATTCTTACTAGTAAAATTTTGCTCATAACTTGATAAATAAAAAATTAGGCCAACATTAGCATTTCTAATCTCATCTTAAAATTACGATTTGTGGCTTTTAGCGCAGCAGAGTTATTTTGCTGCCATTGTCAGATTAAATTTTGAATGGTTAGAAAACCGATTTAAAGACTTCTTTAATTATTGAAAAAAAATAAAACCAGATTTCTTAAATTACTAACAGTATCACAGAAAATAAAGATACACGATTCGTATTAATAAATAGTTAATTCAAAATTACGATTACTAAGATATAAAAAAACCAACAAAGTTGTATATAATGGCGGTAATTTGTGTAACATTCTGTTTTTTAAGTGGATAATACTGTAAAAGTTTTAATTCGGTTATATTTGTTACCCTTTTTTAAAACAAAAAATATAAGAGTTGTATTCTTAAATTTGTAGAAAGGAGCTTTTTATCCCAAACTTTTATTTTGTGTTATCTTACAAAATTTGATTTTGTTTTATTCTGTCTTTTATTGCTTTATACTTTAAAAAGAAAAGCGTTCTTAAAGAAGCATAATTCCAAAAAATCTAAAATAAGTTGATTTTATGCCAACTTATTTCAGGACGAGACATAAAAAAAGGCTTTCATTTCTGAAAGCCCTTTTTTGGTAAAAATCCAAAAACTAATTCTAAAAAATATTAATCGTTAAAGTAGAAACCGTTACTTCCTATACCGGTAGCTAATTCTTTTTGTAATACACCTGTTAAATTATAAATGTAAGCTGAACCATCTGCTGAAAAGCTTCCTTGCGCAACATAAATACGATTGTTTTTAACTGCAAATCCGTATATGTAAGTTGCCGCAGAAGTTAAAATTGGTGTTGTTGATGCAGCAGTAGCATTAGTGTTTATGCTATAAACAGCGCTTCCTACAGTGTAGTAAATTTTACTGTCTTCAAGATCCATAAATCCAGCACCATCTAAGCTTTCAGGAAAAGCAATTTTAGTAAATGTTTTGTCAGCTATTTTTACTTTTACAAGTTCGCTGCTATTTCCATAACCACCTTTTAAGATGTAAAGAACTCCATTTTCTTCTTCGATACAATCAGCGTTAAGACCAATTTGAACAGGAGTATCTAATTTTTTTGTAGCAATATCAACAACCAATAATTTATCGTTGTAAGAATCTGTGATGTACAGTTTTCCGTCTTTCAAAACTACTCTGTTAGCAGTTGAATTCAAGTCGATTTTTGACTCATAAGTATTCGTTGCAAGATTAATTACGGCAACATAATCATCTGTATTTCCTGTTGCTGCATTCTCGTATGAATACGTATTTGCATTTGTAACATACGCTTTACCGTCTTTTACAACTCCGTATCTTGGATTTTTTAACCCAGTTTCGATTTTAGTAATTAATTTAAAAGTATACCGGTTAACTACAGTAATATTGTTAGCTCCACCTGAAATAATATAAGCGTTGTCACCACTGAAAAATATATTTTGAGCAAATTTCCCAAGTAAATCACCTCCATTTACAGTAGAATAAACGTCTTTAGTAAAAGAAGTTAAATCATCACTTGAGAATGAAACAGTAGCTTGTTTAGTTCCTTCATTCAAGATAAAAAAACCATTGTCATAAACTCCCTTTGGAGCATTATCATTATCATCATTCGAGCACGAAACGAATAGCGAAACGCTAAGTGCTATTAAAAATAATTTACTAAACTTCATTATATTAAAATTTTAGGGTTAAATACATATTAAAATTGCGACCTGGCTGAGGTCTGTATTCCAAACTTTCATACTCTTTATTAAAAAGATTTAATACTTGAAAACCAAGTTTGAAAGTGTCAAGAAATTTAAAATCATAATCAATTCCGATATTCGAAACATTATAATCATTTATTATATCTTTCGGGTCATTATTTTCTGTTGTATAAACAAAACCATTAAACATAAATTGATAATAAGCTGAAATTCTATTTCTGGAATAAGAAACAGATCCGGTAACTTTATTTAACGGAACATAGAAAAGCTGCTTTTTGGTTTCGTCATTTTTTGAAGCCGTATAAGCATAAGTTGCATTTGCAGCGAAGATGTTTTTACCAAACTGTTTTTTCCAGCTTAATAATGTTTCAGCACCATAACTATTTACTTTATCTGTATTTTGTGGAGACCAAATACCGTTGCTTCCCGGAATCCATTGCAATAAATCTTTTATTTTCATGTAATAAAAGGTTTGAGTCAATGATATGTTTTTGAAAGTGAAAACATTACCAATTTCTGCCTGATAAGAACTTTCAGGTTTTAAATTTGGATTTCCGCCTTGTTCCCAATACAAATCATTAAAAGTCGGGATTCTGAAATTTCGGGATAAATTCAATTTCAGATTGTACAATTCATTAAATTGATACGAAGATCCTAAAGAGAATAGAAGAGGAGATTGATAATTGTCTGTAAACTCTTTTCGAATTCCGAATTCATTTTTCCAATCTGTCGAAATATCTTGTTTTACCAATAAAGCTGCCGAACTAATTTCTCTAACGTGATCTCCAAAACCAGTTCCGTAACCTTTAGTTCTGTTGTAATCCAGAACTCCGTTTATTTGTGTTGATTTCGAAATTTTATAACCTAAATCTGCTTTTGTGATAAAGCTTTCTGTTTTTCCATAAGTGAAAAAATTAACCGCATTATCAGGATAATATTGATAGTTTTCGAATATATATGCCGCTTTTAGATTAGTGGTAAATTTTCCATAATCACCGTCATATTCTAATAAGTTTCGGTTAAAACCATTTACATATCTGGTTTTAGTTTCCGTTTCAGATATTAAAGAAGTATTTCTGTCAGTATTAGAAGTTTGAGTGTATAATTTCAAACTATTTTTTGCATCAAATTTGTAACCAACATTTGCGCTCATAGTTATTACATCATACTGACCGTTTTGATTCCAGCGTTGTTCGCCTTTCCAGTTGTATTTATGGATGTATTTGTAATCATTTGTCGAACTGTTTTTTGAAAAGCCAATTTGTGCGCTCCATTTTTTATTCGAAATATTAGTTTTAAAATTGATTCCAATAGTATTGAAACTTCCGTAATCAAGTTTTAAATTAGTCTCAAACCGACTATAAAATGCCAAATCGTTGTTTAAATGTACAGTTCCTCCAACAGCTCCACTTCCGTAAAGTACACTTCCTCCACCAGCTTTTACGCTTATCGAATTATAATCAGAACCAGAAATAGTATTGAAATCAGTACTTCCGTTCATCTGAGAATTGATATTAATTCCGTTCCAGATTACCGCCGTTTGTGATGCTGTAGTTCCTCTAAAAGAGACTGTAGAAAGCATTCCACGCCCGTATTCTTTAAAATAAATAGTAGAATTAAAGTTTAAAAGATCCGTCAATAAAGCCTCATTTTTATTAATGACAGAATCATTAAGCTTTAAAACCGATTGTGAATTGGAGTATTTTTTAAGATTTGCGTCAGAAACTACAACTTCTTTCAATTTGGTAATAGAGTCGTTCTGCGCCGAAATAATTTGGCACAACAGGAATAAACAAAAAGCAAACCGTTTTTCTAAAGTCATAATTTCTAAACTCTTTTTCCCGAGAGCTCGATATTCGTTACAAAGGCAGGTCTCCTGGCTTGCGTCTTGTTGTTTACCTTCCCATTCGCCGGGGCGAGCAGTGGTTTTGTAGTTACAACAAGCATTCTTTTCAGAACAAAGCTTACAGTTGCGGGTACAGCTCAAGAATTTTTACTTGATTCCCTTTTAATGTGTTAAAAATGAACACAACCTTAATTTCGTGCAAAGATAAAGTTAAAATTATCGAATTTTCAAATTTGTTTCACTTTTTAAAACAAATTCTAAACAAAATGGCATTTAAAGTACTATTTTTATTACTTGACCAAATTCTACCTTGTTGTTGAAAGCATCTTTTAGTGGCAATGAAGTTTGATGACATAAAATGCTTCGTATAACGCCGGCATGCGCTACAATAATAATAGGATTTGTTATTTTTTTTGAAACCAGATCAGATAGAAAATTTTCAACTCTTTGATGTAATTCAATAAAAGATTCTCCGTTTGAAACCTTAATATTGACAAAATCTTCCATCCATGGATTAAGTTCTTCTTGTGGAATATTATCCCAGTTTTTCAATTCCCAATCGCCAAAATTCATTTCCATTAAACGTTCTTCTTTTTCAAAAGAAATAGTTTTGATATTCTTCTCAATATATTCAGCCAGAATAACACAGCGTTTTAAAGGACTTGAAAAAATAATAGCTTCTGAAGGTAATTGCGAAAGAATATTTTCGAAAACTAAATCAAAAGGTTCTGCCAAATCTACATCAGATTGTCCGTAGCAAATGCCTTTTTCGCAAACAGTTTCAGTGTGACGAACTAGATAAATTTCCATAGCAATAGAATACTTAAATAATAAACAACTTCACAAACCTGTTGTGTTGCACCAAGGCAATCTCCGGTATAACCATCAATCCATTTCTGGAAATAACGGGCTAAAAAATAACGCATTATAAAAACCGGAATTAAAGCCAGAAGAAATTTATATTGTAAATAGGAGAAAACCAACAAAGGAAGTAATCCGAAGAAAAATGATCCTGAAATTTCTTTCCAAGTATGTTTTTTAGCAATAGGCTTGCTTTTGCTCGAAGCATCATCACGAGAATATTCATGCGTGAAAATAATTGAAATTGCCGCCAAACGACTCAAAGCGTGAGCAGAAATAAATAAAAGGAAAATAAGAAGATAAGAGTTTTCACCATTGAAAAGCAAAATAGATTCTGAAAGCAATTTGAATTTCAGTAGAAAAAGTAAAACTAAACCAATTGCTCCATAAGCACCAATAGCGCTGTCTTTCATAATCATTAGGATTTTTTCTTTGGTCCAGCCTCCGCCAAAACCATCACAAACATCAGCAAATCCGTCTTCATGAAAAGCTCCTGTTGTTAATATCGAAGCAATAATAGCTAAGATTACAGCAGTTTCGACAGATAAAAAAAGTGAAAAAAGATAGAAGGTTAAAAAAGAAATACTTCCTACAATCCAACCAATGAAAGGGAAATATCGGGTTGCTTTATTCAAATAATCAGGATTATGATCAATGTTTTTTGGACATGGAATTCTGGTGTAAAACATTAAACAGGTAAAGAAGATATGTAGTTCTTTTTTCATTTAAGAAATTGATTTTTTAATTGACATTGAAATTTGCCATTGATATTGTATTTTTCTATTTCCTACTAACTCCAGCACTTTCAAAACTTGCCATTTCATTCAAAAAAGCTTCAGCCGATTTTAAAATTGGGAAAGCAACAGCACAACCCGTTCCTTCGCCAAGACGCAAATCGAGGTTTAGAATAGGTTTTGCATTTAAATAACTTAATAGTTTTTGATGTGCTTTTTCAGCAGAACAATGACAGAAAATAGCATTTTTATGAATATCAGGATTTATTTTTGAAGCGATTAAAAAAGCCACACTACAAATAAAACCATCTACCAAAATAAGCATTTTGTTTTCAAATGCGGTTAACATTCCGCTTGCCATTTGAAGAATTTCGAAACCACCAAAATAAGCCAATTGCTGTTTTAATTCGGCTTGACCGGAATAATTTTCAATAGCTTTTTTAAGTAAATCTTGCTTCTGAAGTAATTTTTCGTCTTCAACACCAGTTCCTTTTCCTACGCATTCTTCGATAGAAAAACCAGTTAACAGACTCATTAAAACAGAAGCTGTAGAAGTATTTCCAATTCCCATTTCGCCAAAACCAATGCAGTTCGAACCTGTTTTTGCAATATTCGTAACGATTGATTTTCCTTTTTCGAAACACAATTGCAGTTCGGTTTCACTCATTGCGGGAATATGCAAAAAGGACTGAGTTCCTTTAGCAATTTTAGCAGAAATCAGATTAGCATTTGTTGGAAAATCATAATTAACGCCGGCATCTACAATCGACAATTGAATGTTATTCTGATTGCAAAACACATTTATAGCGGCGCCACCATCCAGAAAATTACCAACCATTTGACGTGTCACATCTTGTGGATATGCACTTACGCCATGATTTGCAATACCGTGATCAGCGGCAAAAACGACAATATTAGGGTTTGTTATTTTTGGATTTAAAGTTTCAAAAACCGTTGCCATTTGAAAAGCTAACGTTTCCAGAGTTCCCAAAGCGCCAATAGGTTTCGTTTTAGAATCTATTTTGTCTTGTAAAAGAGTGCTGAAATCATTTTTGCTTTCAACCTGAATTTGAGTTTTTGATTCAAAATTTAAAACAGGATTCTGAATGATGTTTTTAATTTCTTTACAATCCGGAGCTTCAGATTTTTGTTTCCAATGCAATTGTTGCAACATCGGCTGATTATCGTAATTAGTTGCCGGTTTTCCAATACAGAAATAACCCAAAGGCTCAATATTATCAGGTAAATCAAGAATCTTTTTAAACTGATAATAATTCAAAATCGAAACCCAACCCATTCCATAACCTTGTTCTGTAAGCGAAAGCCAAATATTTTGTGCCGCACAAACAGAGCTAAATTTCACTGCTTCATTACTTCCAACGGTTCCAATTGTAAACTGATTTAAAACAGATCGATCATAAGCAATGATAAGTCCAATTGGAGCTTCTTCGATTGCCTCAAGTTTCAACGATTTATAATGTTCTTTTTGTTCCGGATTATCGGTAAGTTCTTCTGCTTTTTTATTGTAGTCTAAAAATAGATTTTTTACAGCATTTTTGACTTCGGTAGATTTTATAATATAATATCTTGTAGCATCCGTTAACCCAACTGAAGGCGCCCAATGTCCAGCCTGTAAAGCCTTTTGGATTACTTCGTCAGGAACTTCATCCGTCGTAAAATGTCGCGTATCACGTCGGGATTTTAAGATATCATCTAAATAGCTCATAATTTTCAATATCAATTACAAAGTTCAATATCAATTTAAAAAATCAATATTTAAGATTATGTAAAGGTAAAGTATAGCTTTGAAATTTGGTCCCGAAGTTTCGGGATAAAATTTGGAATTTTATTTAATTTTTACCGGAATTCCAGAAATCATCAACACAACTTCATCAGCATTTGATGCAAGAAACTGATTCATCCAGCCTTGTAATTCTGTGAATTTTCTGCCAATATGAGTTTCAGCATGAACACCCATTCCAATTTCATTTGTCACAATAATCAAAGTTGCATTTTCCTGAGCAGCAATCGATAGAAACTCTTTTTTTGCTTCTTCCAAACTTAAAGTAACATCATTTTTATGATCGATAAAAAAGTTCGTCAACCAAAGTGTTACACAATCAATCAAAGCGACTTTTCCGCTAAAATCAATTTCGCTTAGATGTTTTTCCTTCTCAATATTCGTCCAGCGTTCATCGCGTTCTTGCTGATGTCTGTCAATTCGATTCTGAAAATCTGCATCCCATTTTCTGGCCGTTGCCACATATATTGGCGCGTTTGAAAGTTGCAATGCTAAGTTTTGAGCATAACTGCTTTTTCCTGATCGCTCGCCTCCAGTAATTAAGTAAATCATTTTTTAATTATTAATTGTAAATTGTTAGTTGTTAATTTTAAGTAGAGGCTGTTTAGAAATGAGTTGACTTTTAGTAGTTTTGATGATACTGGTTATTAATTTTAATATTGAAATTGCATCATTATTAATATTCTCAAACTCTTTTTTGCTTAAGTAATCAGTTGCGTTTAATAATTCAAGCCAATAAACAGATTCGTTAGCTTCCTTCTGAGCAATTGCAAATTTATGAATAAAGTCATTTTTACTTTCGGCATGTTCTGCTTCTCGCACCATTGCCCCAATACTTGTTCCCGATCTTAAGAGCTGTTTTGAAAGTATAAATTCTTTTTTCTCAATAGACAGATATTGATACAGTTTAACTATTCGAATAGCAAAATCAAAACTTTTATCTTTAATAACGTTATTCTTCACAATTAATAATTTATAATTAACAATTTACAATCAACAATTTAATAAGGGCAATGACGACAATCGTTTCCGCAGCAAGTTCCTCTTTTTAAGTGAAACCAGGTTTTAAAAACGTAATTGCCATTTTCAATATAATAGTCAATTCCTTCGATTAGTTTTTCTTGTTTGGGTAAAGATATCGCTTTATTTTTAAGCGCTTTTTGGGGAGTCATTGTTTCTACATACGCATCAATTTTGTCTTCGCAAGCTTCTTTAAAGCATTTTGGACAAAGGCAATCTCCTCCTTCTGAAAGATTGAAAATTGGAGGAAAGTCATTACACCAACACTTGTTTTCGGCTGATGTATCTCCACAACTAAAAGAAGAATCACAACTCGAGCAAACTTTTGTTTTTGTGGCATTCATATAATTAAGATGGTATTTTTTGGGTTTTGTAAGAATAAAGGTAAACAAAAAAAATAGAAATTACCTTACCTTTGTCACTATCGAAAACTTAAATTATGAAATTGTAAAGATCCAAATTACATGCCATAATAGGGAAAAAACGATACCAAATTCCATTAAAAAACAATAGAACCTATATATGAGACATTTACTTCCTAAATTTATTTTTATTTTACCTTTTTTTCTTCTTGTAGCATGTAAAAAAAATGAGACAACGGAGATTGCAAAACCTGAAATTGCAAAAAATAGTATCGAATATGCTTCCGGACTTTCAATCGTAAAGCATGATGGATACTCGGTTGTAACGGTTTCTGATCCTTGGCCAAATGCCAATGCAAAATTCACTTATGTCTTAAAAGAGAAAGACGCAAAAGTTCCGGATAGTTTACAAAAATATAGCACAATTAAAATTCCTTTAGAATCAATTGTAGTAACATCAACTACGAGTATTCCATTTCTTGAAATGTTGGAAGTCGAAAATAAACTGGTTGCATTTCCGCATACCGATTATATTTCTTCAGAAAAAACAAGAGCATTAATTGACAAAGGTTCTGTTAAAAATGTAGGCGAAAACGAGAAATTAAACATTGAGCAATTAATCGAATTATCTCCGGATTTGATTGTAACTTTTGGCGTAGACAATAACAATCCAACATTAGAAAATTTGAAAAAAAGCGGGCTAAATGTTTTCGTTCAAGCTGATTGGATGGAACAATCTCCACTAGGAAAAGCAGAATGGATTAAGCTTTACGGAGCTTTGTTTGGTAAAGAAGATCAAGCTAAAGAATTGTTTGATAAAATTGTTTTGAGTTACGATCAGGCAAAGAAATTAGTTGCTGATAAACCTGCGACTTCAACTGTTTTATACGGTTCTATGTATCAGGATATCTGGTATGTAGCCAAAGGAAATAGTTGGGTAGCTCAGTTTATGAAAGATGCTCACGCAAATTATTTATGGGCAGATTTAAAAGGAACCGGAAGTGAAGGTTTGTCTTTTGAAAAAATATTGGTAAAAGCAAAAAGCGCTAACTTCTGGATTGCTTCAGGAACGTTTAAAAGCTTAGAAGAATTTGGAAAAACGAATCCGCATTACAGTCAGTTTGATGCTTTTAAAAACAAAAACGTTTATACTTTTGAAGGGAAAGTAGGAGCAACTGGCGGAACTGTTTACTATGAGTTAGCACCAAGTCGCCCGGATTTAGTATTAAAAGATTACATCAAAATATTTCATCCTGATTTATTGCCAAGTTATGAGTTTACATTTGCATCTAAATTAAACTAAAAGCAATTGGTCAATAAAAAGCGAAATATAATCCTGTTTTCCGTACTTGGTTTAGCACTTCTGTTTATGTTTTTTCTGGACATTAGTCTGGGTTCGGTTACGATTCCGTTCAAGGAAGTTTATACTAGTTTAACAGGCGGCGAAGCAAGTAAATCGACCTGGGAATATATAATAATTAATTATCGTTTGCCTAAAGCGATTACGGCTGTTTTGGTTGGCGTTGGGTTGTCTATAAGTGGTTTGTTGATGCAGACATTATTTCGAAATCCTCTCGCAGGTCCAGATGTTTTAGGATTGAGTTCAGGAGCAATTTTGGCAGTAGCAATTGTAATTTTGGGTGCCGGTTTATTGCCAGTATTTTTAAATTCAATTTTATTATCTCCATATGTAATCGTATTGGCTTCGACATTAGGAAGTATTTCGGTTTTATTGCTGGTTTTATTAGTTGCGCAGCGTTTACGAAATACAATGGCAATATTAATTGTAGGACTTATGTTTGGAAGTTTTACAAGTGCCATTGTTGGAGTTTTAACCTATTTTAGTTCGGCTGAACAATTGCAGAAATTCACTTTTTGGTCTTTAGGAAGTTTGGGAAATCTGTCATGGACTTCTATTTCTATTTTGACAATTTGTGTGAGTTTTGGTTTACTTTTGAGTGCAAGTAGTATAAAGCCATTAAATGCATTACTTTTAGGCGAAAATTATGCAAAAAGTATGGGTTTGAATTATAAAAAAGCCCGACTTACGATCATTTTTGCAACCAGTATTTTGGCCGGAAGTATTACTGCTTTTGCCGGACCAATAGCATTTATAGGTTTAGCAGTTCCGCATATTGCAAAGCTGACTTTTCAAACCAGTAATCACGCAATATTATATTGGAGCACATTTTTTTACGGAGGTATAATTATGCTGTTTTGTGATATGGCATCGCAATTACCAGGATTAGAAACCACATTGCCAATCAATGCAATTACTTCTATAATTGGCGCGCCGGTTGTAGTTTATTTGCTAATGCGAAAAAGAAATTTTCAGTAAAATATAGGCCACAGATTATACGGATTAAACGGATTGTCGCAGATTTTAAATCATTTTAATCTAAAGAAAAAAACTTAGCAACTTAGTATCTCAGAATCTTAGTACCTTAAAAAAAATGAAAACTATCTTATCAACTTCAAATTTAAGTATTGGCTATAAGTCCAAGAAAGAAACTGTGATTATTGCTCAGGATTTAAATTTGAATCTAAGTTCTGGAAAACTCGTTTCTTTAATTGGAGCAAACGGAATTGGGAAATCTACTTTGCTGAGAACAATCACAGGAATTCAACATCCATTGGCGGGAAATGTTTTTCTGAATGATAAAAATATAAGTGATTATAAACCTTTAGATCTAGCGCAAAATTTAAGTTTGGTTTTAACCGAAAAATTGCCACCAAGTAATTTATCTGTTTTTGAATTAGTAGCGCTCGGACGCCAGCCATATACAAATTGGATTGGTACTTTGACCCAAATCGATATCGAGAAAGTTCAAGAAGCTTTAGAATTAACTCAAATCGAACATTTAGCTCAAAAAAGACATTTCGAAATTAGTGACGGACAATTGCAAAAGGTTTTGATTGCAAGAGCTTTGGCACAAGATACGCCGTTAATTATTCTGGATGAACCTACAACACATCTTGATTTATTGCATAAAGTATCACTTTTTAAATTGCTGAAAAAGCTAACGCAAGAAACTCAAAAGTGTATTTTATTCTCGACACATGATATTGATTTGGCGATACAATTAAGTGACGAAATGATTATTATGACACCGGACTTAGTCGTTCAGGACGAACCTTGTTACTTAATTTCAAAAGGAAGTTTCGCTACTTTATTCAAAGACGAACATATTATTTTTGATGCCGAAAAAGGGAAATTTGTAATTACTTAGAACTTTTTTCAGGAGCTAATCCTGCTGTACACTATATCTTTTGTGGCGAACCCCGCCACAAAAGGATGCCGTTCCCATCAGGGCTAGATATTTAGTTTTCATAAGAACCTTAGAAGAAATCAGCTTTACAATTCAACTCAACATTTAAACAAATAAACGATTAAACTTTTTTCAATCCAATTTGTCTCTTTGCTTCACCAACCACAAAAGCGACAGAATTAGCGATATTAAAGCTTCTGATTAATTTTGACATCGGAATCGTTAAATGATTTTCAAAACGCGCTAAAACTTCTTTGCTTAAGCCAACACTTTCTTTGCCGTAAACCAACCAATCTCCGTCTTGAAAATCGGTTTCAAGATAAGATTTCTCTGCGTGAGAACTCATTAAGAAAACACGTGATTGATCCGGAATTTGTGCAATCCATTCTTCAATGTTTTGATATTCGGTTACGTCAAGATGTACCCAATAATCCAATCCCGAACGTTTTAGGTTTTTATCATTAATCACAAATCCGAAAGGATGAATCAAGTGTAATCTACTTTCTGTACCTACACATAATCTTCCAATATTTCCCGTGTTATTAGGTATTTCAGGTTCTACAAGAACTACGTTTAGCATTATCGTTAATTTGTTTATTCGGTTAATCGTTAATTTGAGAATTATCTAATTATCAAATTGACTCATTTTCTAATTTAAAAAAGTCGGAAACTTCAAGAACTTCTCCGGCTTTTAAGTCTTGCAAATATACATTTCCTATACGAACACGAACTAATCTCAAAGTAGGAAAACCAACTGCAGCGGTCATTTTTCGAACCTGACGAAACTTTCCTTCATTTACCGTTATCGACGCCCATGAAGTTGGTCCATGTCGTTCGTCACGTATTTTTTTTGCTCTCGGACCAAAATCTGGAATTTCGGTAACAATAAAAGCAGAACACGGTTTGGTTTTGTATTTTCCGCCATCAAAACCAATTTCTACACCATTTTGCAATTGTTCAATCGCTTCTGGCGTAATAACTCCGTCAACCTGAACATAATATTCTTTATCGACTTTTTTGCTTCTTATTTGTTCGCTTACTTTTCCGTCAGTAGTTAATAAAAGCAATCCTTCAGAATCTTCATCCAAACGACCAATCGCCATTGTTCCTTCGGGAAAATCATATAATTCGCCCAAAAGCTTTTTCTTTCTTTTTAGTTCATATATAAATTGACTCAGATAGCCGTAAGGTTTAAAAAGAATAAAATGTTGATGCATGCTGTATTTTTAGAATGCAAAGATAGTTTTGTTTGAGAAAGTAAATAATTCCCAGCGGTATTTATTGCGGTTTTGAACCTTTCATTTTCTTTAGCCATGTAAAAAAGAACCAGATTGCGGTTATGCCAAATAAAATGAATAATGGCGTATAATACTCTTTAAAAAAATCATGAAAATAGCTTCCAATTAAAATATAGGCCGATGCCATACATAGTTTTATTAAAATAAATTCAGCGTTTGACCAACTTGTTTTGATTTTGAAAAAGTTCATTGCAGATGATTTTAGAATTTTATTAAAGTTACTATTTTGAATGAGAATCCAGATTTTTTTACTTTCAATAAATTGAATTTTAGACTTTTAATATTGAAAACAAAAGAGGTTTAGAAACCCAAAGCTATGTTAAAGAACTTATTTTCTATTTGTAAAATTCGTAATATTATATAGTAATGAAAAAAATATAATGTTATGGAAAATGATAATTTAGGTTCCAAAAAGATAAACGGAACGCAAAAAGATAGCGAAGAATTAAAAGGAAAAAATGTTTCTCATGATAAAGAATCTGATGCATCAAAGCTCAAAAAAGAAATTGTAACAGATGCTGATGGAAATAAAGAAATTGTAGATCGTGCAAGAAATGTAAACGAAAATATTAAAGAAGTTTCAAAAGAAATTGATTCGAATAATCCAAATGCAAATCGTGGCGTTTCGACTGATGAAGAAGCAAAAAAAACGGTTGAGAACAAAGACAGAAATTCTGATGTGAATCCAAATCGTTATCCAAATTCACATCCCGATAATCATGAAGATCGGGGAAATATGAAATTAGACGATGAATAATTTTCCTTTAAATACTAAATTTTTAGCTGATTTAAGCGCTTTTTTTTAGAAATAACATTTGATTGGCAAAGTGCGTTAATATTATTTTAAAGCCTTTTTTTAAGAAGGTTATCCATCAATATCTTCGTAAATTGTAGTTCAAATTTTAAATATATTAAAAATGGCACTTTTAGAAAACAAAGTAGCTTTTGTCTCTGGTGGTGGTTCAGGAATTGGACGTGCTGTTGCAGAAGCTTACGCTCGAGAAGGAGCAAAAGTAGTACTTTCGGATATTAATGTAGAACACGGTGAAGAAACCGTAAAAATAATAAAGGATAAAGGTGGAGAAGCTTTTTTTGTAAAAGGAGATTCATCAAGCGCAAGCGATAATAAACGTATGGTTGAGGCCGCCGTTGCTAAATACGGACAACTTGATATTGCCTGCAATAATGCAGGAATGGGCGGTCCGGCAAAACCAACGGGTGAATATGAGCCGGAAGCCTGGGATCGTGTAATTGCATTGAATTTAAGCGGCGTTTTTTATGCTTGTCGTTATCAGCTGGAACAAATGGAGAAAAACGGAGGAGGAAGTATTGTAAACATTGCTTCAATTCACGGTCAGGTCGCAGCTCCAAATAGTCCGGCTTATACAGCTTCGAAACATGGAGTTGTAGGATTGACTAAAAATATTGCGGCAGAATATGCGCTCAAAAATATTCGTTGTAATGCTGTTGGTCCCGGATATATTGAAACAGCTCTGCTAAAAGATCATATGAATAAAAGCACAATGGATGCCATTGCTGCAAAAGCGCCAATGAATCGTTTGGGTACAGCTGAAGAAGTTGCCGAATTGGTTGTGTTTTTAAGTTCAGAAAAATCTTCTTTCACAACAGGAAGTTACATTATTGCCGATGGTGGATATACGGCAATTTAGATTTTATACAAATTTATACAAAGAGAAAAACGGCAATCTGAAATGTTCAGGTTGCCGTTTTTTTTATTTAAGATTGAAACAGTTTTGCAAAAGTTTCAAGATCAGTTTCAGGAGTTATTTCATAAAAATATCGCAATTGCCATTGTTGCGTTTTTTGTGCTTGCGGACTCGTGGTTTCATTCCATGGTGGATAAACACGTGTTGCTCGTTTGCCTTCTTTTGTTTTTGTAGAGAAGATTCCTTTTTCTAATAAAATGGATTTCGGAAAAATAAATTGCCCAAAAAGATCTTCTTTTCTTGTGCTGATAATTACAAAATCTATTTCGTCATCAAAATCAAAAGGTTTAATTATTCCGGATTTATTACGTTTCCATAAAGTCACAAACTGACCTGTTTTTTTTGGAGTTATTTTTGCTTCCCGATAACAAATGAGTTTTTCATTTAGATAAAATTGATATCCATTATAATCTGCACTTTCAGCTATTGCTTCGGGTTCTGAACAATTAAAATCAAAACAATCATAGATCATTTCTTTGGCTAAATTTAAATCTTTAGAGATAGATTTTTGATTTGGCCAGTGATTTTTAATTGTCATTTTGAGAAGATTAGCTTTAAAACTTGTTTTTGTTTTTTAGAACGAAACATTTAATCCAAAATTCAATCCCCATTGAAATTGGTTGAAAGATTGATTATTCAGAGGATTAAGGTAATAATTTACCGCAGGTTCAGCAAAAACATTTGTCTTTTTATAAATGCGATATTGTACCGTAGTACTCAAAGTAGAACCATAAACAAAATCATTTGCATTGACATTATTACCAATCGACTTGCCATTAAGAGCGACATCGTTAGAAATCAGTTTTCCAACAAAACCACCTGTATTCAAGCTGATACTTGCTTTGTTTTTAGTAAATACTGCATATGAAACTTCCAGAGGCATTTCGATATATTTAAGACTTTGATCTAAATTACCGCTTTGTAAATTATCACCTTGTATATCATTCATTTTTAAAGCATCTGAAGTGCTGTTTGAAACAAAAATATAGCTCGAATTATTTGTTATTCGGGAAGAACCTGATGATTCGGCAGGGCTATAAAAACCAGACGGACTTAACGCAACGACACTTTTTGAGTCTACATAAGAAATATCAGCAATGCTTTGACCAAGTTCATTAATCTTAAGACCAGAACCTACAGCCCATTTATTATTAATTTTATATTTTGTTTTTACACCGTATGAACTACCTTGTTTCGAATCGTTTGCATAACCTAATGTTTTGTCATTTTTGGTGTTTTCAGAATTTGCTATACCGGCAAAAACTTCTACAGCCCATTTTTCGGCATTAGAAAGAGATTTGTTCTTTTTGTCTTTTTTGGTTTCAGGTTCTGCGATTGCAATACCTTTTTCCAAATTTTGAAGTTGTAACAATTGAACAGAGTCTATTTTACTTTCCGAATTATTTGCTTTTGAATTATTCGCTTTCGAATTGCTCAATTCTGCACTTGCAAGAACATCTCTTTTAGAATAATCGATTGTTGTTGTCCCATTTTGAAGTGATTTACTTGTATTTGTTACATTATTATTGCTCTTCAATGTTGAATTAGAAGATGTAAAAGCAATATTATTGCTGTTTTTTGAGCTTGTTTTATCTTCAAAAATTGAATTTGACAATTGACTTTTTGAGTTTGAATTAAATCCGTTTGTTTTCCCTGAATTAAATGTTTTCTCAGTAAGAAGCTTATCTGTAGCAGTTTTTTTAGTATTTGGAAGTTGGTATTTAGAAACAGAATTAAAAGAATCTCCTTTTCCTGTTGCATATGTTTGTTCCGCTACAGCTTGGCGCGTATTTTTCTTCTCAATATTTGATTTAGAATTTTTTTCAGTAACTGATTTTTCAATATTTAATTTAGAAGATGTACTATTATTTATGGTCTTATTTTCAGAATCAGCTTGAGCTACTGCAGTTTCTGATTTTGGATAAATAGTAACAGATTGATTGTTTACTTTTTTTGATGATGGTGAAACTCCTTCGTTTGTATTTGATTCTTTTTCAACACCATCTTTTAAGGTTTTATTTTCCTCAGTTGGTATTGCGGTATTATTCAAGTTGTTTTTATGCTCTACATTTTTCTCTTCGATAACAACCTTATTGGTTTCTGAAGAATCAGTATTTAAATTTTTGATTCCAGAATCAGAAGTAAAATGTAAAACAGAAGGAAGCAACAAACCTAGTAATAAGCATGCCGCAGCCGACCACCAAAGAATAGCTCTCTTTTTCTTTTTAGGTTTGTCTAGTTTTTCTTCAATTTGTCCCCATAATTCCGGAGGTGGAACACTTGAAAAGTCTTCCATTGATGAAAAAATATCTTCTATGTTTTGCTTTTTCATGCTATTTTAAAATTTTTTATGCTCAAAATTCTTTTCTGCAAAATGTGCTTGGCTCTGTTTAAATTTGATTTTGATGTTCCTTCAGAGATCTTTAATAATTCGGCAATTTCTTTGTGTTTCAGTTTTTCAAAAACATACAAGTTAAAAACCGTTCGATATTGATCTGGTAAATCCCTAATATATTCTAACAGTTTTTCTTGTTCAATTGGGATTCCTTCTAATTCTTCCTCTTCGACAAAATCTGTATCGGGATCAAAAACATCGAGAAAGAAACTTTCCTTTTTCTTTTTGTTTAAAGTTTCAATCAGTTTATTGATGAAAATTCGCTTTAGCCAGCCTTCAAAACTTCCTTCGAATTTATATTGACCAATTTTCTGAAAAACAATTACAAATGCTTCCTGAAATACATCTTTGGCATCGTCTTCGTTTTTCATATATTTCAGGCAAATACCATATAAAACAGGAGAGAACAACTGATAAATTTTCAGTTGTCCTTCTCTGTCATTTTTAAGGCAAAGCTTGATATATTTTTCTAAATCGTCTTTCAAGAAGTGGTTAAATTTGGTTTTGCAAAAATAGTTTTTATAAGCATATAAAACTATCTTTTATAATAGTACGGGGCGCGTCTCGATTATAGTTTACGATTGTTAGGTTTTGATTGTCAGTATTTTCTGTTTTGAAAGTCTCGCTTTCGAAACAAATCCTGTCCTAATTTTGACGGATCAAAAACACCAAAATCTTTCCTCGTAATTTTATTGTTTTAAAGCCGCGATTTTATCTTTAATTAATTTTTTGAACAATTTAATTTCACTTCCCTGATCGTCTGTGTCGTTATTGTCGATATAAATTCTGGTAGTTTTTAAACCTTTACGAAGTTCAAAAAATACACCGCCCTGACCAGCTGAATCTGGAGTGCCGTATGTTTTTGTTTGTCCTTGGTTGTTTAAAATTTCAGAAGGGACGCTTGATAATAATGCTGAATAATCACCTTTTTTAGATTTTGCAGTATATCTGTATTGGTTAAAATCATAACCTCCAGAAACAACATTTTCAAACTTTAGAATGCTATAATCATTTATTTGAAAGAAGTTTTGACAATCTGCTCCGGTACATTGTGCTTTATAAGTTCCAATAACAATATTGTCCGGATTTTCAGTAGCTTTAATAAACAAGATTGTTTTTGAAGTTTTAGGAATCAAAGCATAATCTGCCGGATAAGTTGAAGCTGGAGATGTTGTTTCGCCAGTTAACGGCTGCTTTTCGTAAAAACTAACAACCATTTGGCAGCTGTTTTCAACTATATTAGTAATCTTAATAGTATAACCGCTTGTAGGTTTTATTCCAGAGAAAACTCCAATTAGATAGTATTTAGTAAAATCTATTGTAGGATCACTTGCGTTAGGACATGAGCTTGCATTTTTTTTGAAATACTTATCTACTTTTTCCTGTGAATTTGCAATAAGTGCCGCAGGAGTAGTTTGGTTTGTTATCATGCTATAATTACATGCAAGGGGATATCCTGTAAACGTAACATCAGCATAAGTTCCGCAATCAATATTCATTTTGTCATCGTTACTAAGAGAACATGCGCTAAATCCAAAAGCTATAAATAAGCTCAGCATTAATTTTTTCATCATTTATAATATTAGGTTATAATTCGTAGATGAGGTTGTACGTAAAAGGTTGCGTTAAAAAGAATTTTTTTTCTTTATTTTTTTTAATGTTCAAGTGATTTAGAATCAGTACTAATGAGTAAAAATTTAATTTTAAAAATTATCAGATACTTATTATTGCTTACTTTTACTTTAAAAATAAACTCAATTATGTTTGATTTTCTTCCGCTTTTATTGGCCTTTGTCGTTGCATTATTCCTTGGAATTTATTTGGGAAAATTGTTGTTTTCGGCTGGAGCCAAAGCAGAAAAAGCAAGTTTAGAAGAGCGATTAAATGCAAACGCAAATCAAATGCAGTTGCAAAAAGAACAATTCGAGAACGAAAGAAATAACTTTCAGAAGCAATTTCAATTATCAAATGCTGAGAAAGAAAATATCAGAACAGAAAAAGACAGCTTAGCCATTCAGCTTTCAAAAAAAGAAGTTGATTTCGAAAATCTTTGGGAACGCCATAAAGAGCAAAAAAATGAAATCACGGAACTTCAGGAGAAATTCACCAAAGAATTTGAAAATTTAGCCAATAAAATCCTAGAAGAAAAATCGGCAAAATTCACAGAACAAAATAGCGAAAACATGAAGAATATCTTGTTGCCATTGCAGGATAAAATTCAGGGTTTTGAGAAAAAAGTAGAACAAACACACAAAGAAAGTATCGATTATCACGCCGCTTTACGTCAGCAGATTGTTGGTTTAAGCGAGATGAATGCGCAAATGAGCAAAGAAACCCTGAACTTGACAAAAGCATTGAAAGGTGATAGTAAAATGCAGGGAAATTGGGGAGAATTGGTTCTGGAACGTGTTTTAGAAAAGTCAGGTTTAGAAAAAGGCAGAGAATATGAGGTTCAGCAAAGTTTTACAAATAATGAAGGAAGTAGAGTTCTTCCGGATGTTGTAATTAATTTGCCTGACGGAAAAAAAATGATTGTCGATTCTAAAGTTTCTTTGGTTGCGTACGAAAAATGGATCAACGAGGAATCAGAAATTCTTAAAATTGATTTTCTAAAAGAACATGTAAACTCCATAAAAAGACACGTAGAACAACTTGGAAGTAAAAATTATCATGATTTATACCAAATAGAAAGTCCTGATTTTGTTTTACTTTTTATACCAATTGAGCCCGCTTTTGCCATCGCTTTAAATGAAGACGCTACCTTATATAATAAAGCATTTGATCGCAATATTGTGATCGTTACGCCAACAACATTATTGGCGACTTTACGCACGATTGATAGTATGTGGACGAATCAAAAACAACAGGAAAATGCTTTTGAAATTGCCAGACAAGCCGGAGCTTTATATGATAAATTCGAAGGTTTTGTTGCGGATCTTTTAAGAATTGGAAATAAAATAAAAGACACCAAAACGGAATACGAAAATGCTATGAGCAAATTGGTTGATGGTAGAGGAAACCTGATTTCGAGTGTGGAAAAATTAAAGAAAATGGGAGCAAAGGCAAAGAAAGCACTTCCGGAAAATATTATTGCAAGAGCATCAAATTCAGATGAAAATCAATTGTTGAATTAAATGATAAATTCAAATGCATAGATTTCGCTTGACGATGTAATTGAAAAAGAATAAAAAACTAAAAATTCTATGTACTTTAAAATACATAGAAATGACTATTAAAAGTAATATCAAAAATAAAAACATGACCGCAGATTTTAAACCCGTTTCTTCCTCAAAAATTAGCATTTCAGAATTAATGCTGCCTTCGCACACCAATTTTAGCGGTAAAATTCATGGAGGATATATTTTGCAACTACTGGATCAGATTGCCTTTGCATCGGCGTCAAAATTTAGTGGTAATTATTGCGTAACAGCTTCGGTTGATACCGTAAATTTTTTGAAACCTATTGAAGTTGGTGAATTGGTTACGATGAAAGCTTCTGTAAATTATGTGGGAAGAAGTTCTATGATTGTAGGGATTCGTGTTGAAGCCGAAAATATTCAGACTGGCGCGATTAAGCATTGTAACTCTTCGTATTTTACAATGGTTGCCAAAGACAAGGATGGAAAAAGCGTTCAGGTTCCCGGATTAATTTTATCTAATTTAGAAGAAGTCAGACGCTTTAGAAAAGCAATTATACACATTGATTTAAAGAAAGAAGTTGATGAACGTGAAAAAATGGCCAAGGTCAATTCAATCGAAGATTTAGCGAGTTTAGACAAATACAATGTGTTATTAGAGATTAGTTAGGATAGTTTCATTAAAATAAATTGAAATGGTAAAGTTTGGATATACAATTCTATATGTAGAAGATGTTGAGAAATCAATAGTCTTTTATGAAAATGCATTTGGTTTTTCGAGAAAATTTATAGCACCTGGAAATGATTACGGCGAATTAATCACTGGCGAAACAACACTTTCTTTTGCTTCGAAATCATTAGCAAAAGAAAACTTAAAAGAAGGTTTTCAGGAAAGTAATATTGCTGATAAACCTTTTGCTATCGAAATAGGTTTTATAACTGATAATGTTGAAGAACTGGTACAAAAGTCAATTTCTGTTGGAGCAACTTTAGTTACAGAACCAAAGCAGAAGCCTTGGGGACAAATTGTAGCTTATGTGCGAGATTTAGATGGTTTTTTAATTGAAATTTGTACAGAAGTTCAAGGATAATATTTGTTTTAGAATTTGTTTTGAAGAAATATTTGTGTAATCCCTACGGGACATTATTTTGTATTTGTTATTGTTTTTTACCAACATTTAATCTCTACGAGATATTCGTTCTTATAAAGGATAATCTCTAATCTTTAAAAATATTCCGGTAGGAATTAAATGTTGGTAGAAACAGAATATGCGGAAACGATTTTGTCCCGTAGGGACAACACATTTTTATCACGTTTTATATCTCAAAATCAATATTTCACGCCTAAAAAACATTCACAAATATTTAGGACAAATAAGCAACCGTATTCCTTAAAATTTCGTAACTTTAAGTATAACCATTTAATTACTGTTTTTCACGGAGTACTGCCATTCTATTTTTGTATTAAGTCCAGTTTTTTTCTCTTCTTAAAATGAAAAAATGTGAATGACATAATTGTTTAATTATTAACGATTATGAAAAAAACTACTTTTCTTATTTTGCTATTTACTGCTTATTCCGTTATTGCACAGGAAAAATTCTTTACAAACACTGGAACTATAAACTTTGAAGCTTCCGTTCCGTTTTTTGAAGAAGTAAAAGCCGTAAACAGACAGGTTGCAATTCTATTGGAACCTAAAACAAGTACATTTATTTGTACTGTTATTGTCAAAGATTTTCGTTTTAAATTAGACCTGATGCAGGAACATTTTAATGAAAATTACTTGGAGAGCCACAGATATCCTAAAGCTGTTTTTAAAGGAAAAATTCAGAAATTTGAATTAAAGGATATTACCGAAATTGAAAAAGAATATCAAATAAAAGGCAAACTTATAATGCACGGAAAAACGAAGGAAGTAATCGTAAATGCTTTGATTAAAAAAGTAGGCGATGGAATCCAGATAATTTCTGATTTTCCTATTTTGGTAACTGATTTTAATATTCAAATTCCAAGCAGAATAGCAACTAAAATTTCGCAAACCGCAAACACAGAATTAATTGGTGTGGTGCGAACTAATGATTCAATGTATTTAACTTTAAAATAAGTTTTAATTCAAGCAATTTACCAGTGTTTTTTCGAGATCTGTAAACTGAAATTCAAAACCTGCTTTTTGAATTTTTTCAGAGGAAACTCTTTGACCTTTTAAAACGGCAATACTCATTTCGCCTAAAACTATTTTTAAAACAAAAGCAGGAACTTTAGGTAGCCAAATTGTATATCCAAACAACTTTGCTAATACTTTAGAGAATCTTGAATTAGTTGTAGCGTCAGTCACGCAGGCATTATAAGCGCCTTGAATTTGCTCGTCCTGAATTGCTTTTAAATAAATCTGACATAAATCGTCGATATGAATCCAGGGTAAATATTGTTTCCCCGTGCTTAATATTGCTCCAAAACCAGATTTAAAACTTGGAACTATTTTTTTAAGAAAACCTTCATCTTTGCCCAAAACAATTCCTGTGCGGATTTTTACGGTTCTAATGTTTAAAGTTGCGATCTCGTCAACGGTGTTTTCCCATTGCTGACAAGTATCGCCCAGGAAATCATTTGCCGGAGGAGTTGTTTCATCACATATTTTGTGGCTTGTAATAGCGCCGTAAATCCCAACTCCTGACGCCGAAATAAAAGCATCCAGATTTTTATTTTGTTCTTTTAAAATAGAAAAAATAAGATCAATTGGTTTTATACGACTTTCAAGTATGGCTTTCTTGCGTTTTGAAGTCCATCTTTTTTCTACAATACCTTCGCCTGCCAAATGGATAATATAATCTGCTTCAAGAATAGCTTTCTGATCAATAAAGTTTTTCTTTAAATCCCATTTATAATAGGTAATTGAAGGCGTGTTTTTTTGATCAGAACGGCTTAAAATAGAAACCAAAAAGCCATTGTCGATAAGTACATCAGTAAGATGTTTGCCAACAAATCCAGTACCTCCGGTTAGTAAAACATTTTTTGCCATTATATTATAATATATTTAACAGTGCATCGAGTTTAAGCATAAGTAAAGGTACTTAAACATTGCTTACCTTTAAGGCAAATTCTAAATTTTAATGAAATGGCAACTAAAAAGCACGCAATTACAAAGGATGATATCGTTTCAAAATATATGGATGAGGTTTTAGAAAATGGGCGAAAGCCAAAGTCAGTTTATCATTTTGCGAAAGAAAATGATTTTACAGAAGCTGAGTTTTATTCCTTTTTTGGAACATTAGAAGGTTTAGAAAAAGAGATATTCAGACTCTTTTTGGTTAATACAATTGATTTGTTACATAAAAATGCCGATTATCAGGAATATGATATGAAGAATAAAATGTTAAGCTTCTATTTTACCTTTTTTGAGATTTTAACAGCTAACAGAAGTTATGTTTTACAAGCTTTAAAGATTGATAAAAATCCAATTAGAAATTTAGTACAATTAACATCACTTCGAGAAGCATTTAAAGAATATGTTTCTGAAATTCTAACGGACGATTATAGACTTGAACAAGAAAAATTTCAAAAATTTCAGGAAAAAGCTATTCAGGAATCCGCTTGGCTACAATTGATGATGACCATAAAATTCTGGATGGACGATGAATCGGCAGCGTTTGAGAAAACCGATATTTTTATCGAAAAATCAGTAAATGCGTCATTCGAATTAATGAATGTTGCGCCAATGAATCATCTTTTGGATTTTGGAAAATTCCTGTTCAAAGAAAAAATATACAGCAAACAATGAAAACGATAGATTATATACCAACATCAAAAATAGAAAGAGCTGGAAAATTAGTGCAAACAGGCGCAAAAATTGGCGTAAACTATGTTAAGCATTATGCTGAGAAAATGGTAAATCCCGATTTAACGCGTGATAAACTAAATGAAAACAATGCCGAGGATATTTACGACGGTTTAAAAAGCTTAAAAGGAAGTGCGCTAAAAGTTGCTCAAATGTTAAGCATGGACAAGAACTTTTTGCCTCAGGCTTATGTGGAGAAATTTTCATTGTCACAGTTTTCAGTTCCGCCGCTTTCGGCACCATTAGTATTAAAAACTTTCAAAACCAATTTTGGAAAAACGCCTTATGAAATATTTGACGAATTCAATGCAAATTCTGTAAACGCAGCAAGTATTGGTCAGGTTCATTTGGCTGTTAAAGACGGCAAAAAATTAGCCGTAAAAATTCAATATCCGGGAGTAGCCAACAGTATTTCGTCAGATTTGGCTTTGGTAAAACCTATTGCGATCAGAATGTTTAACCTTCAGGGAAAGGATTCTGATAAGTATTTTAAGGAAGTTGAAGACAAACTTATCGAAGAAACCAACTATTTACTGGAGCTTGAACAAAGTCAGGAAGTGGTTAAAGCTTGCAATAAAATCGATAATATATTGTTCCCGAATTATTATCCGGAGTTTTCGTCAGAGAAAATCATTACAATGGATTGGATGACGGGAATTCATCTTTCAGAATTTACGGCTAAAAATACAGATCAGGAAGTGGGCGATAAAATAGGTCAGGCACTTTGGGATTTTTATATGTATCAAATTCATGTTTTAAGAAAAGTACATGCTGATCCGCATCCTGGGAACTTTTTGATAGACGATCAAAATCATTTAATTGCTTTAGATTTTGGTTGTATGAAGAAAATTCCGGAAGATTTTTATGTTCCGTATTTTGAATTAATCAATAAAAATGTCATCACAGATAAAACAAGATTTAACGAAAAGTTGTTTGAATTAGAGATTCTTCGTCCGGATGATTCTCCTTCTGAAATTGAATATTTTACCGAGATGTTTCACGATTTGTTATCACTTTTCACGAAACCTTTTCAAGATGAAACTTTCGATTTTGCCGATGAGACTTTCTTTGATAGTATTGCCAAATTAGGCGAACGTTTCTCTAATGATACAAATCTCAAAAAAATGAACGGAAATCGTGGTTCTAAGCATTTTATTTATATGAATAGAACTTTCTTTGGTTTGTATAATTTAATGTTTGATTTAAAAGCTAAGATTGTTGTGACTAATTATTTAAAGTATTAGGAGCTATTTCCTGCTATCCACTTATATCTTTTCCTGGCTAAAGAAGCCAGAAAAAGGATACCGCTTCTATCAGGGCTAGGGATTTAGGTTTCATAATAAGATTTATTTATGACATAATCCCTTTTATAATGCTTTTATGTAACGCGGATGAAACTGATTCGCTATCGCGAAAACGCAGATTTACACGGATTTTTTACATATAGACCTTTGTCAAAGTTTTAAACTTTGACAAAGGTTTTTTAGTAATCGTGAAATCTGAAACCTGAAACCTGAAACCTGAAACAAAAAAACTATTTCAAAATTCCTGCCTTGTAAGTCGAAATCGCGCGATCTCTTGCAAAAGCATGATCAACCATTGGTTCATTATATCCTAAGTCAAATTCAGGAATCCATTTGCGGATGTAGATTCCTTTTTCGTCGAATTTCTTTTGTTGAATTTCCGGATTAAAAACTCTGAAATATGGTGCCGCATCGCAACCTGTTCCTGCTGCCCATTGCCAGTTTCCAACGTTTGATGCTAATTCGAAATCTAATAGTTTTTCGGCAAAATAAGCTTCGCCCCATTGCCAGTTAATCAACAAGTGTTTACATAAAAAACTCGCAACAACCATTCGAACGCGATTGTGCATATAACCGGTTTCGTTTAGTTGGCGCATTCCTGCATCGACCATTGGATAACCTGTAGTTCCTGAACACCAGCGTTTAAAATCTTCTTCGTTATTGCGCCATTGAATTCCATCATAAGCTGACTTGAAATTATGATTTACACAATTAGGAAAGTTAAACAGAATTTGGATAAAAAACTCTCTCCAAATCAATTCACTTAGAAAAGTTTGGTTCTTTTTATTTGCCCAATTCACAAGTTTCCGAATGCTAACGGTTCCGAAACGTAGATGTGGCGAAAGATAAGATGTGCTGTCTAAAGCCGGAAAATCTCGGGTTTCTTTGTAATTGGCAATTTGTGTTAAATTATGTGGAAGGACTTTTATAGTGCTTTTTTCAAAACCAATTTCTGATAAATCAGGAAATGGAAATTGATTTTCGGCAAAGTTTTTTAATATAGGTTTAGTATCATATTCATGAACTTGTCCGCCAAGATGATATTTCTCGAGCCATTTGTTTTTATAAGGTGTGTAAACAGTGTAGGGAAGTCCGTCTGATTTTGTGATTTCTTTTTCTTCAAAAATTACATGATCTTTAAAAGAAAGGGCTTCAATATTATTTTGTTGTAATAATTTTTCAATAGCAATATCGCGTTTAATCGCAAATGGTTCGTAATCTTTATTAAAGAAAATAGATTGAATATCGAATTCTTCGATAAGTGATTGCCAAACCTCTGAAGTTTTTCCTTTTTTGATTAAGATCGAAGAGTTGATAGTGTGTAATTCTTCATTTATTTTCTGAAGAGAATCGTAAATAAAGCTAACTCGTGCATCATTTTGAGGAAGATTATCAAGAATGTCTTCATCAAAAATAAATAACGGAATTACGGGAAAATCGGATTGCAGCGCATTAAATAATCCAATATTATCATCGAGACGTAAATCGCGTCGGAACCAGAAAAAGTTTGCTTTTTGTTTTGTCATTATATTGTATTCTGCTTTTTGTTTTTCTAGAAATTTGATTTGGATTTTTTCGCCACGAATTCACGAATTAAAAACAATATCCATGTCGTTAAATTCGTGAATTCGTGGCTGTTTTTTTATAAGATTTTAATCTGTGGCAAAAAAGTATTTTAAAGTAATTAAGTTTTTGAATTGAATAGTTCTTCGATTTTGTTATGTCGGTAATCAAAGATGGTTTTTAGTTTACTTTCGACAATTAACTTGTTCATGAAACGGCCTAAATAACCAAACGGTAATGCATAATGTACAATATCGACCATTTTTGTTCCGTTTTCTGTGGGTTCAAAAAAATGTTTGTGATGCCACAAAGCATATGGTCCAAAGCGTTGTTCGTCTATGAAATATTGATTTTCTTTTGAAACTGTAATTATGGTTACCCAATTAATTTTGATTCCCAAAAGCGGTTTTAAGGTATAAGTAATAATTTGTCCGGGATACATGCGCTTGTTGTCGAAATCCTGAATTTCAAAACTCATATTGTCGAGCGTTATGGTTTGAAGATTTTTTGGACTCGAAAAAAAATCCCAACATTCTTCGATTGGTGCATTTACATGTTGTACGGTTTCTATTTTGTATAATTTCATAGCATCAATTATTACTTTCTGGTCTTTTTATATACGAGATGTTTGCGTTAGGGGTTGTAGTGGAGCTCTTTTTTATCAGGCTTTTTTTGCCTGATAAAAAAAGCGGGAACGGAAGACCCGACCCGCTTTTTCTGCGGGGAACGCCCAAATTATTTTACATTTTATAATATTTAAATGGAACGAATAACATTCCGAAACATTCTCCATCTTCTTTTCCTAAATGCTTGTGATGTATTTTATGCGCTTTTCTTAAACCAATGAGGTATTTGTTTTTTGTGTTTTTGAACCATTTAAAACGTTGGTGTATCAATACATCATGAACTAAAAAGTAGCACAAACCATATAAAGTTATGCCGCTGGCAATGAAAAACAAATAATTGAATCCGCCCTGAACTCCAAAATAAAAGAGAATTATACTTGGCGTCGCAAAAATTACAAAGAATATGTCGTTTCGCTCAAAAGTATGTTCGTATTTTGGCTGGTGATGATCTGCGTGAAAATACCACATTAATCCGTGCATAATGTACTTGTGCGTGAGCCAGGTAACACATTCCATGAATAGAAAAACACTCAAAAAGATTAGAAAAGAAATCATTTTTTTATTTGTTGAAATATTAAAGTTGCAATTAAAACGGTCGAAATTTTAACTTAAAAACATAAAAGATTAACGCTATAGATTATCAGACTAATTTTAGTTTGTAAGTTACAAAAGATTGTGCCAAAAGCCCTGCTTTTGTGTAATTTGAAACTCTGATTCTTGAGTTTCCTATTTCGTAATAAGGTGTGTTTTTGAGCTTTTTTAATAGTTTTTTGTAATAAATAAAAGCGGTATAAACACCAAATTGAGCTTCGATAGGTAATTTTACGATTCCTTGATACGCGATTTTAAAATCTTCTTCGATTTCGTTGACAATCGCTGTTTTTGTATTTTCATCGAAAGAATTTAGGTTAACGCCGGGAAAATAATTTCGGTTTAAAACCAAATTATCGTCTTTAAGATCTCTCAGGAAATTTACTTTCTGAAAGGCCGATCCTAATCGCATTGCCTCATTTTTAAGTTGCTCGTATTTTTGATTGTTTCCCTTTACGAAAACTTTCAAGCACATTAAACCTACAACATCGGCAGAACCATAGATATAATCTTCGTATTCTGTTTGTGTGTTGTAATTTGACTTGATGAGATCGAGTTTCATGCTTTTTAAAAATGCCTGAACAAGATCGTCTGTAATATTATATTGTTTTACGGTGTGCTGAAATGAGTTAAGAATTGGGTTCAAACTTATTCCTGCGTCGAAGGCTTTGTAATATTCTTTTTCAAAATCATTGATGAGGTTTTCTTTGTCATAATTCTGAAATGAATCAACAATTTCGTCGGCAAAGCGCACAAATCCGTAAATGCTGTAAATCGCATCACGAATACTTGGTGACAACATTTTGACTGCCAATGAAAATGAGGTGCTGTAGCTTTGCGTGACTAGCTTACTGCATTTGAAAGAAACGGTGTCGAATAGTGATTTCATTTTTTAAGATCTAAAAGATTTTTGAATTAACTCAGCTACTAGTTTTCCCGATATTAAGGCAGGCGGAACTCCCGGCCCGGGAACTGTCAATTGTCCTGTGAAATATAAATTCCTGACTTTTTTGCTTTTTAGCTTTGGTCTTAAAAAAGCCGTTTGCAGCAATGTATTAGCCATTCCGTAGGCATTTCCTTTATATGCGTTGTAATCAGTGATAAAATCGTTCTTACAAAATGATCTTTTAAAGATAATATTATTTTTAATTTTTTGCTGCGTAAGTTTTTCAAAACGATCAATTATCTTTTCAAAATATTCTTCTCTAAGCGCTTCACTATCTTTGATTCCCGGAGCAAGCGGAATTAGGAAAAACCCAGATTCCATTCCTTCGGGCGCTGCAGATGTATCTGTTTTTGATGGAAAGTTGGCATAAAATAAAGGTGCTTCAGGCCATTTTGGAATATCATAAATGTCAATTGCATGTTGGTTAAAATCAACATCAAAAAAAAGGGAATGATGCGAAATGTTTTCTATTTTCTTATCAAATCCAACAAAAAATAATAGGGAAGAAGGCGCAAAAACCCGACTTTCCCAATATTTTTCAGAATAAACGCGATGTTCTTCGTTTAATAAAGTTTCGGTATGATGATAATCGGCGCCGCTTAAAACGATATCTGCTTTTATGTGCTTTCCGTTAATTATGATTCCGGTAGTGGTTTTGTTTTCGACAACTATTTTTTCAATTGGAGAATTTGTTTGTATCGAAACTCCAAGTTCTAAGGCTAGTTTTTCGATTGCTCGGACAACATCAAACATTCCGGTTTTTGGATGCCATGTTCCTAATCCAAAATCGGCATAATTCATGAAATTATAAAACGAAGGTGTTTTAGAAGGTTTGGCTCCCAGAAATAAAACAGGAAATTCAAGAATTTGAATTAGTCTTTCGTTTTTGAATTTCTTTCGAATATCATTACTTACAGTGCTAAAAAACTGATTGAGTTTTAGCGTAGTTTCAAGTGTGATTAATTCAAGTGGTGAAATTCCCGGACGATAAACAAGATCTTTGATCGCAATGTCATAATTGCTTTTGGCTTGTTTAATAAAGGCTTCAAGTTTTTTGCCACTTCCAATTTCTATGGTTTCAAAAGTGTTTTTTATGGTTTCTAAATTATCACAAATACTTATGAAATCATTTATACCAAAATAAACCCGATAAGCTGGATTTAGTTTTATCAGTTCGTAATAATCAGATGTTTTTTTGTTGAAATCCTGAAAGAAACGTTCAAACACATCAGGCATCCAATACCAACTTGGTCCCATGTCAAAGGTGAAACCATCTTTTTTGAATTGCCTTGCACGTCCGCCGATTGTTTCGTTTTTTTCATAGATAGTTACTGTGTTTCCTTGTTTTGCCAAGTAACACGAAGCAGCTAAAGCTGAAAATCCGGACCCTATTATTGCTATAGTTTTCATAATTTGTTTAACAAATATAAGAAAACTTTAAACAAAAATATTATAACATACTAATTGTTTCGTCCATAGTGTCGAAAATACGGATTCTTTCCGGTAAATTTTTCTGCTCAATGTACTCTGTCATGTTACCCATAAGCCAGATTTCGTTGTTTTGTTGCAGTAATTTTTGTCCCATTGATTTTACGTATTGATTGATTACGCTGCGATCTGGCTGAACAGTCATGAAAGATACAAAAGTAATATTCTCAAAATGACGGGTTAGATCCTGTAAGTTTTCGATTGGCATACTTTCTCCTAAATATATGGCTTTGTAGCCTTTAGACAGGATTTCGTATTGTAGATATAACAAACCTATTTTGTGGATTTCGTTTAATGGTAACGAGAGTACAAAAATGCGATCAGTTTTGGTTGGTTTTTGTATTTGAAGGCTTTCTGTGTAGATTAAGATTTTTTGTTTAATCAAATGACTCATAAAGTGTTCATTTGCCGGAGTAATAGTTTCGGATTGCCATAATAATCCTAATTCTTTCAATAATGGCAAAAAATGATCTTTGAAAACTTCTTTGAAGCTTTTTTCAGAAATCAACCAATCAAAAGTATTAAAGAATAATTCCTGATCAAAATTCATCATCGCCATTTTGAATGATGTAATGGCGTAGTTTTGAGAGTTTTTCTTAGAAATGATTTCGCGCACAAGTTGCGGAATCTTTTCTTCAGGATACGTAGCGATCTTAGAAATTTTATAACCGTATTCGTGTAGTAATGTAATGTTTAGAAGCTTCTGTAAATTTTGTAAATTATAAAGTCTAATATTAGTGTCCGTTCGCATTGGTTCTAAGATGTTATATCTTTTCTCCCAGATGCGAATTGTGTGTGCTTTTATTCCAGATAAGTTTTCAAGATCTTTAATACTGAAGACCGTTCTTATGTTGTTCACCATTATAATACTATTAGATAAACAAAAATAGAATAAAATCTGAAAAAAACTTTAAAACTTGATTAAAATGATGGATTATTAGAGGTTTACCATCTCATATTGATTCAGTTTATCTAAATGCAGAATGGTTTTGGTATTGTCACTGCTTCTGTTGTACATGGTTTCGAATTTTGCTCCATAAATTATTTCCTCAAAAGTATAGGAAGTTCGGGCTGCAACGGTATTACTGAACATATCATCAAAAGTGGTTATGAAAACTAATATTTCTCCATGTGTTTTTTTGAAATCTTCTTCTGTGAAATTGTATAAAGGGCTGTTTTCTGTTATAGGATGCACTAAAGTCCAGCTTAATGAAAGAGCATTTATCTGATCAAGTTCCAGTTCTAAATTGTAGAATTTATTTGTTTTCTGATCGTTTTCTTCAAAACTTAATCCTAAAGTAACTTTTGCTTTAGCATCTGTAAAATTGGTGTTTTTAAAAGGAACAACACGAATCATTAATCCTTTGTTTTTCCCGTAAGGTGAAATTAAGGCGTGATGCGAAAATTTTAAAAATGCTGTTGGTTTGCTAAATCTTCCAAAGAATAAACCTGTTGCAATGGCAAAACTTAAGAGTCCAATTAAGGCTTCGGCAGCAGAAAGCGCACTCGTTAAAAATCCGGTTGGACTTATATGTCCATAACCAACTGTGGTAAAGGTTTGTGCACTAAAAAAATAAGCTTGTCCAAATTGCGTCAATATACTTTGCGATTGTGCAATTCCGTCAAGATGCTGGATTCCGATTGCGTAATAGATAATTGCAAAAACAAAGTTGATTGCGATATAAAAGGTAAACAAGATGAGCATGAATTTCCAGTTTGGCATATCGATCATGGTGTGATACCAACTGATTCGGCGGAGTAAATGCATTCCGCTTTTTTCGATATTTGGAGTTCCGTTTTTGTTTACAAATCGTCCTCCGTAACTGCCGGCATTGGTTCCAAAACCTGAATTTTTATCTGCTTCGACGCGATGGTTTATTTTTTTTAGAAGTGCCATTATGGTTTGGTTTAAAGAGCAAATGTAAGGATATCTTTAATATGAAATTAAGATGTTCCCGGAATCAAAAAAGCAATCTGAAAAATTATATTTTACAGATTGCTTTTCTAGTAATGCTTTAATCGATTTTGTTTTTATCTACAAAAAGTAGCTTTGTTTTTGATGGCGCTTTGGCTTCCTAATTCGATTGCTTTTGAGAAGTCTTTGCAGGCATTCTTTTTGTCTCCACTTTTATTGTAGGCTAAACCTCTTAAGTTATAAGCGATATAGTCTTTTGGATTTAATCCAAGAGAAGCGGTGCAATCTTCTATTGTTTCTTTAAAATTTAGTAATTTGTAGTTTACATTGGCGCGACCTGTAAAAGCATCAGCATTCATGTCGTCTAATTCGATCGTTTTGTCAAAATCGGCAAGAGCACCTTTTAGATCGTTGAGTTTTACTTTTGCAACACCGCGATTTTGATAAGCTTCTACAAATTTAGAATTCATGCCAATGGCTTTCGTATAATCTGCGATTGCGCCTTTTGTGTTTCCGGCTTCGGCCTTTTTCATGGCTTTGTCAAAATAAGCCGTTGCAGATTGTGCCCATGTTGAGCAACTGATAAGAATAAATAATAGGGGTAATAATTTTTTCATAAACCAATTTGGGATTAGGTTAGTAGGTCGATTAATTCTGAAACGAATTTAAGAAAGATTTATTTTGTAAGAGAAGTTCTTTTGTGAAATAACGATTATTTTTTTTGCCGAAATAGACTTTGATAAATTAAGGTATTCGAAATTAAACTCTTAACGTAGTTTGAAAATATTATGACTAAATAATTTTCTTAACTCCCGGGATTAGCAGGATAATTGAACCAAGTATAAAGCTTCCTAAAACTATTATTGGTGCTGCAACAAGGAGTTTTATTGCGGGATCAACAGCCCAGTTTCTTATTGATAAAGTGAATCCGACAATTACTAATGGATGGAAAATGTAAACTGCAAAACTACAGCGGGATAATTTACTAAGTAGTTTAGAGGAAGTATTCCAGCTATTTTTTCCTTTAATTAATAAAGCTGTTAGTATAGAAATTCCAATCCATTGCTCCCAAACGGCATATAGTAAAGCTTGCCAATGAAAACCGCCGGAAAACCAGGATGAATCACAGTTTAGTTTAAATTTAATAATAAGAAATACTGGAAAAAATAATAAACAGATTAATGCCGATATTTTAAGTTGTCGGCATGTTTTATTAGAAAGCTGCTCAAACCAATTGTTTTTGGCTGCTAATAATCCAATAATAAAAAGGGCGATATATTGCGGGAAATGCCCAAGTTGAAATCCAATTGGTTTAAGAACCCATCCGACAGGAAATTGTATTCTGACCAAGAAGCTAATAACTCCTAATATTAGTGCAAACAATAATATGGTTCTTGAATTTGGTATTGCCAAAGATTTTCTGAAGCTGATGTTAAAAACTTTTTTTACTCCGACATAGATTAAAGAAAAAAGTAATAATGCAGCCAGAAACCATGTAACTCCCAAATCAATCCAACTGTCGTATCCGTTTAAATATTTAAAATAACTTATATGTTGCTCTTTGGCGAAATAGTAAACAAGATAAGAGATGAATGGCGAAAGAATAAAGCAGTTGAATAAAATAGGAATTCCTAGTCTAACAAGGCGATCTTTGGTGAATTTTGAAGCTCCTTTTCTGGAGTAAGAAGAACTGGTAAAGTAGGCTGCAAGCATAAAAAAATACCCCATAAAGAAGGATTGATTAATACTTATAAACATTGTCATAGGAATTCGAGCCCCTAAAAAGCTAGTTTGTTCGGTATAATACCAACCTTCAGAAGTGCTGTAAGCGATAAAAGTGTGATGAAGAACTACCAAGATTGTTAATAGAACTTTGATATTGTCTATATAAGATAGTTTGTTTGAAGGATTAAAATCTGAATTTGTGCTCGCAATTGTGGTTGACATAATAAATTGGTTTATTGTTATTGATGGCAAACCTACAACAGGAAAATGCAGTAATAATAAGGCTTGTTACTGGTAACTAGCTTTTGTGACGAGCAACAAGCTTAGGCAATATATTTACTTTGAAGTTCTTGGTAACGACTGTCGAAACTGTCGATTTGTTTTCGGGAAACCGGAATTTTTATATCTGTTTCATGAAACGATAATAGATAGCCTTGAGAGTTTCCGGACATTTTTTCAATCTTAAACATGTTTACTAAATAAGTTCTATGACATCTAAAAAAATGTGGGTAGTCTATTATTTGAGCTTCAAATTGCGTTAAGGAAATTCTTTTTACTTCTGTAGTAATTTTATTTTCGTTTGATTTTGTTAACTCGATATAATTGCCATCCGCTTTTGCGAAAAGTAACTGATCAATATCTAAGCTGAAATCATCTTGCTTTACATGTGTATTAATAAAAATTGTAGATTCTAAGGTTGTTTTTGTAGGTTCAATTGCTAATGGAGTAAACTGAAGAACAAATGGAGATCCGTTTTTTGATTCGAAATAAAAACTTGATAATCGTAGAAAAAAGTAGAAAAAAGTGCCTGCAACAAGACAATTTCTAATTTCTTCAAAAAAATAATTCCATGACCAATTGTTTGGATTGTTATAAAGTAAATCCCGCATCAAAAAGCTTGTTGTGCCCATTAATATTAGTATTATTCCAATTTGGATATATTCTTTGAGTAAAGTCCATTTAATTTGATCTTTTGCTTTTTTGGAGTAGTTTAATATTCCGAAATAAGTAAATAGAATTAGTGCCGGAGCTACGGCATGAAAAAAACAAATGAGTAAGTAATGCATTTTGAGTTCCGGATCGTAAACTCCAAATGGCTTGAATAATAAAAGAAATGCTAAAATGATAAGAAATACAGTAACTGAACTTTTGACTAGATTTTGAGATTGATATCTTTTGGGATATTCAATTTCTTTTGTCAAATGTGCTGTGTTGATGTAAAATCTCATGATTAAAACTTATTTGGGATTAAAAATAAGAAAATTTGAAGATTCTAAGCAAAGTTTGAATTTTTATAATTCCATTGTAATTTTTCGTTTAAAAAATAGTTTTATATTGGTTATTGCAATCGAACATCTAATAATTGAATGAGTAAATGAAAAAAATCAATTATCCTCTTCTTCGACTCTTAATCTGTATTTTATTTATGGGATGTGTTAATGATCGAAGAGAATCTAAAGAAATTTACAATCAAAAGGCAAACGAAATTATTATTCAAACACTAAAAGATAATAATTGTAATTGTTTGCTGGAAATTCCAAAAGAATCATTGATCGAATTAATGACTTTAGAAAATCCTCGCTACGATATTCGAAGTTCTGTAATGAAACAGTTAAAAACCAGGAATAGTTCAAATCTCGATAGCTTAGTTAATGTTTCAAAAGGGTTTAGTTTAAATCTGACGGCATTAAAGAAGAATAATATTAAAATTATTACTCAAGAAAGTCTGTTATCTATAAAAAAGGATAGTGGGAATGAGATTTTAAAAACCTGTCCGAATGGAATAATTTATTTTAGTAAACCAATTTTCAATAAAACATATCAGAAAGCTGTACTTGATTATGGTTCTGTATTTACTTGTATTAAAACACTTCCGTTGCCGGTTTATGAATTTAAAAACAAGAAGTGGAATCTTGTTGAATGAAAAAAAATAAGTATTTAAAATATTTTTTGTTTTAGCCATAATAATTGAATTTGAATCCAAATGCCATTACGGGTATTACTGTGAGTTGGTAAATCTATTGTTCTTCGGGTGGGGCTTAAAATGCAAAAAGGTCATTCGCATTGACGAACAACCTTTTGTGTGACCCGACTGGGGCTCGAACCCAGGACCCCATCATTAAAAGTGATGTGCTCTACCAACTGAGCTATCGAGTCATTGCTATCAAGGAAAGTGTTTTTTGTTTAATCACAAATTTTGTGACCCGACTGGGGCTCGAACCCAGGACCCCATCATTAAAAGTGATGTGCTCTACCAACTGAGCTATCGAGTCATAATTCTTTCCTTGAACGCGGGTGCAAATATAGGGAGTTATTTTTGATATAACAATACCTTATTTTAAGATTAATTTAATAATGAATTAATATGCTGAAATGGAGGTTATAAGCATGTGAGATAGCATTCATAATGTAAAATCTGAATCTTTTGCTTGCAGTTTTCCATGTTTTAAACAACTTGAAAGAGGTTTGAAAAGAAAAGATATTTAATTTTTAAGGTTTTTTATAGGCTTCAAATAGATTTAATCTACATTTTTTAATTGTGTAACTGATTTTTGAGAGCGTAGAGTTTAATTCTAAGATTTTTTAACATTTGAGGATCGGAAACTTTCCCTTTGACTCTGTCTAAAAAAATGGGTTTTCCGATAGTCATTTTCAAATCATGTCCTTGTTTGTTAAAGAGTTCTGAGATCAGTTTTGAAGTTTGTAATATCGGATGAATTGATTTTAACATGCTGAAAAATAAACCATTATTTCCA
Source organism: uncultured Flavobacterium sp. (assembly GCF_951805225.1). Classification (NCBI taxonomy): domain Bacteria; kingdom Pseudomonadati; phylum Bacteroidota; class Flavobacteriia; order Flavobacteriales; family Flavobacteriaceae; genus Flavobacterium; species uncultured Flavobacterium sp. The sequence continues at coordinate 3,501,227 of NZ_OX638201.1, read as the reverse complement.
TGAAAATATATTGGCAAAATAGGAACGTCTGCTTTGCACATAATTTTCCCCACCACAGGATGCCATTCGGGATCTGTGATTTTATTCGTTTTAAAATTAAAAGAAGATACTTCTCCGGCAGGAAATATTGCAACAGGAACACCTTCTGATAAAACTTTAAGTGTCATTTTTAACCCTGTAATACTCGCAGAATTCTGCACATTTTCGAATGGATTTACGGCAATAATACATTTTTCAAGATTTGGAATTTCCTTTAATAGAAAATTCCCCATGTACATTGTATCAGGACGTATTTTTGCAATGGTATTTAATAATGCTAATGATTCGATGCCTCCATAAGGATGGTTTGCAACAACGATAAAAGCTCCTTCGCGAGGAATATTTAGTAATTCGGCGGAATCAAATTGAACATTTACGCCAATTTTCTTTAAAGCATAACTAGCAAAATCTGCACCTTCAAGATTGCCTCCTTCTTTTACCATCTCATTTAAATTGTTAATTTTCATTACTTTCATTAAATAAGAGGATAATCCAGGAATTGGAATTTTAGAAAGTCCGGCAGCTTCAGAAAATTTTTCTTTGGATATCAATGTCATATATTATAGCTATTAAGGTTGAATGCGAAAACTAATAAAAACCTAAAAGGAATAGAATTAGTAATGGATAATGTTTATTTGTTAAGTTTTGTTGTTATAATTTTATGACTTGAAGTAAGAATTTTGAAGAGGAGAGATCGTAAATCACCTACATATTCTTATGCAATCGAGGGTAAAGATACTCGGATTTTATATGTGAAAATTGAATATGTGAATAAAAGCAACTATGAAAGGTAAGCGGATACTTTTTCTTAACGTTGTCTTTGTATTTTCTTTATAAATTGAATAAATTTAATTGAAAATGAAGCTAATAAGGGGTTTGTGAAAATTTGTAAATGATAAGGGGATTTTTGAATCATAAAAAAAGCCCGAGAATCTGTATTCTCAGGCTTTTTGTTTTTTTATTGTGACCTTGACGGGCAGAATTGGAATCAATTGTTGGAAGATATAAGGATTTTAAATGATGTTTTATTTAATGACTTATATTATATTTCAGTAAGATCTTGTTTCGAATACTCTTATATGATCTTTTTAGAAATAGTTGATTTTAAAATTAAATTGCAAACCATTATCTGTAAAAGAAAATGAGATAATAAATGACAGTTTCATTCGATTTGAATTTAGTTAGTTTTTATTTTTGCGTTACACTTTTTAGAATTATCACAGTAATTTTATGGGTATATAAATGTCTATAATGTGATGTTTTTCGGGATGTAATTTGGGGTCGTTTAAATGACTTAAAAAGAAATTTCTATTATCAGGCTGATAACCGTTTTCTTCAAACCATACTTCGTAAATGTAGTTCCATGTTTTAAAACATTCAGACATTGGCGCTTCTTTGTGGAAAACAGCATATAATCCACCACTTATTATGGTGCTGCCAATTATCCCTTCTCCAATTATATTGTCAGGAACAGATAAGCATACATCTGCTTGAAGCATTCCGGATAAATTAGCATTGCTTCTATAAACGGTTAATGCTTTAGTTTCGGGAAAATTAACTAAATTTCTGGGAGTAGCCCAGCTAAAAAGCTGCTTAAACATTTCGCTAAATGTTTCGCTATCATGATTGTGGATGTTTAGATTTCGAATATAAATAACATTAAATTCCTCCAGTTTTTTGATTTCAAAATCAAGTTTTACTATTTCACTCATTTCAATTTTTTTTAAATTATTTAATTTGAGTGCAAGGTAGTTTTCGATTTCGGACTGCATTTTTCCAATATTGCTATCTGTTATACCAATATTGCTATTTTTATATTGTCTTCTCCATTCGCTTGGCGTAAGTTGTTTTGCTTCACGAAAACTTCTTGAAAATGATGAAATACTCAAGAAGCCACAATCAGCGGCAATTTCACTAATTGTTTTTGAAGGATTGTTCATTAAGAAAAATAGGGATCTTTCAATCTTTGCATTTTTAATAAACTCATTGATTGTTGTTCCTGTTACGGACTTAAAAATTCTATGGAAATGAAATTTTGAGAAATTAGAAAGAACGGCTAGTTTCTCTAAAGAAAGTTCTTCATGAAGGTTTTCTTTAATATAATCTATGCTTTTATTGATTCTAAAGTAATACTCTTTAATAGATTCTTCCTTTGTCATGATTATGATCTCTAGCGTCTTTTTGTTTAAATATTATTTGAATGTGCAAATTAATATTGAAGACAAAGTTAAGAATGTATTATAGAAACTCTTATTTTAAAGTCGTCTTTTAAAGCGAGATTTTATGTCTGTAAATTAAAAATCTATGATGGAATTCGAGCTAAAATTACTTGTAAATAGGGATCTTTTAAAAATAGACAAATGGTAATCAAACTTTCGAATCATAAAAAAAAACCTGAGAATATAGATTCTCAGGCTTTTTGCTTTTTTGTGACCACGGTGGGATTTGAACCCACACGCCCTTACGAGCACCACCCCCTCAAGATGGCAAGTCTACCGTTTCTCCACGTGGCCTTAAATAAAAAAAGGTCATTCGCCATGGCGAACAACCTTTAGTGACCCGACTGGGGCTCGAACCCAGGACCCCATCATTAAAAGTGATGTGCTCTACCGACTGAGCTATCGAGTCATTGCTATCAAGAAAAGTATTTGTTAAATCACAAAATTTGTGACCCGACTGGGGCTCGAACCCAGGACCCCATCATTAAAAGTGATGTGCTCTACCAACTGAGCTATCGAGTCATATTCTTTCCTTGAATGCGGGTGCAAATATAAGGAGTTATTTTTGATATTTGCAAGCAATTTTGTTTTAAATTTGTGTTTTTTTAATCAAAATTTACAACGCCTTAATTTATAGGTTCTTATTAAAATGAAAAAGATTATATTATTAGGATATATGGGGTGCGGAAAGTCAACCATCGCTCAAAATCTTTCAAAATCTACAAATATTCCGTTTCTGGATTTAGATAAATGTATCGAAAAAAGAGAAAATTTATCAATAAATGAGATTTTCGAACAACATGGAGAGATATATTTTCGAAAATTAGAGCATAAAATGTTTTTGGAATTACTTCAATCTTCAGAAAATAGTATAATTGGTCTTGGTGGAGGAACGCCATGTTATGCCAATAATCATGAATTATTAAAAAGTGATGATGTTACTTCTGTATATTTAAAGGCTTCGATAGAGACTTTATATAATAGATTGGTGCATAACAAGAGTAAGCGTCCGCTAATTGCTGATATGAATGAAGAGGAAATGAAAGAGTTTATCGCAAAACATTTGTTCGACAGAAGCTTTTATTACAATCATGCGCAACATAAAGTTACAGTCGATAATAAAACTGTCGAAGAAACTGTCGATGATATTTTAGAGATCTTAGCTTAAGAAGGCATAATCATCGCCATTCTCGTCAAAAACAACCTGAACATGCTCAAGTAGAGATGTAGATAATGAAATACCCTTAAAATCGGCTTTTACAGGGTATTTTTTATGGTTTCTATCAACAAGCACTGCTGTTTTGAATTTCTTAAGCGGAACGTCTAAGAAATGACGAACAGCATAAATCAAGGTTGTGCCTGAATTTAAGACATCATCAACAAGAACCAATCCTTTGTTTTCATACTCTGAAGCTGTCAAAGATGTTTGTATTGGTAATTGCGGATTTTGTTTATCCACTTTAACTTCACAAAGTGATACCTTAAGTGTTGAGATGTTGCTTAATGCTGTAGCAATTTTTTGGGCAAAAACAGATCCATTAGAAGCGATTCCGGCGATCACAATTTCTTCTTCGTCTACAAACGTTTCGTAAATTTGGTATGCAATACGTTTTATTTTGTGTTCGATTTCCTGATTGGTTAAAATGATGTTTTTGCTCATGATTTATTTTTTTGCTAAAGTACAAATTTAGGATTTCAAATTCCAATTTCCAATGTTGAGGTTGTGGGAATTTGGAATTTGAGTAATATTCTTTTTAGGATTTAAAAAATTAGAAATTATTCCGTTTCGTCCTCGTCGAAAATTTCGTTACCATATTCGTCAATATCTCTTCGGTCTTTTTTGGTAGGTCTTCCGGTTCCGCTTTTGCGATAATGCTCTTTAGAAAGTTTTAATAGTTCTAAATGTGCATATGCTTCGGCAGGCGTTTCATTTTTTCTATATATATCAACAAGTTTTGCTCCAACACGACTTTCAGGAATATCGAGTACAGTAATAATTTGTGTAATCTGGTCTTTTCTAAAAGTAATTTTATCCGTTGGGAAAACTTCTTTAGAAGGCTTGGCAACCTGCCCATTTACAGTAATATGGTTTTTTTTGCACGCTTCAGTTACCATGTTTCTAGTCTTGTAATAGCGCACGCACCATAAGTATTTGTCTATTCTCATAATTTTTCTAAAATCAAAGTTAAATTCTTTACAAAAATAAATCAATATTGTATCTTGCGCACTTAAAAAATTAACAATAATGAATAAATTTAAATATTATTTTATTTTATTGCTTGCGGGTATTTCTTTGGTTTCTTGCTCTAAAAAAGATGATGATAATACGGAGACAGTTCCTTTAAGAGATTATGGTACTCAGTATAAAGCTGATAATGATTCTATTGAAAAGTATTTAAAGACCCATTATATTAAAGAAGTCACTGCTAATTTTGATATTACTATTGAAAAAATTCCAGCTAATGGAACGCAGATTTCTATTAAGGACCAAAAGGATTATTTATTAACAACTAGGCCTGTTTACAGTCGCGGTGTTAATTATAATGTTTATTATTTAATTTTAAATGAGGGAAAAGGGAAATCGCCATGTAATACTGATCGTGTAAATGCGGCATATGTGGGGAGTTTGTTAGATGGGACTGTTTTTGATACTTCTTATGATATAGGAAGAAGTTTTGAATTATACGTTTATGTAAATAATCCTGTTATAGACGGTTGGGGAGAAATTTTTCCACAATTTAAAACTGGTACTTCAACGACTTCTGATAACGGTACGGTGACTTATAAAGATTTTGGTGCTGGTGTTATGTTTTTGCCATCAGGTTTAGGATATTTTGGAAGCCCTCAAACAAATATACCGGCTTATTCTCCTTTAGTGTTTAGTTTTAAATTATTTGATCTTCAAAGATTGGATCATGAATTTACTGTTTCAAATGGTAGCGCGCTGACAGTTGGAGACGGTGTTCCTGATTATTTAGAAGATCTTAATCATGATGGTTATCTTTATGATTTGAGAGATACAGCAAGATTTCCAAGTCCTCCTGATAGTTATAAACAAGATTATGATACAGATGGTGATGGAATTCCTGATTACTTGGATTTAGATGATGATGGTGATGGATATTCAACAAGATTTGAAATTACAAAACCAATTGGTGCTCCAGTTACCGGAACGAGTTTAGTTTATCCTTGGGATCCAACTTTAGATAATCCGGCAACACCAAATGTAAATGAGTCTGAAACTTTTGGTATTCCTAGAAGACCTACAGGTGAACTTACAGATCCTAATAAAGCAGAATCTATTGATAATCCAAGAAAATTTGTAGATGATGATTATAAAGTTAATCCAAGAGTAAGAATTCATTTGGATAAAACATATCCTTATCAAAAGAAATAAATCTTACGTTTAGTATAGAAAAAACCTCGAAATCACTTTCGAGGTTTTTTTATGTCTAAAAATTAAAAAGTCGGCTTTTTATTTGATTAAAGATGTTTCCTTTTGTGTTGAGGTTTTAATTCTTTAGAAGGTCAGTTGTGGTAATAAAAAAAACCTCGAAAATCGCTTTTCGAGGTTTTGTATAAAGTAAGAAAATCTTAAAAATTATTTTCTTTTGATAACTCTTTCTACAGCTTCAACAATTGCTTGATTGTTTAATTTGTATTTATCCATTAATTGCTCTGGAGTTCCAGATTCACCAAAACTATCGTTTACAGCAACAAACTCTTGAGGAGCTGGAGTATTTAAAGCTAATACTCTTGAAATGCTTTCTCCAAGACCTCCAAGAATATTGTGTTCTTCTGCAGTTACAACACATTTAGTTTTAGCCAATGATTTTAGAATAGCTTCTTCGTCAAGTGGTTTAATAGTATGAATGTTGATTACTTCAGCAGAAATTCCTTTTGCCTCTAATGCTTCAGCAGCAATAAGAGCTTCCCAAACTAAGTGACCTGTAGCTACAATTGTAACATCAGATCCTTCGTTTAATAAAATTGCTTTTCCAATTACGAAAGGCTCGTCAGCAGGAGTGAAGTTAGGTACAACCGGACGTCCAAAACGTAAATAAGCAGGACCATGGTGATCTGCTAATGCTAAAGTTGCAGCTTTAGTTTGGTTGTAATCACAAGTGTTGATTACAGTCATTCCCGGCAACATTTTCATTAATCCAATATCTTCTAAGATTTGGTGTGTAGCTCCATCTTCACCAAGTGTTAAACCAGCGTGAGAAGCACATATTTTTACGTTTTTATCAGAATAAGCAACTGATTGACGAATTTGATCATAAACTCTTCCTGTAGAAAAGTTAGCGAAAGTTCCTGTAAAAGGAATTTTTCCTCCGATAGTTAAACCTGCAGCAATACCAATCATGTTAGCTTCTGCGATTCCAATTTGGAAAAAACGCTCTGGGTGATTTTTCTTGAAATCATCAAATTTTAATGATCCAATTAAATCAGCACAAAGTGCAACTACATTTTCATTTTTTTGACCTAATTCAGTCATTCCCGCTCCAAAACCCGAACGAGTATCTTTACTTCCTGTATTTTCGTATTTTTTCATTGTTTATTTTTTGAGATGCTGAGGTTCTAAGTGGCTAAGTTTCTAAGTTGAAAACTGACACTGAGACTGAGCGCTTTTTAATAGTCTGCTAAAGTTGAGATGTTTTGAGCTAAAGCACTTGCCAACTGGTCGTTGTTTGGTGCTTTACCATGCCAAGCATGAGTGTGCATCATGAAATCTACACCATTACCCATTTCAGTATGTAGTAAAATACAAACTGGTTTACCTTTACCTGTTCTTGATTTTGCATCATTTAAACCTGCAAGAATAGCATCGATATTGTTACCTTCTTTAATTTCAAGAACGTCCCAGTCAAAAGCTTCAAATTTAGCACGGATACTTCCCATTGGTAAAACTTCGTCAGTTGTACCGTCGATTTGTTTTCCGTTAAGGTCAATAGTCGAGATAATATTGTCTACTTTTTTTGCAGAAGCATACATGATAGCTTCCCAGTTTTGACCTTCTTGTAATTCACCGTCTCCGTGTAAACTATAAATGATATGATTATCTCCATTTAATTTTTTAGCCTGAGCTGCTCCAAGAGCTACAGATAAACCTTGTCCTAATGAACCAGAAGCAATACGAACTCCAGGTAATCCTTCATGAGTTGTTGGATGTCCTTGTAAACGTGAGTTTAATAATCTGAAAGTTGCAAGTTCTGAAACAGGGAAATAACCACTACGTGCTAATACGCTATAAAATACAGGAGAAATATGTCCGTTTGAAAGGAAGAAAAGATCTTCTCCAATTCCGTTCATATCAAAACCTTCTTTACGCTCCATAATATTTTGGTATAGAGTTACCAAAAATTCAGTACAACCTAGTGAACCACCTGGGTGACCTGAGTTGACAGCATGTACCATTCGAAGAATATCTCTTCTTACTTGGATAGTTAAATCGCTTAATTGTTGTGTGTTAGGCTTCATTTTATATGTAAAAGTTAAACTGACGCAAAAGTAATCGTTATTTTGCGGGGAGACAAATGATTTTTCGCTTTAGTTTGGCGTATTTGTTAAATTGCGGCGGTTTTTTTTCGGATATCCAAAAAAAATGGATATTGACTTTGATTATTTGAACGTAGTATCTTTATTGTACTCTATTTTTGATGATTATTTAAAATAAAAAAGACCCAATTGGGACTTTGATTTTTAATTGTTTTGAAAAGATTATTCTGTGTCGCCTTCACTATAGAAGTTATTTTCTTCGTCTTCGGAACCAATTTCTTCTTCCTCGTCATCAAGTTCAGAACCCGGAATGTCTAAATCATTTCCAAGTTTATCGCTGTTTTGTTTCCATTCATGATCTTTAGGAATGATGGTTTCGTCAGTTGAAATTTCTTCGAGATCAATGTTTTCCTGTTTGTTTTCGTGATTGTAAATATCTTCGCTTGCCGGATAATCTAAATTTTCCAGATTTCTTTCGATTTGATCTTCTTTTATAGGATTGTTGTCTTCTGAATTTATCATGATTTCTACTTTTTTAATTGGATATTAAAGTTATGAAATTATCGAATTCAGAATGTTATAGATTTAATTTACAAAGTTTTAGTATTCACATTCTAAAAAAGTGATTTATGAAGTTTCAATTTTCAGTTTTTCTGAATCATTATCTCATTTTCTAATTGACAAATTATCTAATTCCCTGAATTTCTCTCCATGTTATTAATTGAATATTATTTTTCTGAAGTTGTAATTTACATTCTTCACTTGTAAAAAAATCGAAATCAATCTGGCGCCATTCTGAACCAAAATTTGGATGATTTATAGTTATTCCCTGCGTTTCAAAATCATCGAATGCGGGATGAAGCAAAAAGACGTTGAATCCTGGTTTTGTGTTTTCTAAAGCTTTTTTGTATGAATCTTTTAGTTCTCCTTTTTCGAAATCGCTGAAATATCCAATTAGAAGATTGTCGGCTACAAGTGTGTTTTCGAAATCATATTTTTCGTCAGATAAACTAATAGATTCTACAAATTGTTTGTTTATGAAAACTGGCAGATTATAGGTTTTTCCGAGTTCTTTGTATATTTCTAAAATTTCTGGAGTAACGCCAACGCTGCACATATGCGAATCCAAATGTGTAGGTTGGATTCCGAATTGTAATGCTTTTTCGATTTGCGCTGTAAGTTCTTTTTTTATTTCGGATGGTTTTGCGTTGTTTTTAAAATCTGCTCGGGTTTTATAAAAATAACCGTTTTTGTCGACTAAACTTGAAACTTCGGTAATTGGAAGAATTGGTCCAAATTTATAATTTTCCCATTCACAAGTTAGCGTTAGATGGATTCCGCAATCATAATTTGGATTGTTTTTGGCGAATGTTGCCATTTCAAAAAACCATGCGCACGGAACCATTATACTATAGGAGTTTACAGATCCGTTTTGGAGCGCTTTTATTGTAGCTTGATTTTCGGAATGTGATAATCCGGCATCGTCGGCATGAATGATTAATAGTTTGGTGTTTTCTGGATATCCAAGTTTTTGAGCTAAGTTCATTTTATTTTGTTTGTGTTATTGGCACGCGGGCTTCGACTTCGCTCAGCCTGACAATAACGTTTATTCAAATTTAGAAATTTCTCTTGGAACTGTCACGTCTTTTTTTGCGTTAGGGATAGAAGCGGATAGCCCACAGCCTGACGAAGGAAGTGCGAGGACTTGCAGCGGATAGCCCGTTCGCCGCGGCGAAAACGCCCAAATTATTAAATTTCAAATTCTAACCTTAGTTTTATGGCTGTAATAGTGTTTCATTATCTAATTATCTCATTGTCGAATTATCTAATTTATTTTCCCTGAAATTAGCTTATCTTTGCCGACTGAAAAAAGAAACAGATGAAGTTTGATTTATTACAAAAAGATCCGCAATCTAAAGCTAGAGCGGGAAGTATTACTACAGATCACGGCGTAATCGAAACGCCTATTTTTATGCCTGTTGGAACGGTTGCTTCTGTAAAAGGTGTTCACCAACGTGAGCTAAAGCAAGATATTAATCCGGATATTATTCTGGGAAATACATACCATTTATATTTACGTCCGCAGACTGAAATTCTTGAAAAAGCCGGTGGATTGCATAAATTCATGAATTGGGATCGTAATATTTTGACTGATTCTGGTGGTTATCAGGTTTATTCTCTTTCGAATAATAGAAAAATTAAGGAGGAAGGAGTGAAGTTTAAATCTCATATTGATGGTTCATATCACTTTTTTTCACCAGAAAGTGTAATGGAAATTCAGCGTACGATTGGAGCTGATATTATCATGGCTTTTGATGAATGTACGCCTTATCCTTGTGATTACAGATACGCACAACGCTCGATGCATATGACTCACCGTTGGTTGGATCGTTGCATCAATCATTTGGACAAAGTGCCTTATAAATATGGATATGAGCAAACGTTTTTCCCGATTGTTCAGGGAAGTACTTATAAAGATTTGCGTCAACAATCAGCTGAATATATTGCAAATTCAGGACAACAAGGTAACGCTATTGGTGGTTTGTCTGTAGGGGAACCTGCTGAAGAAATGTATGCAATGACTGAGGTTGTTTGCGAAATTTTGCCGGAAGATAAACCAAGATATTTAATGGGTGTTGGAACTCCTATTAATATTTTGGAAAATATTGCGTTAGGTATTGATATGTTCGATTGTGTTATGCCAACTCGTAATGCCAGAAATGGTATGTTGTTTACGGCAAACGGAACAATTAATATCAAGAATAAAAAGTGGGAAGCTGATTTTTCTCCAATTGACGAAATGGGACATACTTTTGTAGATACTGAATATACAAAAGCTTATTTGCGTCATTTATTTGCTGCTAATGAATATTTAGGAAAACAAATTGCTACGATTCATAACCTTGGTTTTTATATGTGGTTGGTTCGTGAAGCCAGAAAACATATCTTAGCAGGAGATTTTAGACCATGGAAAGAAATGATGGTTAAAAATATGAGTCAAAGACTTTAAAATATAGTTTCAAGTTTGAGGTTTTAAGTTTCAAGTTCGCTGCAGAACCTGAAACTTGAAACCTGAAACAAAACAAACAAAAAAATATATGCTGACGATAATAGATAAGTATATTTTAAAAAGATATTTAGCGACTTTTTCGGTAATGATATTATTATTTATTCCAATTGGGATTGTAATTGATGTCTCTGAGAAGGTTAATAAAATGCTGGAAAATAAGATTCCGTTTACTGAAATCGCAATCTATTATTACAACTTTACGATTTATTTTGCGAATTCATTATTCCCAATTTTTCTGTTTTTATCAGTAATTTGGTTTACCTCAAAACTGGCAAATAACACGGAGATTATTGCAATTTTGAGTTCTGGAATTTCTTTTACACGTTTCTTAAGGCCGTACATTATTGGTGCTTCTATCGTATCAGTTTTTGTGCTTTTGATGGGATTTTTTATTGTTCCTGCTGCCAGCGAAGGCTTTAATAATTTTAGATATACGTATCTAAAAGGTGGTGGAAAAGCAGAGATGATGGGGAATAATACAAATGTGTACAGACAAATTAATGATAACGATTTTATTTTTGTAAATAGTTTTAACGAAGAGTCTAAAACTGCTTTTAATTTTTCGTTAGAGCATTTTGAAAAAGATCAATTGACGTATAAAATTACGGCAAGTCGTATTAAATGGGATCCGAAAGCTAAAACATATATTCTGTACGATTATACAAAAAGAACGTTAGGGGATTTGAATGATGTAATTGAAAAGGTACCGGAAAAAAAGGTGTCTTTTAAATTTGAATTAGCAGATCTAACTCCTGTAGTTTATATTGCAGAAACGCTTCCGCTTGGAAAATTAATTGATTTTATTGAAAAAGAAAGAAAAAGAGGTTCCGGAAATATTAATACTTATTTAGTTGTACTTTATAAGAAATATAGTGTGCCGGTTTCCGCTTTTATTTTGACTATTATTGCGGTGGCAGTTTCGTCGATGAAACGTCGTGGTGGTATGGGAACGAATCTGGCTATTGGAATTGCAATTGCGTTTTCTTTCGTATTCTTCGATAAAATATTCGGTACTCTTGCCGAAAAATCTACATTCTCACCTTTATTTGCCGTTTGGTTCCCGAATATAGTTTTTGGAATTCTGGCGGTTTACTTACTACGCAATGCGAAACGATAATTTAAAAAGTTATTTAAATCTACATTTAATTGTTTTTATCTGGGGTTTTACAGCCATTTTGGGCGCTTTAATTACAATTGATGCCGAAAATTTGGTTTGGTTCAGAATGCTTCTTGCAATGATTTTTTTAGGAGCCTTTATTGTCTATAAAAAACAATCTTTTCAAGTTCCGATAAAAGAACTCTTTAAACTGATTTTTGTTGGTTTGCTGATTGCCCTGCATTGGATATTCTTTTTTAAAGCAATTCATGTTTCTAATGTTTCAATTACGCTTTCGATATTTTCTTTGGGAGCATTTTTTGCTTCTTTATTAGAACCGCTTTTTTACGGAAGAAAAATATTATTTTATGAAGTTTTCTTTGGATTAATTATAATCGCCGGACTTACTTTGATTTTGCAAGTTGAAATTAAATATCTTACAGGTGTTTATTATGCATTGGCAGCTATTATTCTGGGGGTTTTATTTACCTTGATGAATGGGAAATTAATTTCAGATCATGAACCGTCTGTTATTACATTTTATGAGTTTGGTGCAGGAGTTTTCTTTATAACTATTTATTTTTTAGTTCAGGGAAAATTTAATGCCGATTTTTTTACAATGTCATTAAACAACTGGATTCTATTACTTGTTTTGGCATCTATTTGTACGGCTTATGCATTTACTGCTTCGGTAAAAGTGATGCAAAAATTAACGCCTTATACAGTGATGTTAACGACTAATTTAGAGCCTGTTTACGGAATTATTCTGGCTTATTTTATTCTTGGAGGAAAAGAAAAAATGAGCACGGAATTTTATATTGGCGCCCTTATAATTGTAATTACAGTTATCTTAAATGGCGTTTTTAAACATTATAAAAATAAGAAAGAACTGTAATAGTTTACTTATTTTTAAATCACAATTTGATACTTTACTAACAATTAACTGTGCCAATGATATAATATTTTTATATTTGCGGTTCGATTTACAAACAAAATTCAAAAATCCATGGAATATTTAGATTTTGAGCTTCCAATCAAAGAACTTGAAGAACAGTTAGAAAAGTGTGTTATTATTGGAAAAGAATCTGATGTTGATGTAACACCAACCTGCAAGGAAATCAACAAGAAATTAGTAGAAACTAAGAAAGAAATATACAAAAACCTTACGGCTTGGCAACGTGTTCAATTGTCAAGACATCCAAATAGACCTTATACTTTAGATTATATCAGAGCAATTTGCGGTGATACGTTTTTAGAACTTCACGGAGACAGAAGTTTTAAAGATGATAAAGCGATGGTTGGCGGACTTGGAAAAATAAACGGACAATCGTTTATGATCGTTGGTCAGCAAAAAGGTTTTAATACAAAAACACGTCAGTACCGTAACTTTGGTATGGCAAATCCTGAAGGATACCGTAAAGCTTTGCGTTTGATGAAAATGGCAGAGAAATTTGGTATTCCGGTTTTAACTTTGGTAGATACTCCGGGTGCATATCCAGGACTTGAAGCCGAAGAAAGAGGACAAGGAGAAGCTATTGCAAGAAACATTTTTGAAATGGTTCGTTTGCAAGTGCCAATTATTACAATCATTGTTGGAGAAGGTGCTTCTGGTGGAGCTTTGGGAATAGGTGTTGGAGATAAAGTTTATATGTTAGAGAATACTTGGTATTCTGTAATTTCTCCAGAATCTTGTTCTTCAATTTTATGGAAAAGCTGGGAGTATAAAGAACGTGCTGCCGATGCTTTGAAATTGACTTCATCTGATATGAAAAAACAGAAATTAGTTGATGATGTTATTCCGGAACCATTAGGAGGAGCGCACTATGATCGCGAAACTACTTTTAAAACAGTTGCCGAATACATTACCAAAGGATATAATGAATTGAAAGACTTATCAACAGCCGACTTAATTGCCCAAAGAATGGACAAATACAGTAATATGGGCGAGTATAAAGAGTAAATTCTTACAAGATTAATTAAAATCCGAAGCCTTACAGTTTCGGATTTTTTTTTGGTTATGAACAAAAAACACTTATTTATAAACAATTAATAGTTATAACTCGATAGCAATTTTTTTTTAAATTTTGTTACTTTCGCTATATGGAAAATTTCAAAAATGTAAACCCTGTAAAGGTAGATAAAACCACAATTATCAGCTTAGAAAAAGGAAAGTTACCGCCGCAAGTACTTGAATTAGAGGAGGCAGTTCTTGGTGCGATGATGATTGATAAAAAAGGGGTAGATGATGTAATTGATATTTTACAGGCTGATGCTTTTTATAAAGATTCACATAAATTTATTTTTGAAGCAATCGTCCAGCTTTTTACCGAAACACAGCCAATCGACTTACTGACCGTTTCGACCCAATTGAAGAAAAATGGAAAACTGGAATTGGCCGGTGGAGATTTTTATTTAATTCAGCTTACGCAAAAAATTGCCTCTTCGGCGCATATCGAATTTCACTCTCGTATTATTCTTCAGAAATTCATTCAAAGAAGTTTAATCCGAATTTCGTCTGAAATTATTGAGGCGTCTTATGATGAAACTGCAGACGTATTTGATTTGCTGGATCAGGCCGAATCAAAATTATATGAAGTAACGCAAGGAAATATTAAACGTAGTTCTGAAACTGCTCAGAGTTTAGTACTTCAGGCTAAAAAGAAGATTGAAGAAATTGCCAAACAAGAAGGTTTAAGTGGTGTTGAAACTGGTTTTCATAATCTTGATAAACTGACTTCTGGATGGCAGCCCAGCGATTTAATTATTATCGCAGCAAGACCTGCGATGGGAAAAACAGCATTTGTACTTTCGATGGCAAGAAATATTGCTATTCAGTACGGGCACGGAGTAGCTTTATTCTCTCTGGAGATGGCTTCGGTTCAGTTAATCACGAGGCTTATTTCGTCAGAAACAGGATTGTCATCAGAGAAATTGCGTACGGGTAAATTAGAACCTCACGAATGGGAAATGTTGAGTACCAAAGTAAAAAACTTAGAAAAAGCGCCTTTGTTTATTGATGATACGCCGTCACTATCTATTTTCGATTTAAGAGCAAAATGTCGTCGTTTGGTGTCACAACATGGTATTAAAATTATTATCATCGATTATTTGCAGTTGATGACTGCCGGAGGAAATAATAAAGGAGGAGGAAATCGTGAGCAGGAGATTTCGACAATTTCCCGAAACTTAAAGGCTTTGGCAAAAGAGCTAAACGTTCCGGTAATTGCACTTTCGCAGTTATCGCGTGCTGTAGAGACTCGTGGATCCAGTAAGCGTCCGTTGCTATCGGATCTTCGTGAATCTGGGGCGATTGAGCAGGATGCTGATATTGTATCGTTTTTATATCGACCTGAATACTATAAAATTGAAGAATGGGATGATGATGAAGCATCGCCAACTACTGGTCAGGCCGAAATTATGATCGCGAAACACCGTAATGGTGGTATTGAAAACATTCGATTGAAATTTATAGGACACCTTGGAAAATTTGATAACCTTGATGATTTCTCAGGTGGTTATGATGATTTACCATCTAAAATGAATCATGACGAAAATCCGTTTATAACTAAAAATTTACCATCGGCAAATGAAGCATTTGGAAGTAATCTGAATGATGATGATGACGATAGTGATGTTCCATTTTAACAAATTATTAAAAAGCCTTATTGTAAGGCTTTTTTTGTACGTAAATGTTAAAATTCTTGTTTAAATTCTGTAGTTTAGCAATTCGATTGCTTAAAACAGTCGTCTATTAACTTGTAACCAAAAACAAATTTATATTATGGCAGATGAAAACAGATTGAAAGAAGGGGATACTCAAATTCCTTTAGCAACAGCACAAGAATGGGTGAAAAATTGGAAATCCCCAAAAGAAGAAGAAGGTAGGGTAAAAGTAGATTCTTACTTAATTCCGGTACAAAATTTAGCACTTGTTTTAGCTCAGGGAATTGATGCAGCAAGAGCATATGTTGGAATTAACGATAAAGGACAACAAACTTTAATGATTGTAGGAACTAAATATGATGCTAAAACAGGTATTTATGTAGATATGATTCCTGGTAGCGGTGAAGAAGAAGTACTTTCTGCAATTCCTATCGCAATTTACGATTTTACAGAACCAAGTCCTCCAGGTAAAGCTGATCCAAAAAGTCCGATGAATATATAAATGCGGTCATTTTTTGTAGACGCGGGATATTTTCTTTTATTGATTAATTTCTTGTTATTTGCATTTGGCTTTTTTAAGAATGGAAAAGCTTATAAAATTTTTACTATTTATTTATTTGTGATAATTGGTGTTCAACTTAGCGCTTATATTTTTAAACAGCTTTACAGTAACAACCTCTTTTTATCGCATATTTACTTTATAGGACAGTTTATATTATTAAGCTTGTTTTATCTGGAATTAGTAAAGGACGAATTTCAAAAGAAAGCAATAAAGATAGGTTTTGTGTTAGTTTTATTGACTTTAGCGATTCAATATGGACTAAAAACCGAACTTTTTTTTAAGTTCAATTTATACGAAATCTTTATCACTTCGTTTTTGCTGATTATATACGCAACGTTTCATTTCTACAACATGTTAGATGATAAAAAAGAATTTTATTTTATTAACATGGGAGTTTTATTGTATCTCTTTGCAAGTACAATTTTATTTTTAGTTGGAAATTTAACGGTAAAATTCAGTGACAATTTCAATATGATAACATGGATGCTTAACGCAATTCTATATGTTGTTTATCAGCTGTTTGTGCTGTATGAATGGAAAGTGATATTTTTTAATAAAAAAGCGATTAATACTTAACTAATAATCATTATTGATGAAAAAAAGAAGTTTATTAGGCGTTGCTTTGGCAGTGCTTTTAATGTTCTCTTGTCAAAAAGAGAATTCGCAGGAAAATAGTTCTTTGGTTTCAAAAACCGAACAAGAGAATTGGCAAACCGCAAAGCTGGATGCTAAATTCGCAGCTTCTCAAAAACAAGTTACAGCATACTTATTTCCAACTGATGCAATGTCTAAATTGGTCGAAACACCAAATGTAGAATATGTACAGTTTGTTTTAGGTTACAGTGATAATACTTTACAAATCAAAGTTATTGGAGTTGATAAGACCGGAAAAGAATTTGCCAGTGTTGATTCTAAAATTCTTAACGAAACTTCTGATATCGATAAATTGTCTGCATTAAAAGCATCAAGCAGTAAAACAAGCAAAGGAAGTGCTCTTTTAAATGATCACTTAATTTCGTCTGATGTTGCTCTGGATGGAATCAATGCTTGGCAGAAAAAATTAAATACTGTGTCAGATTTAGACGAAGTGCTTTCTTATGAAGGACAACGTTTTAGATATTATACTGTGGAAGCTGCAATCGTTGCTGATATGGTAAAAGACAAAAACAGTGCAAACATTGGTTTGTTTTTAGGACTTAATCCAATAGGAAAAGTAACTACTATTTTGATAGGATTAGATAAAAACAATTCGATTAAAAAAACTTCTTTTACAGGTAAAACGGCAAGCGCCGAAGTATATGATGCGACACGACCTTGTCCTCCTTATGGAGATCCTGAACCTGCGAATCAATAATTAGAATCTTTTAAGATTACCACAATTAATAAATCTCTATTGGAATGAATGTTTTAATAGAGATTTTTTTTGAATATTTCAGTCTATGCTGAATTGCCTATTATGTTTAACCAATAATTACTAATAATGAAAAGAACCAGTTTATTAGGTGTTGCTTTGATAGCACTTTTAATGTTCTCTTGTCAAAAAGAGAACTCGCAAGAAAATAGTTCCTCAGTTTCAAAAGTGGAGCAGGAAAATTGGCAAACTGCAAAGTTGGATGCTAAATTTGCAGCTTCTCAAAAACAAGTTACAGCTTATTTATTTCCAACAGATGCAATGTCTAAATTGGTAGAAATACCAAATGTAGAATATGTTCAGTTTGTGTTAGGTTACAGCGATAATACTTTACAAATTAAAGTTATTGGAGTTGATAAAACCGGAAAAGAATTTGCAAGCGTTGATTCTGAAATTCTTAAAGATGCTTCTGATACAGATAAATTGTCGGCATTAAAAACATCAAGCGGTAAAACAAGCAAAGGAACAGTACTTTTAAATGAGCATTTGATTTCACCTGATGTTGCTTTGGATGCCATTAATACATGGCAAAAAAAGTTGTCTGCTGTTTCTGATTTAGACGAAATACTTTCTTATGAAGGTGCTCGTTTCAAACATTATACTTTAGAAGCTGCTATTGTTGCTGATATGTTGCAAAACAAAAACACAACAAATATTGGTTTATTTTTAGGACTTAATCCAGTAGGAAAAGTGACTACCTATTTGATAGGATTAGACAAAAACAATTCGATTAAAAAAACTTCTTTTGCTGGAAAAACTGCAGGTGCTTCAGATGTATATGATGGTTCTCGCCCTTGTCCTCCTTATGGAGATCCTGCTGAAACTGAATAATTAGATTTTCTTAAGATTAACCACAATTAATAAATCGCTATTGAAATGGATATTTTGATGGAGATTTATTTTGAATATTTCAGTGCAAGCTGAATCGTTTATTATGTTTAACCAATAATTACTAATAATGAAAAGAACCAGTTTATTAGGTGTTGCTTTGATAGCACTTTTAATGTTCTCTTGTCAAAAAGAGAACTCTCAAGAAAGTAGTTCCGCAGTTTCAAAAGTGGAGCAGGAAAATTGGCAAACTGCAAAGTTGGATGCTAAATTCGCAGCTTCTCAAAAACAAGTTACAGCTTATTTATTTCCAACTGATGCAATGTCTAAATTGGTAGAAACACCAAATGTAGAGTATGTTCAATTTGTGTTAGGTTACAGCGATAATACATTGCAAATCAAAGTTATTGGAGTTGATAAAACCGGAAAAGAATTTGCAAGCGTTGATTCTAAAATCCTTAGCGAAACTTCTGATACCGATAAATTGTCTGCATTAAAAGTATCCACTAGCAAAACAAGCAAAGGATCGACCCTTTTAAACAACCATTTAATTTTTCCTAATGTTGCTTTGGATGGTATTAATGCATGGCAGAAAAAATTGAGTACAGTTTCTAATTTAGACGAAGTACTTTCGTATGAAGGTGCTCGTTTTAAACATTATACTTTAGAAGCTGCGATTATTGCTGATATGTTGCAAAACAAAAACACGGCAAATATTGGTTTGTTTTTAGGACTTAATCCAGTTGGGAAAGTAACTACTTTTTTGATAGGGTTAAATAAAAACAATTCGATTAAAGAAGTTTCTTTTACAGGTAAAGAAGCAAGTTCTAATGAAGTATATGATGGGGCACGTCCTAGTCCTCCTTTTGTAGCTCCTCCTGAAACTGAATAATTAGAATTTCTTAAGATTAATCACAATTAATAAATGGCTATTGGAATGAATATTTCATAGAACTTTTATTTTGAATATTTCAGTGTAAACTGAATTGTCTATTATGTTTAACCAAAAATTACTAATCATGAAAAGAACCAGTTTATTAGGTGCTGCCTTGATAGCACTTTTAATGTTCTCTTGCCAAAAAGAGAATTCGCAAGAAAGTAGTTCCGCAGTTTCGAAAGTGGAACAGGAAAATTGGCAAACGGCAAAGTTAGATGCCAAATTCGCAACTTCCCAAAAACAAGTTACAGCTTATTTGTTTCCAACAGATGCAATGTCTAAATTGGTAGAAACACCAAATGTAGAATTTGTTCAGTTTGTTTTAGGTTATGGTGATAATACTTTACAAATTAAAGTTATTGGAGTTGATAATGCAGGAAAAGAACTTGCAAGCGTTGATTCTAAAATCCTTAGCGAAATTTCTGATATAGATAAATTATCTTCATTAAAAGTATCTACAAGCAAAACAATAAAAGAGACAACTCTTTTAAATGATCATTTAGTTTCGCCTGATGCTGCGTTGGATGGTATTAATGCATGGCAGAAAAAATTGACTACAGTTTCTGATTTAGACGAAGTACTTTCTTATAAAGGTGACCGTTTTAAACATTATACTTTAGAAGCTGCTATCGTTGCAGACATGCTTAAAAATAAAAAGAACGTAAATGTTGGTTTGTTTTTAGGACTTAATCCTGTTGGAAAAGTGACTACTTTTTTGATCGGTTTAGATAAAAACAATTCGATTAAAAACTCTTCTATTACAGGTAAAGAAGCTGATGCTGCTGATGTTTATGACGGAGCACGTCCTTCACCACCATATTAAATAATTAGAATATTTTAAGATTAACCACAATTAATAAATTTCTATTGGAAAGAATGTTTTGATGGAGATTTATTTTTGAATATTTCAGTGCAAACTGAATTGTCTATTATGTTTAACCAAAAATTACTAATCATGAAAAGAACCAGTTTATTAGGTGCTGCCTTGATAGCACTTTTAATGTTCTCTTGTCAAAAAGAGAACTCGCAAGAGAATAGTTCCGCAGTTTCAAAAGTGGAGCAGGAGAATTGGCAAACCGCAAAGTTGGATGCTAAATTCGCAGCTTCTCAAAAACAAGTTACAGCTTATTTATTTCCAACAGATGCAATGTCTAAATTGGTAGAAACACCAAATGTAGAGTTTGTTCAGTTTGTATTAGGTTACAGCGATAATACTTTGCAAATTAAAGTTATTGGAGTTGATAAAGCAGGAAAAGAACTTGCAAGCGTTGATTCTGAAATTCTTAAAGATGCTTCTGATACAGATAAATTGTCTGCATTAAAAACATCAAGCAGTAAAACAAATAAAGGAACTGCACTTTTAAATGAGCATTTAATTTCAGCTGATGTTGCTTTGGATGGCATTAATACATGGCAGAAAAAATTGTCTGCCGTTTCTGATTTAGATGAAATATTGTCTTATGAAGGCGCTCGTTTTAAACATTACAGCATAGAAAGTGCGATTATTGTTGATATGTTAAAAAATAAAAACACCGCAAATATTGGTGTGTTTTTAGGGCTTAATCCTATTGGAAAAGTAACTACTTTCTTGATAGGACTTGATAAAAACAATTCAATAAAGAAAATATCCTCAACAAGTAAAGTCGCTGATGCTGGTGATGTATATGATGGAACACGTCCTTCACCACCATTTTAAGTAATTAGAATATTTTAAGAATTAACCACAATTAATAATCTCTATCAAAATTTATTTTTTGGTAGAGATTTCTTTTATCATAGAATGTTTTTAAAGTAAGAATTAGATTAAATATAATATATTTGATTTTTTAATTGATTGAATAATAATATTAAAAATAAAGCTTCTTGTTTATATGAGTCCAAAAGTAATTCCAGAATCCGAAATCGTAGCAACCGTTATATTTAGTTGTGTTTCCTTTTTATTGATGGGACTTGTTTTGGTCTTGTTTTTCTATTTCTCCAGAAAGAAAATTGTCCAAAAAGAAATTGAAAATAAGAACTTAGAAATCCAATATCAAAAAGATCAATTGTATGCGATTATTGTGACTCAGGAAGAAGAGCGTAAAAGAATCGCTCAGGATTTACATGATGATATTAGTTCTAAACTTAATATTGTTTCGCTAAACAGTCATTTACTTACTGCGCCAAATCTGACCGAAGCTGAAACATTAGAAATTACCGGAAATATAATTGCATTGACAACCAAAGCACTTGAAAATTCGAGAAAAATAGCCCATAATTTATTGCCGCCCGTTTTTGAAAAATTCGGATTGAATGCAGGTGTCGAAGAATTATGCGAAGAATTTGAAAGTAGTAAAGCAATAAAAACATATTATAAAAATGAAATTGATTTTGATGAGAAAGACATTGATCGTCATTTACACATTTTTAGAGTTTTGCAAGAATTAATGAATAATTCACTTCGTCATGGAAAAGCAACCGAAATTTGGATTGCTTTTAAAAATATAAACGGAATTAATACCTGTAATTATGAAGATAATGGAGTAGGTTTTGATAGCAAAAGCATTGAAAATCAAAAAGGTTTAGGCATGAAGAATATTGATAGCCGTATTTCGTTTTTAAACGGAACAATCAAAATAAATTCTGAAGTAGGTAAAGGAATAGCCGTAATTTTCACTTTTTAACTTAAAATCCAATAATAAATAGGTTTTTCACATAATATAATGAGGGATTACGTATTTGTTTGATTCATATTTTGTAATTTCGGCAGACCAAACGACCAAAAATAAAAAAAATGAGTGCCGCTATTAAAATTGCTTTAGTCGATGACGAAGTTTTGTTCCGTAAAGGGATTTCTTTTTTGTTGCAAAGAGAAGATAATATCGAGATCGTTTTTGAAGCCTCAAATGGCGAAGATCTTATTTCTCAATTACAAGAGATCGAAACAAAACCGGATATAATCGTAATGGATTTAAAAATGCCAGTACTAAATGGCGTTGAAGCAACAAAAATAATTAGAAAATTATATCCCGAAATTAAAATAGTCGCTTTAACCAGTTACGATACAAAGTCATTTATTGCCAATATGATTCAGGTTGGCGCCGTTGCATATCTAATAAAGAATACAACACCCAAAGATTTAATTAAAACGATTAATGAAGTCCATAGAAAAGGATTTCATTACAATGAAAATGTTTTAAGAACAATACAAGAAACAATAGTTTCGTCTAAAAATACAAAAGGTAATTTAGAAACTAGTTTTCTCTCGCCACGCGAAATAGAAATTCTACAACTTATTTGTCAGCAAAAAACAACTTCAGAAATTGCTGAGCATCTTTATTTAAGCCCGCGAACGGTCGAAGGACATCGCAATAATTTATTACTTAAAACAGAATCTAGAAACATAGCTGGTTTAGTAGTATATGCAATTCAAAATGAAATTGCAGATCTCACACTTTAATCTAGCTGGCTAGAAATTGTATTGATAAAACATAATATAAAATAATTGTCAGTACTAGTAAACATAAGCCAATTTTCTGCATTGCATTTAATCCCTTTGGTTGGTTGTTACGATCATTAAACTCCATGGTTTTGGTTTTTTTTCATTGATTAGTTTGATGATTCAGGAGAGCAAATTTAGTAAGAAATAGTTTCACTAGTTCACGTGTTTTTACCTGTTTTTGCAACTTAATCAGACCGTTATTTATTTTGATTTTGTATTTAACGTTTGAACTTGCTATAAAACTAGAGTTCTGTTGTGTTTTTTGGCGCTTCCTTTATATCTTTACTAAAATAATTTTCTAATGAATAAGAGTTTAGTTTATATTTTCATATTTCTATTATCATTGACGGCAAAAGCTTCATTTATTTTACTGCCAATGGACGAGACAACTCAGCAGAATCACTTAAAAGCATACGGAATTACCTATTGGTGTTTAAGTAAAGATTATAAAGCAAGTTGGTTGCTCAATTATAGAGGAGGATCATTTCTACTGCCTGATGTTGCTGAAATTAGAAAAGAATGTCAGATTCGAGGCGTTAGTTTTGAGATACTTTCAGATAGTGAAGAAGCTTCAATTTTAGAAGAAATATCAAGTCCATCGCAAAATATGGAATCTGTTATACTCGAAAAAGCACCTAAAATTGCAGTTTATACTCCCAAAGGAAAACAACCTTGGGATGATGCTGTAACATTAGTTTTGACATATGCTGAAATTCCTTTTACACCAATTTACGACGAAGAAGTTTTAAGCGATCAATTATTACTTTATGATTGGCTGCATTTGCACCATGAAGATTTTACAGGACAATACGGAAAATTTTATGCAGCTTACAAAAATACCCCTTGGTATATCGATCAAAAAAAGGATGCCGAAGCTCTGGCAGCAAAATTAGGTTATGCTAAAGTCTCACAAGAAAAAGGTGCTGTCGCAAAAAAAATTAGAGATTTTGTAATAGGCGGCGGTTTTATGTTTGCCATGTGTTCTGCAACAGATAGTTTTGATATTGCCTTGGCCGCTGACGGAGTTGATATTTGTGAAGCTATGTTTGATGGTGATGCAAGTGATTCAAATTACCAATCAAAGTTAAATTATTCAAATTCGTTTGCTTTCAAAGATTTTGTTTTAGAAAGAAGACCAGAAGTTTATGAGTTCTCTGATATTGATATGACAACAAAAAGAAGAATTCCTGTCGAAAAAGATTATTTTAGTCTAATGGAATTTTCGGCAAAATGGGATCCAATCCCAAGTATGTTATGTCAGAACCATACCCAATTAGTTAAAGGTTTTATGGGACAAACAACGTCATTTGATTCTTCATTAATAAAATCTAATGTTTTGGTTATGGGAACTTGCGAACTAAATGGTGAGTCTAGATATATTCATGGCGAAAAAGGAAAAGGAATGTTTACTTTTTTTGGAGGTCATGATCCCGAAGATTTTCAACATCAGGTTGGAGATCCGCCAACAGTTTTAGATTTACATCCAAATTCTCCAGGTTACAGATTAATTCTTAACAATGTTTTGTTTCCGGCTGCAAGAAAGAAAAAGCTAAAAACATAATTAATTTAAAGAAAATTCAAACCATATAGGAATATGATCCGATATTTTTCGGGCTTCTTTTAAGGAAATGAATTTTTTATGAAATGAAATTATACCTGAATCAATATATTTTGTAGAAAAAGACTTGTAGAATATATTATCAAATTCAGAAGCTAAACAATTATCAGCAGAACATTTTTGTTTTAAAGTGGTCTTTTGATTTTGTAAAGCAGAATTATATCCCATATTTTTTAAAGGATTAAAAACAGTATGAGATTGGGGACAATTAAAATCTCCAAGAAAAACTAAATTTAAATCTGGATATTCTGCGGGTAAAAATTTAAAATATTTAATTTCTGTTTCAGGTTGTTTACTTTTTGTAATAGCATGAAAACTGACCAGTGTTATTGATTTTTTATTAATTTCGAAAGTCGCAAAATAAGGTTCCCGATCAATTTCTACGTGATATTTTTTTTCTAGCCACGTACTTCCTTTTAGTTTTATTTTGGAAGTTTTCCAGATAAAAGCATAACGCTCTCTTTTGTAACTGCTGCTGCTAGTTGGATCGCTAATGCGATAATCCCATTTAGCACCTTTTTCGTTTAGAGCTTCTACAAGTTTTGCAACTGCCTGAGCGCCGCCATAACCGGCAACAACTTCTTGAATTGCAACAATATCATAGTTGTTTATAGTATTGGCTATAAAATTTAATTCAGATTCAGATTTTGATTTACCAAAATTTTCTAAATTCCAGGAAAGAATTTTAGTTTGTGAAAAAGAGAAGAAGTAAAAAAATAAAAGAATAAAGCTAAGAGTATTTTTCATGCAGAATTTTAAAGAATCAAATATAAGCATTTCAAAATTTGGCAATAGTTTCTTTTATTCTAATTGTTCAGTTTTTTTAGATTGAACAAAGAAAGATCGAAAATAGTCTTATTCTTTTTTATACCTGTTCTTTAAGGCAGTGCTGATAATTATAATCTGTAAAACAAGAAGGGCCGGAATAAATATAATCTTCCAATCTACTTCGATCCATCCTGTTTTTTCTGAAATGAAAGCAAAACTCATTGATAGTAAAAGACAAAGAATCATAGTTTTCATAATAATTTTATTTTTAGTGGTATTAATTCTAGATACCAAATTAATTCTATATCGTGGTTTCATTTGGTTAGTTATATAGATTCAATACAAATCTATAGCTATAAAAAAGCATTTCCTTACGTGAATCCGTAAATAGTAAGAAAATTTAAACTAAACCAAAGTCTTTAGCAATAGCAATTAAATGAACATTGTTATTGGCTTTGAAATATATCTTTAGTTTATTGATCCTTTTTTCAATACTACTTGTTCCATTTGGAGTAATACAGGAAGCTTTAAATTCATTTGAGATATGCTCTAAAATATATCCTTGTGCTAAAAGTTGTAAGATTGAAATGTCATATGATTCAATTTCGATAAGAGCTTTATCGTTAAAACTAAAAGATAAATCAGAAGAAAGTATTTTTTCTTCATTTCTAAAAGTTCCTTCAATTGCATTTCTTAATTCTTCAATGCTATTTCTTCCTTTCGACACATAAGCATTAATCCCCAAATCATTAAAAAGTGTTTTTATTCGATAAGATTTATCTTCAATAGAGAAAATTATTTTTTTTAATTTGGGCTGAACACTGTTTACAGCTTTTATTAAATCTTCGCCATTAGTAAGAGTCGTCTTTCTGTGATCTGTTTTAAAAGACAAATCGCTTATAAGTAAATCGTATGGTTCGTTGTCTAATAATGCTTTTTTTACTTTTAATAAGCCATCGTCACAATACTTCACATGATGAATTGTTGGGATTTTAAGGTCTTCAAGTACTTGTATAACAGCTATACTTATACTATCTAAATCTTCGGCAACTAAAACTTTTTTGAACATATTATATTTTGTTTAAATGGGTAAAGTGAAACTTAACTTAAAGCCTTTTTCATAATCTGGGTCAAAAATAATAGTTCCATTTATAGTTTTAATACGGTTTTCCACATTTTGTAGTCCATTTTTTAAAATTAATCCACTTTTGTTGGTTCCAACCCCATTATCATTGTAGGTGACGATTATGTTTTTTTCTATTATTTTGAATGTAATACTCACTAAAGTCGCCTCGCTATGCTTCTTCATATTTAGAAACAGTTCTTGTAAAACCCGGTATAAGACGATTTTTTTATTTTTATCAACTTTACTCCATAAAATTGAATCAAAGCCATTTAGTAAAATGTTAATTTTAGGTGTTTTAAAACCACCAATCATTTCTTTTAATGCTGCGGCATAATCTTCATTTGTTGTTATTTTACTGTTCTCTTTCGATATGTTTCTTGCTCTTAGGTATATATTCTCTAAATTATTTAAGAGATGTTCTTTGTTTTCACTTAGCTTCAAATCTCTGTTTTCGGCAAAAGCCATCGTTTGATAAACATCATTGGCGAGTTCATCATGTAATTTTTTAGATATTCTCAGTTCACTTTTAAAGATTGCGTCGTCCTTTTCTTTTTTTACTTTTTCTTTTAGATGAAAATAAAGAAAGGTAACAAGTCCAAGAATAAATACAATTATAATATACGAAATGATAATTCGCTTTTTTTGTCTTTCTAATTGAAGTTTATTCTCAGCCTTCTGAGCTTTAAGTTTTAGATTTTCTTCTTTGTCTTTTTTAGAAGTATACTTGATATTTGTAAACTGATTTTTTGCAGTTTGTTTTGCAAGACTAACACTATCAACAAGTTTTAAATAAGATAATGAATGTTGTTTTAACTCATTTCCTTCGCTGCGTTTGATGAGTAATCCTAAAGCTTCAATTTTATCTGTAGGATTGTTTAATTTTAACGCATGATTATAAGCTTTTCGGGCATATTCTGTGGATAAATTTGGATTAGTTTTTTCAAAATATATTGAAAGATATTTATACGTTGTCACCAATCCTTCCTGAGTTTCTGGTTTTAATCTGATCTTTAATGCTTCATAATAACAATTTAGTGCTTTTTTTGAATTTCCCAGTTTATAGTAACAAAAGCCTAAATTATTTATTACGAAAGAATAATTATTATGGTTAATAGCGTCATATTTTGAAATATTTTTTTGTGAAGCCAGAATATTAAAAATATCCATTGCCTCTTTATATTTCTTTTGATTCATATAAACAGCAGCTAAATTATTTAAAGCGATGTATTTTCTCCATGCGCTAGTTTTCAGGTCTATAGCTTTTTTGAAATATATAATTGCATTGGCGTTGTCATAATTATCTGTGTAGTTAATACCTAATAAATTATATACTATCCATGAGTATCTGGGATTTTTGATATGTTTTAAATAAGGTAATGCTTCTGTAGCATTTGCTTCACTGGCATTATAATTTCCTTGCTGTAATTGAAGTTCAGCAATACAAGACAAAGCATAGACATAGTCGATAGTATTTTTATTAGGATCACAAAGTTTTTTAGCTTTAGTGAAAACATAAATTGCACTGTCTTTTTTATTAGTATCAAAATATACATCTGCAATATCTGACAGTCTTTTTATTTCGGCAGTATTATCTTTTTTTATTGGTTTTACAGGAGTTTCATTTTTATAGGATTGATATAATAGCAAAGAACCTCCTAATAATAGAAATTGTATTATTAAAAGATATTTTAAGATTGTTTTATTGGGAATGAAACCTAATTGCTTTTTCATGATTAAATAGGGAATTTAATAAAAACTTTAAATCCCTTATCTGGCGCGGAATCAATATCGATTATTCCTTTAATTGCCAGAATCCTGTTTTCAACGTTATGAAGTCCGTTTTTAAATGTTATTCTATTTAGATCGATACCTTTTCCGTTATCGGTATAAGTTATTACAACATTATTATAAGTCTTTTTAAAAGTAATACCAACCAAATTGGCATTACTGTATTTTTTCATGTTTACTAGTAATTCCTGTAACACTCTATAGATCGTTACTCTTTTATTTTTTTCAATTTCATTCCATGGAATACTTTCGAGACCATTTAAAACTAAATTAATGTGAGGAGTATTAAAACCGGAAATCATTTCTTTTAGATAGAGTATATATTTTTCCGAAGTTATAATTGGACTACTTTCCTTAGAAATATCTCTCGTTCTTAAATATATAATATCCAGATTATTTAATAATTGTTCTTTGTTTTCTGCTAATGAAAGGTTTTTACTTTCCGCAAAAGCCATAGTGTGGTAAATATCGTTAGCGAGTTCATCATGTAATTTTTTTGCAATACGTGTTTCACTTTTGTACGTTGCTTCAATTTTTTCACGATTCCCTCTGGAAGTTAAATAGAAATAGAGTACTAAAATTAGACTTAGACTTAAGATAATAATTATGTACGAGATAATATTTTTGTTTTTTTGTCTTTCTAATTGTAATTCATTTTCTACTTTATGTGTATTAAGTTTTAAGTTTTCGTTTTTTTCTTTTTTGGAATCGTATTTGATTTTAGCAAATTGGTTTTTTGCTTTTTGCCTTATTTCAAAGACGCTATCCACAAGATTAACATAGATTGTCGAGTACTTCTTTAGTTCTCTATCAGAACTATTTGTGATTATTAGTTTTAATGAAGACAGTCTTTCGTCAGTATTATTTATAGAATTAAATTTTTCATAACTAAGAAGCATATATTTCTTTGCCAACGTGGGATTGCTTTTTTCGTAGAATTTTGCAAAATGCATATAACTTTTTCCTAAGTCAAAAGGGTTATTTGTCTTTTTTCTTAACTGTAGACTTTTGTTGAGAAAGTCAAGAGCTTTTACGGAATCACCCGTTTTGAAGTAGCAAAAACCAATATTATCTAAGGCTCTTCCTTGAAATACGGTATCATTAATTACATCTTTATTGGATATTAAAGACAAGAAAATTGAAAGAGCGTCATTATATTTACCTTCTTCCATTAATATAACAGCTATATTATTTTTAGCAGCAAGTTTGAGCGATTCCTCCGTTTTTAGATCTAAAGCTTTTTGATTGTATAATATTGCGTTGTTGTAGTCATATGTATTCAAGTAGTTGATGCTTTGAATAACATAAGAATTCCATATCTGAGGAGTCTTTTTTGCATATTTCAAATACGGAAGAACTTCAGTAATAGTAGATTCGCTTCCTGCATAATCCGCATGAATTTGCTGAATTTCAGCCATACGGTTTAATGAAGCTACATAATGGTCAGCATTGCTTATTGGATTACAAATGAATTTTGCCTTATTATAGTAGTAAAAAGCACTATCTAACTTATTGTTATTAAATAGCCCATCGGCAATAGCAATTGTTTTTTGAACTTCAGCTTTTGTGTTTTTGTGTTGAGTAATTTTAGAATTCTGTTCTTGGCAAGATAAAAAAAATAGAAAAGTAAAAATTATATATAAAGGTGTGCGCAATCTTTGTGGTATCATGCGTCAAAAATAACTATTTTTAGTTCTTAAAAAAGGGTATAAATACGGTATTTTGTGACTTTATCTAATTCTTTAGTTTCTTGCACTCGTTTAGTAGTATCTACAAGAAAAACCTTCATTATGAGGGTTTTTCTTGTAGATTTACGGATGTTACTTATATTGTTTATGCAGCTCTCATTCCTGTTGCTATTGCTAATCTATTCCATGAATTAATAGTTATAATCAATAAGATAATTTCAGCAAGATATTTATCATCAAATAGATTTGCGGCATTTTGATACACTTCGTCAGAAACGTGATTCGTAATCAAAGTCACTTGTTCTGTTAAAGCTAAAATTGCTTTTTCTTCTTCAGTATAAACATCAGCTTCGCGCCATGCATTTAATAAGTATATTTTTTGCTCCGTGATTCCGTGTTTTCTGCCATCTATTGTATGCATATTAATACAGTAAGCACAACCGTTTATTTGTGACGCACGAATTTTAATTAGTTCTTTATGAACAGGAGTCAATGAAGTAGTAGAAATGTATTTTTCTAAATTCATTAATGCTTGATAAGCTTCTGGAGCAACTGTTGGGATAACGATTCTTGATTTCATTTTGATTATTTTTTAAAGTTTGATACAAAGGTCTGGCATCTCTACATTAAAAAACTTGAAGTACTTCAAGAAATGAATTTATATCTTTCCAGCTCTAATTTTACTCATAAATTCAGCAGAGAAATCTAGATAGGAGGCAAGCATGTATTGTGGAACGCGTTGTACAAACTCCGGATTAAGATCATTAAAGTGATGGTATCTTTCTTCTGCCGACATAGTGAACAAAAACTTAATTCGCATTTGTGCAGCTCCAAATGATTTTTGAGATACAATTCTAAAATAACGTTCCAGTTTCGGAATCTCAACTAATAAAGATTCAAGAACAGATTTTTCTATTGCGATAACTTCGGTATTCTCAACAGCCTGAATATAAAAATGCGAAGGAACATGATTATGATAGCTTAAATAATCTGTAATCCACCAGTTTTCAATTCCAAACTGAAGTGTTTGCTCACTTCCTCTGGAATTAATGATATATTGGCGCATACATCCTTTTGCAATAAAATACATTGTATCACAAATCTGACCTTCTTTCAGTACGTGATCTTTCTTTTTGATACAAGATAAACTTAAGCAAGATTCCAGAGTATCAATTTCTGAAGGTTCTAATGTTATGAATTTTTCTATATGTTGAAAGAGAGCTGTAAACATGAAGACAATCGTTTACACAAATGTACTTTTTAAATTCAATTTCTAAAAATATCTGTTTTAGGAATAGATCTAAAAGCAAAAAGCCATTCGTCGTAACGAATGGCTTTTCTATGATAAGTAAGTAATCTAAATTGAGTTTATAAAACGTTTATTTTACTTTATTAAGTATTGCTTTGAAAGCTTCAGGGTGGTTCATAGCTAAATCTGCAAGAACTTTACGGTTCAATTCGATTCCATTAGCTTTTACTTTCCCCATGAATTGAGAATAAGACATTCCTTCTAATCTAGCTCCAGCGTTGATACGTTGAATCCATAAAGCACGGAAATTTCTTTTGTTTTGTTTTCTATCGCGGTAAGCGTAGCACATTGCTTTCTCTACTGCATTCTTAGCAACTGTCCAAACGTTTTTACGTCTACCAAAGAAACCTTTGGCTTGCTTCATTATTTTTTTTCTTCTTGCTCTTTTAGCAACTGAATTTACCGATCTTGGCATAATTTTAATGTGTTTTTGTAGCAGGCGTCCTGAATTAAATCAAAGGAACTTAATGGCCATACTCCAAGGTTATATAAATAATTTTTTAACCTAAAGAATTATTAGATAATTCTTAATTGTTGTTTGATGCTTTTCATATCTGTAGAGTGAACTAGCGCTGAGTGTGTCAAAGCTAATTTACGTTTTTTAGATTTTTTAGTCAAGATGTGACTTTTAAAAGCATGCTTTCTTTTAATCTTTCCAGAACCAGTAACTTTGAAACGTTTCTTGGCGCTAGATTTTGTTTTCATTTTAGGCATTTTTCCTAGTGTTTTAATTTATTCTTACTTACTTATATTTTGGTCTGAAAGTTTAAAAATCAAAAGTCAAAAGTTAGTTTGTAACTTTCGACTTTAAGACTTGTAACTTTAAGACTTATTTCTTTTTCTTTGGAGCAATGAACATAATCATTCTCTTACCTTCCAAAACTGGCATAGCTTCTACTTTACCATGTTCTTCTAAATCTGTTGCCAAACGTAGTAATAAAATCTGTCCTTGATCCTTATAGATGATAGAACGACCTTTAAAGAAAACGAACGCTTTTAATTTAGCACCCTCTTTCAGGAATTTTTCAGCATTTTTCCTTTTAAATTCATAATCATGCTCATCAGTCTGAGGACCAAATCTAATTTCTTTTACTACAACTTGCGTAGACTTAGCTTTTAAAACCTTATCACGTTTCTTTTGTTCGTAAACAAATTTCTTGTAATCCATGATTTTACAAACCGGCGGTTCAGCGTTTGGCGAGATTTCAACTAAATCCAATTCAAATTGATCTGCTAAACGTAAAGCTTCTGCAAGCTTAAATACACCTGGTTCGATGTTTTCGCCTACTAATCTTACTTCTTGTACACCACGAATATTATTGTTTATTCTGTGTGCATCTTTTTTTTCTACTCGAGGTTGGTAACCTCTGTTGCTTCTTATTGCTATGACTTTATAATTTAAGTTAAACTGTAAAAACTTTTAATGTCTTTTTTATTTCTTCGTTTACAATAGCGACAAATTCATCAATTGTAACTGTAATATTCCCTTTTCCTTCTTGCCCGTGACGACGGATAGAAATAGTCCCGTTTTTCTCCTCTTCCTCACCTACAATAAGCATAAACGGTATTTTCTGCATTTCTGCATCTCTAATTTTCTTACCAATAGTTTCGTTTCGGTTGTCAATTAGGGCGCGAATTTCGTGATTTTCTAGCAAATCTAAAACTTTTTTAGCATATATTTCGTATTTCTCGCTCAAAGACAAGATTATAGCTTGTTCTGGCATTAGCCAAAGTGGGAAATTTCCCGCAGTGTGTTCTAGTAGAATTGCGATAAAACGTTCCATAGATCCAAATGGAGCTCTGTGAATCATAACAGGGCGATGTGATTCATTATCAGCACCTTTATAAGTCAATTCGAAACGCTCAGGAAGGTTGTAATCCACCTGAATAGTTCCCAATTGCCATTGTCTTCCTAAAGCATCCTTAACCATAAAGTCAAGCTTCGGGCCATAAAAAGCAGCTTCGCCATATTCAACAACAGTATTCAGTCCTTTGTCAGCTGCAGCATTGATAATTGCATTTTCAGCTTTCTCCCAGTTTTCATCAGTACCAATGTATTTATCTCTGTTCTCTTTATCTCTCAATGAAATTTGAGCAGTAAAGTTTTCAAAACCTAACGAGCCAAATACATATAGTACAAGGTCAATTACTTTTTTAAATTCCTCATCTAATTGCTCCGGAGTACAAAAAATATGCGCGTCATCTTGAGTAAACCCTCTAACACGAGTCAAACCGTGTAATTCACCAGATTGCTCATATCTATATACAGTACCAAATTCAGCATAACGCTTAGGTAAATCCTTATATGACCAAGGTCTTACATTGTAGATCTCACAGTGGTGAGGGCAGTTCATAGGTTTCAACAAGAACTCTTCACCTTCAGCAGGAGTATGTATCGGCTGGAAACTATCAGCACCATATTTTGCATAGTGGCCAGAAGTAACATAAAGTTCCTTTTGACCAATATGTGGAGTAACCACTTGCTCGTACCCTGCTTTCTTTTGAGCTCTCTTTAAAAATTGTTCCAAACGATCTCTAAGTGCAGCACCTTTAGGTAACCATAAAGGTAGACCTTGACCCACTTTCTGAGAAAAAGCAAACAACTCAAGTTCTTTACCTAATTTACGGTGATCACGACGTTTAGCTTCTTCAAGAAGTTCAAGATATTCAGTCAAATCTTTTTGTTTAGGGAAAGAAGTTCCGTAAACACGAGTTAATTGCTTATTTTTTTCATCACCTCTCCAGTAAGCACCGGCAACGCTCATGATTTTAAAAGCCTTGATAATTCCAGTATTCGGAATATGACCACCTCTACATAAATCAGTAAAAGTTGCGTGATCACAAAATGTAATAGTTCCGTCTTCAAGATTCGAAATCAATTCAGTCTTGTAAACGTTGTCTTTGTACATTGCCAAAGCGTCAGCTTTACTAACCGGACGCATTTTAAATTCATGTTTTTCTCTTGAAATTTCAAGAACACGATCTTCGATCTTTTTAAAATCAGCTTCAACAATCTTCTGATCTTCAAAATCAACATCATAATAGAAACCGTTGGCGATTGCTGGTCCAAGAGTTAATTTAATTCCAGGATACAATTCCTCAAGCGCTTGCGCCATTACGTGCGAAGTTGAATGCCAAAAAGCTTTCTTGCCTTCCGCATCATTCCAAGTATATAAAATAAGACTACCGTCGGTCGTCAATGGAGTTTCGGTTTCTATTGTTGTACCATTAAAAGATGCCGAAATCACGTTTCTTGCAAATCCTTCACTAATGCTTTTAGCAACCTCCATCGGAGTTACGCCCGAAGCAAACTCTCTAATTGACCCATCGGGTAAAGTAATCTTAATCATTGTTTATAATTTTGTGAATGCAAATATAACGCATTACAGAAATACATACAATACATATATTCATGTTTATACTATAATATGTAAGACTAAATTTCATAATTATTTTCAGATGCACTTATTCGTACTGTATAAGTAGGTAATTATATAGTTTAATAAGCTTTGGCGACAAGTATATATACATAAGTAGAAAATCACGCTCCTATATATAAGGAAGAATATGGTTCCACGCCCCGACAGGTTTTTAAAACCTGTCGGGTTTATTTTTGGTACCTATATACTAAGGAGAAAGATATACTCTAATATATAAGAGTAAGTTTATCCCTCTGAATGAACCGAAGGTTTGCAAGAAGCATTATTGGAATTTGGAGCTATTTCCCGCTATCCATTTCAATCTTTTGCTTTTTAAAGAAAAAAGCAAAAGGATTTCCACTACTATCGGGGCTAGGGCAGAGGATTTCAAAGAAAAGCTGAGGCATAAAACAGAAAAATACGTTCCAAAAGAGAAAACTTAGTGCCTTAGCGTCTTTGCGCGATTAATAAAACCTGAGTAAAACCGCAGAAAAAAGAACCTTCGCGCCTTAGTATCTTAACAGCAAACCACCGAAAAACCGCAAAAAGACAAGAAAACGGTAAAACCTCAAAAAAACTTCCGCTTGTAAAAAACGCGAAACCAGCCAGTTATAAAATATATCAAAAATAGTTTAGAAAAAGGCTTGCAGAAGTAAATAAAGAGTGTACTTTTGCACCCGCAACAGCGATATACGTTCACAGAAATACTGACAAGCAAAGGAATTGAAATTGAAAATTTATTTTCAAAAAAAGATTAAAAAAGCTTGTGAGATTCGAAAAGGGATATTACATTTGCACCCCGCAAAACAGGGAAAGTTCATTGAAAGATTGGCAGGTTTGAGAAGTTAGAGAGAAGAAAATTTTCTTAAAAAAAAACTTCAAAAAACATTTGCCAGTTAGAAATAAGTTTTCTACTTTTGCACCCGCTTTGAGAGACAAGCGAAACAAGAAAGAAACACGTTCGTAGACATATTGAATTGACAGCCGTTTTAACAGAGATGTTAAAACAAAAGAATAAGAGTAATAGAATCGTAAGATTTGAAAAGAACCACTAGATATAGCGTCGCATAATAACTAGCTTTAATTAATTAAGGCAAACAATATACGATGAAGAGTTTGATCCTGGCTCAGGATGAACGCTAGCGGCAGGCTTAACACATGCAAGTCGAGGGGTATAGTTCTTCGGAATTAGAGACCGGCGCACGGGTGCGTAACGCGTATGCAATCTACCTTTTACAGAGGGATAGCCCAGAGAAATTTGGATTAATACCTCATAGTATTATGAAATGGCATCATTTTATAATTAAAGTCACAACGGTAAAAGATGAGCATGCGTCCCATTAGCTAGTTGGTAAGGTAACGGCTTACCAAGGCTACGATGGGTAGGGGTCCTGAGAGGGAGATCCCCCACACTGGTACTGAGACACGGACCAGACTCCTACGGGAGGCAGCAGTGAGGAATATTGGACAATGGGCGCAAGCCTGATCCAGCCATGCCGCGTGCAGGATGACGGTCCTATGGATTGTAAACTGCTTTTATACGAGAAGAAACACTCCTTCGTGAAGGAGCTTGACGGTATCGTAAGAATAAGGATCGGCTAACTCCGTGCCAGCAGCCGCGGTAATACGGAGGATCCAAGCGTTATCCGGAATCATTGGGTTTAAAGGGTCCGTAGGCGGTTTAATAAGTCAGTGGTGAAAGCCCATCGCTCAACGGTGGAACGGCCATTGATACTGTTAAACTTGAATTATTAGGAAGTAACTAGAATATGTAGTGTAGCGGTGAAATGCTTAGAGATTACATGGAATACCAATTGCGAAGGCAGGTTACTACTAATGGATTGACGCTGATGGACGAAAGCGTGGGTAGCGAACAGGATTAGATACCCTGGTAGTCCACGCCGTAAACGATGGATACTAGCTGTTGGAAGCAATTTCAGTGGCTAAGCGAAAGTGATAAGTATCCCACCTGGGGAGTACGTTCGCAAGAATGAAACTCAAAGGAATTGACGGGGGCCCGCACAAGCGGTGGAGCATGTGGTTTAATTCGATGATACGCGAGGAACCTTACCAAGGCTTAAATGTAGTTTGACCGATTTGGAAACAGATCTTTCGCAAGACAAATTACAAGGTGCTGCATGGTTGTCGTCAGCTCGTGCCGTGAGGTGTCAGGTTAAGTCCTATAACGAGCGCAACCCCTGTTGTTAGTTGCCAGCGAGTCATGTCGGGAACTCTAACAAGACTGCCAGTGCAAACTGTGAGGAAGGTGGGGATGACGTCAAATCATCACGGCCCTTACGCCTTGGGCTACACACGTGCTACAATGGCCGGTACAGAGAGCAGCCACTGGGCGACCAGGAGCGAATCTATAAAACCGGTCACAGTTCGGATCGGAGTCTGCAACTCGACTCCGTGAAGCTGGAATCGCTAGTAATCGGATATCAGCCATGATCCGGTGAATACGTTCCCGGGCCTTGTACACACCGCCCGTCAAGCCATGGAAGCTGGGGGTGCCTGAAGTCGGTGACCGCAAGGAGCTGCCTAGGGTAAAACTGGTAACTAGGGCTAAGTCGTAACAAGGTAGCCGTACCGGAAGGTGCGGCTGGAACACCTCCTTTCTAGAGCCTCAAATGTTAGTTGATTTATCAACACGTTGAGGAAAAAAGATGCTATTAAGGTGCAGTCTGAATTTAAGGATTCAATTACTCTTGCTGTTAATTCAAATAATAAATTTTAAGTAAAACAGAGTCTCGTAGCTCAGCTGGTTAGAGTACTACACTGATAATGTAGGGGTCGGCAGTTCGAGTCTGCCCGGGACTACTATTTAAATTGTTAATTATAAATTATGAATTATAAGTTATAAAAAACAAGTTAAAAAGACTGAGATACTTAAAAAAAAGGAAATTTTAGAAGTTGAGCGTTTATGAGCATTCATAACTCATAATTTATAACTCATCATTTAAAAATGGGGGATTAGCTCAGCTGGCTAGAGCGCCTGCCTTGCACGCAGGAGGTCAACGGTTCGACTCCGTTATTCTCCACTGATTTACTGTGAAGATAGTAAATAAAAGTTCATTGACATATTGAGATAAGAAAATAATAAAAAGTAGAAAGCGTTTTTTGTTATAGTAGTAATACAAGTAACAAAAGACAAAAAAAAACGGTCATAATTGATTTTATGATTGGTACAATAAGCAAAATAAGGGCGTATGGGGGATGCCTTGGCTCTCAGAGGCGATGAAAGGCGTGATAAGCTGCGAAAAGCTACGGGGACGGGCACACACCGATTGATCCGTAGATACCTGAATGGGGCAACCCACTATGTTGAAGACATAGTACACCGATAGGTGGGCAAACCCGCTGAACTGAAACATCTAAGTAGGCGGAGGAGAAGAAAACAAAAGTGATTCCGTAAGTAGTGGCGAGCGAACGCGGATTAGCCCAAACCAATGATGTTACGGCATTGTTGGGGTTGTAGGACCACGATATTTTATGTACAAGGAACCGGAAGTTACTGGAAAGTGACACCATAGAGGGTGATAGTCCCGTATGGGTAACGAGTATAATAGATAGTGGTATCCTGAGTAGGGCGGGGCACGTGAAACCCTGTCTGAATTTGGCGGGACCATCCGCTAAGGCTAAATACTCCTGAGAGACCGATAGTGAACCAGTACCGTGAGGGAAAGGTGAAAAGAACCGTGAATAACGGAGTGAAATAGATCCTGAAACCATACGCTTACAAGCGGTCGGAGCCCTTTCGTGGGGTGACGGCGTGCCTTTTGCATAATGAGCCTACGAGTTAACGTTGCTGGCAAGGTTAAGTGGTTAAGCCACGGATCCGTAGCGAAAGCGAGTCTGAATAGGGCGCTTTAGTCAGTAGTGTTAGACGCGAAACCGTGTGATCTACCCATGGGCAGGTTGAAGCTGTGGTAACACACAGTGGAGGACCGAACCGGTTGACGTTGAAAAGTCTTCGGATGACCTGTGGGTAGGGGTGAAAGGCCAATCAAACTCGGAAATAGCTCGTACTCCCCGAAATGCATTTAGGTGCAGCGTTATGCTTAAAGTTATATAGAGGTAGAGCTACTGATTGGATGCGGGGGCTTCACCGCCTACCAATTCCTGACAAACTCCGAATGCTATATAATGTTTCATAACAGTGAGGGCTTGGGTGCTAAGGTCCAAGTCCGAGAGGGAAAGAACCCAGACCATCAGCTAAGGTCCCCAAATATACGCTAAGTTGAAAGAACGAGGTTTGTCTGCCCAGACAGCTAGGATGTTGGCTTGGAAGCAGCCATTCATTTAAAGAGTGCGTAACAGCTCACTAGTCGAGCGGACGAGCATGGATAATAATCGGGCATAAGCGTATTACCGAAGCTATGGATTTACAAGCAATTGTAAGTGGTAGGGGAGCATTCTAACAGGGTTGAAGGTGTATCGTAAGGTATGCTGGACTGGTTAGAAAAGAAAATGTAGGCATAAGTAACGATAATGCGGGCGAGAAACCCGCACACCGAAAAACTAAGGTTTCCACAGCTATGCTAATCAGCTGTGGGTTAGTCTGGTCCTAAGGCGAACCCGAAAGGGACAGTCGATGGCTAACGGGTTAATATTCCCGTACTACTAATTACTGTGATGGGGTGACGGAGTGATGAAAGCGCCGCGAACTGACGGAATAGTTCGTTGAAGTACCTACCTATAAGAGATGCAGGCAAATCCACATCTTTTGGGGAAATACGATAGTACTCGGAGTCTTCGGACAAAGAGATAGTGCGCCTAAGGGCTTCCAAGAAAAACCTCTAAACTTCAGGTAATTAGTACCAGTACCGTAAACCGACACAGGTAGTTGAGGAGAGAATCCTAAGGTGCTCGAGAGATTCATGGCTAAGGAATTAGGCAAAATAGACCTGTAACTTCGGGAGAAAGGTCGCCAGCGCAAGCTGGCCGCAGTGAAGAGGTCCAGGCGACTGTTTATCAAAAACACAGGGCTCTGCAAAATCGTAAGATGAAGTATAGGGCCTGACACCTGCCCGGTGCTGGAAGGTTAAGAGGAGATGTTATCTTCGGAGAAGCATTGAATTGAAGCCCCAGTAAACGGCGGCCGTAACTATAACGGTCCTAAGGTAGCGAAATTCCTTGTCGGGTAAGTTCCGACCTGCACGAATGGTGTAACGATCTGGACACTGTCTCAGCCATGAGCTCGGTGAAATTGTAGTAACGGTGAAGATGCCGTTTACCCGCAGTGGGACGAAAAGACCCTGTGCACCTTTACTATAGCTTAGTATTGACCTTGGATAAATGATGTGTAGGATAGGTTGGAGACTGTGAAGTGGCGTCGCCAGGCGTTGTGGAGTCATTGTTGAAATACAACCCTTTGTTTATCTGAGGCCTAACCCCGGAAACCGGGGGACATTGCTTGGTGGGTAGTTTGACTGGGGTGGTCGCCTCCAAAAGAGTAACGGAGGCTTCTAAAGGTTCCCTCAGTACGCTTGGTAACCGTGCGTAGAGTGCAATGGCATAAGGGAGCTTGACTGAGAGACATACAGGTCGATCAGGTACGAAAGTAGAGCATAGTGATCCGGTGGTTCCGCATGGAAGGGCCATCGCTCAAAGGATAAAAGGTACGCCGGGGATAACAGGCTGATCTCCCCCAAGAGCTCATATCGACGGGGGGGTTTGGCACCTCGATGTCGGCTCGTCACATCCTGGGGCTGGAGAAGGTCCCAAGGGTTGGGCTGTTCGCCCATTAAAGTGGCACGCGAGCTGGGTTCAGAACGTCGTGAGACAGTTCGGTCTCTATCTACTGTGGGCGTTAGAAATTTGAGTGGATCTGATTCTAGTACGAGAGGACCGAATTGGACAAACCTCTAGTGTATCTGTTGTCCCGCCAGGGGCACCGCAGAGTAGCTACGTTTGGAAGGGATAAGCGCTGAAAGCATATAAGCGCGAAACCCACCACAAGATGAGATTTCTTTTAAGGATCGTGGAAGATGACCACGTTGATAGGCTATAGATGTAAAGGCAGTAATGTCATAGTCGAGTAGTACTAATAATCCGTAAGCTTATGTACACCCTTTTCCCGCACCGCAAGGTGCGGGGAGAAACTTTCTAAAATAGTAAATAAAAGTACTTTTCTTTATCTCAGTATGTTAAGATATTATTTTAATTATGAATTGTGAATTATCACCCGAGGCAATAGCCGAACGGAGCATAGCTAATTATTAATTAAAAAAAAATTGCCCAAAGCAATTATAACTTCTTAAGGTGGTTATTGCGGCGGGGCTCACCTCTTCCCATCCCGAACAGAGTAGTTAAGCCCGCCTGCGCAGATGGTACTGCAGTTATGTGGGAGAGTATGTCGTCGCCTTTCTTTTGAAAAACCCTATCCAGTTCGGATAGGGTTTTTTTTGTTATTACACCTTTTTGAGATTTTTCTTTCTGAATACTTCGATTTTTTTAGGGATGGAAGCGATATCCTTTTGTGATAACCTACATTTATTTGTTTTCTACAAAAACCGCTATCACAAAAGATTTAGCACACAGCCCGACATGGAGTGGAACCCCATAAGTAGTATTGCAATAATTTTTAAAACTAGTTTTTGTTAAATAAAAGTCAATTTTGTGTTTTAAATTATCATGAGCTAGCCTTTTAAAATGTGAATCAGTATTTTTGTGTAAATATTATAATCTAAGTATGAAAAAAAGTATTGTATTGTTGACATTGTTTGTTATCTCAAATTTAAGTGCTCAACAGCGCCCTAAGTTGGTTGTAGGTATTGTAGTTGATCAGATGAAAATGGAATATTTATATCGGTTTTCGGATGATTTTTCTCCAAATGGATTTAAGAGATTGATGAATAATGGATATACTTTTCAGAATATGCATTATAATTATATGCCAACTTATACTGCTCCCGGACATGCTTCTATCTATACAGGTACAACTCCATCGACTCACGGAATTGTAGGTAATGAATGGTTTAGTAGAACTCTTGGTAAAGAAATGTATTGTACTGATGATGCATCTGTAAAAACTGTTGGAGACGGAACTGTTGAAGAAGGTGCAATGTCTCCAAAAAATCTTCAAAGTACTACTATTACTGATGA
The DNA here is from genome assembly GCF_951805225.1 of uncultured Flavobacterium sp. Lineage (NCBI taxonomy): Bacteria > Pseudomonadati > Bacteroidota > Flavobacteriia > Flavobacteriales > Flavobacteriaceae > Flavobacterium > uncultured Flavobacterium sp. Next base: position 3,459,599 of record NZ_OX638201.1, on the reverse strand, counting down.
AGTAAGAATGGCTACTAATTTTCAAGGAAAAGTTATTGGTATGAGTCTTAAAGATCGTGGAGCAATTTTGCCAGCAGGTCATTTTGCGAATTGGGCTTTTTGGTATAGTAAAACTGGTTCTTTTATTTCTAGTACATTTTATGGAGAAAAATTACCAGAATGGGTTACTGAGTTTAATAATGAGAAGCATTACATGGCTTACATTAATAAAGGATGGGATTTGTATAAACCAGCTTCAACTTACAACGAAAGTTTACCAGATAACAATCCATATGAAGGAAAGTTGTACGGAAGTGCCGCTCCAGTTTTTCCATATGATTTAAAAAGTATGTATGCGAAGAATGATGCTGGTGTTTTAAGAGCTACTCCTTTTGGGAATGATTTATTAGCTGAATTTGCTAAAAAAGCTATTGAAAAAGAAGAGTTAGGTAAAGATAATATTACTGATTTCTTAACAGTTAGTTTCTCTTCGACAGATTATGTTGGGCACTTACTAGGACCACGTTCTATGGAACTTCAGGATACTTATTTGAGATTGGATCAAACTATTGCTGACTTTTTGACTTATTTAGATACAACAGTTGGTAAAGGGAATTATCTTCTATTCCTGACAGCTGATCATGCTGGTGCTGAAAATGTAATTTATCTGAAAGACCACAAATATAACGTTGATAATTATCCATCAAAGGATGTTAAAAAGAGTTTGCAGGATTTCTCTGTTAATACATTTGGCGTTGATTTGATTTTAAATTATTCAAATTTTAATATTTTTTTCAATAAACAAATTATTAAGGACAAAGGTTTAGAGCTTGTAAAAGTTAAGCAAGCTTTTAAAGAGTTTTTAATTACACAACCTCAAGTTAAAAGAGTATATACTGAGGAAGAAATTTTAGCAAATTCTGGAAATGATTATTACTTAAATTTTGTCGCAAAAGGATACGATGTAACTCAGGATGGTGATATGATAATTATCGATAAACCTGGAGATATTGAATATTCAACTACAGGAACATCTCACGGAACGCCTTATAGTTATGATACTCATGTGCCGGCTATTTTCTACGGTTGGCATATTAAAAAGGGAGAATCATATGATAAGAAAGCTATTACCGAGATCGCTCCAACAATTGCTCAAAAAATTAAAGTTACTTTCCCTAATGGAACCGAAGCAAAAGTATTGCAAGAAGTTTTGGATGAGAAAAACGAAAAAAACGAAAAAAGTGAGAAAAAATAGTTCTCTCTATTTCATATAAAATAAAAGCCTGTCATAAATATGACAGGCTTTTTTATGCTTTAAAAAAAGGCTTTTCAATTAAGAAAAGCCTTTTAAATAGTGTTTATTTAGTAAGCACTTATTTTAATGTTAACACTATGCGTTTGCTAACACTAATTCTTCGTTAAAAGGAAGATTCCAAGCTTCAGCAACTCCTTTGTAAAGAATTTTTCCGTTTGCAATATTTAATCCTTTTTTCAATTCTTCATTCTCATTACAAGCTTTTTCCCATCCTTTATTAGCTAATTGTACTGCATATGGTAAAGTAGCATTTGTTAAAGCTAATGTAGATGTATAAGGTACTGCACCTGGCATATTAGCCACACAGTAGTGAACGATATCATCAATAATAAAAGTTGGATTTTCGTGAGTTGTAGGAGTACAAGTTTCAATACAACCACCTTGATCAACAGCTACGTCAACAACAACAGTTCCTGGACGCATTAATTTAAGCATATCACGAGTGATTAAGTGAGGTGCTTTTGCTCCTGGAATCAAAACTGCTCCAACAATTAAATCAGCTGTAGCAATTGCTTTTGTGATATTGTAGTGATTAGACATTTCTGTACTTACGTTTGCAGGCATGATATCATCTAAATGACGTAAACGAGGCAAACTTAAATCCATAATTGTTACTTGAGCACCTAAACCAGCAGCCATTTTTGCAGCTTGAGTTCCTACAATTCCTCCACCTAGTACTAATACTTTTGCTGGTGGAACACCAGGAACACCTCCTAAAAGAATTCCTCTTCCTTTTAATGGTTTTTCAAGATATTTTGCTCCTTGTTGAATAGCCATACGACCAGCAACTTCAGACATTGGAACTAATAATGGTAAACTACGATCCGTTTTTTCAACAGTTTCGTATGCTAAACATACAGCACCTTTCTCAAGCATTGCGTGAGTTAATGGCTCAGATGAAGCGAAGTGAAAATAAGTAAATAATAATTGATCTTTTTTGATTAATGGATATTCAGAAGCGATTGGCTCTTTTACCTTAATAATCATCTCAGCAATAGCATATACTTCTTCAATAGTTTCAAGAACTACAGCACCAGCATTTGCGTATTCGTCATCAGCAAATCCACTTCCTAAACCAGCAGTTGCTTGTACATAAACTGTATGGCCATGTTTTTTCATTTCAGAAACACCAGCTGGAGTTAATGCTACACGATTCTCATTATTCTTAATTTCTTTTGGAACACCTATTATCATTTTGTTATATTTTTTTAGTTTTTTGTAAATTGTTTTACAAATCTACTGATAGAGAATATATTATTGATATTGGCTTATTAAATAAGAAAATATTATTTTATTTCATACTTTTACAGAAAATTATTCTTTTTAGGATCGGTTTTACTTCCTCAAAAAGAAAAAATGACTAAATTTTACTACTCATAGAAAACGTTTTCGTTATGGCTTTAGATGAAATAGACAAAAAAATCTTACGACTTTTACAGGAAAATGCGCACTACACTTTAAAAGACATCGCAAACAAGATTAATCTATCGTTAACTCCTGTTCATGATCGTGTAAAACGTCTTGAAAAAGAGGGTGTTATAGAGAAATACGTTTCGATTTTAAATAAGAAGAAATTAGGTAATAATCTGACTGTTTATTGTCAGGTTACCTTAACAAAACAGACTTACGATACCTCGGAAGGATTTAATCAATCAATTTTGAATTTACCAGAAGTTGTTGAGTGCAATTATGTTTCCGGAAATTTTGATTACATGCTTAAGATTATAATTCCGGACATGGAAAGTTACCACCATTTTCATCAAAAGAAATTATCAATTTTGCCCGAAGTCTCTCTTATAAATACGGTTTTTGTTATTTCAGAAGTTAAAAGTACGACTGTTTTACCGATTTAAATAAAAACAAAAAACCACCAAGAGAACTTGATGGTTTTAAGAATAGTTGGTTTTGGTTTTATATTAATAGTAAGTATAACGTCTTACTTTGGCAATATACTTTGCTAAACGAATTACTTGATGACTATAGCCATATTCGTTATCATACCAGATATAAAGCACAATGTTTTTTCCATCTTTAGAAACAATTGTAGCATTACTATCATAAATTGAAGGTGCAGAAGTTCCAACAATGTCAGAGGAAACTAACTCATTATTCAGTGAATATTTAATTTGTTCTACCAATTCGCCTTCAAGGGCATATTTTTTCATGATTTTGTTAATTGCAGGAATTGAAGTTGCTTTTTTAACTTCTAAATTCAAGACAACTAAAGATCCATTTGGAACCGGAACGCGAATAGCATTCGAAGTTAATTTTCCTTCTAAAGATGGTAATGCCTTTGCAACTGCGCTTCCGGCGCCAGTTTCAGTAATTACCATATTTAAAGCCGCTGCTCTGCCACGACGATATTTTTTATGCATATTATCAACCAAATTTTGGTCATTTGTATAAGCATGAATAGTTTCTAAATGTCCTTTGGCAACACCTAAAGTATCTTCAATTGCTTTTAGAATCGGTGTAATAGCATTTGTAGTGCATGAAGCTGCTGAGAAAATATCAATTTCATCAGGATTATATTCGTTATGATTTACACCATGTACAATATTAGGAATCCCTTTTCCGGGAGCAGTCAATAAAACCTTGCTAACACCTTGCGATGTTAAATGTCTTTTTAGAGCTTCTTCAGTAGTAAAAGCTCCAGTATTATCAATAACCAAAGCGTCATTGATTCCGTATTGTGTATAGTCAATTTCTTCTGGAGAATTTGCTGTAATGATATGAACTGTTGTTCCGTTAATGATCAAAGCATTATTTTTTGGGTCAGCAATTACAGATCCTTGAAAATCACCGTGAATAGAGTCGTATCGCAATAGAGAAGCTCGTTTCTCTAAACTAGACGCATCATTTTTATCACGTAAAACAATTGCTCTCAAACGCAATTGATTTCCTTTTCCGGTTTTAGACATTAGCTCTCTTGCTAATATGCGTCCAATTCTGCCAAAGCCATATAAAACCACATCTTTAGGTTGAATTTCTTCAGATGATTTGGCTTTTTTTAGCTTATCCAAAACAAAATATCTTGCATCCGGATATTTTTCATCTTCTAAACGATATTCATAAGTAAGTTTTCCAAGGTCTAATTTTGCAGGAGGAAGATCTAGCGAAAGAACAACTCTTGCAATTTCAACCGAGTCAAAAATAGTAATTGGTTTACCTACAAATTCGCCTGCGTATTGATGTAAATTAATAATATCGCTGACATTTTTATCCAATAATTGATTTTTGAATAAAACCATTTCTATGGATTTATCATACCATAAATCGCTTATGATTTTGATTAATTCGACACCAGCTCTTCTTCGGTCGACTTGTAATGATACCTCTTTTTGGTACAACGTTTTTTTGCTCATAATTGATTAAATTGAAAAAAGAAAAACACAAATATTTTTTAATTTTGCGCAAAAGTATCCATTTCAATCGATTTCGTAAACAATTTTGTGATTTATTTTTGAAAATAAAAAAGCCACCCTGTTTTCCAGAATGGCTTTTTGAATTATTAATTTTGAAGTTTTTTTAACCAAAGTTTTTAAATTTCGATTCAGATTAATTGAAAATCTTAACTTAAAACAAAGACTATTTTTAAATGATAATTCTAAGAATTTCTCCGTTTTTATTTATCATTTCAAGACGTACACTTTGTCCTTCATCTTTTTTACTTAAAAGTTTAGAAACGGTTTCAATATTCGTTGCTTTTACATTGTCAATACTCAAAATAATATTGCCTTGTAATTCGTTTTGATATTGCATAAGATTTTCATTATTGATGTTTTTGATTTTTACGCCATAATCAATTCTGAATTTCTTTCTATCAGAAGCATCGATATTTTCTAATTCGATTCCTTTGAATTCCGTACTGTAAAATTCATTTTTGCTTAATGTTACAGGAACAGATTTCGTTTTTCCGTCTTTGATATAAGTTACTTTAACAACATCGTTTGGACGTTTTGTATTAATGTAACCCGAAAGATCAGCATAAGTAGCAATATTTTGTTCATCAAGTTTTACAATAATATCACCTTTTGCAAGACCCGCTTTTTCGGCACCTGAATTTTTAGAAACTTTACTAATATAAAAACCTTGTGTTTCTGCAATACCTAATTCTTTTGAAGCAGTACTGTTTAGTTCGCCGCCTTCAACACCCAAAATTCCTCTTTGAACATTACCAAATTCCATAATATCCTCGATTATTTTTCGAGCAATGTTAGAAGGAACAGCAAAAGAATATCCAACATAAGAACCTGTCATTGATGAAATCATAGTATTAATACCAATCAATTCACCTCTTGTGTTTACCAAAGCACCACCACTATTTCCTGGGTTTACAGCAGCATCAGTTTGAATAAAAGACTGAATTCCTTTTGCATCTAAATTTCTGGCTTTCGCCGAAACAATTCCCGCAGTTACTGTCGAAGTCAAATTATATGGATTACCAACCGCCAAAACCCATTCGCCAACTTTTACATTATCAGAATTGGCAAAAGCAGTATAAGGAAGTTTTTCATCAGCATTAATTTTTAGTAACGCTATATCCATTTTAGAATCTGTACCAATAAGTTTTGCAGGATATGATTTTTTATTGTTTAATGTAATTTCGATTTCTGTTGCATCCTTAATTACATGATTATTGGTCACAATATATCCGTCTTCAGAAATGATGACTCCTGATCCAGTACCAACTTGCTCTTGTTGTTGCGCGCCTCCATAACCATAGAAAAATTCCATCATAGGATTGCTAACCGTTCTTCGCGAAACATTTTTTACGTGAACAACCGTGTGAACTGTCTTATCTGCGGCAGCTGTAAAATCTACGGTTTCGGCAGCCAAACCAACATTTTTACCAAAAGAATCGGGGGCAAGAGTAACAACAGAATTTCCTCTTCCAAAAAAAGAATTGTTACTTTCAAATAATAACTTGTAAGCACCAAGGGTAGTAGCACCGCTTAGGAGTGAAACTAAAAATAAGGTTGAAAATCTTTTCATAATTACTATCTATGTTTAGGTTATTTTAAGTAAAAATATATCAAAAAAAAGCTGTTGTAAAGTGGTTTAACGCTCTTTAACATTGATTAACATTTCATTAATTATTTGTTCGTACTTTTGTGTTACTAATGTGAAAAAAATGCAAATAGAATTTTATAAATATCAAGGTACCGGAAACGATTTTGTAATGATTGATAACCGTTCAAATTTCTTTCCAAAAGAAGACATTAAATTAATTGAACGTCTGTGTGACAGACGTTTTGGTATTGGAGCTGACGGACTTATTTTGTTAGAAAATGACTCCGAAACTGACTTCAAAATGGTCTATTATAATTCAGATGGAAACCAAAGTTCGATGTGCGGAAACGGTGGTCGATGTCTTGTAGCTTTCGCTAATCAATTGGGAGTTATCGAGAACAAAACAACCTTTATTGCAACAGATGGTTTGCATCATGCATCTGTAGGAGACGATGCTATAATTTCGTTACAGATGATCGATGTTGATGAAGTTCAAAAGGAAGATTCATACACATTTTTAAATACAGGTTCTCCACATCATGTTCAGATTGTTGAAGATTTAGAACATTATAATGTAAAAGACAATGGCGCTGCAATTCGTTATGGTGAATTATATGGAGAAAAAGGAAGCAATGTTAATTTTGTAAAGAAAGTTGACGACAGTACTTTTTCGCTTCGTACTTACGAAAGAGGCGTAGAAGACGAAACTCTAGCTTGCGGAACTGGCGCAACAGCAGTTGCAATTGCAATGAATGCGATTGGAGAAACCGATAAAACTTCAATTAATTTAAATGTTGAAGGCGGAAAACTTGTAGTTTCTTTTGATAAAATTGGAGATCATTTTACTAATGTTTTCTTGACCGGACCAGCAAAATTTGTTTTTAAAGGAACAATAGAAATATAATAAGTGATGTCAGTCTGAGCGGAGTCGAAGACAAATTAAAATTCTAAAATGATTACACTCAAAGGAGAAAATATTTACCTGCGTGCTTTAGAACCTAATGATTTAGAGTTTGTTTATGCAATGGAAAACGACGAAAGTATTTGGGAAGTTAGTAACACACAAACACCTTATAGCCGTTTTTTAGTTAGACAATATCTGGAAAATGCACAACAGGATATTTATGAAGCTAAACAACTGCGTTTGGCAATTTGTCAGGATGTAGATTTTCCAGCTATCGGATTGATTGATTTATTTGAGTTTGATCCTAAAAATAACAAGGCAGGAATTGGAATTGTTATCCAAAAAGAAGAGAATAAAAGACAAAATGTAGGTTCTGAGGCATTAGAACTTTTAATCAAGTATTCTTTTCATAATTTAAATTTACATCAATTGTATGCAAATATTGCTGTAGGAAATGTAGCAAGTATAGCTCTTTTTACTAAATTTGGCTTTGAGAAAATAGGAATTAAAAAAGATTGGATTTTGCTAAATAACCACTATCAAGACGAAGCAATGTTTCAATTAATTAACAAACAAATTTAAAATTTACACTTTGAGCCTAAAAAAAATAATCACAATAACTGCTGTAGCCGTAATTTCAGCCTTAATGATTTACGGATTTGTTTTAATTAGTCAAATTTTCAGCGCTAATACTAAATTCGAAGAAAAAGAATTGTATGTATACGTTCCAACAGGAGCTAATTATAATGATGTCAAAAAAATATTAGAACCTTATATCAAGAATTTTGAAAATTTTGAAATGGTTGCTAATAAAAGAAGCTATCCTGAAAATGTAAAATCAGGTCGTTTCTTGCTTAAAAAAGACATGAATAATATCGATTTGGTTCGTGCAATGCGTTCAAATGTTCCTGTAAAATTAGCGTTTAATAATCAGGAACGTTTAGAGAATTTTGCCGGAAGAGTTGGTTCAGAGATCGAAGCAGATAGTTTATCATTAATGAAAGCTTTTAAAGATTCAACTTTCCTGGCTACAAATGGTTTCAATGAAGACAATGTTTTTGCGATGTTCATTCCAAATACATATGAGATTTATTGGAATACTTCTGCAGAGAAATTCCGTGATAAAATGATCAAGGAATACCATAATTTCTGGACTGCAGAAAGAATCGAAAAAGCCAAAAAACAAGGATTAACGCCTGTTCAGGCTACAATTTTAGCTTCTATAGTTCATAAAGAATCTGTAAAGAAAGATGAAAGACCTAGAATTGCAGGAGTTTATTTGAATCGTTTGCGTTTAGAAATGCCATTACAAGCAGATCCAACCGTTATTTATGCTTTAAAACTTAGAGATAACAATTTTGATCAGGTTATAAAAAGAGTTTTTTATAATGATTTAATTATGAAATCTCCATATAACACTTACGTGAATGTTGGACTTCCTCCTGGACCAATTGCAATGCCGGATATTACAGCTCTTGAAGCAGTTTTAAATCCTGAAAAGAACGATTATATTTATTTCTGTGCTAGTGTTGAGCGTTTTGGATATCATGAATTCGCTTCTACGTTAGCAGAACATAATGTTAATGCAAAGAAATATTCAGATTGGATAGCTAGTCAAGGCGTAACAAGATAGTTTTCTTATCCTAAAAATAAAAAAAAACCGAAGTTTAAAGCTTCGGTTTTTTTTATGAGTTTTAATCATTGATCTCGACGCGAGAATATAGAATGGAAGTGAATGTTAAAAATGAATTATGGATTTGTGGATTTCTCGTTTTTGAGATTGTTTTTAGAAAATATAATCAAGAATGAAGAGAAGCTAAATTCTCTTTTTGACTTATTCGTAAAAGCCTAAAATTTGAAAAACGTAAATTTTGTTTTTCGTGTAAATTGTTAAAAGTTTACATAAAAATAATATTTGGTATTCATAATTAACATTAAAAAAGTGTAGGTTTTATCTTTCTATTTTAACAAAATTGATAAAAAAATGATAAAAATGACATTTTTAGAATTTCTTTTTTGACGATTTTGAAGCAAAATATTAGTCTTGCCCGAACGCTCGAAAACTGCATCAATAAAGGGATTAGACAGTATATTTGCAATTGTTGAATTGTTTAAATGATTGATTATCAGTATTGTTTTGTATTTATTATCTTTGCACCGTAGAAATTTCAAGAGGGTGACAGCGTTTTGAAGAAAAACAATTTATGATAAAGAAATGGTATTTTTATGCGAGTTTGATCGTTATTATTACATTTTTAAGTTTGGGTTTTAAACCCTTTAATCTAGAAACCAAACCTTGGTTTTTAATAGAAAAAACAGATGGATCTGAATACTTATTTCCATCGCTCGAAGAGGATGATTATCCTACTTTACACAAGTTAAATGTCCCATTTACAGGAAAACGTCTTATAGGTTTTAAAGAAGCCGTTGCCTTTAAAGAATCACAAGGAAAATACCGATTGGTAAATTCACTTGGTTACATGGGAAAATATCAATTTGGAACCCAAGCATTAAGATCGATTGGTGTTCAAAATAAGAAAGCCTTTTTAAAAGATCCGGCCTTACAAGAAAAAGCATTTATTGCGTTGTTGTCCAAAAACAAATGGATTCTGCGTAATGAAATTGAAAGGTATGAAGGAAAAATTGTAAATGGTATTGCAATTACCGAATCCGGAATTTTAGCTGCAGCTCATCTTGGAGGCGCAGGTTCAGTTAAAAACTTTTTCAAAAACAAAGGAAACAGGCATTTTAGAGATGCTTACGGAACTTCTTTGAAAAGTTATCTGAAAGCCTTTGGCGGTTATGATCTTTCTTATATTGAAGCAGATAGTAATGCTACAATACACGATTAAACATCAAACAAAAGCAAAAAAAATCCCGATAAATTCGGGATTTTTTTATGTTTATTAGTCAATTAAAATTTCCAGAATTTTAATTGCCGCTTCACTAATTTTAGTTCCGGGACCAAAAACAGCTACAGCACCAGCATCAAATAGAAATTGATAATCTTGTGCCGGAATTACACCGCCAACAATTACCATAATATCTTCGCGTCCGTGTTTTTTAAGTTCTTCGATAACTTGTGGTACTAATGTTTTATGTCCTGCGGCCAAAGATGAAACACCTAATATATGTACGTCATTTTCTACAGCTTGTTTAGCAGCCTCTGCCGGAGTTTGAAAAAGCGGACCAATATCAACATCAAAACCTACATCTGCATATCCTGTGGCAACTACTTTGGCGCCACGATCATGTCCGTCTTGTCCCATTTTGGCAATCATGATTCTCGGACGTCTACCTTCTTGTTTTGCAAAGGCATCCGCTAATTGTTTTGCCTTTTCAAAATTTTCGTCATTTTTTATTGCTGCACTATACACACCGCTAAAGGATTTAATTTGCGCTTTGAATCTGCCAAAAATACTTTCCAGAGCATCGCTAATTTCTCCTAAAGTCGCTCTGTTTCGAGCAGCTTCAATAGCAATTTCCAATAAGTTTCCTTGTCCGGTTTTTGCACAAAGTATTAATTTTTCCAGTGATTGATTTACTTTTTCAGTATCTCTCGTTGCTTTGATTTCTTGAAGCCTTTCTACTTGTTGCTTACGAACCATTTGGTTGTCAACATCCAAAATATGCAAAGGATCTTCTTTTTCTAATCTAAATTGATTTACACCAACAATAATATCCTGACCGCTATCAATTCGGGCTTGTTTTCTTGCAGCCGCTTCTTCAATTCTTAATTTAGGAATTCCTGCTTCTATAGCTTTAGTCATTCCGCCTAACTCTTCAACCTCTTCGATTAATTTCCAGGTGCTTTTTAGAATTTCATTAGTCAAACTTTCCACATAATAACTTCCTCCCCAAGGATCAACCGTTTTGGTGATTTTAGTTTCTTCTTGTAAAAAGATTTGAGTATTACGAGCAATTCTTGCCGAAAAGTCTGTTGGCAAAGCAATAGCTTCGTCAAGTGCATTAGTATGTAAAGATTGAGTTCCTCCAAATGCTGCGGCAGTTGCTTCAATACAAGTTCTGGCTACATTGTTAAAAGGATCTTGTTCTGTTAAACTCCAGCCACTAGTTTGACAATGTGTTCTTAAAGCTAAAGATTTATCACTTTTAGGATTAAATTGCTGTACTAATTTTGCCCAAATCATTCGTCCGGCGCGCATCTTAGCGATTTCCATAAAATGATTCATTCCAATTGCCCAAAAGAAAGAAAGGCGAGGAGCAAACTCGTCAATAGTCATTCCTGTAGAAAGTCCGGTTCTGATATATTCTAAACCATCTGCCAAAGTATAAGCCAATTCAATATCGGCAGTTGCTCCGGCTTCCTGCATATGATATCCGGAAATCGAGATAGAATTGAATTTCGGCATTTTCTTGCTTGTAAATTCAAAAATATCTGCAATGATTTTCATCGAAGGAGTTGGAGGATAAATATAAGTATTACGAACCATAAACTCTTTCAGGATATCATTTTGGATTGTTCCGGAAAGTTTTCCAATTGCAACACCTTGTTCTTCAGCTGCAACAATATAAAATGCCATGATAGGTAAAACCGCACCATTCATAGTCATCGAAACAGACATTTCGTCTAATGGAATCTGATCGAACAATACTTTCATGTCTTCAACAGAATCTATTGCAACACCAGCTTTTCCAACATCACCAACAACTCTTTCATGATCAGAGTCATAACCGCGATGTGTTGGTAAATCAAAAGCAATTGAAAGTCCTTTTTGTCCCGCAGCTAAATTTCGTCTGTAGAAAGCATTACTTTCTTCTGCGGTTGAAAATCCTGCATATTGGCGAATTGTCCACGGACGTCTTACGTACATTGTAGCATAAGGTCCGCGCAAGTTTGGTGCAAATCCTGCTCCAAACTCGAGAAACTCCAAATCCTCAATATCTTTTTCAGAATAAGTTTCTTTTAGTTCGATTCCTTCTGCTGTAAAAAAGTTTTGAGTTGTAGGTTCAGAACTATGTTTAAGTTCGTCTGACTTATCACTTTTAACTTCTAACTTAATATGTTTAAGGTTTTTTCTTATCATTGAAATACTCTTTTGAGTAGGTTTATTAATTACTTTAAAAAAGGATTATTCTAATTCTAAACGTTCCTGTTCCAGTTTTTCGGCTAATCTTTTTTCTATTATTGGTGTAATTAATGTTTTTCGTGGTTTTATTTTTACAAAAGGAAACAATTCTAAATCGTGTTTCATTTTGTCGTCTTTGTTAGGATATTTATTTGTTCCTAACAGAACCTCTTTTTTAGAATCAAAAAGGTCTTGTTCTTTAGTCGCACTTTCCTGAATCTTCTTTTTGATAGTTCCATCGTTCAGAAGTTTCAAAAATCCGCCGCTGGCTTCAATATCTTTAAATAAAGTCAAACTTTTCTCGGCTAATTGTGCAGTCAAAGTTTCGATATAATAACTTCCGTCAGCCGGATTATTTACTTTATCAAAATAGCTTTCGTGTTTTAAAACCAATAATTGATTTCGGGCAATTCGATCGCCAAATTCATTGTCTTTATGGTACAAAGAATCATAAGGTAAGTTAGCAACGGCGTCTGCACCGCCTAAAATTGCCGACATGCATTCGGTTGTTGTACGAAGCATGTTTACGTTGTAATCGTAAATTGTTTTATTTCGTTTGGTTGGCGTTACCAAAAAATGACATTCTATATCAGGATTATATTCTGAAGCTATTAATTTGAAAAGCATTCGTAAAGCACGAAGTTTTGCAATTTCAAAGAAATAATTAGTTCCAACCGAAATTTGAAAAACAATTGGTTTTGAAATAGTAGTTAAACGATTCAAACATTCATTTGCATGTGCCAAACTGTACGCAATTTGTTGCGTAATATTGGCACCTGAATTTTGATATAATCCTAAATCTACGCTTAATAGCGAAAGATTTGTGGTTGCTTTTGAAATGTTTTCAATCGTTTCAAAATTATTTTTATCAGATGTAGTAAACCAATTTCCTTCTCTTGCAAAATGACCAATTGGATCAATATTACAATAAAAAACAGCTTTTTTCTGAATTGAAATGGTGTCTAATAATTTTACGAAATCGATTGAAATAAAATTCAAATTAAAGTAAACGGTTCTGTTTTCTAAAGGAAGAGTTTCTAATAATTTTTGAATATCGATTTTTTCGTTTTCTATAGTAAAACGTAAACTTTCTGCACCTCTTTCAATAGTGTTTATAGCTCTTTGAATCGATTTTTCGATATCGTATACAAAGATGTTTTGACAAATTTTGAAATTTGAAGCATTGGTTTTTACTGGTGCTGATTTTGAAAATTCGTCAATATGATAAAAAGGTTTTACCTGAATATCTTCTGGAGAGTTCCAGATTACGGTTTCGTTATAATCAGCGCCATCTAATTCAAACTGAATTTTTTGTTTCCATTGTTTGGATGAAATCGGATTAAAATCGTCGAACAGGGTAGTAGCCATTGGGTGCTTTTTTCTGATTATTCTTTAGTATCTTGAATGGTGTCTCCTTCAAATTGGATGATGTAAATATCTTCGCTGTCTTTTTTCATAAAGTACTTTTCGCGAGCATATTTTTCTATTTGTTCAGGATTTTTAAGTTGCTTGATCTGTTCCTGATCTTTTTTTATTTCGTCCTGATAATATTTTTTATTGTCTTGTAATTCGTTAATCTGTCCGTCCAGAAAACGATGATCAAAATAAGAGTAATTGTCTAAAAATAACATCCAGACCACGAAAAAGAGTAAAACCCAAACGTATTTGTTGCTCATTAATTTGAACCAGCGCTTGTCTTTATATGGATTTTTTAGTTTCATTTTCTCTTTAACAGATTACTTCTTATAAATTCGATTGGTGTTCTAGCCCCGATAGAAGTGAAAATACTTTTGTGCCGGGGTTCGGCACAAAAGATTGAAACGGATAGCGGGAAATAGCTCCTTATTTTAATGCAATAAATTTACGATAAAAATTATGAAATTCGTTGATTAATTACGGCACGAACTACATCAATTGCTACGGTATTGTATTTGTCGTTTGGAATTATAATATCGGCAAAAGCTTTAGACGGCTCGATAAATTGCTCGTGCATAGGTTTTAAAGTGTTTTGATAACGGGTTAAAACCTCGTCGATATCACGTCCGCGTTCTGAAATATCTCTTTTTAAACGACGAATTAATCTTTCGTCAGAATCTGCGTGAACATAAATTTTAATATCGCAAAGATCACGTAACTCCGGATTAGTCAAAATTAAAATCCCTTCAACAATCATAACTTTTCTAGGATGTGTCGATACAGTATCGTCAGTTCTGTTGTGTTGTATGAAAGAATATACGGGCTGATCGATTGTTTCTCCGGCTTTTAATGCTTTTAGATGTTTAACCAATAATTCAAAATCAATGGCACGCGGGTGATCGAAATTGATTAATGCTCTTTCGTCAAATGATAAATTATCAGTTTGCTTATAATACGAATCCTGAGAAATTACACCTACTTCAGTATCTGGTAATTCGTTCATGATTTGGTGTACGACTGTCGTTTTTCCACTTCCTGTTCCTCCTGCAAGTCCAATAATGAGCATATATTTTTTGTTTGATATTTGTTTGGCAAAAATAATAATTTAACTGAATTGAATAAAAATATTAACGAATTAAACCATATAAGTGATATAAGTAAATTTAAGCAAACATATATTTAAACAATTTATTAGTTCATTGAACTTATATTACTTATATGGCGAAAAACATAAAAAAAATCCCGAAAGTAAAACCTTCGGGATTTAGTGCAATCAGTATAGTTTTAATAATAAAATATTCTGAATTTAGTAAGCACGTAAAATTATTTATTCTTTTTTGCTTTTATCATCATTTCAAGCTGATCCCAAAGTTCTTCTGGAATAGCTTCAAGTAAATTAAATTGTCCGGCACCTTTTAACCATTCGCCACCGTCGATTGTGATAACATCACCATTTACATAAGCTGAAAAATCAGAAACTAAATAAGCAGCTAAATTTGCCAATTCCTGATGATCACCAACACGTTTCAAAGGCACTTTTTTTGCCATATCAAATTTTTCGGCAAGATCTCCGGGCAATAATCTGTCCCATGCACCTTTTGTAGGGAATGGTCCCGGAGCAATTGCATTAGAACGAATTCCGTATTTTGCCCATTCTACCGCCAAACTGCGTGTCATTGCAAGAACTCCGGCTTTTGCAGTAGCACTTGGCACTACATAAGCAGATCCTGTCCATGCATAAGTTGTAACAATATTTAAAATCGTCGCCGATGTTTGTTTAGTGTCAATCCAGTGTTTTCCAAAAGCCAGTGTACAGTTTTTAGAACCTTTTAATACAATATCTATAACAGTATCAAATGCATTTGCAGATAAACGTTCTGTAGGAGAAATAAAATTTCCTGCAGCATTGTTTAAAAGAACATCTACTTTTCCGAAAGTTTTTAAAACTTCCTGAAGCATGTTTTCTACTTCTTCATAATGACGAACATCACATTGAAGCGGTAAACATTTTCCTCCGGTTTCAGTTTCAAGTTCCGTGGCAGTATTTTTAAGCTTTTCTAAATCTCTAGAAGTAATCGCTACCTGAGCTCCTAATTCTAAGAAGTATTTGGTCATAGCTTTTCCTAAACCACTTCCTCCACCTGTAACAACAATGACCTTACCTTTTAAAGCGTCATCTCTTAACATTTTATCTGTATAGCTCATATTTTTTTTCTTTTGATTACAATATTAAATAAATAAATAGGATGCACGCATAATAATGTTATAAAATTTTAATAAACTTTATATA
The DNA here is from genome assembly GCF_951805225.1 of uncultured Flavobacterium sp. Taxonomy (NCBI): domain Bacteria; kingdom Pseudomonadati; phylum Bacteroidota; class Flavobacteriia; order Flavobacteriales; family Flavobacteriaceae; genus Flavobacterium; species uncultured Flavobacterium sp. The sequence goes on along the minus strand of NZ_OX638201.1, from coordinate 3,443,592 downwards.
TTACCTAATTTTTTTGCTGCAGATTCTAAAGTGAAATTATCTTTAGCGAAGCAAAAACGTATTAACTTTTGATCTTTATGGTCAGAATAGAAGGTAGAAATAGGAATTGCCGCAACGCCATGATCCGTAATTAGTTTTTTGCAAAAAGTCACATCGTCGTCATCTGAAATATTAGCATAAGAAGCAACCTGGAAATAAGTTCCTTCGCATGGTTTTAATTCAAATCGGCTATTTTGAAGCAATTTTTGGAAATAATCTCGTTTTTCCTGATAGAATTTGCCAAGTAAATTTACATCAACAATATCTAAATATTGACTTATTGCAGCTTGAGAAATACTATTTACGCTAAAAACCAAAAACTGATGTACTTTTTTAATTTCTTTCATCAAATGTTCTGGTGCGACGGTATAGCCAATTTTCCAGCCGGTAATATGAAATGATTTTCCAAAAGAAGAAACCATAATACAACGATCTAACAGAAAATTTTTAGTGTGTGCCGAAATATGTTTTTCTTCGAAAGTGATGTATTCATAAACTTCATCAGATAAAACCAAAATATCAGGATATTTTGAAAGTAATTTATCCAGTTGAAGAAAATCGTCTTCGGTTAAAATTTTTCCAGTTGGATTATGCGGATTATTGATGATAATCATCTTGGTTTTTGATGAACAGGCTTTTTCGATGGTTTCCCAATTAGGAGTGTAATCATCATTTAATGCAACACGAACAGGTTTTGCATTGCATAATAAAACAGGAGATTCATAAGAATCGTAACTCGGATCCAGAATAATTACTTCATCATCAGTTTTAACTAAAGCTAGAATCGTAGTAAAAATTCCCTGAGTTGCACCCGCAGTAACCAGAATTTCAGTTTCTGGATTAATAGTTCTATTATAAGAGCTTTGAACTAATTTTGCAATTTGATTCATCAAAGGCGGAAAACCAGCCATTGGCGTATATTGGTGAACATTTTCTTTGGATAATCTTGCAATAATATCTGTAAGTCTTTCGTCAACGGGGAAATTTGGAAATCCTTGCGAAAGGTTAATTGCATTATATTCGGTTGCCATTTTAGACATTACCGTAAAAATACTAGTGGTTATGTGCGGTAATTTACTCATCTTAAGTTTGATTAGGGAAAACTTTTGAGTACAATATAAGGCAAATTTTATTTTTTTGAATAATTACTTTAAGAAATTATTTATAGAAATTGGTAATGAATATAAAGTTCTAACCACATTGTTGTTTTGTTTTCCAGGAATCCAATTTGGAGAAGTCTTTAAAATACGAATAGCTTCAGCGCCAGTTCCAGAACCAATATCTCTTAATACTTTAATATCGCTTAATGAACCATCTTTTTCTATTATAAAAGTCAGATATACGTTTCCTTTAAGTGTTTTATCTTTTGGTTTTTTATAATTTTCTTCAATGAATTTATCAAGTGCTTGCTGTCCTCCGGGAAATTCTGGTTTTATTTCTGTATCTAGAGGATTATAAATTTCATTTCCATCCTTATTAATAGCTTCAGTTTGTGATTTTGGAGTTTTGCAAATTTTTATGTTTTCCTTTTGAGAAAATGTTTTTTGAACAGCAAAAATTAAAATTAGCATCAAAAAGTTTTTCATAATAATGATCGGACTTAAGTTTTTACATTTTATGAATAATGAAAATCGTTGGTCGATTATGTAAATCAACTTTCAACTTTTTCCAGTCAGAAACACGCATTGTCTTAATAAATTCTGTTGGAAGTGTAATGTCAGTTGCAATACAAAGATGAGTCGAAGGATTTACGATTTGCAAAATATCTTCAACCAATTTATTGTTTCTATATGGAGTTTCGATAAAAATTTGAGATTGATTTTTATCCTGAGATAATTTCTCAAAATGTTTCAATGCTGATTTTTTCTCGTCTTTATCAATAGGTAAATATCCGTTGAAGGTAAAACTTTGACCATTCATTCCTGAAGCCATCATTGCTAATAATATAGAAGAAGGTCCAACTAAAGGAACAACCTGAATACCTTTTTCATGTGCCAATTTCACGATAACAGCACCAGGATCAGCAACACCGGGACAACCGGCTTCGCTCATTAGTCCAACATTTTTTCCTTCTAATAAAGGTTTTATGAAATCTAAATGTTCACTTGATTCTGTACGTTTATTGAGTGTAAAAAGTATAAGTTCTGATTGTTTTTTCTCAGGAGAAACAGCTTTTATGGATTTTCTGGCAGTTTTTTCGTTTTCAACAATGTAATGATCTATAAAATCAATGCTTCTTTTTACTGTTTGCGGTAAAACGTCCATTGGATCACTTTCGCCCATTGTAGTTGGAATTAAATATAATTTTCCTAGAAGTTTCATGTGGCGTTTTTTTATAGTTTGTAAAACGAATTTTATAAAAATAGAAATTTCTTTTCATAATTCTCTTAAAAGAAAAAATGAAAAGAATTAATTATGAGTGTTTTTGGATGAGTTTTTTTGCGATTATGTCCGTTACTTCATCAAGCATTTGATATACATTGTCAAAACCATTAGCAACACCAAAGTATGGATCGGGTACATCTACATTTTCATCTGGAAACAATTCGTTTAGAATAAGATGAACTTTGTTTTTGTGTTCTTCTGTTTTTGCAAGATGAATTACGTCACGATAATTAGAATTATCCATAACATATATATAGTCAAAATTTTCAAAATCTGAAGTTTGAAATTGTCTTCCTTTTTGATTTTGAATGTTTATGCCGTTTTTTGTGGCAACAGCAATAGAACGTTTGTCTGGTGAATGACCTACGTGCCAGGATCCGGTTCCTGCAGAATCAACTACAAAAATGTTGTTTGGTAATTTTGAAGCTAAAATTCCTTCGGCTAAAGGCGATCTGCAAATATTGCCCAAACAAACCATTAAAACTTTTACTGGCATGATTCGCGTTTATAGCGTTAATTTTTTGTTGATGTCTTCGACAAATTTCTTGAATTGTTTGTCTGTAGAAACTAGATTGTCAACAGTTTTACAAGCGTGTAATACGGTTGCGTGATCACGATCTCCAATTTGTGAACCAATGTTTGCCAAAGAAGCTTTGGTAAATTTCTTTGCAAAAAACATTGCCAATTGTCTCGCTTGAACAACATGTCTCTTTCTGGTTTTAGATTGAAGTGTTTCAATATCCAACTGAAAATAATCAGACACAATTTTTTGAATATAATCGATAGAGATTTCTCTCTTAACGTTTTTAACAAATTTCTCTACAACGCTTTTAGCTAATTCAATCGTAACTTCTTTTTTATTGAAAGAAGATTGTGCGATTAATGAAATAATTGCGCCTTCAAGTTCTCTAACATTTGATTTAATGTTACGGGCAACATATTCAATAATGTCTTCCGGCATTTCAACACCATCACGATATAAAATGTTTTTTAAGATCGAAATTCTGGTTTCATAATCCGGCTGATGTAATTCAGCAGATAATCCCCATTTAAAACGAGATAATAAACGTTGTTCTATATCTTGCATGTCAACAGGAGCTTTGTCCGAAGTCAAAATTACCTGTTTTCCGTTTTGATGTAAATAATTGAAAATATGGAAAAATACGTCCTGAGTTCCTGATTTTCCAGATAAAAACTGAACGTCATCAATAATCAAAACGTCGATCAATTGGTAAAAGTGAATAAAATCATTACGATTATTCTTTTTTACCGAATCAATATATTGTTGTGTGAAAATTTCGGCAGAAATATATAAAACCGTTTTTTCAGGATATTTATCTTTTACTTCAACACCTATAGCATGTGCTAAGTGCGTTTTTCCTAAACCAACTCCACCAAAAATCAATAACGGATTAAATGATGTTCCTCCAGGTTTATTAGCTACAGCCATACCTGCAGAGCGAGCCAAACGGTTTGAATCTCCTTCTAAGAAATTGTCAAAACTATAATTTGCATTTAACTGCGATTCAATTTTTAGATTTCTAATTCCAGGAATTACAAACGGATTTTTAAGTTCAGGATTTAAGTTTTTAAACGGAGCATCAACCTCTTGCGGTTTCATTGGCACTCTGTTGGCACTTGGCAACTGTTCGGTAAACGGTTGTTTATTACCATAAGTGTTCTCCATTTTAATTTTATAGAGTAACTTTGCGTTTTTTCCCAGTTCTTTGGTAAGCGCAACTTTCAATAATTTTACGTAATGTTCTTCTAGCCATTCGTAGAAAAATTTACTTGGTACTTGAATATATAATGCGTTGTCGGTTAGCTCAACTGATTTGATTGGTTCGAACCAAGTTTTGTATGCTTGATCTTGAATATTGTCCTTTATAAAAGACAAACAGTTTTCCCATACCGATTGAGCAGTTTTAGTCATAGATTCAAATAAATTTTTTTATTATTGATAAAGATTCTCCTAATAAAAAAGGAGCAATTTTATTCCGTATTTCGGGATAACAAATATGTGAACAAATTTCTGTAAAAAAAAATATTTTGCCCTCTAATTTTATAAAAAAAAGTTGTAAGTAAACTTTTTTTAGTTAATTTTTTTAATCGATAAATAATGAAAAATCATCAAACGCAAGTACGTGTTCGTTACTCAGAAACTGACCAAATGGGAGTCGTTTATCACGGAAATTATATCCCATATTTTGAGATTGGACGAGTGGAATGGCTTAGAAATAAAGGGATTTCGTATAAAAGTATGGAAGAAAGCGGAATTGGATTACCAATTGTTTCTATGCAAATAAATTATAAAAAATCGGCGCGTTATGATGAGCTCTTAACGATTCATACTACTTTCAAAAGTCAATCATCTGTTAAGATTGAATTCGACTGCGCAATCTATAATGAGGCGAATGAGTTATTAACAACTGCAGTGTTTATTTTAGTATTTATTTCGTTAAAAACAGGTCGTCCAACAGCACCTCCAGATTACATTTTAGAATTGTTTAAAACACTTGTGTAATTGTTAAAACGAGGTATGTTTTAATGTTAATTTAGATAATTTTAATGTCGATTTCAAACATTAAATCAAAAATGTCGAATATAGATTCGGCATTTTTTTTGCGCGTTTTTGTCGATATTTTACCAATTGGAAGTCCGGAATCTTCATCGATTTCCATTTCCTGAAACGTGATTTCCAGTTTTTTCTCTTTAATAACTCGCATTACTTTGTTCATGTTTTTATAATCAAAAGAGATTAAAAACTGAACATCAATTGTTTTTTCGACAATTTCACAAATTTCAAGAGTCAATTGTGCAGTTGTTTTATACGCAGCAATCAAACCGCCAACACCTAATTTAACGCCTCCAAAAATCCGAACCACAACTACAAGAACGTTAGTTAGCCCAAAAGATTGTATTTGTCCATAAATAGGAGCGCCAGCTGTATTGCTTGGTTCACCATCATCATTGGCACGATAAGAAATTTTTGGAGCTGAGCCTAATTGATAAGCATAACAAAAATGTACTGCGTGCGGATGTTGCTTTTTAAGATTTTCGATAATAGGTTTTACTTCATCCTCGCTTTCTATAGGAAAAGCATAGCCAAAGAACTTGCTTCCTTTTTCTTTAAAAAGAACTTCTTCAGATTCAAAAGCAATGGTTTGGTACGTATCGTTATATTCCAAAAGTAAATTTCTAAATTATGTTTAATGTTTTTTAGCCACAGCATTAATTTTACCGCAAAGCACGCAAAGTGTATTTTTTGGTGTGTTCGTAATTAGCTTAAAAAAGTTCGCAAAGCTGTTCGTGGCGAACTTTGCGTAATTTCTTTGCGAACTTTGCGGTTAAGCTGCTACAATATTTTTTTATCAAATAAATCAACAACATCTTCCTGACCAACTTGCAAATTCCAGACATGAAGTCCTAAAGCAGCTGCAGCATCTGTATTTTCTTTTTTATCATCTACAAATAAAGTTCGTTTTGGAGATAATTCATGTTTATTGATTACATATTGAAAAACATCCGCATTTGGTTTTCGCATTCCAATTTCAAAAGAAAAATAGACTTTTTCAAAACATTGATAGAAATCACTATAAAATGAGATTCCGCTTTTATTTTCGAAAGTTTCAATATGAATCGAATCTGTGTTGCTTAATAAAAATAGGCGGTATTTTTTAGTAAGCATTTGTAAAAACTCTAATCGGTATAAAGGGAAATCTGCCAAAACCGCATTCCACGCTTCAAGAATTTCTTCGATAGATGCATTTGGAAGTTCTTTTTGAAAACCTGCTAAAAAATCATCATGCGAAATATCTCCGGTTTCAAACAAAAGATTCAAACGATCCAATTCTGAATTCCATTCCGTCATTCCTAATTTCTGTAATCCCGAAATAGTTGCCTGTTTATCTAAATTGATAAAAATGTCTCCAAAGTCAAAAATTATAGTATCAATCATGATTTCTAACATTTATTAATTCGTCATTTTGAATGTAAGTTTTCGTTACATTTTTCTTCTGAAGAATCGGTGCTTTTGTTCCGTTTTCGAAAATTGCTTTTCCAACAAAAATGCGGGCTTCATCCCAAATATTTTGATCTATAAAAGATTGCAAAGTCTGTAAACCGCCTTCTATAATTATAGACTGAATTTGATTTTGGTATAAAACGGACAAAATCGACGGTATCATATTTTCGTTAAAATCAATTCTCTCAAAGGTAGTGTTTTCTGAGGGAAAGTTAATTTCTGATTTTGTAAATATGATGGTTTTTACACTGTTATCAAAAACAAAGCTATCTTTTGAAATCCTGTTATTTTGGTCCAAAACAACTCTCACAGGATTATTTCCTGCCCAATCCCTAACATTTAACTTTGGATTGTCATCAATAACGGTTTTTGTTCCTACTAATATTGCCTGTTCTTCACTGCGCCATTTATGAACCAATTGTCTCGAATATTGATTTGTGATCCAAATAGGTTTTCGATCCTGATTCGCTTCTTTTTCTGGAGATAAAAAGCCATCTTGACTTTCGGCCCACTTTAATATAATGTAAGGTCTTTTTTTCTGATGAAAAGTAAAGAAACGTTTGTTGAGTTCATTGCATTCTTTTTCTAAAACACCAAGGACAACATTCGCTCCAGAAGCAATTAATTTTTTAATTCCGTTTCCTGCCACTTTTTCATTAGGATCAACAGTTCCCACAACTACATTCGGAATTTTGTGTTCGATAATTAAATCGCAACAAGGAGGAGTTTTTCCAAAATGGCTGCATGGTTCTAAACTCACATAAATAGTAGCTTTTTTCAATAGCGATTTATCCTTTACAGATCGAATTGCGTTGACTTCCGCATGAGGTTCTCCGGCTTTTTTATGCCAGCCTTCGCCAATAATTTTGCCTTCATAAACAATTACACTTCCAACCATTGGATTTGGATATGTAGTTCCAAAGCCATTTTGTGCCAATTCTATGCAGCGTTTTATATATTTTTCATGTATATTCACGGTACAAAAGTAGTTATTTTTGTTTAGTCCATATAGTTATTGGACTAGTTAAGGAACTATCAAAAAAGTATTTTACTTTTGTATATATGTCGCATGAATAAAGAAATATGAAAAATTGGGTTATTAGATTAATAAAAAAAGAAGACAATCAAGCAGTTGCAAAATTAATACGATCAGTTTTTGATGAAATGGAAATTCCAAAAGTAGGTACAGCTTACGAAGATCCGTATTTAGATTTAATGTTTGAAGAATATAACAAGCCCAAATCGGCTTATTTTGTAGTTGAAAATGAAGGAGAAATTGTGGGTTGCGCAGGAATTGCAGCTTTAGAGAATGGAGATCCGAAAATTAGTGAATTGCAAAAGATGTATTTTTTGCCCGAAACACGAGGTTTAGGAATTGGAAGTAAAATGATGGAAACATGTCTAGACGAAGCCAGAAAATTTGGTTTCGAAAAATGTTATATCGAGACAATGCCTTTTATGCACGCTGCTCAAAAATTATATAAAAAATCAGGTTTTGAGTATTTAGATGCACCATTAGGCAATACTGGGCATAGTTCTTGTCCGGTTTGGATGTTGAAAGTGTTGTAAAATAAAAATATAATAAACTAGGTTTTACAATACTTAATTGAAAAGAAAATTAGCTTTTGCTGAAAAGTAATACTCAAACACCGGGGATGAAAATTAAACAATACCGTACTCAATTTATAAAAGAATTAGCGCCTTTTTACGATGCATACGAAGCCGAAAGTTTTTTCTATTTGATTTTAGAAGACAAACATCAGTTACGACAAATTGACTTGGCTTTAAATCACGAATTGACTTTCTCTGAAAATGATTTTGTGGTTTGGGATTCATTTTTAGCACAATTAAAACAAGAAGTTCCAATTCAGTATTTGCTGGGTAAAACTAGTTTTTATGGTTTGGATTTCGAAGTAAATGAGAATGTTCTTATTCCCCGTCCGGAAACAGAAGAATTGGTAGAATGGATTATCAATGAAAATGCTGTTGAGAATAAATCTAAAAAAATAAAAATCCTTGATATCGGAACCGGCAGCGGATGTATAGCAATTTCATTGGCTAAAAATCTTCCAAATGCTGAAGTTTATGGTTTTGATGTTTCCAAAAAAGCAATAGAAACAGCCAAAAGAAATGCAATAAACAATAAAGTCGATGTTACTTTTATGTTTCAGGATGTTCTGGAATTAGAAGAATTGAGATGTAAATTTGATGTTATTGTTTCAAATCCGCCATATGTTCGAAATTTAGAAAAAGAAGAAATCAGAAAAAATGTTCTGGATTATGAGCCACATTTGGCACTTTTTGTAGATGATAACGACGCTTTGATTTTTTATCGAAAAATAGCTGAATTGGCAAAGAAGAACTTTTTGGAAAACGGAAAATTGTATTTCGAAATCAATCAGTATTTAGGAAAAGAAATGACTGATTTACTGGAAAAAATGGATTTTAAAAATATAGAACTTCGAAAAGATATTTATGATAATGATCGTATGATGTCCTGCAAGGTTTCCAAAACCTTGTAGGTTTGTTCTTTAGTATGTCGGATAATATGTACCTACAAGGTTTTGGAAACCTTGCAGGAGACGCTAAGGTTGAAACTGAAAACTAAAATTTATTCGTAACGCAAAGCCTCAATAGGATCAAGTTGCGAAGCTTTTATTGCAGGATATAATCCTGAAAAAATAGCAACCATAAAACTGGTGGCAAAAGCGGCAAAAATTGCCATCCACGGAATCACAAAAGCAAAATTCATAATTCCTGCAAAGGCAAAACCTACCAAAATTCCAAATACAATTCCGATTAAGCCTCCAATTTGTCCAATTAATAAAGTCTCGATAAAAAACTGAACAGAAATTGTAATTCTGGTTGCGCCCAAAGCTTTACGAACGCCAATTTCACGAGTACGTTCTGTAACCGAAACAATCATAATATTCATCAAAGCAATTGACGATCCTAAGATTGTAATTATAGAAATAATCCAGGCAGCCCAACCAAGATATTTGGTAATTCCCAGGATTCTGTTGATTAAATCGTCGCTTCGGCCAATACCAAAGTTGTTATCACGAACAGGACTTAGTTTGCGAACTCTTCGCATTGTACTTGTTGCATTATCAACAGCTTCGTCTAATAGTTCTTTTTTAGAAACCATTACACTCATTGTATAATTAATGTTTGGAGCCGTAAATAAAGATCGCGCTACTTGTATAGGAATCAAAATACGTAAATCCTGACTGTGACCAAAAGTTGATCCTTTTTCTTTTAAAACGCCAATTACTTTAAAACGAGCGCCACGAATAGAGATCACTTTGTCAATTGGGTTTACGTCTTTCAATAATCCTTTTTCAAAATCAGAACCCACAACGCAGGAATAAGTATTGTTGTCAATATCAAATTGATTAAAAGAACGTCCAGATGTAGTTTCCAAACCTGAGTTGCCAATATAATGTTCGTCAACGCCAAGAATAGTAATTTCCGGATCTGTTTTTTGGTCTAAATATTTAACTTCTGCCGTAGAAGTTGCCGTAAACGAAAGAGAAGTTTCGGTAAAAGGATATTTGTATTTGTTTTTGAAAGCTACAGCTTCGGGATAAGAAATAATTGGATTTATGACTTCACGTTCATTTCCGCCGCGATTTCTAACCGTATTTTCGTATTGATTGATGTTGAATGTATTAGCTCCCATTGAAGCAAAATTGGTCGAAACAGTATTTTCAAGTGCCGTTACAACAGTAAGGATTCCTACCAAAGCAGTAATCCCAATTGCAATAATTAGTACGGTAAGTATGGTTCGTAATAATTGTGTTTTGATAGAACCAAAAGCAATTCGGATATTTTCTCTTAATAATTTTAGCATCATGACCAATTTGTCACGAAAATACGTTTTTTGTTACAAGTTTGTTTTCGAACAGGCATTATTTATTTTAAAAAATAAGATATTTGCAGACGATTTGAGATAATGAAATCCAAACAATCTCAGGAAGCTTTGAGTTTTCGGCTTTAAGCCAAATCTAAAATCTAATATCAGAAATCTAAAATAAAACAGAAATGGCTTCAAAACCAAGTATACCACAAGGAACAAGAGATTTTTCGCCAGCAGAGGTGTCAAAACGTCAATATATTATTCAAACCATAAAAAGTAATTTTGAGAAGTTTGGTTTTCAGCCTATAGAAACACCATCTTTTGAAAATTCAGATACTTTAATGGGGAAATATGGTGAAGAAGGTGATCGTTTGATTTTTAAAATATTGAACTCGGGTAATTTTTTCTTCAATAAAAATAAAATTGAATTACCTGAATCTATAGAATCACTACAAGTTAATTCTGCTGAAACAATTAGTCTTGATCAAAGAATTGAGCTGAATAAGTTTACAGGAAAGATTTCTGAAAAAGCATTGCGTTACGATTTGACAGTTCCGTTTGCGAGATACGTTGTGCAGCACCAAAATGAAATTGAATTTCCTTTTAAAAGATACCAAATTCAACCAGTTTGGAGAGCTGACAGACCGCAAAGAGGACGTTACAGAGAATTTTATCAATGTGATGCTGATGTTGTTGGTTCAAAATCATTGTGGCAGGAAGTAGAATTGGTTCAATTATATGATACTGTTTTTACGTCTTTAGGATTAGAAGGTGTTACAATTAAAATCAATAATAGAAAGATATTATCAGGAATTGCCGAAGTAATTGGCGCTTCAGATAAATTGATTGATTTCACGGTTGCTCTTGATAAACTGGATAAAATAGGCGAAGACGGAGTTAAAAAAGAAATGATCGAAAAAGGTATTGCCGAAGAAGCTTTGGTTAAAGTTCAGCCGCTTTTTAGTTTTACAGGGACTTTTTCAGACAAGATAAATCAACTTTCAGATTTACTGGCTGAATCAGAAGAAGGAATGAAAGGGGTGGAAGAATTGAAATTTATTTGTGACAATGTGGCAACTTTAGGTTTGGCAACTGCGACATTAGATCTTGATGTAACTCTTGCTCGTGGATTGAATTATTATACGGGAGCTATTTTTGAAGTAGCGGCTCCAAAAACCGTTTCAATGGGTTCTATTGGCGGTGGCGGAAGATACGATGACTTGACTGGTATTTTTGGTTTGAAGAATATGAGTGGTGTTGGAATTTCGTTTGGTTTAGACCGAATTTATTTGGTTCTGGAAGAATTACAATTATTCCCGGAAACTGTTGCAGCAACATCAAAAGCATTGTTTATTAATTATGGAGACGCTGAAGCTTTGTATGCTTCACAGGCGATTCAGAAATTAAGAAAAGAAAATATAAAAGTGGAGCTTTATCCTGATAATGTAAAAGTTGGAAAACAATTTCAATATGCAGATAAAAGATTAATTCCATTTGCAGTAATTGCTGGTGAACAAGAAATTGCATCAAATTCATATTCGCTTAAAAATCTAGTTTCAGGAGAACAAGTTTCTGTTGATTTTGAAGGATTGAAAGCTGCTTTATTAGTATAAGTTGTCTAATTGAAAAGTTTTTAGCCACAGATTTTAGAGATTAAAAAAAAAATAAATTCGTGAATTCGTGGTGAAATTAACCGCAAAGAACACAAAGATTTACGCAAAGTTCACAAAGTTTTTAGCTGATTAAAGAAGACAGAGTTCGCAAAGCTTTGTGATTATTGTTGATGAATAATTCCTGAATTCGTGGCGAAGTTAACCGCAAAGGGCGCTAAGATTTTGCGCAAAGTTCGCAAAGTTTTAATCTGATTAAAAAATGCAAAGTTCGCAAAGGTTTGATGATGATTGTGTTAGTGGTTTATTAGCGTTTATAAGCTTAAATCTTTATAAAATTTACATGAAATAATTGGTGGAAAAGAAAAAAAAGCGTTTAATTTGCGGCCTTAAGTTACGGGCGTAGTTCAAGGGTAGAATAGCGGTCTCCAAAACCGTTGATGGGGGTTCGAATCCCTCCGCCCGTGCAAAAAAAATATAAAATAACAACAGTTATAAGTATTTACAAAAGGCCTTCAAAGATTAAAGGTAAAAGCATAAAAAAAAGCTTCGTCTCAAATAGGCGAAGCTTTTTTTAATATAAGGTAAACTTGAATTAATAATTATTTATAAAGCCGAGGCTAACCCTTAGATTCAATTTTGATAGGTAATAATTTAGATTCTAAATAGGATATCAAATATAGTATAAACTATAACGTAATAGTCTTAAAATTATACTAAATTTTAAAGTACTGATTTTTGTTTTTAAATGGCTCATTGTTAATAAAGTGACAATTTGACATTTTAAAAGATTTGGCAGTACTTTTGCAATCCAACAGAAAGAATAAAAAATGAAGTTTAAGAATATTTTTAAAAATAAAAGTAATATGACTACGGAAAATACAGAATTCGATCAGGAATTAGATGAAGTAACGTTAGAGAACAATGCCAACGGAGAGCAATTGATTGTTGAAGAATTAAGTGTTGAAGAGCAATTGGCTCAAGACTTGGCAAAAGAAAAAGATAAGTTTTTGAGATTATTTGCAGAATTTGAAAATTACAAAAAAAGAACTTCAAAAGAACGTATGGATTTGTTTAAAACAGCAAACCAAGAGGTTTTATTGGCAATGTTGCCTGTTTTAGATGATTTTGACAGAGCTGCTGTAGAGATCAACAAATCAGAGGACGAAAATTTGAAAAAAGGTGTTGAGTTGATTCACGAAAAATTAAAAAGCACTTTGGTTTCTAAAGGTTTAGAGCAAGTTGAAGTAAGAGCAGGTGATGCTTTTAATGCTGATTTTGCTGAGGCAATTACTCAAATTCCAGCTCCGTCTGAAAAATTAAAAGGGAAAATTGTTGATGTTATTGAAAAAGGATACAAATTAGGAGACAAAATTATTCGTTTCCCTAAAGTGGTTATCGGAAACTAAAAATGCAAATTAGATTCTGAATATCAATTTTTTAAGAATTGGATTTTGGATTTTAAGATTTGGAATTTAACCTAAATTATGAAAAAAGATTTTTACGAAATACTAGGCATTTCAAAAAATGCTGACGCTGCTGAAATTAAAAAAGCTTACAGAAAAAGTGCTTTGAAATATCACCCGGACAAAAATCCAGGCGACAAAGAGGCAGAAGAAAACTTTAAATTAGCGGCAGAAGCTTATGAAGTACTAAGCGATCCGAATAAAAAAGCTAAATACGACCAATACGGACACCAGGCATTTGATGGTTCAGGTGGTTTTGGTGGTGGCCACGGTGGTATGAATATGGATGACATTTTCAGCCAGTTTGGTGATATTTTTGGTGGAGGATTTGGTGGTTTCGGAGGCGGAGGCGGAGGTCCTCGTCGTGCAAAAGGAAGCAATCTTCGTATCAAAGTAAAATTGACTTTGGAAGAAATTGCAAATGGTGTTGAGAAAAAAGTAAAAGTAAAACGTAAAGTTCAGGCTAAAGGTGTAACATACAAAACGTGTTCGACTTGTAACGGTCAAGGGCAGGTAATGCGTGTAACTAATACTATTTTAGGAAGAATGCAATCTGCGTCAACTTGTCCTACTTGTGGAGGTTCAGGTCAGATTTTAGATAAAAGACCTTCTGAAGCAGATGCACAAGGAATGGTTCAGGAAGATGAAACAGTATCAATCAAAATTCCTGCTGGAGTTGTTGATGGTATGCAATTGAAAGTTTCTAACAAAGGAAACGATGCTCCGGGAAATAGTATTCCTGGTGATTTAATTGTGGCTATCGAAGAATTAGAGCACGAATTTTTGAAACGTGAAGGTGAAAACATTCACTATGATTTATATATCAGTTTTCCGGAAGCAGTTTTAGGAGTTTCTAAAGACATCGAAGCAATAAACGGAAAAGTTCGTATTAAGTTAGAAGAAGGTATTCAATCCGGAAAAATCTTAAGATTAAAAGGAAAAGGAATTCCAAGTATCAACGGATACGGAAGTGGTGATTTACTAGTTCACGTAAATGTTTGGACTCCAAAAACACTAAATAAAGAGCAAAAACAATTTTTTGAAAATGCTCTAACGGACGAACACTTTGTGCCAAGTCCTGAAAAATCAGAAAAATCATTTTTCGAAAAAGTAAAAGATATGTTTTCATAAACAGAACTTTTTCTAAAATGTCTAAATAATAAAATTAAAAACCCATTCTAGTATAAATAGAATGGGTTTTTTGCATTAATAATGTAAAGTTTCGCTACGAATTATTTACTTTTACAGGCGCAATACCACAAAGGTCAAACTGACGCAGAAAATCTTAAAAATAGCATGAGCAACTTACTCGAAGTACATAAAGTCGTAAAAAAATACGGTGATTATGTAGCGCTTAACGAAGTTTCATTAAATGTGCCAAAAGGTAGTATTTATGGACTATTAGGTCCGAATGGAGCTGGAAAAACTTCCTTAATCCGAATTATAAATCAAATTACTTTGCCAGATAGTGGTCATGTAATTCTTGACGGAGAAAAATTGCAGCCTAAACATGTGCAGACTATTGGTTATCTTCCGGAAGAAAGAGGATTGTATACTTCAATGAAAGTAGGCGAACAATGTTTGTATTTGGCACAAATGAAAGGACTTTCTAAAGCTGAAGCTAAAATACAATTGGAATATTGGTTTGATCGTTTAGGAATTCAAGGTTGGTGGAACAAGAAAATTCAGGAACTATCAAAAGGAATGGCGCAAAAGATTCAGTTTGTAGTTTGTGTATTGCATAAACCTAAATTGCTAATTTTTGATGAGCCTTTCTCAGGATTTGATCCTGTAAATGCAAATGTCATAAAAGATGAAATTTTGGCATTAAAAGAACAAGGAGCAACAATTATATTTTCGACACACCGAATGGAAAGTGTTGAAGAACTTTGTGATCATATTGCTTTAATTCATAAATCGAATAAATTAATTGAAGGTAAACTAAGTGATGTAAAGCGTCAATTTAGAACTAATAGTTTTGAAGTTGGAATTTTGACAAGCAATGTCGAAGGTTTAATGTATGATATCACACAAAAGTTTACTGTTTCGCCAGCAAATTTTAAATCATTAAATGATGATTTGAAATTAGATATTCAAATTGGAGACGCAACGCCAAATGAGTTGTTGAATATATTGACTCAAAGAGGACAAGTAACACATTTCGTAGAAAAAATACCAAGTGTAAACGATATCTTTATTCAAACAGTAACAGGATAGATCTTTAGATCGTTAGACTTCTTAGATTTTTAGAATAAATCTGAGAATCAAAAAATCTAACAATCTAAGAAGTCTAAAAATCTAACTAATCTAAAAAATGAGTATAATTTCATTAATTATAAAAAGAGAATTTATTGCAAAAGTTCGCAATAAATCTTTTGTTGTCATGACTTTTTTAAGTCCGTTATTGTTTGTGGCAATTGCCGGATTTATTGGTTATTTGAGTTCGATGAAAGCCGAAACGAAACAAATTGCAATTCATGATGAAACGGGTTTGTTTGCAAATGATTTTATCAAACAAAATAAAAAAGAGGCCGAATTTAAATATCTGAATTTGTCTGATATTGATGTAAAAGCATTAAAAGACAGTATTACTAATGAAAGTTTTGATGGTTTAATTATTATTCCGAAAACAAATAATTTAAAAGATTTAGAAAGTAAAATTGAGTTTATTTCGAATAATAGTCCAAGTATTGTTTTTATCGAAAAAACACAAGATGTTATTGCGGAGAAAATTACCAAAATCAATTTAGAAGCGGCAAATCTAGATACTCTTGCAATTCAAAAAGCACAATCTGCGGTTAATATTCATTTGGTAAAAGCTTCGGGAGAAGAAAGTTTAAAAGGATTAAATGAAATAAAAATTGGTATTGGCGGAGCATTTGGATATTTAATTATGATGTTCATTATCATTTACGGAAATATGGTAATGCGAAGCGTAATCGAAGAAAAAACAAACCGTATTATAGAAATCATTATTTCGTCAGTAAAACCATTTCAGTTGATGATTGGTAAAATTGTCGGAACTTCGCTTGCAGGATTATTGCAATTTATGATTTGGGCGATAATTGGTTTAGGATTAATGTTTGCAGCGTCGGCATTTTTTGGAGTAAATGTTGGTCCAACGGCAAGAATTTCACCGGAATTAATGCAATCAGCACAACACGAAATGTCGGGAACGGCACAAATGTATATTAGCGAATTATGGAATTTACCAATTGCAAGTATCTTAATTGGTTTTGTAATTTATTTCATCGGAGGATACTTTTTGTACAGTTCGTTTTATGCCGCAATTGGAGCTGCAGTTGACAATCAAACCGATTCACAACAGTTTCTTTTGCCTATTATTATGCCACTTATTTTAAGTGTTTATATCGGATTTTTTACGGTTGTAAATGATCCACACGGAACAATTGCTGTAGTGTTTTCGATGATTCCGTTGACCTCGCCAATTGTTATGTTAATGCGACTTCCGTTTGGAGTGCCGTGGTGGCAAATCGCGATTTCGGTATCATTATTGTTTGCTACCTTTTTCCTTGTTGTGTGGTTCGCAGCAAAAATTTACCGAATTGGTATTTTAATGTACGGCAAAAAACCAACCTGGAAAGAATTGTATAGATGGCTTAAATATTAATTTTTAAAGGTGCTAAGGTTCTGAGGAACTAAGTCGCTAAGATTTTCTTTAGCTACTTAAAATAAAAACTCAGAATCTTAGCAGCTCAGAACCTTAGAACCTCAAAAAGAAATGAGTAAAATACTAATTATAGAAGACGAAGCATCGATCAGAAGAGTTTTGGTAAAAATTTTATCAGAAGAAAATGATACGTATCAGGTAGATGAAGCGGAAGATGGAGTTGCAGGTCTTGACAAAATAAAAAACAACGATTACGATTTGGTTTTGTGCGATATCAAAATGCCAAAAATGGATGGTGTTGAGGTTTTAGAGGAAGTAAAGAAAATAAAACCTGAAATTCCGATGGTCATGATTTCTGGTCACGGCGATATGGAAACAGCGATTCATACCATGCGTTTGGGAGCTTTTGATTATATCTCAAAACCACCAGATTTAAATCGTTTATTGAATACTGTTCGTAATGCTTTGGACAAAAAACAACTTGTCGTTGAGAATAAAATCCTAAAGAAAAAAGTTAGTAAAAACTACGAAATGGTAGGAGAGAGCGAAGCAATCAATCATATTAAAGTGATGATTGAGAAAGTAGCTCAAACTGAAGCGAGAGTTTTGATTACGGGACCAAACGGAACCGGAAAAGAATTAGTAGCGCATCAATTACATGAAAGAAGCGAACGTGCTAATTTCCCAATGATTGAAGTAAACTGTGCTGCGATTCCGAGTGAATTGATCGAAAGCGAATTGTTTGGTCACGTAAAAGGTGCTTTTACATCAGCGGTTAAAGATCGTGCCGGAAAGTTTGAAGCAGCAGACAAAGGAACTATTTTCTTAGATGAAATTGGTGATATGAGTCTTTCGGCGCAAGCCAAAGTTTTACGTGCTTTGCAAGAAAGTATGATTACCAGAGTTGGAGCCGAAAAAGATATCAAAGTTGATGTTCGCGTTGTGGCTGCAACCAATAAAGATTTAAAAGTTGAAATTGCCGAAGGTCGTTTCCGTGAAGATTTATACCATCGTTTGGCTGTGATTTTGATTAAAGTTCCGCCATTGAATGAAAGACGTGATGATATTCCGGCTTTGATTACGCATTTTACAGAGAAAATTGCTTCGGAACAAGGAAATGCTGTGAAAGTATTTTCGGCGCAAGCCATTAAATTATTACAAGAATACGATTGGACAGGAAATATCCGTGAACTTCGAAATGTAGTCGAAAGATTAATCATTTTAGGAGGAAGCGAAATTTCTGAAAATGACGTAAAAATGTTTGCAAGCAAGTAAATGCTTCGCGCAATAGGCTTTAAGCTTTAAGCTTTAAGCTTTAGGCTCTTAAAAAATACAAATAATTTTTGCTTATGGCTTATAGCCAAAAGCTTAAAGCATAATAAAGATGAAACTAAAAAAAATAAACGAGAAGTTACAAGACGCTTTAATTGAAAATGGTTTAACAGAAGCAAATATCTTGCAGCAAGAAACTTTTTCGACGATAAAAAGTGGTGCAGATTGTATCATTCTTTCTCCTGCGGGAAGTGGAAAATCGACTACGATTGTGTTGAACGTAATTCAGCAATTGTCTGGTCATACAGAAGAATCGCCACGTGCTTTGATTTTTGTAGAAGACAAAGCTAAAGTTTTGGAAATGGTTCAGCTTTTCGAAAAATACGGAAAGTATTCTAAGCTTGAAATTTATGGTGTGCATGATAAAGGCGACATGGATTATGATAAAAATTATATTTCGACAGGAATCGATGTTTTAATAGGAACGCCAAATAAATTGAGCGACATGTTTACTACAGCGGGTTACAATGTAAATCGCTTGAAAATGTTTATTCTGGACGATGCAGATCCTATTTTGAAATTACGTCACGAAACTAAAATCATGAGAATTTCGAATAGTATCACAAAAACGCAACGTATTATTTTTGCTGAAACATTGACAGAACGTATCGAAATTTTGGCAGACAAAATGTTACTCGAGCCTTATATATTTGATATGGATGAAGAAGGCGAAGAAGAACTTGATGAAGAAGAAGACGAAATTCAAGAAGAGGAATAAAGTCGCAGTTTTCAGTCTCATTCTGAAAACTGTGACTGCGATTGAACACTTAATTTTAGTTTATGGAAATAATAAAGACATTTAAATTTTTAACGATTGTTCTTTTGGCGTTTTTCGTTGTGATTTATGTTGTTATTGTTTCCTATGTCTATTTCAATCAAGTTGAAATGGTTTTCTTAGGTTCGAAACTTCCGAAAGACTATAAGTTTGATTATCAACAGAAATTTGAAGAATTGAACATAAAGTCTTTTGATGGCGCAAACCTAAACGGACTTTTGTTTAAAGCAGAAAATTCAAAAGGATTGGTTTTTTATCTTCATGGAAATGCCGGAACATTAGAAACCTGGGGTAAAATTGCAAAAGTTTATACCAATTTAGGATATGATATTTTTATCTTGGATTACAGAAGTTTTGGCAAAAGTGAAGGTGAAATTGAGAACGAAGAGCAGTTAAATAAAGATATTTCTATTGCATACAAAACAGTAACGAAGCGATATCCTGAAAATAAAGTTATTATCGCGGGTTATTCAATTGGTTCAGGACTTGCTACTATTTTGGCGTCTGAGAATAATCCAAAAGCTTTGATTTTGCAATCTCCATATTATAGTTTTACAGAATTGTCAAGTACCAAAGTGCCGTTTTTTCCGAATTTCATGAAGAAATTCAGCTTAGAAACTTATGAGTATTTGCCTAAAGTCAAAGCGCCAATTTATATTTTTCACGGAATGCAGGATCAATTGATTCCTTATGAAAATTCAGTTCGGTTAAAAGAACTTTTGAAAGATAAAGTTCATTTTTATCCGTTAAAAAATCAGGAACATAGTTTTATGAATGAAAACAGTGATTTTCAAAATCAACTCAAAATAATATTAGAATAACTATATAAAATAAAATGTCATGGGATTAATGAAAGTGTATTCAGGAAGTGAAGTTTTAGCACTTGCTTTACAAGAAAGATTAGAAGAAGCGGGAGTAGAAACAGTAAAAAAAGATAACATTCAATCTGCACGTTTAGGCGGTTATGGAGGATCTGATTTAGCAGTTGAAGTATTTATTCAGGAAACAGATTTTGCAAAAGCAAATCCGGTTATTGAAGAATTTAGAATGAGTATCTAAATAAAGTTTTCAGTTTTCAGTCTCAGTTTTCAATAGTTACTGAGACTGAAAACTGAGACTGAAAAATAAAAAACATGCAATATAAAATGTTAGTGCTCGACATGGATGATACCTTGTTGACAGACGATCATAAAATTTCGGAATTAAATAAAAAAGTACTTCTTGAAGCGCAGGCAAAAGGTGTTTATGTTGTTTTGGCTTCTGGCCGACCAACATCTGCAATGACAGCTTATGCTAAAGAGTTAGAATTAGACTTGAATAATTCTTATATTATTTCGTTTAACGGCGCTATAATTAGTACTGTAAAAGATGATATTGTAATATTTGAACAAAGTCTAACGCCGGAACAAATTCATGATTTATACGATTATAGTATAAAAATGAAAACTCATATTATCACTTATATTGATGGTGAAATTGTAAGTGAAACCGATTCGGAGTATATCGAAATCGAAAAAGAAATTACAGGATTGCCGCATAATAAAGTGCCAAGTTTTAAAGACGCAGTTACTAAGCCTGCGGTAAAATGTATTTTATTGGCAGAACCTTCTTATTTAAAAGAATTAGAAAAAGATTTAAAATTGGCAATGCCAAATTTGAGTATTGCAATGTCAAAGCCTTTTTTCTTAGAAGCTGCACAAAAGGGTATTGATAAAGCAGCAAGTTTAAAACTTTTGGCTGAAAAGCTAAATATTCATCAAAGTGAAATTATTGCCGTAGGAAACGCAGGAAATGATTTAACCATGATTGAATATGCCGGACTTGGAGTTTGGGTTGATAATGTAACGCCTGAGTTGCGTGACAGAGCCGATGTAATTGTTGCTTCAAATAATAATAATGGAGTTGCTGAGGTTGTAGAACGCTATATTCTAAACTAAAATATTTTTTGATGAAAGAGCCAATAGAAACGGAACGATTACTTTTGAGGGAAATACAGATGTCTGATGTTGATGGAATTTTTGAATTAGAATCTAATCCAAACGTACATTTATATGTTGGCAATAAACCAATTACTCATATTGACCAAAGTCGCGCTTATATCGAATTTATTCATAAGCAATATAAGGATTTCGGAACTGGTCGTTGGGCTGTTATTCTAAAAGAAACCAATGAATTTTTAGGTTGGTCCGGAATTAAGTTTATTACAAATGAAATCAATAATCATAAAGATTTTTATGAGATTGGATATCGTTTCATCGAAAAACATTGGGGAAAAGGATATGCAACTGAAGCCGGAAAAGCTTTTGTAGATTATGCTTTTAATGTAATGAAAGTTGATGCACTATATGCTTACGCAGATGCAGGAAACGAAAACTCAAGAAGAATTCTGGAAAAACTAGGTTTACGTTATGTAAACTCTTTTGAATATGAAGAAGAATTGGAAGTTTGGTATGAATTGAAAAATCCAAACTTATAGAATCCTAAGAAATGCGTTCCAAATCTTTGTAAACTTAACTCATTTAAGATTTACAAAGATTTGGAAAACAACTCGAAGTTTTTAATACTTAAAATATAATCCTGAGTATTAAATATTATTTTTTAGCTACAGAAACAAAATATTTATTTCCGTCACCCATTGTAAGTTTTACACGCTCATCGCAAAGATCGATTGCAAAGTTCACACTTTCGTAACAGCTGCAAGTAGTATTTTTGTCTTTAGACATTTCAGTTTTACAATTGTTATTTTTAAAAGTAGCCAATTGTGGAGTGTACAAACTTACTAAATCTGTAGAAGCTGTGACTAATGAAATGATACTTGCCGAATTATTATTAGTAATTCTGTAAACAATTCTATCAGTATAATTTACCTCGTTTACTGTTACTTTACGAATATAAGTATAAGCTGTTGATCCTTCACTAGGTTCTTTTACTTCAAATTTAAATCCAACCGCACGAATTGCAATATCAAATTGTGATTGAGAGTTTAAGCTCGCCCAATTTGTCAATGTGCTAATAGATGGAAATGGATTAGCAGGAGCTGGAGCAGCAGTTTGCGCCTGAGAGCTAAATAAGGTTAAGAACATCAAGCAGATTGTGGGTAAAAATGCTTTCATATGGAGTTTTAATTTATAATTTTTGCCTACTCTTTCTGGTTTTCGGCTTACCCATTTTTTATAATAACAAAGCAACAACATAACGGGGGAAAATCAAAATTGTTATGGGCAAATTATTATTTAAATAATATAATTTTAGTTAACCTTTTTTTAGAGAAGTGAAATTACTTCTAAAAACTAACTTAGCAAAGTTAAATGTAAGAAAATTTGAATTTAATTCTTAAAAAAACGCATTTAATCGGTATTATTTGCATTTAATCGATGTTTTGTCATTTTATTCTTATTGAAATGATAAGTCAATTTTTTACAGATAAATTTTATGCACAAATATTTTGGTTTAATTTATAGACGTCTAAATATTGGTTTGTTGCAAAATGTTGATATATAGTGTATTATTGATTTTATTTTAAAGAATATTGTACGTAAATTTGCAAACTCTTCAAAAGAGATGTAAATATAATATCTTACTACTTAAAATGTAGTTTATTCCCATGGAAAATAGAAAAAAAGTTGCCTTTTATACGCTTGGTTGCAAATTGAATTTCTCAGAGACTTCTACAATTGCCAGAAACTTCAATGACGAAGGTTTTGATCGCGTTGATTTTGAAGAAGTAGCTGATATTTATGTCATCAATACCTGTTCAGTTACAGAGAATGCTGATAAGCAATTTAAGCAAGTTGTAAAAAAAGCAATGAAACTTAATGATAAAGCTTTTGTCGCTGCCGTAGGTTGTTATGCACAATTGAAACCTGAGGAATTGGCAAATGTTGATGGTGTTGATTTGGTTCTTGGAGCTACAGAAAAATTTAAAATTACCGACTATATTCACGATTTGAGCAAAAACGACATGGGTGAAGTTCATTCCTGCGAAATTGCCGAAGCTGATTTCTACGTTGGTAGTTATTCTATTGGAGACAGAACTCGTGCTTTCCTGAAAGTTCAGGACGGTTGTGATTATAAATGTACCTATTGTACGATTCCGTTAGCGAGAGGAATTTCGAGAAGTGATGCATTAGAAAATGTATTGCAAAATGCCAAAGAAATTTCTGCGCAAAACATCAAAGAAATTGTTTTGACAGGAGTAAATATTGGTGATTACGGAAAAGGAGAATTCGGAAATAAAAAACACGAACATACATTTCTTGATTTAGTTCAGGCTTTGGATAAAGTGGAAGGAATCGAGCGTTTGAGAATTTCATCTATCGAGCCAAATTT
The DNA here is from genome assembly GCF_951805225.1 of uncultured Flavobacterium sp. Lineage (NCBI taxonomy): Bacteria > Pseudomonadati > Bacteroidota > Flavobacteriia > Flavobacteriales > Flavobacteriaceae > Flavobacterium > uncultured Flavobacterium sp. The sequence continues at coordinate 3,420,142 of NZ_OX638201.1, read as the reverse complement.
ATTGAAGAATGAAACAATTGAATTTGTTTCTAAAAGCAGAACTTTTGTTCCGCATTTTCATATTCCGTTACAATCAGGAAGTAATGATATTTTGAAATTAATGAAGCGTCGTTACTTACGTGAAGTTTACACAGAAAGAGTAAATAAGATTCGCGAAGTAATGCCGCACGCTTGTATTGGTGTTGATGTAATTGTTGGTTTTCCTGGTGAAACAGACGAACACTTTTTAGAAACGTATCATTTCCTTAACGAAATGGATATTTCTTATTTGCACGTTTTCACTTATTCAGAACGAGATAATACAGAAGCTGCAAATATGTCCGGAGTTGTTCCGGCAAATGTGAGAGCAAAACGTAGTAAAATGTTACGTGGATTATCCGTTAAAAAACGTCGTGCTTTTTACGAAAGTCAATTAGGATGTAACAGAACCGTTTTATTCGAAAGTGAAAATAAAGAAGGATATATTCATGGTTTTACCGAAAATTACGTAAAAGTAAAAACGCCTTGGAATCCTGAATTGGTAAATACATTACAAGAAATCAATTTGACAAAAATCGACGAAGACGGAAGCGTTCGTTTAGAGTTTATAAATAAATTGGCGGAAGCTTAAAACATATAGTTTGTCATTTCGAGGAACGAGAAATCTCCGCAAGTAACTCGACAAAGTTTGACCGCTAAGTTTGTCATTGCGAGGAACGAAGCAACCACACTAACAATATAAAAGCAGAAAAGCCCTTTGTAAAAAGGGCTTTTCTGCTTTTAAGACCTTTGTCAAAGTTCAAAACTTTGACAAAGGTTATAAACGTATTACTTCAAAATATTTACTTCTGATCTTCAGGAATAACCAGTTTCAAAGAATTAATATAATCCGTATCAAATTCAATAACTCGTATTTTTTGTGGATTAAAACTCAATTCTCCACCAAACTGACCTCTTATATCCAGAAAATCAATTGTAAGTTCTTCTTCGTTCAGTTCAATTAGTTTTCCTAAATAAGCTGATTTTGCTGATTTCTTCGAAATTTGAAAAATCCCATATTTATTATTTACATAATTCAGAATTGAACTCAAATCCCGAATCGGAATAATATCTTCTGCATTTGTTTTTAAACCTTTTAAACGAATTACTTTTTCAGTAAATTCAAGATCCTGATCTCTATGAACCGCTTCGATATTTTTGTTTTTAAGAATCACAAAACCGTCAAGAATAAAATCTTCGGGATTGTTTCGTAGTAAAATCCAATCATCAGAATAATCAATAAGAAATCCGGTAAAAAGTTCTTTTTTATCCGTGAATTCTATTGAAATTAATTGTCTTAGATATTGTTCCATTTGATGTTTGTTTAAGGCGTTTAAAATCTTTGTCAAAGTTTAAAACTTTGACAAAGACGGTCAGTTTTTAAAGTCTCAATATTTTGAATATGAGATTTGTAGTCTTAAGGATTTGTAGACCAGATACTGCTGTTTTTTATAAAAACTCTGCGGTTCAATTTAAGTTGCGCAACGATCAATTCGGCTACATCTTCAGATTGCATTACTTTTTCAGGATTTCCATCCGTCAATTTTAATTCGATAGCCAGATCAGTTGCAACCGTACTTGGCGTTAAAGCCGTAACACGAATATTGTGTTTTCTCATTTCGTGCATCAAAGAATCAGTTAATCCAAGAACAGCGAATTTTGACGCACTGTAAGCGCTCGTCAAAGCATTTCCGTTTAATCCTGCCGTCGAAGAAATATTGATAATATCACCTGTTTTTCTTTCGATCATATTAGGTATAACGGCGCGAGTTGTATAGTAAGTTCCCATTAGGTTAACCTGAATGATTTTTTCCCAAGCAGAAGGTTCTAATTCCAGAAAATTTCCAAAAGTACCAATTCCGGCATTATTGATTAAAATATCAATATGTCCAAATTCGGCTAGAGCCTTTTCTACAGCACTATTTATAGAATTAATATCAGAAACATCAGCCGTTAAAGCCAATGATTTAACACCAAGTTTAGAAGTTTCAATTGCTAGTTGATCAATGTCAGTCTGAGTTCTTGCAACCAAAATCACGTTTACACCTTCTTCTGCCAAAGCAATGGCGATAGCTTTTCCAATTCCTTTTCCAGCACCGGTAATTAGCGCATTTTTATTTTTTAAGTCTGTCATGATTTGTTTTTTAGAAATGCAAAAAGCATCATTTTAGTAACACAAAAATACAGTTTTTACTTCCTAAAACGATGCTTTCAGTTGTTTTCTTAATCTAAGTTTAACAAACTTTTTTATTCTTTCAAAACTATATCGCCGATTGAACAAGACGAATAAATTCAGCCTTATAACCTTCTGAATCTTTTGATAATCCTTGTTTGGCTAATTTTAAAATATCATCAGATGATTTATTCGAAATAAGTTTTGAATCTCTCAATTTCAATCCAAACCACGCAACAGCAGTACTAAATTTAAAATCATCCGAAGCTTTGTTTAAAGCAACCGCTTTGTTTTCAATTACATTTACCATTTCGATACTTTTATCGCCGTCAAGTTTTTTGTAACGGAATTTTATTGTTGCAAGTTCATTATTATAATTATTTCCTGTTTCCTGTACTTTAGTATATTTTAAAGCATCAGGTTGTTGGTTTAGATAATCACTTTCAACTCCCGCCGGAATAATTTCGTACAAAGCCGTCACAGTATGATTACTTCCTAATTCTCCTGCGTCAATGGCATCATTTTTAAAATCTTCCGGACGCAATTTTCGGTTTTCATATCCAATTAAACGATACGCCTGAACTTGTTTCGGATTAAATTCTATCTGGATTTTCACATCTTTTGCAATAGCAAACATTGAACCTTTGAATTCTTTTCCTAAAAAACGATTTGCTTCCTGAATATTATCGATATAAGCATAGTTTCCGTTTCCTTTATCGGCCAAAGTTTCCATTTTACTGTCTTTATAATTTCCCATTCCATAACCCAAACAAGTTAAGAAAACGCCTGTTTTTCTTTTTTGTTCAATCAATTTCTCCATGTCAGAATTTGAAGAACTTCCAACATTAAAATCACCATCAGTCGCCAGAATTACTCTGTTGTTTCCGCCTTTAATAAAATTTTCGGTAGCAACTTTGTAAGCCAGTTCAATTCCTTCTCCTCCGGCAGTACTTCCACCGGCTTCTAAGTTTTCTAAAGCATCAATTATAGTTTCTTTCTCATCTCCGGAAGTTGGAGGCAAAACCATTCCGGCTGCTCCGGCATAAACAACAATGGCAACATTATCTTTTGCTCTTAATTCGTTTACCAGAATCTTCATGGATTGTATCAATAATGGCAATTTATTGTCGTCTCCCATAGAACCCGAAACATCAATTAAGAAAACCATATTTGAAGCCGGTAAATTCTCTGTAGCAATATTTTTTCCTTGTAAACCAATTCTAAGAATCTGATTTTTTGTGTTCCAAGGAGAATCGCTTAATTCAGTATTGATCGAAAAAGGATGCTGATTTTTTGGCTGCGGATAATTGTATTTAAAGAAATTTACCATCTCTTCAACACGAACAGCATCTTTAGGAACTGCTTGTCCGTTATTGATAAAACGTCTGATATTAGTATAAGAAGCATTGTCAACATCGATAGAAAAAGTAGAAAGAGGTGCAGTTTTTGGGCTTTCGAATGCATTTTCTACAAAAGCATCATAATCTTCCTGATTTGTCACAACAGGTTTATTAGGATGTAGAATGTTTAATTTGGCATCAAGTTCTTTCTCCGTAAGATTTTTATAGATTCCGCTTTTAGTTTCTAAAATAACAACACCATTTGAAGCTTTATTTCCATAAACAGCTGTAGCATCTTTATCTTTTAAAACTTTAACATCCTGAACATCATTCGGATTAATTTTAGCAAATTGTTCTGCATTAACAGGAATTCCATCCAGAATATACAAAGGTTCATTTTTAGCTAAAATTGGCGCTGTGCCTCTAATTGCTTCATTTTGATTTGAGTCATATTGGACATATCCGGATGAAACAGCAACTCCGGCAACTCTGCCCTGAATCATTACACTAGAAGCTTGGACTGATCTCTTTTTTTTGGAACCACCATAAGCTGTAACAACAACTTCTTGCAGCGATTGATTGTGTTCTTGTAATACAACGTCGATAATATTTTTGTCACCAACAGTTTCTGTATGAGATTTATATCCAATAAAGTTGAACAATAAAACGTCGCCTTTTTGAGCCTGAATACTATATTTTCCGTCAAAATTCGTAGTAGCTACTTTTTTTGTTTTCTGAATATAAACATTTACGCCAGGAAGTGCTTGACCACTTTTATCTGAAATCGTTCCTGTAATTGTTTTTTCCTGTGCTGCAACTACGAAACATATAAGCATAGAAAGGGCTAATGAAATAAGTTTTACGTTTTTCATGATAGTAATTTTTAAATTAAAAAAATGTTTTTTTGCTAGTTTTTAGCGGCTGGTTTTCCTGTTTTAGTAGTAATAATTACAACTCCTTTTTTGCCTTTTTCGCCATATTTAGATGTAGCTTCCAGATCTTGAAGTACAGTTATGGTTTTGATTTCCTGTTTGTTCAAAGGAGCATAAGGACTTGTTGGATTCGTGCCAAATAAATCATTTTCTGAATAATACATTCCATCGATAATATACAAAGGCTGATCTAATACTACCAGGGAATCTACATTTTCCGGTTGTAAATTGGGAATTTCCCTTTGCATCATTTTGTCTCTTTTCTGATCGTCACTATGAGACATTGGATTTCCGTTTATGAGAATTAATGGCGCACTTTTTTTAGCCATTGAAGTTTGTTTTTCTGCTGCATAGGCAACTTTAGCAGATTCTCTTTGTACGCTTTTTCCATATCCAAAGTTTTGTACATCTTTTGCATTCTCGGATGTAGTTTCTTCTTCAATATTAGTATAACCGGATTGTGAAGATACAGGCGCAGCAATTTGATCCGCAACTGGAGTAGCACTTGCTTCTGCAGTAATAGCATTAGCTACAGGGACTTGAACTTCTTGTAAAGCTACTTGTGGTTCTGCTTTAATTGGTGTTTCTAAGATTTTTACAGCTTCTGCTTTTGGAATTAATGGAGAATCTGCTGAAACAACTTCTTTATTTTTTTCTAAAGCAGGATTCTCAATTGTTTCTTTTTGATCTTCATTTACCAAACCTTTAGAAGTTTGAGTTGTTGTGATTTTATCCGATTTTAGAAACTGAGCGCCTAAAGAGATTAATAATAATAGTGAAGCTGCAATTGCAATTTTTTTCCATAGTGAAATCGCTTTTTTGTCTTCTTTTTTGTCCAGTTTGTCTTCCAGACGCGACCAGACTTTTTCCATTCCTGGAAAATCTTTTGATTCCGCGTTGTGTGCGGCATCTTTAAATTTATCGAATATTTTATCTTGATTGTCCATGACTACTTTGCTTTTTGATAATACAATTTATTTACTAAATCCTTTAGCTTGGTTTTTGCGGCATTCAATTGTGATTTCGATGTGCCTTCGGAAATGTTTAGCATTGCAGCTATTTCTTTATGTCCAAAACCTTCTATAACAAAAAGGTTAAAAACAGTTTTACAGCCGTCCGGAATATGGTTTAGTAAATTGAGTAAATCTTCTTCTTCCAAAGCGTTAACTTCTTCTGTAAAAGGTTGCGAGAGTAATTTGACATCATCAAGATACATGTTGAAATTTGTATTTTTCTTGATCGTTGCCAAACAATGATTGACAGTTATTTTTCTTGCCCAAGCCTCAAAAGCCAGAACTTCTTTTAGTTGTTCCAGTTTTGTAAATATGGTATAGAAAGCGTCAGCCATAGCTTCTTCTATTTCTTCTTCCTTTTTGAGGTATCGTTTGCAAACGCGATACAATTTTGGAGCCATATGCTCATAAACCTGACGCTGAGCATCGCGGTTCATTTTTTTGCAGTTAGAAATTAGCGTTTCGTTTATCACAATTGTTGTCTTTCTTATATAGAGAGATGAAAAGATAAAAAGGTTGGGAAGGCGATGAAAAAAAATAAAAAATATAGATTTATTTATTCTCTGTAATTATACAAACTCCATTTATTCCTAAGATCCCATAACTTTGATATGCTTTTAAACCTCTTAAAATTTTAGTTGTATATTTTTTATTTTCTGCATTTTCAATTAAAAACTGTTTTAATTTTTCATTTCCTTTTGGCATTTTTTCAATTAAGCCATAATAATTAGTAATTCCTCTATCGACTATAATTTTTTTATCATTTATAATCGTAATCGATTTTCTTTTAATTCTTTTTCGATTTAAAACTTTCTGCTGAACATAAACAGTTTCGTTCTTTACATCAATTAATTCTGTTTTGTTTTTGAGTAGAATTATTTTTTTATTTTCTAAATAATCTAATTTATAGCTTTTTAGATCATTCTTTTCATTTTCGTTTAAATCTTTTATATCAATAAAAATGTGTTCATCTTGTTTGAACCATTTTGTTGTAAATGAAATCATCCTGCTGCCGTGAGTAGGAATGTTGGAAAATTTTACTACTGAGTCATTTATAAATTTTATTCTATATTCTTTTGAGTTTTCTGAGGAAAAAGAAGTGTAAGAAACATTTCGTTTTTGTGCATATGCGTTTAACGCTATAAAAAAGATGAAACATTTTATTTTAATCATTTTTAGAAAAGTAAAAGTTATATTTATACAGAGAGCTAAAATGATAAAAAGGTTGGGACAATGATGATTTTTTACGGATCAAAGCCACAGAGATTCAAAGTTACAAGGGTTTCGTGGTAGAGGCGCACAGCAGTGCGTCTCTGGTTGAGTATATTCTTTGCGGGAGACGCACTGCTGTGCGCCTCTACATATATAGGAATGAATATATCTTACTTTATTATAATTTATTTATAGCAATTTATTCTCCTAAGCAAATGTCATTATAGAATTCTACAATTTCATTAATTTGATTATAACCAAATTTATTATCTTTTATTCTTTTGACTAAAGAATCGCAGTCAGCAAAAAAACTTGTTGTCGTTTTTTTCCAATTTGAAAGAATTCCGGAATTTATATATGTTGGATATTGGGCTTTTTTTCTTTTTACATAGAATAACTCTCGATATTGTTCTGTTCTATAAGCGTAACTATTTATGTTATTTGTGCCATGAGTTGACATTGCAGTTTTCTTTGTAATATTGGGATCTGTAAAAAGCTGTGTTTTTTCCTCTTTATAAAGACAAACATTACCTTCTACAATTAGTTCAAGTAATTTTGGGTCACCAGAAGCGTTTAGTTTAACATATTCATAGGTTTGTACAATATCAAATCCAATAAATTTAATCTTACTCACATTTTCATGATCCCAAGTATCAGCTTTATCATCAGCAGAAATTTTGAATTTTATTTTGTTGTTTTTTAAAGAGGCAAGACCTTCGATAGAATCTCCGTCTTTAAAATAAATTATAGCATCCTGAGTTTGAGAATAACTTTGAAAGCTTAAAAAGAATAAGAAGATTATTATGCTTTTGTAAATATGTTTCATTTTTAAAAATAATATTTAAGAAAATGGTTTTTATGAAGTTTTCGATTATATTTTTTAAGAATTTTGTCATTCCTCGTTCCTCGGAATGACAAAATACGGACAAGTTTTATTTAATTGGTAAACTCAATTTAAAAATCTTGGTTTCTAATAACTATTAATTGTATAAATTTTTCCTCCATTTAAAGTAAAATCAGCTAGATTTTGTTCTTTAATTTCTTCTAATTTCATTTTGCATTCAGGGCATTTTTTGAAAATTTTATTATTTTCATCACTATGGTTTTTCAAAAAAATCAAATTTTCTCTATTTATGAGAAGTTTTAATCGATTGCTGATTTCATTTTCATTTAAATTATTGTAATTCTGAAATTCATGCAACGTGAGTTTGGTAATAAATAACTCTTTTTTTGCTACTTCAAAAACACCAATTATTCCAAGAAAATTCATTGCCCGGGAACTTCCGATTATCTTAAAGCATAAAGTTTCTAAATTGCAATTGAAGCACTTAAGATCTATAACGGTTCCGCTTAATATATTTTCATTATTAAAATAAAATTCCATCTAATTTAAATGTGTTTTTCTAAAATTGAAAAAAAATCCTGCTCAAACTCTATATCTGATTCTTCATTTTTTATTCTTAAAGTGCTAATTTCTGGGATTATTCCAATTGAAAAGTCTTCTAAATCCATGCTTTTTAAAATCAAATTATAAATAGGCATTGACATTGTTACAAATTTCTTGCTGTCATTTTCTTTAAAACTAAATTCTTTTAAAATAGCAATAATTTTATTTTTGTTATCTGTCTCAAGTAGAATTTCTTTTGGATTGACAACATCATATTTATTAATGATTAACTGCGTAACTTTATTTATGTCAATTAATTTTTTCGACTCTAAAAAATCGAATAATAATATTCCCATCCTATTTTGATTTCTTTTATTAAACTATTTAAGAGGCAAAGTCAATTTAAAAATCTTTGTTTCTAACAATTCAGTGTCATTATCTTCACAAAGTAAAAACTCGATTTTGTCATTTGATTTTTTGTAGAAAGTCAAACCTTCAAATTTATTGGTTGAAGTTATTTTTTGAGTGAAATCTATTTTCATGGTTTTAAGATCGATTCGGCCAATGAAACTTCCCAGGATTTCGCCATCGTCGTAGGTTGATTTTGTGTCTTCGGTGGTTGAAAGGAAATAGATTTTGTCTTCGACCAAAATAGCGTCGGTAAAACTGGAACGGATTCCTTTTATTTTTGGAAGTTTATAATTGGTTGCAACCAATGCAAATTCTTCACCGAGACTTTTAGCGTGAATCGTGAAAATGGTGTTTTTGTTGGAAATTCCGTTACCGCGATTGAATAAATACCAATTTTCTCCATCGAAAATTGCGCCTTCAAGATTAAAATCTTCCGGTTTTATTTCGCCAAAACTTTGCATTAAACCGTATAAATCGACCAAATTGTTCTTTTGTAAAACGGATTTGTTTTTAAGATCAAACTCAATCATTTTGTTTCGGTTTTCGGTCGAACCGGAACCAAATACATATAAGGTATCGTTGTGATGTGTTAGCGATTCAAAATCGGGTTTTAAGTTTTTGGGAATATTTTGCGTTGGATTATCAATTAAAGGATGTTGGTTTAATTGTTGATTTTGCATGTTGTATTCATATAAATATCCGCTATTGTCGCCAATAATATATAGTGAATCGTTATTGAAGAATAATCCTGATGCTGAACCGATTCCGATGATTTGAAATAATATTTCTAATGTGAATTTTTCCATGAAAATGGGTTTTATTTATTTTTTTGTTTTATAAGTTTTGTGGTTTCATTATTTACTGTTTCCTTAATTTTCTGTAATGTAGTAGATGAAACACATTCTGCAATGCTGATATAAACTAATTTATTGTCGTCATTTAAGTTTATGTTTTTTTGCAAGGCATTGTCAGAACTACTCATTCCGGTTACTAAATATACTGGCGTTCCATTTTTATAAAGTAATGTGGTAATTTCTATTGCTCTTTTTAAAATTGCATCTTGAATTTTTTTCTCATATTCCACAAATTCAATATAATGCACACATTGATATAAACTGCAAAATGTTATTTTATTTAATTTGGCTCTTTTTTGAGTTTCTGGAAGTGGTTTTAATTGAGTAAAACATTTGCCGAAAACCTGCATGTAAATTTGATCTTCTAATGAAGTTTCTTCATTTTGAGAAAAAGCCTGAATGCTAAACAAAAAGAAAAGAATAATTATCGTTTTATTCATTATTTGTGAGAGATATTAATTGAATAATTAATGTTGTATTTTGTACTCTTTGTTATCTTGATTTTATCTTTTTAAATGTATTATTTTTTTCTGCTTCTGAAACTATTTTTTCGAGATCGTCCATAATTAGTTTGCTTTTTAATTTGATGTTATGATCATAATTCATGTTTGATTTTGGGGAATATTCATCTTTTTTTATCAAATCAAAACTGGTGATTTTTTGTTCGACTATTCTTCCATTTATTATGAATTTAAAATTACGATGGCCCGAATGATCAACAGTAACTTGATGTATTACTTTTTTTGAATTTTCGGTAGTTTCATATTCGTAATTTTTGACAACTTCATTTTTAATATTTTTTTCATTTGTGAAGTAGATATTCCAGAAAGCATTTTTAGAAATACTCATTTTCGAAAATTCAAAATCGATACTAATTTTATTTAGATATGTTTCTCCTTTTTCTTTCCAAAAGACATAAACAGGATAATTATCTTCTAAAGTCAATTTCTTGTTTGTAGGTAAGTTACTGTCATATATTTCTCTGCACCCAATACAGTAATCTTCATAAACGCAAATAGTATCTATTTTTTGTTTTTGAAGATCTTTAATGAAATCAGAGGTTAATTTGTCAATATTAATTTCCGTATTGGTTTGTGCATTTGCAATCAATGTTATGAATAAAATACTGAAAACGAAAATTCTTTGGATCATGATATGTTCTTCGGTTTGAGGAAGGTCTTTTGAAAATTTATGCTTAGCCCTGATAATATTGAAAAAGTATTGTAATGAATAGCAGGAATATGCTTCGTAAAATTAGTATATTTATGATATAAAAAAATGAAAATGATATGAAATCAATAGACCCGAAAGATTTTAAAGTTACAGATAAAATAAAGTTATCAAAGATTCCGACTTTGCTGGATATCGATGCCGATAGTGACGAAAAAGAAGCCAAACTGGATAAAGTGCAGTCAAAACTGAGCAATTTGCAAGACGTGATGTATGCACATAATAAATATAGTGTTTTGATTTGCCTGCAAGGAATGGACACTTCGGGAAAGGATAGTTTAATCAGGGAAGTTTTTAAGGAATTTAATCCGCGTGGTGTTGTGGTGCATAGTTTTAAAACGCCAAATTCGACGGAACTGGAACACGATTATTTATGGAGACATTATATTGCATTGCCGGAAAAAGGGAAATTTGCTATTTTTAATCGTACGCATTACGAGAATGTTCTGGTAACACGTGTACATCCGGAATATATTTTGGGGGAGAATTTGCCGGGAATTAATTCGGTTGATGATATCACGCCAAAATTTTGGGAAAACCGAATTAAGCAAATCAATAATTTCGAAAAGCATATTTCGCAAAACGGAACTATTGTACTTAAATTCTATTTGCATTTAAGTAAAGAGGAACAACGCCAACGTTTATTACGCCGTTTGGAAGAAGGGAAACACAACTGGAAGTTTTCGCCCGGAGATTTGAAAGAACGCGAACACTGGAAAGAATATCAGGAATATTATGAAGAGGCGATAAATAAAACTTCGACAGATTATGCGCCTTGGTATATTGTTCCTGCCGATGATAAAGAAATGGCACGATATATTGTAGCCAAAATTATCTGGGAAGAAATGCAGAAGCATACAGATATTAAGGAACCGGAATTGGACGAGAAGATTAAAGCCAATATCGAAATGTATAAAGAACAATTGAAGAAAGAGCCTTAAAGTAAGGCTCTTTTTTTTTGGCTTATGTTAATGGTGTTTTATGAATGTTTTGTAGTACTAAATTAATGTTAATTTTTTTGGGGTTAAAATATGCTTTTTGACCATTGTCTTGTTTTTTTGATAATATCGAAGTGATTTTTAGTTAAAGTGTAAGGGGTTACTTTGTAAAAAAATAAAAATTAAACATTAAAGCGAGATGAAAAGAATTATTTTACCCCTTATTGTTCTTGGAACGTTGATTACGTCATGTAATAACGACTCTAAAGATCAGAATGAAACAACTAGTGTTGTATTAAAAGACCAATCTGTAACGCCAAGTTTGTTGAAGGCAAAATCAGGTTTTGAAGATTTAAAAATTTATTCTCTTTTTAGTTCAGATGATGTTTTTGCAGATAGTCCAAAATTTGTTTTTGGAGGTTCTGCTGATGGTTCAGGTTTGTTGAAAAATACTGATGGAACTTTTACTTTCTTAGTAAACAACGAAGACAATTTTGCGGTTTCAAGAATTACATTAGACAAAACATTCAAACCTACAAAAGGAGAATATTTATTAAATTCTAGTGGAGGAACCTGGAGACTTTGTGGCGCAACAATGGCTACACAAGCTGAACACGGTTTTGGACCACTTTATTTAACTTGTGGAGAATCTGGAGAAGAGTCTCGTACACACGCTTTGGATCCTTATGCAAGCGCTGGTGGTGCATCTGTATCTAAAGAATTAGCTGGATTTGGTCGTTTAAGTGCAGAGAATGCTTTGCCATTACGTACTTCTGCTTACAAAGGAAAAACTGTAGTTGTAATTGGTGATGACGATTCTGGAACTTACGGAGGTCAGGTTTTTATGTATTTATCTAATACTGTTGGTGATTTGACTAATGGTACTTTGTATATGCTAAAAAGAAACGATGACAATCAAAGAGAAAAAGATATGGAAACAGGTAAAACTTATCCTGTATCTTTTGTAAAAATCGAAAACCACAAAACTTTAACTGGTGCTCAAATCAATGCTTCTGTAAATACTTTGAAAGCTATTAAATTTGGTCGTGTAGAAGATTTAGATTACCGTAAAGGTGGTGACAATGCAGATCGTGAATTGTATTTTAACGTAACAGGACAAAATACAACTGGAACAAATGCTGATGCTTCAAGAACTAAATACGGTAGAGTTTACAGATTAAATCTTGATGCTGCTGATCCATTAAAAGGAACTTTAGAAGTTGTTCTTGACGGAGATAATCGTTCTGGAATTGCTGGTAAATTTCAAAATCCAGATAACATTTGTGTGACTAAAAACTACGTTTATGTTCAGGAAGATGCTAATGGATACGGTGACGAAACTCACGATGCTTACATCTATCAATACAATATTGCTACAAAAGATCTTAAAGTTGTAGTAGAATTAGACCACCGTCGTACTGCAACTGATGCTGCAAAATACAATGTAGGTGGAACTTCAAAATTTGGAGATTGGGAATATGGTGCTTTAATCGATGTTTCTGAGCAAGTTGGTATCGCTGATACTTTTATGTTGAGCGTTCAGCCACATACTTGGACTGGTGAGAAATACAAAAGCCCTGACGGAGGAACAAATCGTCCTAATGAGCAACAAGCAAGTCAAATCGTAGTAATTAAAGGTTTAGCGAGATAAATTTTTAAAACTTTACAAAACAGCAATCCACTACTTCAATTTGAGGTAGTGGTTTCTGTTTTTCTGAATATTCCTCTTTTAATCGGTATTAAATCATGAAAAAAATATATTGTTTGTTGTTCTTAGTAACATTTGTTGCTTGTCAGAAAAAAAACAAACATCAGGAAGTAAATGAATTGTTTCAGTCAGATATTACTTTATTGATCGAAAAAGTCGCCAAACTTAAATATTCGGTACAAGAAGATTCTACCGAAGCGCAGATTCAGAGACAATTTCTGGAGGCACATCAAAATTATAAAAAGGTCGAAATGATAAGTGAGTATTATTCGCCCGCAGTTTCTAAATCGATCAACGGACCAGCAATTCCGGAGTTCGAAGAAAATGATAAAGTGACCGTTCAGGCCGAAGGTTTTCAGGTTATTGAGGAATTGGTTTTTCCGAAATATAATAGAGCAACCAAAAAAGAATTACTTCAGGAATTAGGTGTTTTATCTGCCAATTTAACTCGGTTAGAAAAAGTTTCAAGTTCTAATGAATTGACAGATGCGCACGTTTTTGATGCCATGCGATTAGAAGTTTATAGAATTATTACTTTAGGAATTACCGGTTTTGATTCGCCTGTAGTTTTAAATTCACTTCCGGAAGCATTGGTTTCTTTAGAAACAATCGAAAAATATTATAAGGTTTATCTTGAAGATAAATCAGTTCCGAATAGTAAACAAGTTCTTGCAGTTTTAGAAAAAGGCAAAAAATATTTAAAAGCAAACACCAATTTCGACGCTTTTGATCGTGCTTATTTTATCAAAGAAATTGCAAATCCGTTAAGTCGCGGATTATATAAAACACAATCAGAATTGGGAATTTCGGTAATGAAAGAGCAAAGAGGTTTGAAGGTAACATCTGAAACTTTATTTGATAAAGACGCTTTTGATCCCGAAGCTTTTTCGGGTTTCCCGGATTATAAAACGACGCCTGAAAAAATTGCTTTAGGCAAAAAGTTATTCAATGATCCTATTTTATCCGGAAACAATACACGTTCCTGCGCTTCTTGTCATCACGCCGATAAGGCTTTTACGGATGGTTTGGAAAGAGCGGTTTCATTAGACGGAAAATCAATGATTCAGCGTAATACTCCAACATTAAATAATATTGCTTTTCAGCGTGTATTTTTTGCAGATTCCCGTGTAAGTTATCTCGAAGATCAGGCGGTTGCCGTAATTAAAAACGAAAATGAAATGCATGGATCTCTGGAGAAATCTGCTTTGGCGATTCAAAAGAAAGCTGATTATGTAAAGGAATTCGAGAAAGCTTTTCCGAAAGGAGAAATCAATGAATTTGCAATCAAAAACGCTTTAGCATCTTACATTCGTTCGTTGAGTCATTACGATTCCAAGTTCGACGGATATATGCAAAACAAAGCAGCCTTTTCAGCCGATGAAAAAGCAGGATTTAATCTGTTTGCCGGAAAAGCCAAATGTGCAACTTGCCATTTTATTCCACTAACAAACGGAACTGTTCCGCCAAATTTTGACAGATCTGAAAGTGAGATTTTAGGTGTTCCAAATAAAAACAATAAACTCGACGGCGATTTAGGAAAGTTCGTGATTACGGGAGCAGCTATTCACAAATATTCATTCAAAACTCCAACCATTAGAAACATTGAACTTACAGCGCCTTACATGCATAATGGAGTTTATAAAACGATGGAAGAAGTAATAGATTTTTATAATGAAGGCGGAGGTTTAGGTAAAGGTTTCGCTCTTGATAATCAAACATTGCCCGAAGACAAATTAAAACTGACAGATAAAGAAAAAAAGCAACTTATAGCCTTTATGAGAACGTTGACGGATAAGAAGTTTGTGGAGAATAGAGAATAGAGAATAGAGAATAGAGAATAGAGAATAGAGAATAGATGAAAGAAGAAAGATGCAAGACAATCTGCAAATCTTTAAATTTAGCTTTGTGACCTTTGTATTCTTCTATAAGCAAACAACTTCGCGAACTTTGCGAAAAACCTTTGCAACCTTTGCGGTAAAATTTTTTTGCCACGAATTGCACGAATTGCACAAATTTCTAATCTCAAGATATCGCTTTGTGAACTTTGTCTTCTTTCGTCAGCTAACAACTTCGTGAACTTTGCGAAAAACTTTTGTAACCTTTGCGGTTAATTTTTTTCGCCACGAATTCCCATAAATTAAATTCGTGCAATTCGTGGCAAAAAATCTTTAAATAATTCCATTGGTCAAAAGCCAAATGCAGTTCATCAAACTAATTTTAATAGCGTTTTAGGTTTGTGCTCCTTTGCATCAAATTAATAAAAACTATTATCATGAACATTTACAAATTATTATTACTAACCACTATTTTCTTAGTGAGTTTGATTTCTTCAAAAGTTACAGCACAATCTCCGCTTCCAATTCATGTGGGAATAAAAGGAGGTTCTAATTTTTCTGAATTGCCGGTTACAGATGGCTTTAGCTCAAAATATGCAGTGGGTTATTTTGTTGGAGCGATGGGAAGATTCGATTTTAAAAGATTCTATATTCAAAACGAAATCTTGTATAGCGAGAAGTCTTCAAAAATTGAGAAAACTTCATTATCAGCATCTAAAAATGCAAAATGGAGAAGTCTCGAAATGCCATTATTAATAGGTTATAAAGTAATTGATCTTTCGACTTTGAATGTGAGAGTTTTTGGAGGAGGAGTTTATTCGTATGTTCTCGATGAAAATATTTCGTCATTAAATCAGCTTAAAAACTCATACACAAAATTCAACAAATCTAATATTGGTTATCAGGTTGGAGCAGGAGTCGAAATGTGGAAATTTACCTTAGATTTAGTTTATCAAGGCGGACTGAATAATATTAGTAAAGACTTTAATTCCAAAACAAATTCCTTTAATGTAAGCGTTGGATATTTTATTTTCTAACCTTTATTTTATCCTTTAACTTCTAGAAACAGCAAAGAATCTTTTTGGTTCTTTGCTGTTCGTTTAGAAAATATAGGGTTATTTTTGAACCAAAAGATTCACATAATTTACTTACTCTTTTTTTGATGACTATAAAATATAAAAACCGGCATTGGATATTTTTAATCTTTTTCTGGTTCATACTTGGTATTACGATTTGGGCGCAATTGATAGCCGATTATGGAATAATTTCGGCTATACGCCAGTCAGGTTTAATATTATTAAGCTCCATTGTTTTGGCGCATTTTCTTAGTGATGTGATGCTTCCAAAGGCATTACGTAAAAACAAAATGACATTATTTGCCGTACAGGCTTTTGCAGTAGTGCTGCTTTTGTCACTTTGTCTGGCGGTGGTTTATGCCGCTTTCTCCGATTCGCAAACACGTAACCGATTATATCCCGAAGAAGCAAATATGGCTCCTATTGAGTTTTTGTGGGCTCGGTTTTGTGGAAGTATTCCCGCGGCACTTTTGATTTGTGGCACCGCTTGCGGACTTCGATTTTATCAGGAACATAATGTAATCGAAAGAAATCATGCCGAATTAAAACAAGTTCACTTAGAAGCTCAGATAAAAATCCTGCAAGATCAAATCAATCCGCATTTGATGTTTAATATTTTGAATCATATTCACATTTTGATGCAAAGCAATGTCGAATTGGCTTCGGTTTTATTAGTTCAGTTTTCGGATATTTTAAGATATCAATTGTACGAATGTAATAAAGAATATGTTCCGTTACATCTTGAAATTAAATACTTAAAAGATTTGATTGCCGTCGAAGAAACGCGTTGGGGAAATGAATTAGAAGTAAAAAGCAAATGGAATATCGAAGACGGTCATCTTCAGATTGTACCTTTACTTTTGGTTCCGCTAATAGAAAATGCTTTTAAACACGTATCAAGACTTCCAAACCAAAAAGGATACGTGCATTTATCATGCGAACAAATCAATAAACAATTGATTTTTAAAATCGAAAATTCTTATACAGAACAATACAAGATTCCGTCTAATAATCAAGGATTAGGACTCGAAAACGTCAAGAAAAGATTGTCGATTCAATATCCCGAAAAACATCAATTAGATATAGAAAAGACTGATTCGGATTTTACCGTAAAAGTGACTTTAGATTTAAAATAAAAAAAAACTTTTCCCACAGATTATAAAGATTATAAGGATTTTTTATGCCACGAATTGCACAAATTAGCACGAATTTATTCATCTAGTTATAAAGCTAAAGCTTAGGGAACTTTGCATTCCTTCAAAAGTCAAATCTTTGCAAACTTTGCGGTAAAATTTCGCCACTGATTAGAAGGGTTTTGTAGAAGATGCAAGATGAAAGAGTCAAGATGAAAGAGTCAAGATGAAAGAGTCAAGATGAAAGAGTCAAGATGAAAGATGCAAGAGACAAGATGAAAGAATAAAGAAGAAATCTGCTTAATCTGTAAAATCTGCGAGAAACCTTTTTTTAGAAATAAACACCAAACCTGAAACAAAAAAACTATGAATATGAAATGTCTCGTTATTGACGACGAACCAATTGCAAGAAACGGAATAGTAGATTTTGTTTCAAAAATTGATTTCCTTGAAGTTGTTGGCACTTGCGCTTCTGCTTTGGAAGCGACTTCGTACATTCAGGATAAACAAATCGATTTGCTGTTTCTGGATATAAATATGCCATATTTGTCCGGATTAGAATTTTTAGAATCTCTGGATAATCCGCCATTGGTTATTTTTACAACCGCTTATTCAGAGCATGCTTTGGACGGATATCGTTTGCAGGTTGTTGATTATTTGCTGAAACCAATTACTTTTCAGCGTTTTTATCAGGCTTCATTAAAAGCAAAACAATGGCATCAAATGATTTCTCCAAAGCAAAATCAATTAGATCCTTTTCTTTATGTTCGTCAGGAAGAAGGATTTCAAAAGATTTCGTGGGTTGATATTTTATATATCGAAGGAATGCAAAATTATGCTAAACTTCATTTTACAGATAGAATTCTCGTGATTCATCAAACCATGATTTCATTAGAAGAAACACTTCCAACGGAGATTTTCTTTAGAATTCACAAATCATTTCTAGTCAATATAACACATATTGATTCCGTTTCCGGCGGACGATTATTTGTAAAAGGACAAGAACTACCTATTTCAAGAACACGCCGTGAAGCATTATTGAAAGAGGTAGTTTATAAAAATCTATTAAGCAGATAATTCTAGAATTGCCATTTTAAAGCTAAAGCCGCATAAAATGTTGTCGTGAATCTTGGGTTTGCCAGATCTTTTTCTTTGAACATATTTTTAATTTTTCGATCATTTGTTGAGAACGATCGAGCCAAAGTACTTCCCGCTGTAGGTTCAAATGTCCAATGCTTACCAAATTTAAGCTGAGGTCTTAAACCAGCAATAATTTGCTGATATCCAAGTAACATAGTTTTATTTGCCGGATTTATTTCGGCAGTCATTCCGCTAAGTTCGACAACAGTTTTTAAGTCAAATGTTTCAGATATTCTATAACCTAATTCTAAACCTTCAGGAAAAGTAACTTTAAAATGTAGCGCGCCTTTAGATTCCCAATTAAAGTAAATTCCAGGAAGTACCATTGGAACACCAAAACTATTCGTTAAAACTGGTCCGAAACCAAAAGCCAAATTCGGATTGAATTGTTTGATAAAAAGAACGCCGCCTTGTACAAGAATATCATCTTTATTGATTTCGACCATATCCGTATAAACGCCTACAGAAGCCATTACGAGAATTGACCACGACGGAGAAATTGATCTTAAATGTTTGACTCCAATTTGTGCGTTTAGAAGCTCATCGGGAAAACCGTTTGGGATTTCTACAGGAAGATCTCGTAGATCATAATTCTTGTTTTCCATTTTGGCATAAGCTCCCTGAAGCACGATCGACCAAAGTTGTGGATGATTGTATTTGTCCATTTTCATGGAAAGCGGAATTTCTACAGAAAGCTGAGCCCTTTTAAAATTACTTTTGGAGTCTGTTTTGGCGCTGTCAATTGGTCGGACATAATTAGAAAACGGAACATAATCTGCTTTAAATTCTCCAGAGATACTTTGTTGAGATCTTGCAGAAATTGTAACCAATAGAAAAATAAATAATTGCGATAGATAAAAAACTGTCTTGTTCATGATTTTGATTAATTTTTCTGCGAAGTACAGTGTTCTTCATTAATCCAAAAAAATCATTTGACGACTGGTATTTATCTTTTGACCAACTGCATAAAAAAACGAAACCCGACAGACTATGCGATCTGTCGGGTTTGTTACCAAAAACAAAAATAATAAATTAAACCTTTACTTTTATAAATCAAAACCATAGGCTAAACGTAAAGCCACTTGGTTGGTTTTGAATTTGTTATAGTCCTCATAACGGACACTAATATCAATGTATTTGTTGGCGTATCCAATTCCTGGCGCCCATAAAAAAGTGGTTTGATCGTAACCGTTTGTAACGGCAAAACCAGCACCAACTTCACCTAAAACATAGAATTGATCTTCCCAGATAAAAGCTTTAAAACCTGCTTTTGCCGGAATAAAACCAAGATCTTTTACATCAACTCCATTGTCATCTTTTCCCATAAACAAATTGGTAAAACCAGTTGTTAACGTTAATGACGTTCTTTTTGATAAATCATACTGTAAACGAACATCTCCACCCAATGACCAATCGTATGCATTGTCAGTTGGTAAACCTCCGTTAAGTCCAAATCCCAATCTGAAGCCCTGATCATAATTTTTGATTTCTCCTTCAGATTTAGACGTTGTAGTGTCTTGAGCAAACGTGGTATTGGCGTATAAAAAAGCGAAACTCGCTAGGCAGAACATTTTTAGATTTCTCATGACAATTTTTTTTGAATTTATAATGATGTAAAAATAATAGCTAGGTGTTGGGGCGTTGTTATAGAATTTTTTGAAATTGTTATATAATCTCGAGGTTCATTAAAAATGACTTAATATTTGCTTATGTTTTTAATATTATCCAAGAATTCAAAGCTTCTGACTATCTTTGCCGACTAAAAAGAGTAGAATTGAATTTAAAGCAGTACACTAAAGAGTTTTCATACAATTTAAGATTAGCATATCCTATTATATTAGGTATGGTTGGACATACATTAATAGGTATCGTCGATAATATAATGGTAGGGAAATTAGGAAGTACTGAACTTGCAGCAGTTTCACTTGGAAACAGCATGATTTTTATTGCAATGTCTTTAGGAATTGGTTTCTCGACCGCAATTACTCCAATTGTTGCCGAAGGTGATGCTGAAAAAAACGATTCTAAAATTCGTTCAGCATTTCATCACGGTTTGTTTTTGTGTATTCTTTTAGGATTATTACTTTTTGGCGTAATTATTCTGGCTAAGCCAATAATGGAATTGCTAAAACAGCCAGCCGATGTAATTGCACTTGCAAAACCATATCTTGATTGGGTAGCTTTTTCGTTGATTCCGCTAATTATGTATCAGGGTTATAAGCAATTTGCTGATGGAATGTCGATGACAAAATATTCGATGTACGCCATGATTATGGCAAATGTTCTGCATGTTGGTATCAATTATATGTTGATTTACGGAATCTGGATTTTCCCAAAAATGGGAATCGTTGGCGCAGCACTTGGAACAGTAATTTCGAGAATCTTTCTGGTAATGTTCATGCATATAATGTTATCCAGAAGAAATGATTTAAAACAATATTTCAAGAATTTCAGTTTTGATGAAATTAAAAAAGAAACCATAAAGAAAATTATAAGCATAGGATTTCCATCGGCAATGCAAATGCTTTTTGAAGTTGTATTGTTTACCGCATCAATCTGGCTTTGCGGTAATATTGGTAAAACCAGTCAGGCAGCCAATCAAATTGCGTTGAGTTTGTCTTCAATGACCTTTATGTTTGCAATGGGATTAAGCGTGACATCAATGATTCGAGTTAGTAATCAAAGAGGATTAAATGACTATAAAAACTTAGTTATCGTTGCTCGTTCTATTTTTTTACTGGCGATTATAATCGAAACCGTTTTTGCAATCTTGTTCGTTGTTTTTCATAATTACTTGCCTTATATCTTTTTGAATATGGAGAACGGAGGACAACTTCTGGACAATAACGAAGTAATAAGTATTGCTTCAAAATTATTTATAATAGCGGCAGTTTTCCAAATTTCAGATGGAATTCAGGTGGTTGTTTTAGGAGCTTTACGCGGATTACAAGATGTAAAAATCCCAATGTATATAACATTTGTGGCATATTGGGTAATTGGTTTTCCGATCTCGTATTATTTAGCCGAATATACAGATTTGAAAGCGCAGGGAGTTTGGATTGGACTTTTGGCAGGATTAACTTCTGCGGCGATATTTTTGTACATTCGTTTTCACTTTCTGACTAAAAAATTAATCAAAAATTCAGATTCAAATACTTAAATTTGAGCCTTATAAAATAAAAAATATGCCAATCAAGATAGCTTTCGCGAAAGGCAACTAACAATAACAAATACATAAATAAAAATGGAATTACCTAAATTTTTACTCGGAGATAATACTGACTTTCCAGATGATATTTTCATCATTCACCTTGATTATCCAAGATTTATAATCAACTTAAAAGATGATGAGGTTGAGTTTATGGAAGAAGCAGAAGATCTTGACGAAGCCGAATTAAATGCTGAAATGGAAGGTTTAATTGTTCTTGCGAATGAATTTTATGACCGTGAAATAACGCGTTACGAAGAGTAGAGACGCACAGCAGTGCGTCTGTCTGGCAATGCGTTTTACAATATTTCTCAGTCAAAAATATTTTTAAATCTTTCTAATGAAAAAATTAAGTTTTTTAAAACCCATTTTCAATTTTATAGCAATTGGATTGCTAATTACTACTTTAAGTCGAATATTTTTATTTTTTATTTTTAAAGACAGAGTAGTAGAAACACCAAATTTCTGGTATATTTTTCCAATCGGTCTTCGAATGGATTTAATATTATTATGTTATTTGTCATTTTTACCAGCGCTTTTAATTACGTTTCTTCCAAATAAATGGCTGAAATTCACCAATAAATTTCTGGTGATTTATAGCTTTTTATTTCTGTTTTTGATTCTTTTTGTAGAATTGGCAACACCGGATTTTGTAAAACAATACGATACACGTCCAAATAAGATATTCTTAGATTATCTGATTTATCCAAAAGAAGTTGTTGGAATGCTTTTAAAAAGTTACCTGACTTCTATCATTGTGACATTCTTAATTTTGGGAGTTGTTCTTTATTTTGCTTTCAAAAAAGGAAAAAAATATTTTTATACTACAAGTGCTGAATATAAATTCAAACTGATGATTTTTCCGTTAGTTGCGTTTTTATTGTTTTTTGGAGCACGTTCAAGTCTTACTTCAAAACGTCCGATAAATGCTAGTAATGCTGTTTTTTCTACAGATCAACTAACAAATACTTTGGGATTAAATTCATTTTATACAGTAGCTTTTGCGGCATATTCGATTAAAAATGAAGGAAACACGAAGATGTATGGTAAAATGGATGAAGCCGAAGCAATTGCTCGTGTAAAAAAATACATGATTGCCGGACCAACTGATTTTACAGATGCCGAGATTCCGTTTTTACACGTTCAACAACCGGACACAGTTTTAAAGAAACCTTATAACTTGGTAATCTTTCTACAAGAAAGTTTAGGAGCTGAATATGTTGGGATTTTAGGAGGAAAACCATTAACACCGGAATTTGATAAATTATCGAAAGAAGGATTATTGTTTACCAATTTATATTGTACAGGAACAAGAAGTGTCCGCGGAATTGAAGCGGTTGTAACCGGATTTTTGCCTTCACCATCAGAAAGTGTAGTAAAGTTGGGAAATTCACAACAAGGCTTTTTTACTTTGGCGGAAGCCTTAAAACAAAAAGGATATGACACCAGTTTCATTTACGGGGGAATGGCGAATTTTGATAATATGGCTTCGTTTTTCAACGGAAATGGTTTTCAGGATATTGTAGATCAGGAAGATTTTGAATCTGATGGAAATAAATATGCTTTCAAAGGAACTTGGGGTTATTCAGATGAAGATTTAGTTACCAAAGCAAACAATTATTTTAAAGCTAAAGGCGATAAACCTTTCTTTTCATTAATGTTTTCGACTTCAAATCATGAACCTTTTGAATATCCTGCAGGAAGAATTAAACCTTATGATACAAAACCAGCAACGGTAAATAACGCCATGAAATATGCGGATTTCTCTATTGGGAAATTCTTCGAAATGGCTAAAAAAGAACCTTATTTCAAGAATACTATTTTCATCGTTATTGCGGATCATAACACGAGAACGTACGGAAAAAATTTAGTACCAATTAATAAGTTTCATATTCCTGCTTTGATTATGGGACCTGGAGTTCCAAAAGGAGTTTCGTATAGTAAATTGGCAAGTCAAATTGATATTCCGCCTACATTGTTGAGTTATTTAGGGCTTTCGTTTGAAACCCCAATGGTTGGTAGAAATCTAAATAAATTAGATCCAAAAACACAAGGAAGATCGATCATGCAGTTTAATGATATCAACGCATTCAGAGTAGAAAATCAGGTTGTAATCATGCAGCCAAATTTGAAACCTCTGCAATTCGAAATCAAAAACGATACAACTTTAATTCCGGTTAAATTAAATGAAGAATTAGCAAAAGACGCTTTGGCACATGTAATTACAGCAGGAAATTTATATAAAGAGAATAAGTATAAACTGAGGGATACAAAAAAATAATTTTTAGTACATTTTAAAAAAAGCTGCTAAGTGTGAAATTTCATACTTAGTAGCTTTTTTGTTTTAAAAATATAGATTTATGCTGACAATTTAAATTAGTACTAATAAAATAAATATGATAATTCTGATTTTTTTTAAATAAAAAGTCGAAAAAGTGGGTAACAAAAATAAATTTAATTGATCTGTAATAAGAAAGGCGTAACCTGAAAAGCCTGTGATAGAGTAGGGATCAATTAAATTTTATTTATTATGAAAAATTTACCACAAAAAAAATTAAAAAAATCTCAAGTATTAAAAGTGATGCTAGTTTTTGTGTTTACAGCTTTTTTTATAAGCTGCAGCCAGGAACCTAGTACAAATCAAAATGCTGAAGTATCAACAGCAGATCAGCAAACCACATCGAATACCAAAAGAATGTATGAACAATATTCAATTATTGTGCGAAATTGGGGATCGCATAATGTTGACTGCAGTCAGCCATTAGGTTTTTGTTATGATGTTTATACCTTTAGATGGTACTACTTTAGCCTTTTAAAACCAGATGGTAACGGAGGAACGCCAGTGCGCGTTGATAATGTTAAAGGACAATTTGTTATGACAATTCAAAAAAGTGCTTTGACAGAAGAGAATCACAAAGATTTAGTTAGAAATGGAGTTTTTGTAATACCTGAAGGCCAAATTTTAGCTCCGGAAATAGTTAAAACTTTAAAATTCAATTCAGATATTTTAACTCCTGGAAAATACCCTATTCAAGAAAGTGAAGAGACTTATACAATTGCAATTGATGTGAAATAAATCAAACGTAAAAAAAGCTTTAAGGAATTTAGAGCTGTTTTTTATATTCATTCAATAAAAACTGAGCGGCTGCAAAAGGTGATGTTTCATCATTTTGCACCGCTTTTTTTATTTGTTCCAATTGTTCAATAATCTTAGGGTGATTGTAAAAGTTGAGTTTTAGTTGCTCATTTATGGTTTCCATCATCCAGAATTGATTTTGTTCTTTTCGCTTTTCGCTGAAGAAACCAAATTCATTTGTCATTTCGACATAATGAGAAATTGTATTCCAAATTTCTGAAATACCATCTTTTGTAATTGCGCTGCAAGTAGTAACTTTTGGCTGCCAGTTTGATTTTTTTGGAGGAAATAAATGCAAAGCACGGTTGAATTCCAGTTTTGCCTGATTTGCTTTTTTGATATTATCGCCGTCCGCTTTATTGATTACAATAGCATCGGCCATTTCCATAATACCGCGTTTTATACCCTGAAGTTCATCGCCGGCACCGGAAATTTTCAATAATAAGAAAAAGTCAACCATACTATGAACAGCAGTTTCACTTTGTCCAACACCAACAGTTTCGATAATAATAGTGTCAAAACCTGCGGCTTCACAAAGTATAATTGATTCTCGTGTTTTTCTGGCCACACCGCCCAAAGTATCTCCGGAAGCACTTGGTCTGATAAAAGCATTTTCATCTTTTACCAATTCTTCCATTCGGGTTTTATCACCAAGAATACTTCCGTGCGAAAGCGAACTGCTTGGATCAACTGCCAAAACAGCTACTTTTTTACCTAATTGGGTCAAATAACTTCCAAAGGCTTCAATAAAAGTACTTTTTCCAACTCCGGGAACTCCGGTAATTCCTATTCGGATTGATTTATTAGCGTGTGGCAAACATCCATTAATAACTTCATTTGCTTTTGCAGCATGTTCAGGATTTGTGCTTTCGACCAAAGTTATAGCACGACTTAATGCCGTTCTGTTTCCGTTTAAAATTCCATCAATTAATTCAGTTGAAGAAGGTTGTTTTCTTCTGTTTTTTTTAATTTGATGAATAGCAGAAACATTGGTGATTTCAGGAGGCGAAATTCCGGCTTTTTCTTGTAAGCTGCTTGATTGTTTTTTTGAACTTGACAAAATATACTTTTTGGTAGTGTAAAAGTACAGAAAACAAAAACAGTTTCAAAAAAGGATTTTCTTTGAAACTGTTTTGTAAATGGAACACTAATTTCACGAATTAACACTAATTACAAGCTTGCTAAACATTTTAATTCGTGAAAATTCGTGAAATTGGTGTTTTAATAAGCTGCTGTAAAACGAACTTGATGATGTTTTGCGTTTTCGGCTTCATCAGCAATAACAACCGCTAAATCCTCAACAGATAAAATACTTCTTTGTTCGTCGTTAAAAACTGGATTCTCTAATCCTAAACGATATTTTCCTGTTCTTCCTGTTGTAATTCCTTGGTGCATTTCGAAAGCTGGACTGAAAAATGCCCAATCCAATTCTTTTTCTTCTTTCAAAATATTCAAATAGTCTCTTGCTGCAGTTGCGCCAGCGTAATATTCTTTTGGAAAATCTGGAGTATCAACCGCTTGTAAACCCGGAGCAACAAATAAACTTCCGGCACCACCAATTGTAATAAAACGTTTTACGCCAGATTTTGTAACCGCTTCCTGAATCGCTTTTGATCCTGCAATGAAGTCATCGTAAATGTTTGGATTTGTCCAACCTGAATTATAAGCATTGATTACAACGTCATTTCCTTTTAGAATTTCTGCCAAAGCATCAATATTAAAAATATCAGCACTTTTCCAAGTTGCATTCGAAGTGTCTTTTGGGTTTCTTGCAATAGCAGTAATGTCATGATTTCTGTTTGCTAATTCGTTTAAGATTGCTGAGCCAACAAATCCGGTTGCTCCAATAATTGCGATTTTCATAATATATAATTTAAGTTTGTAATAAAAAATGTTACAGTTTTGTGTAAAAAAATAGTCTTAGAATTGATTAGAAAAATCTTCCAATGAAATTCCTTCTAATTGTAGACTAACTTTTTGATTCATATCAGCATATAAAGAACTTAAGTTTTGATTGATCTTTTTTCCAACAGGACAATCAGGATTAGGCTGATTTTTTGCATACCCTAAGTTAATGGTTTCAAAGGTCATTTCAAATATTTCTTTTAATGTAATTTTCGAAGGATCAACAGCAAGTTTTGTTCCGCCATTTTTACCTTCTTTACTTTCTACAATATGATGTGCTTTTAGGTTGGCAATTTCTTTTCGAACCAAAACAGGATTCAAATTGATGCTTCCGGCAATATACTCAGATGATAAAAAATCATTTGGGTATTTTGTCAGCAAAGTCAAAATGTGAATCGTTATGGCAAATTTACCTGAAATCATACTGTAATAAAATATATTACAAATGTAGAAAGGTTTTTTCGAATAAAAAAAGTTTTAACTAAAAATTAATTGTTCCAATGAAAATCATAGCATAAAACCAAACGGGAATTTATACGCATTATTTGCTTGAATAACGCGTATTCCCTGAGAAAAACTATTTGATTTTTGATTGATTTCGAATTGCAGAAAAATATACCCAAGCTATAAAAAGAAGCTGTAACGGGATTCTGAACCATAGATAAGAAATGCCTTTTCCGCTATAATCCGCAGCTTGCAGATTTATATTGTGACAAGCAGCATAGATATTTGCCGGAAGCAGCATTATAAAAAATAAGATAAGAAGTTTGCCACTAAGTACTTTTGTTTCAGGAATTAAAAGCCAAATTGCCGCAATAATTTCTATAATTCCTGTTGCATAGACAATTATAATAGGTGAGGGCAAAAAGGAGATCATCATTGCCATTCCTTTGGCAAAAGCAAAATGACCAATTGCTGTGAATACAAGCATCGCTGCCATAGCAATTCTGCCGGCAAGTGCTGTTTCTAATGTTTTAGTTTTAATTCTTATAATTAACAAAGCAATTGCAAAAACTCCGAATAAAATAAATAAGGTTTCCATATCTTTTTTTATACAAAGTTGCATTCAAAAGGAACCTTAAACAATGAACCTGGGTTAATAAATGCGCTTTCTTATTCGGCTTAAAGCTTGTGGAGTAATGCCAATATAAGACGCAAGATACTTTTGAGGAATCTTCTGGATTAATTGTGGTTGCTCTGTAAACAAATTGCGATAGCGTTGTTCTGCAGAATCATTAAGAAGTGAAAGTTCTCGTTTAGTTTTTTTAAGAAATAAGCTTTCGCTTGCAAGACGACCAATTGTATTACCAATTTTGGTTTCGGCATAAATGTCCTGAAGATCATTATAAGATATGCGCCAAAGTACGGTGTCAGCCAAAGCTTCAATGTTATAATGTGCTGGCAATCTTGTAATAAAGGAATCGTAACCACTCGCAAATTCGCCATCAAATACAAATGCAAAAGTGAGATCGGTATCTTCACGAGGAATATAATATCGCACTAATCCTTTCTCGACAAATGAAAGATAGTTTTCTAAATGATCTTTTTTAAGTATGGCGGCTTTCTTCGGAAATTCTTCGCGTATTAATTTTGAAGAAAACGCATCCCATTCTTCATCGGAAAGTTTTGCCATTCGCTCAAAATTGTCTCTTATTTGCTGCATTGATTTTTGAAATTATATATGACCCTTTAAGGGTTGAAAGTCTCCAAATTGTGCAGTTAGGCACTAAATATTGGTAGTCATATCGGTTAGAAATTCGTTGGCGTGCCGTAGGTACGCAACAAAATGATATCTATTGCGTACCTACGGCACGCTAAACTTATGCCAATTTATATTTTCTACCAATATTTAGTGCCTAAAGGCACATTTCAATTCTTGATTAGCATAACACATTAAAAGTAACAAAAATCTTTTTGATGCACTATATTTTGTTTGATACAAGAATTTATAAATGTCTATTTTTGTGACTACTCAACGCTATGAACAATTTTATTTTAATATTTTTTTTCCTGACATTAGGTTTGGTTTTACAAAGAGTAAAACGCTTTCCGACTAATATTTACAAGATTTTAAATAAAATTGTAATTTATATTTGTCTACCTGCAATTACTTTATATCATATTCCAAAAATAAAATGGAGCAATGAATTATTGTTCCCAATTGCTTCAGGTTGGATTTGTTTTATTTTGGCGTTTGTTTTTTTTCATTTCTTGGGAAGAAAATTTGGCTGGTCAAACAAACTTATTGGCTGTCTGATTTTAACTGCCGGATTAAGCAATAGTTCTTTTCTTGGATATCCTATAATTGAGGCTTTATTTGGAAAAAAAGGTTTAGAAACGGCTGTTTTGGTCGATCAACCCGGAACTTTTGTAGTAGTTTCGACTTTGGGAGTTTTTGTGGCGGCTTTTTATTCGAAAGGAAGTCCAAATGCAATTAGTATTATTAAAAAAGTATTGCTTTTTCCGCCATTTCTCACATTTGTTGTTGCTTGTTTAATGAATATTTCAGATTATCAATTTAATATTGATATTCAGGCTTTTTTATTAAAATTAGGAAGTTTGGTGACACCGTTGGCATTACTTTCAGTAGGATTGCAACTTCAATTTGACCGAAGAAGTCAACACTGGAAATTTCTTCGACTTGGACTTTTCTTCAAGTTAATTCTAAGTCCTTTGGTAATTTTCGTGTTGTATGTTTTTATTTTCAATCAACATTCAGAAGCTATAAAAGTTACTTTGATGGAAGTTGCGATGGCTCCAATGATTACAGGCGCAATTCTGGCTTCAACTTACGGATTAAAACCCAGATTAAGCAGTATGATGATTGGTTTTGGAATCCCAATTTCGTTTTTAACGCTTGCTGTTTGGTACTTGGTTCTTCAATTTATTTAGCCAACAGAACTAATTCTACAGGGAAAATAGAATTTTAACTAATTTTTAAAAAAATCGTGTTTTCTTTATCTCTTTTTTGACTAATTTTAGAGGAACTAAAAAAACTATAATTATGTCAACATTAAGATTAGGAGATATTGCTCCGGATTTTCATGCAGAAACGACCGAAGGGCCAATCAATTTTCATGAATGGTTAGGAGATTCTTGGGGAGTTTTATTTTCGCATCCTGCAGATTTTACACCTGTTTGTACAACAGAATTAGGAACGGTTGCTAACTATGTTCCGGAATTTAAAAAAAGAAATACAAAAGTTATAGCGCTAAGTGTAGATGGTTTAGAGTCTCACAAAGAGTGGATTAAAGATATTAACGAAACTCAAAATACAACCGTTAATTTCCCAATAATTGCCGACGAAGATAAAAAAATCGCAACTTTATATGATATGCTGCACCCAAATGCAAGCGAGAAATTTACTGTTCGTTCTGTGTTTGTAATTGGTCCTGACAAAAAGATAAAATTGACTTTAACATATCCAGCTTCAACAGGAAGAAATTTTGATGAATTACTTCGTGTGATCGATAGTTTGCAATTAACAGCAAATTATAGCGTAGCAACTCCTGCAAACTGGAAAGACGGTGAAGATGTAGTAATCACGCCAGCAGTTCCAGACAGTGATATTCCTGCTAAATTCCCAAAAGGACACACACCAATAAAACCATATTTGCGTATTACACCGCAACCGAATAAATAAGGTTCTAAGTTGCTGAGATACTAAGTTTCTAAGATTACAGTTTTAATAAAAAAACTTAGCACCTTAGAGACTTAGTACCTTAGCACCTTTTTTTAAATAGGTATATTAACGCTCTTTTTGGTTAATTCATTCATTCGTTTTTTATCGCCGACAACCCAAATAATGTCATTTTTTTCTAAGAGTAAATGAGATTCAGGATTTAAAATTCGATTACCGTTTCTTTCAAGTCCTACAACAAGTCCGCCAGTTTTTCCTCTAAATTGCCCAATCGTTTTTTGAACAAACTCTTCATTAGAAATTTCCATTTGACGCAATACGATTTCAGTTTCGTCTATGCTGTTTGCGGCTTCAACTTGTTTATCTAAATAGTTGGTAAATTGCGTAATTTGTTCATCAGTACCAATAACACAAATTTCGTCACCTGGAAACAGACGTTCATTTTTAGTCGGAATTGGTATTGTGACTTCGCCACGTCTTATAAAAGCAATGTTGATTCCTAAGTTTTCGCGAATGCGCAATTCTTCCAAAGTTTTTCCTGCCAAATTTGATTCTTTTCCAATATCAAAAATAGACATGTGACCGTCCCAAGGCATTAAATTGGCATATCTTCGGTCAATTTTTTTGTTTTCGCGATCATTTAAATTCTTCAAAAAGTGATTTTCGATTTTATGATATTGCTCGTTTAATTTTTTTGGAAACAATTGATACGCCCCAATTGCAATAATTAAGGCAATAAAAGCAACTAAAGGCGAGAAGAAAATGTTCAATAAAAATCCAACGAAAAATAAACCAAGGCTCATTCTTATTAAAATCAACATTAAAAGCGCACCACGATATTTACGTTCTTCCCATAATTCATCGACTTCATTGACCTTTACGCGTCGCAATGAAAGTGCCCATAAAAATGGTGCAATTACAACCAAAGTAATCAATGCTGCCAATGTGTTTCCAAAACGAGTATCGGCAACTAATGGAGCTACAAATTTTGATGACAATAAAATGATTGCCGTAATAATTATTGTATGCAGTATAATTTGTGTTACAGATGCGCGAAGTACTACTTGCCATGTACTTACAGATTTAATCGCTTGTGCATTGACACTATAACGGTTGATATTTTTGACCCATTTTTTTGGTAGTTTTCTTTCTAAATATCCAGAAAACGGATCAGAATATTTAATTAAAAACGGAGTTGTAAAAGTTGTAATGGCAGATACCGCAACAATTATTGGATATAAAAAATCGCTAGTTACTTTAAGCGTCATTCCAAGAGTTGCAATAATAAACGAAAACTCCCCAATTTGTGCCAAACTCATACCGGTTTGAACAGATTGTTTAAGAGGTTGTCCAGATAATAAAGCACCAACAGAAGAACTAAATGCTTTTCCGAAAATGGTTAAAAGCGTAATAAGAGCAACCGGAAGTGCATAAGTAACCAAAGTTTCCGGATTGATTAACATTCCCACAGATACAAAGAAAACCGCACCAAATAAATCTTTTACAGGCTGAATCAAATGCTCTATTTTTTCTGCCTGAGTAGTTTCTGCAATAATAGAACCCATAATAAATGCACCCAAAGCAGGAGAGAATCCAACATTGGCAGCAAACATAACCATCATTAAACAAAGAGCCAGCGAAATAATAAGTAACATTTCGTCTGTCAAAAGATGTTTTGCTTTCTTAAGAAATGTTGGAATAATGAAGATTCCGCCCAAAAACCATATGATTAAAAAGAAGACTAATTTTAAAACCGATTGTAATAATGCACCGCCAGAAACCTGATCGCTAACCGCAATTGTCGATAATAAAACCAACATTAATATCGCTACAATATCTTCGACAATTAAAGCACCAAATACAATTCCAACGAACTTTTTTCCTTTAACTCCAAGTTCATCAAACGCCCTAATAATAATAGTTGTTGATGATATCGAAAGCGTGGCACCAAGAAAAATACTATCCATTTTACTCCAATCCATCCATTGCCCGACGCAATAGCCTATAATGACCATAAACATAATCTGCGTTATGGCGGTGACAGAAGACGTTCCGCCGACTTTCATCAGTTTCTTAAAACTAAATTCGAGTCCCAAACTAAACAAGAGAAATATAACCCCAATTTCGGCCCAGACTTCAACACTTTTCATGTCTGTTATTGATGGGAAAAAATCAAAGTGGTTTCCGGCTAAAAATCCGGCTATCAGATATCCTAAAACAAGAGGTTGTTTCAGTTTTTTAAATATTAAAACGGCGATTCCTGCGGTCATCAGGATTAAGCCCAAGTCGCTAATAAGGGGTTGTAAGTGGTGTGTAGTCTGTGCAGCGGCGTTTAAGGCAATCATAAAATGGTGTTTATTGTTCAGGAGCTAATCCAGCTTTCCATTTCAAGCTTTTACTCAAAAAACTTATTTTTTACGCCGTTGCAGGAGCTTCCTCCGGTCGCTCTGCATCAGCAAAAAAATATAGTTTTTTGAGCAAAAGGCTTTCCATTTTAATCTGGGCTAAAACCCTAACAAGATTTATAAATAAAAAAAGCTATCGATAAAGATAGCTTTTTTTGAGAAAATATTTTGTGATTTCTTTAAATTCCTGTGAAATTAGCAGGCGTAATCGCTAGTAATTCGTTCTTAATAGCATCAGAAACTTCTAAAGTTGCAATGAAATTATGAATTGCTTTTTTGTCAATAGCTTCGTTTGTTCTTGTCAAACCTTTCAAAGCTTCGTATGGATTTGGATAAGCCTCACGACGTAAAATCGTCTGAATTGCCTCAGCAACTACAGCCCAGTTTTTCTCTAAATCTTCAGCAAATTTAGCTTCGTTTAATAACAATTTGTTTAAACCTTTTAAAGAAGCTTCAAAAGCAATAATTGTATGTCCCATCGGAACACCAATATTACGTAAAACAGTACTATCAGTTAAATCACGTTGTAATCTTGAAATAGGTAATTTAGCAGCCAAATGCTCAAAAATAGCATTTGCGATTCCTAAATTTCCTTCAGAGTTTTCAAAATCAATTGGGTTAACTTTATGTGGCATTGCAGAAGATCCAATTTCTCCCGCTTTGATTTTTTGTTTAAAATAATCCATTGAAACATACGTCCAGATATCACGATCTAAATCGATAATGATATTGTTTATTCTTTTTAAAGCATCAAAAAATGCAGCAAAATGATCATAATGTTCAATTTGAGTCGTTGGAAAAGAATGGTGTAAACCAAGATCAGTTTCAACAAATTTACTTCCAAACTGTTTCCAGTCGATTTGCGGATAAGCAACATGATGCGCATTATAATTTCCTGTTGCACCACCAAATTTAGCAGCAAACGGAATATTAAATAACAAACGCATTTGCTCTTCAAGACGCTCTACAAAAACCAAAATTTCTTTACCCAAACGAGTAGGAGAAGCCGGTTGTCCGTGCGTACGAGCCAACATTGGAATATCCTTCCATTCAACACTTAATTCTTTTAATTTAGAAATTAAAGAAATTAAAGATGGCATATAAACTTGCTCAAAAGCTTCTTTTGTAGAAAGCGGAATCGCAGTATTGTTAATATCCTGAGAAGTTAATCCGAAGTGAATGAACTCTTTGTATTGAGATAAACCTAGTTTTTCAAAAGCATCTTTGATAAAATATTCAACCGCTTTTACGTCGTGGTTGGTCACTTTCTCTGTTTCTTTAATCCAAAGAGCATCTTCAGTAGAGAAATTTTTATAGATATTTCTTAAACTGTCAAATAAATTTGAATTTACGTCAGCTAGTTGTGGTAATGGCACTTCGCACAAGGCAATAAAGTATTCAATCTCAACTAATACACGGTATTTGATTAAAGCTTCTTCAGAGAAAAAAGGTGCTAATGAAAGGGTTTTGCTTCTATATCTTCCGTCAATTGGCGATATGGCATTCAATTCGTTTAAAGTAGTCATTGTTATGTTGTTTGTTCGAAAGGTGCAAATATAAGTCATTGTTAAAACTTCTGAAAGTTACAAGAGATATATTATCCTTTAATAGTGAGATTTAAAAAATAGTTTTGAAGATTTTGTCCCAAATCGTAAAATAAAAACCATAATTATGAGATTGATGTTTATGATGATTCGAATGAAATTGAGTTGTAGAAATCCATTTTGTGAAATTGCTTTTATACCAGAAATCAGGAAAAATATCGGTTTTTAAATGTCCAAATATTCCATACGACAAATTTAAAATTAGATAAATAATAATACTCAGATAATTGAAATCTAAAATCGTAATTGAAAATAACCAGATAATCCCAAAACCCAAAGTTTCTATTGGATGCAGAACATACAAACTATAAACGCTCGTTTCGACATGCGTATGATGAAGTTCGTGAATGGGATAAAACCATTTTAAGTAATGCGCCAAAAAGTGGAAACAAAACATAAAAAAATCCATTACTACAATCAGCAACAAAGTGCCTGTGAATATTGATAATAGCGATGGCGAAAAATCTATTTTGAGAATGCCAAAATGATACAATTCAAAACCCAAAAGCGTTATGAATGTATTACAGATTAAGGTTGAAATAATCCATTTACGATCTGATTTGTTCAATTTGGTATTATTGTATTCGATTATTTTGGCAAGAACAACAGAAAGTAAGATCAGAATTAAATTTTCGATTAAAAAGAAAATAAATAAAGATGCTAAATTATATTGTGTTAATTCCTGCAACCAACTTTCGAATATCATATTGCCTTTTCTATTTCCAATAATCTTTCTCTTAATTTGGCTACACCTTCAGAGGCAACTTTTGCGATAACTTCAACTTTATTCTGAATATTAGGAATCGCGATTGGTTTTGGATCAATATAAAAAACGGGTGTAATACTATAGGTATACGAAATTAATCCCGCGGCAGGATAAACTTGCAAAGAAGTTCCAATAACGGCAAAATAATCGGCAGTTTCCGTAATTTCAATTGCTTCTTCAAGCGCAGGAACATCTTCGCCAAACCAAACAATATGTGGTCGAAGCTGATGTCCGTTTTCGTCCAGATCGCCCGTATATAAATCTTCTTTCCAATCAAAAATTAGATTTCTGTTTTCAATACTTCGCACTTTTAGTAATTCTCCATGCAAATGCAAAACTTTTGTACTTCCGGCGCGTTCATGCAAATCATCTACATTTTGAGTAATAATATGAACATCAAAATCTTTTTCTAATTCGGCTAAGATTTTGTGTCCCAAATTTGGTTCAACTTCTTTAAGCTGTTGGCGTCTTTTGTTGTAAAAGTCAAGAACCAATTCTTGATTTTTTCTCCAGCCTTCAGGAGTTGCAACTTCCATAACATCGTGACCTTCCCATAAACCATCGCTGTCGCGAAAAGTTTTGATTCCGCTTTCGGCACTAATTCCAGCTCCGGTTAAAACAACCAATTTCTTTTTCATTACTTCTTAAAATTAAAAGATAAAAATAGTGATTTTTGTTTATTACCATATGAGTTCATGTAAGTGATTATAAGTTTTGGCATTAATTTTTTTATGTGCATGAAAGGGTGACGGTTTATGTTTTGTGTCGTTTTGTGCCGTTAGGCACTCAATATTGGTAGAAAACAAGAATTGAAATAAATTTAGCGTGCCGTAGGTACGCAATTGTAATCGTTTTGTTGCGTACCTACGGCACGCCAACTTACATTGTACCAAATAACTACCAATATTTTGTACCTAAAGGCACAACTAATCGAATTTAGATTCTTTGAAAAAATGACACAATTCTTTTTGCTATTTTTGAATAACGAATAAAAGCGTATTTATACTTATTGTTTCGGTATATCAAATTATCTAGTTTTAACCCAGAATAAAACAAAAGTGATTTTCGATGATTTTAATACAATTTACAGGCTTATCAGGTTCAGGAAAAAC
The DNA here is from genome assembly GCF_951805225.1 of uncultured Flavobacterium sp. Classification (NCBI taxonomy): domain Bacteria; kingdom Pseudomonadati; phylum Bacteroidota; class Flavobacteriia; order Flavobacteriales; family Flavobacteriaceae; genus Flavobacterium; species uncultured Flavobacterium sp. The sequence goes on along the minus strand of NZ_OX638201.1, from coordinate 3,383,966 downwards.
GACATTAGCAGAAAATGTTCGGCAACTGTTAATTGAAAAAAGTTATAAAGTCGAAATAATCGATGGCGATGTTTATAGAAAAACAATTTGCAAAGATTTGGGATTTTCTAAAGAAGACAGATGTGAAAATGTTCGCCGACTTTTTAATGTTGGACAAAATTTTATTAGCGAAGACACAATCGTTTTAATGTCCGTTATAAATCCTTACGAAAGTCTGAGAAATGAATTGAGAACACATGAATTTGTAAGAACAGTTTTTTTGGATTGTTCTATACATAATTTGATCAAAAGAGATCCAAAAGGATTGTACAAAAAAGCATTGTTGCCGGATAATGACGTTAATAAAATAAACAATTTTACAGGAATAAGTGATGCTTTTGAAGTTCCTGAAAATGCCGATTTAGTATTGAAAACAGATGTTGAAACAGTGCCTTTTTCGACTCATAAACTTTATAATTTTATTCTTGACAGCTTGCCAAATCAAGCTTAGGCCTTGAAAATTCAGGCTTCCCGCAGAAAAACTTTTTTACCTATTTCTTTGATGATAAAACGTTTGTAAATTTTATATATTTACAAGTCATAAGGAACACTGTCTAATTTAATCGTTTAAAAAGCATATGAATCCTTCCTCCAGTAAACTTCCGATTTCCTTTTCAATAGATAAATTACAAGAAGAACTCGCAATGTGCGAAAACGATTTGTGGACTCCTCATTTTAATACGGGACGTTACGAAGGAAATTGGACAAGCGTTTCTTTAAGATCGCAATCAGGTTTGATAAACGATATCACATCTTTTGCTAATAAAGGCTATGTAAATACAGAATTACTAGATCGTTGCCCATATTTCAAAGAGATTATGGATTGGTTTCAATGCGAAAAAGAAGCAGTTCGCTTACTTCGATTAGGACCTAATAGCGAAATAAAAGAGCATGTTGATAATGATACTTCTTATGAAGATGGTTTTTTTAGAATTCATATTCCTATTATAACAAATTCTGAAGTTTATTTTTATGTAGATAACCAATTGGTTCCAATGAAAATGGGCGAATGCTGGTATGCTAATTTTCAACTTCGGCATAGCGTAGAAAATAAAAGTTCAGAACCACGAATTCATCTGACTTTAGATTGTATTCGAAACGATTGGTCTGATAAATTATTTGCTGAAATGGGTTTTGATCTCAATTTTTCATCAGAAAAGAATCAGTATTCAGAAGAAATGAAGCAACAGATTATCGCTGAACTTTCTTTAAATCCCACAGAAGCCGGAGCAAAAATTATCGCAAATTTATTAGCAGAATAAAATATATAAAATGAAAAATGTTGATCATCCTCTTTCAAATTGGATTCCTTATAAGTTGGTAGAAAAAGATAATGATGTTTATTTTGAATGGATTTATCTGGGAGATTTAAAATATGCAGATCCTTTTTTTGACGAAACAATTGCAAAATGCCGAAGTAATGAATTTAATTCGAAGCGATTTAAAGTTGTTAGTTCTGTAGATAATGTTATCGATTGGTCTGCAGAATTAGATTCGATAGAATTAAAATCATTAGTATTTCATGTATCAAGATGCGGTTCTACAATGCTGAGTCAGTCATTGGCAACTTCTTCTGAAAATAGTATGATTTCTGAAGCGCCAATTATCGACGAAATCTTAAGAAGCGATAATTTTGGTTTAGATAAAAAAACAGCACTTTTAAAAGCTGTAATTGTATTCCTTGGACAAAAAAGATTCCCGGAACAAAAGAATTTAATTCTAAAGTTGGATGCGTGGCACATCTTCAATGCCGATTATTTGAGATCGATTTTTTCTGAGACACCTTTTGCTTTGCTTTATAGAAAACCAATCGAGGTTTTAAAATCACATCAGAAAATGATAGGAATGCATATGGTTCCAAATTTGTTGCCGCCTGGAGTTTTTGGAATCACTTCGAAAGAAATTAACGAAATTAGTTTCCAGCAATATGGAGCGCTTGTTTTAGAGAAATATTTTCAAGGGTTTGTAGATTTTTATGAAACAGATCAAAATGTCACTTTGCTTGATTATAATGACGGAATGAGAAATGTTATCGAGAAATTTGTCTCCTTTATTAATGTCGATTATTCTGTTGAAGAACTGGAGAAAATGTACGAACGCTTAAAGAAACATTCTAAAAATGAAGATGCTGTTTTTGAGGGTGATTCATTTAAGGAAGAAGCATTGGAAATTGATTTTACCGGAGTTAACAAATCATATGAAAAATTAGGCAATACACTTATTGAACAATTGGAGTCTTGAAAATAAAAATGATTTTTTCTTTCTGCTTTATTTATAATGTATTTTTGTGCCAAATAAAATTGAAATGATTGATTTAGATTACCTCGCTTTTCTCGAAAATATATTAACAGACAACCGTAAAGAAAAATTTTTAAAAGTACTTGGAAACCGTACAAAACACTTTACAATTGTTGTAGAAGATGTTTTTCAAATGCATAATACAAGTGCCGTTATGCGCAGCTGTGAAGTTTTTGGAATCCAGGAATTGAATGTTATCGAACAGCGCTACGGAAAAAAAATCGACAAAGAAATTGCGATGGGCGCTCAAAAATGGGTTGATATCCATCAATATGATTCTGTAAGCAATTGTATTTCTACTTTAAAGAATCAAGGATATCAAATTATTGCAACAACTCCGCACGAAAATGATTGTTTGCTGGAAGATTTTGATATCACAAAACCAAGTGCTTTATTCTTCGGAACGGAAAGAGACGGTTTATCTGAAGAAATTCTGGAAAAAGCAGATGGATTTCTTAAAATTCCAATGGTTGGTTTTACAGAGAGTTTGAACATTTCCGTTTCGGCTGCAATTATAATCCAAAATCTAACAAACAGATTACGTAATTCAGATATTAACTGGCAATTGTCAGAAGATGAAATTCTGGAAAAACGCTTGGCTTGGGCCAAAAATTCAATTAAAGATATTAAACGAATTGAAGCTAGATATTTCGAAGAAAATCCTAGATAAGTTTCTAAGAAGCTAAGTTACTAAGTCGCTAAGAAAAAAAACTTAGAACCTTAGTAACTCAGAACCTCTTAGATAAGTTTCTAAGAAGCTAAGTTACTAAGTCGCTAAGAAAAAAGCTTAGAACCTTAGTAACTTAGAACCTCAGAACCTCAAAAAAAATTATCTTCCGAAAGAATCGTAGTTATCTTCGGCGTACTTTTCAAAACGCTTTAATAAGACTATGTTCTCTTTTTCAACTGCAGTTAATTGATTGTCTACATTAGTTGCAATTGGAACGTACCATTCAACATCATCAAAAAACTGACGAACGGTTTTGGTTTTAAAAGTAAGTCCGTGTCTGGCGAAAATGGTGTTTCGAAGAATTTCCAAATCAATTTTCTTTAAGTTTTTAAGATCAGATTCTTTCAATTTTTGTGTTGATGAATTGATTGTTAAAATTTTTTCAGAAGCTGCTCTGTATACCGTTTCCATATAAGGTTCGGCTTTTTTATTAGAGGTAGAATCTTGTCCTTCTTCTGTATCTTCCTGATCTTCGGTGTCTGTAACTAATTCTTCTTTTGGATTTTCATAATCAACATATGTATCCAGCTCCGGAAGCATTACACTTGGATCGTATTTAAATTCTTTTTTAGTAAGTTCAAATTTTCTTTTAGTGACTTCTTTTTTAGCATTAAAAGCAGTCCAGGTTCCTGCTAAAAGCGTATCATTTTTTATTTCAAAATCAAAAACACCATCGTTTTTATCATCTCCGGGTTCTTTAAGAGTAAAATAAAATGTATTTCCTGTTCTTCGCATAAAACCTTTAAGAGGTCTGCTGTTTCCGGCAACAATGCTTTGTCCAGTAACTTCTGTTGCAGTTATTTTCTTTATAACAATATTGATTTTGTTACTGTATTTTTCTTTTGCTTCTCTTGTTGTATCGCGTTCCAAAACAATAAAATCGCCAACCCACGAACCATATAAATCGGTTCTGATTTCTTCTGGCATTGAATTATCAGCATTGTTTTTTGCGAGGTTTTTTTCTTTAGAATTACAGGAAAAAAGGAATATTGATAACAGTAAACAAAAAAGTTTTTTCATTTTTTTAATTGGTTATAAAGATAATATTCAACGATTAATAAATTGGGAATCCAACCCAGCCAAGCGATTATCTGATAGACATCCATAGGCGCAGGATGAAACAAATATACTAGAATAACCTTCCAGAAACGCAACGTAATAGCAGAAAAGGTCAGGGCAAAACTTCGGAACATAAATGCCCGATGTTTCGTAATATTTTTATTTTTAATAGACGTAAAACCTTTAAGCGTAAAGTAAAACCATAGAATTGATAAGGTTACAAAAGAGATTTTGGAGTAAAGTCCTCCGTTTGCAAAAAGACCAATAAAGAAGCCTGAAGGCGCGCTGAGAAAAAGTACGACAAAGACATAGACTTTTCCAATATTGCGATGCGTAGCAGGATATTTTTTTAAAAGCGCAGAACTGAATTGAGAAAACCCTGCAAGCAAAACAAAAATAGCCGAATAGACATGTACATAAAATATGGGATAGTAAAACGGAATTTGGCTGATTTCCGTTTGCTTTATTTGAAGAAAAGCAACATTAGAATTTAAGGGAATATATTGCAACGTTATCTTAATCATTAAGATGAAAAAATAACTAAAACAAAGAAGCCATGAAATTGATAATAAACGGCTGGTATTTTTTTTCAACTTGCAGATATATTTTTATCAAATGTAAAGAAAATCTTCGATAAGTTTCTAAGAAACTAAGTTACTAAGTCGCTAAGAAAAAAACTTAGAACCTTAGTAACTTAGAACCTCAGAAGCTTAAAAATTATTTCTTCAAAAATAGAATAAAGCCCAAAATACTAACAATCAAAATGGTCAAGGCTGCCAAAACCATTGTTAGATCCCGAATGTTTTTTCCTGCCCAATCCATAAATAAGAATTTGTGGAGAATAGCAAACGAATATCCTTCGACCATATCTGAACTTTTTACTACGGCTGCTAATCTTGAAGTTGCAGTTTCTATGAAATAAGTCGTTTTTTCGGGCGTGTCATAAGCCAATTTTACAACAGGCAATCTTTTGTTGACAAAACCATATTCTCTGCTTTCGAAATCAGTTAAAACTTTAGATTCTAATAGTTTTGCATTTTCTAAAGAAACCGGAGGTTCATCTGAACTTTGATCCATTTCGCAACAAGCTGCTTTTGGCGCTCCATCTGTAAAATAATACGCCAGGAATTCAGCATATTGAAGATCAATGTTTGGAACAATTTTATTGGTTGTTGCATTGATATAAACGACTTCAGATTTTTGATCTCCTTTTTTATTCCATTTTGCATTTGAATCTGATTTTGAAGTTTTGAATTTTTCCTTTTCAAGCAATTGACAACGGAAATAAGTTGTGTCGTTTAAAGTTATTAAACTTATATTTTGAAAACGATTCCAATCTAAATTTAAAGCATTATTTGCCAGCGGAATTTCATTTGTTTTGAAAGTTGGTTCGTAAACCATCTGCGACAAAGTATATGGATTCCATTTTGTGGTGGCGTGATATGCACCGCTAAAAGCAAATGTCAAAGTAAAAAGCGAAACCCAAATTCCAATTTGGCGATGGTATTTTCGAAGTCCTTTTTTAGGCGCTAAACTATCCGTTTTTTTGAATTGTTTCCAAAGTAAACCATAAATTAAGATTCCGCTCAAGGCAGAAAATCCAATAATCGACAATAAGAAAATCATCGTAATAATTCGGATACTGTTGTTTGAAATAGCATCGATAAACGACCAATTATGAAACGTGTCAAAGAACCAGATAAACGCTTGTCTCGAAGTTGGATTATAAGTAGCCAATTTGCTTGAGGATGTTTCGACATAAACCTGCATCGCATCCGAACGTTCAAAACTGAGTTTGTAAACAGGTAAATATCGATTTACATATTTGTATTGCGAAGTAAACTCGGTGACGATTTCACTGCTTTTAACAGCGCTTTTTTGATCGTCTAAGAAATAGCGCGAAAGCCATTCGGCATATTTTTGATCTCCGTTTTCCAGTTTTTTGGCTGTAGAAGTATCAAAATACCATAATTCACCAATTATAGTTTTTAGCTGATAATAGGTTTTATTGTTGAAAGCAACGATTCTGAAATTTTTGAATTGCGTTAGTTCGTTTTTCTGTAAAACTTCCTGAATCGAAAAATGCAGTTGAGTTTTATCAATAATTTGTTGTTCGAGTTTGTCATGGGCAATTTCGGGTTTGAAAAAATGCGCCATAAACGGATGCATTAAACCTGATAATGTCCAGAAGATTACCGGAATAATTGTGACTAAACCAATAACACGATGCCATTTGTACATGTGTTGTTTGATTTTTTTGACAAATTTAGAATCTTTCTTTTTAGATTTTTTCTCTTTTATTTCTTTGCTCATTGTTAGGTTTTTTAGCCCCGATGGAGGCGATATCCTTTTTATCCGCCGCGGCGGATAAAAAGATAAAGCCGAGAGCGGGATTAGCTTCTAATGATTATTATTTTTTTAATGAAAAGTTGTACTGAATTCCAAATACAAAAGTTCTTGGAGCAGCCGCGGTATAAGTTGGTTGAGCGTTTGTGGTATTGGCTCTCGAAACATTATAAGCATATAATTTATCGGTTAAATTAAGTACGTTTCCGTAAACCTCAATTCCTTTCCATTGATAGCCAACTCTTGCGTTGAATATGTTGTAACCGCTATATTTTACTGTATTTATCTGATCTTGGTAGTAACTTCCAACAAGTTGCCATTCGACAGAAGTTCTAAGATTTGGAAGCCAGTTTGGATAATAACTTACCTCCGAATTTCCAGACCATTTTGGAGCTGCAGGCATTTCTTTTCCGTTCAAATCCTGAATTGGATCCGTTGGTTTGTCCGAAAGTTTGAAATCAATATAAGTGTGTTGCGCGTAAGTTCCGCCAAAGCGAATGTTGAATTGTTTTGATGGACGATAAGAAGCTCCAAACTCAATTCCTTTATGACGAGTTTCTCCTGCCGAACGATAATCAGTTGAATTATCTGCCAATTTGATATTCAAAAGTTCATTTTTTCCTTCCATATAATAGAATGCATAATCAAAATTTAGCTTGTTTTGAAGGAAAGAAAACCATCCGCCAACTTCATAATTGTTGAAGGTTGCAGGTTCAAGATTGTAATAAAAATCAGCTGGAACGCCAGTTGTTCCGCCAGTTCCGGGTTTAGTTCTAAAGATTGAAGTAATTCCCGGAGGCGCAAAACCTTGTGAATAATTCCCATAAAAACCTGCAAACTCAAACGGATTGTAATTTGCACCGGCTTTAAAAGTCATTTTGTCATAAACTTTGCTTCCTGTAGAATTGTCTAAAGCATTGTCATAATTGACTTTCATGTTGTCGTAACGTCCGCCAACGGTGATAACTAACTTTTCAATTGGATTAAAACTCAATTGCGCATAACCCGCAGAATTGAAAATATCAGCAGTATAATCGGCTAGTTTTGAATCTGGATGTTCTGCAATAATTTCATAAGAATCTACCGTTTGTTTTCCCGGAGTTCCCGGATTTAAATTTGCTTTTAAATCGATAACATAAGCCCAATACGTTACGGGAGAATAATCGTAAAGTGCGCCAGCAACCAGTTTGGTATTTAAGAAATCGAATTTTTGAGTATGTTGCCCAATTGCGCCATAACTTTTGAAATTATTTGAATTTACTTCGCCTTTTGCTGTTGAAGGATTTACAGTTGGACTCCATTTAATTCCGTACGAAGGATTTTGACCTAATTTATTGTCGCGTAAATAAGCCGTAATATAACTGCTCGAATTGCTATTCCAGTCGTGTTCTAATGTTAATCGTGTTCGTAAAGCATCAGATTTTCTATAAGTAAAATTCGAAGTGCTTTTGTAGGTTCTGTTATTAAAAGCATCTTCGTTTACGGTTCCGCTCATGTCCGAATAATATTTTCCGTACATCGTATTACTAATCAATCGGGTAGAAGAGGAGATGTTATAATCAATTCTCGCATTAAGATTGTCTTTGTTATAATCAGAATAAGTCATCCAGCCATTTTCCTGCAGACTTGAAATTCCTGCAATATGAAAACCGACTTTCCCAATCGTTGCGCCTCCTGCAGCCTGAAATCTTCTATAACCGTAATTATCTGCCTGAACGCCAAATTTGAATTCAGGATCTACAGGCGGTTTTAGCGAAATTAAATTAATAGTTCCACCAACAGCTTCTGGTCCGTACAAAGACGAAACGGGACCTTTTACAACTTCAATACTTTGCAAATTATACTGATTAATTTCCAACAAAGCATTGTGATTGAAGATTCCCATTGGGCGAATTGGCAAACCATCTTCAAGATATAAATAATACGCATTGGTTGTCATTGGCTGCCTGATCGACATCATATGTTGTTCGTTTCCAAGATTAACCATTAAAACTCCCGGCGTTTTATTTATGATTTCGTAAACCGCAGTAGCTTTAGTTTCGTTGATTGTTTTTGCCGTTATTTTGCTAATTGCTACTGGCGTTTCTTTGCGTAAAGTCGCAGTACGATTGGCGGTAACAAAAATATTTTCGAGTTCTTGTGTTTTTGTTGTGTCTTTTTCGACTTTGTTTTGTGCAAAGGCAATTTGCCCTACGATTAATAGGGTAAAGTATATTTTTTTCATTTTGAATTATATAAATTTTAAAAGTAACGAGTATTTTTCCTGACTTTTAGACAAGAAAAATGGGAACTGAATTTATATAAAACAGGATGGAGGATGAAAAGTTAGATTCGAAACCGAAATTGGTTTTCGATTAAAATAAGCGAAATTTTTTCTTTCTGATTCGATTGGAATTATTAATGTAAAATCGGGAGTAATTGTGTTTTGAATGTAAACAATCTCGGCTTTTTCTTTGAGATTGTCCTGCATTCTTTTTTCATTGTCCGAATATTTTTTCAGACTTTTTTGAAGTTCGCAACGACCGTTACAAGAATTGAAAATCATCTTTCGCTGAACGCAGATCGTTTTAGAAATTTCTTCCTGATTTAATTTGAAAGAAGTATAAACAAGAAAACTGCCAAAAGAGGGCAGCAAAAGCATTGCAGAAAGAAATATGATTATAATTTTTTTCAAAGCTTGTTTTTCGTTGTTTTGGGAATTTTTATTTTTAATGCAAATCAAAAGTTGAAATGTACCTTTAGGTACAAAATATTGGTAGTCTAATTGATTTGAAATTCGTTGGCGTGCCGTAGGGTACGCAATGATTATCATTTTGTTGCGTACCTACGGCACGCTAAATTTATTTTAATTGATTGTTTTCTACCGATATTTAGTGCCTAATGGCACAAATTGAAAACTTTTATTATTATAAAGTGTAATTCAAATTTACGCTCCATCTGTAATTCGCTTCCATTTTTCCGTTTGATAAATTTTGGTTGATCGGAAGCATTGCATTTACACCAATCGAAAATTTATCTTTTCCAGCTTCAAAACCAAATTTTCCAAACAAGATATCTCCCGCAGTATTTGGTAAATCTAAACCGTGTTGTTTGTTAGTTTGGTAAACTTCGCCAGCTAATCCGGCTTGTGGCACAATTTGTATCGATTTCAAATCGAATAAATAAAACATCGTTGCAGCATAATTAAACTGATCTCCGTATTGATATTCTTTTTTATTTTCGGTCTTAAAAATGTAATTCAGCGTTGTGTTTAATCCCAGATTTTTTCGGTTAATAACATATTCAGAAACTACCGAATAATCCCAACTTCCGGTTCCTAATTGAAAACTTTGATTTACACTTCCTAAATTATTTGCTTCAGTAAATTTTCCTGTTGGAATTTTTATTCCTGCACCAATATTTACTTTATGCGTAAAAACCGCGCTGTCTTTTTTCGTTTCAAAAATTTTGTACAATCCCATAACGGTAATATCGCCCAAACCAGAAATGCTTTCCGTTCCCGCTGTTAATTCACGTTCATGAAAGTGATACGGAATCAACGCCGAAATCTGAATTTTCTCAGTTACCGGAATTCTCGTCCAAACCTGAATCGTATTGAAGTTCTCATCAATCCAAGGCGAATTATCAAAAATCCCGTCGCGGCTTGTATAGCTTTGTTTAAAATAGCGCACGCCCACAAAATTATTGTTCAGCATTGAGCTAAAACCCATACTTCCGCCACTTGCCGAACATCCGCACGCATCACAATCAAAGTCTTCCATCATTGCCAAACGCTGAAAAGTGAACGCCGAAATACTATCTTTTACCGTGAAACTAAAGGCTGAGAAACCAACCAAAAAAAGACTTATTAATATTAATTTTTTCATTTTAATTATTATTGTTTTTAGGAGCTGATCCCGCTTTCGGCTATATCTTTTTTGGGTGAAGAAAAATCACCAAAAAAAGGATACCGCCTCTATCGGGGCTAGGACTCCAGTTTTCATTATAACTTTATTCTTTGCCACTTTTGATAACACAATCTTGTCATTTCGACGGAGGAGAAATCACACTAGAAACTCCGTAAAGAAAAGTGTCAATCTTTGTCGAGCTTCTCGCGGAGATTTCTCCTCCGTCGAAATGACAAACTTTGGCGATGCTTTTTGCCACAGATTACACGGATTAAAATGATTTTTTGAACGATTTTCAATTGCTTTTTAATCTGCGTTAATCCGTGCAATCCGTAAAATCCGCGGGCCAATTTTCTTAAAACTCCGAGAAACGTTTATCAGTCAAATACTGATTATCGGTCAATGTTTTTAAGAAAGCGATGATTTGTTTTTTATCCGTTTCCGAAAGCGCGATTCCTAATTTTCCATTTTTATTTAAAAGAGGATCTAAAGTTGCCGAAGCTGTAACACCACTTTCATAATGATCTAAAACTCCTTCCAAAGTTCCAAATCTTCCGTCGTGCATATAAGGTCCCGAAACTTCGATATTCCGCAAACTTGGCACTTTGAATTTGTAATAATCTGCAGCTCGTTCAGTTACTTTGTAACGTCCAACATCATTTACCATTGGATTTACAGCAAGACCATTGTTTCTAAATGAATTATCAGTTTGTAAATCTGTAGCGTGACAAGAAGCGCATTTTGATTTGAATAAATCATATCCTGCCAATTCATCGGTTGTGAATGTTCCTCCGGCTTCATTTCGTCTATATTTGTCAAATTTTGAATTTGAAGAAACTATCATTACCATAAATTGCGAAAGTGCTTTAAGCATGTTTTCGGTAGTAATTGCTCCATCATCAAAAGCTTGTCCAAATAGTTTTTGATACTCTTTGTCGGCTTTCATCATTTTTAGAATAGCGCTCAAATTGCCATTCATTTCAATAATACTTGTAAGCGGAATAATTGGCTGTAAATCCAAATGATCTGCCGCTCCATCGTACATGAAAATACTTTGATAAGCCAAATTTTGAATTGGCGGTGTATTTCGTGTACCTTGAGCATTATCTACGCCATGACTTACGGTATGTCCGTGATGTGTGAAAGCATTGGCTTGTATGTGGCAAAAACCGCAGGAAACAACTCCGTCAGAAGCTAATCTTCCGTCATAGAATAATTTTTTTCCTAGTTCAAATCCTTTTTCTGTTGGCGGATTCAGTGCAATATTGTACGCTAATTCAGGAAAGTTTGATGGAACTTTAAAATCTAAAGGAACATTTACATATTCCTCGTCCTGATTGGAGCAACTCCATAACAACGGAATCATTAGCCATAGAAAATGTTTTATTTTCAGCATGATTTTTTATGTTTATTAGAAGTACAAAAGTTGTCGTTTAGCCCCGATGGTCCCGAAGTTTCGGGAGATATCCTTTTGTGTCCGCCGCGGCGGACACAAAAGATATAATGTACAGCGGGACTTTATTTCTGGGAAACCGAAACTATTGTGCTCCTGAAAATAAAATTAGTCGTTATGTACGTGATCAACTCTAAACATTGAAGATACGTTCTGAGTAATTAATGGCAAATTGTCTCCGCCCATAATCATAGCGCCCATTCCGCCTGCATTATTATCAGAAAGTTTGATTTTGTTTGTTCCGTCAATGATTTTAGAAAGGTCTGTAATCATGTGAACTTCTGGCGTAATATTAGTACGTACAAGTGCTTTTGTTGGTAAATCTAAGGTTACTTCGGTGTAATTATAAGCAGTTCCAGTTTTACCAGTGTGAACCATAAATGAAGTTGCTGTAGTTACGGTTGATGATGTAAAAGTTCCTTCGAAAGCCAGAAATTTATATCCTGCAGCCCAAGACCACAACATTCCTGCATCATTTGCTTTAGCCAGAAAATCGCCTTGTCCGGCGGCACCTAATTTCCATTGTTCTTCGTCAACTCCAATTCCGAATTTTACTTTTACGTAATCTCCGGCAGGAATATCAGTAAGTTTAAATTCGCGACCTTCTGCAGAAGCTTCGTCAGCTATGAAATAACTTTTGCTTTTTGGGTAGGTAAAAGTTGTTCCGTCAGCTTTTGTTAAAACAACATTGCTTACAATATATTTGATCAGACTGATTTTTAAAACTTCGTTGTTTGATGTTTTTGTATTTTGTGCATTTAGAATAAGATCGTTTGTTCCGTAAGCGTTATCAAACTCTAAGGTAAGTTTTCCTTGTCCTGTAACATTCTGACTGCTATCGTCGCTTGAACATGAACCTAAAGTAATTGAAAGTGCTGCAATAGCAAGTGCTTTGTATAATGTATTTTTCATTTTATGAATTTTATATAATAGTAATTTTAAATTTTTGGTTGTGCGTAGACACAATTTCATTGTTGTGTGACAATGAAAATTTATTTCAAGAGAATTGAAATAATATTTAAAAAATTATATAAAATAGGATGGAGGTCGAAATGTAGTATTCGAAACCGAAATAGGTTTGTTGTCAAAAGAAGCAAAGAATTTTTCTTTTGACTGAATTGGTGTTACCAATTTAAAAGGTGCCGTAACTGAAGTTTGAATGTAAACAACTTCTGCTTTTTCTTTCAGATTGTTTTGCATTTTCTTCTCGTTATCAGCGTATTTTTTTAAACTTTTTTGAAGTTCACATCGACCGTTACAACTATTAAAAAGCATTTTTCGCTGTACACAGATGGTTTTTGAAATCTCATCCTGATTTAGTTTGAATGAGGTATAAACAAAGAAACTGCCAAATGATGGCACTAAAAGCATGCAGGAAAGAAATGTTATTAAAATTTGCTTCAAAGCTTTTTTTCGTTGTTTATGATTGCAAAAGTACTGTTTATTCGATTTAGAAAGAATAAATATTAGTTTTTTTGCAAAAAAAAAATCCTCAATTACGATTGTCATTGAGGATATTCTTTATAACAAACCCGACAGGTTTTAAAAACCTGTCGGGTTTAATTTGAAATCGCTAAATATATTTATTATTTAACAAGAACCCACGCACCTGAAGCGATTAAAGATTCTGCTTTTTTAAATTTCATTTCTTCAGTTTGACCTGTTGCAACTTCCTGAACTGTTACAGTATCATTACGGTTGATTTTTGGCATATCTCTCACAATGGTTTCTGTAACCTGACGTTGTTGTGTTTCTCCAGCTTCGCGGTTGATGTCTTCGCTGTTTACAATTTCGTCTTTGCTCAATTTGAAGTTTTCTTTTTGACGAACTTCTTTTGCTTCGTGAATTTCAGGAACGTTTTGAGCTGGTAAATCACCTTTGAATAAGAATGAAATAACTTCTTTGTTAACGTTGTCTAACATTCCTCTAAACAAATTGAATGCTTCTAATTTGTAAATTAGCAATGGATCTTTTTGTTCGTGAACGGCTAATTGAACTGATTGTTTCAATTCGTCCATTTTACGTAAATGTTTTTTCCAAGCTTCATCAACAATAGATAATGTGATGTTTTTCTCAAAATCAGCAATTAACTGAGATCCTTCGCTATCGTATGCTTTTTTCAAGTCAGTAACTACATTCAAAGTTTTGATTCCGTCAGTAAATGGAACTACGATACGCTCAAAATGATTGTTTGGCTCTTCGTAAACTCCTTTAATGATTGGGAAAGCTTCTCTTGCGCTTCTTTCTGTTTTCTCTGTATAGAATGCTAAAGTTTCTTTGTATATTTTTCCTGTAATTTCGTTATCAGATAATTTCAAGAAATCAGCTTCAGAAATTGGAGAAGTAATTCCGAAATAACGAATTAAATCAAATTCGAAATTTTTGAAATCATTAACTGGTTTAGTTTGACTTACGATTAATTCGCAAGTATCATATAACATATTCGCGATATCAAGTTTCAAACGCTCACCAAACAATGCGTGACGACGACGTTTGTAAACTACTTCACGTTGAGAGTTCATAACGTCATCATATTCTAATAAACGTTTACGAACACCAAAGTTATTTTCTTCTACTTTTTTCTGAGCACGCTCGATAGATTTAGTCATCATAGAATGTTGAATAACTTCACCTTCCTGAAGTCCCATTCTGTCCATAACTTTTGCAACTCTTTCAGAACCAAATAAACGCATTAAGTTATCTTCAAGAGAAACATAGAATTGAGAACTTCCCGGATCTCCCTGACGTCCAGCACGACCACGTAACTGTCTGTCAACACGACGAGAATCATGACGTTCTGTACCAACGATTGCTAAACCTCCGGCAGCTTTTACTTCTGGAGATAATTTAATATCGGTACCACGACCAGCCATATTTGTTGCAATAGTTACAACTCCGGCTTTTCCTGCTTCTTCTACAATTTGAGCTTCTTGTTTGTGCATTTTAGCATTCAAGACGTTATGTGTAACGCCTCTCATTTTCAACATTCGGCTTAATAATTCTGAAATCTCTACAGAAGTTGTTCCAATTAATACTGGTCTTCCTGCATTTGATAATTCAGTTACATCTTCGATTACAGCGTTGAATTTTTCACGTGTAGTTTTGTAGATATAATCTTCTTTGTCTATTCTTGAAATCGGACGGTTTGTTGGAATTTCAACTACGTCTAATTTATAAATCTGCCATAACTCTCCAGCTTCTGTAACTGCTGTTCCTGTCATACCACCTAATTTGCTGTACATTCTGAAATAATTCTGTAATGTAACTGTTGCAAAAGTTTGTGTAGCAGCTTCGATTTTTACATTTTCTTTAGCTTCGATCGCTTGGTGTAAACCGTCAGAATAACGACGACCATCCATGATACGACCAGTTTGCTCATCGACAATCATAATTTTGTTGTCCATGATCACATATTCTACATCTTTTTCAAAAAGCGCATATGCTTTTAAAAGTTGAGTAAGTGTGTGTATACGCTCGCTTTTTACTCCAAAATCCTGGAATAATCTTTCTTTAGCTTCCGCTTCAGCGTCTTTATCTAATTTTTGTTTTTCGATAGCAGCAATTTCAGTTCCAATATCCGGAAGTACGAAAAAGTCAGCATCTGTATCTCCTGAAAGGTATTGAATACCATTATCAGTTAATTCTACTTGATTGTTTTTTTCTTCAATTACAAAATACAAAGCCTCATCAACTTTATGCATTTCGCGATTGTTATCCTGCATGTATTGATTTTCAGTTTTTTGAAGCAATTGTTTAACTCCTTCTTCACTTAAAAATTTAATTAATGCTTTGTTTTTAGGTAAACTTCTGTAAGCTCTCAACAATAAGAATCCACCTTCTTTAGTGTTTCCTTCTTTGATTAATTTTTTAGCTTCTGCTAAGAAACCATTCGCTAACTGACGTTGTTGTGCTACTAAGTTTTCGATTTTTGGTTTCAACTCATTAAATTCATGACGATCTCCCTGAGGAACCGGACCAGAAATAATAAGTGGAGTTCTTGCATCATCAATTAATACAGAATCGACCTCATCGACGATTGCATAATTGTGTTTTCTTTGAACTAAATCGCTTGGCGAGTGTGCCATGTTATCTCTTAAGTAGTCAAAACCAAATTCGTTGTTGGTTCCGTAAGTGATATCAGCGTCGTATGCTTTTTTTCTTTGTTCTGTACTTGGTTGGTGATTATCGATACAATCAACAGTCAAACCGTGAAATTCGAATAAAGGTGCTTTCCATGTACTATCACGTTTTGCAAGGTAATCATTCACAGTTACTAAGTGAACTCCGTTTCCTGTCAAAGCGTTTAAGTAAAGTGGAAGTGTAGCAACCAAAGTTTTACCTTCACCCGTTTGCATTTCGGCAACTTTACCTTCGTGCAAAACCATACCACCAATTAACTGAACATCATAATGAATCATGTCCCAAGTAATTTCTTTACCGGCAGCATTCCATTTATTAGCCCAAGTAGCTTTGTCACCTTCAATAGTAACATAAGATTTTGAACCTGAAAATTCGCGGTCTTTTGGAGTTGCAGTTACTTCGATAAAAGAATTGTCTTTAAAACGACGTGAAGTTTCTTTTACTACAGAGAATGCTTCCGGAAGGATTTCCAATAAAGTTTTCTCTGAGATTTCGTAAGCTTCTTTTTCAAGAGCATCAATAGCATCATAAAGATCTTCTCTTTTGTCGATGTCTTCGATGTTTTCAACTTCGGCTTTAAGCGAAGCTATTTTAGCATCTTTATCAGCTCTTGCTTCTTTTATTTTTTCTTTAAAATATGCTGTTCTAGCTCTTAACTCGTCGTGAGACAAGCTCATTAAGCTGGTTTCGAACGTTTTAATTTTATTTAAATAAGGCTGTAGAGCTTTGACATCTTTCTGTGATTTATCACCTACAAAGACTTTAATAATACTGTTTATGAAACTCATGATTTATTGTATTTCTATTTTATGTAAATGTGTATTTGAACCAAAAAAAAAGCCTCGGTGATGAGACTTTTTCCTTTGGTTTATTTTTTAATATTCATCCTCATTCCAAAGATAATCTTCGTCTGTTGGATAATCAGGCCAAATTTCTTCCATTGATTCATATATCTCGCCTTCGTCTTCGATTGACTGAAGGTTTTCTACCACTTCTAATGGAGCACCAGCTCTAATAGCGTAGTCAATAAGTTCATCTTTGTTAGCAGGCCATGGCGCATCACTTAAATAAGATGCTAATTCTAATGTCCAATACATCTGTTATCTGTTTAGTTTGTGCAAAAATAAATTTTTTACTGAAAAAGACAAGTAAAATTTGATTTATTTTAATAAAATTTAAGAACGTCTCTATAAATTGCGGATTGTAGATTGTTGATTTTAGATTTTTGAAACCTTTTAATCTAAAATCTTAACTCTAAAATCTAACATTTCACTTTCTGGGAATCCATTTCACTTCATCCGCTTTTAAGTCTGACGACAACTTCCGTGCCAAGACAAAAAGGTAGTCAGAAAGTCGGTTTAAGTACATAATTGCGATCTCAGGAACGTGTTCATTATGGCTTAAATGTACTGCCAAACGCTCTGCACGTCGGCAAATACAACGTGCTATATGACAATGTGACACGGTTGGATGTCCTCCAGGTAAAACAAAATGAGTCATTTGCGGAAGACTTTCTTCCATTTTATCAATTTCGTTTTCTAATAATTCAATATCAGTATCGATAATTCCCAGGTTTTTCAAACGAAGTTCACCATTTTTTAAGACTTCTTTTTCTTGTGGAGTTGCCAAAATAGCGCCCACAGTAAAAAGGCGATCCTGAATTTCGATTAGAATAGTTTTATAATGCGAATCCATTTCCTGATCGCGAATGAGTCCTATATAAGAGTTCAGTTCATCAACAGTTCCGTAACTGTCAATTCTGATATGATCTTTAGGAACGCGTGTACCGCCAAAAAGAGCCGTCGTTCCTTTATCTCCTGTTTTTGTATATACTTTCATTTTTTTTTAAGATGCTAAGGTTCTGAGGTACTAAGGCGCTAAGTTTTTCCATTCGCCTTTTTCTTCCGCTTTTTTCTTTATTCCATCAATTAATGATTTCTCATCAATTATTATTTTTTCTTCTTTTCTTTTTTTGAATTCTATAAATATCTGGTATAATGTAAAATTATTCCAATGGTATAACTTGTTGAGTGTAATTTTTTTCTTTGTGTTTTTAAAAACTAAGGAATATCCTTTTATATAACCAGTCTTTGATACATCAACTTTGGTTTGGATATTTACTTTCTTAATTTCAAAGATTTCAATCCAATCATCATCAAAATTGCTACCAAAAATATTTATTTTTTCATTTTCAAATTCTATTTTATATACAAAAACCTTTGATTCATCATAGGTTATATATAACGTGACAAATAAAAAAAAGAGAATGAAAAATATAGAAATAATATGAAATCCGATATTGTATATTGGGATTGATGCAAATATTACAAAAACTAAAATTTTAATTTTTAAATCTTTTGTACATCTTTCTTTAAATGGAATTTTTTCAGTTTCAAATGTAATTTTTTCCACAGATTTATTAGTTATTACAAAACGACCAATAACTATTTCGTTGTATCACTTTCAATTAATCCATCTCTTAAACGGATAACTCTATGTGCATAAGCAGCAATATCTTCTTCGTGTGTTACTAAAATCACCGTGTTTCCTTGTGCATGAATATCTCCAAAAAGTTTCATGATTTCTACAGATGTTTTACTGTCTAAGTTTCCTGTTGGTTCATCGGCAAGTATAATTGAAGGTTTGTTAACCAAAGCGCGGGCAATTGCAACACGCTGACGTTGTCCTCCGGAAAGCTGATTTGGCTGGTGATCCATTCTGTCTGACAGATTTACTTGTGTCAAAACTTCTTCAGCTCGTTTAGTACGTTCTGATTTTGAATATCCTGCATAAATCATTGGTAATGCGACATTATCTAAAGCAGTGGTTCTTGGTAAAAGATTGAAAGTCTGAAAAACAAATCCGATTTCTTTGTTTCGAATTCCTGCCAATTCATCGTCTTTCATTTTGCTGACATCTTTTCCGTTTAAAACATAATGTCCCGAAGTTGGCGTGTCCAAACAACCTAATAGATTCATTAAAGTTGATTTCCCAGAACCGGATGGCCCCATTAAAGCTACATATTCGCCTTTATTGATTTCTAAATTAATTCCTTTTAAGACATAAACGATTTCATTACCAAGAACAAAATTTCGTTTTATATCAGTTATTTTAATTAATGGATTCGCCATTTTGATTTACAATTTTGGATTTAAAAGTACAAAACACTTTTCAATAAACGATAAGTAGTTTCTAATTGATTTTTGTTACAACTGTCAGGATTTAAAATCATGATTTTGTACAAATTATCATTTTTATAAAAATTATAATTTAATCACATGAAAATATGTTATGTGATTTTGTATTGTTTTTATATAATTTTCATTTTTCTGTTATTTTATTGAATTATAATGTTTTAAATATTTTAAAAGTGATAATTATGTAATAGTAAGCGCTGTTTTGTAGCTTACATTTGTTATCTAATCTTAAATAATCAGAATTATGAAAAACATACAATTATTATCAGGAATTGCTTTAATAGCGTTAAGTTTTACGTCTTGTAAAGATGAAAAACAAGAAAAAGCTCAAAAAACAGTAGACTCTTATGTCGCTTATGTCGACTCAGTTAAAAATGTTAAAGCAGATGATCTGAAAGCAGATTGGAAAAATGTTGAAGCTGAGTATGATAAAAAAGCTGCAGAAGCAGAATTAGCTTTAGCAGATATTAAAGATAATTCGGCTGCGACCGAAAAAGTGAATACAAGTAAAGTGAAATACGAAGAGTTTAAAAAAGAAATGACCACCGTTTTTGCCCCACCTGCTCCAAGTCCACAACAACAATTAAGAAATTCCTTGTTTGGTGAAGGGAAAATTGGAGAGGATATGAATTTTGATTGGGTAAACGCTAAAAATATTCACAGTGTATACCAACAATTTGTTCATACCGTAGAGAATAATAAAGATAAATATTCACGTGAAGACTGGGATAAAATTAAAATGATGTATGAAGCACTTGACAGCAGAAAAAATACTGTTGAAAAAGAAGGCTTAACATCTGAAGATAACAGAAAAATTGCCGGTTTGAAATTGAAATTTGCTCCAATGTATACTTTAAATAGAATGGGAGCTAAATCTGAAGAAACTGCAGAAGCAAAAAAATAATTATTAAGTTAAATTGAATTAGTATTAAAATGACAATCAGAAATGGTTGTCATTTTTTTATGTCCTAATCTTGCTGAATCGTCCTGAAATTTATTTGATGTTTAGTTTTTCAAGCTTTACCATCATTTCATCTTTCTCTTTCAGCATACGCTCATACAGTGCGATTTTTTCTTCATGCAATTGAATGATTTTTTCAATTGGATTGTAATTATTAATTATTAATGAACTATCACTAAAAGTATTAGCAATAATATTTACTGCTTGTTCCTCATCAAAATTTTGAAAAGCTTCAACAGGAATTTTCAAAGAATTAGAGATTTGTTTAAGCAGATTATCTTCAATTATCTCTTTTTGTTCCAGTATCGAAATTTTCTTCTGATTCCAGTTTTCTCCCAAATCATAAGCTAATGCTTCCTGTTTAACGCCGAGCATTTCTCTGAAGCGTTTTACGTTTCTTCCTTGATGAATTTTCTGTTCCATAATGAGTGTCGTTTTTCTTAAGGTTCAAAGATAAAGCTATCTCTACTAAAAAAATTAATTTCAAAGATAATAAAACATCTTAGAAAATATTTTTTTGTCAGATATTAAGCACGAATCACAAAATGCTCTTTTTCTTGCTCATATCTAAAAAAGACAAATCCCCATTGAAAAGTATCAATTGTTACCGTAACTTTTGGATGGTCTTTTATGATTTCCCAAGCTTCTTCCATTTCTGGAGACCAATGAATATCATCGAAAATCCAAACACAATCATTGGTAATCGTTTGTAACAAAAGATCAAAATAGGCCAAAGTAGCTTTCTTAGAATGATTACCATCAAAATAAATAAGATCATAATCTGTCGCCTGAAGATTTGTAGAAACTAAAAAGTTTTCAAATTCGGTTATAATAGTATCTACATTTTTGCAATCAAAATTTTCTAAATGATTTTTAGCAACATTTGCCGTTTGCGGACAACCTTCGAGCGTAATTATTTTTGCTTTTGGATTTCCTAAAGCCAAAGCAGAAGTTGCCAAACCTAAAGAAGTTCCGATTTCAAGAATATTTTTGGGTTGAAAATAATTAGTTACGCGAAATAATAATTCGGCACGTTTTGGAGAAATTCCTGCTGTCGATGCAATTTTAGAAATCTGTCTTCTATTCGATTTAAAAACTTTTGAACCAGCACCAAAATCAGTTACTTCAATAAAGTTTTTATTATTAAGTAATGATTTTCTATAGTTTCGCAAAATCGAATATTCGGGTTTTGCTTTCTTGTCGTAAAAACATTTTGTCAATAAATTAAAAACAAACGGCGAATGTACTCCATGCTCGTTTTTGGAATCCCAAAGGAATTTTAAATAAGATTTAATTTGAAATAGCATATAAATGTTTAACAAGTAGGCGCGAAGATACAAAAAAGTCGAAAGTCGTAAAGTCGAAAATTTTAAAGGTATAAAACGATGCTTTACGACTTTTGACTTTGAACTTTATGACTTTCAAAAAGACTATATTTGTCCATTAAGCAAATAGTAATACGTTTTATAATGTTGAAGGAAGAAGTAGAAAGTAAGAATACAATAACCTCGGAAGAAATTAATAAATGCATTGCCATTTTAGCACAACTGAATGCCAATACAGATCAGATATTTGATATTCCGAAAGAACAACGAATTGCCTTAATCAAAGAAGCAGGAATGTTTTCGAGACCGGATCGTGATGAGTTTTCCAGAAGAGTAAAAGATGGTTTGCAAGCTGCAAAACGCAAAAAAGAGAAGAAAGACAAAACGGCACGTAAAGAAACCGGAATTCGTCATGCACGTGAAGCAAGCATATTTGTTGCACCAAAATTATTGGCTTTAAATGATCTTGCTCTAAAAGAACAATTAGAACTCGAAACGCCACGAAATTGCTACGTTTGCAAAACAGAATTTACTAAAATGCACCACTTTTATGACACAATGTGTACAGATTGTGGTGACTTTAATTATGCCAAACGTTTTCAAACTGCCGATGTAAAAGGACAAATTGCTGTTATTACAGGTTCCCGATTAAAAATTGGTTATCATATTACATTGATGCTTTTGCGTGGTGGAGCAACTGTTATTGCGACGACACGTTTTCCGGTAGATTCGGCTTTGCGATTTGCTAAAGAAGAAGATTTCATGGAATGGGGACATCGCTTAAAAATTCATGGTTTAGATTTAAGACATATTCCGAGTGTGGAGATTTTCTGCAATTTTATAGAGCAAAAATATGAGCGTCTCGACATTCTGATTAATAATGCAGCACAAACGGTGAGACGTCCGTCTGGATTTTATTCCCATTTAATGGAAAATGAAGAATTACCAATAACTTCACTTCCGAAGCAAGCGCAAGATTTATTATTAGATCATTTGAATTGTCTGGATGAACTAAAAGTTTTGACAACAGGTTTTTCTTCGAATGAAAATATGCCTGTAACCTGGCACGGACCAGAACCCGGAATTGGTTTACGCGCTTCGGCTCAATTATCTCAAATTCCGTATTCTTTTGATAATGCTTTGGTAGCAAATGAAGTTTTTCCGGAAGGAGAACTCGATGCCGATTTACAACAAGTAGATTTACGTAAAACAAATAGTTGGCGTTTGCGTTTAGGTCAAATAGAAACTACGGAAATGATTGAAGTACAATTGGTGAATTCTGTTGCCCCTTTTGTGTTATGTAATCGACTTTCTGAAGTAATGAAAAAAGATAATACAGGCAAAAAACACATTATAAATGTATCGGCGATGGAAGGGAAGTTTCATCGTTTCTTTAAGGAAGATCGTCATCCGCATACAAATATGGCCAAAGCTGCATTGAATATGTTGACACATACATCATCTGGAACTTTGGCAAAACACGGAATTTTTATGAATGCCGTTGACACAGGTTGGGTAACAGACGAAGATCCTGCTGAATTGGCAAAAAAGAAACAAGAATTAGAAGATTTTCAACCGCCATTGGATATTGTTGATGGCGCGGCTCGTGTTATGGATCCTTTATTTGATGGAATCAATACAGGAAAACATTGGTGCGGAAAGTTCCTGAAAGATTATAATCCGATTCCTTGGTAGAATTTGGTAATCAGTTTTCAGTCTAAGTTTTCAGTTTTTAAAAATAAAAAACCACAACAGAATAAATTTTGTTGTGGTTTTCTTTTGTAGAAAATATTGAATTAACGGTAAATGTTTTCTCCTTTATTAGCTCTCCATATTTGTTCAAAATATTCAGCGTCTTCATTGTTGCGTGGGTGAACGCCTAAAACTACGTGACCATTTTTAATTCCGTCTTCGTAAATTTTTGCTCTGTCTTCCGGAATTCCAGATCCTACAAGAGCTCCAATTAAACCTCCTGTAATTCCTCCGGCACCTGCACCTGCTAATCCCGCAGCAAGCGGACCAGCTACGATTAATCCTAATCCGGGAATAACAAGGCTTGTTCCTAATGCAGCAACAACTCCTACAATAGCGCCAATTGTTCCGCCAATTGCAGATCCTGTTCCTGCAGTTTCGGCGGCTTTTGTGCCTAGTTCTGAATGATCATCTTTGTCAGAATAATGTTTTTTTCGCGTATCATCTGACATGATAAGATTGATTTCATCTTTTGAATAACCTCTTTCGCTTAAATTGTCATAAGCTCTTTCTATACTGTCGCGATCCGAAAACATTCCGGTTAATATTTCATGTTTTGTTCCATCGGGATTATGTAGATTTTCCATTTTTATATAATGTTTAATTGTGAATTCATTTTCACTTAAACAAAGCTCGTAAAATAGATTAACTATCAGTTATACAATTTTTTAGAATCATTACATAATGGAATTCTTATTCTTATAATTAATGTTTTTTTTGTCGCTATTTTATTTTTGACTATTTAAAAGAAAAGAAAAAGCCACAACAAAAAAATAATTCTGTTGTGGCTTTTGTATGATTGTAAAATTGTTCTCTTAATTAACTTTAATCAATTTAACGTCGAAAATAAGAACTGAACCCGCTGGAATCCCACTATTATTAGAGCTACCGTAAGCTAAATGTGAAGGGATTAATAAAATTCCGCTTCCACCTTCTTTAAACAAAGGAATACCTTCGGTCCAACCTTTAATAACTTTGTCTAAAGGAAAAGAAATACCTGCAGCACTGCTTTGATCGAATATTTTTCCGCTTGTAAAATAACCTTTGTAAGCAACAGTTACATTTGATGTTGCTGTTGGTTTTGCTCCCGTTCCAGGTTCATTGATAACATAATACAAACCAGAATCGCTTCTTACGGCAGTAAGTTTATTTAGAGCAATATAATCTTTAATTTCTTTTTCGTTTTCAACAGTATAATCTGTTTTTTGAGGCTCTTGAATAACTGGTTTGTCATTGTTAACGCAAGAAATAAATAACGTTAAAGTTAGTAATGAAGTTAAAAGGTATTTCATATGGATACTTGTTTTTTAAGTTTGCTAATTTAGTAAAATTTGCTAATTTTCCTTCAATATAGATTCATAAAGAAAAAACGCAAAGATTCACTAAAAATTAGTGGAACTCTGCGTTTTTTATTTTGTATATTCTAAAAAACTATCCTTCAATTTTAGCCGAAAGTTCAAACCAACGTTCTTCTTTCTGATCTATTTTATTAATGATGTTTTGTAATTCGTTAGCTTTTTTCTCAATATCAGCATCAGGAACTTTTCCATCAGAGAATAATTGTTCGATTTTAGATTTATCAATTTCTAAATCTTTTATTTCTCTTTCTAGTTTTTGATATTCTTTTTGCTCGTTGAAAGTTAGATTTCCTGTTGGATTATTTTGTTTCCAATCTTTCTTTTCGGCTTTGTTTTCTTCTTTTTGAGCAACATCGGCACTATCTTCATAAGCTCTGAAATCAGAATAGTTTCCTGGAAAGCTTTCAATTTCTCCTTTTCCTCTAAAGATAAATAAGTGATCTACGATTTTATCCATAAAGTAACGGTCGTGAGAAACTACCAATAAACAACCTGGATAATCTAAAAGGAAGCTTTCCAATACATTTAAAGTCACGATATCTAAATCGTTTGTAGGCTCATCCAGAATCAAAAAGTTAGGATTCTGAATTAAAACCGTACATAAATACAAACGTTTTAATTCGCCACCACTTAATTTTTCTACGAAATCATATTGTTTTTTAGCATCAAAAAGAAAACGTTCTAACAATTGCGAAGCCGAAATCATTCTACCTTTTGCAAGCGGAATATATTCACCGTATTCTTTAATGATGTCAATTACACGCTGATTTGGTTTCGGATTAATTCCACTTTGTGTGTAATAACCAACTTTAATAGTTTCTCCTTTTACAACTCGTCCGCTATCCAACGGAAGTGTTCCCGTAAGAAGGTTTAAGAAAGTAGATTTTCCGGTTCCATTTTTTCCAATAATTCCGATACGTTCTCCACGCTGAAAATCAAAACTAAAGTTGTCCAGAATGACGTGATCTTTGAATTTTTTAGAAATTTTGTGAAGCTCAATAATCTTGCTTCCCATTCTTTCCATATTAATTTCAAGCTCAACTTTGTTTTCTTTACGACGACTTTGTGCTTTTTCTTTAATTACATAAAAATCATCCTGACGTGATTTCGATTTTGTTGTTCTCGCTTTTGGCTGACGGCGCATCCATTCTAATTCTTTTACGAATAAGTTTTTTGCCTTGTCAACACTTGCGTTTTCAGAAGTAATTCTTTCTTCTTTTTTCTCTAAATAATAAGAATAATTTCCTTTGTATTGGTATAATTTACCATTGTCAAGTTCGATGATTTCGTTACAAACACGCTCCAAGAAGAAACGGTCGTGCGTTACCATAAACAATGTAATATTTTCTTTGGCAAAATAACTTTCCAGCCATTCGATCATTTCAAGATCAAGGTGATTGGTTGGCTCATCAAGAATCAATAAATCAGGGCGATTAATCAAAATGATCGCTAATGAAAGACGCTTTTTTTGTCCACCTGAAAGATTTTTTACTTTAAGTTTAAAATCTTCCAGTTTTAATTTGAATAAAATTTGTTTGTATTGCGTTTCAAAATCCCACGCATTATGTTGGTCCATTCCGTCAAAAGCTTTTTGATAAGCTTCTTCATCGTCTGGATTTTCAAGAGCTTTTTCGTAAGCCTCAATTACTTTAAGCGTTTCATTGTCTGATGCAAAAATGCTTTCTTCAATGGTTAACTCGTCTTGTAGATTATTATCTTGAGAAAGAAACGCCATACGGATTCCTTTTCTTAAAACAACTTGTCCAGTATCAGGTTCATCCAAACCATTGATAATACTCATAATGGTTGTTTTTCCCGAACCATTTTTAGCGATAAAAGCAATTTTTTGGTCTTTATTGATTCCAAATGAGATATTGTCAAAAAGCGTTCTTTCGCCAAATGACTTCGATATATTTTCTACAGATAAGTAATTCACTTTGTAAAATATGAGTTATAAATTATAAGTTATGAATGTTTTAGAAAACATAACTTTTTGCAAAAGTAAACTTTTATATTACCATTTACGAATTGTTAAACTTATTTAAGTTGACTAAGACAAACTTAATTACTTAGATTTGTGATCAAAATTGTTTTATGTACTCAATATTCAATGCAATAATTTGCGGTGCAGCATTTTTACTGACATTTATAATTTTTGTAAATCAAAATAAGATTAATATAAAAGCCAATCGCTGGTTTGGATCTTTTGTAGGCTGTATTTTTTTAATCTTACTCGAAAATGTTATTGTCGACAGCAAAATACTCACAGAAGATGATATTCTGAATCAATTAATAAACATCTCCAGTTTTGTTGTTGCTCCGGTGTTTTATCTAAGTGTTTGCTATTATATCGAGCCAGTTAGAAAATGGAAAGCAATTGATTACTTGCATTTTAGTTTTGCTTTCCTAATCTTTATTCTTCTTATTATTTCCTGGATAATAGACGACAACAATAAACCCGAAGATATAAGTCCGGAAATTGTACAGAAAACCATAGCAATATTTAATTTTATTTTCAGCCTGTACGTTTTTATTTATTGTTTTCTCGCTTATCGAAAAATTATTAAGCATGAAAAAACGATTAAACTTTTAAATTCTACTTCTGAGAATCTGGATTTGAAATGGCTGAAAAATATTATTGTCGGCGTTATTTTTATCACGATTTTTTGGATTCTTGATATTGTATTTCAAATATCCGAAGGAAACAAAACCTTTGATGTCCTGACAAGTTTGATTTACTTTTTAAGTATTCTCTACATAACTTATTATTGGCAGAAACAAAAAGAAATCTTTCCATATAGTTTAAAAGAGAAAGAAGAAATAGAAACTATTATTGTTGAAACTTCTCTGCCGGAAGGCAAACGAAAACAATTGCTGACCAACGAAGAATTAGAAGAACAAAAAATCAGATTATTACAATTAATGGAAACCGAAAAGCCATTTTTAGAATTTGGTTTAAGTTTGGTAAAACTGGCTGATTCGATGAAAATTTCTACACATATACTTTCGTACGTAATCAATAATGGATTTGGTGAAAATTTCTATCAGTTTATAAACAGATATCGAATTGAAGAAGCTAAAAAATTAATGATTGATTCTGAAACGGATCGTTTAAGTTTATTAGGAATTGGATTTTCTGTAGGTTTTAATTCAAAAACGGTTTTTAATACGACATTTAAAAAAGTCACGGGACAAACTCCGTCAGAATATAAGAAACAAATAGGTTCTAATTTATAAATCAGAACGACCAGCCTTTGTTTTTAAAGGATTTTTGCTGAAAATTTTAATCTTAAAGAAATGAAATCAGCAAAAAACATTATTGCAAAAATTGGACTAAGTTTATTCTTTACATTCGTTTCGTGCGATAAAGACAGTGATAATAATACTGAAACTTTAAAAGAAACAAAAGTAGATGTTGGAACTCATAAATTGGCAACTTACTCCATTATTCACAACTCAAAATATTTGGTAGTTTTTGAATCCGGACTCGGAGACGGACATTCTGTTTGGAACGAAAAAAAAATACCAATAAAACTAAGTGCACAATTAGATGTCTTAACATACGACAGAGCCGGTTATGAAAAATCTGAAAAAGATTCAAAACCAAGAAATATAAATCAATTAAGAAGTGAACTCGAAACTGTAATTAATAATTTTTCGAATGGCAGAAAAGTTATTCTTATCGGGCATTCGCTTGGCGGAATGATTATTAGAGATTATGCTGTTAAAAATCCTTCTAAAGTTGCCGGATTATTGTTTATAGATCCATCGCACGAATATTCTAATCGGCCTTCGCAAGAAGAGGAGGATATGCTTTATAATCTTTGTCTGATCAATTATGGAGAAAATTTTGGAGGAACACGCGAAGCCAGAGAAATAATAGAAGATTCTCAGTATATGGCGACACTTCAGCATTTGCCAAATATTCCTGTAATTGTAATTTCGAGTTTAAAAGTCGACGCATCTACTTCTGAATCAGATAAACAAAAATGGTTTAAGGCGCATGAATTATTAAAAGAAGGAGTTTCTGATTTTACGCACATTGGAACTACAAAATCGGGGCATTACATTATGAATGATGAACCTAATTTGGTGATTGATAATTTTAATTTACTGCTGTCTAAAATAAAATAAAAATAATTTTTTTGCGGAATTTGGTTTAATACAAAATCAGATTCCGCAAAAGCTTATTTATGGAGATAGAAATTCAATATTCCCAATACTTTGGATATTAATAATAGTGCTAAAACCTTGAAGCTAAAGGTTTTATTTGTAAATGCAGAAAATGAGATCAGGAAGTGTTTATAAAAAGTAAGAAATTAATTATAATACTTTATTTTTGTACTATGGAAAATAAAGTTATAAAAAACGAAAAATATGTAAAAGTGTCAGAAAGTGCACTTTTATCTTTAGTTTCTTCAAAATTGAAGGAAAGGATTTTATTTCCCGAAAAAGTTGAAACTGCAAAAAGTTTTTTAAATAATTTACATTTTAAACCACTTGGAAAAAAGGTTTAAAATTAAAAAAGAGACTCGAAAGTCTCTTTGTATATTAGTATGTATTATAAATGATTATTACGAAATTATTTATTGATTAATTTTTCAAGTCTCGCCATCATCTCATCTTTCTCTTTCAACATACGCTCGTATAACACAATCTTTTCTTCGTGAAGTGAAACTAATTTTTCAATTGGATTAAAATTAATTGTTCCGTAATTAAATGAATTACTGAAAGCGTGTTCTGCGAAAGTATTCGAAATAATATTCACCGCTTGTTCCTCATCAAAATTCTGAAAAGCTTCCACAGGAATTTTTAATGCATTTGAGATTTGATTTAGTAAATCATATTCAATTACATCTTTTTGCTCCAACATAGAAATTTTCTTTTGATTCCATTCATTTCCCAAATCAAAAGCCAATCCTTCTTGTTTGATTCCAAGCATTTCTCTGAAACGTTTTACGTTTCTTCCCTGATGTATTTTTTGTTCCATAATGAATATCAATTTTCTGAAGGCTCAAAGATAAAGCCATTTGGATGAAAAAGTATGAGTTTCAAAGATAAAAAAATATCATGTAAATATCTTTTTTGCAAAAGGAAACTGCTATGTAATTATTTATGGAGATAGGAATTCAATATAGGACTCAAATCTAAATAATGAATTTGCTGAGAAACATTGATTATCGGTTTTCGAACCAAAGATTCATTTGTTAGATAATAATGCAAACCATCTTCTGACGAAATTCCTTCTATTTGATGAAAAGGAAGCGGAAGATTTATTCTCCTTTTATTTCCTGATAAAAAATTATTGTTTTTAAAGTCATATAAAAGGTATAAAAATGGTTTTCCTATTTTAGAATAACCACAAAGAACAATCAGCTTTTTGGATTCTAAATAAGTTGCGCCCGTTACTAATCCTTTTGTGTCCAATTGATCTTTTAGTCGTGCAACGTGCTTTCCGGATTGATTTGGCAAGGAATAAATTGAAGTTTTTGAGGAACTCCATTGTTTTGTGAATAAATAAATGCTGTCTTTTGAAACGATGAAAGCTTCACAATCGAAATTTGTTGTATTGCCTTTTTGAGATGAAAAATCAGTTTGATCAGAATATTGAAACGAAATGGTTTCAATTTTTGGATTTCCTTCTAGAAAAGATTGTTTTTCTATTTTTAGAATATGTAAATCAGTTCTGTTTCCGGTGTAATTATTTCCAAAATCACCAATATAAATATGTGTATTATCTTGAGAGATTTCTTCCCAGTCATTGTTTATTACTTCGTTTAGGACTATTTTTCTTTTGATTTGACCCAAAGAATCCAATCCGTAAATGGTTTTATCATGATCGTCATTATGCGTCCACAATAAATTATTGAAAGAAATTAATCCCGAGGTTTCTTTGATCGAGTCAGATAATTTCCTGGAATATTCCGGTTTAATTCGGAAAGAAGAATAAATACAACTTCCATCATTTATAGTTGCCAATGGATTATAGTTCTTCGAAAGTGGATCTGTACAACCTGATATTTGCGCATTTGCAGAAGCTGAAATCAGGAAAAAAAGTAGAATTGTTTTAAGCATAATCTGCAATATTAAATCGGCAAAGTATAAAAGTAAACTTTTAAAGAATAGATTCTAAATAGTACAGAAAAATCTAATTAAAATATTATTTTGCAGTGCTAAATTTTTAATTAATTTTTAGTCTAAAATTAAGCATAAAACCTCAGTATGAAAATCTTACAAAAACTATCACATTATCGTTTCTCGCGCTATTTTAAGCTTTTGTTTGTTTTAGTAGATTTAGTATTGTTGAATCTTGCTACAATTTTGTCTGCATACGCCAGATTTGGAAGTTTGGATAAACTTTTGTCAAAAGAAGAAAGAGTAGTTTCGTTATTAGCAATTTTAATTTGGATAGTATTATTGCTTCAAAACGATTCAAACCGAAGCATTCGAGTAGAACCAATAGAATCGATATTATTCAGAACCATAAAAAAGCTGCTCATTCATGCTGCTTTAATCTCAATATTTGTGGTGTACTTGAAATACGTAGATATTTCGAGACTTAGGTTGTTCTTTTTCTACATGATTTTCTTTGTATTATTGATGGTTTCCCGTTATTTCTCCATGAAACTTTTAAAATATATTAGAGCCAAAGGATATAATTTTAAGACTTTTATTGTGGTTGGCGCTAATGAATCCGGAGAGAAAATCCGAAAAATATTAGCAAAAGATCTAACTTACGGATACAAATTTCTAGGTTTTTTTGATGAAAATATAAATGCTTCAATTGTTAATCCTGCTTCAGTTTTGGGAGGTTTTAATGCTATTCGGCAGTTTGTTACCGAGAAAAAAATAGATGAAATGTATGTGTCATTACATATCGATAATATCGAAATTATTAATGAACTGACGAGAATTTGCGAACAGAATATGGTTCGAATTAAGTTTATTCCTGATTTTCAATTGTACACAAAATCAAGTAAAGTTGAGGTTGCTTTTTATGAAAATACGCCAGTATTAATGTTTCGCACAGAACCTTTGGAACTTGTGGTAAACAGACTTGTAAAAAAAGCTTTTGATATTGTTTTTTCGGTTTCTGTGATTTTATTGATATTTCCGTGGTTGTTTCCTATTATAATGTTGATTATTAAAATAGAATCGCCGGGACCAATATTTTTTAAACAAGAAAGATCAGGCCGCGATAATAGAACTTTTATGTGTTTTAAATTCAGAAGTATGTATGTTAATGGTTTGGCACACAAGAAACAAGCCGAAAAAGGAGATAGCCGAATTACTAAATTTGGAGCTTTTATTCGTAAAACAAGCATTGACGAATTGCCTCAGTTTTTTAATGTTTTTTATGGCGATATGTCCGTAGTTGGACCAAGACCACATATGGTAAATCTGGCTAAAGAATACAGTGATTTAATCAATAATTATTTAGTGCGTCAATATGCTAAACCCGGAATTACAGGTTGGGCGCAAGTGAACGGTTATCGCGGTGAAACTAAAGTTTTGAGCGATATGGAAAGCAGAGTAGAATATGATATCTGGTATATCGAAAATTGGAGTTTATTACTAGATGTGAAAATCATCGTAAAAACGATTATCAATATTTTTAAAGGCGAAGAAAACGCTTATTGATTAGATTTAAAAAATTGATTATTGTTAATTACTTCTTTTAGATTCGAAATACTTTTTACTTTAATTCTGTTTCCAAAAGAGTTAATATGTCTCATGTGGTGAGCATCAGTTCCTGCAAAATCATACATTCCTTTTTTAAGAAGTTCGTCGGCAGTTTTGGATATTTCACTTCCATAATAACCAACTGTAGACAATAAATTCAACTGAAAAAGACAACCTGCTTTTTTTAGTTTTTCGTATTCGTTAAAATTTTTATGATAGAATGTATAGCGTTCCGGATGTGCCAAAACTGGAATGTAACCTGCAACTTGCAAATCAAATAATATTTTATACAATCGGATAGGAGCGTTCAGATATGACATTTCTACCAATACATAATTGTCTTTTAGCGTAAGAAGTTTTTCGGAGTGAAAATGACTTTCAAACCAATCATCCATCAAATATTCAGCAGCAGTTTCAAAAGGAATTTGAAGATTATTTTCTTCGGCTAGAACAATCGTTTCTTTATAATTGTCTAAAATAGTTTCTTGAGAATTTTTCCAAATATGGCTAATATGCGGAGTTGTAGTAAATTGCGAAAAGCCCATTTCCTGAAAAGCTTTTATAAGTTTAATACTTGCAGTACTATTTTTTGCACCATCGTCAATACCTGGCAATAAATGGGAATGAATGTCAACAAAACCTTCAGGAATAAGGTCTTTTAAATATAACTTGGGTTTAAAGAATGATAACATGGCGCAAAAGTAAAAAAATGAAAAGGATTTTTAATGAAATTACTCAGAGGATTTATTTAAAACGATTTATTGAGAATTTGTTACAGAAACCTAATTTGACATTTCATCCATTAGTTTATATTTGTTATTATCAATACGATGAAATTTTATGAAAATTAAAGAAAATTTATACAATCAAAGGATTATTTCGATAGATGCTTTGCGCGGAATTACCATTTTTATAATGATTTTTGTAAATGAGCTCGCAAGTATTACACAAGTGCCACAATGGATGAAACATATGCCTGCAGACGCAGATGCAATGACTTTTGTTGATGTGGTTTTTCCGGCCTTTTTATTTATTGTCGGGATGTCGATTCCGTTTGCTTTCAATGCCAGATTATTAAAAGGAGATAGCGCTAAAACAATTTGGACACATACCTTAAAAAGAGCTTTGGCTTTAATTATTATTGGTGTTTTTATGGTCAATGCCGAATACGGTTATGATGCAACAAAAATGATTATTCAACCTGTATTTTGGGGACTTTTGGCTTATTTCATGCCGATTCCAATTTGGAATAAATATGCGAAAGACTTTCCGGTTTGGTTAAAAAATACACTTCAATATGGCGGAATGCTTGTTTTGGTAGCGCTATATTTTTTATACGTTCAGGATACCGGCGAAATTGGAATGACGCCAAAATGGTGGGGAATTCTGGGATTAATAGGTTGGGCGTATTTAATTACGGTAGTCTATTATTGGTTAGTTTCTGGAAGATTATGGGCTATGATTGCGTTTTTGATCGTTTGTGTCATCGCCAATTCAGTTAATTTGACTGAAGGATCTGTAATACAGCAAACATCTTGGTTAAGTTTTATTGCCGGACATTTAACACATGCTTCATTAGTAAGTGCCGGAGTTGTGATTTCGCTATTGTTTTTTGATCGAAAAGTAACTCCGAAAATCAATTGGGCAGTTATAGGTTTTGCTGTTTTGTTTTTTGTGACAGGATATTTATTAAGACCTTATTTCGGAATTTCAAAAATAAAAGGAACACCATCTTGGACCATGTTTTCGGCAACAATTTGTACCGTATTATTCTATTTTCTTTATTGGTTAATGGAGATTAAAAAACAAACAAAATGGAGTAATTTCTTCATGCCCGCAGCAGCAAATCCTTTATTGATTTATATTTTGCCGGGCGTAATTTATTATTTCTGTAAAGCTTTTAACATTCATATTATTCCGGGTTATTTCCGTGTAGGAGTTCCGGGAATTATTTGGTCATTAGTTTTCTCAACAATAATGTTGTTTGTAATGAAATTATGCAACAAATATAAAATTCAGCTGCATTTGTAAGGATTGTTTAACCGCAAAGTTCACAAAGATTTTCGCAAAGTTCGCAAAGTTTTAAACACAAAGCTTTGCGAACTTTGCGTTTGCTAAACGTAATCTAAGAGAAAAAACTTTTGCGAACTTTGCGGTTAAATAATCTCATTTCAACCTGAAACCTGAAACAAATTTTTTCACCTCACACGTTTAAAAGCAATTGGTCCAGTTCGTTTTTTATTGTCGACAAAAGTTCCTTCTAGCGTATTTCCGTCTTCGGATAATTTTAAAGTATGCGTTCCCGCGGTTGCCCAACCTTCAATTGGCAATGTCACCGTTACAGTATAAGTAATTGTATTTCCGGTTCTTTTTCCGGTGCCGCTTTCTACGAATTTCTGTCCTTTCCATTCCAGATAATGCGAGAAAATAACCTTTCCGTTTTGTTCCGATATAATGGCAACTGCATTTTGAACGCCCGGATTTATATCTTCCCAAACACCATTAATGTCGATTTTTGAAACAGCAGATTTATTTTGGCTATAGCCAAAATTTGAAAAGAATACAGCAACGAAAAGGATAAATAAAAGTCTTGTTTTCATGTTTTTAAATTTGGACTATAACTGATTTTATTTCTAAAAATGCTCCCGAAACCGGATTGTAATTCACAAAATTGAATTTACAAAGATTATGAATATTTAAAGGTTTTCCGTTTGGTAAACCATCTTGTTTAAAATTTGACCACGGAATTTTAATTGTGTTCAATTTTTTTGGAGAAGCCGGAATATCAACTCTCGGATGTGAACCGCCATGTACACAACCAGTTCCTTCTGGATTTCCTTCTCTGGCTTGTAATTTTATAAGATGTGAAGATCTATAAGTTATAGTGACGAATTTCGAATTATCAGATAAGTTTGTCGGAATGCCATCATTTGAATCTGATGCCGTAATCATGACATTTAATTCTATTTCTCCAACAGGATTATCTTTTGCTGTTACTCTGATAATTTCTTCTTTTTCCCGAATAGCATTAATTGTTTCCTGATTTTCTTTGGTTGGACCGGCAATATACCAAGTAGAAGATTTTACAAGATTTCGGTCTGAATCTAAATCATGCTGAATAAATCCAAAACCTGATGTAAAAAAGAGTGTCAATAGCAAAAGAAATGAATCAATTAGAATCAGAATTCTGTTTTTCATGGAAAACTATTTTTGTTCAAAATCAAAAATATAGTTTTTTACGATTCGTTTTAGTTTTTCTTTTTTTATTCTTTTTAAAATAGACGGCTGTTTTAAATTAAATTTTAAATTTGTAAGAAGTTGTTTCTGAAAACCTTACGAAATGAAAAGTATGAAATCACTAATTATTTTATTTTTCCTTTTTCTTACGCCATTTTGTTATTCACAGAATGATACCATTTCGAATAGTAAAAAAGATATTTTAGATGTTTTGTATAAACTATTCCATAAAAATGATTCCGTAAGAGTAAATTCAGACAAAAAAGTGGCTTTTTCATTGCTTCCCGTTCCCATAGATGCAAATAAAAATGCGGGATTGGTCGTTTCTTTTTTAACTACATTTTATCTGGGCGATAGTAATACTACCAAAATGTCTCAGGTTTCTTTTTCGCCTTATTTCAGTTTTACCAAGCAATATGTTTTTCCCATTCAATCCTATATTTATACAAGAGACGACAAATGGAATTTTATTGGAGATTATCGGTATATGATTTATCCTCAGGATACTTATGGTTTAGGCGGACATAATACAGACAAAAAAATGTCAACGTTAGATTATCAGCAATGGCGTTTTTATCAGTTTGCAACCCGAAAAATAATAGGTAATTTCAGAATTGGATTAGGTTTGTTACTGGATAATTATCAAAATATTTCTGAAGAATCATATATCGATGATCAAACCGATTATTATAAATATATGAACGGCGATTATTCAGATGAAAATTCTTTTGGAATCGCTGTTCAGGGACTTTATGATTCTCGAAAAAACAACGTAAATCCGGAACAGGGAATTTATATAGAAGCCGATTATAGAATAAACACAACCGGAGTCGACGGAAAAAAATGGAATTCTATTTATTTTGATGCCCGAAAATACCATTCGTTTAGCAAATACAAACATCGCGTTTTGGCTTATCGGGCTTTTTATTGGTCAACTTTTGGCGGAAAGCCGCATTATCTCGATTTGCCAAGTATTGGTTGGGATCGTGATGGAAAAACAGGTCGGGGTTTTACCAGAAATAGATTCCGAAGCAATGCATTGATGTATTTTGAAACAGAATATCGAACTGATATTTCCAAAAACGGATTTTGGGGCGCTGTATTTTTTACTAATATTTCCTCAGTTTCAAAGTTGGATACTTACGATTTTAAAAAATGGAATCCTGCAGCTGGAGCCGGTTTGCGTATTAAATGGAACAAGCAAAACAATAGTAATTTGGTGCTTGATTTTGGAGTTAGTAAAAACGATTGGTCATTGCGATTGGGTTTAGCCGAAAATTTCTAACTTTCGAAAAAATCAATTCCTATATTTTTCATGCAATTATCGGTAATTATTCTTAATTATAATGTGCGTTACTTCTTGGAGCAATGTGTTTTAAGTGTTCAGGAAGCGATTTCGACACTTGATGCTGAAATTATTGTTATTGATAATAATTCGTCAGACGAGAGTTGTTTGATGATGAAAAATAAGTTTCCGAACGTAAAATTAATTGAAAACGCCTCTAATTTTGGTTTTCCAAAAGGAAATAATATTGGAGTTTCTCAAGCGAGCGGAAAATACGTTTGCATTCTAAATCCCGATACAGTTGTTGCTGAAGATGCTTTTGTCAAGATTTTGGCTTTCGCCGAAAGGCAAACAGATTTGGGAATTATAGGTTGTAAATTAATTGACGGAACAGGAGAATTTCTGCCCGAAAGCAAACGCGGAATTCCAACGCCGTGGATTGCTTTTACAAAGATTTTTGGCTTATATAAGATCTTTCCAAAAAGTAAACTTTTCAATCAATATTATGCGCAACATTTAGGCGAAAATGAAACCGGAAAAGTCGATATTTTAGTTGGAGCTTTTATGTTTTTGAAACGCAATTTATATCAGGAATTAGAAGGTTTTGATGAAGATTGTTTTATGTATGCTGATGATATTGATTTGTCGTATCGTGTTTTACAAAAACAAAAGGTGAATCTCTATTTTCATGAAACTACAGTTTTACATTATAAAGGAGAAAGTACGGTAAAAGACGAAAAGTATATGAAACGTTTTCAGGAAGCGATGAATTTCTTTTATCAAAAGCATTTTAAGAAATCGTGGTTTTTTGAGTTTTTTATTCAAATTGGTATTTGGTTTTTCTCTTTTGTAAAAATGTTTCAGGGAAAAGTTAAGTCAAAACCTTTGCCTGAAAGTGTCGTTTTTTATTCTTCAAATAAAATTTTGTCTGAAAAATTACCTTCTATTTTAAAAAATAAAGTGTTCTTTTTGGATTTAAAAAAAGAAAAAATGGTAAATTCGTGCCTACTTTTTAAGGGTAAAAGAGGAGAGATTATTTTGGATAATCACTATGTTTCATTCAAAAAATGTATCAAAATGATAGAAACTCTTAAAGATAAGAACATTACTTTTAAGATTTTCCCCAAAAACACCAATTTTATTATTGGAAGCAATTCCCGAAATGACAGAGGCCAAATTATAAAAATTGAGTAAAAAATTATATTAAGTGTAATTTATATTTAAAATATTCAGTAATTTCGCAATCACAAAATCAAAATCATCCTTTAGATTAACAATATGGCAAGATTTGAATTAAAGCTTCCTAAAATGGGAGAAAGTGTCGCTGAAGCAACCATTACCAACTGGTTGAAAGAAGTTGGAGACAAAATTGAAGCTGATGAAGCAGTACTTGAAATTGCAACTGATAAGGTTGATAGTGAAGTACCAAGCGAAGTATCGGGGATTTTAGTTGAACAATTATTCGGTAAAGATGATTTAGTTCAGGTAGGACAAACTATTGCAATTATTGAGACAGAAGGTGATGCGCCAACTGCAAAAGTAACTGAAGAAGTTTCTGCTCCGACTGAAGCAGCAGAGATTGAAAAAACAATTGAAGTTGCTAAAGAAACTGTCACTGCTCCACAAGATTTCTCAGGATCCGATAAATTCTTTTCTCCATTAGTAAAAAATATTGCAAAAGAAGAAGGTATTTCTGTTGCTGAATTAGAAAATATTGCTGGTTCAGGAAAAGACGGTCGAGTAACAAAAGAAGATATCTTTAAATATATTGAAAACCGTAAATCGGGTGTTGTAGAAGCTCCAAAAGCTGTAGTTCCTACGCCAAAAGCAGCAGAACCTGTAGTTCAGGCAGCTCCGGTTCAAAAAAGCCAGCAAGCGGTTCCGGTTTCTGTAAATGGAGGTGATGAAATCATCGAAATGGACAGAATGCGTAAACTGATTTCTGGATATATGGTGGCTTCGGTACAAACTTCTGCTCACGTACAATCGTTTATTGAGGTTGATGTGACGAATATTGTAAAATGGAGAGAAAAAGTAAAAACTGCTTTCGAGAAAAGAGAAGGTGAGAAGTTGACTTTTACGCCAATTATGATGGAAGCGGTTGCAAAAGCGTTAAAAGATTTCCCGGGAATGAACATTTCTGTAGATGGTGATTATATCATCAAAAAGAAAAATATAAATTTAGGAATGGCTGCGGCTTTACCAAACGGAAATTTAATTGTTCCTGTAATTAAAAATGCAGATCAGTTAAACCTTGTTGGAATGGCAAAAGCGGTTAATGATTTAGGAAACCGTGCAAAAGCCGGAAAGCTAAAACCAGACGATACACAAGGCGGAACTTATACAGTTACAAATGTGGGTACTTTTGGCAGTGTTTTTGGAACGCCAATTATCAATCAGCCACAAGTTGGAATTCTTGCTCTTGGAGCGATTCGTAAAGTGCCTGCAGTGATTGAAACTCCGGAAGGTGATTTTATCGGAATCCGTCAAAAAATGTTCT
Organism: uncultured Flavobacterium sp.; assembly: GCF_951805225.1. Taxonomy (NCBI): domain Bacteria; kingdom Pseudomonadati; phylum Bacteroidota; class Flavobacteriia; order Flavobacteriales; family Flavobacteriaceae; genus Flavobacterium; species uncultured Flavobacterium sp. The sequence goes on along the minus strand of NZ_OX638201.1, from coordinate 3,344,716 downwards.
TATCGCATTCTTACGATCATAGAGTTGTTGACGGTGCTTTGGGCGGAAGTTTTGTAAAACGTGTAGCCGAATATTTAGAAGCTTTTGATGTAGACAGAGATTTCTAAAATCAGAATAAAAATAAATTCAAACCCTGAAAATTTTAATAATTTTCAGGGTTTTTTCTTTTGTAAGAAAAGGTTAAGAAATGAATGTGAGCTCAGTTTAAGAGTAATTTTAAAAGTTAAAATATCGAAATCGAACCCATTTTTGTTTAAAAAAATCAAGAATAAAAGGGAAAATTCGGCTTTAAAAATTACATTTGTAATCTTATAAAAATTAAAAATGGAACTCAAACTCAACAAACCAATTTGCTTTTTTGATCTTGAAACAACCGGAATTGATATCGGTAAAGATCGAATAGTAGAAATTTCGATATTCAAAGTTTTTCCAAACGGAAATAAAGAAAGTAAAACCTGGTTGGTGAATCCAACGATTCCAATTCCGCCGCAAACCACCGCTGTTCATGGTATCACAGATGAAAAAGTAGCAAACGAACCTACTTTTGCAGAATTGGCACCGCAAGTTCATAATATGATTAAGGATAGTGATTTAGGTGGATTTAATTCAGATCGTTTCGATATTCCGTTGCTTGCAGAAGAATTGCTTCGTGCCGGAGTTGATTTTGATATGAAGAATAAAGTTTCAGTAGATGTGCAAACTATTTTTCATAAAATGGAAGAGCGTACTTTAAGTGCTGCATTGAAATTTTATTGCGGAAAAAGTCTTGAAAACGCCCATTCAGCAGAAGCTGATACAATGGCAACATACGAAATCTTAAAAGCGCAATTAGATCGTTATCCGGAATTGGAAAACGATATGAAATCATTGTCCGAATTTACAACCCGTAAAAAAATCGCTGATTTTGCCGGAATGATTGCTTTTGATAAAGACAACGAAGAGATTTTTACCTTCGGAAAACATAAAGGAGCCAAAGTTGACAAAGTATTAGAGACAGAGCCCGGATATTTCAGCTGGATTCAAAATGCTGATTTCCCTTTGTACACTAAGAAAGTTTTGACGGCAATAAAATTAAGAAAGTTAAATACTAAATAAGGTTCTAAGTCGCTAAGGTTCTAAGATGCTAAGTTTTTTGCATAGTTTCTTAGAACCTTAGTAGCTTAGCAACTTAGCAACTTACAAAAGAAATGAAGATCATCTGTATCGGTAGAAATTATACCAATCATATTGAGGAATTAAAAAACGAGCGACCAACGGAACCTGTAGTTTTTATGAAACCGGATTCGGCAGTTTTGTTGAAGCAACATCCGTTTGTAATTCCAGAATTTTCTGAAGAAATTCATCACGAAATAGAGATAATTGTTAAAATTAACAAAGTAGGGAAGTACATCGAACCTAAATTTGCTCATAAGTATTATGATGAAATAAGTGTAGGTATCGATTTTACAGCCAGAGATTTACAAGATAAATTGAAGGCGAAAGGATTGCCTTGGGAGAAAGCAAAAGCGTTTGATGGCTCAGCAGTCATTGGAGATTTTGTTCCAAAAAACGATTTTGTTTCTATGGAAAATCTTACATTTGAGTTAACAAATAATTCTAAAACAGTTCAAAAAGGAAATACAAGCTTCATGCTTTGGAAAATTGATGAACTGGTTTCTTATGTATCTCAATATTTTACATTAAAAATAGGAGATATTATTTTTACAGGAACACCGGAAGGAGTTGCTGCAGTTAAACCAAATGATGTTTTAGAAGGCTTTTTAGAAGATAAAAAATTATTCAGAATACAAGTAAAATAATGGCTTTAAAGTACAACCTTTCGAAAGTATATGCGCTTTCAGACAACGATCCTGAATTTGTAAACGAAATTCTAAAACTATTTGTTACCGAAGTTCCCGAAGATTTAAAACAAATCAAAGAAGGAATTAAGAAAAAGGATCATAAATATGCTTACTCATATGCCCACAAAATAAAACCTACGTTAGATTTAATGGGGTTAAATGTGGCTTTTGAGGAAATTCTTCAGGTTGAAGCCTGGACAAAAGCAGAAGGCAAGAAAAAAGAAATTGTCGAAACTTTTAAAAGCATTAAATTGCAGGTAAAAGAGGCAATAAAAGAAATTAAAAAAGACTTTGATTTGTAAGATATGGGCGTGACTCTATTTTTGTCCTTCATAAAATCAGGTCAAAAATAGAGTCGGGTTATACACTATATCTTTTGTTCCGGAAAATTTTGTAAAACGAGCACTTTTCGTTTGTCACAAAAGGATGCCGTTTCTACCCCTCACGCAAAATCGTTGCGACAACAACCTTCTTTATAATAATGACTTACAAAATTGTAAGTAAAAATATTCCACAGATATGAAAGCAACTATCATTACTATTGGAGATGAAATATTAATAGGTCAAATTGTAGATACAAACTCCGGTTTTATCGCAAAATCTCTAGACCGAATCGGAGTTGAAGTCCATGAAATGATTTCGATTAGCGACGATAAAAAACACATTTTAGACACATTTGCCCAGTTACAAAACAAAGTCGATGTTGTAATTGTGACCGGAGGTTTAGGGCCAACGAAAGACGATGTTACCAAGAAAACTTTCTGTGATTATTTTGACGACGAATTAGTTGTTAATCCCGAAGTTTTGGCACATGTAACAGAATTGATTGAAGGATTTTATAAAAGACCAATTTCACAATTAAATAAAGATCAGGCATTAGTTCCTTCAAAATGTACCGTTTTGCACAATAAAATGGGAACGGCGCCAGGAATGTGGATGAGGAAAGAAAACACAGTCTTTGTTTCGCTTCCGGGAGTTCCGTATGAAATGAAATATCTGGTCGAAGAAGAAATAATTCCTAAGATAGTTCGCGAATATAAACGTCCGTATATCATTCATAAAACCATTTTGACTTACGGTCAGGGCGAGAGTTTAGTTGCAGAACGTATCGAAGATTGGGAAAATAATTTGCCTGAGTTTATCAAACTCGCTTATTTGCCAAATCCCGGCAGAGTTCGTTTACGTTTGTCTGCCAGAGGAACAAATAAAGAAGAATTAGAAGAAGCTATTGAAGCGAATGTAAAATCATTAGATGCTATCATTCATGATATTATAGTTGGTTACGAAGAAAATGAAACGATAGAATCAGTAGTTGGAAAAATTTTAACCAAACAAGGTAAAACCATTTCAACAGCCGAAAGTTTTACCGGAGGAAAAATTGCTTCGCTTTTGTCTGCTATTCCGGGAGCTTCAAATTATTTTAAAGGCAGTGTTGTTTCCTACGCAACAGAGGCTAAGGTTAATGTTCTCGGTGTCTCGCAGGATTTAGTAGATAAATTTACTGTAGTTAGCGCAGAGGTTGCGTCGGCTATGGCTTTGAATGTGAAAGAGATACTTAAAACGGACTATGCAATTGCGACAACTGGGAACGCCGGACCGACAAAAGGAGACTCAGATGCAGAAATTGGAGCTGTTTTTATCGCTTTGGCTACTCCAACTGGTATAATTGTAGAAGAATTTAACTTTGGGCAACCACGTGAAAAAGTGATAGATAGAGCGACGATTAAGAGTTTAGAAATATTACAAAAAGAAATTTTAAAAATTGTGCGATAATTTTTTGTTTCAATCGTTTATTTTTCTTTTCTTTGCACCCTGATTTTGAATAACGATAAAAGATAAGTATAATGTCAAGAGTTTGTGACCTTACAGGTAAAAGAGCGATGGTAGGAAATAACGTTTCTCACGCTATGAACAAAACTAAGAGAAAGTTTTCTGTAAACTTAGTTAAAAAGCGTTTTTATCTTCCAGAAGAAGATAGATGGATTACTCTTAGAGTAGCAGCATCTACGATAAAAACAATTAATAAAAATGGAATCACTGCGGTTTTGAAAAAAGCTCAGTCAGAAGGATTTATCAAATAATCTTTTCCTAAATAAATATATAGCAAGATGGCAAAGAAAGGTAATAGAATCCAGGTAATTTTAGAATGTACTGAGCACAAGACTTCTGGTGTAGCAGGAACTTCTAGATATATTACAACTAAGAACAAAAAAAATACTCCGGATAGATTAGAGATTAAAAAATTTAATCCAATCTTGAAACGCGTAACTGTTCACAAAGAAATTAAGTAATAATTAGAGCTTTTATAGTGCTCGGTGGTTTTGCCATTAGAGTTTTATAAAACTTCAAATAACATTTGAATCATGGCAAAGAAAACCGTAGCATCGTTACAAACATCTTCTAAGAGATTATCAAAAGCCATCAAAATGGTGAAATCTCCTAAAACTGGTGCATATACATTCGTAGAATCTATTATGGCTCCTGAAGAAGTTGATGAATTCTTGAAAAAGAAATAATTACAATCACATTATATAGAAAAGCTACTTTCATTCGGAAGTAGCTTTTTTATTTTTTATATTTGTCTAAAATTTAAAGAAGCATGCGTAATTTCGGGTTTCTTTAGATATTAAAGATTAAATAGATTGGAAAATCGAATTAATCTAAAAAACTAACAATCTATAAAAAATGAGTTTTTTTAAAAAATTATTCTCTACTGATAAAAAAGAGACTTTGGACAAAGGTCTTGAAAAATCAAAAACTACCTTTTTCTCAAAGTTAAGTAAAGCCGTTGCTGGTAAATCTAAAGTCGATGACGATGTTTTGGATGATCTGGAAGAAATTCTGGTTGCTTCTGATGTTGGTGTAAATACAACTCTGAAAGTAATTTCAAGAATTGAAAAACGTGTTGCTGAAGACAAATATTTAGGAACAGAGGAGTTGAACCAAATCCTTCGTGAAGAAATAGGAGCTTTATTATCTGAAACGAACACTGGTGAAGCAACAGAATTTGAAATTCCAAAAGATAAAAAACCATATGTTTTAATGGTGGTTGGTGTCAATGGAGTTGGTAAAACAACTACAATTGGTAAACTGGCTTATCAGTTTAAGAAAGCGGGTTATAATGTGGTTTTGGGAGCTGCGGATACTTTTCGTGCTGCTGCTATTGATCAATTGCAAGTTTGGGCAGATCGTGTAGGTGTGCCAATCGTAAGGCAAAATATGGGAAGTGATCCTGCTTCTGTAGCTTTCGATACATTACAATCTGCTGTGGCTCAAAATGCCGATGTAGTAATTATAGATACTGCCGGACGTTTGCATAATAAAATCAATTTGATGAACGAACTTACCAAAGTAAAACGTGTAATGCAAAAAGTCGTTGCTGATGCTCCCCATGATGTACTTTTGGTTTTGGATGGTTCTACTGGTCAAAATGCTTTTGAACAAGCGAAACAGTTTACTGCTGCTACTGAAGTAACTTCTCTTGCGGTAACCAAACTAGACGGAACTGCAAAAGGTGGTGTTGTAATTGGTATTTCAGATCAATTTCAAATTCCTGTGAAGTATATTGGTATTGGTGAAGGAATTGAAGATTTGCAAGTCTTTAATAAGTATGAGTTTGTGGATAGTTTTTTTAAATAATCTTTTAAGATAATTTCAATGAGTTTTTCTTCTTTAAAAAATATAACGCCAGTTAGTTTTTATTTTGCAAGTGTTATATGTTTTGTTTTGGCAAATGTATTAAAAGACAAAAGTTTGTCTATTTATTATGTTTTATTGATTGTAGGATTGGTTCTCTTTTTTATGGGAATGTTAAAGAGATTGCGCACTAAATAAGAAAATATTTTCTGTTTTATATATAAAGAAAAACTCATGTAGTCGTTGATTACATGAGTTTTTTTATTTCATTTAATAATTATAAAAAGCAATAATTTTAATTTGCTTAAAAAATGATTAGATTTTTATTGATACAAAGCGCTTATTTTTGTCCATAGTGTTTTGTCAAAATCTGATAAAGCAAGATTGGCATCGTCAGCGGCATCTCCCATTCTGATGATTACCATGTTTTTACTTGGAACAATATAGATTTTCTGATCATTTTTTCCTAATGCCATGAACATGTCATTTGGCGCAGTCGGAATTATACTTCCCTGAAATGTAAGTTGTGATTGTGGTAAATGATACGATGTTTTTCCGTTAAGCCACCATAAATACCCGTATCCCAAATTAATGTTTTGTGAAGTAGTTGTTGCTTCATTAAAATAAGCTTCGTTTAAAATTTGAGTATTATCCCATTTTCCTTTGTTAAGCATTAAAAGTCCAAATCGCGCCATACTTCTTGATGTACTGGTATAAACGCTATTAACGCCAAGTTGAACCCAATTACCGTCCATGCCAATTTTATCTCTCAACTTGGCATTGAAATATGTTGACCAGGTTTGTCCGCTTGCTTTTGCTATAACATCCTGTAGTTTTACATATACATTGTGATATGCCCAACGTTTTCCGGCGTCGGCTTTGTAGATTAAGCTTGCAGGATCGACATCGTCTGTACTGTCATCAAGCCCTGAGGTCATTGTAAGAAGGCTTTTGCAGGTGATTAAGTTTTCTTGTGCTAATGTTTCGCTTGTCCAGCCGGTTCCGATATATTGTGAAACTTTATTGTTGATGTTTAATAAGTTTTCTTGTTGTGCAATTCCGGTCATGGTTGACGTTAATGTTTTTCCTGCACTTGCCCAATACCAATTGTTAGTTGCGGAATGGCTATTGAAATAATTCTCCATTACAATTTGTCCATTTACTAGAATAATAAATGATTTAGAATGTTTGAGTTCTAAGTAATCTAAAAGTGGTTGAACGGCCGCTTGATTCCATTTTAGGTCTGTAAGGGACTTTGTTTTCCAAGTGTTTCCTGTTAATGGAGGGAAATACATACTTTCAGTTGGAGTTGGTGTTGTTTGAGTTGGGTCTGAACTGCATCCTGCAAATGCAAAGATTGTCAGGATTATACAAATTGTTTTAGTCATGGGTTTTTTGTTTTGGTTTAGGCTTTGACTAAAAATATGTAAAATAGTTTAATTGGTTTTGCATATTTTTATTTCTTTTGAGTTTTATAAGTTTAACTTTGTAGTTCGCAAAAATCTATTTAGAAAATTAGAGCCCTAGCCCTGATGGAAGCGGCATCCTTTTATGGCGGGGTTCGCCATAAAAGATATAGTGTACAGCAGGAAATAGCTCCTGATTCCTAATCTAAATAAGATTGAAATAATTGAATTTTAATATAATAAACTATGAAAAACACTTTTATAATTTTGGCTTTGTCACTCTTGTTTGTGAGTTGCAAGCAGGAAATTAAACCAGCAGATATTGCAAAACTTAATGGGTATTGGGAAATCGAAAAAGTGGTTTTTGATAAGGGTGAACAAAAGGATTATGGTGTGAATGAAAGCTTTGATTTTTTTGAAATTAAAAACAATAAAGGAATTCGAAAGAAAGTAATGCCGCAGTTTGATGGAACTTTTTTAACGAGTGATTCTTTTGAAAATGTTTCGGTTCGGTTTAAGGATGATCAGGTATTTTTAGATTACAAAACGGATTATGCAAAGTGGAGTGAGGAATTGATTTCGATTTCGGATAAGGAATTGGTGGTGAAAAATCAGGAGAAAAAAGAGTATCATTATAAAAAAGCAGGACCAATAAATTTATTAAACGATGGCAAAAAGACTAAATAATCAAAGTACGATTGGGGCTGTTTTGCAACAGATTATCCAGGTAAATAAATTACAGCCCGGAATGGATCAGATTGATGTAAAAGAGGCGTGGAGACAGTTGATGGGGAATGGTGTGAACACGTATACTAAAAATGTTGTGCTAAAAGGCAGTACGTTGTATGTTGAACTTGGATCGGCTGTTTTGAGGGAAGAATTAAGTCACGGAAAATCGAAAATCGTTAAGATGATTAATGAAGAATTAGGGCGTGACGTGGTGAAAGATGTAGTTTTACGTTAGACTAACTTAGATTTTAGATTATTATATATTAGATAAAAAAAACAAAACCCACTTCATTGAAGTGGGTTTTTGTATTTATTTGATTCTAAGAGATCTAAGTTAGTCTAAAATTCTAACTATCTAAGAAGTCTAAATTAGAATTGCTCTCTTCCAGCAAAGTGGAATGCACCTTCGATAGCAGCGTTTTCGTCGCTATCAGAACCGTGAACTGCATTTTCTCCAATAGAAGTTGCGTATGCTTTACGAATAGTTCCTTCTGCAGCTTCAGCTGGATTTGTAGCTCCAATTAAAGTTCTGAAATCTTCTACTGCGTTGTCTTTTTCTAAAATTGCAGCAACAATTGGTCCACGAGACATGAATTCAACTAATTCTCCGTAGAAAGGTCTTGCAGAGTGAACTGCGTAAAATGCTTGAGCATCAGCTACAGTTAATTGAGTTAATTTTAATGAAACGATTTTGAAACCTCCATTAGTAATCATTGCTAAGATATTACCGATGTGTCCGTTTTGAACTGCATCTGGCTTAATCATTGTAAAAGTTCTATTTGTTGCCATTTTATTGCTTATTTTTAATTTTGTGCAAAAGTATACTTTTTTTATGAATTGATTTTAATAAATTCATAATTAAACAGTAAGAAATAATGTTTTTATGATTTTTTTAAACCATATAAGTGATATAAGTTCATTTTAGTAAACTCTTTATGGGTTTGTATATAAAAAAATAAAGGCGCGCAAGTTTGCGCGCCCAGACTTATAATAGCTTATATCACTTATATGGTGAAAAATTTAGACTTTGAATATTAATTTGTTTTTATAGAAAATCCATAAAATAAAAGACCATATTCCTACATAAACTAAAGCTCCCGCTAATGAAGCCATCATTGGATTGCTAAAAAATGGTGCAATTCCGAAATGGTACAAATAGTTTAAAAGGTTGATTTGAGTTTCGGGATTTTCAGGATTTTTTAGTTGAACCATTACTAAGGCTTGCGGAATAATCTGAGAAAAGAAAAATACAATCATTGGATTTACTCCCCAGATTAAAAACAATTTGAATCCCTTTTTATAATCTGCAATGTCAATTATATAATATAGTATTGATAAAACTGTAGCTGCTAATCCTGTTGTGTATAAAACATAACTGCTTGTCCACAATGATTTATTTATTGGGAAAACTGTACTCCAGATTAAACCAACAATAATTAAAGCGATACCAGCAATAGCAATTTTTGTAGCTTTTTGGTTTTTGGATATTTCAAGTTGTAATACCTGACCAATTAACAAACCAATAATTCCGTTTACAATTGAAGGAAGTGTACTTAAAATTCCTTCGGGATCCCAGGTTATAGTTTCGCGATACATATGTCCTTTTAGTAAAACGCTGTCTAACCAAGAAGCTAGATTTGTACCTTTTTCTAAATTTGCTTCGCCAATTCCCGGAACTGGAATTAAGGTCATTATTGCCCAATAACTCAATAATAGGATTATTCCGGTGATGATTTGTGTTTTTTTACTTGTTTTTAAATACAAAAGAGAAACTACAAAGTATACAATTCCAATTCGTTGTAAAACGCCTGGTAAACGAACGCTTTCATAGGCTTCAATACCGCTATAAGCTAAAAAGAGATAGATAAACAGAATCGAAAAAGCCAATATATTTTTGACTTTAGAACTGAAATTTCCCATTAAGGCATAACCAACAGCAACGGTAATAATCAAACGACCAATAAGAAGTGGAATTCCGTCGAGTCCAAAAAGCTGAATTTTGGCAAAATAATTAAAGAAAATTCCAAGGCAGAACATTCGAAGAGAACGAACAAGAATTTTGTTGAAAGTTGTGTCGTCCCAAGTTTTAGTTGGCATTGCGAGAGGAACTGCAACTCCCATAATAAAGATAAAAAAAGGAAAAACTAAATCGGTTGGCGTGCAGCCATGCCATTCTGAATGTAATAAAGGTGCGTAAACGTGTCCCCAATCTCCGGGATTGTTTACAATAGTCATTAATAAAATTGTTAATCCTCTAAAGACATCCAAGGATATCAAGCGCTCTCTGGTCATAATTTTGGTAAATAGGTTAATTTTTTGTTTTTAAAAGTTACTATTTGGTTTAGAGAGGCAATAATCTTAGAAGAGGTGGTTATTTGTTTCTGAGAATTATTACTTTATTATTCATATTGATCCGCTTAATGGATTTTTTTACCACGAATTTCACGAATTAGCATTAATTTTTATTCGCGAGTATTTGTAAAATTCGTGGCGAGATCTTTTGTTTTTTTATATTGTTATGATATTAAAATTTGTTTCTAATGGTTTTAATTTTTGAATTAAAAGCGGAATCAATTGTTCACCTTTTTCCAAATAAAACTCAGAAAAATTAGCTTGACGTTCCTGCAAACTTTGATTCGGAAATAACTCGAATTGTAAATCTGCGACACGTTGTAATTCACTATCCAGTTTTCGTTTTTGCGCTTTTAATAAACGTTTTTCCAGATTATCTAAACCTTTCTTTTGTTTTACTTCTTGCGCTTTTACAGCTCCGGTAAATGATTTATCAGTTTGTTGTGCCAGTTCGTAAAGATATTCAAATTGTTTTTCCAATGTTTCTTTTTGAGGCGTTAAATCAATAGGAAAAGCTGATAATTTACGCGTAATCGTATTTACTAAATCAGCAGGTTTTGTGAATAAATCTGCCCAGCTTAAACCTAATTTATCTGCCTTTTTTGCTTGTTTTTCAGTATTTAATAAAACAGAATTACGAACCAAAAGCATCGGAAAAGTGATTTTTACAGCATCAAAGAAAGATTTTAATTCTAACCAATAAGCAATTTCTCCGCCTCCGCCGATGTAACATAAATTGGGTAAAATAATTTCCTGATACAACGGACGCATAATCACATTTGGACTAAATTTCTCTGGATTATTTTCTAATAGTTGTAGAATTTCTTCTTTCGAAAATGAAATCTTTGTGTTGTTTACAAAGTATTTGTCTTTCTCAAAAATGATTCTTTCTCTTAAATCATCTTCAATATAAAACAAATTGATTTCGCGTGGATTTACCTGAACGGTATAATCTTGAAATTTTGAGATCGTTTCCTGAACAGTTTTAAAAGAAGTTTGTTGCTCTAATTCCTCTTTGATGTAAGGAATAAAAGGGCGTTTCAAATTGGTATCATCGGCATCCAGAATTACTAAACCATAATTTGCAAATAAACTATTGGCTAAAAAACGAGTTGCATCAGCAAGATTGTCATGTTTTAAATAAGCTTCTTCAAATATTTTTTTCAGGACATTAGCATTTGTGCTTGAACCTAAATCTTTCGAATATATTTCAAAAAATTCTTCTAAACCTTCTGTAGAAAGTCTTCCTACTGGTCCGGTACTTTCTTTATTCCAACGGAATTTTTTTCCTTTAAAATTAAAATAATTAATCTCTTCAAAATCGTGATCTTCTGTTGCCATCCAATAAATTGGAACAAAATTATTCGCCGGATATTTTAGTTTTAATTCTTTGGTAAGATTAATTGTCGAAATGATTTTATACAAGAAATACAATGGACCACTAAATAAATTTAATTGATGTCCGGTTGTAATTGTAAACGTATTAGGAAGTGCTAAAAGCTCAATGTTTTGTTTTGTTGAATCTGAAATTTCAATATTTTGATATTGTTTTTTTAATGTTTCAACCAAAGGAATTCGGTTTGCATTATCAAAATTAGCTTGTTTTTCAGTGATCTGTTTTTCGAAGTTTTCCAAAGTTGGAAAATGATTGTATAGCGGTTTTAATTCTGATTTTTGATCTAAATAATCTTGTATTAACTTAGAGAAATATCCTGAAGTTTGATAGCTGATACAGTCGGTAGGCATAATTTGAAATTTATTTTTTGATAGCTGTAAATTTAATGAAAATATGTAGTTAAAAACGGTTTTAACTATTGCTTATGATTTGATTTTTGTTTTTAAGTTTAAAAGTCCCGTAATCAGGTTTTTAATTTTTTTGTTTTAAAGTTGTTTGGTAAAATTGAAAGTGCATGTAATTTGTTAAAAAAGCAGGATTATTTTGAAACTTATTTTGGTAAAGATGAATTATTAATAATGAAATTATATTTTTGCAACTAAAAAAAGTATATCTATCTTACATGAAAAATAATCCTAATAAGGAAAATTCCTTGCGACATGTTCTTTTTGGTTCTTTAATTGGGACCACAATTGAATTTTTTGATTTCTATATTTATGCCAATGCTGCCGTATTGGTTTTTCCTCAACTTTTTTTCCCGGGAGCTAATAGCACCGTTTCTACACTGGAATCTTTGGCTACGTTTTCGATAGCATTTTTGGCAAGACCTTTGGGATCTGCTGTTTTTGGGCATTACGGTGATAAAATTGGACGTAAAGTAACTTTGGTAGTTGCATTATTAACAATGGGATTATCGACAATAGCAATTGGTTTTTTACCGGGTTATGCAAGTATCGGGATTGCTGCGCCAATTTTATTAATGTTATGTAGATTTGGTCAGGGAGTTGGCTTAGGAGGAGAGTGGGGTGGCGCTGTTTTATTGGCAATCGAAAATGCTCCGCCACATAAACGTGCCTGGTACGGAATGTTTCCGCAATTGGGAGCACCAATAGGATTATTGCTTTCAGGTGGAACTTTTTTAATTTTAACTGACAGCATGAGTAGTGAAGCTTTTATGGATTATGGATGGAGGATTCCATTTATAGCAAGTTCACTTTTGGTAATTGTTGGATTTTATATTCGTTTAAAAATCAGCGAAACTCCAGCTTTCGAAAATTCTAAAGAAGAACAAAAAGAAGTTAAAATCCCATTTTTTACTTTGCTAAAATCATATAAAAATCAGTTGATTTTTGGAACATTGTCTGCAGTTACAACCTTTTTGGTTTTTTATTTAATGACTGTTTTTACTCTTAGTTGGGCGACTTCAGATTTAGGTTTTACTAAAAGAGAAGCTTTATTGATTCAATTGCTTTCGGTATTGTTTTTTGCTTTTTTTATTCCTGTTTCGGCTTTAGTTGCCGATAAAATCGGACGTAGAAAAATATTAATTATTACGACAGCGGCTATTGCTGTTTTCGGATTTTTCTTTTCTTACTTTCTAAATTCGGGAAATTCTGTTTTAGTAACCGCTTTTGTTTGCATCGGAATGTCTTTGATGGGATTTACTTATGGACCGCTAGGAACTTTCTTATCTGAGTTGTTTCCTACTACAGTTCGTTATTCTGGTGCTTCTTTGACTTTTAATTTGGCAGGAATTCTTGGTGCAGCCTTTGCACCAATGATTGCAATTTGGCTGGCAAGTACGTATGGTTTGAATTATGTCGGTTTTTACTTGACAGCTGCTGCTCTAATTTCTTTAATCTCATTTTTAGTTATTTCTAAGAAAGTACATCAGTTTTAATTTTTAACCGCAAAGGTCACAAAGTTTTTTTAGATCGCGGTTTTACAAAAACACAAAGTTCGCAAAGCTTTTTTTAATATGGCTTTGCGAACTTTGTATTTTCTATGCGTAAAGTAAAATTAAAACTTAGCGGTTAATTAATTTTTATCGTTTCAAACTAAAATGTCCTCTATATTCAGTTCCGTTTAATCTCGTAACAGTAAACCAATAGTCAGATGCGGGTTGCGGGTTGCCAAGATAGTTTCCGTCCCAAACACCATTAGTAACTAATTCTTTGATTAATTTTCCGTAGCGATCAAATATTTTGATTCCTGTATTTGGTGCTAAATAAGCAAAATCAATTGTCCAGTAATCATTAAATGAATCATTGTTTGGAGTAAAGAATTTTGGAAAAGGAAGCTCATCAACAAAATTAATACAGTCGCCAGTAGTCGCTTCAAGAACTTTTATCGTTACCGGAATTCTGTCACTTTCGCAATTGTTTATTGTTTGCGAAGCATAATAAGTAATGCCGTTTTGTAGCAAAGTTGATTCTGATAAAGTAGTATTAACAGAGAGACTTTCAAACCATTTTATATTTTCTCCTTTAATATCTATATCGTTTATTTTAGCATTTTTTTGAATACAAAATGTTTGAGGAGAGTTGGCAATTGGGTTTTGGGTGTCTTGAATTTTTATAGTCACAGCAAATCGTTTGCTTTCGCAAGTGTTTAAAGTTTGTGTTGCATAATAAGTTTTGTTTTCAAGTAAGGTTGTTTCTGCCAAAATGTTTCCTGCAGTTGCTGCATCGTACCAAATAATTTCTGTTCCCTGAATATTAATATCAGCAATTGTGGCATTTTGATCAATACAGAAAGGTTGTTCTGCTTTTGCTGTCGGTAAATTTGTATCGTTGACTTTCACCAAAATTGGAGTTCTGTCACTTTCGCATCCTGTAGTTTGCGAAACATAATAAGTAGTATTATTTTCCAGCAAAGTAGTGCTCGGTAAAGTGCTGGCTGCAATGTTTGAACTGTACCATTTTAAATTTTGTCCATCAATTTGAATATCGTTTAAAGTTGCATTTTCATTTTTGCAGAAAGCACGACTATTTAGTTCAAGAGGAGCAAGTGGGGTGTTTTTTACCGAAACAGTTACCGCAAATCTTTGGCTTTCGCAATTATTTGCAGTTTGAGAAACGTAATATGTTTTTCCGTCTTGAAGACTTGTTGTATTTTGTAAAAGTGTTCCGTTTGAAGCAGCATCATACCATTTTAGAAGATCTCCCGTAACTATAATATCGACGATTGTTGGATTTGATCCGGAACAAAAAGGCTGATTTGCATCTCCAGTTGGAGACAAAGTATTTTCAATTTTTGCGATTACAGCAAATCTATCGCTTTCACAACCGCTAATTGTTTGAGTAGCGTAATACGTTACATTGTTTTGAAGTAAAGTTGTTTTTGGTAATAATGTTCCCGCGGTTGCGGCGTCGTACCATTTTATATTTTGTCCTGTAATAGCAATATTATCCAATGTAGCATTTTGAATGCTACAGAAAGTTTGCGGAGTATCGGCACTAGGAAGTGGTTGACTTGTAATAGTAACAGTTTGATTTTGAATCGAAATGTTTCCATTTCCATCATTATAACTCCACACAATAGTATAAGTTCCGGGCAAACTATATGATAATGGATCTGTTGTTATTCCTGTAATTGCTCCAGCACAAGCATCTGTAGCTGTTGGAATTGTATTTATTGTTGTGTGACAATCTCCGGTTATTGTTGGAAGAGTCGCCAAATCAGGAATTGGTTTTTCTATATCACCTATTACAACAGTGATTTTTTTGGTATCGTCACAACCGCCAGTTCCTGTAATGAAACAACTATATTCACCACTGTTAATTGCTGCTGCATTTGTAATTGTTGGATTTTGATCTGTAGATGTAAATCCGTTTGGTCCGGTCCATGAATAATTTGTTCCTCCTGAAGCTTTAAGTTCTAACGTTTTGCCAATGCATAATGGTGAATTTGATGAAATTTCTGGAATTTTAAAGGAAAGATCTTCAGAAAATTTCATTAAAAAAAAATTTTTATCGCCCAAAATATTAGATTGATAAGAACTTCCATCGGCAATATCATCATTGAAACTTGATAATCCAGCTACAAAAATTGCACCGTCAGTATGTAAAGCTATTTTTAAAGTATTATCATTACCAATATATGTTCCCCAAATAAAAAGTCCTTCTTTAGAAAATCTACCCGCATATCCATAATGAGTTCTAATTCGGTTAGGTTTATAAGAGCAGGGAGTTGTGAGTTTTAAGTCAGTTCTAAAATCCATATTTCCACCTCCAATGTAAAGTGAATTATTTTGAAAAACTATTGAAGAAATGTTAATGTCTCCCACGTAAGTACCCCACATTCTTTGTCCTTGAGCATTTAGTTTTGCTAATAAACCTTTATAAAGATTTGCATTTGAGTCTTCAAATATTCCAGATGTGGTAATGTTATCGCTACTATAAGTATACCCTCCAATATAAATATTTTCGTCATTATCAATTGCTACTGATCGAATTTCTTCCATGGGTGAGCTGCCGCCATAATAAGAACCCCAAATTCTTTCTCCGTTTAAAGAAAACTTACAAACGTATCCATCTCCGAGAAAAATAGAGTTCGGTTTTTCCTGAAAAACACCAGTAGTTGCCATATTGTTTGTACTTTTAGTAGCCCCTCCAGCAACTAAGTAAGAATCTTTTATTGTAATAGCACTTAAATTATCATTTCCGTCCCCTCCAACATAAGTCCCCCATGCTAAATTTCCATTTGTATTAAATTTTGCGATAAACGCGTCTGTATTTATCCCATAGGGACTTGCTGGAGAACTTAATTCAGTTTGAAAATTACTATTTATAGCGATATTTGTTTTACTGGAAGTTGTACCAACAATGTAAACATTATCATTAATGTCAATATCCAATTTAGTTGCATAATCGCTATCTTCACCACCAAAATAAGTTCCCCATTGCCTTACGCCACTACTATCAAATTTTACTAAGAAAGCATCTGAAGATCCTCTTAAATTTTGCTGAAAAGATCCCACGGTACTGATATTTGTTTCTGACCCTGTATAGCCTGTAATTAAAATATTATTTTGTGAATCAGTTTTTACGCCATAAATATAAACAAATTGTGTACCAGCAAAGTAGGTTCCCCATAGTCTATTGCCGTTTTTGTCAAACTTAAATATAATCCCATTTGTAATTGAATTGATATACGGATGGCTTCCGCTTGTTTGATGTGCTCCAGAAGTTGCATAAGAAGGGCTTTGCGACATTGTAGATCCTGAAACATATGCATTGCCAAGGGAATCAGTTGTTAAATCAACTTCGTACCAGTTTGAACCAGAAGTTCCAGTTTCATCTCCATAAAAAGTCCCCCAAAGTCTCGTTGGTACAGGATCAATCACAATAGTTTTACCATTTAGGGAATTCGATGAAGCAAACCCATAAACATTCTTCTTAATCTTAGTATATCCAACTTCAATCTCTTTTTTACTATTTCCTTCTTCAATCCAGCTCGCTGGAAGAGTTTCTTCCATTTTACCAAAGCGAACATTCATTTGGATTTTATTATCAACTAAATCAGTTTCAGCACCAGTAAATTTCAATTGAATGTCTGAGATTTCCCCTTTTGGATGAATAACAAAATTATATTCGACAGTTTTTTGAGGATCATTTGGAATCGAAAAAACAACATCAATATTTGGATAGATATTTTTGTAGGTAATTTGTTTGTATTGATGAACATCAATAATTCCTTCCGGTTTATTGGGAACATTATAGTAATTGTCGAAGTCTTTCGATTTTTGTTCTGCAATTAATTCAACTTTAGAACTTGAATTTACAAAGTCAATGTCTATTCTATGAAAAATATAGTCTAAATTATATTCCGGTTTGGTTTCTTTTTCTTTCTCCGGAATTTTATAGGGAATCTTTTTTGTAGTTTCTGAACGAACGATTGGAGTTTTCTTCACTTCATAAACATCATAAGAAAAACCATTTTTTCTAAGCTGAACATTTAATCCATTAGAATTTAATAGATATTTTACAGCGGAGTTCGATTTTCCTTTTTGGTCGATTATTTGACCTTTATTTTCTTTAAATCCAATAGATTGGTTCTTAGTTTGAGAAAATAGTTGGATTGTAATTATAAAAAAAAATAAAAGTAATTTATGTTTCATTTTCAAAATTTGGCTTGTCGCAAATGTAATTAAATATCTACAAAAGACAACTTAAAACTCTGCATACTAGAAAGCCGATTTTGAATCTTTTTTAGAAGAATCAAAATCGGCTTTATTACAATTTTTGAATGAAATTGTTTTTATCGTTTTAAGCTAAAATGCCCTCGATATTCAGTTCCGTTTAATCTTGTTACTGAAAACCAATAATCAGATGCGGGTAATTCCTGACCAAGAAAGGTACCGTCCCAAGTTCCATTCGAAACTAATTCTTTGATTAATTTTCCATAACGATCAAATATTTTGATTCCTGTATTTGGTGCTAAATAAGCAAAATCAATTGTCCAATAATCATTATAAGTATCATTGTTTGGTGTAAAGAATTTTGGAAAAGGAAGTTCGTCAACAAAATTAATACAGTCGCCAGTAGTAGCTTCAAGAATTTTTATTGTTACCGGAATTCTGTCACTTTCGCAATTGTTGATTGTTTGCGAAGCATAATAAGTAATGCCGTTTTGAAGTAAAGTTATTTCTGATAAAGTAGTATTAGAAGACAGACTTTCAAACCATTTTATATTCTCTCCATTAATTTCAATGTCGCTGATTTTAGCATTTTTTTGAATACAAAATGTTTGCGGAGAATTGGCAATTGGGTTTGGAGTGTCTTGAATTTTTATAGACACAGCAACTCGTTTGCTTTCGCAAGTGTTTACAGTTTGCGTTGCATAATAAGTTTTGTTTTCAAGTAAGGTTGTTTCTGTCAAAATGTTTCCTGCAATCGCTTCATCATACCAAATGATTCCTGTTCCCTGAATATTAATATCAGCAATTGTAGCATTTTGATCAATACAGAAAGGTTGTTCTGTTTTTGCTGTTGGTAAATTTGTGTCATTGACTTTTACCAAAATAGGAGTTCTTTCACTTTCACATCCTGTAGTTTGCGAAACATAATAAGTAGTATTGTTTTCCAGTAAAGTAGTATTCGGTAAAGTACTGGCTGCAATGTTTGAACTGTACCATTTCAAATTTTGTCCGTCAATTTGGATATCGTTTAAAGTTGCATTTTCACTTTTGCAGAAAGCACGACTGTTTAACTCAAGAGGAGCAAGTGGAGTATCTTTTACGGAAACTGTGACCGCAAATCTTTGACTTTCGCAATTATTTACGGTTTGAGAAACATAATATGTTTTTCCGTCTTGAAGATTTGTTGTAGTTGGCAAAAGTGTTCCATTTGAAGCGGTATCATACCATTTTACAAGATCTCCGGTAACCATAATACTTGCGATAGTAGGATTCGATCCAGAACAAAAAGGCTGATTTGCATCTCCAGTTGGAGGAGGAGTATTTTGAATATTTATTTTCACAGGAACTCTTTCACTTTCACAACCATTTATGCTTTGCGAAGCGTAATAAGTTGTGTTATTTTGAAGTAAAGTTGTATTTGGTAATAGTGTTCCTGCAGCTGCCGCGTCATACCATTTTATATTTTGACCAGTAATAGCTATATTATTCAATGTAGCATTTTGTTGAATACAGAAGTTTTGTGGAGAATTAATTAAAAGATTTGCCGGTTTTGTAATTGTCTGAAGTTTCAAATCAGCTTCAGCGAAACAGGATGGATTATTAGCAAAATAGCTTTTAACTTTGATTGTTTCTTCGTTTTTTACAGTATTCGTGTAAGGATTTGGCAAAGGAGTTTGTAATAGATTCCCATTTGAATCTCTATATTCAACCACTAAGTTTGTTTGATTATCAATAATTTTTTCATTAATATTTGAAGTGTCAAATGAGTTTGAAATTCCTGTGCCAGAAGTTGTTTCGCATGCAGTAATTGGATCTAAAGTAAAGCTTTTGGGAATATTCGTTATTACAATTTCCTTCTTTAAAGTTTGAGTTTCAGTGCCACATTTTATTATCGCAGAAACATTATATGTTCCTATGGCTGTAAATTGATGCTTCGGATTACTTATTGTTGCGCTATTATTCGTTGTAGAATTTGAATCGTCAAAATCCCATAGTATTGAATCAAAGTTTCCTTTTACTTCGAAATTAGTAGGTTCATTAAAACATGTGTTTTCGGCTAAGATAGCTCCCGAATCAGTTGATGATGCGTCAAGTTTATATTTGTATAACATTACATCAGAAGCATTATTACCACTATTATTGTTTATTACAGTATTATTAATTATTAATGGAGAACTTTGGAAACTAGCTGTTAAATAAAGATCATTTCCATGAAATAAAATTGGATTAGCAGCGTCAGTAGACATGCTACTTGTGTAATAACTTGTTCCTGAAGATTTTAGTATAAATTCAGAATCAAAACTATTTAAGTTTACTTTAAAAAGAACTAATTCTTCACTGTAATAATAAGTGTTTCCGCCTCCATTAAAAGTTCTGGATTCAATAATTTTATTAGGAAATTTCATTACACCTGTAAAACTTGAAAAGATAAATAGTTCGTTATCTTTTTCTGCTAAATAAGCTGTGTTTCCGGCAGAAGGACCGAATGCTAAAGTAGAAGAATTATTAATTTGTTTAATTCGTTCTAGTTTTCCGGTAATTACATTGAATTCTGATAGAATACTTTGTGTTATATTAAATCCAGTGTTAGGATCTGTATAAATGGTTCCAAGTATATCTGCGAATTTGTAAAAAGAGCCCCATAAATATAATTTATCATTATTGGAATTATAACGTAAAAGAGTAGGTATAAAATAAGATTCGTTTTTAATCTTATTATTAGATATTTCTTTTGTCCAAACTATATTGAGACTGGAATCGATTTTGTCAATGCTTGAGTTATTATAATCTGACCTTGAAAAATACAAATTTCCTTTTTTATCCATCTCAGAGCTAATATAGTCATCATTGCTGGTACCAAATTTCTGGGCATCTTTTAGATTTCCATTGAGATCAAATGTAGCGATAAATAATAAAGCATGATAAACATAATTTCCAGTATAAACAGTATTTATAAGTTTTATTTGATTGTTAATGGTTATGTCTGTATAAAATGTTCCAGTAATATAAAGTATATCATTATAAATATAAATATCTCTCATTCCGTAATCTGCTCCATGACCTATTGATCGGTTCCAAATTAAATTTCCATTTTTATCAAACTTAAATAGATTTAGTCCAGGATACATAGGAAAACCATTAAATGATATCGGGAAAGGGCCAACAGCATTGTGGGCATCGGCCCAGGTTATTAAAACATAGATGTTACCTTGAGAGTCATACGTTAGCTTGCTGATTTGAATTCTAAAATTATCGATTTCTTTTTTCCAAACTAAATTACAATTAAAATCATATTTGTAGAGACCAGCATAATCCCCAAAATTTCCTGAATTTTTGGCAAGATAAAGACCATCACTTGTTTTTTTTAAATCGGTAGCAACATCTCCATTCCAGCCACCTATATTTTTTGCACAATCAAAACATTGACCTTGCATTAAAAAAGAAAAAAACAGAAAAAATAAAAGTAATTTGTGTTTCATTGGATTTATTTGGATGATCGCAAATGTAATTAAATATCTACAAAAGAAAACTAAAATATCAAGTTGAATCTTTTCATAAAAAGTCCCTAAATATGCCTTATTTTTGCAAAAACATTTCTTTTGAAAACCAAACTCTTCGTCGTTACGCCTCCTTTTACGCAACTGAATACGCCTTATCCAGCGACAGCGTATATAAAAGGATTTCTAAACACTAAAAATATCGAATCGGTACAGGCTGATTTAGGTATAGATGTGATATTGGAATTGTTTTCGAAGAAAGGATTGATTGATTTGTTTCTTTATGCCGAGAAATTTATTGAGAATTTGTCATCCAGAGCGGAGTCGAAGGATGAGGTTTCAGATAACTCCAAACGTATTTTTGCTTTACAAGACGAATACATCAAGACTATTGATGCTGTAATTCAGTTTTTGCAAGGAAAAAATCCAACATTGGCATTACAAATTTGTCAGGAAGATTTTCTGCCCGAAGCTTCTCGATTTGCACAATTAGAAGAATTGGATTGGGCTTTCGGAACAATGGGAACGCAAGACAAAGCCAAACATCTAGCAACTTTATATCTTGAAGATATTTCGGATTTTATTGTAGAATGTGTCGATGAAAATTTTGGCTTTAGCCGATATGCCGAACGTTTAGGTCGAAGTGCCAATTCGTTTGATGAATTATACGAAGCTTTACAGCAAAAACCGACTTATATCGATTTGATTTTAATTTCACTTTTAAAAGAGAAAATTGAAGCAGTAAAACCGACATTATTTTTAATTTCTGTTCCCTTTCCGGGGAATTTATATAGCGCTTTTCGATGCGCACAATGGATAAAACAAAACCATCCCGAAATCAAAATTTCGATGGGAGGAGGTTTTCCAAATACCGAATTACGTTCGCTTTCTGACGCACGTGTTTTTGAATTTTTCGATTTTATTACTTTAGATGACGGAGAAGTTCCGATAGAAGAACTTGTTGAAAATTTGTCATCCCGAGCGGAGTCGAGAGACGAGAAGCGTTACAAAAGAACTTTTCTTTTAGAAGACGGAAAAGTTGTTTACAAAAACAATTCCTTAAAGCACGATTACAAACAAGCTTATGTAGGAACGCCAGATTACTCAGATTTGCCTTTGGATAAATATATTTCGGTAATTGAAATTGTGAATCCAATGCACAGAATGTGGAGCGACGGCCGCTGGAATAAACTCACAATGGCGCACGGTTGCTATTGGGGAAAATGTACTTTTTGCGATATTTCATTAGATTATATAAAAGTTTACGAACCCGTTGCCGCCAATTTATTGTGTGATAGAATGGAAGATATGATGCAGCAAACCGGTCAAAATGGCTTTCATTTTGTAGACGAAGCAGCTCCTCCAGCTTTGATGCGTGCTTTGGCTTTAGAAATTTTGCGTCGAAAACTTGCTGTAACCTGGTGGACAAACATTCGATTTGAAAAAAGTTT
This sequence comes from uncultured Flavobacterium sp., assembly GCF_951805225.1. Lineage (NCBI taxonomy): Bacteria > Pseudomonadati > Bacteroidota > Flavobacteriia > Flavobacteriales > Flavobacteriaceae > Flavobacterium > uncultured Flavobacterium sp. The sequence goes on along the minus strand of NZ_OX638201.1, from coordinate 3,322,266 downwards.
CTCTAAAGATTTATGTCTTTTATTGAAAGCTTCGGGTTGTATTGCCGTTTCTGGTGGTTTAGAAGTAGCTTCTGATCGATTATTAAAATTAATAGACAAAGGCGTAACCGTAGAACAAGTTGCAAAAGTTACCCGAAATTTTACTGAAGCCGGAATAATGGTTCATGCCTATTTAATGTACGGATATCCAACACAAACGATTCAGGAAACCGTTGACAGTCTCGAAATGGTGCGTCAATTGTTTGAAGCCGGAATTTTGCAATCAGGTTTCTGGCATCAATTTGCGATGACGGCGCATAGTCCCGTTGGTTTATATCCGGAGAAATTTGGAGTCACAAAAAAAACCGAAGCAATTGGAACTTTTGCAAACAACGATATTGATTATACCGATTCTACAGGAATCAATCACGATAAATTCAGCTTTGGATTAAAGAAATCACTCTTCAATTTCATGCACGGAATTTGTTTTGATTATGAATTGCAAGATTGGTTCGACTTTAAAATTCCGAAGACGAAAATTGATCCCGATTTTATTTTTAATGCACTCGAAGAAGGAAATGACTTTAATACAAAACCAAATGCAAAAGTAGTTTGGTTAGGCGGAAAACCTTCTGTAGAACATTTTACAAAATCTAAAAAAGGAAGAACGTGGGAAATGATGACTTTTACTTTTCATGATAAAAAGGAAAGTTTCAACATTCAAACCAATAAAGAAGAAGGCGAATGGCTTGTTGATATTTTGACTAAAATCACAATTTCGAATGCTAAAAACTATACTTTTCAAGAAGTAAAAGCCGATTTTGAAACCAGTTTAGATGATTTTGAATTGTTCTGGTATTCAAAACCAATTAATATATTGCGCGAATTTGGTTTGTTGGTTTTATAAATCAATACTCCACATAAGTTCCATCATTAGGAATGGCAGTTTTCGATAAAAGATCATTTTCTGCCAAAGCTGCTTTTAATTCTTCTCGAGTCGTTGGACAATGATTTAAAGCTTCTAAATGATTCGCAAAAACTTTGCCCGGAGCAAGAGCCGCAAATTTCAAAATATCATTCATTCTCATTAGTAAAGGCTGACCAATATCTAATCTCGCAGTTCCGCAAGCGACTGTTGCAATATCAGGTTTAAATTCTACCAAAACTTTTTCTACATGTTCTGTAAAAACAGTATCTGAGCTTATATAAATTGATTTTTCATTTGGCAATTCAATATGAAAACCCATTACATTTCCCATTAGTTTTGCAACAAAACCATATCCATGAATCGCAGGAATTCCCGTGATTTTTCCGTCCAGAAAAGGTTGAGGTTCCCAGTAATCTAAAGTTTGAGTAATATTTAAACCTCGTTTAGCGAGAACTTTTTCATCTTTTGAACTACAAATAACAGCAATACTTTTACGTCTTAAAAAAACTTCACCAGCTTTATCAATATGATCAGGATGCAAATGTGTAATCAAACAATGTGTAACTCTGCTTAGAATGTCCCGACTGTTTTTTGGCAAAGAAACCAACGGATTTCTCTTTGGTTTATAACGAAAGAAAGTAAAAGGCGGAATCGTTTTTCTCTTTCCTAACATAGGATCAACTAAGATTACATGTTGATCAGTTTCAATAACTAAAGTCGCGTTACGTAAATGATGCAATTTCATATCGGGGGATTTTAGATACTAAAAATACAAAAATTTAAATATTTATAGTCAAAAAACTACATTGTAAATCTAAAACCAATTCCGTGTAGGTTTTCTATCGAAATTCCTTTTTCATTAGACAGAATTTTACGCAGACGCGAAATAAAAACATCCAAACTTCTTCCCATAAAATAATCATCAGTTCCCCAAAGTGAAGTCAGAATTTGTTCCCTTTTTAAAACCGAATTTTTATTGTCAAGAAAAAGTTTCAGTAATTCAGCTTCACGTTGCGTAAGGCTGATTTTTTCGCTTTCATTAAAAAGAATAAAATTATTGGTATCGAACTGATATTTTCCAATTTCGTATACATTTTTTTCCGTTGGAACATTTTTCTGCGAACGTTTTAAGAAAATCTCAATTTTCAATAACAATTCTTCAATGCTAAAAGGCTTCACCAGATAATCATCGGCGCCAAGACGCAATCCTTTAATACGATCTTCTTTTAAAGTTTTGGCCGAAAGAAAAATAATAGGAATGTCAGTATTAGTTTTTCTAACTTCAGTTGCCAACTCAAAACCATCTTTTTTTGGCATCATTATATCAAAGATACAAATGTCAAAATTTTCTTTTTTAAAGGCTTCCAAGCCTAAATTACCATCACAACAATGTGTAACATCGTAGTTATTTTGTTCCAAATTATCTTTGGTTAAAAACGCCAGAGTTTCATCGTCTTCGGTATAAAGTATTTTGAATTGTTTCATTTTTTATAAGGAATTGACAAGGTTATTGTTGTGCCATTTTCTAAATTATTTTCGGCTTTAATTTTCCAATTATGCAAGTTGCAAATTTCTTTTACATAATACAAACCAAGTCCAAAACCATTTACTTCATTGCTTTTTTCGTTTTGAGCGCGGTAAAACTTATCAAAGATAAACGAAATGTTTTTAGAAGCAATTCCAATTCCGTTATCAATAAATTTTAGCTTCAAAGTCGAATTTTCTACTATTATCTGAATGATAATTTCAGGTTTTTTATTGCAATATTTTACCGCATTATCCAGTAGATTATAAATCAAATTAGAGAAATGAAAAACATCAGTTTCTATTGCATATTCATCTGATTGTCTTTCAATTTTAATAAAAGCTTCAGGATATTTTAACTGAATATTTTCGATTACTTCCTCAATAATCGGAACAATTAAAACAGTCTCTTTTTTTAATTCTAAAGGAGTATAATCAGACTTGGCAATGTTTAGAATTTTCTCAATATGATGATTCAGTTTATTACTTTGATTGATAATAATGTCAGTGTAAGTATAGAGTTTCTTATCATCTTTAATCGGATTCTGTTCAATTAAATATTTTGAAGCAATTAAAATCGAAGACAAAGGAGTTTTGAATTCATGCGTCATATTATTGATAAAATCTCGTTGCAACTCAGAATATTTCTTTTGCTGCAAAAGCGTAAAAATCGAATAAACATAGATCAATAAAATAAAAATAAGCGTAATGGAAAGCACAAACCAAAAACGCATCGAACTGAATAAATAAGTAGTTTCATTAGGAAAACGTACCGCAAAATAGTAGACTAAATTTTTATGTTTTGGAAAAGAAACTGTTTTTGTTGCCTGTTCTTTATCAGAAAAAGAAATGTATTTTCCGTAGACCATTTCGTCACTTTGACAATTGTACATCGCAAATTCAAAATCAGTTGTAATGTTCATTTTTTTGAATTCGGCTCTCAAGTAAAATTCTAAAATATCCGGTTCAAAAGCATTATTGACATTGACAATATAATAATCGTTCGAAATTTTCTGAACAGGATTTTGGCAGGAAGATTCATGATCTTTTCCCTCGTATAATTTTCTGGCAACTTCCAGTAAAGCAATGTTTGCCTTCTGACTTAGTTTTTTTTGTTCTAAAGTAAAAGCCTCTTTGGTCCAAAGCAATTGCGCGACCAATATGCTTATAATGGCGACAAGTCCCAGAAGGATAATACTATTAAGTTTATTTATTTTCAAGAAAAAGGTGTTTTAAAGAGTGTAATATTAATCAAAATTATAGTTAAAAATAGCGATTAACAACTCGTTAACAAAGATTTGAAAGCGGTTAACAGCGATTTGATTTTGTCTGAGGTACTTTTGAAATATAAAATTTGAACTATAAACCATTTAAAATAAAGAACTATGAGAATTATTAAAATTTCGATGTTAGCACTAGCTTTAGGACTAATGTCTTTTTCAGCAATTGCACCAGTAAAATCATTAGTTTGCGAAACAAAAACAGCAGCTTTTGATGCGTCAACTATTGTTTGGAAAGCAGAAACTATTGATGTTGGACAAATTCCACAAGGAACTCCAAAAGCGATTGTTTATGAATTTAAAAACACAGGAAAAACTGCTGTTGTAATTACTAATGTTCAGGGATCTTGCGGTTGTACTGCAACAGATTATACAAAAGAGCCAATTTTACCTGGTAAAACGGCTAAAGTAACAGCAACTTATAACGCCGCTAATAAAGGTGGTTTTACAAAAACAGTTACTGTAACAACAAGTGCCGAAACGGCGCCAAAAATCCTTACTTTAAAAGGAACGGTTATCTAAATAATTAAAGGTTGGTTATAAAGCGAAAAACTCCAAATGTGCCATGTTTGGAGTTTTTTTGTGCCTTGTAGTTAAATAAAATCACAACTAAATTTTGATAATTTCAAATATTGTAAAGCCAGTATTATTTTTTCTGGAGATGATTTGTTTTCGATAAAACTTTTCTATTTTTATTAAAAATATTATTATGAAAATTTTGTATTCGCTTGCTGCTGTTGTGCTTCTTTTTGGTGCTGTTTCTTGTAATTCTAAAGCAGAAAAAAAGGAAGAAGAATTAAAAAAGACCGTAGAAAAAGTAATACCAGAACTAAAAATCTCAATCGATAGTTCTAAAATTGCTGCTTTTTATCAAGCGTATCCTAAATTGGATAAATTTCAAAACGATGTTTTTGCTTTATACAAGAAAAATAAATCTACTCAATTGTGGCTTGACAATAAAGGAATTGTTGAGTTTGCAAGTACTTTATTCAATAAATATAAAGGATTAGATCGAGAAGGATTGAAAGCTAATTTTCCGTATAACGAAAATATCAATCCTATTTTTGATCATATCGCAGATAATAAATTATCGAAATCAGACACAGATTTGATGATTACAAATTTGTATTTCTACTATGTTCAAAAAGTATCTGGCGTTGACGAGAAAACGACTAAATCATTAGAATGGCTTTTACCTCGAAAAAAAGTAAATTACCAAGTCTTTTCAGATTCTATTTATAAAAAGGCGACTATAAGTGATGATAAAAAGAGCAAAATGTTCAGTCAATATTACAAACTTCGTGACGCGCTTCATGAATATAGAGAAATTGAAAAAAAAGGAGGCTGGAAAACAATTGAAGTTGGTGATGATTTCAAAAGTTTAAAAATTGGAGATTCTGTTCCTGCAATCGGACAAATTAGAGAAAGACTTTATATTGGTGGCGATCTTAAAGAAAATACCAAAAGTAATATTTGCGATTCGACTTTGATATCAGCGGTCAAAAACTTTGAAACGCATCACGGATTAACTCCAAAAAACACAATTTTACCGGAACATATTACTGAAATGAATATTCCGGTTTCAGACAGAATCAAAACGATTATTGCAAATATGGAACGTTGCAGATGGATTGATCCAGCGCTCGAAAAAGGTCAGGAATATATAGAAGTTAATATTCCTGAGTTTAGATTGTATTTAATTCGTGATCATCAAATTGCTTTTGTATCGCCAGTTGTAGTTGGAAAAGCAATGACTCAAACGGTTATTTTTAGCGGAATGATGAACAACATTGTTTTTAGTCCGTATTGGAATGTTCCAACAAGTATTATCAATAAAGAGATAAAACCCGGAATGGCGAAAAACAAGAATTATTTGGCACAGAAAAATCTGGAGTGGAATAATGGCGCCGTTCGTCAGTTGCCTGGAAAAAATAATTCACTTGGTTTAGTGAAATTTCTGTTTCCAAATTCAAATAATATTTACTTACACGATACACCGGCAAAAAGTTTATTCGAAAGAGAAAACAGAGCTTTTAGCCACGGATGTGTACGCGTAGGAAAACCAAGAGATTTAGCAATTGAACTTTTAAAACAAGATGCTTCATGGACTCCCGCTAGAATTGACAAAGCAATGCATGCCGGAAAAGAAAGTTGGTACACTTTAAAAAAGAAAGTTCCTGTTTACATAGGATATTTTACGGCTTGGGTAGACCGAAAAGGAAATCTGAATTTTTATAAAGACGTTTATCAAAGAGACGAAAGTTTGATAAAACTATTAACAGAAGAGTAAAATGTTTGCGAGTAAACGATATTAATTTGCCCGCAGATCTAGCAGATTAAAGTAGATTTAAAACGATTTTTTTAAGATATTACAATAAAAAAATCTGCGCACATCTGCTAAAATCCTTTTAAATCTGCGTGCAAAAAATCAATGCAATTCGTAGCAAAAAAATCAAGGCAATACATTGATGCATTTATAATAACGTTTGCTATAATGATCAGAATCTAAATCGCTAATAGTTACGCTGCCAGCTTTTCCGGAAGAAGCGTGAATAAATTTTGAATGCATTCCATTTGCTTCACAGATAATCCCGAGATGACCAACAATTGTTTTGTCCTTATAACCATAAAAAACTAAAATATCTCCCACTTTAAAATCTTCGGGAAATAATTTTGTGCCTAAATTTTTAAAACCACTCGAACTTCTTGGTAAAGTAATGTTGTAATTTTTAAACACATAATTTACAAAACCAGAACAATCGAATCCTTTTTTCGGGTCATTTCCCGCGTACAAATAAGGCGTTCCCAAATACTGTTTTGCATAAAGAATAATAGAATCTCTGTCTATTTTATTTTGTGTTATTTTAATAGAACTAGCTTCAATAGTAGTTTTTGTCTTTACAGTAAAAGACGAGAATATAAGAATTGCTGCAAATGCAATATATAAGGTTGATTTCATTTTTAAGAGATAATGTGAAATTTAATTGATAAAGATTATCGTTGATTTTGAGCGATAAAAGATATCGTTTGCAATGTAGTTTATTAACTAACGTTAAAAAGGATAAAATAGTCTTATAATTTTGGTGTTTTTTTATTGCTTTTTGATGTTTTAGTATCTTTCCATGTACTACATTTCAAATATATTTGTGAAACGCATTTATATTTTAACAAATAAATTATGTTTCTCAAAAAAATAGCCCTTTTAAGTTTGTTTTTGCTGATTTCGGCAACTTCTATTTCACAAACCAAAAATAATAAATTTCTATACGCCGGTCGGGTTGAAAAACTTCAAGATAATAATGTTGTCTTAATTGGAACAGCTTCTTCGGTTTCGTTTAATTTTATAGGAAATGAATGTTCGATTTCACTTCAAAGTGTAGATTCTTATGAACATCATAATTATGTTTCTTTGGTTTTGGACGGAAAATATATTGGTAAAATAAGAATCGAAAAAGGTGCTGTACAATCTTTTCCGATAAAAGTTAGCTCAAAGAAAAAAGTACATCTTTTAGAAGTTTATAAAAATACCGAAGCACAAAGCGGGAATATTTTATTTGCCGGAACCACAGCAAAACTGACTACAATTTCTGCAAAAAAGAAAAAGAAAATCGAATTTATTGGAGATTCTATCACTTGTGCAGCAGCGAGCGATTCAGTTGATTGTGATAAAGGCGAATACATGGATCATCATAACGGATATTACGCTTATGGTCCAAGAATTTCAAGAGAAATTGACGTTGATTATTTGGTAAGTTCTGTTTCCGGAATTGGAATGTATCGCAATTGGAATGACGAAAACAAAGATGAAGCGATTATGCCGGATGTTTATGAAAATTTATATTTAACGAAAGATCCTTCGAAACCCAAATATGATTTTGCTTTTCAGCCAAATATTATCAGTATTGCTTTAGGAACCAACGATTTTTCGGGCGGAGATGGAAAAAAAGAACGTTTGCCTTTTAATGCCGAAAAGTATATTTCGAATTACATCAATTTTATCAAAATGCTATATAAACACAATCCGAATGCGCAGATTGTGATAACAAATAGTCCAATGGTTGGCGGAGACAGAGCAGTTGTTTTTGAAGATTGTCTGAACAAAGTAAAAGCCGCTTTTGCGAATGATAAATCGCATAAAGAAATTCTGATTTTCAAATTTAAACCAATGACGCCAAAAGGTTGTTTGGGACATCCTGACGTTGCAGATCATAAAGTTCTGGCAGATGAATATGCTCCATTTTTAAAAAAGTTACTAAATGAAAAATAATATATTTAAGTTTGTTTTCATTCTGATGATTTCCAGTACTATGATGGCAAACGTTACGCTTCCGAATATTTTTGGCGACAATATGGTTTTACAACGCAACTCCGAAGTGAAGATTTGGGGTTGGGGAAATCCTAAGGAAGAAATCAAATTGGTTTCAAGTTGGAATAATCAGGAATATAAAGTTGTGGCGAACAATCAGGCGCAATGGGAACTTCATATAAAAACTCCCGAAGCCGGAGGACCTTACACGATTTCTATAAAAGGATATAATGAAGTCGTTCTTAAAAATATTCTGATTGGAGAAGTTTGGGTTTGTTCCGGACAATCGAATATGGAAATGTCTGCAAGTTGGGGAATTGATAATGGTGAAGAAGAAATGAAAAACGCCACGAATCCTAATATTCGCTTTTTCTTAGTTCCGAAATTAACCGCAACAACTCCGCAAAATAATCTTTTAGGAAACTGGACAGAATCTACTCCGGAAACCATGAAATACTTTAGCGCAATTGGTTATTTCTTTGCCAAACGCTTGCGCGAAGATTTAAAAAATGTACCAATTGGATTAATTTCTTCAAACTGGGGCGGAACTCCTGCTGAAATCTGGATGCCGGAAGAAGTTGTTCAGAATGATCCAGTTTTATTAGAAAATGCCAAAAAACTAAACGAACAAGAATATGGCCCACGCCAACCGGGACGCGCTTACAATGCGATGATTTATCCGTTTGCAGGTTTCAAGATTGCAGGAACGCTTTGGTATCAAGGCGAATCGAATGTTGGTTCGCTGGTTTATGATAAAACATTATCGGCTTTGATTACGTCGTGGAGAAAAGTTTGGCAAGACGAATTTCCTTTTTATTTCGTTCAGATTGCGCCGTATAAAACCGGAAGTAATAACTTCTCTAATGTCACGGTAAGAGATTCTCAAAGAAAAATTCTGAAAGAAGTTCCAAAGACAGGAATGGTTCTGACAAGTGATATTTCGGACACTATAGATATTCATCCAAAGAATAAAAAGTCGGTTGGAATTCGTTTGGCAAATTTGGCTTTAGCCGAAGTTTATAAGACTAATAATAATTTGGTAAATGGACCACTTTTTAGAGATTTAAAAGTTGATAAAAACAAAGTAATCGTTTCGTTTGATTATGCGGAAGGATTGTACTTTAAAAACAAAATTTCGAATCAATTTGAAGTGGCTGGAGCCGATGGAACTTTCTATCCGGCAGAAGCTTCGATAAAAAATAATCAGGTGATTTTGACGAGTAAAAAAGTTCCAAATCCTGCGAAAGTGAGATTTGCATGGGGAAATACAATTCAGTCAGATTTGTTTAATAAAGCAAATTTACCGGCTTCTTGTTTTGTTTCTGAATAAAATAATTGCCCACGGATTTTATTGGTTTAACGGATTGATGCTGATTTTTTTATTAATTATCTCAGCAGTTTCTTAACTATTTTGTCATTCCGAGGAACGAGGAATCTCCGCAAGAAACTCGACAAAGATTAGAAATTGAGTTCATTTTTGTCATTTCGACGGAGGAGAAATCACACTAGAAACTCCGTAATCAAAGTCGCCAATCTTTGTCGAGTTACGTGTGTGATTTCTCCTCCGTCGAAATGACAAGATTGTCTAAAAAATAAACAAGCTCTTTTTTACCGTAAATTGCGTGAGGGATAGAAGAGGAAAGCCCACAGCCTGACGAAGGAAGTGCGAGGACTTGAAACGGATAGCCCGACCCGCCTTTTTCGGCGGGACACGCCCAAAAAACGAACCTTAGCAACTTAGTACCTCAGAATCTAAGAACCTTAAAAAAACTATCTGACCATTATACTATATATGAAAAATCAAAAAATAATAACAATTGGGATTTTTGCCCTGTTTACTGTTGGAAATATGAATGCACAGAAAAAGCCTTATTTGGATAAAAATAAAACTGTCGAAGAACGTATTGATCTTCTTTTGCCATTGATGACTTTGGAGGAAAAAGTGGGGCAAATGAATCAATATAATGGATTTTGGGATGTTACCGGACCAGCTCCAAAAGGCGGAACGGCGGAGTTGAAATACGAACATTTGCGAAAAGGTTGGGTTGGATCAATGTTAACGGTTCGCGGGGTAAAAGAAGTTCGTGCGGTTCAGAAAATTGCGGTTGAAGAAACCCGATTAGGAATTCCGTTGATTATTGGTTTTGACGTTATTCACGGTTATAAAACGTTGAGTCCAATTCCGTTGGCAGAAGCGGCGAGTTGGGATTTGGAAGCGATAAAAAAGTCGGCAGCGATTGCGGCTGATGAAGCTTCGGCATCTGGAATTAACTGGACTTTTGGACCAAATGTAGATGTTGCAAATGATGCACGTTGGGGTCGCGTGATGGAAGGCGCGGGAGAAGATCCGTATTTGGGAAGTAAAATTGCGATTGCAAGAGTGAAGGGTTTTCAGGGTGAAACAATCGCTGATTTGGCTAAAGTGAATACGATTGCAGCTTGTGCGAAACATTTTGCTGCATACGGTTATGTTGAAGCTGGATTAGAATATAATATTGTGGATATTAGTAATTCTAAGTTGTATAACTCGGTTTTGCCACCTTTTAAGGCGACGGTTGACGCTGGAGTTCGAACGTTTATGAATTCGTTTAATACGCTGAATGGCGTTCCGGCAACGGGAAATGCATTTTTGCAAAGAGATATTCTAAAGGGAAAATGGAAGTTTGATGGTTTTGTGATTTCGGATTATGCTTCGATTCGCGAAATGATTGCGCACGGTTATGCAAAAGACGAAGACGATGCTACGGCAAAAGCGGTAATCGCAGGTTCTGACATGGACATGGAATCGTATTTGTATGTGGCAAAATTAGCAGCTTTAGTTAAGGAAGGAAAGGTTAAAGAAGCTTTGGTTGATGATGCTGTTCGCAGGATTTTGCGTGTCAAATTTGAATTGGGATTGTTTGACGATCCTTACAGATATTGCGATGAGAAACGTGAAAAATCGGTTGTTGGAAGTAAAGCCAATAATGATGGTGTTCTGGATATGGCGAAGAAGTCAATCGTATTGTTGAAAAATGATAAGAATTTGCTTCCGCTAAAAAAATCAGGTCAAAAAATTGCTTTGATTGGAGCTTTGGCAAACGATAAAAATAGTCCGTTGGGAAGTTGGAGAATTGCATCGGATAATAATACTGCAGTTTCGGTTTTGGAAGGAATGCAGCAATATAAAGACAATCAGTTGACGTTTGAAAAAGGCGCTGATTTGATTGTTGGAAAAACAAGTTTCTTGGATGAGGTGATTTTTAATACAACTGATAAAAGCGGATTTGAGGCTGCAAAAACAGCTGCCAAAAATGCCGATGTTGTTGTGATGGTTTTAGGTGAACATGGTTTTCAAAGCGGCGAGGGCAGAAGTAGAACGGATCTTAATTTGCCTGGAGTTCAACAAGAATTGTTAGAAGAAATTTATAAAGTAAATCCAAATATTGTTTTGGTTTTAAATAATGGTCGTCCGTTGAGTATTCCTTGGGCTGCAGAACATGTTCCTGCTATTGTTGAAGCTTGGCAATTGGGAACTCAAACCGGAAATGCTGTTGCGCAGGTTTTATACGGAGATTATAATCCGAGTGGAAAATTGCCTATGTCGTTCCCTAGAAATGTAGGTCAGGTTCCAATTTATTACAATAAATACAGCACAGGAAGGCCTACAGATGTTGACAAAAATGTGTTTTGGTCACATTATACTGATGTTGCAAAAACACCTCAGTTTCCGTTTGGTTTTGGTTTAAGTTATACCAAATTTGATTATAAAGATTTGAAATTAAATAAAACTGCTTTTGCAAAAGGAGAAAATGTACAAGTGAACGTTACGGTTACTAATTCAGGTAATTATGACGGAAAAGAAGTCGTTCAGTTGTATATTCATGACGAATATGCGAGTATTATTCGACCAATAAAAGAGCTTAAAGGGTTTGAGTTAGTTAACTTGAAAAAAGGCGAAACTAAAACAGTAACTTTTACTTTGACAGATAAGGAACTTGGTTTCTATGATAATGATGGAAATTATTTAGTAGAACCAGGAACTTTTAAAATCATGGTTGGAGGAAATTCTGAGAATGGTTTAGAAAGTGGTTTTGAGATAAAAGAATAAAAAGTTTTAAATCTCGCAAAGGCGCTGAGACGCAAAGTTTTTTCGCCACGAATTCACGAATTTTTAAACAATTCATTCGTGAATTCGTGGCGATTTCTTTTTTTTCATAGTCCTTGCGCCTTTGCGCGATTAAAAAAAACACAACTTTTGAATTAATAACTTTTGATATTTTTCTACCTTTAAAATCTATAAAACTATCAAACCATTAAAGTAAAATAATGAAATATAACAGATGTGGAAAAAGCGGGTTATTATTACCTGAAATTTCTTTAGGATTGTGGCATAATTTCGGATCAGTTGATAATTTTGACAATGCAGAATCTATTGCTGTAGAAGCTTTTGATAAAGGAATTACCCATTTTGATCTTGCGAATAATTACGGACCAGTTCCAGGTTCGGCAGAGACTAATTTTGGTAAAATTCTGTGGCATAATTTTCAGGGAAATTTACGTGATGAAATTATTATTTCGACAAAAGCGGGTTATACAATGTGGAATGGACCTTATGGAGATTGGGGGTCCCGCAAATATTTATTGTCAAGTTTAGATCAGAGTTTGAAAAGGATGAAAGTCGATTATGTGGATATTTTTTATTCGCATCGTCCAGATCCCGAAACCCCAATTGAAGAAACGATGATGGCGCTTGATTATGCCGTAAGATCCGGAAAAGCGTTGTATGTTGGAATAAGTAATTATTCGGCAGAGCAAACTCGTGTTGCGGTTGATGTCTTGAAACAATTGGGAACGCCATGTTTGATTCATCAAGCCAAATATTCGATGTTGGAACGTTGGGTAGAAAATGGTTTGCTGGATGTTCTCGAAGAAAAAGGAGTTGGTTGTATTGCATTTTCGCCTTTGGCACAAGGACTTTTAACGGATAAATATTTAAACGCAATTCCGGAAAATTCAAGAGCACATAATCCAAACGGACATTTAAAAGAAAACGAGGTTACAGAAGAACGCATTCAGAAATTAGTTCAACTGAATGAAATTGCTCAAAACCGTAATCAATCTTTGGCGCAAATGGCTTTGGCTTGGTTGCAAAAAGACAAGCGAATTACATCAGTTTTGATTGGAGCAAGTTCTGTTAGACAGTTAAATAATAATATTGATTGTTTGCAAAGTTTGGAATTTTCATCTGATGAATTGAATGCGATCGAAAAAATATTATCTTAAAATATTAAACCCGGCAGGTTTTTAAAACCTGTCGGGTTTGAAATATAAAAGATTCGTTACAATTTAAATTATTTCAATTTTTGATTGTATTTCTTCACAATATCTAACGTCGATTTATCCGACGAAAAAACAGAATTTAATCCTTGAGGTTCTTGTGGAGGATCGGTTGTTAAAGGATCACCAGGATTCCATTTTCCGGTTGCGTTTACTGCTTTTCCTTCGCCACCAAATCCCCAGAAATTTGCCGCTTGCAACGGACCATTATTTTTGTGACTTTCGACAACTCGGTTAAAGATAAAATTGTAGAAAATATCTCTGTTTGCCACAGATGAGGTTGCAAGTAAACTTTCGTTTTCTCTTCCCAAACCAAATTCTTCGATAATAATTGGTCGCTTCAAATTATTGGCAACAGCAATATGATCGTCAATATATTTTCCGGCATTTTCGAGTGTGGTTGGTAAAGTTTTTTCGGCATCATCAGCCTTAAACCAATTCCAGTTTTTCGGCCAAATGTGCATTGTCAAATAGTCAATATGCGGATTTTTATGCGTTCGTTCGAAAATTTCCATACTATCATTCGAACTATTTTTTCCTTCAGAACCTGTAGAAATCAGATGATTTTTGTCTAAACTGTCAATTAAATCTACAATATTATTCAGCCAAGTTGTGAATTTTGCTTCATTTTCTACTGTAAAAAGCCTTGGTTCATTCCCAACTTGCCACGCCATAATCGTGTTATCTTCCGTGTATTTTTTATGCGAATAAGCGTTAGTTCTTCCAATTATAAATTTCACATGATCTTCTAAACCTTTCATACAAGGTTCACAACTATGAAATTGCTCCGTATAAGCCATAAATTGCGGCCAAGTATTTGGAGCAATATTCGGAACCGGAATCGGACCTTTGCCATTCCATTCTAAATATTGTGACATTCCGCCGGACCATTCCCAATTGTTGGTCAAATACAAAACCGCATACATTTTTCGTTTGCTCATTTCGTTAATCAAAAAATCCAAACCGTCTAGCAAATCTTCATCATATTTTCCCTGCTCATATTGTAAAGCCGGACGAACCGTAAAATCATATTTTCCGCCATCGCCGCCAACTAAAATCCTTAAGTTGTCAATTCCGTATTTCTGCATCAAATCCAGTTCGCGAAGCAATCTTTTTCGGTCGCCCACTTTTTTCGAAGCCAATAAACTTCCGTACCAATAATTCGTACCAATATAAGCATACGGTTTATTGCCTTTGTAAAATTGCGTTCCCTTCACCGTAATTCTTTCCTGCGCCTGACAAGCGATCGTAGAAAAAATTAAAGCTAATCCGAGAGTTTTTAGAAATATATTTTTCATTAGTTGTTTTTTTTGGAGCTGTTTCCTGCTATCCATTTCAATCTTTTTATTTTTAAAGGAAAAATAAAAAGGATTTCCACTTCTATCAGGGCTAGGGCTTTAGGTGTTTTAATCGTCTTTGCGAGGAACGAAGCAATCTCATTTCGTTTAGTAAGTTTGCTTATTGTTAGCGTGGTTGCTTCGTTCCTCGCAATGACTCACTATGTAAATAAATTATATTTTACTTCGGCAATTCATACATCTTAGGCAAAGTATTCAATAATGCCGATTTTGGTTTTGTCGCAAATGTTTTAAAATCTGCAGCATTCGAAACCGAACCATTTGGAACATAATATCCGTCTTTGCTGTTGTTCCAGAACATTACATAACTAATCGATATTGTCGAATCATATCCTTGAGTATTGCTTATTGCGCCATATAAATAATTCGAAAACCAATCTGTAATTGGAGCTTTTGTTGCAGTAACCTGATATCCCGTTTCTGTTAACGCTGCAATTTTTACTTTACTAGCAGCCAGACTTCCAATCATTATTAGTTTTGTATTTGCTTTAGTTGCACCAGTTTGACCTTGATTGTCAAAATCACCGTAATTATCCATTCCAAGAACGTCGACATATTTATCACCAGGATATCGACTTAAATAATTATCTGCAGTTGTATAAGAGTTGTCCGGCGAGAAAGCATACAAAACGTTATGAACGCCTTTGGTGTTTTTTAAATAATCAACCGTAAACTGATAGGCTTTTTTATAATCATCGGCAGAACAAAAATTAGCGCCCCACCAAAACCAACTTCCGTCAAACTCATGAAACGGTCTGAAGATTATCGGAATCAATTCGCTATTTGCGCCTTTTAAACTCAAAAATACACTTGCTACTTTGTCTAGTTTTTTCTTGTACCATTCGTGGTTTGTTCCTCCAGGTAAAATACTTTTAAAAGCTGTTGCTTTTTGGTCCGCTGTCATATCTGCGGCATAAAAAGAATTTTCATTATTAGGTTCTCTCAAATGCCAGGAAAAAGTATTGATTACACCTTTCGCGTAAGCACTTTTTACATTACTAATCGTATTTAATTCCTGTTGATAAAACCAGTTATCAGCTTGATTATTATTGTTTTTGTCTGTGATAAATATAAAATCAGAGCCTAAAAGCGCAGGATCAGAACCTGTATTTTTCTTAATATCCGAGTCTCCGCCATTATCCTGATAAAAACTATTAAAAGCATCTTGTTGTCCGATTGCAAATTTAGTTTTTGCCAGTTTTTTTAAGTTATAAAATAAAGCTACAGTTTCTTTGGTAGCACTTGCATCGACCATATATGTCGTGACATTTTGTGTCGTCAACGGATCAGTTTCTGCAGGCGGATTAATGACAACTTCATCTTGCGATCCGTTATCACTCGAACAACTTGTTATGGTTAAAACCAACAGACTTATAAATGATATTTTGAGAAATGTAGTTTTCATTTTAAATTTTATTTAGAGAGTTTTACCTCAATGTTATCAGTTAATAATGTTCCGGTACAGTTACTTAATGCAATCATGATTCGGTATTGTAAAGCTCCTTGAGGAATTGTAAATGATTTTTGAAATGATATCCAGTCTGTAGTTCCTGTTACAGTTGCAATTACTTGATCTTCGGATGCTTTTTGATTATTATCTTTTTTGAATTCAATAATTAGCATACCGTTATTCCAACTGTCTTTGCCTTGTTGAATGTCTTTTGCTTTTAGCCAGCCTGAAATTTCAATTGTTTTGTCGTTAGGGTTAATATCAGCGATTTGATCAATAGCTTTCCATTCGGCTGTTTTTGATGTTATTTCAGAGGCTGCATTTCCTTCTTTTTTATCTGTAGTTGAAATTAACCCGGATCCATTCCATGAAGAAAGGTTGTTTTCAAAATTTCCGTTTGAAAATATTTTTAAACCTGAATCACTTTTTTGACTTTCAGAACTTACAGCAATTGGATTTTGTCTTAGATATTCTTCTTCAGAAAGCGTAATTGCTTTTACATCATCAAAATAAATGGAACCATTTGTTTGTGCTAATGCCAGCATGATTCTGATCTTTTTTGCATCGGCAGGAACTTTAATTGTTTTTTTATAATTTGTCCAGGCTGTAGTTCCTTTAACTTGCGCGATATTTTCTGAGCTAATTTTCTTTTCAGATGCGTCTGTAAATTCGGCAATCATAGCGCCGGCTTTATACGCTTCTTTTTGATCTTCAATACTTTCTGTTTTTATCCAAACACTAAATTCTACAGCATAGGTATTTTTAGGAAGCGAAACAATTTGATCGAGAGCTTTCCATTCGGCTCCAACGAATTGATTGATTAAGGCACTTTTTTGTCCAAATTTTTTATCATATGGAGAAATTGACGCAATTTCTTCCCCACGCCAATTTATGAGCTCACTTTCGAATCCACCATTTTTTATGAGGTTGGTTTGAGCGTTTGTTATTGTAGTTAGAAATAGTAAACTAAAAAAAAGGAATTGTTTCATAATCATTATTTTTAATACAATAAATTTACTTTTGAAAACGCGAAAGTATTTAGTTTTCTATTCTATGAATAAGCTCTAAACACGCGCGGCCATTATGATAAGGACATTTCCAGAAACCGGCTTTATCTTTCTCTAGTCGAGAATTATCACGGTTAATTCCCCAAAACCATTCTCCGTTTTGTTTGTCTAAAATGTGTTTTTGTATAAAATCCCAGTTTTTGTAAACAATGTCCAGATACTTTTGATCGCCCGTTAATTGATACGCATTATAAAAACCAATTAAAGCTTCGGCCTGAACCCACCAATGTTTTTCGGCAATCAATTCGTTCTTTTCAGGATCAAATTCATACCATAATCCGCCATCAGAATCCAAACCTTCTTGCGTAACATCGGCCATTTGAATCGCGTGTTTTTTATAATTGACAATTAAATTTTCATCTTCAGAAATTTCAGCACATTGCAATAAAAGCCAAGCCGCTTCGATATCATGACCATAAGAGATTACGTCCGGTTTTTCGATCCAGTTTTCATCAAAAAACAATCGTAAATGTCCTGTTTCGGTATTGATGAAATGTTTTTCTATGGTTTCTAATAAATCAACTATATCACTTTGCAGTTTTTTATCTTTCCAGACTTTAAACAAATTTGCATACGCTTCTACAATATGCAAATGCGTGTTCATTGTCTTTTTTTCGTTGGCATCTTTATCGCTCAAACGTAAATCTTCGATTGGTTGCCAATCTCGGGTTAAAGCTTCAAAATAACCTTTGTTTACAGGATCGTAACTGTGTTTCTGGATTTTTAAATATAAATTTATAGCTATTTCTAAAGCTTTATCATCTTTAGAAATAGCATAATATTCAGATAATCCATAAATCGCAAAAGCTAAAGCATAGATTTGATTTTTGGTGTCTTTTGGTGTTTTATCAGCATTGATACTCCAAAATAAACCTCCAAATTCTGGATCATAAAAATTATTCGAAAGAAAATCAAAAGCACGTTTGGCGATTGTTTTGTGACTTTCGTTTTTTGTGACTTTATAACTTGATGAAAAAGTCCATAAAATTCGGGCATTCAAAACAGAACCTTTTTCGGTATTGGCAATAATGTGATCGTTGAAATCAATTTGACCAATAAAACCTCCATTTTCGTTATCTAAAGTATGTTTTGACCAATAATTCAAAATTGAATCAAGTTCGGCTGATAATCCGGCTTTAAGCTGTTTTAATTTTGCTGACACGATATTATATTGTGTTGTTTTTTTCGATTTGGCTAATGATTGTTTTTACAGATCCTGCAGAAATAAAAGTATCTGAAGGCGCATTAGTAACATAATCAACCAGTTTTTCTACAGACGAAACTGCAACGTGCATTCTTGTATCAGATGAAGCATAATATACATAAACGGTTCCGTCAGTATCTTCAATCCAACCGTTTGAGAATAAAACATTTGAGACATCGCCAACTCTTTCGATTCCTTCTGGTCCCATAAAATGTCCAGCAGGAACGTGCGTAACTTTCGAAATGTCATTCAAATCTGTCATGAACATATAAAGTGTGTAGCGCAATCCTGCAGCTGTATTTCTAACGCCGTGTGCAAGATGCAACCAACCTTTTTCGGTTTTAATTGGAGCGGGACCAAGACCATTTTTCAATTCATAAATAGTATGATATTGTTTTCCGAAGATAATTTTTTCGTCTTTTACAACCGGATTTGTCATGTCATCTACATATCCTAAACCAATTCCGCCACCGGCTCCAACATCAATAAATCCATCTTGCGGACGCGTGTATAAAGCATATTTTCCGTCTACGAATTCCGGATGTAAAACTACATTTCGTTGTTGTCCTGTATTCGAAATCAAATCCGGCAATCTTTCCCAGTTAATCAAATCTTTTGAGCGAACGATTCCGGCATTGGCTACAGCCGAACTTGTATCGCCTTTTGGAGCTTTTGGATCTTTTCTTTCGGTACAAAAAATACCGTAAACCCAACCGTCTTCATGGTTGATTAAACGCATGTCATAAACGTTTGTGTCCGGTTCTGACGTTTGTGGAATCACGCATGGTTTCTCCCAAAACTTAAAATTATCTACGCCATTTGGACTTTCCGCTATAGCGAAAAAAGATTTTCTGTCGATTCCTTCTACACGAACGGCAAGGAGATATTTCCCATTCCATTTCATTGCGCCAGCGTTAAAAGCTGCGTTCATCCCAATTCTTTCCTGCAAAAAAGGATTGGTTGTTTCGTTCAAATCAAAACGCCAGTTCAATGGTACGTGTGCTGCTGTAACAACTGGATTTTTGTAGCGTTCGTAAATACCGTTTCCGGCTTGATCTTGTGGAGCATTCTTTTGCTCAACCAATGTTCTATGTTCTTTTTCTAATGCTACTTTTCTATCTTGAAATATAGCTGAAGAGGTTATTGTTGTCATATTATTTGATTTCGGTATGGGTAATAATTTTAATTGTTCTGGTCTCGTTTTTCGTCCAAATCTTGTTCGATTATTTGAAGTTTTTCTTCAGATAATGGATAGAATAAGATAAAAACGACTGATATAATTGCTGCAATTGCAGGAAGAATACTTAACATTAATTGAATTCCGTTTTGAGTTACGGCGGTTTGTTCAACATTTGCCTGAAAACCATAATAGCCTAAAAGCCATCCGGTTCCGGCGCCACCAATTGTCCATCCGAATTTTTGTGACATTGACGAAGCAGAGAATACTAATCCTGTTGCTCTTCGTCCTTGTTTCCACTCTGAATAATCGGCGCTATCTGCATACATTGACCAAATTAATGGGAAAATGCAACCGGCACAAATACTGATTAAAACCTGGAAAATCAGGATTAACAAAATATCTTCTTTTCCGAAGAAATAGAAAATCAAACTCAATATTGCTGCTAAAGCCATGGCACCAAAAAAGGTTTTCTTTTTTCCAATTCTATTTGCGATTGGCGTGGCGGCAATAACTCCAATAATATTTGCTGCTTGTCCCAGAACCAAATAAATAGAAGTTGGTGTCATATGGAAACTTGTTCCAAAAAGGGAAAAATCAAAGTTTACGCTGCTGCTTACATAATATTTAAAGTAGTAAACGGCTGCACCATCGCGGATTGAATTGAAAACTAAAGCGCCAATTCCGGCACCTAATAAAATCCACCACGGTTTATTTTTTAATAAATCTTTTAAATCTTCTTTTAAGTTGTTTTTTTCGTCGGAAATTGGTTTTACTCTTTCTTTGGTGAAGAAAAAACAACCCCAGAAAAAAGCTGTTGTAATTACTCCAAAAACGGTGATTGTTGCCAACCAACCTGTTTTAGAATTCAGGCTTCCGCCGAAGTAATTTACTAATGGTTCAATTAACCAAAGTGCGAGAAGGCTTCCGCCAAAAGCAAAAACCATTCTATAGGAGGATAATGTGGTTCTTTCTTTTCGGTCAGAAGACATAACGCCTAAAAGTGATGCATACGGTACATTGATTAAGGAATAAATCATCATCATCGCCGAATAGGTTACGTAGGCATATATTATTTTTCCTTTTTCGTCAAAATCGGGTGTGTAAAAAGTCAAAACTCCAATAACAGCAAAAGGCACGGCAACCCATAATAAATACGGTCTGAATTTTCCCCATTTGCTTTTTGTTCGGTCAGCGATGATTCCAACAATTGGGTCAAAACAAGAATCCCAGATTCTGGTGATCAAAAACATGGTTCCAACGACTGCTGGCGCCAAACCGAAAACATCGGTGTAGAAAAATAGGAGGTACATGCTGAAAATTTTCCAGAACATAGATGATGCGGCGTCTCCAAGGCCGTAACCTATTTTTTCTTTTAAACTAATTTTGTCGTGCATTAGGCTTTTGTGGTTTTGTTTGGTTAATTATTTTAATGTTTCTGTGTGTGTTTTGACGAGGATAAAACGGATTTACTTCGTAAAAACGCGGATAAAAACAGATTTTATTTTTGCTTAAAATAGATGTCTATATGCCTTGAATTTTTTGCACGCAGATGACGCGGATTTAAGCGGATTTTTAATTTTTAATTCTCAATTTTTAATTTTTTTAATGTCTTTTTCAAATAAGGTTTTATTCAGTTTATAGAAATCGATAAAATCTTTCTCGCTTATCTGGCCGGAATATGGGGCATAATAATGCATCTTTTTTTCTTTTTCCTGCCAGCCGTGGTTTCTCCACAATAAAACGTAAGAGATTTTATAGTCGCCAATAGCTTTGTCAAGAGTTCCTGTCCACCATTTTGGATCTGGAATTGCTTCATAACCTGCTTCGGCTATCGCTATTAATTTATGTTGTTTTGCGCCAAGTTCATTTATAATTTTAAGTTGGCTTTGAACTTCTTCAATAAACTTTGTACCTTCTTTATCATCATTATTCTGATAAGAATCAAAACTTAAAACATCGGCATATTGATAGCCAGGATAATTCGATAGAAAATCTTCTTGTGTCTTGAAACTGCTTGTGTTATAAATGTAAATTAAGTTGTGAACTCCTTTTTTCTGTAAATAATCAAAGGTGAATTTCCATAAGGTTTTGAATTCTTCTGGAGTACAATTTCCTTTTCCCCACCAAAACCAACCTCCGGTAAGTTCGTGATATGGTCTAAAAAGAACTGGAATATTTTTTCCTTTTTTATCTTTTAAGGATAAAAGATAATTGGCCGCTTTGTCTAGCCAAACGGTGAATTTTTGATGATTTTCTCCTCTGGGTAAAACTGTTTTAAGTGAATTTGGAACATTATCCCAAGCACTTTTTCCAGTTGCCGGATTATCAAAATGCCAGCTTATCGTTGTGATTCCGCCTCGTTCGTGGCTTTCTTCGATGTATTGTTTCATTTTTGTAAATGGAATTCCGTCGATATTATTCGGACTGTCTTTTTCTAAGCCTGCCAAATCCCAACCATATACGGCTGGATAATCTCCAACGACATCTTTTACGTCGCTTCGGCCATCTTCGTATTTCCAATTTACACCGTAAGCAAGATCATCCTGATGTCCAAATAGATATCCTTTTTGGCTCAATTGGACTAGTTTTTTATATAATGAAACAGTCTCAGGTGTTGCTTTTTTATCTGAAAGTGACAAATTAGTATTACTACTAATAGGCTTTGCAGAACAAGAAGTCCCTATAAATACTGCTGTGATTAGTGTTATTATGTTTTTTCTCATTATGAATGGACTTGTTTTCAATGTAATGAATGCGGTTTTATGAATTGATAAACGTTTTTAAAATGACTTATTTTCTAATCGAAAATTCAATACCATTTTCCCGTTAAAATTATCAAAACTATAAAAACATATTATATTAAAAATGATTAATGTTTATTATCAATGTTGTTTTTGTAAAATTGACAATTCTATTTTTCAAAGATAATCGGATGTTTATCGCA
The DNA here is from genome assembly GCF_951805225.1 of uncultured Flavobacterium sp. NCBI lineage: Bacteria > Pseudomonadati > Bacteroidota > Flavobacteriia > Flavobacteriales > Flavobacteriaceae > Flavobacterium > uncultured Flavobacterium sp. The sequence goes on along the minus strand of NZ_OX638201.1, from coordinate 3,299,727 downwards.
TAATTAATATTATTTTATCAATTATATATCATATTATTGCAAATAAAAAAAATCAAATATCACTTTCTAAATCGTTTTAAAGATGAGTAGTTCTAAAAATTTTTATAGAGAAATCGCTCCGTTATCAAGTGGAGATAGTTTTTTAGTGTTTGACAGAGTAAAAGATAGTTTTGATTTTCCTGTGCATTATCATCCGGAATTCGAGATCAATTTTATTTTAAATGGAAAAGGAGTAAAGCGTGTTGTTGGAGATAATATTGAAGAAATCGATAATGTCGAATTGGTTTTGATTGGTCCAAATTTATACCACGGTTGGGAATTAAATAAATGTACGAGTAAAAAAATCCATGAAATAACAATTCAGTTTCATAACGATTTATTTCATGAATCTTTATTGTCGAGACGTATTATGAATCCAATTCGGGATATGTTTAATCGATCGATTCACGGTATTTTATTTTCGAAAAAAGTAGCCGAAGAATTAACGCCAAGACTTGTAAGGCTTTCTAAACTAGACGGGATGGATTATTTTTTGGAAATCACTTCTTTATTATATGATTTGGCAAATTCCAGAAATCAACGTTTACTTTCGACTTATACGGTAGATTATGACACGTTTGATGATTATGATAAAATGAAGTTGGTTTATGAATATGTGCAGAAACATTTTGCTGAAAAAATCACTTTAGAAGATGTGGCAAATGTTGCAAGTATGTCTATTATTTCTTTTAACCGATTTATTAAAAAACGTACTGGGAAAACTTTTGTCAATTATATTAATGATATCCGAATTGGATATGCTGCGAGATGGCTTGTTGAGAAAGATATGAGTGTTTCTGAAGTGGCTTTTAAATCTGGCTTTAATAATATTGCAAACTTCAATCGTAGCTTTAAGGCTATAAAAAACTGTACTCCGAGCCAATATAGAGAAGATTTTTCTGGATTAAAACGTATTTTGTAGTGATACTTTTTTTACACAAACAAATATTATTTTTAACGAAATCGTTTGCTTTTTTAAGGATTCGTTAATTTTTATTTATAATTCTAAGTAGTTTAGGGTGTAGTGATTGCGAATAATGTAATTTTTTACTGCTTTTATTTTTATATATGTTTTTTTAAAGCGCTATAGTAAAAATATTATCATTAAATGATATAATACTATCGATTTGATGTTTTCTTGTGTTATAGATTTGTTAAATAATTTGAGAGAATAATTAAATCCTTTTTTATCACTTGAATTATGAATAAAACAAATTTAAACTAACCAAACATTTATTATGAAAAAACTACTAACTAACTTTATTCATTGGAATGCTAACCACAGCGTTGTTCCTTTGATTTTATTTTTGTTGCTCGCCTGCAATTCTATTACTGCGCAGGTTAAAGTATCAGGAACTGTTGCCGATGAAAAAGGATTATCTATTCCTGGCGCAAATATTACAGTTGTTGGACAAAAAACAACTGCTTCTACTGATTTCGACGGAAAATATACAATTGATGTTCCTGCAAATGCGACTTTGGTTTTTACATTTATAGGTTTTAATCCTCAAAAAATAGCTGTTGACGGAAAAAAGATTATTAATGTCGTTTTAAAATCTAATGTTGAGGATTTAAAAGATGTTGTTGTAATTGGATACGGAACTCAAAAAAGAAAAGATGTAAACAGTGCTATTTCTAGTATTGGTGCAAAAGATATCGAGAATTTAAAGGTTGCTTCGTTTGACCAAATGATGCAGGGTAAAGCTGCGGGAGTTGTGGTAAATAGCAATTCTGGTGAGCCTGGAAGTAACGTTTCTGTTAGAATTAGAGGTGTTTCGTCTTTGACAGGTACAAATGAACCTTTGTATGTAATTGATGGTGTGCCAATTTCCGGTGATGCTCGTAACTCGTCTACATCTGGAAGAAATGCACAGGGGAATAGTAATTTTTCGAATAATGGTAATATTACACAAAGCCCTTTGGCACTTATTAATCCTAGTGATATTGAGTCTATCGATATTTTGAAAGATGCTTCTGCAACTGCTATTTACGGTTCTCGTGGAGCAAATGGAGTTGTAATTGTAACTACAAAATCTGGTAAAAAAGGAACTGGAAAATTAACTTTCGAAAATTCTTATTCGATAAGCAATTTGCCTAAAAAGCTACATTCTATGAATTTGCAACAATATGCAGTTCATCAAAATGCTTTGGCTGATGTTTATGATCCTACATCAAAACGTCCTGAATTTGCTCATCCTGAACTTTTAGGAAAAGGAACGGATTGGCAAGATGCGATTTATCAAACGGGAATTATGAAATCAAATCAGTTGTCGTTTTCAGGTGGTAAAGAAGGAATCAACTATTACCTTTCTGGAGGAGTTTTAGATCAGGATGGTATTGTAATCGAATCTGGATTTAAAAGATATAATGTTAGAGCAAATATTGATGCAAGAGTTAACAAATTCATAAAAGTTGGTGTTAATATTAGTGGCGCTCTTACAGACGAAAAATTGACATTAAATGGTCAGTTTAACGGAGTTGTTGCTACTTCTTTATTAGCCACTCCTGATGTTGCGGTAAGAGAATTATCGGGTGCTTTTTCAGGACCGCCTTCTGGAGGAAATACTTCATTTGTGAATCCGGTTGCGACTTCTTTATTAGGTTCTAATACTTTGGTTAGAAAAAACTATTCTGGAAATTTCTATACTTCAATTGATTTATTCAAAGGTTTAGAATATCGTTTTGAAGCTGGTGGATATATGTATGACAATTTAGGACAACGTTTTGATCCTATGTATTCTTTAGGAAATGCAGTAAAAAGTTATGCGAATTTGTATTACAATCCATCTTCTGGTAATTCATGGAACTTAAAAAACATGCTTACTTATAGAAATACGATTGGTAAACATAATTTCACAATCCTTGCCGTACAAGAATCAAACAGAGCACATTGGGAAGGTTATACAATAACTGCAGAAGGATATAAGGATAATAACGATAAATCTCTTGCAGCATCTGATTTGCCAAAAGCGGTAACTAGCGGTGTTTATTCCGGAACTCAAACTCTTGCTTCTTATTTAGGAAGGGTAGTTTATGATTTTGGTGATAGATATAGTGTTTCTGCTGCAGTAAGAACTGATGGATCTTCAAAATTTTTCACTGGAAACAAATGGGGAGTTTTTAGTTCTGCAAGTGGTTCTTGGAAACTTTCTAACGAGGCTTTCATGGAAGGAACTAAAAAATACGTTGACAATATTAAATTAAGAGCAGGTTGGGGACAAACAGGAAACAATCAGATTGGGAATAATTTATATGATTCAAACCTGCATTTGATTAACAGTTCTATGGGAACTTCTTATTTGCCATCAAATACACCGAATCAAAAGTTGAAATGGGAAACTCAGGATCAGACTAACTTAGGTCTTGATTTTACAATGTTTAAGTCTAAACTTACGGCTTCGATAGATGTGTACAAAAAAGTTTCTAAAAATTTCTTATATCAGGTTCCTTTGCCAAATTATCTTTCCGGAGGTGGTGATTATGAAGGTGGTGTAAATCCTCCTTATTTTAACCTTGGAAGTATGCATAATAAAGGTATCGAGTTTACAGTTGGTTATACAGAGAAATTCTCAGATAATTTTTCTTGGAATAGTAGTTTAAACATTACTAAATATGTAAATGAGGTTACAAATATGGCTGGATTAAATATTGTGAAAACAATGGGAACTCTTGCTTATAATACTGTAACGGTATCCAGAACTCAGGAAGGTTTGCCAATTGGTGAATTTATTGGATACGAAGCTGTAGGTATTTACAGAACTGACGATGATTTGACTAAATATGGTTATACCGATACTACAGGAAATAAAGTTGTCTTGAAAGATGGAACGAATTCGCTAAAGCCAAATTTCCAAAAAGGAGATGTAATTTATAAAGATCAAAATAACGATGGTGTTATTGATCAAAACGATTTGAAAGCGATTGGAAATCCAAACCCAAAATTTACTTATGGATTCACAAACAGCTTCAAATACAAAAATGTTGATTTGTCTATTTTCGTTCAGGGAACGGCAGGAAATAAGTTGATGAATTTAACTCGTATGTCAGGAACATTAAACAGTAATTTGGGAACTAATTATTTGACAGAAGCGGGAGATTTTTATTCAGCATCAAATATTAATGGTTCTTTACCAAGACCGTCAACTTATGATAATATCAATAATTCTGTATCAACACGTTTTATAGAAGACGGATCTTACTTAAGAATTCAAAACGTAACTCTTGGATATTCTTTACCGTCTGATTTGATTTCGCAACTAAAATTATCAAGATTGAGAATTTATGCTTCGGGACAAAACTTATTCACTTTTACAAAATACACAGGTTATGACCCTGAGGTAGGTTCTTACAACCAGGATGCGTTATTATCAGGAGTTGATAATGGTCGTTATCCGGTGCCTAGACAAATTACTTTTGGTTTTAATGTTGAATTTTAATACGAATTAATATGAAAAATATAATAAAAAGAAGCGGTGCAATTGCCATGACACTTGTATTACTAATGTCATCTTCTTGTTCTCAGGATTTCATCGATGTTCCTGCAGAAGGTACGCCTACTATTGGTAACTATTACGACTCAGATACAAAACTTGACAATGCTACAAACGGATTGTATAGTCTGGTTTGGTTTAATATGAATAAATCTGCTTTTTACGGTATTACAGATGTAATTTCCGGAAATATGTACGCGGATATCTATAATGACTTTGGGAAATTTACAGATTTGAGTTTTACAAATTCTCAGTCTTTTATTTCTGATGCTTGGAGATCTTGTTATGGTGCCATTGCAAATTCTAATGCTTACATTAATAGTTTACCTAAAAATGTTGGTCCAAATGTAACTAAAGAAGCATTGAACAATGCAATGGGAGAATCTCATTTTATTAGAGCTTTCTCTTATTTCTTCTTGGTAAGATTATGGGGAAATGTGCCAATTATTGAAAACAATGCCGATTATTCTTTGAATTATGTGATTCCAAGTAATCCAACTGAAGATGTATATAAATTCATTGAAAACGATTTGAAATTTGCAATTGCCAATTTAAGAACTAAAAACAGAGGTTCTAATTATGCTGCAAATGCACACGTATCAAGCGGTTCTGCAAAAGCACTTTTGGCTAAAGTATATTTATATGAGAAAAAATATGAATTGGCGAGAGCATTAGCGCAGGAAGTTATCAATAGCGGAGAATTTAAATTATTGGGTGGAGATGAATTGCCAACGAAATCTTTTGCTGATTTATGGTTGCAAAAAAATAATAACAACGAAGAGTCTATTTTTGCATGGCAATGGACTGGAGCGGGAGGTTATTTTGACGGAAACTTTTCGAATACATTATTTGCTCCTGAAAACAGATTGGTAGAAACTACTTATTCAGGTCAGATCGCGCCATCACAAGATTTGATTAAAAATGTTTATGAAGATGGTGATAAAAGAAGAAAAGAAACTTTTATGTTGCCTGGAGATTTTTATCCAAATCTAACTTATGCACAAAACCTTGATGTAGATTCTCCATTGATTTTAGGATATACATTTGCGCTACAATATGAAGCTCAGAAATCTGGTGCAGGTTTGAAAAAATATGTAATCGGAAAAGAAAATTTACCTATTACAGGACCATTTAATCCTCCGTTTAACGGCGAAAGCAGTATGAATAGTTATATGATGCGTTATGCAGAATTGTTGTTAATTCATGCCGAAGCAATTTTAGGATCACAATCAGGAAGTACTTCAGATCCAAATGCTTTAAGATCATTTAATGCAGTTCGCAGAAGAGCTGGTGTTCCTGAAAAAGTATCTATTTCTTTTGATGATATCTTTAAAGAAAGACGTGCAGAACTAGCTTGCGAAGGTGATTATTATTTTGATTTGGGACGTTTGCCTTTTAGTCAGGCTAAAGCTATTCTTGAAGCTCAAAACAGAGGAAATAGAGAAGTTGAAAAACATATTTCAATTTCTGCGACAAACCTTTTATTGCCTTATCCATCTGATGATTTGATTAAAAATCCAAAATTGAAAGAAGTAGTACCGTATACTTTTAAATAATTTTTAAAAATAAAAAACATGAAAAATATAAAAATTGCTTCGTTAGCGGCATGTATGACATGGATGTTGTCACTAATATTTTTTAGTGCATGCTCAAATGATGATACTGCTTCGGCTTCTGGTAGTAGTGCGCCATCTATTGAATATGTAGCGCCATCAGGTTATAATATAGATGGGAGTTTGAAACCATTAACTCCTACAAGAGTTGGAGATCCAAAAAATTACTATGTTATTCATGGTAAAGGATTACTTACTACTACAAAAGTTTATTTTAATGACTTTGATACTTATTTCAGACCAACTTTTGTAACAGATACTGATATCATTATATTACTGGATGAAAATACGCCTTATGCAAATGTTTCAAGTAAGTTAAAGGTTGTTACACAAAAAGGAACAGTAGTTTATGATTTTGTGGTTGCGCCTCCGGTTCCTAGCTTTTCGCAATTTTATCCAATTAATGCAACGGCTGGACAGGAAGTAACGATAACAGGAAAATACTTTTTGAATCCTGTTGTTACACTTGCAAAAACAAAGACATTACCAGAGGTTCCTGTTACCGTAGTTTCGTCTACATTAGAGAAAATTGTTATTAAACTGCCTGAAAATGCTGATTTGAGATATCTTTCGATTGCTAATATTTCAGGAGCAACAACTTCTACTTATGCTGTTGGAACTGCAATATTTGATGATGTTTCTTACTATGGATTAGATTTCCCAGCATGGAATAATTTTAAATATTTAACTGATGGTAAAGCAGAACAAGGAACAACTTATATTGAAAAAGAGATGGACGCATGGGGGAATTTGCAAGGAAATTGGAGTTGGTTTGATAAACTTACGCCTTATTCAGGAATAAGAGTTGCGATCAAAGCAAAAGCCGAAGGAAAAGTGAGATTGGTATTTAATGGAGATTGGGGCACAGGTTCGCCTACATTGAGTGTAACTACAGAGTGGAAAACATTCTATCTTCCATGGTCAATGTTTAGTAGTTCAGATCGAGTGCAAAACATTACATTCCAAAATCAAACAGCAACAGCAAAAGGAGATGGTTTACCAAATACCTTTTATATAGATAATATTGGTTTCATGTTAAAAGCAGAATAGTGAATTGTAATTAGTAATTTAAAAACTCCATTTCGGTATTTCGGAATGGAGTTTTTTTAAAGAAAATTCTTTCTTAAATTGACGATATAGTATTGTGTTTTAATAAAATAGTATTGAATGTGTATAAAATGGATGTTTAAATTTACATATATCATTTATTTTAACACAAAAAAAACATAATTATGAAAAACAATTACATTTCGAATTTTGGTTCAGTAAAGAGAAAATTCTTTTTATTATCGGTTTTTCTACTTTTGATGATTTCGGCTGTACAAGCCCAGACAATTACTGGATATAATCCTTATTGTATCTCAAGTAATCCCACATATACTATTATAAATCCTCCCGCTTCAGGTACTTATGATCAGGTAGAATGGCTGTCAAATGACGTCGGAATAACTTTTTCAGGAAACCCTTCACCGTTGACACTTTCTAAAGTAGTTATAAAATCAGGAAATATAATTTCTGCTCCAAGTGCCATATACGCAAGGTTTTATTTGAGTGGAGTTTTGGTTGCACAAACACCTAATTTAAATTTTATTACACCAACACCACCAAGTACGCCTAATTATAGCGTGACAAAAACAAGTGATTATTGTACGACTCAATATCATATTATAACACTAAATGTTACGCCAAGTCCAAACCCAAGTCCTAATACTAATTATAATATTGCGCCTAGAATTGCAGATGCAAGCATTGTAATTACACAAACGTCTAAAAATGTATTCGAATTAAAATTACCGTTAAACGGAGAATCTTATTTTTTATATGACTTGACAAGTACAACATCTTCCGGAGGTTGTTTGTCAAATTCAGTAACGGTGACAGCTTATGGAAATTCAGTTCCTTTAAATTTAACAGGTTGTGCCAATAATGCTCCGGGAACAAACTATGAGTTTACAGCTTCGCCAAATCCGTATAGCAATGGATATTTAACCATAGTTTCGTCGGCAATTACTCCGGCTTTTACAGGAACATGTAAAGTATTTAATAATTCAGGTATTTTGATGACAACCTTTCCATTGTTGAATTCAAGTACAGCAATTGCGCTTAAATCTACAGTTGGAGCTTCGTTAACGGCGGGACTTTATGTGGTTCAGGTAACATATGCAAACGGAATCGTAAAAACGAAGAATCTGGTTGTGAATTAAAAAACGTTCTTTAATATCAAAAAGAACTCCATTTCGAGACATCGATTTGGAGTTTTTTATAATTTAATAAAATAATTTGTTGGATATAATTACCTCGTTTATTCGCTTAGCTAGGTTTATGAAAAAAATATTAAACACATAGAAACATAGATTTTATATGTAAAAGAAGGAGGCAAAAAGAAATATATTTCTTTCACATGGATCGGCTATGTGTGTTTTAAATAAGTGAAACGCCTTTTTAAAGGAAATAAAAGCTATGTTTTTATGTGTTAAAACCATTACACATAAAAGTTTAAAATAACAGATTAAAAAAATAATACAAAATATCAAAATTGAATAAAATGAAAAAAGCAGCACTACTATTGTTTGCATTAAGTATATCAGGTTTCGGCTTTAGCCAAGGAAATACGCACACACAAAAAGCAGGTAAATTTGAAGGTCTTGCCATGACGCCGCCAATGGGTTGGAATTCATGGAATACATTTGAAACCAATATCGATGAAAAATTGGTAAAAGAAACCGCAGATATTATGGTTTCATCAGGAATGGCGGCTGCGGGTTACAATTATATTGTACTGGATGATGGCTGGATGACAAGAGAACGTGATGCAAATGGTGATTTAGTTCCGGATCCGGTTAAATTTCCTAACGGAATGAAAGCTGTTATAGATTATGTACACAGTAAAGGTCTAAAATTTGGTTTGTACAATTGTGCCGGAACCCAAACTTGTGCCGGTTATCCGGGAACACGCGGTTATGAGTATCAGGATGCAAGATTTTATGCCAAATTGGGTATTGATTTCTTAAAATACGATTGGTGTAATACACAAGGAATTACTGCCAAAGAAGCTTATACAACAATGAGTAATGCACTTAAAACAGCAGGAAAACCAATCGTTTTCAGTCTTTGCGAATGGGGTGATAATCAGCCTTGGGAATGGGGAAAACCAATTGGGAATTTATGGAGAATTTCAGGAGATATTTATCCTTGTTTTGATTGTGAGTTCAAACACGAAGAAGGAAATTGGTCTTCTTGGGGATTTATGAAAATTATCGAAATGCGTAAAGATATCCGCAAATATTCCGGTCCTGATCATTGGAATGATTTTGATATGATGGAAGTTGGCGATGGAATGACAAATACCGAAGATAAAGCACATTTTACGATGTGGTCAATGATGGCGTCTCCATTAATTGCAGGAAATGATTTTAGAAAAATGTCAAAAGAAACCTTGGCAATTTTAACTAATAAGGAATTAATAGCGGTTAATCAGGATAAACTAGGAGTTCAAGGTTTTAAATATTCTGCCGAAGATGGATTAGAAGTTTGGGTAAAACCTTTATCAGATGGAAATTGGGCTATTACTTTTTTAAATAGAAGTGAAGTTGCTAAGAAAGTCAATTTTGATTGGAAAAAACATACTATTAAAGATGCTGATTTTGGCTTTGAAGCCGATTTCAATAAAACAACCTTTAAATTAAAAGACCTTTGGAAGAATAAAGAAATTGGAAACACCAAAAAGAATTTTATTGCCGATATTGCTTCTCATGATGTTATTACGCTAAGATTAATTCCTTAAAAACAGTTTGCTATGAAATCAAATACCAAAATTTTTACAATTGCCTTACTCTTGATGTTTTGCGTTTCAAAAGCGCAATTTGTAAAACATCATGGGCAACTTAGCGTATCAGGAACTCAGTTAGTGGATAAGGATAATAATCCGGTTGTATTAAGAGGAATGAGTTTTGGCTGGCATAGTATGTGGCCAAGGTTTTATAATGAGAAAGCCGTTAGTTGGTTAAAAAAGGATTTTAATTGTAATGTCGTGCGAGCTGCGATGGGAATTGAAATAGGAGAATGGGCGTATTTGAAAGAGCCACAATTCTCAAAAGAAAAAATTGAAGCTGTAGTAAACGGAGCCATAAAATCTGATATATATGTAATTATAGATTGGCACAGTCACAATATTAATCTGGAAGAAGCCAAAGTTTTTTTTGGCGAAATGTCTAAGAAATATGGTAAATATCCCAACATAATCTACGAAGTTTTTAATGAACCTGATTATGAATCCTGGTCAGAAGTTAAGGCTTACGCCGAAGAAGTAATTAAAGTAATTCGAGCGAATGACCCTAAAAATATTATTTTGGTAGGATCGCCACATTGGGATCAGGATGTAAATCTTCCTGCCGAAGATCCAATTCGAGGATATGATAATATAATGTATACCATGCATTTTTATGCCGCAACACATGGAAAAGAATTAAGAGACAGAACCGATGATGCTATAAAAAGCGGTTTGCCAATTTTTGTTTCAGAGTCTGCAGGAATGGAAGCTTCCGGTGATGGACCATTAAACCTAAAAGCCTGGCAGGAATATATAGATTGGATGGAATCTAAAAAGCTAAGCTGGATAACCTGGTCAGTTTCTGATAAAGACGAGACATGTTCTATCTTGAAAAAATCTGCAAAATCAGAAGGAAAGTGGAAAGTAGAGGATTTGAAGGAATCCGGAATTAAAGTTCGTGAGTTTTTAAGAAAGTATAATACGCAAGAATAAAATTGTTGAGTTGTTTTAGAGGTAAACCTGTTCAGATTCTGAACAGGTTTTTTTTGTTTTAATTATAAAGTACTGATTTAAAATTGAAAAATTGAGGCATTGGGTTACTAACGTTTTGATAAGATCAGTGTTTTGTTTTTGTAGGAATTTTGACGGTTTGTTTTTTTGTTTCTTTGGGGTTGTATTTATGAGTGCTATTTTGTGGTTTTAATTTTATTTTTGCAAATACCCCTATTTTTTATGGGGGTATATATTTTTAAAATGTGTTTTATATGTGTTTTTTGGTAGTTTGTGTGATATTTTTTGATATACGTTGAGTTTTTTAAGTGGTTTGTGCTGAAAACGTGTTATTGAATTTTCAAAAATAAATCTGTTATAATGTCAAATCACGATTATTGTTAAAATAATTTTTGTAATCCATAATTCTCGCTGTAAAACGTCAAAAAAATAGATTTGAATTGTTCTACTCATACAAAAGTTAATAAATTCGCTGATGAAGATGAAGAGGTTTTAAGGGGAGAATGTGAAGGTTTTAGAAATGACTTATACTATTAAATAGATATATAAAAGATTAACTAACCAAAATCAATTAATAACTAAAAACCAATTAAACCATGAAAAAAGTATTACACATTTTTGCCGCGATGTTAACGAGCTCTTTTGCCTTTGCCCAAGATGATACAGAAACAGCAGTTTCGCCAGCAACAACTTGGAGTGGGTCAGCAGATGCTTATTATAAATATGATTTTTCAAAACAAATGAACGGATTAACGAGCTTTACCAACTCTCAGGATTCATTTGAACTAGGAATGGCGTCAGTTCAGGCAGGTCATACTTTCGGAAAAGCTTCTGTTTTTGTCGATTTAGGATTCGGAAAAAGAGCAGGAGAATTTTCATACAATGAAACAACAGATAAAGATATTTATTCTAAATTTTTAATAAAACAAATGTTTTTTACGTATCAAATTACGGAGAAATTTAAAGTAGTAGCAGGTAGTTTTGGAACACATATTGGTTATGAAGTATTAGACGCTATAGGAAATAAAAACTACAGTATGTCTTATGCATTTTCATACGGACCGTTCTTTAATACAGGGGTAAAAGCGCAGTATACATCTGGAAAATTTACTGCTATGTTTGGTATCACAAATCCAACTGATTTTAAATCAGCAATGGATGCAGGTTCTAGTCAAAAAACATACATAGGTCAATTAGGATATGTAGGCGAGACAGGAAGTGCTTATTTGAATTTTACTTCAGGAAGTACAAATCCTACTCCGGGAACTTTAGTAGTGCCATCTGATGAAAATAAAACACAAATAGATTTTGTGGCGTCAAAAACAATAACTGATGCTTTTGCTTTAGGATTTAATGCAACATATGCTAAAACTAAAAATGATTTTGATAGCACTTTAGATGGAGAATGGTTTTCATTAGTAGGATATGCTAATTACGCCTTCAAACCAACTTTGAGCTTAGCATACAGAATGGAATATTTTGATGCTAAAGATGCTGCAGCAAGTTTAGGTACAGTTGCGGGAACAAACGTTTTTGCAAACACAGTTTCATTAAATTATAAAGTTGGAAAACTTACTATAATTCCAGAGTTTAGATACGACGCAGCATCAGAAGATGTTTTCTTAGACAAAGATGCTAATCCAACAGGAGGATCTTTCTTCGGATTAATAGCTACAACATACTCTTTCTAGAGATAAAGATTGATATTTTTTTTTTTTTTTGGAGCTGTCGAAACATACTAATGTTTTGGCAGCTTTTTTATTGGAACAAGATTTTCTTTTGCCACAGATTTTTATGATTGACTAATTATTTTAACCGCAAAGCACGCAAAGGTTTTTTATTCCTAAGGTTTTTATATAAACGCAAAGTTCGCAAAGCTATATTGATAAAGCTTTGCGAACTTTGCGTTTAATGAGCTAATCTATAACAAAAAAAACTTTGCGCCCTTTGCGGTTAAATTGATCCTTATTTTTTATAGCTCCACAGGTTTTCGTATTGATCCCAATTCGTGGCAAACTTTTATATGAAGAAGAATATTCTTTATAGAAATAAAACAAGAATGTACCATAAATGAAAAACGCATTTCCAGATTTCCGGAAATGCGTTTTTTATATCTTGTTGTAAATACTTTTTACTGAACTTGTTTCTTATAGATCGAGTAAATCGTGTCAATTGTTTTTCGATCCAGAGTTGGCGTTACATCAGTTTGAATATAGTGTAATTTAAAAGCCATAATTGCAGCCGAAAGATTCTTAGTATTGTAACCAATAATTCTCAAAGCCTGTTCAATTTTAAAGTCAAAAGGAGCTTCTTCAAGAACTTCATCTGGCCAGATTCCAAAACCTTTTTCAGCAAGAGTTTTCCAAGGAAATAAAGCACTTGGATCTTGTTTTCTTCCCGGAGCAATATCCGAATGACCTAAAATATTTTGAGTTGGAATATTGTATTCTTTTTTCAATTTTGTCAAAAGAGCTACCAAACTACTAATTTGTGCTTCCGTAAAAGGTTTAAAGCCATTATTGTCAAGTTCAATTCCAATAGAAGAAGAATTCAAATCAGTATTTTTACCCCAAGTCGATGCGCCTGCATGCCAAGCTCTTAAATAGTCGTTAAGCATCTGAACCACCTTTCCGTTTTCAGAGATAATATAATGAGCACTTACTTGAGTTCTTGTTAAGGTAAAAGTTTTAATTGTTTGCTGAATAGAATCTTGCGCCGTATGGTGCAAAACTATAAAACTAGGTTTTCTTAAATTAAAATTTACAGTTCCAACCCATTCTGTATTTACTCCATTTTGTAAATAAGTAGATCCTGTTTTTGACAAAGTATCTTTTACTATTCCTAATTGTGATGCATACGAAGTATCAATAACAACCGGTGGAATAGGGGGGATTGCCTGTGGATCTTTGCTTGTAATTTGGTTTTCTAAAGTTTTAAGCTGTTGATCGTAAGCTTTTTCAGTAGTTTTATAAGGATTTGTAGAGCAAGAAGTAATAACAATTGCTAAAATCAGATAACAAAAATGTTTTATTGACATGGTTACTTAGATTTTTTAAGATGAGGTTCCGAACAATTATTCTTGAATTTTTGCCGCTTCTGTATCTTCTTTTACTTCTTTATTTTCTTTAGAATCTTTTTTCTTTTTTGATTTACCTTTTTTAACGTCTTTAAAATTAGCCATAAAAGCAGTGTATTTTTCTACTTGATCAGGATTTAAAAAAGCCGTTATTTTTTTAGTAGTACTTTCTCTTAAAGCGTTAATTTGCTCAATTTTTTGATCTTGACTACTGCTTTCGTTTTTCAAAAGAATACCTTGTTCTCTCATGCTATCAACAAAAACATTAGTAATTGCAATTGCTTGTAATTCATCAAGATTTACTTCCGTTTTCATTTGTTCAACAATTTTAGCAGCCGTTTCTTCTACAGGAATTTCTTTAGGTTTGCTTGGAGCACTTTGCTGTTGACCAGCCATCATGCTACGATCCATTCCCATTCCGCCACCTCTTCCATAGCCATTATTGCCATAACCGCCACCACCGTAACCATTATTATATCCATTTCCGTATTGAGCCGAAACAGAATTGAAACAGAATATAGTAAAAACCAAAAGGAAAAATGATAATGTAGGTTTCATAAGATTGTTTTTATCTAAAATTGATATTGTATAGCGTAAATTTAAGCAGGTTCTCCGTATAAATCAAATTCTGTCGCCTCTATTATTCGTATATTAACAAATTCGCCAGTTTTTACGTAATGTTTAGAAGCATCGATCAAAACTTCATTGTCAACATCCGGACTATCGAACTCCGTTCTACCCACAAAATGCGCACCTTCTTTTCTGTCAATGATACATCTAAATACTTGTCCAACTTTTTCTTGATTCAAATCCCATGAAATTTGAGATTGTAACTCCATGATTTCGTTTGCTCTGGCTTGTTTAACATCATCCGGAACATTATCTTCCAATAAATAAGCGTGCGTGTTTTCTTCGTGAGAATAAGCAAAACAACCCATTCTGTCAAATTTCATTTCCTGAACAAAATCTTTCAAAATTTCAAAATCTTCCTGAGTTTCACCTGGATAACCAACGATCAAAGTAGTCCTGATTGCCATTCCCGGAACTGCAGCTCTAAAATCTTTCAATAATTGAGTAGTTTTAGCCTGAGTAGTACCACGACGCATAGATTTCAAGATAGAATCAGAAATATGTTGCAACGGAATATCTATATAATTACAGATTTTAGGTTCACGTTTCATTAATTCCAAAACATCCATTGGGAAACCTGTAGGATAAGCATAATGCAAACGAATCCATTCGATACCTTCTACTTTTGCTAATTCTTCAAGAAGTTCAGCAAGATTTCTCTTTTTATAAATATCAAGACCATAATAAGTTAAGTCTTGTGCAATTAAGATTAATTCTTTAACCCCATTTTTAGCTAAACCTTGCGCTTCTTTAACCAGTTTTTCAATTGGTTGTGAAACGTGAGAACCTCTCATTAATGGAATTGCGCAAAAACTACAAGGTCTGTCGCAGCCTTCGGCAATTTTCAGGTAAGCATAATTTTTAGGAGTTGTAGTCAAACGCTCCCCTAATAATTCATGTTTATAATCGGCACCTAAAGCTTTCAATAATTGAGGTAATTCAGTTGTACCAAAATATTGATCTACATTCGGGATTTCTTTTTCTAAATCAGGTCTGTAACGTTCAGACAAACATCCGGTAACAAAAACCTTATCTACTAATCCTTTGTCTTTTTTATCAGCATATTCCAAAATCATGTTTACTGATTCCGCTTTAGCATTGTCAATAAAACCACAAGTGTTGATTACGATAATGTTTCCTTCTCTTTCTGCAGGAGCTTCATGTTCAACGTCTTTTCCGTTTGCACGAAGCTGACCCATAAGCACTTCACTGTCATATACATTCTTCGAACACCCAAGAGTGATTACGTTAATTTTGTTCTTTTTTAAAGACTTGGTTCTCATACTTTTATAAATTGGAGTGCAAAATTACACTTTTTTATTCAAACACCGCTTGTTTCGGTTTCTTTTAGATGTTTTTTATGAAGCTATTCCTGCTGTCCGCTATATCTTTTCCTCGCTAAAGGAGCGAGAAAAAGGATACCGCTTCCATCAGGGCTAAAAAAAATCCGTCAAGTTAGACTTGACGGAAATTTCAATTTATCTATTTATATTTAGTTTTTTATCAATGTCTTAGAAAAAGTAGTGTTGTCAACTTTTAAAAGAAAGATTCCGGATTGTAATCTAGAGCTGTTAATTTCTATTAAATTTTCAGATTTTTGATATTTTTCAACGTTTAATTTTATGCCAAAAGAATCATATATGTTTATGTTCTCAATATTTACAGGGCCCCTTCAATAAAAAAGTTGTTGATAATAGGATTTGGGTAGATTGATAAGTTGTTGATCTCTAATTGGTCTGATTCTATTATGCGAGAACTAAATCTGCGGCCTTTTGCATCAATTCTTACAGGAGGAGTGGTAGGATTTATTATTGAATGATCCTGTCTGTCCAATCGTGTAACAATTATGTTATTGCTAACACTGATTATAGCTTCGTTTTTAATAATTAATCTTCTAAACGAAGCGTCTAAAAGTGATGGATCTGCACTGTTTACAATTCCTGGTTTTCCATTGACGTATGTAAATATAAAATTATGATTTTGGTTATTTGCATTTGGTATATTAATCCATTCTGATGGTTTTTGTGAAATTTGCCACTGGTATGAAGTTGAACTTTCTAAAGTGTTTCCTGTAAATGTTGAAGGTTGGCTTGTGTTATATGGTAAAATTTGATCGCAACAAATAGTGTTTACCGGGGGTGCAATGGTAGAAATTGTAATATAATCACTAAAATTATAAAGACCTTCGTTGCTTATCGCTATTCTTCTAAAGGATGTAGTTTGAATGAATGTGTTTGTTGGACTATAATTTTGAAATGTTGCTCCAATGATATTTGCCCAATTGTTATTTCCTGTTTTTTGTTGCCATTGATATTTTGTAATATCAGTGGTATACCATTTATTTGATGTGTCAAGACTTAGTTTCGCAATAGTGCCTGTTAGAGGTTTTGATTTACCTCCTACGAATATTGATTGGTTGTCAGATATGGTATTGTAAATAATTGGTCTGCTACTTTTTGCTATTGCGCAATTTAAATTTATTTGTACTTCTTGAAATGTGAAGCGTATTTTTAAATAGGATGTTGGTGATAAGTCAGATGATTTTATTTTTAAATTTTTAAAAGTTAATGTTCCATTTGTTACAATTGGCGTAGTAAATTCTGTTAAATATGCTCTTACAGATGTATTATCGGCTATTTGGATTTGCACGCCTGGATAATAACCAAGATACATTTTTGAACCATATGTGCAGTTGAAATTGAATGATAAATCAACCTCTATTGTTCCTATCTCTGTTGTTGTAGTTTCATGTTCATTAGAGGTAGGTACAATTATTTGATTATTAATTAAAGGTGATCCATCGCTGTAAGATATGTTTGTTAAATTTATATTTGCTGTCGGTAGTTTTGATGGCTCTTTTCCTGTTTTTGTTCCATCAGTAAATTTATAGGTCAATTTGTTTGAAATATCAGCAGTTAAAGTTTCTGTTCTATAACGAAAGACAATAGAGCACCCTGTATTGAAGGTAATGCTTCTTTTAAAACGTAATTTTTGTCTATAGGTATAGCTGTAAATTCCATTGTTGTACTCTAGTTTTTCATTCTTTTGAAAAAGATATTGTGGAGCAACGCCGTTATTGTAATATTGTGCTATTTCATTGTCAAATGAATTTGGCTCATAGTAATAACAGTTTAAAAGTCCGTCAAGATATTTAGCATTATTTCCGGTGTAAGATGTTTTAATATCAAATTCTATTTCTAAATCCTCAACGCCGTTAAAACTAATAGTGTTATTCGGTAAGATCAAGCCATTAGTTGTGATATTTGATAATTCAATATTGACTTTGGGATTTGCAATAATTTCAGAATGATTAATTGTTGCTTGCGCTGTAAAATTGAATAAAAGAAAGATAAAAAGGTAAGTTTTTAGCTGATTCATAATTATATGTTTTATGGTTAACAGCTAATATATGTAAAATAAAACCTATAAAATATTTTATAATGTTAAATAATGTAGGAAAATTTTTAAATAAAAAAAACCACTAGGTAAAGCCTAGCGGAAATTTCAATTCATATATTTATTCTTAATTACAATTCAAATAATAAAGTCAAAGAAACATTATTTAGTTTCGATGTGATTTTTGCACCATCGGTAAATCCTACATCAAAAAAACCTTGATTTGATTTTCTTTCTAAATAGGAATACGCTAAATCTATTTTAGTTCCTCCAAAATTGTACCCTAAACCTCCAGAATAACTGTTTAAATCTCCAATCGTAGTTCCGTCTTTATAAGGACTTCCTTCAAAACGGTAACCTCCGCGAAGGCTCAATTGTTTTATTTTGTATTCGGCCCCCACTCTTAATTCTCCATTGCTGGTTAGTTGGTTACTAATTTGATCGTTTACGCCTCTGAAGTCACTAGTTGGTTTGTATTTTGTGTTTCCATAATCTTTAATTGCATAATCTACACTAATTAAGCCTGATTTTCCAAATACATAAGCAGCGCTAAAAGTTGTTTTTCCTGGAGTTTGTAATGTATAGGGTTCGTAGATGTTTACAACATCTGGGTTGACAGTTTTATTGGTTGATTGTCCTCTAGTAGGTTGTATTGTTGTGAACAAGCTTTGAGAAGTTTCGTCGTAAAGATCGTACCAGGTGTTTGATTCATAGGCTAATCCAAGACGGAAAGCTTCTGTGACTTTGGCGATAGCCCCCAACTGAAAAGAGAAGCCGTTTCCATAAGTGTATAAGTTATTATTGAAGCGTAAACTTGATAAGCTTTTAGTTGGGTCAAATGGATTGCCATTATCTTCGTAGAAATTTGTTGATCTTCTATAGTCAAGTACGTGAACATTTAAATTGGCTCCAAAATAAATTCTGTCTTTGTAGGAAGTTGCAATATTGAAACTTACTTTGCTATTGTATCCGCTTGTATAAATTCCGTTTTCCTGATAATAATTTCCTCCGGCGGGTACATTTGTTGTATATGTACTGTTTGGATTGTTCGCATCAGTGGGATTTATTACAAAACCTTGATAGCCTAACATTGCTTGCTGTGCTGAAAAGCCTGATAATCTTGGGTATTTACCATTGGGTAGATTTGATCCAAGAAAATGATATAGATCGGTTATAGTTTCATTATTAGCTAGATTAACAAACTCTTGAGGGACAGGAGATCCTCCATTTCCATAATTTGCAAATTCTAAAAAATAATCACCTACAGAATGTGTAGGGTTTGTACCTGCTGAAAATGTACTATTATCGAAATTTCTTGTGTTTTCGTAAGTTGCTCCAATTGTAATCTTTCTCCAATTGTTGTTTGGGTTATGATCATGAAAAACAAAAACACCACCCGCTTGGTTTAGTATAAAAGAGTTGTCGTTTTCGCTGGTTTTAGTATTAAAATAATCAGAGTTATTCTTAGTAGATTGATTGCTAAAAGTTACCCCAACCTGATTATTAGAAAATATGGCAGAGCCTGCAGGATTGACAGTTATAGAAGATAAGTCACCTCCAACAGCTCCAAATGCACCACTCATTGCTCTAAATCTTGCTGTTCCGGTTATGTTATCTTGTGCGTAGCGAATAGCATCCGAAACTTCTTGAGAATGTGAGACGCTAACAGTTAGTCCTGTAATAAGTAGGAATAATATTTTTTTCATTTTAGGTAAGATTTAGTTTGATTTTTCGATTTCTGAAAACGGGAGAAGAAGAGATTATCTTCTTCCTCCGCCGCCTCCACCGTAAGATCTTCCGCCACCGCCACCGCCGCCAGATGATCTCATGCTTCCACCGCCACCGCTATTCATAGAGCGTGATGGGCTAGGAGAGTAGCTTCTGGTTGGACTGCTGTTACCGTTATTGTAGTTGTAGCTTCTGTTTGAGTTAGTAGTACTGCTTGATCTTCTGTTGCTGTAATCACCAGGGTTATATTGAGCGCTTGAACCTCTTCTGTTTGTGTAATTTGGATTAGTCGAGTTGTATGATCTTCCGTTTACATTAGCACTTCTTCTGAAGTCAGTATAACTGTTTGATCTGTTCGTTGTATAGTCTCTTCTGTTTGTGGTGTAATTTCTATTTGTTGTATAGTTTCTGTTATAGTTTCCTCTACTAGTGTAGTTTCTGTCATAACCATAATTTCTTCCACCATAATAAGCAGCAGATCCTCTTCTTCCGTAATTATAAGAGTAGTTGTTATAGTAAGGTCTGTAGTATCCTGGATATCCCCAACCTGGATAACCCCATCCCGGGTAGCCCCAGCCTGATCCCCAATAACTTGGATACCCCCAATATCCTCCATAACCCCATCCGTAATATGGATATCCAACTCCAAAACCAAATCCTAATGACCAGGTTGGATCAGAATAAACATTAACAGAAACTTCAGAATTACTGCTTCCCCATGCCGGATAAGCCGCTGCGGTAGTTTGAGTGCTGTCGCTATCTGCATAATTACCATAACTGTCAACATCTGTAAAAATTTCAGTTGGCTGATTATCGTCTTGTAATGATCTGAAGTAATCTTTATATTGGTTGTTTGTACCATTACTAGTATTTTGAGCATACGTTCTTTGGGAACCACCATATACACCGTCGTTATCTTGGTAAGATGTATTTTGGTATGAACCACACGATGCTAGCAGAAAACTCAATAATCCAATTAAGTAAAAATGACTTGAGTTTTGGCGGAGAGTAATAGAAGTTTTCATATCTGTCGTGTTTTTTATTGTTGCACATTACAAAAATAGTTAGTTTTGTCAAACTATTTAGTTAAAATTATTAAAACAAAATTTGTGCCAAACTATTCAATATGAGCAAGAACCTCACAACAAGATCAGAAGATTATTCAAAGTGGTATAATGAACTGGTTGTAAAAGCAGATCTAGCTGAAAACTCAGGAGTTAGAGGATGTATGGTTATTAAACCTTACGGATATGCTATTTGGGAAAAAATGCAGGCGGAGTTAGATAGAATGTTTAAAGAAACAGGACATCAAAATGCATACTTTCCACTATTCGTGCCTAAAAGCATGTTTGAGGCGGAAGAAAAAAATGCAGAAGGATTTGCAAAAGAATGTGCTATTGTAACGCATTATAGATTAAAAAATGATCCGGATAAACCTGGAAAACTTATGGTTGATCCAAACGCTAAGTTAGAAGAAGAACTTATTGTTCGACCTACTAGTGAGGCAATTATCTGGTCTACTTATAAAGGATGGGTTCAATCTTATAGAGATTTACCTTTGTTGATTAATCAATGGGCAAATGTTGTTCGTTGGGAAATGCGTACGCGTTTGTTCTTGAGAACTGCAGAGTTTTTATGGCAAGAAGGGCATACGGCTCACGCTACAAAAGCCGAAGCGCTTGAGGAGTCTGTAAAAATGATGAATGTTTATGCTGATTTTGCTGAGGGTTTTATGGCAATTCCGGTTGTAAAAGGTATTAAGACAGAAACAGAACGTTTTGCAGGAGCTGATGAAACGTATTGTATTGAAGCTTTAATGCAAGACGGAAAAGCATTGCAAGCAGGAACTTCTCACTTTTTAGGTCAAAACTTTGCAAAAGCTTTTGATGTGAAGTTTGCAAATGCCGAAGGAAAACAAGAGCACGTTTGGGGGACTTCTTGGGGAGTTTCTACCCGTTTGATGGGAGCGTTGGTTATGACGCACTCAGATGATCAAGGATTGGTATTGCCTCCTAATTTGGCTCCAATTCAAGTTGTGATTGTTCCTATTTATAAAACAGATGAGCAATTGGCAGAAATTACAACTGCAGTAAATGATTTAACGGCTAAACTTAAGAAATTAAGAATATCTGTTAAATATGACGACAGAACAACTCAAAAACCAGGATTCAAATTTGCTGAATGGGAATTAAAAGGAGTTCCTGTTAGAATTGCTGTTGGACCAAAAGATTTAGAAAACGGAACTTTTGAAGTTGCAAGACGTGATACATTGACAAAAGAAACAGTTTCTGGTGAAGGAATTGTTACTTATATAAATGACTTGTTAGAGAAGATTCAAGCTGATTTATTTAACAAAGCATTAGACTACCGTAATACACATATTACAGAAGTAAATAGTTTTGAGGAATTTAAAGAAGTTTTAGATGGTAAAGGAGGGTTTGTATCTGCACATTGGGATGGAACTGCTGCTACCGAAGAAAAGATAAAAGATTTGACAAAAGCTACGATTCGTTGCATCCCTTTGGACGCTGTTGAAGAGGCTGGAACCTGTGTATTTACTGGTAATCCCTCTTCGAAAAGAGTGTTGTTTGCGAAGGCTTATTAATTTTTTTTAATTTTTTTTGCATCAGGTATTGTACATCTTAAAAATAGTTGTATTTTTGCATCCGCATTAGAGAAGCAGGCCCGTTCGTCTATCGGTTAGGACGCATGGTTTTCATCCATGTAAGAGCGGTTCGATTCCGCTACGGGCTACTACTTTTACTGCGAGAATGTTCTTGAAATACTGAGAATTAAAATGGTCCGTTCGTCTATCGGTTAGGACGCCAGGTTTTCATCCTGGTAAGGGGGGTTCGATTCCCCCACGGACTACAAATTTCAATTATATATAAATTGAAGAAAACTTAGAATGAATTTGGTCTGTTCGTCTAGGGGTTAGGACTCCAGGCTTTCGTCCTGGTAACAGGGGTTCGATTCCCTTACAGACTACAAAATTAGTTGTGAATAAGTTTTGTAAAATAAAGGTTGGTGTCTCGATTTTTATTTTATTAGTTAAAACCAAAGTGATTATTTTTATAATTGTGGGAGGTTTTTCTTTTTTAACTAGTATCTATAATAATTATTACATCTAAAATTAAAACAAAATGGCAAATCATAAGTCAGCATTAAAAAGAATCAGAAGTAACGAAAAAAGAAGAGTTCTTAACAGATATCAGCATAAAACTACTCGTAATGCTATTAAAGCGTTAAGATTAGCTACTGATAAAGCTGATGCATCTTCTAAATTATCAACTGTAATCTCTATGATTGATAAATTAGCTAAAAAGAACATCATTCATGATAATAAAGCTTCTAACTTGAAGTCTAAATTAACTAAACATGTTGCTAAATTGTAATTAATTACAATTTCCTAAAGATATAAAAAGTCCTCTTTTAGAGGACTTTTTTTTGTTTTACAGTCAAAGTGAAGTTCAGTGAATTTACTTCTTAAAGATCAATTTTCTTCTTTAGATATTCCAGCATTGGCTGTGTAATAGGTTTTGAAAGGAAATCAATTATAATAGGGTATTTTTTTGCTTTGGCTAAGTCGTCAGGATCTATTGTGGAGGATAAAACAATAACATTGGCAGTCTTATTAAATTCAGCGTAATCCTGAGATGTAAAATGGTCTAAAAACTCCCATCCACCCATAACCGGCATGTTTAAGTCTAAGAAAATCAACTCAGGTTTTTTGTTAACCTTGTTTTTATTGTTGGTATATTTTAAGGTGTTGAAGTGATGAAGTGCTTCTTCTCCGTTTTGAGCCGTAATAATTTCATTCGAAAACTCGGATTTTGCAATTACTTTTTTGCATAACATCAACGTGATAGGGTCATCGTCAATGCACAGAATTTGCTCGAGCATGATTTTAATTTTTAAAAGTTATTGTAAACGTGGTGCCTTTGTTCACCTCGCTGTCGATGCTGATTGTTCCTCCCATGGTTTCAACCTGTGACTTTACAAGATACAAGCCGAGTCCTTTACTGTCTGGGTAATTATGGAATCGTTGATATAATCCAAAAACTTTGTCGCGGTTTCTTTCTAAATCAATCCCAATTCCGTTGTCCTTAAAAGTTAATATTGCTTTGTGATCTATTTGTTCTGCAGTAATAGAAATTTTTAATTTTCTATTTTCTGATTTGTATTTTATTGAATTCGTGAGTAGATTAAGTAAAATGCTTTCAATATAAGCTTTGTTGGTGTTTAGTAATGGAACCCGATCAAATTTTAGTTTAATAATTGGCTTGTGTAATTCAATTTGAAATGATAATTGACTAAATACATTTTCGAAGACTTCTTTTAAGGAAACTTCCTCTTTTTGCATAGAAGGATTGTCTTTGATGATAATTACCTTTACCAGATCATTTATAGTTTCGTTTAGTAAATGTGTTGATTTGGTAAAGCCTCCCAGAATTTCTTCAAGTTCTTCGTTTTCTATAGGGATGTCTTCAATTAGATTCAAAAGTCCGATCAGGTTAGATAATGGAGCTCTTAAGTTGTGAGATGTGATATAAGAAAACTGTTTTAAATCTTTATTGTTTTGAGTTAATTCTCTAATAAGATGTTCTTTTTCTGTTTCTAATTTCTTTTCGTCTGTGATGTCTCTTTGTATTGAAATCCAGTGTGTGATAACACTTTCATTGTTGAAAATTGGAATCATGGAGAATCTTACCCAATATTCTTCCTTTTTTTTAGTGTAAGTAATGGTTTCTATTAAGCACTCTTCTTCATTTTTTATAGCTTTTAATAGTTTCTTTAATTCCTCAGAATCAGATTTTGGTCCTTTAAAGATGTTTGGAGATTTTCCGATAATCTCATTAGATTGATATCCTGACATTTGCGAAAATGCCGGGTTTACATATACGATTCGTGGTATTTTGCGATCAGCTGAATTTGCTTCTGTGATTAAAATTGAATCTCTGGATTGTGTAATTACAGTTTCTAAAAGTTTTAATCGCTGTTCTTCTTCCTTTTGTTTTGTAATATCCTGAATTGCTCCAATCATTCTGATGGCTCTTCCGTTTTCATCTTTTAATAGAAAACCTCTATCTAAAACGTATTTATAGGTTCCATCTGCACATCTGAAACGATATTGATCTTGCCATTTTTCCGTTTTTTGCTCAATAAAAGAGTATAATTTGATAGACATTCTAATGCTGTCTTCAGGGTGAATTTTGTCAAACCACCATTTAGATGTCTTTCCAACTTCGGCCGGATTATAACCAAAAATTCCTTCTATTCCTTTGTTCCAATTTATGCTGTCTTCCTGAATTTTCCAGTCCCAAATTGTGTCACTTGTTGCTTTTGCTACAATGTCATATTTTTCATTTGATTCTTTAATTTCTTCGTTTGTTTCTTTTAATTTTTTGAAAACTGCGATATTTTTTTTCTCGTTTTTGGATAGTATATAATTGAAGAATAGTGCGGTACTAATTATGAAAAAAATATCTTTAAAGAAAAAAACTAAATAATATTCGGTCTTAGAAAAGTAAGTAGTAAGTATTTTATGACAGACAATCGCCATAAATAACGATATGATAATATAGACTAGAGTAATTTGGATAGTTTTACTTTTCATTACTCAAATATAGTTAAATTAAGTATAATTAAACAATAACAAAAGTTCAAATTACACTTAAATTAATGCTGTTTTTGATGAACTAATTACTTGTCTATACGCAAACTATCGTCGAAACGTTTTTTATATCAAAATAAAGTGTACCTTTGCACCCATTAAAAATCACAGATGGAATCTATTAGAAACATTGCAATTATTGCCCACGTCGATCACGGTAAAACCACTTTGGTTGATAAAATTATGTATCACTGTCAATTATTTCGTGACAACGAAAACACAGGTGATTTAATTCTTGATAATAACGATTTAGAGCGTGAGAGAGGTATTACTATTACTTCTAAAAACGTTTCTGTTCAATATAAAGGAACAAAAATCAATATTATCGATACTCCTGGCCACGCGGATTTTGGAGGTGAAGTAGAACGTGTTTTGAACATGGCCGATGGTGTATGTTTGCTAGTGGATGCTTTTGAGGGTCCAATGCCACAAACTCGTTTTGTATTACAAAAAGCTATTGACTTAGGTCTTAAGCCATGTGTAGTTATCAATAAAGTTGATAAAGAAAACTGTACTCCTGAAGAAGTTCACGAAAAAGTTTTTGACTTAATGTTTGAATTAGGTGCTGAAGAATGGCAGTTGGATTTCCCAACAGTTTATGGTTCTGCTAAAAATAACTGGATGTCTGATCATTGGGAAAACGTAACTGATAATGTTGAAGCATTATTGGATATGGTTGTTGAAAATGTACCAGCTCCTAAAGTTTCAGAAGGAACACCACAAATGCTTATTACTTCTTTAGATTTCTCTGCATTTACAGGTCGTATCGCTATTGGTCGTCTTGAAAGAGGAGTTCTTAAAGAAGGTATGCCAATCTCATTAGTAAAAAGAGATGGTACTATATCTAAATCTCGTATCAAAGAACTTCATACTTTTGAAGGACTTGGTCGTAAAAAAGTACAAGAAGTTGTTGCTGGAGATATTTGTGCAATCATTGGAGTTGAAGGTTTTGAAATTGGTGATACTATCGCTGATTTTGAAAATCCAGAAGGTCTAAAAACGATTGACATCGATGAGCCTACAATGAGTATGTTGTTTACAATTAACGATTCACCATTCTTTGGTAAAGAAGGTAAATTTGTAACATCTCGTCATATTAGAGAAAGATTGACAAAAGAATTAGAGAAAAACTTAGCGATGAAGTTAGGTGAAACTGATTCTGCTGATAAATTCATGGTTTTTGGTCGTGGAGTACTTCACTTATCTGTTCTTATTGAAACAATGAGAAGAGAAGGTTATGAGTTACAAATCGGTCAACCACAAGTTATCATCAAAGAAGTTGATGGTAAAAAATGTGAGCCAATTGAGGAATTGACAATCGATTTACCAGAATCACTTTCAGGTAGAGCGGTAGAGTTTGTTACTTTGCGTAAAGGTGAAATGTTGAGTATGGAAACTAAAGGGGAGCGTATGATTGTGAAATTTAATATTCCATCACGTGGAATTATTGGATTACGTAATCAATTGCTTACTGCAACAGCAGGTGAGGCTATTATGGCACACCGTTTCATTGGATATGAGCCTTACAAAGGTGAAATCGCTGGACGTAACAAAGGTTCATTGATTTCTATGGAAAAAGGAAAAGCTATTCCTTATTCTATCGATAAATTACAAGATCGTGGTAAGTTTTTTGTTGAACCAAATACCGAAATTTACGAAGGTCAGGTAATTGGAGAAAACTCTCGTGCTGATGATATGTGTGTAAACGTAACGAAAGAGAAAAAACAATCTAACGTTCGTTCTTCTGGAAATGATGAAAAAGCTAGAATCATCCCACCAATCATTTTCTCTCTTGAAGAAGCTTTAGAGTACATTCAAAAAGATGAATATGTAGAGGTTACTCCAAAATCTATTCGT
Organism: uncultured Flavobacterium sp.; assembly: GCF_951805225.1. Classification (NCBI taxonomy): domain Bacteria; kingdom Pseudomonadati; phylum Bacteroidota; class Flavobacteriia; order Flavobacteriales; family Flavobacteriaceae; genus Flavobacterium; species uncultured Flavobacterium sp. The sequence continues at coordinate 3,272,444 of NZ_OX638201.1, read as the reverse complement.
TTGAGAAAAATCTATTTGACGGAAACTGATAGAAAAAGATTTAAAATCTAATTTTATCTTTATATAAAAGTAAAAGCCATTCGATATCGAATGGCTTTTTTTATGTAATGTTAGTTTAAAAATTTTGATCTGAATTTCTTCTTTAATTGAAGTTGGGTAATTATCTTTTTAAACTAAAGTGACCTTTAATAGATTTTCCGTTTACAAGAACCAAGGTAAACCAATAATCATCTGATGGAAGTTGTTGCCCGTTAAAAGTTCCATTCCAGCCTGTGCTGTTTTGATCCATTTGTTTTAAAAGCTTTCCATAGCGATCAAAAATAGATATTTTATAATCAGGAAGCTGATCGAAATCTTTTACAAGCCATAAATCATTAAACCCGTCTCCGTTAGGCGTGAAAAACCTTGGATAATCCAGAACATAAAACAGAAAGGTATTAGAGGGACCACATCCGTTTTTGTCTCTTGCAACGGCATTGTATATTCCTGGATTTACATTTGAAAATGAAGGACTGTCCTGATAAGATATTCTGTCTATTGAGAATTCATAATTTCCAGTTCCTGTAAATTCAATTAAAACAGAGTTGTCTGCTCCTGAAAAATCTTTGATATAAACTTCAGTTATTGCTGCAGGTTCAGACTCAATTATTTTGAATTTTTTAGTTTTGCTACAACCATTTGCATCTTGTACAGTTACAGAATAATCTCCAGCGGTATCAACATCGATTTGATTTGCCATGCTGCCGGTACTCCATAAATAACTGCTAAAAGTATTTGCAACAGCTAATGTTGTAGAATCTCCTTTGCATAAAATTTCAGATTCATCTTGAAAGTTAGGCGGATCGAAAGTGTTTACTACAAGCGGGACAGATGTAATGCCGTAACAATCTGGTCCGTTGATAATACGAACATAAATTGTCTGATTAAAAGCAGTTGTGTTTTTATAAATATTTGGTAATCTATTAGTATCGGCTAAAGCGTCATTTTGAGATGAATAATAATAAGGCACTAAACCACTTGGTAAACCTTTAAGGACTTGTGGAGTAACTTTATTGGCAAGATCAAATTCGTAAAAGCCATCTTGTTTATCATCATAATCACAAGTTGCAATTGGGTTTTGATTTGGAATCGTTGCGCTTGAAATTTTTAATGTTACTTCAACAGTTTTGTAACAACCATATTTATTCTCAATTCTGGCAAAAACAATTTGATTGTTTGCTTTGTTAGTATATTTTGCAGGAGTTGCTATAGGTTTTGTCTTGTTCTGAGCATCTGCTAATGTTTCGTAGTAACCATTATTTGTAATTTCAGCAACATTGTTTTTTACAATATTATCAACTTTTGTTAAGTCAAAAATATTGATTCCGTCTGTATTGTCGTCGCATTGAATTAAAGAAGTATTAGTCGATAATATTTCTGCAGCAAATTCTATTTTAACTTCTCCGGTTAGCTTACATATCGAAGGCGTCAATAAACATTCAACACTATAAGTTCCAGATTCTGTTGGAGAGTATTTCGGACCATTTGCACCATTAATTAATAGTCCGTCTTTATACCATTTATAATTGTAAGTAGCAGCTAATTTTGTATCTAAAGTTACACTTTGTCCAAAGCAAATCGGATCATTGTTTAAAGATGTTTGATCTGGTCCAAAGTCAATTTTAGGTGTAAAACTACCAGCTTCTAAAAATACTGCTGAATCATAATATTGCTCTTTATCATCGGCAATAACAAGTTTTATATGGTATTTTTTTCCTGCAACTACTTTAGTTTGTGCATTCATTACAATGGTTTGTCCAGCATAATTTACTGGACTGGACGCTGTGTTTAGTCCATTGAAATATTTTTCGTTTTCAGCAGGACAACCCGGATAAGGGTCGCCATTAGCTGCTGTTCCTGGTACAATTAACGGACGAACATTCGTTGAAGAAAGTGGCGTAGTAGTGTTGGGTAAAACGGCTAAATTTTGATACGGATCACTTGTTCCTGCTTCTTTAATTAAGAAAGCAAATCCATCGGAATATTGACAAGGAAAAAAAGACTGATACTCATTCGAAGCAAAAATATAATTGAAACTTATAAAATCAGTTAAGGGAATAAAATCGAATTCTAAAGAGGTAGCATTTATAGAATTAATTCCCAGAATTTGATTTAAATCAGCATCACCTTTCCAATCTGTGCTTCCTCCTCCGTTACTTTTTATAAAAGGACCAACAGCATTTTCGCTCGTAGACGTAGTCAAAACAACTCCCTCAGCAAATGGAAAACTACTGCCGTTTGAATTAAAATAAGCAAAACTATTTTTTCCGGGAGTAAAAGCGTCACCACTTCCTGAGGTATTTGTGACTGAAACACAAGCACTTTTGACTAAAATATCGTTAATTAATTCCTGCGGAGTTTTTTGATCATTTACACTTATAACCTGTGCATGTATCTTAGAAGATAATCCACATAAAAACAAAACAAACAAAAGGCATATATAACGATTCATACTAGCAAATATACTATAAATCTCGATTTTTCAATAATTTATAAGAAAAGTATGTAAATAAATAGGTCCAGACCAAAACAATCAGAATTGAAAGATAGTGTACGCTATAATCTTTAGTGTTTTCAACGCCAATTTGCGTTCCTATACTTCTTATGACATTAAGTCTTGAAAAAGGTTCTATAATTAAATTTGACATGGCTTCAAGCGGAAGAAATCTTGTAATATAATCTCCAATATTGCTGTCAGGGAAAATTTTAAATACCAAAAGACCTTTAATAATTCCTTCGATTATGCTCCAAACCAAAAGAAAACCTAAGGCAAAAGCAGAACGTTTTACTAAAATACCCAGAAATAAACAGAAAGAAAAGAAACCAACTAGTTTTACAAAGAAAGCTAATAGGTAATCTAAATCCATAAAAACAACATCAAGTTCTGTATAAGATGAAAAGCTAAAACCTAGAATTAAACTCATCACAAAAACGAAAACTGTTGAGCATAAAGCAAAAAGAACGACTGTCAGAAATTTAGATAAAATGAATTCCTTTTTGCTTAAACCGTCAATTAGATTTTGTTTTAAAGTACCATAACTATATTCATTTGCCATCATCGAAACGATAACAATAGCCAGGAAAAGTTTCAGCAATGCTGCAACATAAGTATTGAAATGCCAGATATATGGGAAATTGAAAATACCCATTTCGGCAACGTGAAATTTAAAAGGACCAATATCAAATTTTATCGATGCAATTAATGCAATAAACGAAAGTAAAATGAAATAGGTTAAAGTAAGGACTTTACTGGCTTTGTTTTTCCAGATTTTTTGTAATTCTATAGATATAAGTCTTTTCATGGCTTAGTTGGTTTGGATAGTGGCGTTTTTGGTTAATTCTAAAAATTGTGCTTCAAGACTGTTTTTACGTTTTACTAAATGACTTAAAGCAATATTTTTAGAAAATAAATAGGAATTCAGTTCAGAAGCTGATAAATCTGATTTCAGATAAACCAAAATTTTTCCATCTTCCTCCGTAATTCTGTCCACAGCTTCATGGTTTTCCAAGACTGATTTTAGAGCTGAATTATCATTTGCCTGAAGTTCAAAGAAACCTTCATTTGCAGACATACTGTCAACAGAACCAGAATATAGAATTTCACCTTTTCTAAGAACAATTACGTGAGAACATACTTTTTCGACTTCATCTAATAAATGCGAAGCCAGTAAAATAGTCGTTCCTTGTGAAGCAATTTTTCTTATAATATCTCGAATCTGATGAATTCCCTGTGGATCTAAACCGTTTGTAGGTTCATCCAGAATCAAAATTTCGGGATCATTTAAAAGTGCCGAAGCTATTGCCAAACGTTGTTTCATTCCTAAAGAAAAAGTGCTGAACTTGCTGTCTTTTCTTTCGCTTAAACCAACAAGATCAAGCTTTTCGTTTATTTTAGCATAATTGATGCTTTTTATTTTACAAACCAATTTCAGGTTTTCTTCCGCCGTCATGTACGGATAAAAGTTAGGTCTTTCGATAATAGCGCCAACTTTTTTCAAGGCATCATGCGTTTGAACTTTTCCGTCAAACCAGCTGTAATTGCCCGAAGTTTTGTTTACAACATTCAAAACAATTCCCAAAGTGGTTGATTTTCCACTTCCGTTTGGGCCCAGAATTCCGTAAACGCGGCCTTTTTGTATTTCAAAAGATACATTTTTTAAGGCCTGAATGCGACCGTATCTTTTGTGAAGATTCTCAATAGTAAGTATGGTTTCCAAATTTATTTCGGTTTTAGTTTTAAGTATGACGATTCAATTGTTATATTGTTACGCTAAATTTTATTTAATGTAAATTTGTATTAAAGATATTTAAAAAAATGAGCGAACCTTTAATGGTTTTAAAAAAACCTTCCTATCCTTTAACGCAATCCTTGTTAAGTTATTTAGAACGATACGAACGAATTTCGAAAGTGTCAGTGTTCTATGATGATTTATTGCGTTTTTCAGGTTCTATAAATGTGTATGACAAAAATGAAAATGACACATTATGGATTCGGGTTTATTATAGCGAATTTGAAAGAAATGAGATCGATCTGAATCTGAAAAAAATCTATTCACTTTTGCATTCTGATGGAAATAGTGAGATCATTCAGTTCTTGAATATCGATGCGATTGATTATTGCACTTTTGGAAATTCGAAACCTTTTAGAATTAAAGTTCGAAATATTCTCAATGATAACTACGTCCATTTTTATATTAAAAAAGCTGATGCTTCAAGAATTTACGGTTTAGAATTAGAAGACATTCTTTCGCCGGATAAAATCAACTTTTTAGTTTATAAAGACACGCTGATAGAAGAACATATTATTGGGATTCCGGGCGATGTTTTTATGGACACATTATTGGATAATTGTACAGAAATGGAGAAATCGCAAATCGCAAAAGAATTTGTAAAGTTCAACGAGCGCTGTATGATTAGACTTCTTGGAGATATGCGTGCGTATAATTATGTAATAGTGCCAATTCACGATTTTGATCAGGTAGTTTACAAAATACGTCCAATTGATTTTGATCAGCAATGTTATGAAGGCAATTTTAAAGTTTATCGTCCACAGTTTTTCAAGGAAAATTATCCGATGATAAAACTAATTAAGGAGAAACTCGAAGAACGTTCGATCATTCAATATAAAGACGAAGAAAGAGCGATTCTTGCAAAACGTATCCATTCTGCCGAAAACAGAATCAAGAAACTATTGAATATTATGTGTCACGATACTATTTCGACAGAAGATCATTTGAATCAACTAAAAATGGAATTATACCGTTATACCAACGATATGAAATTCAAAAATGCAAGATCAATGGGACATGTTATGTTTGCAGCATTTGAATTTATTACACGTAACTTTAAAAACACAAATTTAGTATAGAAAAATATTTACCATATAAGTTATGTAAGTTAATAGAATAGAAAAACTTAAATTAACTTACATAACTTATATGGTTTAAAAAAACAGTATTATGAAAAAGTCTTTATTAGTAGTAACTTCAATTATTTTATTAGCTTGTCAGCAACAATCAAATACAGATTTTAAGACACTTTATTCGCTTCCTAAAAAGTTAAAAGAAGTTTCAGGAATTACTTATTTTCCGGAGACTAATTTGATTTATACTTTAGAAGACAGCGGAAATGCCAATAAAATCTATGCAATAAATTCTGAAGGAAAATTAAATAAAACCATCACTATCACAAACGCAACAAATGTCGATTGGGAAGACATTACAAAAGATAAAAGCGGTAATATTTATATTGGTGATTTCGGGAATAATGCTAATGAACGCAAAGATTTATGTATTTATAAAGTAAATAAAAATCAGCTGAATAAAGATTTGGCTGTAGCCGAATATAAAATTTCTTTCTCGTATCCGGAACAAACAGAATTTCCGCCAAAGAAAAGAGAAATGTTTTTTGACGTTGAAGGTTTCTTTGAACACGGAAATTACTTTTATCTTTTCACTAAAAACCGAAGCAAAAATTTTGATGGAACAGCTTTTATCTATAAAATTCTAAATGCTCCCGGAACACAAAAAGCGACCAAAATTGGAGAGTTTAAAACTTGTAATAATTACAATCATTGTGTTTTAACAAGTGCAACAATTAGTCCTGACGGAAAAAAAGTAGTCTTGTTAAGTCACGATAAAATTGTTTTATTCAAAGGTTTCAAAGGAGATTTGTTTCACAAAGGATCTCAAACCGAAATAAAACTAGATCACTTTTCGCAAAAAGAAGCAATAGTTTTCAAAGACAACAACACATTGCTTATCGCCGATGAAAAAACAAACAAAATAGGAGGTAAGGTTTACGAGTTTAAACTTAAGTAAGGTTCTCAGGTACTAAGATGCTAAGTTTCTAAGCTTAGAATAAGAAAACTTTAGCATATTAAAAATAAAAAAACAGCCACGAATTCGTGGCTGTTTTTTTTAACGATTTTTATTACATTTGGCGCACTTCAAGTAAAAAAATGAAGATCTCCTTTTATGAAAACCACTTTAGCGCTAATTATTTTTCTTTTCTTATTTCAATTTTCTTTTGCTCAAAATGGCGAAATCATCAACAAAGAAGCGATTCATTTTAATGTTAAAATCAATAATGATAGTATTGACTTTATTGTAGTTGACACCGTTTTTACAGCAAAAAAGCCAATTTTTTTATTCTGTCAAGGTTCTATGCCAATGCCGCTTTTTGTAAAACCCAAAGATGAACCAATGTGGATAATTGGTGGAGGAGTTACTAATTTTGACATTAAGGAGATTAAAAAACACTATCATTTGGTTGTCATTTCAATGCCAAAAACGCCTGTAATTGTTGAAGAGAAAAACCTGAATGAATCATATTGCTATATTCCAAATCCTGATAAACCAAAAGAGTTTGATGTGGAATATGAATTGTCTGATTATTTAGAAAATTATCAAAAACGCGCAAATGCTGTTCTTCATTATTTAAGAAAACAAAAATGGGTAGATAACTCAAAATTGATTGTTGCCGGACATTCTCAAGGCTCAAAAGTGGCATCTGCAATTGCAGCAAATAATAAAAAAGTAACTAAACTAGGTTTATTTGGCGCAAATCCGTTTGGGAGAATAGATCAAATGATAAGAGGTTATAGAAAAGAAGCTGAAGCTAAAAAAATAACCTGGCAAGAAGCTGATGAGAAAATCAACGAAAAATATGAAATGCTTCGGGAAGCGAATAATAAAGATTCTCTAAAAGCTAATCCTTATTTACTAGCCTGGAAATCTTTTTCTAAACCTCAAATAAACGATTGGTTAAAAATTGAAATTCCGACTTATCTTGCATACGGAACAAATGATATAGCTTCTGATTTATGCGATATAGTGCCTTTGTTTTATATTCAAAATTCAAAGAATAATTTAACCCTAAAAAGATATCCAAATTTAGAACATAATTTTTATGAAGTTAATGAAGATGGAAGAGCAAATTATGACAAAGAACATTGGATAGAAGTGATGAACGAATTCGTAAAATGGACTTTATAATAAAAAAGTTTGCCACTAATTTCACTAATTTACACGAATAATTAATTGGTGAAAATTTTTGAAATTCGTGGCAAAAACCTTTGAACCTTTGTTGCTTTGTCCCTATTCACCTACAGCTAGAAGCTGTACGCTGCTCCAAAAATAACTCTTCCTACTTCATCAGGAGATTTAAAATAAGAGATTCTTGCTGTTAAAACGTTGATCGCATTCAGCCAAAGTCCGCCACCATAATCCTGATGCCATTTTCTGGAACTTTCGCCGTCAAGCCAGATTCTTCCGTAATCAAAACCACCTAAAATTCCGTAAGTTAACGGAGCTACAGTGCGCTGAATTTTACCAATCGTAAAACGTAAATCAGAACTTTGAGAGAAATAAGAACTTCCTAAAAAGCGCTCATTTCTATAACCACGTAAATCTTTATCTCCACCTAAAGTTGCACCTTGATAGAATTCGTAATTGTTATTTAGAATAGCTTTTCCTTTTAAAAGAGTTGCTAAAACTAATTTTCCGTTATGATCAATTTTATGTGTAAAACCTAAAAGACTTTCCAGCGTTGGGAAGTTTTGTTTCGTATCATCTAAATTTGCCATCCATGTTGCTGAAATCATAAAAGCTACACCAAGAGTTGGTTTTGCAGCAAAATCGGCATTTTTGAACGCGTATTTTACTTTCATTCCGCCATAAACCTGACTGTCAAAAACTAGTGGATTTATAATATTTGGAGTATCAATAAATCTGTTATCCGTTTCTTCAACTCGCATTTGTTGCAACATTGGCTGAACACTAAATTCACTTCCATAACGTCCAACATGTCTAATAGCGCCCGAAACATTAAACTTTTGAATACGAACACGATTATAATCCATTCCAAAAGTGTCGTCGTTATTTTTAGTTTCGTTACCGTAGCCAAAATAATTCATAGCAAAATTTGGCGTCGTATATTGAGATTCAACATCAATAACCCATTTACCCAATAATCCAGGAAAATGCGCGACATAATTAAACTCCAAACCTCCAGTTGCAAAATAATAAAAACCGTTTAAAACGTGTCTTTGTGTGTAAGGATTCTGTTTGAAATTATTAACCGTATAATTTAAGTTAAAGCCAACTTTTACGCCATCATCAGGATTATATCCAATATTCGGAAGTCCAGAAACCACATTATATTTTGGTTTTTCATAATTATACAAGTTCACATCATAATCATCCGTTAACTGAGTTCTTGTTTTAGAATCAAGATTGTAAGTGTTATTTTTTGATTTAAAATCATAAACAATTACTCTTTTTCCGTTTTCGATATTATAAGTATCATTATTTTGACCGCCAATTAAACGAATTTTAATACTTGATTTTTTATCTCCAATTACTTGGAAAACATCAGAATCATCTAAACCATAAATCCATAAATTTGAAGTTTTTGTATCAGTAACGGTTTTTGTATATATTAATTCGTCACCTTCTTTTTTAACTCTGAAAACTTGAATTTCAAGACTTTTCTTAGCGTTGTGATTGATAACAAACTTGTCTTTTTTATCCGTTCCGGCAATCATTACCGTATGACTTAAAACACCAAAATAAGTTGAAGCATATTTTTGAAGATCTTTTTTTCGAGTTCTTAGTTTTTGCTTTATATCTTCAATTGTTTCATCCTGAACTTCTTTTGGCAGACTTTTAAAAGCCTCGTCAATGTCTTTGTCAGTTAAATTCTCCTGAATGAATTTTGCCTGAGCAATCCAGTCTTTCTCTTCTGCAGTTCTTAAGAATGCCAAATCCATAGGATAAGGTTCCCTGTTAATCCATTTTACATTGTCGATTTTACTTTTAAAAGTTCGCATATGACGAAGTGCCGGAATGTTCATTAAAAGAGAAAGCAAAGTTCCGTCATATTTGGCAAAAGCCTGATCACGATCACGCGGAATTGGCTTGTAGATAACTTTATCTCCAATTTTATGTTCTGCCCAACGCCATTGATCACTATGTCTGTCCCAATCGCCAATAAGCATATCAAATAAACGTGCTTTTATATACTCTTTTTCATCAACGCTATATTTTTCATCCTTATGAAGATTTTCCAGCATATCATCCGTACTAATAATATTGGTTGGATTTCCGAAGTTTTTAGCATCTAAATGATTATCGGCCGGTCTTTCTTCAACCATATATAATCCATCTCCAAAATTCGAATTAAATTCACCCAAAGCATTTTGTTTCGGAATATAATATAAGATTGGGTTTGTATGCAAAATTCCTAATTTGTCTGCCATGCTTCCAATTGCAAAAGGAGTATAAGGATGAGAAGTAGTATAAAAATCAAGAAGGAAATTTTCGGCATAAGTATCTTCAAAATCATTTACAACGTATTGATCTTTAAAGGCAACAGATTGCAAAAATACGGTTGCACTTTTTTTCAACGCTCGCATTACATATTCTCTTCCTTTAGGATCTGACATTCGTAATGAAACAGATTGATGTCCTCCGCCTTCGCGAATTGGTTTTAAACCGCCCATTAAAGTATCAAGAGTTGCAGTTTTGGCTTCGATTGGCAAGCTGTAATATTTTCGATAATGATTTCCGAATAAGAATTTATGAACTAAACTCTTTTGAGTCATTTTCTCAGAATAGATAGAAGTCGTAATCTTTGGCGGAAAATCATTAGAAGGATTTGGTTTCCAGTTAAATTCTTTGGCTTTTATAATTTCATGCTCAAAAAGCTCTTTTTCCTTATTGTTTTCATTTCCAAAGAAAGTCACTTTTGCATCACCACTTTTGAATAAAGTAAGCGTTGCATAACCATTTCCTCCATAAGAGAATTCGGTTGGATTTATAGCTCTTGCAGCTTCAGATTTTGATCCTGCGCCACTAATAATTTGCTTAATATTTTCTTTGTTAACGTATTGCAAGTTGTGATCGTGTCCGGAAACTACAATTACATTTTTCTGAGCCTGTAAAAGCGTTTTAATTCTCTTGGCATAAATTGTATATTGTTTGTTTTGAATATCCTGCGGACTTGCTCCGGAAGTTTTTCGCAATAAATTAATGATAGAACCAATTACCGGCAACGGAATTTTTTGTTCTAAAGGGAACAATTGTTTTTCTAACGAATATTGTCCGCCGTGAGATCCGTTGCTCATCAAAGGATGATGAATGGCAATAACAACCGTTTTTTCCTGATTTTTATTTAAAATACTTTCCAGTTCAGTAAAAAAATCTTCTCTGGTTTTAATGTCGCAATTATCGTTTATAGTTGGGTGATTGTCCCAATCTTCCAGAAACCATTCACTATCAATAGTAACCAAAGTTGCTGTACTGTCAATTTTTACATCTTCGATTGGACAGCTTTTACGAGGCAAAAAGGCTTTTTTATCATTAAGATATTTAGTCACAAAATCAGCCTGACGTTCCAGACCTTTTATGCCGTTGTACCAATCGTGATTTCCTGGAATAAAGATTGTTTTTCCTTTAAAACCTTCCGTCAATTTTAATTGATTTTTAAGCTTCGTTTCAGCCAAAGTTTTTTCAGAAGCATTGTCATTTGCAGGAAAACCTTTAGGATAAATATTATCTCCCAAAAATAATAAAGTAGCTTTTTTACTTGATTTTTTCAGCTTCTGATGCAATAATTCCAGTGTTTGCTGCGCTTGTACTTCGTCAGCATTTCCTGCATCACCAACTAAATAAAAAGTGTGGGCAATTTTTATGGTATCAGTTGCGTTTTCCGTTTGGTTTGCACTAACATTTTTTCCATATTGCGCCTTGTGCGTTGCGCAAGAATAAACAAGTAACAATAGAACTATTGCTATAGAACAAGTTTTAATCTTAGTAATAAAATGATTATCCAAAAACAATTTCATAATTTAGTGGTGTAAAAATATTTTTTATGAATCTAATAGAACAATCCGAAGACTTCGTCAGTAATTTACTCAAAGATAAACTTTCTAATCTATATTCTTATCATAATTTTAACCATACTTTAACAGTAGTAAATGCAGTAAAAGAGCTGTGTAAAAAAGAAGAAGTTAAAGGAGAGGATAAAGAACTTCTTTTAATTGCCGCTTGGTTTCACGACACGGGTTACATAGAAGGTTACGAAAATCATGAACAGGAAAGTGTTAAAATTGCTTCGGCTTTTTTGAAAGAAAAAGAACAATCTGAAGAATTTATAGCAACTGTTTCCAGTTTAATTATGGCAACGGTCAAGGAATATATCCCTAAAACTCATTTAGAAAAAATAATAAAAGATGCTGATTTCGCTCATTTAATGGGAACCGAATATGCAACAACTTGCGAATTATTACGCATCGAATTGAAAAACACCTGGAATTTAAATTTTACTAATGCAGAATGGGCAAAAGAAAATTTGAATTTCCTGATGAACAAACATCGATTTTATACGGATTATGCGCAAAAAAAATGGCAGCCATTAAAAGAGAAAAACCTGCTTCTTGTTCAAAAGAAAATTGAAAAGCAAGAAAAGAAAGAAGCTGATAAAATAGAAGCTGAAAACAAAAAGAAAGACAAAATAGAAAAACCGGATCGTGGTGTCGACACTTTATTTCGCGTTACTCTTGGAAATCATACTCGCTTAAGCGGAATTGCTGATAGTAAAGCGAATATTTTATTGTCTGTAAATGCGATTATTATTTCGATTGCACTTTCATCGATTATCCCAAAATTAGACAGTCCGAAGAATGCGCATTTGGTGATTCCTACTTTTATAATGTTGATTTCTAGTGTTACAACAATAATATTTGCAATACTTTCTACAAGACCAAAAGTAACAACAGGAGTTTTTACAAGAGAAGATATCGAAGCTAAAAAGATAAATTTATTGTTTTTCGGGAATTTCTACAAAATGCCATTAGCAGAATACGATTGGGCAATGAATGAAATGATGAAAGATCGCGATTATTTGTACTCGACAATGATCAAAGATTTGTATTATCTGGGATTGGTTTTACAGCGCAAGTATACTTTATTGCGAATCGCGTATAACCTTTTTATGATGGGATTAATTATTACCGTAATCGCTTTTGTAATCGCTTTCAAGTCAATTTAAAAAGAAACTTTTTGCCACGAATTGCACGAATTGGCACTAATTTATTGAAATAATTAAAATCTGCGAAAATCCGTTTAATCCGCCTAATCTGTGCGCCTTTTATTAAAAAACAAGCTCAACTATTAGTTGAGCTCATCTAGTAAATCCTGATAAGTAATTTTCTTCGCGGCTGGATTAGCCATATTATTGATAACTTTTACACGAATCGCTCTCAAACCAGAAACTCCCTGAAGATCTTCGACCTCAAATTGTTCGATAGCAGGTTCCAGAATTTTCTTGTGTTGCAAGTATTTGATATATTTTAAATATTCTGCTTCTTCACTATTTTGAGAATAGACAATTGTAATTTTTTCTTTCTCAGTAATACGATCTTTTGTGCCTTTAATATTCGATTTATCGATACGTTTTTTCACTACTTCATATCTCGCATTGTAAGTTCCGTCAACATCAAAACGTTTTTCATCCATTCTAAAACGAATAGAAAGCGGCGCACTAAAAACTAAAATCAACGAAGTCACATCCAATTCATACGGAAGCGATTCTTTTAGTTGATGATGTTCCAGTTCCATTTCGCATAAAGTTTGTAATTGCCACAAACGTAAATTGTGCAAATACATAATGTCAAACGGTTTTGTTGGCGCAATAGACGCTCCAATATATAGATTATGTTCAACGCCATCAGTTTTGAAACGCTCGTAATAATGCGGATAAATCTGTTGTGCTTCAACTTGCTTTTTATCCAGAACCGAAGCCAGTTTTTTATTGATAATAGACATTGCATTATCAAACTTCTTTCTTTCTTTATAAAACAAACCGGTTTTTTCGTCCAGACTTTCAAAATACTCACGTTCCAGTTTTTCACTTTTTTCTGTTTCTTTAGTATTCTTCAAAAGCGGATGAATTTCTTCTTCGATATAACGCTGAATATGTTGTTCAGTATCAGCTTTTAGCGGAAAATCTAATTCTTCACGAAACGATTCTAATTCAAACTTTCTTTGTTCCAATAATACTAAATTAGTATTAGGATCCTGAGACTCGAAAATTTCTAAAATAGCTGTTAATTGATTTTTAAGATCTCGTTTAACCGTTTCATTTCTGTGTTCAGACGAACCTTTAATATCAATTTGTCCGTATAACGGATATACATTCTTAAAGGAAATTTCCTTGAAAATATAATCCTTTGTATGATTTGAATTTTGAAAGTAATTTTGAGATTCTCTTCTAAATTTCCAATACACACTTGGGTGAATCGTAGTATATTCACGCTGAATGATAGCCTCAATCTGATGTTGCATATCAGTATTGTAGCGATCAATTGTATCCGTTAAATAGGGAAGAACCAATTCGAGTTTAGTTGCATTTACCGAATTCAAATCCCTTGCGTGCGGAGAAACTAATTCTACAACGCCCAATAAATGTCCGTCTTTTATAACCGGAGCAAAAACACAACTCTGAACGCCTTGTTTCAATAAATGTTCACCAAGTTTTTTGTTTGGTCCTTCTTCAATGAATTTTTTCACATTAGAAATTACCAAAGGCTCTTTATTGTCTAATAATTTTTCGAAAGTACATCCAAAAAAAGCATTCTTGCAATCAATTTCCTGGTCTTTAGAAAGTAGAAAACTTTGCAATTGCGTATCAAATTTTATAGGTCTTATAAATTTTTCTTCCTCAGGATTGTAAACAATAAAACCAACTTGTAAATCCGGAATTTTAAATATTGATTTAAAAATATTAGATACAATTTCGTTCGTTGGACCAGCTTTAGAATCAGGTTTTAGTAAATTACTTTTTAAGTTCGAAATGGCACTTTCTGTAGTAGCATCAAACAAAGAAACAATCCCGAAACCTTTTAAAGTCCAGCTTCCTTTAGGGAATTTGGATTTCCAAAGTTCAAGATCGCCGTAATTATCCATTAACAAATCAATATCTTCCTGAGTTAAATGAACTGAGTTTTCAGTTGGAATAATTTCCATAAAATCAGCATTATACAAAATACGATAATGTTTCTCAACACCGTTTTCATCCGGAATATCGTAGAAGAAAGGTTTATTAAAGTCTATTTTCTGTTTGTAATATACGCCTAATATTAAGCAACAATTATTTACATAGAATTGGTGATCGTCGAAATCACGAATTTCCATATCAAATTCAGATCCTGCATTGCTTAGAATCTTTTTGAAACGTTCTGTATAATTAAAAGATAAATTCTGAAAAGGAATCGTAATCGCTTTTATTTCATTATTTGTTAAAGCAGTTGGAAACAAATCTGCCAAGAGATTTTTGATCAGTGCTTCATTATCTTTAATAGTAGAGTAATCCTTAATACCTGTTCTTAATTCTGGAAAAGCTTCTATTTGTTGTAGTATTGCTTTGGCGTAGTTTGCTCGGTAATCAACATCTGATAAAGCAATTTCTTCAAACGATTCAATTAGCTTATGAAATGATATGATAGTTTTGAAAGGACTTTCGTTGTGTAAATGAATATCCATCTGTGTATAGTTTAGAGATGCAAAATTAAGCAAATATTAAGAATGTTAGCCAATTTATTATTTGTTTCCTTTATGATAGTATAGATATAAACCCTTGTAAATAGGAAGGTTTGAAAGTGAATCTTTAATTTAACTAAATTTTAACATTAATAATAACGGAACGATCGTTCCGTTATTATATCTTTGTACCATAATAATTGAATAATCAATAACTTAATAAATAAACAAAATGAAAAATTTAGAAAACAAAGTAGCTATAGTAACTGGTGGAAATAGCGGTATTGGGTATGCAGCGGCAGCTGAATTAGTAGCAAAAGGTGCAAAAGTAATTGTAACAGGAAGAAACAAAGAAGCTTTGGCTCAAGCCGAAAAAGAATTGAACGTAACTGGAATTGTTGCAGATCAATCAGATTTAAAATCTATTGACAGTTTAGTAGAACAAGTAAAAGCACAATTTGGCAAAGTTGATATTGTATTTTTAAACGCTGGAATTGCAGCTTTTGCTCCGGTAGAATCAGCTTCTGAAGAACATTATGACAGTATTATGAATGTGAATGTAAAAGGAGTTTATTTTACTGTTCAAAAAGTATTGCCAATTTTAAACGATGGAGGTTCTATTATCTTTAATACTTCAGTAAATGCACAATTAGGTATGCCGGGTTCAAGTGTATACGGAGCAAGTAAAGCAGCAGTTTTATCATTAAACAGAATATTTGCAGCAGAATTAGCACCAAGAAAAATTAGAGTAAACGCCGTTTCTCCTGGTCCAATAGAAACACCTTTGTATGGAAAAGTTGGTTTAGAAAAAGAAGAAGTAGAAGGTTTAGGAGCTGCTTTAGGGCAAAAGATTTTATTGAAACGTTTTGGACAAGCTTCTGAGGTTGCAAAAACAATTGGTTTCCTTGCTTCAGATGATTCTTCATTCATTACCGGAAGTGAAATTGTTATCGATGGTGGACTTACTGTAAATACAGTATTATAATTTTTTGAATAATTCAGGAACGATTGTTCCGTTTTTTTATACCTTTGTAATATTAATTGAATAGTAGAAATCATGGCTAGAACAAAAGAATTTAATGAAGATCAGGCTTTGGATAAAGCGATCGAAATTTTTTGGCACAAAGGTTACAACGGAACTTCGGCTCAGGATTTAGTAACACATTTAGGTTTGAGTCGTTCTAGTTTGTATGACACTTTTGGCGATAAGCAGAAACTTTTTGCGCAGTCTTTACAACGTTATCAGAAAAATGCTCAAGATCAAATCGTAAAACTTTTCGATGAATCGGAAAATATAAAAGAGACTTTACGTGATATTTTTAAACAAGCTGTTATAGAAAGTCTTGAAGACCGAATTACAAAAGGATGTTTTATGGTAAATTCTTCTGTAGAATTGGCGATGCATGATGAAGAAATTGCCAAAATTGTAAAAAGCAACAGCCAGATAATGGAAGGAGTTTTTACAAAGGCAGTACAGAAAGGGCAGGATCTAGGTCAGATTTCCAAAGCTATTGATGCCAGAGTTTTAGCAAGATTTATTTTTAATAATTACTCCGGAATCAGAGTTTTAGCAAGAACCGGCGAAAGAGATAAACAAGTCTACGATGATATCGTAAAAGCAATGTTTTCTGTACTCTGAATTGCTAATTAAGACGAGAATATAAAAAATCCCATTCGCCTCGACGAATGGGATTTTTTGTTTTAACCGTACTATTTTCAAAGTAATTCTATAAGTCCTAAATCATATTTAAATGAATTATTTACTTTGTACTAAAAACATTCGACTGAAACCAATCTTGCGTTTTATCAATCATTTTCTGTCCGTACTGTTTTCGAATCATATCATGAACCCATTGAAGATTTTTTTCTCTCAAAGAATCCTTGATTTTATTTTCAGTCTCAATCATTACAAGATGTATTGCACAATAGCTATCTTTTTTCCAAGGAAGTTCTGACTTATCCAGCAATACACAATTGTCTCTGATTTTGTGGCATTCAAAAAACGAAATTTCTCCTTCTACAGCAAGAACGATATCTAAAAATGTGATTTCAGTAGAAGAACGTGCCAGTTTGTAACCGCCTTTCACACCAATATTTGATTTCACTATTCCCGCTTTTTTCAGTTTGGTAAAAGCTTTGGCGAGATAAGTTTCGGATATATTTTGAAAATTCGCCAAATCACGCACCGTAATTGTGCTGTCTTCAGGATTATCTATTAAATACACTAACGAATGTATCGCATATTCTACATTTTTTCCTAAAGTTGGCATAGTAATGATTTAGTCCGTTTCATGAAGTTTCTAATTTTAAACAGCGTTTTGGCTAACATTTGGAACTTCTGGATAAGAATCTGTTAGTGCAGTATCAACGTCATCTGCAGGATAGATTAGTTTTGTAGTAACCTCCATTTTTATATTCTTTCCTTCAATTCCACTAAAAGCTAATGCGCGTTCCCATCCGGTTGTTAGCATACCATCTTCCTGACCTAAATCTACGCAGGTTACATAATCTGTATAATTGTAAGGTTTTAAAGGTTGTGAAAATAAGCTGTTAACAGCATTATGTCCAGCCCATTTTCCTAGGAACATTGAGAACTGGCAAGCCATAAGCGAACTATTGCCTTTATCGTCAGTAGGAATATTTGCGACATCTCCGGCTGCGATTACATTGTCATACGCTTCAAGCTGAAGATATTTATTTACATGAAGACGTCCCAGTTTATCTTTTTCGCCTTTAAAGAAATTGCAAAGCGAACTTGCAACTAATCCAACAGTTGAAATAATTGTTTGCGAAGGAATAAATGTTCCATCACTTAAGGTTGCACCTTTGGAAGTTACGCCAGCCAGCGAAACGCCCGTTACAATAGTAACATCTTTTGATTCTAAAGTTTTTATAACGTAATCCTGTGCTTCAGTTGAATAATAATTGCCTACTTTTTCAGCTTTTTCGATAAGAACTACTTTAAAATCAATCGGATCTTGACCATGTTCGCCTAATATTTTCAAGGCTTTTTCTTTAATAACAGTAACAACCTCAAGTCCTGTTAATCCGCTTCCTGCAATGACAAAAGTTGTAGCGCCATCGTCCTCAAAATTTTTACTTGCCAATTGCGATAAATGATCTTCAAGTCTTTGAGCGCCATTGAATGTGTCTACATTAAAAGTGTTTTCGATTCCGGGAATGTTTATTGCTTTTAAAACACTTCCCGAAGATAAAATTAGATAATCATAGCTCAAACTTAATGCTCCACTATTGGTCGCAACCGTTACCAGATTTTGTTCCGGATTGATAATTTCTGCTTTACCAATGATGAATTTAATATTCAATGGTTTGAAATATTTTTTTAGCTCAACTCTCAAGCCTTCTAATGAAACTTCATATAATCTTGGACGGATCGTTAGATATTCATCCATATTCACCAAAGTCACCTCAAGTTCATCTTCTTTTTGTAATTCACGACTTTGTCTAATAGCGCTCAAAGCACTCCAAAAACCTGCGAAACCTCCGCCGATAATTAATAATTGTTTTTTCATTTTGTTTATAGATAATTACGATAATAATTGTCGCAAATTAAAGCATAATAATCTTACAAAATAAGTTTATTCTTATATTTTTAAATTTATATTTTTTAAAATATAGCTAAATACTTATAAATTAATAAAGAAGAAACTGAAAAAACAAAAAGATTCTGGTTGTATATTTGAAGAAAAAGCGTTGAAATTGATTTTTTAGATTAAAATTCTAACATTTCAGAGCAATAAAAAACGGCAATTACAAATAAATGTAGTTGCCGTTTTTTGTTTTAAGTAAGTAATAGAAAATGAATAACTCTTAGCTTTTTTCTTCTTTATTGAAGTAAACTAAGTAGTAATACATTTGTTTTTCTTCATCCCAGCCTTTTTCAACAAATTTTTCTGCACTTTCAGGGTTGATAAAATCCATTTTAATCTGAATATGAGTATCTAGATTAATAACGTTTTTAATCGATTTTCTTGCGTCAGAAACTGCTGCGTTTGCAATAGGGAATGAGGTTACATCTTCGATGCTGTATTTTTCTCCTTTATCAACTTTATAGTTTTTGAATTCAGGAATTAAGTCCGGATTGTCTAATACTTCATTTAAGAAATTTTGCTCTTCAAACTGGTCGTTCTTAGCGAAATAATTCACTGAACGGTTCATGAACATTACTTCTTCTTTTTTGTCTTCTGCTGGTAAAACAACATCTTTCGCGAAGTTTTGACAGAATTTCAAGTATTTTTTAGTGATGAAGTTTTCATCTTCAAAAGCATCAACTGATAAAAAGTGCTCTAACCAATAACGCGCGTCATAACGGTTACTGTCTACAGTTAGAATTTTGTATCCTTCTTCTTTTTTATAATTAAAAATCAAACAACCTTTATCTAATTTGCTTAAGTTGATACCTTGTTGCAAGATCATTTCGAGGTTACTGTTTTTTTCTTCAAATTGTAAAAAGTCGGCTTGTAATTCACTTTTAAAAATTCCGATAGCGTCAACAACATTATTGTCAATACTTAGATTTGTTAGATAAGTTACATAAACCTCTCCGTTTTTAATGTGCGGATGATTTGATTGCTCGAATAAATGCGTAGTGATTCTTTTTGAAACCTCCTGTAAGTTCCCAGGATTATTAAAAATCTCAGTAGCATACTTAAACATGTCGTTATAATCCAAATCGACTTCGTGCGCAAACTGATAATAGTTTTCTTCTTTCTCTCTAAAAGGCTTAAAAAAGTATTCTTTTATCAAAGGCACAATTTCATCATTTAGATTAAAAGGTTGTTCCGATAAAAAAATCGCTTCGTTTCTGCTCTTGTTTCCTACGCGGTGTATCGCAAGCGTCTCGATGTGGGTGTTGAATAAGTTGATCATATTTAAAGTTGCTGAGGTTCTGAGTCGCTAAGGTTCTGAGGTTTTAGTTTCTGTTTTTTATTTTCTTAATAAACGAAACTAACATTCTCTCTACTTCACGACTATCCTCATATAAATTATTAAATTCTTGTTCGTTAAGATAGGTTATATTTTTTGCAATTTCTAATTGAGTTTGCATTTCAAATAAAGAACCTACTGAAATATTTAAAAAGCGTAGAAAATCTTTATCGCTTTCTCGTCCGGATCCTTCGGCAATATTACTGGATATTGAAACCGAGCTTCGTCTTATTTGTGACGTTAATCCGAAGATTTCTTCTTTTGGAAAATTGTTTGTTGAAAAATAGATTTTGGTAATCAAGCTCATTGATTTCTGCCAGATTAAAAGTTTTCGAAAATCACTCATTTTTATTTTTTATTTAATCTGATAAAATTAATAAAAAAATAAGATAAATCTTTCAAAATAAAAACTTAGAACCTTAGCAACTCAGAACCTAAGAACCTCAAAAAGACTAATTCCAGTTCTCCTCAAATCCGTAATCTTCAAAGCTATCGTCGCCTTCGAACATGTCAAGATCGTCTTCGTCAAGATCATCTTCAAATTCTCCGTAGATATCGTCGTGCATATCTGCTTCAAAGTTTTTTTCGATGGCTTCATCGGGCATTTCTCCGTGTGAGAATAAAGTTTCAGGATATGGAGCTCCTGCAATTTGATCTTCAACAGCAGCCAGTTCAACTAAGAAAGTCCACATATTGATGAAATCGTACACATAGATGATTTTGGTATTTTCTTTATCCAGGATAGAAGATAATGGATAATCGCCCATAGTTCGTTGTTCACCAGGAACATCGCCAGTATCAAAAAGCGGAATTTCATCTTCCTGATTCCAAGTTTCATCGCAGGTATAAAACGAAGCTACTTCCATTCCGTCAAAACCAAAAGCGTTGAAGATAGCATTGTGTAAATCCTCAAGAGTATCTTCCTCAAGAATAGCAATGTCTCTAAAAATATCTTCTTCGGCGTCTAGAATTACTCTAAATTTATAAACCATAATCTTTGTTTTTATTGAAAGGTCAAAGGTAAAATATAAAAAACGAAATACGAATTGTGATTTACGATTTGTTGAAAAGATTTTTATTTATCAGGATGAGCGGAGTCGTTGTCTAATTAACAAACTTTTCGGCTAGTTTGTCATTGCGAGGAACGAAGCAACCACACTACAAAGAAACGCAAAATGATTCAGCAAGTGAGATTGCTTCGTTCCTCGCAATGACAAGTCAAAATTATCTCCCAATCAATCTTTTTCGAATCTTATGATAACGTTTATGATAAGTACTATGACTTGGATAACTTCGGCTTGAAGTCATATTATTGAAAATTAATGCCGTTATAAACAGAATCAAAACACCGTCTAAAACCGGAGAAAGCACATACATATAACCTAAATCTTTTATTTGTGCAGAACCCGTAACGGCAATAAGTGCAGTTGCACCGCCGGGAGGATGAAGCGTTTTGGTAATCTGCATGAAAATAATGGATAACGAAACCGCCAATGGAGCAGATAACCAAATAATATCAGGAACTAATTGGTTTACGGTAACCCCAATAATTGCTGAGATTACGTGACCGCCAATTAAATTTCGGGGTTGCGAAAACGGACTTTGAATAATTCCGTAAACTAATACACTCGATGCTCCAAAAGAACCAATTAGAAAAACAATATCAGTTCCGGAAAAACGAATAGATTCAAGATAAGACAAGATTCCAATTCCGACAAATGATCCTATAAACGACCAAAAATGTTCTTTGGAGTCAATTAGAGTTTCTTTATAAAGAATATAGCGCGTTTTACGATAACTTCTTTTTAATTTTTGATTAGGCATGTGGTATTTTGTTGCGTATTCTTAAGAACTAAATTTGTTTTTGCTGCAGATTAATTATCTGTAAAAGTCTAAAATAAGAGTCTTTTTTTATTTTATTAAACTTGGCGAATAGGAGTAAACGGTAAAAGGATAAATCATTTTTGCGGTATATTTAGAAATTAAACAAACTACTAAAATGGGTAAAAATAACGTGTAATCATTCGTTAGTCCACAAACTAAGAATATTGCTGTAAAAGGCGCATGAATGCTGGCACTTAAAACAGCAGCCATTCCGATAATCATAAAATTAACCGGAATTACATTTACATGGAAAAAGCTATTTAGAACTGAAGCCAGTAATAAACCTAAAAATGCACCAATAAAAAGACTTGGAGCAAAAACGCCGCCATCGCCACCAGAAGCCAGTGTTACCGAAGTTACAATTGGTTTTAAAATCAAGATTCCGATAAAAGTCAATGCTAAAGTCAGCGTTAACGGAATTTCATTTGTGTTGCCAAATATTCCTTTTATAGCGTGATATCCTTCTCCATATAATTGCGGAAAGATGAATAAAGAAACGCTTAAAACTACTGAACCAATTAATATTTTGTAATAATGCGTATCGATTTTTCCAAATTGAGATTTAAAGAATAAGACACAACGCGTTAAGTAAACAGAATTTATTCCCGCCAAAATTCCTAAAAGAATAAAATACGGAATCGCTCTTAAATGCCAGGTTGTAATCGAAACCGTAAATAAAGGTTCTTCTTTTAATATAGATAATAATCCGAATGCGATCGAAACAGCGATTAGATTTGAAATAATAAAAGCTCGTGTTACTTTTCGAGAAATAACTTCCAGAGCAAACAAAATTCCTGCAATTGGACTGCTGAATAAAGCGGTAACTCCGGCAGCAACTCCCGCACAAATTAATTCGGTTTTGTATTGTCTAAATACATTTTCTTTTTGCTGCGCTACAGAACCAATTGTTGCAGAGGCTACAACGGTAGAAACTTCAATTCCAGTAGAACCTCCAAAAGCAACTGTTATTAATCCGTTTATAAAGTGAGATGGGATTTTATAAGAAGGTAAATTTTTTGAAGTGGATTTTGTACTTTCAAAAACTTCCTTGATTCCTTTGTTTTCTTTTTTCTTAAAAAGATAATGTCTTAGAAAATAAATCACAGACAATCCAAAAACAGGGAAAAGAATATACAATAATGGATGTACAGTAACTTCATGAAAGAAGATTTCTTCGTAGTATTCTGTAATTTTTTTAAGTGAAATTCCGAGAAAGGCCGATAAAAAACCTATTAGAATAGAAACAACAACTAATTTTCGGAATTTAATAAATTGATGATTTTTTTTGATTTGCGCCGTTTTGTTCATCAGAAGTGATTTTGAAATCGCATGATTTTTATTTGCGATTTCACAAAATTAGGCAATCAAATCTGTTTTTTAATAATAAACTACCTTTATATTATGTTAAAATTATTAAAATAAGAAAATTCTTTCAGTGTGTTTTTTCTTGGATAGGGGTTATTTAGGTGCAAAGGTTCAGAGGTGCAAAGGTTCAAAGTTTTATTAAAATAATACTATAAAGGGCTTTTTTGTCATTTCGACCGAAGGGAGAAATCACATAAAATGAGAAAACCTTTGTCCCTTTGAATCTTTGCAACTCTGAACCTTTCCTCCCTATCTTTCATAAAACTCAATCGGCAATTCATCCGGATCAGCAATAAAAGTGAATCTTTTTTCAGTCGTTTCATCAATTCTTATAGGTTCTGATTCGATGTTTTTTGTATCCAGAAAAGCGATAGTTTCTTCTAAATTAATGACTTCAAAAGCCAAGTGACGCAAACCAACTGCTTCGGGTCTTGAAGGTCTTTTTGGCGGATTTGGAAACGAGAATAATTCAACTACATAAATACCATTCAAAGCCAAATCAAGTTTGTAAGATTGACGTTCTTCGCGATATATTTCTCTAATAATTGTTAAGCCCAAAACCTCTGTATAGAAGGTTTTAGATTTTTGATAATCCGAGCATAAAATGGCAATATGGTGAACTTTATTTAAAGTAAGCATTATGAATTTGATTCAGGTTCTTGATTTAATTTTCGAATTACTTTCGCTGGATTTCCAACTGCAAGTGAATTGTCCGGAATATCTTTTGTAACCACAGATCCGGCGCCAATAACACAGCCTTTTCCTATGGTTACGCCTGGGCAAATTACAGAATTTCCGCCAATCCAGCAATCGTCACCAATAGAAATTGGCAAAGCATTTTCGAGTGTTTTTCTTAATTCAGCGTCAAGCGGATGTGTTGCGGTATAAATTTGAACATTTGGTGCAAAAAATACATTTGACCCAATATTTACCGGCGCACAATCCAGAACAACACAATTTACATTAAAATAAACATTGTTGCCACAAGAAATATTATAACCATAATCACAATGAAACGGAGGTTCTATATAAAAACTCTTACCAGTATTTGGAATTAATTCGGCTAGAATTTCTTTTGCTTTTTTTGTCAAACGATATTCGACAACATTTAAGCGATGCAATAAATTTTTAGCTTTTCGGCGTTCTTTTACTAAAACAGGATCTCCTGCAACATAATATTCTCCCGAGATCATTTTTTCTTTTTCGGTCATTATAAAAGGTATTTATATTTTAGTCTTGGCAATTTTTTCATGAATTTTTAGAGTTTCCTGCAAAGCTGCTGTTGCGTACCAAGGCGTTAATTCGGCTTCGAGTAATTTTGCTTGTATTGCAGGATCTGTGGCAACTAATGCTTGTGCTTCTTCAATAGTTTCAACATTAAAAATATAGATTCCTCTATAATTTCTGTCGTTTTTCATGAAAGGTCCGGCTACGACAAGTTTTCCTTCTTTGGCTAGTTTTCCAATATTGGTCATATGACCTTCAAATAATTTTTTGGATTCTTCTTTGGATGCCGTAGTATTTGTTCCGGATTTCAAAAGGCAGAATACATATTTCTTCATTCCGTATTCGTCAGCGTGTAATGATTTTGCCAAATTTTCGTCGAATTTTACTTCCTTTTCCTGAGAAAATCCGATGACATTTATAAATAAAAATGCGAGTAATAGTATTGATTTTTTCATAACTATATTTATTTTAAGAAGATGTTTTCTATTTAAAAATAACTCCCACTTTTGTGATTCCGAGGAACGAGGAATCTCTGTAAGAAACTCCATAACGAAAACCCAATCTTTGTCGAGCTTCTAGTGTGATTTCTCCTTCGTCGAAATGACAAAAATGTGATTAAAATCCGTCTAAATTTGCGTTTTCGCGATAGCGAATCAGTGTCATCCGCGTGCCATAAAAAGCACAGTCACCAATCTTTGTCGAGCTACTTGCGGAGATTCCTCGTTCCTCGGAATGACAAGAACTAAGCAAAAGTGGAATTTTATCTATTATAGTAACTTCTTCAAAATAACAATCTGTCCTAAATGATAAACATCATGCTGAATGATTCCATGAATATCTTCATAAAAATTATGATTATTATTTTGATCTATTTTCTCAAAATCAGCATCATTAAAATCACTTAAACAAGCGCTCCATAATTCCTGCGATTTTGCCAGACTTTGCAGCGATTGTTCCCAAGCTGGTTCGGACGAATCTAAGATTGGTACAAAATAATTATGATCAGGAGTTGTAATTATTTCTCCCTGAACGCGTCTTAATATGTTTCTTCTCCATTGAATGAGATGATTTACAATTTCCCAAATTGTGTTTAAATTCGGATTGATTTTTTTATAAGCCTGAGCTGCAGTAACATCTTTTAAAGTATCTGCTAAGGTAACCTCAAGCCACGGATTTCCATTGTAAATGGATTGATATAAATTCGAAACTCTTTTACTTTCTGACATAGTTAATAGTTTTTAGAAACATGTTAGCTAAGATACAAATAAGTATTTTACAACTCATCCTCGAAATTCTACAATTGGGTTATTTAATATTTTTTAACTTAGATTGTTAAAATACATTTGTCTCATCAAAACCAAATGTTATGAAAACCAAATTACTTTTTACAATTACTTTTTTACTTTTAACGTCTTTTATTTTTGCTCAGAATGTTATTTCTGGAAAAGTTGTAGATCAAAAAGGGAAACCGGTTCCGGGAGCAAATATCTATCTGGACGGGACTTATGACGGAGCAACAAGTTCTGAAACGGGAGATTTTTCTTTTGAAACCACTACAACAGGAAATCAAACAATAGTGGTTAGTTTTTTACTTTATGAAACTTTCAAAACAGAAATTGATGTTGCCAATTACAAAAATCAAACTGTTAAATTAAGAGAAAATGTAAACGCTCTTGATGCCGTAGTTATTACCGCAGGAACATTAGAATCCGGAGACAAAGCCAGAGTTTCTGTTTTAAAACCATTAGACATTGTTACAACTGCCGGTTCTGCCGGAAATATTATTGCAGCTTTACAAACTTTGCCAGGAACACAAACTGTGGGTGAAGACGGACGTTTATTTGTTCGTGGAGGAGAAGCGAGCGAAACGCAAACCTTTGTTGACGGACTTCGTGTGGCGCAACCTTATGGCGCAACGACAAATAATTTACCAACAAGAAGTAGATTTTCACCTTTCTTATTTAGTGGAATTGCGTTTTCAACAGGAGGTTATTCTGCTGAATATGGAGAAGCTTTATCAAGTGTTTTGCTTTTGAATACACAAGACGAACCGGACCAAAACAAAACAGATATTGCTTTAATGACCGTTGGTTTAGGAGTTGGGAATACTCAAAAATGGAAAAAAAGCTCTTTTAGTATCAATACCAATTATATTAATCTTGCGCCTTATCAGGCTGCAATTCCGCAAAATGTAGATTGGAATAATCCATATCAATCTTTGGGCGGAGAAGCAGTTTACAGATATCATTTCGAAAGAGGGATTTTTAAACTTTATGCTGCTTTCGATTCAGAGAAATTTGACTTAAATCAGAAAAATGTAAATTTTGTAAATCCAATCAGAACTGATTTAAATAATAATAATTTTTATTTGAATGCGTCTTACAAAGGAGATTTTGGAACAGGATGGCAACTTACATCAGGAGTTAGTTACGGTTACAGTAAAAATAAAATCAAGTATGATATAAATGATGTTGATAGCAACGAAAATGCAATGCAATTGAAATTGAAGTTGAGAAAAAATATTTCGAACTACTTTAAATTATCTTTTGGAGCTGATTATTTTATCACAAAATTCAATGAAAATTTCGATGATAATATTGCTATTAAAGTTGCAAACGGTTACGATTCTAATATTGCCGCTTTTTATACAGAAGGAGATATTTTATTCTCTAAAAAATTAGCGATGAAAGTAGGTTTGAGATATTCGAACAACAGTTTATTAAACGAAAACAATGTTGCTCCAAGAGCTTCTATTGCTTACAAAGTTTCAAAAACAAGTCAGTTTTCATTTGCTTATGGAGATTTTAGCCAGACTCCGGTTGTTGATTATATTAAATACTCTAAATACCACCAGTTTGAAAGTGAAAAAGCACAACATTATATTCTAAATTATCAGTTTACAAAACCTGGACAAACTTTTAGAGCAGAAGCTTACTATAAAAATTACAGCAACTTGGTTCAATACGATACAAAAGACATTCAATACAATTCGGTTTTCAATAATAACGGTTCAGGATATGCAAAAGGGCTTGATTTATTTTGGAGAGACAGCAATTTGTATAAAAACTTAGAATATTGGATCTCGTATTCTTATATCGATTCAGAAAGACAATACAAGAATTTTCCAACGATGGCAACACCAAGTTTTATTGCAAATCACAGTTTGTCAATTGTAACAAAGTATTTTATCACAGATTGGAAATCGCAAATAGGTTTCACCAACAGTTTCACAACCGGAAGACCTTATAATGATCCAAACCAAACTCAGTTTATGAGCGGAAAAACAAAATCATATAATAGTTTAAGTTTTAACTGGGCGTATTTATTGACAACACAAAAAATCTTGTATTTCTCTGTTTCGAATGTAATAGGAACAAAAAATATCTACGGATACGACTACGCAAAATTACCGGATGCAAACGGAGTTTATAACAGACAAGCCGTAACACCAACCGCTGATAGATTCTTTTTCGTAGGTTTCTTCTGGACGATTAGCCAGAATAAAAATGAGAATCAATTGAAAAATTTATAGTTGCTAAGTTACTAAGGTTCTGAGATGCTAAGACTTTAGAAATTGAGAAAAAAAAGCTTAGAACCTTAGCAACTCAGAACCTTAGAACCTCAAAAAAACAATTCAGTCATCAAATTCAACAACTCAGTATCATTTAATTTTAAAACAGTAAAAACCGACATACTTTTGAAGTATAAATAACAAACGAAGTTTTAATCATCAATCAAAAAGCTTAGAGACTTAGGAACTCAAAACCTTAGAATCTAAAAAAGACTAACCTTAAAAAAAAGAAATCATGACCAAAATTATTACAATAATCACATTATTTATCTGCAGTTTGTTGTCTGCTCAAAATGTAAAATTAACTGTTACTGTTTCAGGTTTAAAAAATGATACAGGAATTGTAAAAGTAGGTTTGTACAACTCAGACGGAACATTTCTTAAAACGACTTATAAAAGTCTTACTTCTGAAATTAAAAACAATCAGGTAGTTGTAACATTTGATAATCTTTCGACAGGAGAATATGCAATTTCAACTTATCACGACGAAAACAATAACGGAAAGTTAGATAGAAATGCAATGGGAATACCTTCTGAAGCTTATGCAGCGTCAAACAACGCTAAAGGATTTATGGGACCTCCTTCTTATAAAGATGCTAAATTCCTTATTGATAAAGATTCAAAAATTGAAATAACATTATAAATAATAACTAACAAATTAACCATTTAAATAACTTAGAAAATGAAAAAAATCATCACTTTGATCGCATTATTTGTAGTAGGAATAAGCTCAGCGCAAACACAATTTGAACAAGGAATGGGAAAAGCTTTCGGGCTTTGGAAAGAAGGAAAAAATGCAGAAGCTTCGGCATTGTTTGAGAGAATTGCTTCGGCAGAAAAAACAAGTTATTTGCCTAATTATTATGTTGCATTGGTAAATACTACAACTGCGTTTTCAGAAAAAGATAAAACAAAAATTGATTTATTATTGACAAAAGCCCAAGACGCTTTGGATATTGAATTTATTAAAGATCAGAATAATGCAGAGTTATATGCGATGCAAGCTTTGATTTATACGGCTTGGGTTGTTGCAGATCCAATGACAAACGGAATGAAATATTCGGCTAAAGTGATGGAAGCTTACGCGAAAGGAAAAGCGATAGATCCAAATAATCCACGAATTGTTTTTGGAGAAGCTGATTATCAAATTGGAGGAGCAAAATGGTCAGGTGTTGATACAAAGCCACTTTGTGCGCAAGTTGATAAAGCTATTGAACTTTTTGCTACTTTTAAACCAGAAACACCTTTTTCTCCAAAATGGGGATTAGAAAGAGCTTTGGAAACTCAAAAAAATTGCAAAAAATAAAATTAATTAAAGCAGATTAACAAATGAAAGATCATAGATATGTATACGGGAGTTTAAAAAGCGGAACAATTGTTTCGTTTAAGATTTCTATGATTTTTGCTATAATATTTATAGCGCTTCTGGGAGAAGATTTAACGATCAAAAACGTTCTTGTTACTTTTTTTGTTAGCTGCCTTTATTCTTTTGGACTTGGTTTTGGAAATGGATACATCAATGTGCTCTTAGATAAAAAATGGGATTGGCTCGAGCAAACAAATCTTAGGGTTTATTATGGAATCCTGGTGACAGTTTTGTACACAATTCCAGTAGTTTTAGGAATAAACTATTTCATTTTTGTTGTCTTGCAAAATGTAACTCTCGATGTTTTTTTTGGCGCAAGAATGCTTTGGGTACATCTATTTTATATCATTCTTTCGTTAGGAGTTTCGACTTTCATGCAAGCGAGAAGTTTTATGGTAAAGTGGAAACAAGCTTCTAAGTTTGAAATAACGCAACAAAAGATTATCGCAGGAACGGCAAATGCTAAATTCGAAAGTTTAAAAAATCAAATTGACCCGCATTTTCTTTTCAATAGCTTGAATGTTTTAAGCTCTTTAATCGAAGAAAATCCAGATAATGCACAACGATTTACTACTTCTTTGTCTAAAATTTATCGCTACGTTTTAGAGCAAAAAGACAAAGAATTGGTTTCTGTTGAAGATGAATTGTCATTCGCAAAAACGTATATGAATTTGTTGAAAATGCGTTTTGAGAATAGTTTGTTTTACGAATTGCCAACAACAAATATAAATCCCGATGCAAAAGTAGTTCCTTTATCATTACAGCTTTTGCTAGAAAATACGGTAAAACATAATGTTGTAAGCGAGCAAAAACCATTACATATTCGAATTTTTGTTGATGGAGATTATTTGGCAATTCAGAATGATTTTCAGAAAAAAGAAGTTCTACAAGACAGGCAAGGAGTTGGATTGCAAAATATTGTAAATCGATACGGAATTGTAACCAATAGAAAAGTTTTGATCGAACAAAATGAAAAAACTTTTACAGTTAAAATTCCAATTTTAACGAAACAAATTACGGTTATGGAAAATAATGCAGAATATACAGATGAAAATAAAGCTTATTTCAGAGCTAAAAAAAGAGTAGAAGAATTAAAAGGATTTTATGCAAATGTCATTTCATATTGTTGCGTGATTCCTTGTTTGATCTTCGTGAATTTGACCTTTTCTCCCGGATTTCAGTGGTTTTGGTTTTCAGCTTTAGGTTGGGGATTTGGAGTTGCAATGCATGCTTTTAAAGTTTTTGGATACAGCTCAAATTGGGAAGAACGAAAAATCAGAGAGATTTTGGAAAGAGAAAATAACAAACAAAGCTGGAAATAATCATGGTAACTAATTGTCATATTGATCAGGGAAAATTTGAGTTTCAACAGATCTTCAACAAAAAGATCGTTAAACTTAGATTGTTTTGTTTTCATGCGCTTGTATATGGTATTGGAGTTCGTGTTTTTATTTTGAAAGAATATTTTGGCGTTCACTTTGATTTTTTTCCAGTCAAGTATTTAAATTCTGTTGTAATGATAATCTGGACTAGTGTGTTTTTGTTTTCTGCTATTGATTTAATTGTTTCATATACAATTTTTGGAAAAAAATGGGAAGAGCGTAAGTTAAAAAGCATCTTAGAGAAAAAACAGCAAAAACAAAAATGGGTTTAATCATGAAAACAAATTATTCAGATACAGAACGCTATTATCAGGCTCAAAAAAAGGTCGAAGAAATTAAAAAGTTTTACCAGCATTTAGCGGTTTATCTTCTCTGTAATCCAATTGTAATTGTTGTGAATTTAATGACTTCGCCAGGTTACTTATATTTTTGGTATTCTTTGTTGGGTTGGGGAGTTGGAGTTGCTTTACACGGATTGAAAGCTTTTGATTGTTTTCCGTTTTTTAATAAAGAATGGGAACAACAAAAAATAAAAGAAATCATGGATAAAGAGATAGAAAGTCAAAAACAAATTTGGAAATAATTATGGAAAGAGATTTTGATAATGACCCGGAAAAAAATGAACTGCGACAAATAGCAAGCAGAAAAGTTGTTAAACTGAAATCATTTTACATTCATGCTTTTTTCTATAGTATTGGATTGATTTTATTTACTTTAAAAAACTATTTCGGACTTCCGTTGAATGTATTTCCAGTTCGATATTTAAATAGTTTGGTAATGATAGTTTGGAGCACTGCATTTCTGGTATCTGCAGTTGATATATTTGCTTCTTTTAAAATTTTTGGAGAAGAATGGGAAGAGCGTAAGCTGAAAAGCATCTTAGAGAAAAAAGAGAAAAAACAAAAATGGGAGTAATCATGGACGTGAAATTTACTGAAGAGGATAAATATTATATAGCAAAAAAGAAAGTAGAAAATATTAAAGGTTTCTACGGAAATCTGACTTCTTTTATCATTGTCAATATTATATTGATAGTCATAAATTTGTGGACATCACCACAATATTTATGGTTTTTTTGGCCGCTATTATGGTGGGGAATTGGAGTTGTTTTTCATGGATTAAAAGTTTTTGAAGTATTTCCGGTTTTAGGAAAAGACTGGGAAGAAAGAAAAATCAAGGAATTGATGGAAAAAGAAAAAGAGAATCAAAACAAATGGCAATAATTTTTTAAATCAAAGTAAAATGGGACGATTTAGAAGACGCATGTACGAAGAATATGCACACGAATTTAGTACAGACGAAAGTTATAATATAGCTTACAGAAAAGTAAAGAGAATAAAAGGATTTTACTCGCATTTGAAGGTTTATATAATAGTGAATATTATTATCATTATTTCAAATTTGAATAGAGGGCATTTTGGTTATGTAGGAAATCATTTTGAAGTAAGAGGTTTCAGAGATTGGGAAATTTATTCAACTGCATTTTTTTGGGGAATAGCCTTAGTTATTCATGCATTTTCTGTTTTTGGTCGTGATTTCTTTTTTGGTGACGAATGGGAACAAAAGAAAATCCAGAAAATTATGGAGAAAGAAACTCAGAATAAAAATAAATGGCAATAATGTAATTCGAAATAAAATGAGAGAATTTAGAAGACACTTATACGAACATTATACAAAAGAATTTAGCGATGATGAACGATACAATTTTGCATATAGAAAAGTAAGAGAAATTAAACGTTTTTATTGGCGTCTGACAATATATTTAATTGTCAATACGATTCTTATTATTTCACTTTTGAATAATGATTATTTAGGAATAGGATATAATGGCGCAACTTATGGGATTTTTGATCTGCGTACTTATACTATAACAATATTCTGGGGAATATTTGTTTTAATTGGTGCATATAGGGTATTTGGTCGTGATTTGTTTTTTGGTGATGAATGGGAGCAAAAGAAAATCCAAAAAATTATGGAGAAAGAAGTTCAGAATAAAAATAAATGGGAGTAAATTTGTGTTAAAGTTTTAATTTTTGCATTTTAGTAAATGACCACATTAATCATAGAAGACGAAAAACCAGCTGCAAGATTGTTGCAGAGAAAACTAGAAAAGTTAGATATTGCCGTAGAAACAATGCTGCATTCTGTAGAAGAATCCATTCATTGGTTTACAAATAACCAACATCCCGATTTAATTTTCCTTGATATTCAGTTATCAGATGGTTTGTCGTTTGAGATTTTTGAAAAAATAGACATTCAAAGCGCTATTATTTTCACAACTGCTTATGATGAATATGCGTTAAAAGCTTTTAAACTAAACAGCATTGATTATCTTTTGAAACCAATTGATGAAGATGATTTGGAAGTTGCCGTTACAAAATTCAAAACCCGAATTCCTAAATTAAATTCAGAAACACAGAATCTTCAGGCTGATTTTGAAGAAATTCGCAGAATGTTGTCAAATCCTTTCGAGAAAAATTTTAAAAAGCGATTTACAGTTAAAATCGGACAGCATTTAAAAGTTATAACAACAGAAGAAATAGAATGTTTTTTTAGTGAAAATAAAGGAACATACATTCATACTTTCGATAATAGAAACTATCTAATAGATTCGACTTTAGAAGTTCTGGAGCAGGAATTAGACATGAAAGATTTCTTTCGCGTAAGCAGAAAATATATTGTTCCGCTTACGGCAATAAAAGAAATTCAGGTTTATACCAATTCTCGCCTTAAAGTTATTCTACCAACTTATAAAGAAGATGAGGTAATTGTAAGCCGAGAAAAAGTACAGGATTTTAAAGCCTGGTTGGGATAGATTATCGGTCTTTAGTTGACATAATTTCGATAGCTCCAAATTTCCAATCTGGATTCATTTGTTGTGCATCCGAAGCTTTTATAAAAGCAATTGATGCAATTTTTAGCACATCCTCATTATGTGGAGTAGTCTTAATGTATCTAACAAGTTCATCATAAGGCAGATTTTTACTTTCTGCCTTACTTCCTATAATTCCAATTTTGGATAGAGATTCAATTGTTGGAATTTCTTTTTTTAATGGAGAATTTTCAATGTTGTTTTTATAGAATGTTTCCAAAATGAATTTTTTGGTGGCAACTATAACAACTCCTGAATTTGATCCAAATTTTTTTAAAATCTCGTCAGCACTTCCTTTGTAAATAAATAGTAGCATATCATTTTGATTAATATGCTTGAGTTTATTTTCTGCCTGATCCATATATCCAATGCTTTTGGAATCCAAAATAACTAATGGATTTCCTTTCTTTTGCCCAGAAACAAGACAAGTAAAAAGAACAACTAATAGAAAACAAACTTTTTTCATAAACATTTTTTATGAAAGTTACGTTATTTACTCAATCTATGCAAAGTATATGTCATTGCACTCAAAAGAAAGAAAGCCATAATTTGGTGAATTAACCCTAAAGCCAACGGAACGCTATATAAAAGTGTAAATACACCTAATGCAAATTGAATAAAAACAAAAGCTACCAAAGTTTTTATTGCGTGTGATTGATTTCTCGTAAGCGAAAATTTAGTGCTTTTGTAGTATAGAAAAAGAATAAATGCCACAACTACATAAGCAAAAGTTCTGTGTACAAACTGAACACCGCTTTTTCCTTCGATTAAGTTTTTAACCAAAGTTGGTTGTTCGATAAAAACAGAATCATGTATAAATTGTCCGTCGCTCATTAAAGGCCAGTGATTGTGAATTAATCCGGCATTTAAACCTGCAACAAATCCACCATAAATAATCTGAATTAATAAAGCTACCAATGCAAATCTTGCAATATTACGAAGCGGAATTACCTTTGTAATGCTGCGTTCAGGATATATTAAATCTAATGCAACCCATAAAGTATACGCAAAAGTGATAAATGCAAAAGTAAGGTGTAAAGAAAGTCTAAAGTGACTTACATCCGGGTTATCAATTAATCCGCTGCGAACCATAAACCAACCTAGAAAACCTTGAAAAGCTCCCATTGCCAGTAGAACGATACATTTTTTGATAGTATCGCGATCCAGTTTTTTTCTGATTAAGAAATAAACAAAAGGCACGAAGAAAACCAATCCGATAATTCTTCCGATAAAACGGTGAAACCATTCCCAGAAATAAATAAATTTATAATCGGCTAATTGAAAGTCATTGTGAATATTGATTTTTTGATACTCCGGAAATTTCTTGTATTGTTCGAAAGCTTCGTTCCATTTTGCTTCTGTCAAAGGTGGGAAAGTATCTGTTACTAAATGCCAATCCGTCATTGATAAACCTGAATTGGTCAAACGGGTAATTCCGCCAACAACAACCATTAAAAATAATAAAACACAACCTGATAGTAACCAAATGATTACTGATTTATTCACTTTTTTCATTCTATTCCAATTAATTCTATATCGTTTGTTTTGTTTTTATTTTTTCTTTCTATTCTTTTTGTATAAAGTTTTAATAAAGAAAAATTTACTGTAATATTGATAATCCAGATAATTGTCATAAGAATTATTCTATATGGATAGCTTTCAATATCAGTTGTTATTTTAAAATAATCAATTAAGACTACATTTTGAAAGAGCGCAGCTAAAATCATTATTACACATATGGAAGCAATACTGATTAAAAAAAAGAAGATTTTATATTTATAATGGCGAATGTTATTTCTATTAATTTTTCTAAAAAAAATAATATTTGTTATTACTATTATAAGTAAAAGAAAAAATAAAAAAATCCCTCCTAAAACATCCATTATTTTTTAAGCGTTAGATTTAACTTTTCAGCTCTTTTAATTACAAAATCGTAAGCAGCCTGATATTCATTTGGAATATCTCCCTCTAAAATTGCTTCTTTTACAGCTTCTTTTAAAACTCCAATTTCACGTGAAGGTTTCAAATCGAACATTTCCATAATTTCTTCACCAGAAATTGGCGGTTGAAAATTACGCACATGATCGCGTTCTTCGACTTCTACAATTTTCTTGCGAACGATTTCGAAGTTTTTGTGATACTTCTTGAATTTCGATGGATTTTTAGTAGTAATATCAGCTTCACATAATGTCATTAAATCTTCGACATCTTCTCCAGCATCAAAAACCAAACGACGAACGGCGCTGTCAGTTACAATATCTTGCGCCAAAACAATTGGACGCGAACTCATAACGACCATTTTTTGCACAAATTTCATTTTGTGATTCAATGGCATATGTAAACGTTCGAATATTTTCTTAGCCATTTTTCCGCCTAGAAATTCATGTCCATGAAAAGTCCAGCCTTGTTTTTTGGTAAACCGTTTTGTTGGTGCTTTTCCAATATCATGTAACAAAGCTGACCAACGTAACCAAACATCATCGGTATTTGGACAAATATTATCGACAACTTCTAAAGTGTGATAAAAGTTGTTTTTATGCGTATGACCTTCAATTTCTTCAACCTGATTCAAAGCGGTTAATTCAGGTAAAATAATGTCTAAAAGTCCAGTTTGATATAAAAGTAAAAATCCGATAGAAGGTTTATCTGTAGAAAGAATTTTGTTTAATTCATCAACAATTCTTTCACCGGAAATAATCTTGATTCTATCTGCATTTTTAGTAATCGCATCAAGAGAATTTTTCTCGATTTCAAAACCTAATTGATTTGCAAAACGAATCGCACGAAGCATTCGCAAAGGATCATCAGAATAAGTAATGCTAGGATCTAAAGGAGTTTTGATAGTTTTATTTTCAAGATCAGTCAATCCGCCAAAAGGATCAGATAGTTCTCCAAATGTTTTTTCGTTCAACGATAAAGCCAATGCATTGATGGTGAAATCACGACGATTTTGATCGTCTTCAAGAGTTCCGTTTTCAACAATTGGATTTCTGCTTTCAAAATTATAAGATTCCTTTCTTGCACCAACAAATTCAATATCAGTATCTTCAAAACGCAACATTGCTGTTCCGTAAGTTTTAAAAACCTGAACTTTAGGCTTTTTAGGCAGTAATTCAGAAACCTTAAGTGCCAATTCGATACCGCTACCAACTGCAACAACATCAATGTCTTTTTTAGAACCTCGGTTTAAAAGCAAATCACGAACAAAACCGCCAATTACATAACTGTCAACGTTTAATTCTTGAGATGCCTGCGAAATAATTTCGAAGATTTTATTTTGTAAAGCTGCTTTATAGTTTGTTTGTATAGCCACGAATTCACTAATTTTTATAAAATAATACGTTTGTATTCAAGTGAGACAGAATTAAAGTTTGCTAAAATTGCTAAATTTGTTTTTGAAACTTTTAGATAATTTAGACATTGTGAAATATGTTTAGGATGTAGAAAATCACTTGATTTTATTTCAAGTATAATTTTATCAAACAAAACAAAATCAGCATAAAATCTGTGATTCAATATTATGTCTTTATAATTTACCAAATATTCTTTTTCTCTTTCAAATGGAATATCTGCTTTTCTAAATTCATATTCTAAAGCGTCTTTATAAACGATCTCAGAAAAGCCTCCACCTAAATTTCTATGAACATCAAATAAAATTCCCATTATTTGATAACTTTCTAATTGATATAATATTTTGGTCATGTTCTAGTTTTTTTCGCCACGAATTCACGAATTTTTTTAATTAATTTTAAAAAAAAGTTAATTCGTGAATTCGTGGCTATTTCTTAGAATACAACTTTCAATTTTATATTGAAATGTTATTTGGAATTTTATGTCTGCAAATTTACAACATAGAAAGTGCCTATTATAATCTATTGTTGACTTTTTTGAATAAATTCACAGTTTGTCGTGCAGAATTTTATCAAAATAAAAAATGTTGCCACGAATTGCACGAATTTTCACGAATTGGATTGAATATAAAAAGGGATTCGTGAATTCGTGGCGAAAAAAAAGTGACAAAAACATTTATAGCGTCATAAAACAAATCAATTCCGATCTCTTATTTTTAAAAATTCAATTTGTATTTTTGAATTCTATAAAAACGCACACATGAAAATTGTTATATCGCCGGCGAAGTCATTAAATTTCGAAAAAGAATTACCAACAACTCAATATACAGAACCAGCTTTTTTAAAAGAAGCACGTCTGGTTCATAAAGTTCTAAAACCTAAAAAACCTTCTGAATTATCTGAATTAATGTCTATTTCAGATAAGTTATCTGATTTAAACTGGAAGAGGAATCAGGAATGGAAAACACCTTTTTCTCCGGAAAATGCGCGTCCGGCAATTTATACTTTTGATGGAGATGTTTATACTGGTTTAGATGCTTATACAATTCCTGTTGAAAAATTAGAAGTACTACAAAGCAAACTCCGAATTTTATCTGGACTTTACGGTATCTTGAAACCTCTGGATTTAATGCAGGCGTATCGTTTAGAAATGGGAACAAAACTGCCTGTTGGAGAGTACAAAAATCTGCACGAATTCTGGAAGCCAACTGTTACTAAAGCATTAAATAAAGAATTGGCAAAAGGGGAGTTGTTCGTGAATCTTGCCAGTAATGAATATTTTTCGGCTGTAGATGTAAAGGCTTTAAAAGTTCCTGTAATCACTCCGGACTTTAAAGATTACAA
This sequence comes from uncultured Flavobacterium sp., assembly GCF_951805225.1. Taxonomy (NCBI): domain Bacteria; kingdom Pseudomonadati; phylum Bacteroidota; class Flavobacteriia; order Flavobacteriales; family Flavobacteriaceae; genus Flavobacterium; species uncultured Flavobacterium sp. The sequence goes on along the minus strand of NZ_OX638201.1, from coordinate 3,234,056 downwards.
AGACGGAAAACTTAAAATGATTAGTTTCTTCGCTAAAAAAGCAAGAGGAATGATGGTTCGTTATATCATTGACACAAACGCTGAAACGATTGATGACTTAAAAGGTTTCAATTATGAAGGATATCAATTTGATGCGAATCTTTCTAAAGGAAATCATTTGGTGTTTACAAGATAGTTTTTTTTGAAAAAGGTTCTGAGGTTCTAAGTTGCTGAGTTACTAAGTTTTTTTAGTAGAGAATCGGAGATTCGGGGCATATTGTAGGGAGGGATTTTAATCCCTTCAGAGTTCAAAAATATTGTAAAGACATATTTTAATTGTTTCAGATTTAAAAAATATTGTGATAAAGGATTTTATTCCTTTGGAAATAAATTAAAATAAAAAAGCCGAACTAAGTAAATAGTTCGGCTTTTTCGTATTATAAATCAATTATTATTAATGCATTGCATCAGCAGGATTAATCTTGTTCTTTCCTTTTTTAATTAAAAGAATAATTGGTATACAACATAGGAACATAATTCCCAAGTACATAAAAATATCCATGTAGGCCATTACTGTACTTTGTTTCATTACTGAATATTCCAGTGCCTGATAAGCTTTTTTCAGTGCAATATCAGCGCTATATCCTTTAGACATAAAAGCTCTTTGCATTCCTGCAATACGTTGCTGAACATCGAATTTTGCAGGATCTAAATTGGTCAATAAGTTTACTCTGTGTTCCTGACTTAAACGAGTGATAAAAGTGGTAATAATCGCAATACCAAATGAACCACCTAATTGTCTCATCATTCCTGTAAAAGCAGCTCCTTCACCAATGTGTTTTCCTTTTAAGGTCGAAAGTGAAAGTGTTGTAATAGGTACAAATAGTAATCCTAAACCAATTCCTCTTAAGATTAAAGGCCAGTACATATGTTCAACACCAGTATCTGGTGTCATACGAGTTTGCATCATAAAGGTAAAGAAGAAGAAAACTAAAAATCCAACTCCAACCATATATCCTTGCGGAACTCCTTTTTGAATCATATTACCCACAAACGGCATCATAATCGCCGTTGTAATCGAACCAGGAATCAATAATAATCCGGCATCTGTTGCGGTCCATCCTAAAATAGATTGCGTGTAGATTGGGATAATTAATGTCGATCCATATAAACCGAAACCAAGAATGAAACACATTATAGTTCCAATTCTTAAATTTCCATCTTTTAGAACGCTTAAGTTTACAATTGGATGTTTGTAAGTTAGCTCTCTCCATATAAAAAGAATCAGACCTAAAACTGTTACAACGCTTAAAGTTACAATAAGTGGATCGTTGAACCAGTCGTCTTGTTGACCGTGTTCCAATACAAATTGTAGAGATCCAATAAAGGCGCTCAGTAAAATGATTCCCCACCAGTCAACTTGGTTTGCTTTTAATTTCTCACCATATTTTGGACTTCTTACAAAAGTTAGCGCCAAGATAGTTGCAATAATTCCCAACGGAATATTGATATAGAAAATATAAGGCCAAGAATAATTATCTACTAAATATCCTCCCAAAGGCGGACCTAAAGTAGGACCAACAATTACACCCATTCCGTAGATAGCTTGTGCCATACCACGTTTTGCTATAGGATAACTTTCGGTAATAATAGTTTGTGCAGTTACCAGTAATGCGCCACCGCCCATACCCTGAACAAACCTAAAAGCTACTAATTCCCAAATATTACTGGCATTACCACACAAAAAAGAACAGACCGTAAATATGATGATAGAGGCCACAAAATAATTACGTCTACCAAATTGTTGTGATAGCCAACTCGTCATCGGAATTACAATAACATTCGCAATAGCGTATGCTGTAATTACCCAAGCCACATCAGTTAAAGTAGCACCAAGGCTACCTCGCATGTCTGTTAGAGCTACGTTTACAATCGTGGTATCTACAATTTCTAACAGTGCACAAAGTACTGCAGTAATCGTAATGATTACACGTCTATAACCGTATTCTACTAAATCGTCATCTGCTTGTACTGCTGTTGCCATATTTTATTTTAAATGTACATCTACATCAACATTCATTCCCGGACGCAATAATTTTACTTTTTCAGGATCGTTTGATTCATCTAAACTAATTTTTACTGGTAATCTTTGGATAGTTTTCACAAAGTTTCCTGTTGCATTATCAGGAGGTAATAATGAAAAACGAGATCCTGTTGCAGGAGAAAATGAAGTTACAATTCCTTTGAATTCGTAGTTTGGATATGCATCAACTTTTAAGCTTACTTTTTGTCCAACAATCATTTTGTTTAATTGTGTTTCTTTAAAGTTTGCAACAACCCAAGCTTCATTATTATTGATGATATAAAATAAAGATTGTCCCGGTTGAACCAATTGTCCTGGCTGAATATCTACTTTAGAAACCTGACCATCGATTGCAGCAGTAACTACTGTATAACTAAGATTTAAATGAGCAACATCAAGCATTGTTTTTGCTTTTTTGATATTTGCAGCAGCAACTTCAGTTTGTTTATCAGAAGCTTTTGATTTAGATTCAATTACTGATTTTTGGTAAGAACTTGCTCTTTGTTGTTGTTCTAAAACGCGAACTTGGTTTTCAGCTTCTTCTTTTGCAGATAAAGCTTGCTCATATTGTTGTTTTGTGATCGTATGAGTTTTGTACAAATTGTTGTAACGGTTGTAATCGTTTGTAATTTGTCTTAATCTAATTTTAGCACTTTCGATAGAACCAGTTGCAGATTTCATATTTGCATCAGAAACTGAAATACTTGCATTTGCACTTCCAATATCAGCTTTTGCAGCTTCATATTGACCTTCAGCACCTAATAAAGCAGCATTAGCTTCGTCGATTTTTAATTGGTAATCTCTTTTATCGATAGTAAATAAAGTATCTCCTTTTTTTACAAAATCATTATCTTTTACGTATACCTTACTAATATATCCAGATACTCTAGGAATAATTGGATTCATTTTTTTCTCAATTTGAGCATCATCCGTTTCTTCGTGAGCTAAAGAGTGCATGTACTTTGTTATTCCGTAAGTTCCGCCCACTAAAACCAAAACGGTTAGTATAATGATGAATTTAGTATTTGTTTTTTTCTTTTCCATGAGAGCTATCGATTATATTTTAGAAAGATTGAATGATTGTGATAATTGTCCTGATACGGATAGTAATTCGTAATATTTTTGAATGATTGTTGCTTTAGATACAGCAGTATTGATTTTAGCACTTAGTTGTTCAACATCAGCTTCAACCAAGTCATTAGTATCTGCTAAACCATTGTCAAACTTATCTTTTACAAGTCTGTAATTTTCAGATGCCTGTTGAAGCGCTTCATCATAAACAACACTTTGGTTAATAGCCAAGTCATAATCCTCAATAGATTTTTGAACCTCAACTTTAATACGATCTGTCATTACAGCCTCTGTATTTTTAACCTCCAAAGCTCTGCTTTCAGCTTCTCTTACGTGAGAACTATTTTTGTAAATTCCAGAGATATCATAAGTTAAACCTAAACCAAAGTTCATCGCATATTTTACAGTAATAATGTCTTTAAGATCTAAAGCAGTATAACCGCCAAGTAATGCTAAAGTAGGATAATAAGCAGCTTTTGCAACTCTAATATTTGCTTCAGATGCTTTTTGTTGGAAACGAATAGCCTCTAAATCTTTTCTGTTTTGCAAAGCTAATGCATCAGATGTTGGCGCATTGCTGGTTTTCAAATTAAAGAAATCCTCTTCATTAACCTGAAGTTTTGTACTTGGATCCAACTTCAATAAAGTAGTCAGATAAAAGTTGATATTATTTAAGTTATTAGTAGCTTCATCAATAGATAATTGCGTTTTTGAAACTAATAATTGTGACTTCAATAAATCATTTCTTGGGATAATTCCGTTTTTCTCTAATTCTGTAAAATCAGTAACACGTTGTTTAGCGCTTTTTTGATTTTCATTTAAAACATCCAAAGTTTTTTGAGCTTTGTATAACGCAGTATAATACGTAATAACTCTTAAAGCAACGTCTTCTTTAGTTTTAGATGCATTGGCACTTTCAGCTTCATATAAGTTATCATAAGCTTCAATGCTATTTTGGATTTTAAATCCTGCAAAAAGAGGCAAGCTTAAATTTGCCATACCAAGCATTGCTCTGTCAGGAGATACAAGAGATTTGCTTTCTCCCTGATTTGGCATATCAATCGATGCTTTTGTAAGGCGTTGATATTGTCCGGAAACTTTAATATCAGGATATTGATTGTTTTTTACCGATTGTAATTCGTACTTTTTTGTGTTTACCTTAGTGCTGGCAAGCGTAACTTCGTTACTTTTTTCCCAGGCCAATTTAACGGCTTCGTCTAAGGTTAAACTTGTTTTTTCTTGTGCTTCTACTGAAGATATTCCGATAAAGAAAACTCCAAAGAGCATTAATTGACTAATTTTCATAAACAAGTAGCGCTTTTATAGTTTGTTGAATGTGCTTTGTAAGACTGGTTTTAATGTAATTGTTAAACATTTCTTCTGTTTGTAAATCCAATAATTCTTCGAAGAAAGATCGATTCATATGAAAATGAAAAAAGGTTCCAATAATCGTAGGCGTGATAAGCGGAATTATAATATCCTTTCTAAAAACACCTTTTTCCTGACCTTGAGTAATAATACTCTCAAGAGATTTTAGATTCCCTTTTTTTAGTTCCGTAAAAGCAATCATGCTTTTCTCTCTCTTCTTACTATTAAGTTCAAAATGTAAGACTCTGTAAATCCCTTTGTTAAGGCAGATTCTGTTAACGTAAATTTCGATTAATTTATTGACTTTTTCTACAGGTTCGAGATTTTCTTGCAATAAATTTTCGAGTTGTAGTTTTAAATCAGAAGTTTTGTAAAGAATTAAAGCCTCAAGAAGTCTTTCTTTTGAACCAAAATAATACGAAACCATGGCAATATTAATCTTGGCATGTTTTGAGATATCCCGTATCGATGTTCCTTCAAATCCTTTTTCAGAAAATAGCGTTTCCGCAACTTCAAGAATCTGAATTTTTTTATCGTTTAATTCGATGTTTGACATGGTATTGTTTCTAATCGGGTACAAAATTAAACAAGTGTTTAAATTAAACAGTCGTTTAATTTTATTTTAACACAATATTAACATAAAACCATGTAGTTGTTTTTGAAGTCAAATACGCTTTAAGGCTAATGTTTATAGCGAAAAAGCTGAAATAATATTATGAGTTATATTATTTCAGCTTTGTAATTAACGCAATTTTGTCATTTCGAGAAACAAGAAATTGCACTCGTAATTCGACAAAGATTAGCGATTTTGTATGCGGAGTTTCTAGTGTGATTCTATCTTATTCGAAAGTAACAAAATGTGAATTATCTAATATATCTCACGGATCTTTTTTCTTTAATATTTAATAATTCCATTTCAGAGTCATCTAATTTTAATATTTTGAAGTCAAAAGAATAATTGTTTTTAAACTTTATCGTAAGAAGATTGTTTTTTAAAATATAGTTTCCAATTTCTTTATCAAGAGTTTTTCCATTAGAAATTGATTCAAGGATAATTACATGGTTTTTTGTAAATGTTGTTTTATCTTCAAAATTTTTACCGGTAGTATTTACTAGATCCTTCATTCTCCAACTTCCAATCAATTTGTCAGTTTGGATTTTTTGGCATGATATAGTTAAAGTACAAAGAAAGATCAGTAATAAATATTTAGTTATTTTCATTTGAATTAATTATCTAATCTCACCAACAAACTCACTAATTTTTCCAGAACCATTTTCGCTTAAATGTTTAATAAAAGCGCTTCCAATAATTGCACCTTTTGCAAATTTTGTTGCCTGATTAAAAGTTTCTTTATTCGAAATTCCGAAACCTACAATTTGCGTGTTTTTCAGATTCATGTTTGCAATTCTTTCGAAATAACTTTCCTGTGTATTTCCAAAACCAGATTGAGAACCCGTAACACTTGCAGAACTTACCATATAAATAAATCCGTTTGAAACGCTATCGATAAAACGAATACGTTCGTCAGAAGTTTGTGGCGTAATAAGGAATACATTTATTAAGCCATATTTTTCGAAAATCGCTTTGTATTCGTCTGCATAAACATCAACCGGAAGATCCGGAATAATTAAACCGTCGATACCAATTTCGGCGCATTTTTTACAGAAAGCTTCAACTCCATATTGTAACATTGGATTGAAATACCCCATAATAATCAACGGAATTTTTACGCTTTCGCGGATGTTCTTCAGCTGATCAAAAAGAATTTGAGTCGTCATTCCGTTATGAAGCGCTTGAGTTGAACTCGCCTGAATTGTTGGTCCATCAGCCAAAGGATCACTAAAAGGCAAACCAATTTCGATTAAATCAACGCCATTTTTTTCTAAATCCTGAATGATTTGAACCGTATCATTCAAATTAGGATATCCTGCAGAAAAATAAATCGAAAGTATCTTTTTATCTTCTTGTAATTTTTGAGTTATTCTGTTCATTTTAATATCGTTTATTTCCTGCAAGGTTTTCAAAACCTTGTAGGTATTTGTTTGATGATTTATTTTATATCTACAAGGTTTTGAAAACCTTGTAGAAATCTATACTAGCCAGTAATAATCTTACTTGACCAATTATCATTTTGATTTTGGATCAATAATAATCCGGAATCTGAATCATTCATTTGAGCAACTAATTCGCCTTTGTTATTCCAGAAAGCACTTTGTCCTGCCGAAGGAGAACCCCAGGATTCGCCACTGAAATTTGACATCAAAACATTCATTTCATGTTTCTGTGCATAATTCTGTAAATCTCTGTAAGCATTCGGAATTCCGTTTGGTGAAAAGAAAATACTGGCGATATAAATATTGGTTTCTCTTTTGCGGGCATTTTCAGGATGCAACGGATTGTCAATATCAGCGCAAATGGCAAACGAAATTTTTTGATCTTCAATAGTTATCATCGGATTGTAATCAAATGAAGATTGGAAAAACTCGTCTTCACCTTCATGCAAAAACTGCTTAGTATAGATTTGAACGGAATTATCAGGAGAAATTATAAATTCCCCAATAAACAATTCTGAATCTACTTGAATTGGTGCGCCAGCGACAATAATAATATTATTTTCGACTGCTAATTTTTTTAAATGATCCAATCTTGAATCGTCTTTTTTGAAAGCTAGTTTTTGGGCATATTCTCTTTCATAACCGCTAATCGATAATTCAGGAAATGCAATTAATTGTGCTCCATTTTGTACCGCCAAATCGATAAAATGATAATGATCTAATAAATTAGCTTCAATATCTCCTCGTTTTGGTTTTGTTTGTGCTGCTGCTAAAATCATTTCAAGTTTTATTTATTTTCTATATAAACCCAGGCAACTGTTCCAGATTTTAATTCGACCTGAACTCTTTTATAAGCATTAGATTCGAATATATCTACTTTGGCTAAATCCGAAGCAGAAATATTAAAAGCAACACCGTGTATAGGATCCGAAGAATCTGCGCTGGCTACAGCTACAACATAATCTGCCATTCCAAATTCTTCTTCGATTTGGAGACTTTTTAGTTTATAGCCCAATAGCTGATCAGGAGTTCCGCTAAGAATTTTATTAAAAATCTGCATTTGAATTTGTTTCGACCTTAATGTTCCGTAAGAGAATAATTTTTCCATAATTACTATTTTTCTCGTTATTTGTTTTTTGCGTTAGGGATTACTTCACGTCACCTTATTTTTTAATGGAGTTCAGTGAACTTCGTTTGAGGCGGTATCTCCCGATTTAGAAAAACAAGGCTTTTTAGCCGTAGTTTTTGTTAATCTGGAATTTAGCCGAAAGCCCGATCACCTTTTTCGGTGGTAACGCCCAAATTACGATTTATATTACAATTTAAAATAATCAATATAATTGTCTAAATCTTTATCACCACGACCAGAAAGACTTATCACCACAATATCTGTTGGTTTAAATTTCTTTTGATCTAAAACCGCAAAAGCATGCGCACTTTCGATCGCCGGAATAATTCCTTCTAGTTTAGTCAATTGTAAACCTGCATTCATGGCATCATCATCAGTCACAGAGAAAAATTCGCCACGACCGGTTTGTGCTAAATGCGCGTGCATTGGTCCAACTCCGGGATAATCTAAACCTGCAGAAATCGAATATGGCTCGGTAATTTGTCCGTCAGGAGTTTGCATTAAAAGGGTTTTGCAACCGTGAATAACACCAACTTTTCCTAATTTACTTGTTGCTGCACTATGACCGCTATCAACGCCTTTTCCGGCTGCTTCTACGGCAATAATTCCAACTTCTGGCTCGTGCAAAAAGTGATAATAAGTTCCTGCAGCATTACTTCCGCCACCAATACAAGCGACAACATAATCAGGATTTTCACGTCCTTCTTTTTCTTTTAATTGCCATTTTATTTCTTCGGAAATTACGCTTTGAAAACGTGTAACCATATCCGGATAAGGATGCGGTCCAATCGCAGATCCAATAATATAATGTGTGTCAACCGGATTATTAATCCAATCTCTAATCGCTTCGTTTGTAGCGTCTTTTAAGGTTCTTGAACCCGAAAGCGCGGGACGAACCTCAGCGCCTAACATTTTCATACGAGCTACGTTTGGTGCCTGACGCGCAATGTCGATTTCGCCCATATAAACGATGCATTGCAATCCCATAAGTGCGCAAACTGTTGCAGTTGCCACACCATGTTGACCAGCTCCGGTTTCGGCAATGATTCGTTTTTTGCCCAAACGTTTTGCTACCAATATTTGCCCAATAGTATTGTTGACTTTATGTGCTCCGGTATGGTTTAAATCTTCTCTTTTTAAGTAGATTTTGGTATTGTATTTATCAGATAAACGCTTTGCAAAATATAGCGGACTTGGGCGTCCAACGTAATCTTTTAACAATTGGTCAAATTCTGCTTTAAAATCTGGTTCGCTTGTTATTTTTAAATAGTTTTGACGTAATTCTTCTACATTTGGATATAACATTTCAGGAATGTAAGCTCCTCCAAATTCTCCGTAATATCCTTTTTCGTTAACGTTAAAATTCATTTTATTCCAATTTTAAAAGTTGGCAACATCAAATTTGCGTTTGAAATTGCTAAATAGATTTTTGTTTTTTAGCCCAGGTTCGATTTCAAATTTACTATTTATATCGACAGCATAAATAGGAAGATTTGTTTTTGAAATCTCTTCGATAGCTTTTAATTCATTGATTCCAATTCCGCCGCTTAAAAAGAAGGGTTTATCAGATTTGTATTTTTTTAATATCGTCCAGTCGAATGTTGTTCCGTTTCCGCCGGGTAATTTTCCTTTGGTGTCGAACATAAAGAAATCACAAACCGATTCAAATGGTTTTATAACTTCGAAATCAAAATTTTCATCGGCAGAAAATACTTTGATGATTTCGGTTTTTTTAGGCAATTGTTTTTTTAATTCTGATAAAAATTCAACAGATTCATTTCCGTGTAATTGAACAGCTTGTAAATTGTATGTTGCAACTTTCTCCAGAATTTCTTCCTGACTTTGATTTACAAAAACACCTACTTTTTTGATTGTTCCAATTAATTCCGGAATTGTTCCGTTAAAATATCGAGCGGATTTTTCCCAGAAAATAAATCCCATATAATCGGGTAGGAGTGCGCCTACTTCGAGGATATTATCAGGATATTTCATGCCGCATATTTTGAGTTTCATTTCGTTGTGTTTTTTTACCGCAAAGGGCGCTAAGATTTTTTTATTTTGATTACGCTTATAAACGCTAAGTTCGCAAAGCTTTGTGTTTTAATTTGCCACGAATTCACGAATTAAATTCATTATCATTCGTGAATTCGTGGCTGTTTTTAAATGCTGTAGGCTTTAGGCTAAATTAGTAATGTTAAGAAGACTTATTACTTATAGCTTAATGCCTAAAGCTGACTAATAAATTCCGTTGCGGCTTTTCCGGCGTTGTCGGTTTTCATGAAGTTTTCTCCAATTAAAAAGCCTTTATATCCGTAAGGTTTTAATTCCTGAATTGCTTCTATAGATGAAATTCCGCTTTCTGAAACTTTTACAAAATCATTCGGAATTTGCGATGCCAATTGTTTGCTGAAATCCAAACTTACTTCGAAGGTTTTTAGATTTCTGTTGTTTACACCAATCATATCTAAACTTGGCATAATCGATTTTTCTAATTCTTCCTGATTATGAACTTCTAACAGAACTTCTAATCCTAGTTTCTTTGCAAATTCAGATAATGATTTGATTTCTTCGCGAGTTAAAACCGCTGCAATCAATAAAATCAAATCGGCACCAAAAGCTTTCGCTTCCAGAATTTGGTATTCATCGACAATAAATTCTTTTCGCAATAGCGGAATATTTACTGAAGCTCTTGCCAAAAGTAAATCGTCTAAAGATCCTCCAAAATACTTTCCATCGGTTAAAACAGAAATTCCGCAAGCTCCTGCATTTTCATAACCTTTTACAACTTCTTCAACTGTAAAACTATGATTGATTACTGATTTTGAAGGAGAACGACGTTTATGTTCTGCAATAATTCCAGTTGAACTTGTTCGTAGTTTTTGACTTAAAGAAATGGTTTCTCTTCCAAAAAATACTGAGCTTTCCAATTGCGAAACCGGAATGATCGATTTTTTAAGAACTACTTCTCGTTTTTTATCGACAATAATTTTATCTAAAATATTCATGGTTTTGTTTGTTTCAGGTTTCAGGTTTCAAGTTTCAGGTTGCGTTCCAATAACTTGAAACCTGAAACTAAATAAACCTGAAACTAAATTTTACTTACTTAATTCTTGTAATGTTTGTAGCGCTTTTAATCCTTTTCCGGAGAATAGACTTTCTTTTGCTATTTCGAATCCTTCTAGCGGAGAACATTTTGTAACCGTTGCGATTGCCATTGCGGCATTTGCGCAAACCACATTATTTTGTGCTTCGTTTCCTTTTCCTGACAGAATATTGATAAACATATCAGCCGATTCTTCGATGGTTTTTCCGCCTTCGATTTCACTTTGAGACAAAAGACGAACGCCAAAATCTTCTGGTTTCAACATTCCTTCCATGTGTGATGTAATCGTTTTGGTTGGACCTGTTAAAGAGATTTCGTCATATCCGTCAAGCGAATGTAAAATCGTGAAATTGATATCCGTATTTTGATACAAATAAGCATACATTCTCGCCAATTCAAGATTGAAAACACCAACCAATTGATTCTGTGGAAATGATGGATTTACCATTGGTCCCAACATATTAAAGAAGGTTTTTACAGCTAATTCTTTTCGAATTGGTCCAACGTTTTTCATCGCCGGGTGAAATAGGGGAGCGTGTAAAACGCAGATTCCCGCTTTGTCAATACAATTTTCTAAAAACGAAGGATCATTGCTGAATTTAATTCCCATTTTTTCCATTACGTTACTCGATCCTGAAATCGAAGAAACTCCGTAATTTCCGTGTTTTGCTACTTTTATTCCTGCTCCAGCCGAAATAAAAGATGCTAAAGTCGAAATATTAAAAGTGTCTTTTCCGTCACCGCCAGTTCCGCATAAATCGATGGTATTGTAAGCTGATAAATCTACACGAATGCATAAATCTAATAAAGCTTCGCGAAATCCCGAAAGTTCTTCAATAGTAATACTTCGCATCATAAATACGGTCAAAAATGCCGAAATCTGACTTGGATTATATTGTCCGCTTGAGATATTAATCAATACATCTTTGGCTTCTTCTTTTGAAAGTACTTCGTGGTTGATTAATTTATTTAGTATATTTTTCATTTATATAAGTCTTAAAGTCGAAAGTCAAAGGTCTTAAAGTCCTTGACTTCGGATATTTATATTTAAGGTTATTTCTATTTACTTAGTGTTTGACTTTATGACTTTCGACATTAAGACTTTACAACTAATGTTTTTAATGTTCATTTCCCTGATAAATCCACATTGGTTCTGTTTTTCCGGCTCTTTCAAATCCGTTTTTCTTATAGAAATCAACAGATCTTCCGTCGGCGGTTAACATTTGCATATGAAAGTGACGGTATTTCTCCTGCATTTTATCCATGATCAATTTTCCAATTCCTTTTCCCTGATATTCCGGAAGCACCAATAAATGCGGATAATAAACCGTTAAGAATCCATCAGAAATTGCATTGCCAAGACCCACTAATTTCTTTTCTTCCCAAGCCGTAATTAAAGTTTCTGAATTCAAAAGACCGTTATATAATTCGTTTGGTTTATTGGCTGAACTCCATTCGTTTGCTTTGTATAAAACCAATATGTCTTCAAGATTGATTTCTTTAGTTTCTGAAATAGTTATCATTTTTTTGAGTCTTAAAGTCCAAAGTCGAAGGTCTTAAAGTCTTCTGACTTGTGATATTTGTTATTAGATATTTTTTGTTTTAAAGACGGAAAGATTAAGCTATAATATCGACTTTATGACTTTCGACTTTAAAACTTTTGACTAACATCTAACTATTGATCCAATTTTCTAGAATTAATTTTCCCTTTGGCGTAAGCACACTTTCCGGATGAAACTGAACGCCTCGCACATCAAAAGTTTTGTGTCTTAGTGACATAATTTGTCCGTTTTCGTCGATTGAAGTTGCTTCAAGAACATCTGGTAAATTGGCATCAACAACCCACGAATGGTAACGCCCAACTTCGAATTCATTACCTAAACCTTCGAACAAAATTTCATCTGAAACTACTGTTTTTACATTCGTTGCAACTCCATGATAAACTTTATCAAGATTTGAAAGCGTTCCTCCAAAAACTTCTCCAATCGCTTGTTGTCCTAAACAAACACCTAGAATACTTTTTGTTGGTGCATATTTTGCGATTACAGCTTTTAATAAACCTGCTTCATCCGGAATTCCAGGACCTGGAGAAAGAAGTATTTTATCGAAAGAAGCGATTTCGTCAATATCAAATTCGTCGTTTCTATAAACTGTAACCTCGCAATTTAAATCCTCTAAATAGTGCACTAAATTATAAGTGAAACTATCGTAATTGTCTATAACTAATATTTTTTTCATTTTGTTTTTTGTTTCAGGTTTGCTTCGCCAATTCGGCTAAAGCCTCGTGTCAGGTTTTTTTTGTTTCACGTTTCAGATTCCAACAACTTGAAACTTGAAACAAAGAAAACTTGAAACTAATTTTTTATTTTTCTCGAACGTACTTCTCAGTAATAATTCGGTTGATTCCTAATTTTTCTACTTTTTCGATTCCCTTTTGAGTTAGAGTATCATTTTTAATTTTTACTACAAACTCAAATTTTCCATTTTCCCATTGACGATTGTTGAAGAATTCCAGATTCTCAGTATAAACACTGTCTTTCAAAGTATATTTCCCGCCTCCGCCAAAGAAAACTGCTGCACTATCTTTTCCGTTATTCAAATCATGGTTGAAAAAAGCAAAATGAGTATCATTTATAATCTTAATCATTTTTGTCTTTGGATTGAAAGTCGAAAACGTTGAATCTTTTTCTGTCGTTTCTGCTGATATCAGACGCCAGGTTCCTGTTAACGGAAGCACGTTTGATTCTTTCTTAGATTCACATGATATTAAAAGAACGAAAGTGAAAGCAATAGCAATTAAATTTTTCATAGGGTTTTATGGTTTTTAGTTTTTATGGTTTGTTTCAGGTTTCACGTTTCAGGTTTCACGTTCCAACAACTTGAAACCTGAAACTAAAAAAAACTTGAAACTAAATCTTCTCCGCCATTTCAAGCGCTGTATTCAAAGCTCTTAATTTATTGTAAACTTCCTGCATTTCGCTTTCTTCATCAGAACTTGCGACGATTCCGGCTCCCGCCTGACAATGTAATTGATGATTTTTACTCAGGAAAGTTCGAATCATAATTGCATGATTAAAGTTTCCTTCAAAATCCATGAAGCCAATTGCGCCACCGTAGAAATTACGATTTGTTTTTTCGTAATCTTCAATCAATTGCATCGCTCTGTGTTTTGGTGCGCCGCTCAAAGTTCCAGCAGGAAAAGTATCTGCAACAACTTGCATTGTTGTAGCTTTTTCATGTAAATGACCCGTAACTTTTGAAACTAAGTGAATAACGTGAGAGAAAAACTGAACTTCTCTGTATTTTTCTACATTCACATCATGTCCGTTTCTGCTTAAATCATTTCTGGCTAAATCAACCAACATAACGTGTTCGCTATTTTCTTTTTTATCTTCCGAAAGTTCTTTAGCTAAAACCGCATCGCGTTCGTCATTTCCGGTTCTTTTGAAAGTTCCGGCGATTGGATGAATTTCAGCTTTTCTGTTTTTTACGATAATTTGTGCCTCGGGCGAAGACCCAAATATTTTGAAATCTCCATAGTCAAAAAAGAATAAATAAGGAGATGGATTAATGCTTCTTAAAGCGCGGTAAACATTGAATTCGTCACCTTTGAAACCTTGTGTAAAACGACGTGATAAAACCAATTGAAATACGTCTCCCCTAAAACAATGCTTCTTAGCCAAAGCCACATTGTGTTTAAATTCTTCGTCGGTTAAGTTGGAGAAACCTTCGCCTTCTTTAGTGAATTTATATGAAGCAATATTTCGGGATTGTAATAATTGTTCAATTTCCGAGATATTGTTTTTTCCGTCTACACTATGACAGAAAATGTAAGCTTCGTTTTTGAAGTGATTAATCGCAATGATGTTTTGATAAACCGCATAAAAAACATCCGGAATTAAAGTTGCGCTGTCTTTTTTTGCAATTGAAACTTTTTCGAAATAACGAACAGCATCATAAGAAATGTATCCGAATAAACCATTATTGATGAATTTAAAATCATTTTTCTCTGATTTAAACTGACTTGAAAATTCCTGAATTACCTCTGGAATATTTGTGTTTGCATCAATAGCAATTTGTTCAGTTGTTCCGTCAGGAAAAGTTTTTGAGATGATTTCGTTTTCGATTTTGATTGTCGCAATCGGATTGCAGCAAACGTAAGAGAAACTGTTGTCATTTCCGTGATAATCACTACTTTCCAATAATAAACTATTTGGGAATTTATCTCTTATTTTAAAATATATACTTACTGGCGTAATCGTGTCTGCCAGAATTTGTTTGTAGTTTGTGTTGAGTATAAAAGGTTTCAAAGTATGTTGTTTTTAATTTTTAATTATGTTTTCGCTTGAATTTGGACCAAAAAAAAAGGCTTGTCGTGATGACAAGCCTTTTTATATTTATAGTTTTACAATACCATAGGAAGCTTTGTTCACGACGTTTGACGTAAATTCTTCCACCACCAAGTATTGTTCATTATTGTTTTCATATCTTATTTTGATGTGACAAATATATAAATGTAATTTGAATTAGAATACATAAAATTTCAAAAAAAACTTTTCTAAATTTTAAAATTTGTTAAATTTCAAATAAACAAGTCATTTTTAACTCTTTAATTTCCAATCGCAAGAGTATTGTTTTGGTTGATTCTAAAGTCTGGATTTCCTTTAATATTAGGGGTTGCGAACAATTCAATATTTTTCATTGAAGTATAATCTATTAATAATGCAGGATCGCTATAATATTTTTGAATTGCTGCATTTCCGCCACTTGCTTCGCTTGTAATTCCTCCGTTACAATTGTTTACGATTAGATTTTTGAATGTTATTTTAGACAAATTCGCTTGTCCGTCTCCAATATTTGATTCTAAAATAACAAAAGGAGTAAAGCCTGAAATTATACTATTGTTTAAATTAAAGAAAGTGTTTTCTCTAATATGAACAGATTCTCTCACAAGTCCCTGATTGTTTTCTTCCAGATTAACCATAGTAATGTTGGTTGCATTTATTTTGGTTAGTTTTTTGGTCATATCAGTATTTTCAACTTTATCGTAAGAATCAACTTCGAAGCATCTTGAACCCGAAACATCTGATGAAAACGGGTGACGAATTGCGATACTGTTGCTTATATTGCATTGAACTCCTTGTGTAAAATCGAAGTCATCATCTGTAGTTCTGTACGAAACTAAGTTGTTCATAACTAGATCTCCACCATAACTTTCGAAAGAATCATCATTTGAAAAACTAATTTGTATGTTACTCAAAACTGTCTTTCTTCCAACTCCGGCTAACGAAAGTCCGTTAAGTTCTTTTAGTGAACTTAATTTTCTTCCGGCATATTCAATTCTCACATATTTTAAAATTCCTGAATTATCTTCGGCATCTTGTCCACCGTAATGATTTAGCATTGGCTCTAAATCAAAAGGAAGAATGTGAATACCACCAATTGTATTTATTGGCGCTTTACCAAGGATAATGATTCCGCCCCAGTCACCTGGTTTTCTTTGTGTAACCTCTTTGTTTGAAGTAAAAACAATAGGATCTGTTTCTAGTCCTTCGGCCATGATTTTTGCACCATTTGTAACAACAAGAGTTCCGCAGGTTTTATCATCGCCGCGAATAACGGTTCCTGGTTCTATTGTCAAAACAGCATTGTTGGTAACGTATACTACACCAACTAATTGGTAAGTATTTCGTTTTGTCAATCTCATATCTTTGTCAATAGTTCCGGCTATGATGTTTGTAGCTTCGCTATATTCTGTGTTTGCAGGTTTAAAATTAGTCCAATTATTCATCCAGTTAGAGCTACCAATAATTCCTTTTGGTTGTTGTTGTGCTTGTAGACAAAAAGTGCTCAGTAAAGTGATAATAGCAATACGTATTTTTGTTTTCATAACGATGATTTTGATTCTATTTTGTTGGATTTTTTAATCAGTCCAAAAGTAGAAGCCCAATGTTAATCAATGTCCTGTCTGTTATTACGAAAGTGTTATCTAAATATTAAGAATGTTATTTTTTTGAAAATAATGTAAAAAGAAACCCCAATAGTTTTGAACCATTGGGGTTTTTCTTATAATATTAAGAATTCTACTGTTTAAAATATTAGAATTTTAAAGCTACAGCTAATTCGAAATCGTCATTGATAGTTTTGTCTCCTAAGTTTTCGAAGAAGTTACCAGAGTTGTATTTGATATCGTATTTAGTTCTGTCAACTTTGAAAGCAGTAGTTGCAGTGTTTCCAGCTACAGTGATATCAAAAGTTACAGGTTTAGTGATTCCTTTGATAGTTAAATCAGCAGTTACAGTATAAACGTCAGTTGCTTTAGCTCCGATAGTTTTGAAAACTAATTTTGCAGTTGGGAATTTATCAGTTCCAAAGAAATCGTCAGCTTTTAAGTGACCATTCAATTTTCCTTGGTATTCTCCAGTTAAATCAGTAGAAGTTAATGAAGTCATATCAACAGTGAAAGAACCACCAGTTAATTTTTTTCCTTTGAAAACTACAGCTCCTTCTTTGAAGTTTACAGTTCCAGAGTGTTCTCCAGTTACTTTTTTACCTACCCATTTGATAGTAGATGCTTTTACGTCGATTTTTTTAGTTTGAGCATTTACTGAGATACTAGCCGCTGCTACGAATAATGCTATTGCAATTGTTTTTAAATTTTTCATGTTGTTAAAATTGATTGTGGATTAATAATAATTATATAGTGATAAATAAATTCTCGTGTGATTTTCTAACTTTTTTGTAATGTTGAGATTCGTCCTCATCATGTCTGTAACCTACAGTTGCAATAACAGAAGCGTTTAAACCTAATTTGTCAAAACCTAAGATTTCGTTGAATGCAGCAGGATTGAAACCTTCCATTGGAGTTGCATCGATTTTTAATTCAGCAGCAGCAGCCAATAAAGTACCTAAAGCAATATAAGTTTGTTTTGCAGTCCAGATGTTTTTAGCCTCTTGAGATAAGTTAGCGATTGTACCTTTCATCATGTCAGCAAATCCACCCAAAGCATCAACAGGAACACCTCTTGTTTCGCTAATATCTTGAATGTAAGTATCTACAGATTCAGCTCCAGCGTTTAAGTCATTTGCAAAAATGAACAATTGAGAAGCATCTGTAATTTGAGTTTGTCCGTAACCAGCAGCTTTTAATTGCTCTCTGATTTCTGGATTCTCAACAATAATAACCTTGTAAGGTTGTAATCCGTATGAAGAAGCACTTAATCTAACCGCTTCTTTTAAAGTATTTAAATCCCCTGCAGATATTTTTTTGGTTGCATCAAATTTTTTCGTTGCATATCTCCAGTTTAAATTTTCTAATAATGTACTCATAATTTAAATTTATTTATTGGTTCTGTATTTTTCTAATAACTGATTTAATAATTCTAATTCTTCTTTACTTATATTCTCGGCAAACACACGTTCGTGTTCATCTACTTTCGGATCTAATTCTTTAAGAACATCTAATCCTTTTTGAGTGATTAGAACTTCAATTTTTCGTCGATTTCCCGGGCAAACATTTCTAGTTACAAAATCCTTCAGTAATAATTTGTCTACCAATCGGGTTGTGTTACTTGTTTTTGCCAGCATACGTTCCTGTATTACACACATATTAGCAGGATTTCCTTTTTGTCCTCTTAGTATACGTAACACATTATATTGTTCTCCGGATAAATCATACGGTTTTATCAACTCGTTGAAATGATCCTGAATCACATTTTGCGTGTACATGATATTCAGAATAACTTTTTTCGCATTATCCATCTTAACTGTACTTTTTATAACCTCTTCAATTGTCATAGTTGTAAGTGTATAATTTGTATGTACAAATGTATAACTTTTAATAGTTGTATATACAAATGTCATGTTAATTTTTTGTTAATTGAAATAACGATAAAAATACTAACCTGACAAAGTCTATATAATTAGTATAAAAATAATATTTATTTTTTAAAAGTTCCGAATTATCTTTACTAAAGTTTTTAAAGGTTTGATAAAGATACACTTAAGTTTTTGTTGCTTAAAATAATTGGTTTTAACAGAATGTAAAATTTTATCATCAGGGCGTGCCACCATCCTGACAAGAGGGTAAACATACTTTGCGCATATACGCCCTCTTATCAGGATGCTGTCGGGCTATCCACGCTACTTCGGTAGCCAGCTTCTATCCCTCACGCGAGCCAAATCTCATTAAATTAAGTTTTTTAAGATAATTTGATTTAGATTTTGTTGGATAGAAACGTTATTTTTTAAGTACTAAATTTATTGAATAGCCTCCTGCTTCAGCTGGAGCCAATTCAAAAAAACTTCGCGACTTTGCGACTTTGCGAGATTAATTTTATTTCTAAAAATTTAACTTAATGACATTGCACGTGAGCCCACGATATGTAAAACCTTAATTAAGCGCCAGATAAAGTGCAGCCGCCAAACCAGAACCAAGAATTGGACCAAGAATTGGAATCCAGGCATATGTCCAGTTGCTGCTTCCTTTTATAGGTAAAATAGCGTGCATGATTCTCGGACCTAAATCTCTTGCCGGATTTATGGCATAACCCGTAGTTCCGCCCAAAGAAAGACCAATTACCCACACAACAATTGCCACCGGAAGCGCTCCAATAGTTCCTAAACCAATTGTTGCAGTACTATCTGTTGCGATTTGTAAAGTTGGTCCGGCGATATAAAAGATCGAAAAAATTAAAACGAAAGTTGCAATTACTTCGCTAATTAAATTTGATATATTGTTTTTGATTGCCGGCGATGTAGAGAAACAAGCAAGTTTTGCGCCTTCATCTTCAGTTGCTGCAAAATGATCTTTATGAGACAACCATACTAAAAAAGCACCCAACATTGCTCCAATCATTTGAGCAAAAATATAAGACGGAACTAAATTCCAATTAAATTTCCCAATCAAAGCCAAACCAAGCGTAACGATAGGATTTAAATGCGCACCGCTAATTGGTCCCGCAATAGTGACGCCAACAAAAACGGCAAATGCCCAAGCGGTTGTGATAACAATCCAACCTGAATTGTTTCCTTTAGTGTCTTTAAGTACGACGTTTGCAACAACGCCATTACCTAATAGAATCATTATCATTGTACCCAGAATTTCGGCTATAAATGGAGTCATTTCTTGATGTTTTGTTAATTGCTAAAATCTATTCTTCAATCCAATTAGAGGCGCGGCCAACAGCTCTGTCCCAATTTTTCACAAGTTTATTTACTTTTTCCTTATCCATTTTAGGAGAAAATACTTTGTCAATAGACCATTGTTCTTTCAGTTCGTCTAAGTTTGACCAATAACCCACAGCAAGTCCAGCCAAATATGCAGCGCCCAAAGCTGTAGTTTCTAATGTTGTAGGTCTCGTAACATCAGACCCAAATATATCCGATTGAAATTGCATTAATAAATTATTTCCCGCAGCGCCACCGTCTACTCTTAATTCGATGCCTTTATTTCCAAAATCTGCTTCCATTGCTTTCAGCAAGTCATTTACCTGATAAGCAATTCCTTCTAAAGTTGCTCTCGCAATATGTGCATTTGTTGTTCCCCTTGTGATTCCAACTATTGCGCCTCTTGCATATTGATCCCAATATGGTGCACCTAATCCGGTTAAAGCAGGAACAAAATAAACTCCTCCGTTATCTGGAACGCTCGCAGCGAGAGTTTCGATTTCGTCAGATGAGTTGATTATTTTGGCACCGTCTCTTAACCATTGCACAGCTGCGCCACCAACAAAAACACTTCCTTCTAAAGCATAAGTAGTTTTTCCGTTGATTTTCCAGGCAATTGTCGTCAATAAGTTATTGGTTGAAAAAATAGGTTTTTCGCCAGTATTCATCAACATAAAGCAACCAGTTCCATACGTATTTTTAACCATTCCTGAATTCGTACACAACTGACCAAAAAGTGCCGCTTGTTGATCTCCAGCAACTCCACTAATTGGAATTTTTGTCGAAAATAGGGTAGTGCTCGTTTCGCCATAAATAGCGCTGCTTTCTTTTACTTCTGGCAACATCGCACGCGGAATATCAAATAATGCTAATAATTCATCATCCCAATCCAAAGTATTAATATTAAAAAGCAAAGTTCTGCTGGCATTAGAAACATCCGTCATAAACAATTTACTTCGGGTTAGTTTCCAAATTAACCATGTATCTACAGTTCCAAAGCAAAGTTTTCCCTGTTCCGCTTTTTCGCGTGCACCGGCAACATTATCCAAAATCCATTTTACTTTGGTTCCCGAGAAATAAGCATCCAGAATTAGTCCCGTTTTCTTCTGAATCATTTCCGTATGACCTTGTGCTTTCAGTTCATCACAATATTTTGCCGTTCTGCGATCTTGCCAGACAATAGCATTATATATAGGTTCGCTAGTTTCGCGATCCCAAACAATAGTAGTTTCCCTTTGATTGGTGATTCCAATTGCAGCAATTTCGCGACCCGTAATTCCAACTTTTGCGATAACCTCAGCAGCAACACTAACTTGCGAAGACCAGATTTCGTTTGGATCATGTTCGACCCATCCCGGTTTTGGAAAAATTTGTTTAAATGCCTTTTGAGAAATACTAACAATTCCTCCTTTATGATTGAATACAATGGCTCTGGAAGAAGTTGTTCCTTGATCCAAAGCCAGAATTAATTTATCTTGCATGATCTGTATATTCTTAAGTTAATAAAAATCTATTGAAATTCTTTTAGAAGAAAACCTCTTGCAATTCCGTGGAAATGGGTAATTTCTCTTTGTATCCAGATTTCGTCATGTCCGTTTTCTTTTGCCAGAAGTCGTGCTACTTTTTCAGAAGAAGCAATTGCAGCTCTGGCATCTAAAAATAATAACCGAACACGTCTCGCAAGAATATCATCGACAGTTCTTGCCATTTCATATCGAATTGCCCAAACAACTTCCGCCATTGTAAATTCATGATTTGGATGCAATTTTTCTTTTAATTCAGGTTCGTTTTCTTGTAATTCTAAAATTGCAGGAATATCCGAACCATAAATATATAAGTGATTTTCTCTGTCTAAAGTCGTAGTAGGTTGATTTCCATGAATGGAAAGATGTTCTGTAATACAAGCTTTCTTAGGCAATTTGCCTGTTTTGATTGCCTTATCGATAATATCTTCAGAAATTTTTCTGTAAGTCGTCCATTTTCCTCCAGTAATCGTTATTAATCCGGTTTCTGAAACTATAATTTTATGGCTTCGGGAAACTTCTTTTGTACTTTTTCCTTCCTCTTCGGGCGCAGCCAAAGGACGTAAACCCGCATAAACAGATAAAACATCGGCTCGTGTTGGTTTTTTTGCCAGAAAACGTTGCGCAGTTTCCAGAACAAATTGAATTTCGCTTTCAAGCGCAATTGGTTCCAGACTATGTTTTCTTATTAAGGTATCAGTTGTTCCAACTACAATTCTATTGTGCCACGGAACCGCAAATAAAACCCTTCCGTCACTTGTTTTAGGAATCATCAAAGCATGTTCGCTTGGCAAAAAAGTTTTATCAAATACAAGATGAATTCCCTGACTTGGTACAATATATTTCTTGTACACAGTATCATTAAGTTTCATGATAGCATTTGTAAAAACTCCCGTTGCATTAATAATAGCCGAACCTTTTATCTCGTACTTATCGCCAGTTTCGTGATCTATGGCTTCAACGCCAATGATTTGGTTTTTATCATCCTTTAGTAAATGGACAACTTTAGTATAATTTAAAAGACAAGCTCCTTTTTCGATAGCCGTTTGAGCAATGTTTATCGCCAGACGAGAATCATCAAATTGACCATCTTGATAAATAACGCCATTTTTCAGGCCTTTTTCTTCGACAGTCGGAAGCATTTCAATTGTTTTTTTCTTCGAAATGTATTTTGATCGCCCCAAACTTAATCGTCCTGCCAATAAATCATAAACCGTTAACCCAACGGTGTAAAGTAAACCGTCAAATAAGCTGTAATTAGGAATCACAAAAGATTGATTTTTGACTAAATGACCTGCGTTTTTGGCAAGTAATCCTCTTTCTTTTAAGGCTTCGATGACCAAATGAATATTTCCTTGCTCTAAATACCGAACTCCGCCATGAACTAATTTGGTACTTCGGCTCGAAGTTCCTTTTGCAAAATCTACAGCTTCAAGCAAGATCGTTTTATAACCCCGACTTGCAGCATCAAGAGCAGTTCCCAGACCGCTTGCTCCGCCACCAATTATAATTACATCCCAATGTTCCGTATTTTTTAGTTTCGACAATTGCTCTGAGCGTTTCATATGGCTTTGATTAGTTTACTTTTTGTAAGATTAAATCTTGTATCGTAAACTTAAGGAAACTTAATGAAAGTAAAAT
The DNA here is from genome assembly GCF_951805225.1 of uncultured Flavobacterium sp. Lineage (NCBI taxonomy): Bacteria > Pseudomonadati > Bacteroidota > Flavobacteriia > Flavobacteriales > Flavobacteriaceae > Flavobacterium > uncultured Flavobacterium sp. The sequence goes on along the minus strand of NZ_OX638201.1, from coordinate 3,210,936 downwards.
GAAGAAATACTATTAATAAGAAATTTTGTCTTTAAAGAAGCTATAAGCCTAAGTTTCGCGCAAAAATAAACCCGACAAGTTTTAAGGCTTGTCGGGTTTTCAATTAGATCAGTTAAAAGAAGTCTAATTATTACTTCCTTAAATATTCTTCAATATATGTATTTAGTATTTTTCGTTCTTCAGTAGTTGCATCATTGTCCATATCACGATGATTAATAGAGGTGAATTGAACTGTCATTCCATATTTTTTCTGTTCTTGCTCATTTGGCAATACATCTTTGTCTGCTTCATAATTACCGGAACGCAACGTATAAACTTTAGGATGATTTACTCTTGGAAGAGGCATTCTTCGGTTATCCATTGTAATGATTTTATAAACCAATTCAGGATATTTAGTTGCAAATAATGCAGTCATATCTCCGCCATTTGAGTGCCCGATAAGTGTCAAATGTTTAAAGTCTAATTCAGTATTTGTTGTTTTAAATTCATTTAAGACATATAAAATATTTTCACAGCCTCTTTCCCAATTTGGTTTTCGTGTAATTTTTAAATCACCCTCCATTGGCAGAAGATCATCAGTAGGTAATTCATGTTGAATACTGATAACAAAATATCCTTTTGAAGCCAAGTTTTCTGTTAAATACGAATAAATCCTATTGTCTCCGCCTTTATTTTCACCATATCCATGACTAAATATTATTACTTGCTGTTTATTTACTTTTTCAGCCATAACCGGATGATAGATAGCAACCGGAATTTTTCGATTTCTTGCTTTGTCAAATAGCTCTAAACTGTCAAGTTTAACATCGTAATTGTTATTTGATGTTTGAAAGTTTGATTTCTTATTATTGGAACAACTTGTTAAGAGTAAGAATAATAAAATTGGAAAATATAGTTTATTCATTTTTTTTGATACACTTTAAATAGTAAACCCGATAAGTTTTTGAAATTTATCGGGTTTGATTCTAAATCCTGAGATTGTATTTTTTAGATTAACTTTTTTTCGAAAGCTTTTCGGGCCGCTCCTCTAAAATATACTTCACCACAATAAGTATAGTCTAATTTGTCTAAGATTTTTAACATCGGAATATTGTCAAAATTAGTGTCTACTTTTATGCTGTGGATATTTTTTTCGAGACATAAACCTTCTATGTTTTTAAAAAGTTTTGTTGCTATGCCTTTTCCTTTTGCCAATTTTGAAACAGCTACGCGATGCACAACACCATAATCTCCATTCGTTAACCATTTACCTTCTATATCTTCGTAAGCAGGTTCTTTATCAAATATAATGGCAGAATAGCATAAAATAGTTTCGTTTTCTGTAAGTACATATCCGTAACCATTTTTTATATCGTTTGTGATCGAAAGTTCATTAGGATAACCGTCTTGCCATTGCGAACTTCCTTCTTGACGTCTTTGTTCGATAGCATCTTGTATGATCGTCCAAATAACAGAAACTTCTGAAATATCAGCTTTTCTTAATACTAATTGTTCTGTTGTGTTGCTCATTTTTTAGGTATTAAATTCTAAAGTAAACCCGACAGTTTTTTAAAATCTGTCGGGTTTGATATTTATATTAGATTGAGAATTCTAATGAGGCAATTTATCTTTAAGGAAACCATAAACCCAGGTTCCTGTAATTGCACTTACAAGAGTTACAACAATTACAGTAACTCCAGTTCCAATTTGTGCGAAAAGTGGTCCGGGACAAGCTCCGGTTATCGCCCAGCCAAAACCGAATAATAAACCACCATAAATTTGTCCTTTATTGAAAGTTTTAGGCTGAATTTCAATTTTTTCACCGTGAATAGTTTTAATATCGAATTTTTTAATCAGCCAAACGGATATAATTCCAACCACGACAGCGCTTCCAATTACGCCATACATAAAGAAAGATTGTAGTTGAAACATTTCCTGAATACGAAACCAACTTATGATTTCGGCTTTTACGAATACAATTCCAAAGAAGATTCCAACGATTAAATACTTAAGATTTGAGAATCCCGAATCTTTAATTTGGCTTCCGTTTATTCCTTCAGTATCTGTATTTTTATTTTCTAAATTATTCATTTTTGAAATTTTAAAGTGAAAGAATATCTTAAAGTGAAAGTATGTAAGGCAGAATCAAATTAGCCATAATAAAACCACCAATCATAAAACAGATTGTAGCAACTAATGAAGGCCATTGCAAATTCGAAATTCCCATAATAGCATGACCACTTGTACATCCGCCTGCATAACGCGTTCCAAAACCAACCAGAAATCCGCCAACAACAATCATAATAAAACCACGAAGCGTAAATAAGCTTTCCCACGAAAAAAGTTCTTTTGGTAATAATCCCGAATGATCCGTGATTCCGTAAGAGGCTAATTGCTCAGAAAGTTTAGTGGTAATTTCAACCGGATTTGGATTTGCCAGAAAATTTGCAGCGATAATTCCGCCAAGAAAAATTCCGAAAACGAAGAATAAATTCCAACTTTCTTTTTTCCAATCGTATTTAAAGAATGAAATATTTGCCGGAATACAAGCCGCACAAATATGTCGTAATGACGAACTAATCCCGAAAGATTTGTTTCCGATAATCAATAAAATAGGAACAGTCAACCCAATTAACGGACCTGAAACATACCAAGGCCAAGGTTCTTTTATTATTTCTAACATATTTTTTAAGGTTCTAAGTTGCTAAGGTTCTAAGTTACTAAGGTTTCTTTTAAGTTCAAAGACTAAAAATCTTAGAACCTCAGAAACTTAGAACCTCAGCACCTTTATTTATAATACTTTACTCTGACAAACGAAATCTGATTTTGGAATATTGGTTTTTGAAATCGCTCCAAAACCGCCTTCAATTTCAGTGAAATTTCTAAAACCGCGAGCTTGCAAAATCGAAGAAGCAATCATACTTCTGTATCCTGCAGCACAATGCAAATAGAAATGCTCATTTGGATCAATATCTTTTACCCAATCATTAATAAAAGCCAACGGTTTATTGTAAGCTTCATCAATATGTTCAGCGCTATATTCGGTTTCTTTTCGAATGTCGATTACTTTATCTTCTTTAAGATTTAATTGACTCGCAAATTGTTCAGCCGAAATTCGGTTTACCGTATCAATTTCAAAACCGGCTTTCTGCCAGGCTTCAAAACCACCTTCAAGATGTCCAACAATTGCATCAAAACCTACACGGCTTAAACGTGTTACAGTTTCTTCTTCAAGACCGGTTTCTGTAACTAATATAATAGGTTGTTTTACATCGGCAATCAAAGTTCCAACCCACGGCGCAAAATCTCCGTTAATACCAATATTGATAGATTGCGGAATAAATCCTTTGTAGAAATCAACATTTTTTCGAGTGTCCAGAATCAAAGCTCCGGTTTCTTCGGCTACAGCCTCAAAATCTTCCGCTTTAATAGCTTTCATTCCGTTATGCAAAACCGATTCGAAACTTTCATAACCACCTTTGTTCATTGCCACATTCATACTAAAATAAGCTGGCGGAGGTAATAATCCGTCTGTTACTTCGGTGATGAATTCGGCTTCAGTCATATTTTCGCGTAAAGCGTAATTAGTAGCTTTTTGATTCCCGATAGTCGAAACCGTTTCTTTACTCATGTTTTTCCCACAAGCACTTCCTGCTCCGTGCGCAGGATAAACGATTACATCATCTGCAAGAGTCATGATTTTGTCTCTTAGCGAATGAAATAAAATTCCCGCTAATTGATCCTGAGTCATTCCCGCAGCTTTTTGAGCCAAATCAGGACGACCAACATCACCAATAAACAAAGTATCTCCAGAGAAAATCGCATGATCTTTTCCGTTTTCGTCAATTAGTAAATACGTTGTACTTTCCATTGTGTGACCCGGAGTATGCAACGCTTTGATAGTAATATTTCCAATTTTGAATTCCTGTCCGTCTTTGGCAGAAATGCAATCAAATTCACAAGCCGCATTTGGTCCGTAAACTATTGGAGCCTGAGTTTCCTTGCTCAAATCGATATGACCGGAAACGAAATCTGCGTGAAAATGCGTTTCAAAAATATATTTCAATTTTACATTATCGCGCTCTAAACGATCTAAGTAAGGCTGAATTTCTCTAAGCGGATCAATAATGGCCGCTTCACCATTTGAAGTAATATAATAAGCACCTTGCGCTAGACATCCGGTGTAAATTTGTTCTATTTTCATGATATAAAATCTAAAATAATGATGCACAAAGGTAACTCGGTTTTTTGGTAAATTAAGTGACTATTGTTACAGAAATTTGCTTTTTGTGTAAAAAATGAAATTTTACCATATAAGTTAAATAAGTGAATTTAAGATGCCAAATAATTTGCGTTATGCTAAAAAATTAAGGTTTTATGATAGTCGAAATTTAAGACAAGAAATAATATGCGTCAGGCTAAAATGAACTTAAATAACTTACATGGTAGAAAAAAAAATCTACGTAATTTTACATCTAAAGAAAATTATTGATATGAAAACAGAAGATTTATTGAATCAAATTGCTTTTATAAAAGAGATTGATAAAGTAAAATACATTCAGCGAAGAACGAAGCTTTTTAATAGCGACCGAAACGAAAATGACGCTGAACACAGTTGGCATTTAGCTTTGATGGCAATTGTTTTGGCAGAACATTCAAATGAGCCAATAGATGTTTTGAAAGTGGTAAAAATGGTTTTGATACATGATATTGTTGAAATCGATGCCGGAGATATTTTCTTATATGATACCCAAATAAATCACGATAATACCGACCAAGAAAGATTGGCAGCAAATCGTATTTTTGGTTTATTACCTAAAAATCAAGCCGACGAAATGATTGCAATTTGGGAAGAATTTGAAACCGGAGAAACCAACGAAGCAAAGTTCGCAAGATCAATGGACAGATTAGAACCTTTATTGCAAAATACTTCAAATAACGGAGGAACCTGGAAAGAATTTGGCGTGCCTTATAGTAAGGTTTACGAAAAAAAGAGCGTCATAAAAGAAGGTTCCCGAGAAATATGGAATTACGCAGAAGGATTAATAAACGAAAGCGTAGAAAAAGGAATCTTGAAAAAATGATTTGCACCATATAAGTGATATAAGTTCATTTAAGCTTATTGTTATTCAGCACAAACCTAAAATGAACTTATATCACTTATATGGTTTGAAAAAAAATAAATGTTTTGAAAGCACTAAAAAGTTTAACAAATGTTGAGCGATAAACTTTTTTTTAAGGCAGGAATTTCGGGTTTTAATGGGTAAATTTGTGGGACTTCATAAATAAAATACCACTATGGAAGAAATGCTTTTTTATGACCGAATGCAATTCGCCTTCACAATTACCTTTCACTATCTTTTTCCGCAACTTACAATGGGTCTTTCGCTGATCATTGTTTATTTTAAGTGGAAATATCTAAAAACTCAAAACGAACAATATAATCACGCCACGCATTTCTGGATGAAAATTTTTGCCCTGAATTTTGCGATGGGCGTTGTAACCGGAATCCCAATGGAGTTTCAATTTGGAACCAATTGGGCAAAATTTTCCGAGCTAACTGGCGGAATCATTGGTCAGACTTTAGCAATGGAAGGAATGTTTTCTTTCTTTCTTGAATCCTCATTTTTAGGTTTATTTTTATTTGGAGAAAAACTCCTTGGACATAAATGGCATTTTGTAACCGGATTATTAATTTGCATTGGTTCCTGGGCAAGCGGATTTTTAATTATTGCAACACATTCGTGGATGCAGAATCCTGTAGGTTATGAAATTCTGGAAAACGGAAAATTTGTCCTTAATAATTTTCAGGCGTTATTCTTAAATCCGTGGTTGTGGCCTTCATATTTACACAATCAGGCTGCTTCATTAGTGACGAGTTCATTTGTTGTGGCGGGAATTGGATCTTTTTATATTTTAAGCAAAAAGAATGTTTCCTTTGGGAGATTGTTTCTTAAAACGGGCGTTATTTTCGGATTGATTTCGAGTATAATTGTAGCGGTTCCAACGGGAGATTTATTGGCTAAAAATGTAGTAAAATATCAACCTGTAACTTTTGCCGGAATGGAAGGAATTTTCCATACCGAAAAGAAAGGTTCTGAAATTGTCCTGATTGGTCAGCCTGACGTAAAAGACAAAAAACTAGACAATAAAATTGCAGTTCCAAATATTCTGAGTTTCCTAACTTACGGAAATTGGAATCAGGAAATTAAAGGTTTAGATAAATTCGAAGAAGATTTGCATCCAACCAATATTTCGGGGTTGTATTATGCGTATCATATTATGGTAGGTTTAGGAACGCTTTTTATTGGATTAATGGTTTTGGCACTTTTTCAATTAATCAGAGGGAAATTATTCGAAACCAAATGGATTTTATGGTCGCTCATGTTTATGATGCCATTTCCGTATATCGCAAATACAACCGGCTGGTACACCGCCGAATTAGGAAGACAACCTTGGCTCGTTTATAATTTATTACGAACAGCATCCGGTGCTTCACCAACGGTTTCGTCCGGAAATACCTTATTTACTTTACTGGGTTTTATAGGATTGTATCTTTTACTGGGAATGTTGTTTTTGCTTTTGATTGGAAAAATCATCAATAAAGGACCTCATAATGTTGAACTGAATTCAGAAAAAATATAATTATGGAATTTTTTTGGTACGTTGTTTTAATGGGAATTCTGGCCGTTTATATTGTTTTAGACGGTTACGATTTTGGAGCAGGAATAATTCATTTATTTTTTGCCAAAACAGAAAAAGATAAAAAAGCAATCACAAATGCAATCGGTCCGTTTTGGGATGCCAACGAAGTTTGGATTATCGCGGCTGGAGGAGTTTTGTTTTTTGCTTTTCCAACTTTATACGCTTCGTCTTTCAGCGGATTTTATTTGCCGTTGATTATGATTTTATGGCTTCTGATTTTCCGTGCAATCGGGTTGGAAATGCGCGGACAAGTGCATCATCCAATGTGGGAAACTATTTGGGATAAAGCGTTTGGAATCGCAAGTTTGCTTTTGGCTTTGTTTTTCGGGATCGCTTTAGGAAATATCGTTCGTGGCGTGAATCTCGGAATGGTTACAAACGGAGTTTCTACACAAGAAGCGCATTTTTTCTTTTTGCCTTTATGGAATCCTACTTTTAGTCCGCAAGCAAATGAATTAGGAATTATCGATTGGTTTACTTTATTTCTTGGAATTGTAAGTGTGGTCGCTTTGACGATTCACGGTGCAAACTGGATTATCTTTAAAACGAATTCTTCTTTAAATACACAACTTAAGAATGTGGTGTTTAAACTGAATATCGTTCTTTTGATTTTGGTTTGTATTTCCTTGCAAATCTGGCATTTTATTGAACCAAAACCATTTCATAATTTTATTGAAACACCAATTCTTTGGTTTTTTCCTCTAATGACTTTTGTTGGTATTTTAGGTTTATTCAAAGTGCGTTCGTTTAAAAAAGACGGTCACGGATTTATATTTTCGACCTTGTTTTTAGTTGGCGGATTTGCCTCAACAGCAGTTTCGATTTTTCCGAATGTTTTGCCTTCGACCAATAATGTAAATCCATCATTAACGATTTACAACACCGCAGCCGGAGAATATGGATTGAATGCCGGAATGAGCTGGTTTTTTATCGCTTTGTTTCTGGTGATTATTTATTTTATTATTCAATATCGCGTTTTTAGCGGGAAAATGGATGATATTGGATATGGAGAACATTAATTGTTTTTAGTTTTTTTAGCTACGAATTCACGAATTAATTATATAAATAGCCGTTGGTTTTAAATCAACGGTTTTTTGTTTGAAAGACATAATAGCTTTAGCTGAAAAGGATTATATTTGGCTAAAGCCGAGAAAATAATAAAGTATGGTAGAATTTAAAAATGAACCCAAAACTTGGGGAAGATTAGATTTTGAGATTCTGTTTCATGGTTTTTTAAAACCATATTCAGATTATAAAGTTTTAGAAAATGATATTATTTGGCTTAAATCAGAAGGTTATAAAATAATTCAATTTGATTGTGAAGAATGGACAAATAAAGAAATTATGCATAATGCTTTACATGGTCAATTTGATTTTCCAAATTATTATGGACATAATTGGGATGCGTTACAAGAATGCTTAAATGAAATTGAAATTCAGGATAATGGTTTAGTTGTTCTATTTGATAATTTGGATAAAATAAATATAAAAATAGCTCATACTTTAATTGATGTGTTTGTCTCAAGTGCGCAAAGACATCTAATATTTTCGGAAAGACTTTTAGTACTGTTTAAAGTTGAAAGTCGAAATTTTCCATTAAATCCTTATGGAGCAAGCAAATTGTATTGGTATTAGAAAACCAAAATGTAAAATTATTAGATTTAATCTAAGAAATTAGAATTAATTATATCAATAGCCGTTGGTTTTAACCAACGGCTATTTAGTTTTAAGAATTAACGCTTTAGCCAAAATGTAGCCATATAAAAACTCAATTCATTAAAAACTCAGTTTTGTTAATAAGATAGGTATTCAAAACTTTTTGAAAAGACGTTAATTCGATGTTTTCAGATTTAATTATTTTTCCATCGCTGTATATTTCATATTGACCATTATTGGGAGATTTTTTGGTCCATAGAATTCCGTTTTTAATTTTGCCTAATTGGTCAGTTTTTAAATATGCAGTTACGTTTTCTCCTGATTCAGATTTTATTTTTTCTCTATACTTGCTTAAATAAATTCTTAAAAGTGCATCTTCCTGAGAGAAAAAATCTGCTATTTCATTAAAAAGTGAATCAATATTTACGTTGTTTTCGGATGTTTTTAGAAAAACATATAATTTATAACTTTTTTCATAATCGCCTTCGGGGAATTTGGCAGCATAATTATTATACAAATAGCTGAAATTTTCATTGTCTGATATTTTACTGTAAATCAAACTATTTGAAGGTAGGTTACTGATTTTAAAATCGAAAAATTCTATAGAGGAAATAAGATTGCCTTTATAAAAAAACTCACTGACTTTTTTTTGATTCTTGACATATATCTTTATAAGAGCATCTTTTTCGATCTCATTTTTAATAATTATGGTGTCTTTTTCTTTAGAGAAAAAAAATAAATTACCATAATATGCAGCTGAAACCTCAACCGAAAAACTTTCGAGCTTATCATCATTATTATATTGTTTAATAATTGCTCCGCTTTCAATATCAATTTTTTCGGTTTTCGAGTTGTTCGCTTCTTGTGCGAAAACGGAGAAAGTGAATAATAAAAGTATTATTATTTGTTTTTTCATTCGTTTTATATTTTATCAGATTATTCTCTATACTATCAAAAGTAGCTTATCGAATGATAAAATGTTTCTATCTGTGGGAATTATTTTTTCTCAAGTGTATGTTATAGTTTAGTTTATTCAAAAAAAGGATATATTTGGCTAAAGCCGAAATCGAATGTTTGCTAAATTCCATTGGTTCAAACCAACGGCTATTCAAAATGTTAGATGAACATTTTTCAAAGTTGAAAAAATTGACAAACTGAAAAGTTTATCCGTTTAATTAAAAGTAATTTTATATCATAAAGGATTTATCTAATGAGGAAAATAATTTCAGTTATTATAATATGTCTGTTTTATTCATGCAATAAAAAAGAAGCAGTTTTTGCGCCTAATTTTACAGATTTTATTTTTGTTAATCTCAGTTTACAAGAGAATATATCGTTGAAGTTTACCGGAAATGATACATTATATTTTCAAAAGAGATTGCCGGATCTACCTTTAGAAAATTATATTGTGGTTATAAATAAGCAAGATAGAGATTCTTTAACTTTGAAGATAAACAAACTTGATTTGGCAAAATACGAATCGATTTATGCTCAAAGTGCCGGTGATAATTCTCAAGTTTTTATTTTAAATAAAGATGGAAGAAGTAAGTCTGTTTGTATTATTGAAGGAAGTGGTCCAGAGGAAATGATTCGTTTTGGAAATTGGTTAAACAAATTGGAATCCAAATATAAACGTATTAAAACTACTGAATATATACATTTTTGGAATTTGCAAAAAGTTGTTCCACCGCCATTTCCACCAAGTAAATTGAAGAAGGTTAGATTTATAAAAAGCAAATGATCCTGTTTGGTTGGCTGAACATCCAAGTGAAAATTAAATATCCTCAATAAATGAAAAATGGAATTCTAATACTATTTTGCTTTTGTATACTAAGTTGTCAAAAACAAAACATTAATAACGATTTACTGAACAAAGAAAATGTTTCATTGCGTAAAATGAATGATTCATTAAGTAAACAATTAAAAGAAGCAAATCAAAAGCTAAGTGATTTATTCGAAGAAGATTATGATGCTTCAGATCTTATAAAGAAGGGAATTGCAAATCCTGCAAGTTTTATCGAAAATGAATTCCGAAAAAAAGAATTAATTCCTTTAAAAGCTGCTTTAGGAGGAAAAATGACATATGAAAACATTCAGCTTTTGGGGAGCAAATTCTTGATTGCAAGTTATAGTGATGGTCATGTTGAGGGAAAAAGTATTTATTCGTATAAAATTACCGATTCTAATAACTTGGAATTTAAAATAATAGGTTCAGAATAAACGGTATTAAATTTAAAATATTAAAGCTTTATGCTAATCTTTTCTAGTGTGGTTGCTTCGTTCCTCGCAATGACGTAGCGTGTGTCGCGGCGAAAACGTCCAAAATAAACAAATCTAATTTATCGTATTGCTATCATTTTTTGGAATAAATTTGTAAAACTACCAAGCTACAATTTAAAAGCAACTTAAAATTCCATGGAAGATCTGACGTTATTTATTGAAAACATTAATAAGAAAGTTGTTTTGTTACCAGACGAAATGGATGTTTTATTGTCTGAATTTAAAGTTCGGAAAATAAAGAAAAGACAATTTATTGTACAACCGGAATTTGTAAACAAACACAGAACTTATGTTCTTGAAGGATCTTTTCGGGCTTATGTTGTCGATGAAAAAGGTACGGAACATACGATTCAGTTTGCGATTGAAGATTGGTGGATCGCGGATTATAATAGTTATATATACCAAACTCCGGCAACGATGTTTATTGTTGCGCTTGAAGATAGTGTGATTCTACAAATAAATCATGAAGCCGAGCAGAAACTGAAATCATCCAGTCATAATCTGGAAACATTATTTCGTTTAATGGCCGAAAAATCGGCGGCATTTTATGCGCGTCGGATTATTGCAATGCTTACCCAAAATGCAGAACAACGTTATAGTGAGTTTCTGGAAAAGTTTCCAAAAGTTGCGCAACGCCTTCCACAATACGCTCTTGCGTCTTATCTTAATATGACAACAGAGTTTTTATCTAAGATACGTAATGAAAAAGTCAAGAAAAAAGGTTGAACTAGTTCAACCTTTTTTCCTAAGATACTTCAACTTTTCAGCTTGACTTAATACCCAACTTTGCTTTATCAATTAACAACTTATAATTAATAAAGTAAAGATGGAAAATTTAGGAAAATTAAACGGGAAAGTTGCATTAATAACTGGCGCATCAAAAGGGATTGGTGCCGGTATCGCAAAAGCATACGCAAATCAGGGCGCAACTGTAATCGTAAATTATGCAAGTAGTAAAAGTGATGCTGATAAAGTCGTTCAGGAAATAACTGCGAATGGCGGAAAAGCAATTGCAATACAAGGGAATGTCGAAAAATCGGCAGATGTAAAACGCATTTTTGAAGAAATCGTAAAATCATTTGGTAAACTGGATATTCTGGTAAATAATGCCGGTGTTTATAAATTTGCAGGAATTGATGATATTACGGAAGAATCGTTTCACAATATGTTTAATATTAATGTATTGGGAAGCATTCTTACGATTCAGCAAGCGGTGAAATTATTTGGAGACAAAGGTGGCGTAATCATTAATACGGGTTCTATAGTTTCGACGCTTGATATGCCAACTACGTTAATTTATACGCAGACAAAATATGCTGTTGATGCAATGACACGTATTCTTGCCAAAGAACTTGGTCCGAAGAATATACGTATCAATTCTATAAATCCTGGACTGATCGAAACGGAAGGTTCTCATAGTTCTGGAGTTATGAATGGAGATGCAGAGAAATGGCATGTTTCTGAAACTCCACTTGGACGAGTTGGAAAACCAGAAGATATTGCAAAAGTTGTTGTATTTCTTGCTTCCGAAGATTCTTATTGGATTACTGGCGAAACTATTGCCGTTTCTGGTGGACAACGCTAATTGAAGTTTGGTTCTCAAAAACATTAAAGACAAATCCGTTTATTCTTAGGAATAAACGGATTTTTTAATTTTCATCTTTGTCAAAGTTTAAAACTTTGACAAAGATTATAGTTATTTTGTGAAAAGTATCTTACAAAAAAGAAGACGTATTTTACTGCTATAATAAATTTCTAAGGAATTTTAAATATCTTTGAATTATGAGCACAGCAATAAAACAAAAACATATCGGACGAAATATAAGCCGAATCAGAGAACTTCGAGGAATGAAACAAGAAGCACTTGCAGAAGCTATTGGAATAAGTCAACAAAGTGTTTCCAGCATTGAATCAAGCGAGGAAGTTGAGACTAAAAGACTTGTAGAAATTGCAAAAGCGCTTGGAGTTACAGTTGAAGCAATTGAAAATTTTTCGGAAGAATCAGTTTTTAATTTTTTTAATAATTTCTACGATAATAGTTCAAGCCAAGGAAATAGTTTCAATCAAGGTATGTTTGCTACTTTTAATCCATTGGATAAAGTAGTTGAACTTTACGAACGTTTGATTCAGGCTGAAAAAGAATTAGTTCAGGCGGAAAAAGAAAAGGTTGAATATCTTGAAAATCTTTTGAAAAAATAGAATAACAAAAAATTTCAATTTACCTGAATTTGCGTTAGGGATAGAAGTGGTATCTCGCGATTTAGAAAAACAAGGCTTTTTAGCCGTAGTTTTTGTTAATCGGGAATTTAGTGGATAGCCCGACCGGAGGGAACGCCCAAAAAATACAAATCCGTTTACTCTCAGGAATAAACGGATTTTTTAGTTTTCATCTTTGTCAAAGTTTAAAACTTTGACAAAGATTACGCTACGAGTAAAACTAAAATTTTAAATCTCTAACGGAATGAATTCCGTTTCTACAATATGAATCGTTCCTTCGGAACTTTCGCTTTATAATAAATTTCAACATCAACAAATCTGCGTTATCTGCAAAATCTGCGAGAAAAAATATTCTAAAATAAAACCTCTTTTGTAATAATATAAAATCCCATTACGAGAACAAACCATCCAAAAATGGGTTTAAGTTTTGTACCATCTATTTTTTTAGAAAGCTGACTTCCAATTAACATTCCGAAAAGTGCCATTCCGGAAACGCCTAATAAAAAGGTGTAATCGATGGGAGTTCCGATGTATAAATCGCCTCCAAAACCTATTGAAGAATTTATCGTGATAATCAATAATGATGTTCCAACGGCTTGTTTCATTGGTAAATTGGCAAAAAACAACAAAGCAGGAATTATTAGAAATCCACCGCCAGCGCCAAGAAATCCAGTTATGATTCCAACGATGAAACCTATTATACTTAGTTGTGTGTAATTTGTTTCGGTTGCTTTTATTTCGGTTTTGTTTTTTCTAATCATCGAAATTGCCGCTGTAATCATTAATATCGAAAAGATTATCATGATCAGAAAATCTTTGGAAACTGAATAAGAAGCCACAGAAAACAAGGTTGAAGCGATTTGAGGAAATATGACTTCACGGATTATCAGAATCGAAATCACTGAAGGAATTGCAAAATATAATGCTGATTTCAGTTTCAAGTTTCCCATTTTATAATGGCTATAACTTCCGGATAAAGCGGTTAATCCAACAATAAATAAGGAATATGAAGTTGCTTGTTCCGGATTTACTTTAAACAAATACACCAAAATAGGAATTGTCAATATTGATCCGCCACCGCCAATTAAGCCAAGTGAAATCCCGATGATGATTGAAGCAAAATAACCTAAATATTCCATTGCATTTGTTTTTATGCAAAGGTGGTTTGTAAAATAAAAATCTACAGTAACATTTATCACACAAGGATATTTTTGTTGCTGATTTATAGCCCGCGGATTTTACGGATTAAACGGATTTTCGCAGGTTTTTCTTTTTTCTATTGACGATTAAATTTATCAATTGGAAAGTTTACGGATTAAGAGTTTACATTACAAAAAAAAAAATCAGTAAAAATCTGTTTAATCCGCCAAATCTGCGGGCAAAAAAACTATTTCAAAAGTTCAATTTGGTTTCGGTTTAGTTTGACCAAACCTCTTTGTTCCATTTTTTTGAGTAATCTCGAAACAACTTCTCTTGAGGTATTTAATTCTGAGGCGATTTCTTGGTGTGACAAATTTACTTCGGAACATCCACAAGCGTCGGAATGTCTTTTTAGGTAGAATTCTAAACGTTCGTCCATAGAACGGAAAGCGATATTGTCAACAACTTCTAAGACTTCTTCGAATCGATTTCTATAAGTTTCGATTACGAATTCGTACCAAGATCTGTGTTCCATCATCCATTTGTCCATCATTTGCAACGGAATCATCATTACAGAAACGTCTTCGACAACTTTTGCCATAATCTGACTTTTCTCGCTTTTGGTAGCGCAAATCATCGAAATGGCGCAAGCCTGACCTGGTTGCAAATAATACATTAGAAATTCACCGCCATCTTCGCCTTCACGATAGATTTTGATTTTTCCTTTGGTGATCAAAACAGTATTCTTAATATATTGTCCGGTTCGCATTAAGATGGTTCCGGCTTCATAATGCTGCAAACTTCCATTTTCTTCGATTGTCGAAATAAGTTCGTTAGAGAAATTCGGGAATATATTTTTTAATGAATTTTGCATTGGTTATATGTTGTAATTATTGGGCCACGGATTTTACGGATTGAACTGGTTTGTACAGATTTATTTTTATCAAATACTAAAATATTTTTAACACTTTAATCCTTTAATCTGTGGCAAAAAATAAATTTTAGCATAGTAAATTCGTGAGAATTAGTGCAATTCGTTGCAAACATTTTTTATCAAATTAAGGTTAAAAACTATAATTTTTTACAAAGATAGCAGATTGGAATGGTATAAATTATCAGAAAACTATATTTAAGATGTAAAAAGGAAAATGAAAAAATCCTATTTTCGATCGAGTTTATAGACTATATTTTTAAAAATAGTAAGTAAATTTGTCTTTCACTGATTATAATCCTTTCTCTAAAACGTTTTCTGAGAATAATAATCGAAATCGCATTTGGCACGTTTTTAATTAATAGAAACGTCGTAATTTTACAAAAACACATTTATTATGAATTTATCACAAGAAGATTGGGTTAATCAGCTTAACGCTGACGAGAATGCAGTTATACTTGACGTAAGAACTGAAGACGAATTTAATGACGGCTATATCGAAAATGCTGTAAATATCGACATTAATAAAGGACAAGGTTTTATTTATGAAATCGAAGAATTAGATAAAAACAAAAACTATTATGTGTATTGTCGTTCTGGTGCCAGAAGTGCTAAAGCATGTCAGATAATGAATGAGTTAGGTATAAATAATGCCTACAATTTGCTTGGTGGAATCCTGGACTGGGAAGGGGAAACAGTGAATCCATAAAAGATAGAAAAAAGAGGCGCAAAAAGCCTCTTTTTTCGTTTAAATGCTATTAATAACCAAACATAAATTACCAAATTATGAGTTTAATACCCGAAGAATTTCAAATCAAAACCCTTATAAATCAAGATACTTATCTTGTAAACGGAGAATTAAAACAATGGACAGGGCAAACCACACCTGTTTTTTCTACAATTTCATCTACAGAAAAATATACACCAACTTTATTAGGATCGATTCCGTTTATGGCAGAGAAAGAAGCTGCCGAAGTTGTTGAAGCTGCAAACGCTGCTTATAATAAAGGACAAGGTTTATGGCCAACCATGAAAGTGGTTGATCGTATTAAATGTATGGAAAACTTCGTAAGACAAATGAAGGAAACCCGTGAGGAAGTTGTGAAACTTTTGATGTGGGAAATTGGAAAAAACCTTGGCGATTCTCAAAAAGAATTTGACAGAACTGTAGAATATATTCAGGATACTATTGATAGTTATAAAGAATTAAACGGACGCAGCGCGCATTTTGAGAAAGTGCAAGGTGTAAATGCGATGATTCGCCGTGGACCTCTTGGAGTTGTATTGTGTCTTGGACCTTACAATTATCCTCTTAATGAAACTTTCTCATTGTTGATTCCGGCTTTAATTATGGGAAATACTGTGATTTTTAAACCTGCAAAACATGGTGTTTTATGTATTTCGCCATTGTTGGAAGCGTTTAGAAGCAGTTTTCCAAAAGGTGTTATCAATATTGTTTACGGAAGAGGACGCGAAGTGGCTTCTCCAATTATGAAATCTGGAAAAATTGATGTTTTAGCATTAATCGGAAACAGTAAATCTGCGATTGCGTTGCAGGATCAACATCCAAACAAAAACAGATTGCGTTTGATTTTAGGTTTGGAAGCAAAAAATCCAGCAATTATTTTACCAGACGCCGATTTAGATTTGGCAATTCAGGAATGTATTGCAGGAACTTTGTCTTTTAATGGTCAACGTTGTACAGCTTTAAAAGTACTTTATGTTCATGAGTCGATTGCTGAAGAATTTAATAAACGTTTCTCTGAAAAAGTAGATGCGTTGGTATTTGGAAATCCTTGGGAAAAAGGAGCTTCGTTAACGCCGCTTCCAGAAACTGATAAACCAGCGTATATTCAGGGATTAATTGATGATGCAACACATAAAGGTGCTAAAATATTGAATGAAAAAGGAGGAAAACATACAGAGAATTATATTTTCCCTGCAGTTCTTTATCCTGTAGATAAAAGTATGCGTGTGTATCATGAAGAACAATTTGGACCTGTTGTGCCAATTATTTCGTTCAAAGATATAAATGAACCTCTTGAAGATATGGCCGAATCAAACTATGGACAACAAGTAAGTTTATTCGGGAAAGATATTAAAACTTTGGCACCGCTTATCGATGCTTTAGTAAATTTAGTTTGTAGAGTAAACCTGAATAGTTCTTGTCAGAGAGGACCGGATGCATTCCCATTTACTGGTCGTAAAGATTCTGCTGTAGGAACTTTGAGTATTCCTGATGCTTTGCGCTCATTTTCAATTCGTACGTTCGTGGCTTCAAAAGATATCGCTTATAATAATGAAATTCTGCAAGAGCTATTAAATAGCAAAGAATCGAATTTTATAAATACCGATTATATTTTGTAATTCCGAGGTTATATATTATTTGTAGACGCCGTCTTTTTCTTCATAGAATTAGACGGTTTTTATTTTTTAGATAATATTAGATGTATTTTCTTTCAAATTGTATTTATTGTAATACTTTTGCTACATTTTTAAATTATAAAAAATGAAGTCTAAAATGAAACAATTTACAATTACATTTCTTCTCTTATTTGCATTAAACTCCTGGTCTCAAAACGATAAAAAATTATGGCTTCAGGAAAATAAATATAATTTAGGGTTATCTTACTTTGAAAAAAAGCAGTTTAATAAAGCTATTGAACCTCTTTTATTTGCTTATAAAATTAATCCCGAGTCGGAAATTGGTCAGGAATCAAAGATTAAAATAGATTTACTGAAACCTATTGTCAGAAATAATTTTATTAAAAAGCTAATTGGAACTTGGAATTTAAGTGGTAATGAACCAACGTGGGTATACAAAGATTCAAAAAACACTAAACTTCATGATACTTTGATGGTTGTTACAAATCAAGAGATTGCTTTTTATGTAAAAAATATAAAAACTGAAGAAAGCAGACTGATTAAAACAGGTAAAATTGAATTTTATGATGTTCTTGAAAGTAATAATTCTGTTACAGAAATTGCAAATTCAGATAATGAATTATGGGCTTTTATTGTAGATGAATCTCTAAATAGTCTTCATTTAATTCATAGTGGTGATGTGACTTCTTCAGGGAGAAAAAAGATTGATTTAGATAATAAAGAAGCATATTATAGGAGAGTTAAATAAAATAAGGATTTCGATTTCTTGTTTTGAATTTATAAACATCTTTTTCTTTTTAAGAATTAGATGTTTTTTTTATTTAAAAATGATATAATTTTATACAGAATTGTAACATTCATTTAGAAAACTCATCTAATATGATAATCAGTATTAAACAATCAAAATTTTGAAACCACTTATGGAAAAAAAAACATTCCAATTTGTATTTATTACATTGTTGTTTTTGGCGCAATATGGCTTTGCGCAAGAGCTTTATATGCCTAGAAATATAAAGGAAGCTTACGAAAAAGGTACACGTTCGAAAGACGGAAAGCCAGGAAAAAACTATTGGCAGAATCATGGAAAATATACTATGGATATTTCTGTAGATCCAAAAACTAAATTGGTTAGCGGAACAGAAACTATCATTTATGAAAATAATA
Organism: uncultured Flavobacterium sp.; assembly: GCF_951805225.1. NCBI lineage: Bacteria > Pseudomonadati > Bacteroidota > Flavobacteriia > Flavobacteriales > Flavobacteriaceae > Flavobacterium > uncultured Flavobacterium sp. The sequence goes on along the minus strand of NZ_OX638201.1, from coordinate 3,192,479 downwards.
GTAATGATACGCTAAGAAATCTTGCAGTTAGATTTGTAAATAATCTTCATAAACCTTCTTCGCCAAGAAGCGGAACTGTAAATGATGATTTTTTAAGTAACGGATTAACAATTACGTCTTTGAAAATTGAAGGTGAAGTTTATAAAGAAGATGCAAGAAGCTGGGGAACAGTTGGAAATGTAAAAATGAATAAGCCAATTTTGCCTCATTCTAAAACTACAATTTCTATCGATTGGAATTATCCATTATCAAAAGAGAGTGGGAGAGAAGGACAAATCGACGAAACTACTTTTTTTGTAGCGTATAGTTATCCTCGTGTTTCTGTTTTTGATGATTATAATATGTGGGACAGATTGCCGCATACAGATCGTCAGGAGTTTTATAATGATTTTAATGATTATAGTTTTACTGTAAAAGCACCTAAAAATTATGTGGTTTATGCAACCGGAGATTTATTAAATCCTGATGAAGTTTTGCAACCTGAATTTTCGGCTCGTTTGAAAAAATCATATGTTACAGATGAAATTATGCATATCGCAAACGAAACTGAACTAAAAAGCGGAGTTGTTACGAAACAAAATGATTGGAATGTATGGAAGTTTGAAGCTAAAAATATCTCAGATGTTTGTTTTGGATTAAGCGACCATTATTTATGGGATGCGAGCAGTGTTTTGGTCGATAAAAAGACAAATCGTCGTGCAAGTGTTCAGGCGGCTTATGATGTAAAAGGAACTGATTTTGTAAATTCGATAAAAAACAATCAATTTGCTTTAGATTTCTTTTCGAATAGCTGGCCGGGAGTTCCGTATCCATTTTCTAAAATGACCGCTTTTCAAGGTTTTGCAGATATGGAGTATCCAATGATGTGTAATGATTCGCAAATGAACGATCCTGTTTTTGCACAATTAGTTCAGGATCACGAAGTGGCGCATACTTATTTTCCATTTTATATGGGAATCAACGAAACGCGTTATGCTTTTATGGATGAAGGTTGGGCAACTACATTTGAATATTTAATTGGTATTGCAGAACATGGTAAAGAAGCTGCTGATAAATTTTATCAGGATTTTAGAGTAAAAGATTATATAAGTGATGTTTCAACTGAAGAAGATCAGCCAATAATCACAATGTCTACACAAGTTTCCGGCGCAGGATATGGAAATAATTCATATGGAAAAGCTTCTCTTTCTTACTTGGCTTTAAAAGATATGCTTGGAGATGATTTGTTTAAGAAATCATTACACGCTTATATGGACAACTGGAATGGGAAACACCCAATTCCGTGGGATTACTTTAATTCGATGAATACAGCATCAGGAAGAAACCTGAATTGGTTTTTTAAGAACTGGTTTTTTACCAATAATTACATTGATCTTTCAGTACGAAATGTAAATCAAAATATTGTTACCGTTGCAAATGAAGGAGGTTTTGTGATTCCGTTTGACGTTGTTGTTACCTATCAGGATAATACAAAAGAAACTGTACATCAAACACCAGCGGTTTGGCAAACAAATGAGAAATTAGCGAAAGTTATTTTGAAAAATAAAAAGCCAATCAAACAAGTTGTTTTAGATGGAGGTATTTTTATGGATGCCACGCCTTCCAATAATACTTGGTCTGCTAATTAGAAATATAAGCATACAAGAAGGCGTCTTTTCTATTTGGAAAGGCGCCTTTTTGTTTGAGACAAATTGTAGTTTTGAGTTTTATCAATGCTAATTAGAACTTGAAATGTGCCTTTAGGCACTAAATATTGGTAGAAAACATTAATTGGAGCAAATCTAGCGTGCCGTAGGTACGCAATAACGGTCATTTTGTTGCGTACCTACGGCACGCCAACGAATTTCAAATCTAAATAACTACCAATATTTAGTACCTAAAGGCACATTTTATGTTTTGATTTGTAATTATTAACTAATAGAGAATGAAATTTTAAAAAGATATGGATTTAGCAGGTTATTTATTCAAACTGAATGTGACCAATTATCCCGAAAGTCCAAATGTGTATGATTCTTTGGGAGATTTTTATGAAGTAAATGGAGATAAGAAAAATGCAATTGCCAATTATGAAAAAGTATTGGTTTTGGATAAAAACTTTCGGGAAACAAAAGGAAAATTAGAAAAACTAAAATAATTTTTATTTAATAAAAAAACTCAGAATGTCAGGAGAAAAAGATCTGGAGAAATTACTTAAAAGCATGAAACCTCAACATAATGTTGGTGATTATGTTTTTTGTAAAGTTGAGAATTTAGAAAACCTCAACTTAAATGATGTTGAAATGTTCTTTAAAGAAAAAGAAGCCATCACATTAATTCTAAAAAAAGATATAGCAGAACAATTAAATCTGGATTATTCCGTTATAATGTCTTGGATAACCCTTACAGTGCATTCGTCATTAGAAGCAGTTGGTTTGACAGCCGCATTTTCTAAAGCACTTTCAGAAAATGGAATCAGTTGTAACGTTGTTGCAGCTTTTTATCACGACCATATTTTTGTCAATACAAAAGATACAGAAGAAGCAATGAAAGTTCTGAATGCATTTTCAAGATAAGTTTTAGTATCGTTTTTTTGTTGTAATAAACACGATAAATACGAACCTAAATTTAACGAAATCCCTTCTGGCGCCTCTATTGAGACCTTATGTGTTAAAGTCGAAAAAAATATGGAAAACCATAAATGTTTGTAGGATTAATAAATTAGGTTTGTAATTATAAAAATACCACATAAATGAAAAAACTCTATTTTCTTATTATTATCTTATCGTTAACTATTCAGACTTTTGCTCAAAACAATTCTAAAATTACATTCCAGAAAAATAAATATGAATTAGCAGTTTCTTATTTCAAGAAAGCTGATTTTAAGAATGCTATTGATCTATATTATACTGCTTCCAGAATTATACCAGAGAATGAGATTGGTATTGCATCTCTTAAAAAAGTTGATTCTTTAAGAATCATTTTAAGAGAAAAATTATTAGATCAGGCATTAGGTACTTGGAAAACAGTTGGAAATAAACCAGGTTGGGCAACTGATCAAACAAGTAAGAATGCAGGAAAAACTTCTGATGATCTTGTAGAAGTTAATAAAACGAAGATTTTGTATTTCGAAAAAAATAAGAAAACACAAGAAAAGAAACTTATAAAAACAGAGGATATAGTATATTATAACGGGCAAGATTCAGATGATGCTTCTTACTCGAATGTAATCTTATCAGATGGTAATATTTGGCATTGTTCAATAAATGACAGTTCAAATGAAATGCATGTAATTAACATCGCCAAAAAAGATGAAAATGGGACTGAAGAAATAAAAAGCGATAATGAAGAGCGATTTTATATCAAAGTAGAAGAATAAAAAAAGGGAATCAAAATTTTGATTCCCTTTTTTGTATGATAAGATATTTTTACAAGAACTTAAATCCAAGTGAGAAATTTGAAACTGCAGTTTTAATATTTCTTCCTGAAGGATCAAGATCTGTAACGCCTGCAAGATATCTGTAATCAAGAGTAAGTTTCCATAAATCGACACCAACGCCGCCAAGAATACTGCTATTGTTTTTTTCGAAAGCAACGATATTTAGATTGTTATTTGCACTTATATCGGAATAATTCTTCCAGTTGTATCCGGCAAAAAAGCGTACGTTTCCAAGTTTTCCCAAAGGAATAATCTTGAAACCAACAAGTATAGTTGCATCGCTTCCGGCTAACTCATAATCAGTTTCGCCAATACCAGTTTGCGAAAGACTGAATTTTGATTTAGCATATCCAAGTTCGCCCTGAGCATAAAAAAGTAATAAATTAACCCTTGCAAATCCGGCAACTCCATAACCGGTTCCGGAACTTTTTGAACTAAAATCATCAGTAAGAGGCGAAGTTATGTTATAAGAAACCTGAGGTCCAAATTGTATTAATTGTGCAAAGCCATTTACACTAATACACAAAAATGCTGCTAAAAGGATTTTTTTCATGACTGGATTTGTTTTTAGATGACATAAAAATAAATATTATAAATTAGATTCGAACGATTTATCTTATTTATTTCGAGTTAATCTGTGTTTTTTGGTTTTGTATGTTTTTGATAATGAATGGAATGTGTATATCTGTAAAGCAAGAGAATATAATTTTAAAAAACTTAAATTTGAATGTTTCAAAAAAAGATAATAATGGAAATTAAAGCAATAAACGCATCTCAAACCTGGGAAATTAGACATAAAGTTATGTGGCCTGATCAACCTATTGAATTTGTGCAATTAGAAGAAGATAATCTGGGTTTGCATTTTGGAGTTTTTGATCAGGAAAAATTAATTTCTATTGTTTCTTGTTTTATTGATAATCAGGAAATGCAATTTAGAAAATTAGCAACTTTAGAAGAATATCAAGGAAAAGGAATTGCCTCAGAATTGTTAAATTTTATTTTTGAAATTGCTAAAAAGCAAAATTTAAGTAAAATATGGTGCAATGCAAGAAGCAATAAAAAGTCATTTTATGAGAAATTTGGAATGACAGATACTTACAAAACATTTGTCAAAGAAAACCAGGAATTTACTATAATGGAAATTTTGCTATAGTAATAAGATTGAAATTTATTGAATAAGATATACGATATCAATTAATTGCGATTTTAATAGTTTTTACTCTATTTAAAGTCTTGCTGTAAAACGATTCTGATTTGTAAGTGTTTTTTTATGATTTTTCTGCATGAAAAAATAACATTTTAATAAAATTGATGCTAAAAAAAACAATTAAAACGTTTTCGTGTTTTTTAAATGTTAAAGCTTATCAAAAAATCTTTTTTTGTTTCGATTCTTTCATTACTTTCGCACCCAAATGAGAAAGTTAATAGTATTTTTAGTATTCATGAATATGCTTCTGTTCGGCGGAGGGCAATATCTTAATGCTGGTACTCCTCAAAACTTTCATCAACATACTCTTGAGAAAAAGCACCGAGTAAAATTCACAAATCAGGATCAGGGATCTTCAATAATCGAAGATGCAGATGTAGATCTTGAAGAGGAATATCTTGGAAGCGGCGATCTTAAAGATGGACTTACGAATAAATTTTTTGCAACAAACTACAGTTTACTTGACAAATGGTATCTTTCCTTTTCAAGTCAGACTATTGTAAATAATTACAATCGTTTTAAATTCTTCGTGCCATTCTGTGGCAACTCAAATCCTATTTACATTACCCAACAGGTTTTAAGAATTTGATTCAACAGTATACATCGGTTGCCTAAGTTGTGATCTGCATATCTTGTTGATGTATATTTTTTTATTACTTCTTCTTATATGAAAGTTTAGTTATAACTAAGGTTAGCTGATGCATTTTTTCATCTAAAGGAATCACTGTATTCCAAGCATTCAATCGCTTAATTTCCAAACTAAATCATGAAAAGAATTATCTTGTTCACAGGCTTAATTGGCCTAGTGTGCCTTACTAGTTGTACAACTAAAAAAGAAGAAAAAGAAGAAGTGGAAAAATTTACCGCAACAAATCCGGTACTAATTGATACTTCATTTGTAAAAGAATATGTTTCTCAGATTAAATCTGTACGTAACATTGAAATCCGTGCTCAGGAAAAAGGATTTCTACAAAACATTTATGTTGATGAAGGACAGTTTGTAAAAAAAGGACAACTGTTGTTTAAAATTATGCCAAATATGTATCAGGCTGAATTGCTTAAAGCACAGGCTGAACAGAGATCAGTAGAAATTGAATTGCAAAATTCAAAATTACTGGCAGATAAAAATATCGTTTCTAAAAACGAATTAAGTGTTGCTCAGGCAAAATTACAATCAGCAAAAGCTGAGGTTGCATTAGCAAAACTTCACTTATCATTTACAGAAATCAGAGCTCCGTTTGACGGAACTATCGATCGTATTCCATTAAAATTAGGAAGTCTTATTGACGAAGGCGAATTAATGACAAGTCTTTCAGACAACAGTCAAATGTTTGCTTATTTTAATGTTTCAGAGCCAGAATATATTCAGTATCAAACAGATGTAAAAGACCGTGCTGATAATAAAGTAAGCTTGGTTTTGGCTAATGGTGATACTTTTAAAGAACAAGGAAAAGTAGAACTTATCGAAAGTGAATTTAACAATGAAACAGGAAACATTGCTTTTAGAGCAAGATTCCCTAATTCAGGAAAATTGCTTAGAAACGGAGAAACTGGACAAGTTAAAATGTTAGTTCCTCTTAAAAATGCGATCATAATTCCGCAAAAAGCAACTTATGAAATTCAGGATAAAAAGTATCTTTTTGTTATCGATAAAAACAACAAAGTAAATTCGAGAGAAATTACAATTACAGGCGAAATCCCTGATTTGTATGTAGTTAAAAGCGGAGTTACTCCAGATGATAAAATTTTACTTGAAGGAGTTCAGAAAGTAAGAGAGAACGACAAAATTAAATATGAATTCCAATCTCCAAAAGAGGTAATGAATCATTTGCGTACAAAAGCAGAATAGATTTAACTGGTTTAATCATTAAAAAAATATAAAATGTTTAATAAATTTATTCAAAGACCTGTATTGTCGATAGTAATATCGCTTGTAATTGTCTTTTTAGGGGTATTGTCGGTATTAAATTTACCTATTACTCAGTTCCCTACAATCTCACCACCAATGGTGAATGTTACCGCAGATTATCCAGGATCTAACGGTGAATTAATGATCAAAGCGGTTGTTATTCCTTTGGAGAGAGCCTTAAATGGTGTTCCTGGAATGAAATATATGGCTTCTGATGCGGGAAATGATGGTGAAGCTACTATAAAAGTTGTTTTTAACTTAGGAACAGATCCTAATCAGGCTGCGATCAACGTTCAAAACCGTGTAGCTTCGGTTACTAATAAATTACCTCCATTAGTTATTAGAGAGGGTATTAAAATTACACGAGAAGTGCCGAGTATGTTGATGTACGTGAATCTTTACAGTACAGACAAAAATACCGACATGAAGTTCTTGTATAACTATGCTGATATCAACGTACTTTCTGAATTGAAAAGGGTTAATGGTATTGGTTCTGGAGATATCTTAGGAACACGTGAATATGCAATGCGTATTTGGTTGAAACCAGATCGTATGTTGGCTTATAAAATTTCTGCTGATGAGATAATGGAAGCATTATCAAGTCAGAGTTTAGAGGCTTCGCCTGGTAAAACAGGAGAAAGTTCAGGTAAACGTTCTCAGGCTTTTGAATATGTATTAAAATATTCAGGACGTTTTACAACAAAAGAACAATACGAGAACATTGTTGTAAAATCAAATGCTAACGGGGAACTTTTACGTTTGAAAGATGTTGCGAAAGTAGAATTTGGAAGTTCGATGTACGATATTTATTCGAACTTAAACGGTAGACCATCTGCCGCTATTGTATTGAAACAATCGTTTGGTAGTAATGCCAATCAGGTTATTGAAGAGGTAAAAGCTAAATTAGAAAAAATCAAGCAAAGATTCCCTAAAGGAATGGATTATGAAATTTCGTATGACGTTTCTAAATTCCTTGATGCTTCTATCGAAAAAGTAATTCACACTCTTGTAGAAGCTTTTATTCTGGTAGGTATAGTAGTTTTCCTTTTCTTAGGAGACTGGCGTTCTACGGTTATTCCAGCAATTGCGGTTCCTGTATCTTTGATCGGTACGTTTGTGTTCATGACATTCTTTGATATTTCATTGAACTTAATTACATTATTTGCTTTAGTTCTAGCGATTGGAGTCGTCGTCGATGATGCGATTGTTGTAATTGAAGCTGTTCACGCCAAGATGGAGGAAGAGCATCTTTCGCCACTTAAAGCAACTAAAAAAGCGATGCATGAAATTGCAGGAGCGATTATAGCGATTACATTCTTGATGGCTGCGGTATTTATTCCTGTTGCATTTATGTCTGGTCCGGTTGGGGTATTTTACAGACAGTTCTCTGTAACTATGGCAACGGCAATTATCCTTTCTGGAGTTGTGGCTTTGACTTTGACACCGGCACTTTGTGCGATGATGTTAAAAAATAATCACGGTGAGGTTAAAAAGAAAACTCCGGTAAATATATTCATAGACGGATTCAATAATAAATTCAATTTAGCACAAGGTAAATACCAAAATCTATTAGGTAAAATTGTAAACAGAAGAGCGATTACGATTATTGCACTTCTTGGATTTTGCGCCGGAACATGGATGATTAGTAGTACTGTTCCTTCTGGATTTATCCCGAATGAGGATCAGGGGATGTTTTATGCAGTTATTCAAACGCCACCGGGTTCATCATTAGAAAGAACAAATAATATTGCTGAAAGACTTCAGAAAATTGCTGAAAAAATTGATGGAGTAAAATCAGTTTCTTCATTAGCAGGTTACGAAATTCTATCTGAAGGTACAGGTTCAAACTCAGGAACTTGTTTGGTGAATCTTAAAGACTGGAGTGACAGAAAGCATTCTGTTCTTGAGATTATGGCCGAAATGGAAGAAAAATCTAAAGACATTGCAGGTGCTAATATCGAATTTTTTCAACCGCCTGCTGTACCAGGATATGGTGCTGCCGGAGGATTTGAGCTTCGTTTGTTAGATAAAACAGGTTCTAATGATTACAAAAAAATGGAGCAGGTAAATAATGATTTCGTTAAGGAGTTAAATACTCATCCGGAATTAACTAACGTGTTCAGTTTTTATAGTTCTAGTTTCCCTCAATACATGATGAAAGTAGACAACGATATGGCGCAGCAAAAAGGAGTTTCTATCGAAAACGCCATGAATACTTTGTCAACTCTTGTGGGTAGTAACTACGAAATTAGTTTCATTAAATACGGAATCAACTATAAAGTAATCGTTCAGGCTTCTCCGGAATACCGTGCTCAGCCAGACGATATTTTGAAGTTGTATGTAAAAAATAATCGTGATGAAATGGTTCCTTTTTCTGCTTTTATGAGATTAGAAAAAGTTTACGGACTTTCTGAGATTACAAGACATAACATGTACACTTCTACACAAATTAGTGGTTCTGCGGCACCAGGTTATAGTTCTGGTACTGCGATTAAAGTAATTCAGGAAGTTGCGGCTAAAAAATTACCTAGAGGTTATGATATTGACTGGGCAGGTATTTCTGCCGATGAGGTTGCTCAGGGTAATCAGGCTATTTGGGTATTCTTAATCTGTTTAGGATTTGTTTACTTGGTATTAGCAGCTCAATACGAAAGTTTTATTTTACCACTTTCTGTAATTCTTTCTTTACCAGCGGGTATTTTTGGAGCTTTCTTATTATTGAAATTAACAGGATTAGAAAACAACATTTATGCTCAGGTTGCCATGGTAATGCTTATTGGTTTACTTGGTAAAAATGCCGTGTTGATTGTAGAGTTTGCGATACAGCGACATGCTGCAGGCAAAACAGTTCTTGAAGCAGCAATGGAAGGAGCGAAAGCGAGGTTCCGTCCAATTTTGATGACTTCATTTGCTTTTATTGCCGGATTATTGCCACTTGCTTTTGCTACTGGTCCGGGTAAAATTGGTAACAGAACCATTGGTACTGCCGCTGCCGGAGGTATGCTTATCGGAACTATTTGTGGTGTATTTGTGATTCCTGGATTGTATTACATCTTTGGAAAAATTGCAGAAAGACACAAATTAGTTAAACATGAAGAAGAGAATCCATTAACAGAAGAAATTGATAACAATCATGTATAAATTCAAATCATATCAATATGGTATTGCATTAGGTTTATGTCTTACGGTTGCAGGGTGTAAAGCCCCTGCGCCTGAGGCAGCGCCTACTACAAGCACGCCAGTTCCTGAATCATTTGGTCAGACTACCCAAACTCAGGACGCAAACAATAACACATCAGCATTGCAATGGAAAGATTATTTTAAAGATCAAAACCTTGTTGACCTTATTGATGTTGCATTAAAAAACAATCAGGAATTAAACATCACTTTGCAGGAAATTGAAATTGCAAAGAATGATATCCGAGTTAAAAAAGGACTTTTATTGCCAACAGTTGGTGTTCGCGCCGGAGCTGGAATCGAGAAAGTTGGTAGATATACAAGCCAAGGTGCGGGTGATGCTACAACAGAGATCAAACCGGGAGTAGAAACTCCTGATCCACTTGGTGATTTTACAATTGCAGCTTATGCAAATTGGGAAGTGGATATCTGGAAAAAACTGCGTAATTCTAAAAAAGCAGCTTTAAACAGATATTTAGCTACAGTTGAAGGTAAAAATTTCGTGATTACAAATCTTATTGCTGAAGTTGCTGATTCTTATTATGAATTATTGGCTTTGGACAATCAATTGGATATTATAAATCAAACGATCAAATTACAGTCAAATGCTTTAGAAATTGTAAAAATTCAGAAGCAAGCTGCAAGAGCAACAGAACTTGGAGTTAAGAAATTTGAAGCAGAGGTTTTGACTTCAAAAAGTATGGAGTTTGATATTCGTCAGCAAATAAAAGAAGCGGAGAATAAAATCAACTTTTTGTTGGGTAGATATCCACAGGAAATTAAAAGAACAAGCAGCACCAATTTCTTGAGTTTATTGCCTGCAGCAGTTAGTTCTGGAATTCCGTCTCAATTATTAGCAAATCGTCCAGATGTTAAACAAGCAGAATTAGAGCTTGTAGCAGCAAAATTAGACGTAAAAGTAGCTCGTGCAGAGTTTTATCCTTCATTGGATATTTCGGCTGCGTTTGGAGTACAAGCATTTAAGCCGGCTTATTTGTTTACATTTCCGGAGTCTATTTTGTATTCTTTGGCAGGAGATTTAGCTGCGCCATTGATTAACAGAAATGCAATTAAAGCTGAATTTGCAAGTGCAAATGCAAGACAACTTCAGGCATTATATAATTATGATCGTACGGTTTTGAACGCTTATTTAGAAGTTTCAAACCAACTTTCTAAGATCGAAAACTTACAAAAAGGATACGATCTTAAATCACAACAAGTTGATGCTTTAAACACATCAATTGATGTTTCTAATGATTTGTTTAAGTCAGCGAGAGTTGATTATTTCGAAGTTTTAATGACACAACGTGATGCATTAGAAGCGAAATTAGAATTAGTAGATACTAAAAAAGAACAACTGAATGCTGCGGTTCATGTTTACAGAGACCTAGGCGGCGGTTGGAAATAGAATGCCTATTTTAATTAGTTATTAGTAGGGGAGCCTTCCAGAAGTAAAATTCTGGGAGGTTTTTTTTATGTTTAAAAGAAAGCTGTAATAAATATTAAACTTTCTTATGGAAATTGATGCCCTAGCCCTGATAGAAGCGGTATCCTTTTCTTGCCTTCTTTAGGCAGGAAAAGATATAGTGGATAGCAGGAAATAGCTCCTTATAAAACAACTAATAATTTGTGTTATTTAGGAATGGATATTTTTGCTCTAAAGCCTTTATCAGGTTCTGTTTCAAAATCGATAGTTCCTTTTACGGCTTGAATTCGGCTTTCCATGTTATTGAGACCGTTTTTTAGCATCTTTGTTTTTTCGGAACCTTTACCGTTGTCAGTATAGTTTATTAAGATTGATTTTTGGTCATTTTCAAATTTTATAACAACCAGTTTTGCCATACTGTGTTTCTTCATATTCACCATTAATTCCTGTAAAATTCGGCTAATAGTGACTTTTTTAACGTCATCGATAATTTCCCAGTTAATATCATCCAGATTGGTAATCATGATATTTCTTTCGCTGGTATTGTAAGTCGAAAGCATTTCTCTTATAGTGGAAGTGAAATTTACACCAGTATCAATTTTGTTATTTTCTTTTGAAATTCCTCGCACACGTCCGTAAATATCATCTAATTTTTGAAGAAGATTCTCTTTTGTGTTTTCGTGAGATAATGTTTGAGATTCGGCAAAAGCGATCACATGATATACATCGTTTGCTAATTCATCGTGGATTTTTTTAGCAATTCTAGCTTCTGTATTGTACGAAGTCTTAAATTCTATAGCTTTGTTTTTGTTTTTATAATAACGTATTAAAATCGCTATCAGAATAACTAAAAAGATAAAAATAATAACAAATACAATTCTTAGATATGTGGCTTTTTGAAGCGATAATTCGTTTTCGGCTTTTTCTAAACGAAGTTTTGCATTTTCGTCTTTTTCTTTTTTAGAATCGTACTTTATTTTAGCAAACTTGTTTTTAAAATTATTTCTAACTTTAATAAGACTGTCATTTAAGGTAAAATACCGTTGTACATATTTGTCGGTTTGGTTACTGTGATTATTAGAGATTAAAATTTGCAACGCTTCTAATCTTTCGTCAACACTGTTTAGTTTCGTGGCTATATTGTAGGCCGTAAGAGCATTCTCATCTGATTTTTGAATGTCTTTTTTAGCGTAATAATCTGCAAGGTGCAGATAGCTTTCAATGCTTCCATAAGTATCCTTGAATTTATTTCTTGTTTGAAGTGCGTCATTCATTAAGCGGAATCCTTTTTCATCCATTCCTTTCTTAAAATAAGCATAACCCAAATTGTCCTTGAGTCTTGCTTCGCGAGCTTCTTGACCTTTTTCTTTTAATAATTTGTTGCTTAAAATAGATTCTAAGAGAGTGATTGCCTGATCATATTTTTTTTGTTGGATGTAAACTGGCGCAATATTACTTAAAGAGATTTGTTTTTTAAGTGGGTCTTTAAACTCATTGGCTGCTTTTTTATAATAATGAATAGCATCGTTGTAAAGTGAAAGTTCTTTGTCAGCAATGCCCAATGTATTATTTATATCAGATGTATAATCATTATTTTTTTTAACATAAGGTAATGCTTCAGTTACGGTTTCCTTACTGCCATAATAGTCTCCGTTGACTTGCTGAATGGCTGCCATTTGAATAAGTATGTATGCAATATTAGCACTGTCTTTTAATTTTTCAAAAAGTAACTTTGATTTATTATATTCGTTAAAAGCAATATTGAAGTCTTGTTTGTCTTGATCTTCAGCTGCTTTATCTCGTAAACTAAGCGCCTCTTTTTCTATAGCTTCGGTGTTCGTATTAATCGTCGTTTTTTCTTTACATGAAAAAAGAAAAAGAAAGATAATAAAATAAAAAAACGGGGACCGTAACATATAAATTTACTTTCCCCGAAAATAGTAATTAATTAGATACCAAAAATATTTATTTAGTCATCGCCACCAGGTGTTTTGATTGGTGGTTTCGATGGTGGAATGGTACCATCACCAGGACCATCTGCATAAGTTGGTTTTTGATGATTAATAACTTTTTCAGTTTCCTTTTTTGGTTGTGTCTCATACTCGTCAGGAGTACAAGAAAATATTGTGAATATTGAAGCAAAAGCGACAAATAGTATGAATTTTTTCATTTTGATTTAATTTAGAAATTAGACATAGGTATTGCTGTCCGGGATGATCCAGAGTTTTTGGTTGGCAATACCAAATTGGTTTTTGGGAAGTCAACGGTGTAGAACTGTAAGACGTTTTTTTATACTTCCCGAATAAATCCGGTCTTACTGTTTTTTACACTGTTAATTAGAACTAGTTTTTTATTATTGTTTTAGTCTGCAGACAAAACTTGAACTAATTTCTATGGCAAAGAAAAGGTGCTTTGAGCCCATTGTTTATAGGGGATTCCCAGAATTCCCGCGTTTTCCTGAGATTCCCGAGAAATCCCGAAAACAAAATATAAAGCACAATAAATTTAGGCTCGTTAGAGCGTTTTATGTGAATCTAAAACTAAACTTGACCTTTATTTAATAGAGGCAAAAAGTCTTAAAAAGGTTGTCTTGACTATTAAAAAAAAGTTAAAAAATATAGTATTGAAGAGATCAATAAATTGATTTTAATGTTTGAACAAGTTTAATTGTTGGAAAACGAAAAATAAATATTAGAATTAGATACTCAAAATAGATTAGTTTTTGGCTGATTTTCATACTTATGGGAGTAGAAGTAAATAATAATCTGGAGGCTGTAAAAAATATTTTTTTTCATTTTGGTTTAGATTAAAAATTAGGCATAAGTATTGCTATCCAGAGTTTATCCAGAGCTTGTTAATAGTAGTTCCAAGATTGATTTTTGGGAAGTAAAGTGTGTAGAACTGTAAGACGTTTTTTATACTTCCCGAATAAATCCGGTCTTACGGTTTTTTACACTGTTAATTTGAACTAGTTTTATATTTTTGTTTTAATCTGCAGGCAAGACATGAACTAATTTCTATAATAAACGAAAGGCATTTTGAGACTTTTGTTTATAAGAAATTATCAAAAATTTCTGCGGTTTACTGAGATTCCCAAGATTTCCTATAAATAACCATATATATACCATGCATTCCAAAACATTAGAAGAATATAAAAAAGGCATTAAAATTAAATATGAGATCGTAAAAGAAGGAGAACACTTCGATTACTTGTATAATCCCTCTCGAGGAAAACTCCGCGATTTATGTTGGCTTATTTTTGAGAATAACCCAACTCAAGATGATTTAAATGTCTTTAAAAATTTATTGTGCTTAGATTTTGATCATACTAAAAAGAATAAGTTTAAGGAGCAAAAAGATAAGTTTAGGCCTATTGAGACCTTCTTTAAAGGCGAAACGGATCCGTTGAATATTGATGCAATAAATCTTGCGGCAGTTATAGTTGATTTTCAACCGCGCCCTTTTAAAAAGTTTAACGAAAAGTGTAGAATTGAAGAAACTAAACAAATTAAGACTGCCGATAAGGCAGAGATAGTCGTTGAAAGTGAGAAAGAAATCATAGAAGTAGATGGTTTTGTGAAAAAAGAAAATGAAGAGTCGAAAGAGGATCTTAAAAAAGGAAATTTATATTCTAATTTTCAAGATGTGTTTTCTAAAATAAAAGCTCAGAAAATAAATCCTGAAAAAATATTTATGGTTGGAATTGGAACAATAGCTTTGGTTTCTTCAGCATGTTTAAAAAAATTAGATCGAATGATTTCTAAATCTAAAGGAAGTTCCGGAGAAGCATTGTGAAAGTGAAAAATAAAATACTTAAAGAAGTAAAAAGAATAATTTTTTGAGAAGTAATTCTGGAGTTTAAAAAGTCTGTTTTTCGGCATATATTTACTGTTATTTACAATATAAAGATAAGTAAAACTTATCAAAAAACCTAGTAAATACAGGAGAAATCGCCATTTTTTATTGCTTTTTTACAAATAAATTTTTTAGTTTTTTTGCCTGCAATAACGGATTTAAAAAGCTGAAAAATTTGCTTTTTTGCGCTAATTGGATTGTAGTAAAATTATTTTTTGCAAAGTAAATTTTTCACGCAGATTTAAAATAATTTAAGCAGATGCACACAGATTTATTTTCTTTTTAATTTGCTTAAATCTGTAAAATCTGCGTGAAACAAGAACTTTTTTATTCTGTTTTTAAATTAAACAATTGTTACGCCGGAATCTTTGTAAGGTTTTAAAATTTCTTCTTCTGGAGAAGCATTTGTTACCAGAACATCAATATTGCTGATTGGACCAATAAAATAAGATTCGGCGGTATCTACTTTTTCAATAGAACTCAGTGCTATCACATAATTAGAATTTTGAATCATAGTCTTTTTAATCTGAGAATCCTCGTGTATAACGCCCGTAAGTCCGCGTTCGTGATGTATACTGCAAACGCCCAGAATACAAACATCAGCTCTGAAATTACGGAAGAAATCTATAGTTTCAATACTTGCCGTAGTAAAGGATGTTTTGCACATTTTTCCACCCGCAAAAATCAAATCAATATTAGGTAAATCTTCGATTAATGCCGCAACGGGAAAACTGTTTGTAATAACCGTTATTTTTAAATCATATGGAAAACTTGCCACTAAAGCCAAAGAAGTTGTTCCGCCATCAATAAATACAACCTGACCGTCTTTTAAATACGAGATTGCTTTTTCGGCAATGATCTTTTTGTTTTCGACGTCGTGTTTTTCTCTGCTTCTATAATGTAGCGGAATTGGAGAAGGAGCGACTGCGCCTCCGCGAACTGCTTTTAATAATCCCAGATCTGAGAGTTCTTTTACATCTCGTCTTATCGTGTCTTCAGAGACATTTAAGTAGCCGCTAAGTTCGAGTAATGTTACGCGATGCTCTTTTGATAAGTATTCTAAAATTACTTTTTGACGTTCTTCTTTTTTCATGTGATGCAACTTTATATTGCAAAAGTAAATTAAAATTGCAATAATTTGCAATATTTGCGTAATTTTGTTGCAAAATAAAGTTAAAAATGAAAAAGAAAACTATTGCTGTCGATATGGATGGCGTGCTTGCCGATATCGAGGCACATTTAATTGATTATTATAATGAAGCGAATGGAACAGCGTTAACAAGGGAAAGTATTCAGGGTTTGAGTGAAGAAGATGCTTTTGTAGAAAGAGATCTTTTGAGAGAAATTTTGAATAAAGAGAATTTCTTCAGAAACTTACCAGTTATGGACGATGCTGTCGAAAGTTTGCGTCAGTTGCAGGAAAACTTCGAAATATTTATTGTTTCTGCTGCTACGGAATTTCCGGTTTCGCTTGCCGAAAAAATCTTTTGGCTTGAAGAACATTTTCCGTTTATTAAGTGGGAAAATATTATTCTTTGCGGAAGTAAAAGAATTATCAATACAGATTTTATGATTGACGATCATCCTAAAAATCTGGATTATTGCATGGGAAAACCTATCATGTTTACAGCGTTTCATAATGTGAATAAAACGCATCACTTACGTGTAAATAACTGGAAAGAAGTTGTTGCAGTTTTGAATGAAACACTGAATTAATGTGTAAGCAAAAAGCCTTTCGGAAGTAGACTTCCGAAAGGCTTTTTGCTTTTTTAAATGTTTAAAAAAGAACTATAAATGAAGATCATTGTTGATTTCTACCTCATCAGATTCTTTGTAGAAATTCAATTCTTCTTCAATTTTCTTACGGTCTTTTTTATTTTGTTTTACCAGAAAGTAAACTAATAAAACAATCCCAATAACTATTGCGCTCAATACATACCAGTTGATTTCCATAATAATATTATTTAAGTTTATACTGAGTTTAATTCAATTTAGGTATTCTTAAATCTATTTTACGGTTTGGTTTTTAGGATAAGAAATCCCGAAACCATAATCCTGAATGTTTAATTGTTCTTTGTTGTGTGTCAAAATCTACATGAATAAGTCCAAATCTGGCATTGTAACCTTCTGCCCATTCGAAGTTATCAGTAAGACTCCAAACAAAATAACCATCAACATTATAACCGTCTTTTTTGGCTTTCAAAATCTGTTCTAAATGATCTTGTATATAATGTGTGCGCTTGATATCGTAGACTTTTCCGTTTTTAAGAATGTCTGGGAAAGCAGCACCATTTTCGGTAATTATAATTTTTTTGATGTTGTAACTATTGAATTTTTTAAGAACGTGATAAAGCGCCGGAGGATAAACTTCCCAACCCATATCTGTTGCAATAACATTTCTTTTTTCGGCACTAATTAATTCAGCACCAATATACGGAATTAATAGAGATGATTTTACAACTTCTCTCGTATAACATTGAAGTCCAATGAAATCAAACTCAAAAGCGAGATTATTTAAATCATTTTCAAGAATATAATTGTTCAGTTTTTTAAGAACCGGTAAATCTGCTTGCGGATAACCCAATCCTAAAATTGGCTCTATAAAAGTTCTGTTCAATAAAGTATCTACACGTTTTGCAGCTTCTATATCTTTTGGGGATTGAGAAAAAGGTTCAATATGTGTACACGAAAAAGTAGTACCAATATTAGCGTCCGGAATTAGATTTCTTAATTTTTTTCCGCCTGCAGCTGTAGCCAAAGTTACATGATGCATGGCTTTAAGATAATTGGTAATCCCTTTTTTTCCGGGAGCGTGAATGCCTAGGAAATATCCGGCTCCAGTAAAAACGGAAGGTTCATTGATAACCATCCAGTTTTTGACGCGATCTCCAAAATATTGTGCACAAACGGCAACATATTCTGAAAACCAGGAAACCGATTCTCGATTTGTCCATCCGCCTTTTACTTCTAAACTTTGAGGTAAATCCCAATGATAAAGTGTAATCCAGGGTTCTATTTCAGATGCGAGTAAAGAATCTATGATTTTGTTGTAATAATCTATTCCTGCCTGATTTACAGGATGAGTTCCTGTAGGCATAATTCGTGTCCAACTAATAGAAAATCTGAAATTCGGAATATTTAATTCGTTTATCAGGTCAATATCATTCTGGTAAGAATTATAGAAATCACAAGCAGTTAGTGCATGATGGCCATTTTTGATTTTTCCTTTTTGAGACGTAAAAACATCCCAGATAGAAGAACCTTTTCCGTCGGCATCATGTGCACCTTCAATTTGGAAGGCGGCGGTAGAAACACCCCACAAGAAATCTTGCCCAAATTGGTCTTTATGTAAAAATGCGGTATCAATTTTATTCATTCAATTGTGCTTTCCTTTTTTAATTTTGAATTTCTAATTTATTAATGAAGGAAAGAAGATTGCATAGCTCTTAAAAAAAGCCATTCTTTGAATGAAACCAAAAAATTTAGATTGAAGAATTTCATGACGTTTAGTTTTATTCAAATTAACAAAACTAATGTGAATTTATTGTAAAGTGATTATTATCAAATGATTAAATAAGGTGATCGCGATACAATGCATTAATCTTCCCAACCGCAAAGCGTGAGTCCGTAACCTTGTGCCTGCGAAATTGATACTTTTGTAATCTCATGTTTACAGGCAGTTAGTCCACGGCAATTATCAGTATAATGGTATTTTTTTGCGCCTGTTGCACCACAAATATATACTTTGGTTTCAAGCGGACAGAACGAAGTTAAGAACACAAAAAAGAACATCAGAATATATTTCATTTTGATAAGATTTGGGGTAAATGCAATCATTGCACTATTAAGAAATATTCATTTCCTTTTTCGTCAAAAGCTTTTAGTTTTCCATACGCGATCCATTCGGTTTTTATGTTGAGTTCCGGCACAGAATCATTGATTAGAATTCCTGCACCATATTTTCCTTCAACATTAATGTTTCCAAAAACAGAATCTCCTTTCATATCAACACCTTTTACATTATAATTATACTCATAATGACCAGAATTTCCGGTTCGGTATTTATAATGATATTGCGTATCAACATGATAAGTTTTGGCTTCTTCAGGAGTTATAGTCTTCCGATCTTCAGCAGTAATTACTTCCTTGTAAAATGTGTTTATTTTTTGAGGAGCCGGAGCAGAAGCATGTTTACAAGAAAGTATTCCAAGCGAAAGAAATGATAATAGGATTAGGTAATTTTTTTGCACAGGCGTTGAGGTATTTAGATAATCTTAAAACAGGTTTTAAAATCTTGTTATTTTTAAATAGTGATAAATCTAATTAGAATTACGTTCTTTAAAATGAGTAGTTATACGTGATTTTATCGAAAGATCTAATCGAGAAGAAAGTTAGTTTAAATAGAAAAAAGAGGACATTTCCGTTCCTCTTTAAAAGCTTAAATGATTTGGTTTTAATTTTAAACCATTTAAAATCCGGTATTATATTTCACATTAAATGAATGATCAGACATAAAAATAAGTCCGAAAAACTGAAAAAAGGCTAATATTGAAGGAATAAGTGTCCAACAAAATAATAGATAAAGAATCCCTTGGCCTGATTGCCCTAAATAAAATTTATGGATTCCGATTCCTCCCAAAAAGAATGTCAAAATTGCTGCGGTTGTTTTACTTTTCATAATTTACATTTTAGATAAAATTTCTGTTTTCTTTGAATCAAATTCTGTTTGAGAAATGATTTCGCTTTCTAATAATTTTTTTAGTTTTTGAAGTACTTCTAATGGATCTTCTTTTTGCTCGACATTTTGATGAGTTGGAATATTTGTATTTACTGTTATTCCTCCGCCAGCAATTGCTCTTTTATTTTCAAGATCATGTTCACGTCTGAAAACAACCATTTCTTCTTCTTTTTGCTGAGCAAATTGATATAATTTTCGGGCTTGAGCTTTTGGTAAATAATCAAGCATATTCACATGTCCTTTAATCGTCTTCATAGAAAAAGTTGCTCCCATAATTCCTTCTTTCATGTGACAATCTAATATGTCTTTCCAGGCATAATCCTGAAAATCCATCGATAATCCTAAATTTCTCGGTCTGCAGAAAATGATTCTTTTATTGGTTAAAGCAATACAATCCGGAGATAAATTTATAGCCGGTTTTTTTTGCACGGCGATATATTCTACTTCTTCACCAGAAGTAAGTAATCCGTTGACTTTTACTAATAGTTTTTCAACTGCTTTTGGGTCTTGTTCTTCGTTTAAGAATTTTTTTAAATCGTTTATCATAATAATTAGTTTTTATTCGGTTTCATATAATCCAACAGTTTCTAGTAACTCTTTTTCGAATTGATAAAGATCATCAATAGTCGAAATCGGTAGTTTTGTTTCGTTTTTATTGTCATTAAAAAGGCTGACATATTTTTTACTTCCATTAAGATGAAGACGGCAAAGAGGCTTACGATTATTATCGTCCAGCAAAATGCCAAAATAAGATTGTGTGTCACGGTAAACGATTCGTTTAGTAGGAAGTTTTCGTCTTAGTATCGCAACAATAATGCGATATCCGTCCAGTTCTTCTTCACTGGTAACAATTTTACTTTCTTCTTCCAGAGATTCAACTTGTTCATCTTGTTGTTTAATTGTTTCTTTGGTAAGAGCGGCTTTTAAACGATCATTTATTTTTTCGCTAATAAATTGGTTTAAGGATTTTTGAACCAAATCTTTAAATTCATCAACTACTTTTTCAGTTAATCTTCCGGTATAAACCTTATTTGCAAAATGCTTTGTGAAATCATTCGAAGGATTTTCCAGTTCAATATTGATTTGCTTTTTTATCTCTTTAATATATTTTAAAGAGCTTGCATTTGTAACAATATTATCAACGTTGAAACTGGATTTGTGAAATTTTGCAACCTCAGTAATTGTATTCTCTTTTAGATTTGTGATGTCAAATTCCAAAAAAGGCTTTTGATCCATTTTGTTTTTATCATCTAAATCTGTGAAAAATTGATACTGAATTCCATTTGTTAAAAGAGCAAATCGGGTTTTAGTAACATGAAAATAGCGGAATAATTGGGAATTATGTACCGTTAGATTTTCTTTCCAACTTTTGCATTCTACTATTATAATTGGTTCTCCGTTCTGAAAGATGGCATAATCTACTTTTTCTCCTTTTTTTAAACCTAGATCGGCAGTAAATTCAGGAACTACTTCCAGCGGATTAAAAGCGTCGTAGCCAAGAATATGTATAAATGGCAAAACAAAAGCATGCTTTGTAGATTCTTCTGTTTCAATTTTGCTTTTTAACTGATCGATTTTATCCGCCAATGATTTAAGTTGAATATTGATTTCCATAATATCTATTTATAGTTAGTATTTTAGTTTTTGATATTTCAAAAGTAAAACCAATCATAACCAGTATTTTACGGAAATCCATAATCCAATAAATATTTATATTTCAGCAATAAAAAAAGCCCCCGAAGGAGCTTTATAATTTAAAAAACAACATTATAATAAGATTAAATAATGCCCATATCTTTAGTAATAGAAACCAAATGAACGGTATTATTGGCTTTGAAAAAATCTTTTAGTCTCGAAAGTCTTTTTTCCATAGCACTTTTGCTGTTGGGTTTTTTACCTGAGTCTTTAAAGATTTTTATAATCTCATCTTGTGGAGTTCCTGATGATAAATATTTTAAAATTTCAATGTCTAAATCGTCTATTTCGAAATTGTTTTTTTCCTGAAGCGCAGAAGCAACTTCATGCGAAATGAATCTTTGATCTGAAGTAGAAATAAGATGAATTGCTTTTTTTAAATCTTCAATGCTATTTCGACCTTTTAATACAAAACCGTTAACATCTGAATTATCAAAAAGAGATTTAATTCGAAAGCTTTTATCTTCAACAGAATAAGCGATGATTTTAATATCAGGCTGTAATTCACGAACTTTTTCGATAAGTTCATCACCACACGAAATTTTTACATCACGATGGTCTTTTTTAAACGAAAGGTCACTGATTAATAAGTCATACGGTTCATTATCCAGAATAGCTTTTCGGATTTTTAAAAAGGCATCATCACAATATTTTGCATGTTGAAAATTTACAATATCTAAATCTTTTAAGGTTTGCTCGATTCCTAAATTTATATCTTCCAGGTCTTCGGCAATTATTACTTTTTTAAACATAGGCTTTTATTTAGGCAGCGTTATTTTTACTTTAAACCCTTTATCTGGTTCTGTATCAAAAGTAATAGTTCCTTTTATGGCCAGAATACGGTTTTCCATATTTTGCAAACCATTTTTAATAATTTGTTCTTTTTCACAGCCTTTTCCGTTATCTGTATAATCAATAAAAACTGTTTTTCCGTTGCTTTCAAATTTTACAACAACCAATGATGCGTTACTATGCTTTTTCATATTCACCATTAATTCTTTTAGAATTCTATGAATTGTAACTTTTTTGAAGTTATCTACTAATTCCCAATTTACTTTTTCAATATTATTGATGATTACGTTTGCTTCAGGACTATTATAAGTCGAAAGCATTTCTTTTAAGTTTACAGCGTAATTTGATGTAATATCAATTGTACTATTTTCTTGCGAAATTCTGCGGACGCGGGAATAAATATTGTCTAATTTGTGAATTAGAGATTCTTTTATAGTTATATCGGCTAAAGATTGCGTTTGAGTAAAAGTCATGACATGAAAAACATCATTAGCCAATTCATCATGTATGTCTTTGGCAATTCTGGTTTCCGTCTCATAAGTAGCTTTTATTTTTCCGATTCTGTTTTTATTTCGATAATACTTTCTTCCATAAATTAATACGGTGAAAAGAATAATAACTCCAAGAATAGAAAAGGTTCTTTGGTATTTGGCTTTTTGAAGTGCTAATTGATTCTCTACTTTCTCTAAACGTAATTTCTGATTTTCGTCTTTTTCTTTTTTGGAATCGTATTTAATCTTCGCAAACTTGTTTTTAAAGTTGTTTCGGATTTTAATAATACTATCATTTAAGAAAACAAACTTTTGAGCATATTTGGTATTATCGATGTCAGAATCATTAGAAATTAAAAAAGAAAGGGCTTTTAATCTTTCATCAATACTATTAGATGTTGTAGCTGATTGATATGCATTTA
This sequence comes from uncultured Flavobacterium sp., assembly GCF_951805225.1. Lineage (NCBI taxonomy): Bacteria > Pseudomonadati > Bacteroidota > Flavobacteriia > Flavobacteriales > Flavobacteriaceae > Flavobacterium > uncultured Flavobacterium sp. The sequence continues at coordinate 3,169,352 of NZ_OX638201.1, read as the reverse complement.
GCGCATGTTGATTTGATTTTTGGGGATTAATTTTGCTATAGTATTCGGCTAAATGAAGATTACTTTGTATAGAACCATAGGTATCATTGTCTCGATTTCTCATCTTAAGACTTTCTTCCATTAAGGAAAGACCTTTATCTAATAAGCCTTTTTTGAAGTACGCATAACCAAGATTATCTAGTATTCGGTATTTCTTTATAAGCGCTTCTTTTGTTTGGAAATTATTTTGGCTAAGTAAAGATTCTAAAATTTGAATTGCGGCATCATATTTTTTTTTCTCAATATAAACAGCAGCAATGTTATTTAAAGGAGATTGTTTTGAAGCTTCATTGTCCAGTTCTTTTATAGATTCCTTGTAATACGAAATAGCATCATTATATAAGGAGAGTTCTTTGTCGGCAATTCCGAAGAAATTATTAATAGAAGCGCTATAAACATCTTTCTTTTTAATATAAGGCAATGCTTCGGTTAATGTCTCTTTGCTGCCATAATAGTCACCATTTATTTGCTGTATCCAGGCCATTTGAATTAAACTATAGGCAATGTTGGCACTATCTTTTAAATTTTCATATAGTATTTTAGATTTATTGAAGTTGTAAAAAGCACTATTAAAGTTCTTTTCGTTGAGGTTTAATAATCCTTTCTCTCTTATTTCAAATGCTTTTTCTCTTGCAGCATCAACGTTGACGATTACTTTCGTTTTGTCTTTACAAGAAAGGATAATTAGAAAAATGATGAAACAAAAAAACGGGGATCGTAGCATAAAAGTTACTTTCCCCGAATTTATGAATTAATTATAAACCACCTTCTTTAATTTATGGTTTTTTTGGTGGTGGTGGAACAATGATTGGATCATCACCAGGTCCCGGAGGAGTAATCGGTTCTGTCATATAAGCTTTTTTGACTTCGGTTTTAGCTTTGTCTTTGTTTCCAGTTTCTAATTCGTCTGCTGTACAAGAAAATAATGTTGTACACAATAGCGCGCACGCTCCCATTGTAAATAAATTTTTCATTTTTTTGTGTTTTTTAATGATTTTTACTAAAGGGCATTGCCGTTCAAAAAGGTTCTGAACTTTGTTCGGGCAATACACCAAATTGCTTTGGGAAGTGGAGCACTTAGATCAGTAAGAGTAATATTTATACTTCCCGGATAAATTTCGTCTTACGGATTTCCGTACTTTTAATTGAACTAGTTTTGTATTTTTGTTTGAATCGCGATATCAAACATGAACTAATTTCTGAGACAAAGGAACAACGCTTATACCGCTGTGTTGATAAGGAATTCTGGGAATTCCTACAATGTTGAAGCCTTCCTGAAGATTCTTAGAAATTCCTAAAAATTCCTAAAGCCTATGCCAAACTTTACTATTGAAGATTACAAAGAAGCTATCAGAGCTAAATATGAAAAGGACATAAATAATCCACTTTCTGATAGTTTGACCTCACTTGGCCAAGCTTATTTGAGAGATTTTTGTTGGCAAAAATTTGAAGGAGAATTGAGTGAAGATGATAAGCGGGTTTTCAATTCTTTTTTTGGATGTGAGTTTAATGCTATCACAAGAACTTTATTCAGAGATAGCACAGATAGATTTAGACCTATTGGAACTTTTTTAAAAAGACAAACAGATTTAGCGAGTAGAGAAGCAGTTGATTTAACCGCAATTTTGGTTGATTTTCAGCACAGACCTTTCAGAAAATTTAGAGAAAAAGGAATTATTAGTTATTTAAAACATCCTGAAGATTCTATAATTCCAGAATCATCTAATGTGAAAGAAGAAGATATAGTTATAAAGGAGGAAAATGATAAGAATGAAACGATCAATTCTGATGAAACAATTTCGAATGATAATATAAAGGAAGAAAACCAAATAAAAGGTTTTGCAGATATAAAGCCAGATTTAGGTAAAGAGGAGGGAATTAAAGATTTGGAACAAGTTGAGGTTCTGACTATAGTTTCAAAACCTGTAGGAATAAAACCAACTGAAAGGATTGAGAAAACGATTTCCTATTTGTTACATAAATTAAAGAATACAGCAATTGCCACGTTACTAATCTTTGGATTAATAAGTACAGTAATTTATTTCGCTTTTTTTAAGAATGATTGTATGCAATGGACAGGAGATCATTATGAAGTGGTAGATTGTTCTTCTAAAGATGAAAGGAATTTAAACGAAATAATTCCGCTAGATGAGGAGCTTTTAGATTTTAGAAAATTAACAGCTTGCGATACGACCAATTGTTTTAGGAAAGATGGTGAAGCTTTTATTTGGTATACCAAAACACCAGATGGAGGAATTGACTTTTTCAATGATCATGGAAGACATCCTGAATACAACAGACCGCTTAGGCCAGTTTCTCATTATATATACAATAAATACCTAAAAGGTAAACCATGTAAGTAATATTGTTCTTTTTTGTTTCGATTTTTATGTTTAGGTAAGAAATTACATTGATAAATAAAATAATTATGTAAATGATAGCGAATATTATATAACATCTTTCATCGATGTTGGATATAATTTAGCCATATACAAATAATTAATTTTTAAAAGAAATCAAACATGAAAACTAAACGTATATTACTAGGACTATTATTGAGTATTGGATTATTTACAGTATCGTGCAGCAGCGATGATAACGAAGGAGAAACAATAATCCCAATTCAAGGGAAATACAATTTAAGCCAAACAGGAACAATTGTTGACGGAAAAGAAGTTTTAATTGATGCTCCACAAAATGCAGCTGGATGTCAAAGAGATTATTTAGACTTAAGATTGAGTAACGCAGCAGTTATTGGAGATTATAAAGGTTCTGATTGTGCCTTAACTGAAACTACAGGAACTTACGCAAGATCTCATAATGATTTAACTATTTCAGTAGGTAATGTAAGTTCTACTGCTGATATCATGAATCTAACGAATAAAGAGTTGAAGATAAAAGACAAAACAACTGGTATAATTACAGTTTACACTAGATAATTAGTCTACATCAGGAAAACAAAAAAGGGAAATAACTTTAAAGTTATTTCCCTTTTTTTATGGATTTTGTTTCTATAATTATTTCACCGGAATATAAATATCAAATGTGGCTCCAATATTTTGTTCGCCCGTTGCGGTGATAATTCCGTTATGATTGTCTACGATTTTTTTTACGATTGCAAGACCAATTCCCGTTCCGGTATATTCTAGTTTACCGTGCAGACGCTGGAAAACTTCAAATATTTTGGAACTATATTGTTGCTCAAAACCAATTCCGTTATCCGTAATTCTTATGTGACAATAATTCGTTTCGGCATTTAGTTTTTCATGATCTAAAGTTGATCCATTGACAATTTCGCAGTTTACTTTTATAAAAGTACGAGTTTCGAGTTTAGAAAACTTAAGAGAATTACTCACCAAATTGTACAATAATTGTCTAAACTGAAACGGAATTACATCTGCATTGCATGTATTTTCGACTTCAATAATTGCGTCTTGTTGTTCGAGTTCTTCTTTTAAATCGTCTTTTACCTCATCAATAATTTTAGCCAAATCGGTTTTTTCAAATACGCGTTCCTGAATATTCGTTCTGGAATATGATAGCAAATCATTAATTAAAGTTTGCATTCGTTGCGCTGCATTTTGCATTCGGAGGAATTTATCTTTGCCGGTTTCAGATAAATTGTCCAATTCTTTTTCCATGATCTGAGTTGCAAAAGTTTGTATTTTCCTTAAAGGTTCCTGCAAATCATGACTTGAGATATAGGCAAAAGACTGAAGCTCTTTGTTCATTTGCTCCAGTTCTGTATTTTTTTGTTCGAGTTCTAATCCGTTTTGTTTTAATTTGTCGCTGGCTCTCTTTTTTTCGGTAAGATCATGCGTTACTTTAGAAAATCCTATAACCTGATTTTTCTTGTTGTGAATTGCTGTAATCACAACGCTTGCCCAAAAATAAGTTCCGTCTTTGCGAACGCGCCAACCTTCCTGAGTTGCTTTTCCTTTTTCGATTGCAAGATTCAGAAGCTTTTGCGGAAGATTACTTGTACGATCTTCTTCGGTATAAAAAATAGAGAAATATTTTCCTATAATATCTTCTGCTTTATAACCTTTGATTTTCTCGGCACCAACATTCCAGTTTTCAATTATACCTTCATGATTTAGATATAAAATAGAATAATCCTGTACTTCTTCGACCATTAAATGATAACGTTCTTCACTTTTTCTAAGCGATTCATTTATTAGGCTTAATTCCTTAGTTCTTACAGTTACTTGTTGCTCAAGTTCGTGTGTAAATGCTTTTTCAGTATGAATATCCGTAAAAGCACCAACCCATTTTATGATTTTGTTTTCTTTATTAAAAACAGGTTCACCAATCACGGCGTGCCATCTGTAGTTTCCATCTTTTCGTCTTACGCGAACATCACATCTGTAAATGTCTCCGGTTTCTAAACTATGACTCCATATTCTAACATTTTCGGCATAATCGTCAGGATGAATCATGGCTTTCCATTCGGCTTCGCCAGCGGGTTTTATTCCAGTATATTCAAACCATTTTCCAGATGCAAATAAGGCATTTCCTTTTTCATCGGTTTCCCAAATTAATTGCGGAATACTCTCGGTTAACGAACGGAATCTTTTTTCACTTTCTTCGATTTTTTTACGCGCTTCAACTTTTTCGGTTACATCTATCAAAGTCATTTTTATTCCCGAAATACTACCGTCTGCTTCAAGTAATGGAGCATATTCAAAATCAATATACAATTGATGTCTTCCATTTTTACCATTAATATACAAGAGAGATTCTGACTCCGAATGAACTTCTCCGGTTTTGTAAACTTTGCTTAAAAGTTGACCATATTTTTGTTGTTCGAGTTCAGGGAAAATGTCAAATAAGTTTTTGTCCTGAACATCGCTTTCTTCTTTTTTCCAGATATTTTTAAGAAGCGCAATATTGGCAATTTCGATTTTCATATTGCCTCCTTTCAAAATTGCTTTTGGTACAGGAGATTGCATTACGAGATTTCGGAATCTTTTTTCGCTTTCTTCGAGCTCTTGCTGATGATTTTTTTCATCAGTAATATCTCTTATTGTACCTATTAATTTCTCAGGATTGTTTTTATCATCATAGAAAACTTTTCCTTTGCCTTCCATCCAGTGAATCGATTGATCATTCCAGATCATTCGGGCTTCATAATTCAAATATCCTGAAGTCAGCGCTTCTTTAAAAGCTTTATTTCGAATATGCATATCATCCGGATGAAGATGTTTTAGCAATTGTTCGTGCGATAATTCTACATTATCGGTATAACCGCCAACGATTTCCAGATATCTTTTAGAATATTTAGGTTCTCTGGTTTTTACATTCAGTTCCCAAGTTCCTAGTTCGCTGGCTTCTACTATAATTTGAAGTCTTTCTTCGTTTTGTTCTATTTTTTTCCGAACCTCAACTTTCTCGCTGACTTCGGTAACGGTTACAATAATTCCTGAAATTTTTCCGTCTTCTTCTTTTAACGGATGATAAAGAAAATCAAAATAGGAGATACTCAGTTTTCCATAACGTTTTAGCGGAATCGGAACTTCATTTCCATGAAAAGGAATTCCGGTTGTCAAAACACCATTTAAGAGTGAACTCACAGATTCTTCAACTTCCGGCAAAGAATCAAATAAAGGTCTTCCAACAAAATCAGCTTCTTGTCTGTCGACTAATTTTAGATAAGCTTCATTGGCTGTTTCGACCATAAAATTGGAACCGCGTAAAATCGTAATCCCAACAGGAGCTTGTTTTACCGTATTTCTGAAACGTTTGTCTGCTTCTTCAATTTTTTTCTTCGCTACGTTCAAATCAGTCAGGTCAACTCCAGTATTCATTACGGCATAAACATCTCCATTTATATCGAATAAAGGTGTTAAACTGTAGTTGAAATAATAGGTAAGTGGTTCTCCATCAATGGTAAGATCAAGCGGAGTATTTTTTGTATGAAACGATTCTCCCGTTTCCAGAACGGCATTAATTTGTTCAAATACCAATTGATTGTCCAATTCAGGAAGAACATCTTTAAATGATTTTCCGATGACATCGCTGCCTTTTCCCCATAATTTAATAATAGAATCGTTTGCCAATTCTACAATCATTTCTTTACCAACATAAACGGCGATAGGAAAAGGGGCATTCTCGACAAGTTGTCTTATTTTTTGTTCACTTTCTTCGACTTTCGAGCGTGCTAAAACTTGTGGAGTTACTTCGATCGCTATAGCAAAAACACCAGATATAGTTCCGTCAGTTTCTTTTAGCGCCTGATAAACAAAATTGATATAAGTAGTTTCGACTTTTCCGTTTCGTGGCAATAGAATTGGAAGTTCATTCGCAACAAATTTTTCACCGGTTTGATATACATTGTCCAGTAAAACTTCGAGATCCTGATTTTGAGCTTCGGGCAAGGCTTCAAAAATAGGTTTGTTAATTACCTTTTCATATTCCGTTCCCCATAACTGAATCATTTGCGCATTGGCAATTTCTACAGTATGATTTTTACCTCTAAAAACACACATTGCGACAGGCGCCTGCATGATATTATTTATAAATCTTATATTACTTTCCTGTAATGCTTTGGTTGCTTTTTTCTTTTCGGTAGTTTCAATTACGGTTACTAAAACACCGCCAATTGTTCCGTCTTCTTTTTTAATTGGACTATAGGAGAAATCAAAATAACATTCTTCATCAAATCCGTTTCGGTTTAAAACCACCATAAAATCAGGAGAACTAAGCGCTTTTCCGGTCATAACCTCGCCAAACATCGGACCAATAGTATCCCAGATTTCAGCGAAAGTTTCTTTTGAACTTATTCCTAAAGCTTCGGGATGTTTTGTTAAACCCAGAATAGGGCGAAAACCATCATTATAAAGTTGTGTGTAATCATTTCCCCAGGCAATATACATCCCAAACGGATTATTGAGCATTACGGAAACCATTGTACACAGACTTTGTGGCCAGGTTTCGGGATTTCCTAAAGAGGTTTTACTCCAATCTTTAGAACGTAATAATTCTCCCATTTCTCCACCATCGGCCAGAAAATAATGCTCCTTATTTGCGGGTTTCATTCCAAAAACTATTTAGGGTTGAAGAATAAAATTTGCCCTGATGGGTTGTTTGAAATTATTTTCAGATGTTACGGCTAATGCATTGCCAATAACCTTTTTTAACTTAGAAAATTCGCCGGGTTTGCGAATGTAATAAGTAGCACCTTTTTCGTACATTAAATCTACAATGTCAATATCCAGAGAGGTTGAAAATATTATTATCGGAAGGTTTTTAAGTTCTTCTTTATCCTTTATTTCAGCCAGACATTCATGACCATTTTTGCGGGGCATGTTGAGGTCAAGAAACAGAATATCAGGTAAATCTCCCGATGAATTCTCTCCCAAATAATTCATTAATTGCACGCCGTCATTAACAGTTACAAGAGATACCGGAAGCTCTAATTCGTCTAAGGCTTCTTTAAAAAAAGCGCAATCATCCTGATCATCGTCCGCTAGTAAAAGATTGTAATTCTGCTTGTTCATTTTATAGTAGGATAAAATTTTATATAAATCAATTATGATTTATTTCTGCTAAGATAGAGCTATTTTTATTACAAAGAGTAAAGCTTATTATAATAAATTTAACTCTTTTGAATGATAATTCATAATTGAGTTTTTAGCATAATCCATTCATTTATAACAATTATAGAAAAATAAAGGCTTTATATAGAAACAAAAAAAGAGCTGTTTTTTATTACAGCTCTTTTATTAAAAAAAAATAATCCAACAAATGATACTTTATTAGAGACATTCTACTCCCGAGATCTGAAGCAGAATGTTCTAATTAAAAAACAAGTAATCGCATTTGTTACAGCAAACATTTCTGTTACTGTAAATTTTTAGAATACACCAATATAATGGTTTCCAGGCTTGTTGATTAGTTTTGCACCTTTAGTAACTGCTCCGCTAGGAATATCAATTACATAGATGTTTCCGTCTTTTCCAACTGGTGTAACAGCTATATAAAGTTCGTTTCCATCTACTACAAAACCTTGGTATTGACCAAAATCTAAAGCTGGATCATAAGCAATACCTTCTACTTTTTGAACTGTTTTTGCATTCAGGTCAATTCTGGCTACAAAACCTTGTTCACCAGCTCCGGCGTGCGTATAAAGTGCATAAGCAATTCCGTTTCCAGCATATCTCCAAGCGTCGATATAAGATCCTTTTACGCCAAGAGCAGTATCTAAACTAAGAACAAAAGAGTTGTCGTATTCATTATTTTGGTTGATTCTTAGAATGTAAGAACCTTTATCTGTGTCTCTTTGAGTTGCCTGATAAATATTACCGTCTGTTCCTAAAAAGCTGTTGAAACTACGGAAACCACTTGTGTCTCCAAAACCAACTGTAGAGGTAATAATTTTTGGATTTTCTAACGAAGGATAATCTACCACAACAGATTTAGAACCTAAACGATTAAATGTAGCTTCGTTTTGTCCCGTAGCCGGATTTGTTTTACGCATCCATGTACCAACGATTAATTTGTTTCCTGCTTTGTTTAATGTCGGAGCATCCAAACGGAAAATATGATGTCCAAGTGATTCTTCTTCAGCAGTCAAAGGAAGTTCATATTGTTTGTATCCTGAAATCAAAATATTTTTAAGATCTAATCCTAAAATTGTTGCAGTTCCTCTTGTATGTTTATACGTTTTATCGTCATTTGTTTTGATTACAGGAGCAGTTACATTTACTGCAACACCAGATTTATCTCCGTCAAAAAGTTTGTTCCATCTTGGTGAAGTTCCCGCATATTGAGAAATATTTACTGTCGTTCCTGATTGTGTAAAATTTTTGGCTCCGTTTACTTTATACGTCATAAACTCTCCACCGTTTGCACCAGTATAAGTAATGTTAAAAAGTGTGCTTCCGTCTACAGACGATTGCAAACGAGCAGTTCTGTTCGATTGAACCGGCATTCCGCTTTCATAAACATTGATAGAATAGTTTGGATCTTTTGCATTTTGCTTCGTTACTGCATAAACCATAGTTCCACCGTTTCCGTCTCCAGGCGCATCTTGCATTAAAGCTCCCGAAACTGTGATCCAACGATCTGGAGTTTCCGGATTTACAGGATCTGTATTTTTGTCGTCATTGCTGCTGCAACTTACAGTAAATGATAATGTGCTTAAAACTAAACCACATGCAAGTAGTTTGAACGTACTTTTTCTCATATTCATTGTTTTAAAAAATTAGATATTAAAAATTATTGATGGTATAATTCAGCTTTAGATAAAAGGCGCGTCCGGGTTTTTGAACGGCGTAATTATCGAAAATCTGTTTATCGAAAATATTTTTGGCATCAAAACTTACTACAAACTGTTTATTCGGAAAAGCATAACTCAAACCTAAATCCTGTGAAAATTGTGCAGGTGTTTCAGAGTTAATTACATCGATCCAAAGCGTTGCAAACGGATCAACATAACCGCAGTTGTAGTAGAGATTTAATTGTGAATTTTTTTGAATCAGTTCTTTAAAGTTGTACTGAACGTTTGCATTTACAGTAAAGAAAGGTTCATTTGGCAATTGCTTGTTGTAGTTTGATAATTGACCTCCATTATTATCAAATTGCATTTTGAACAACGAATTGAACTTTGACATATTCATCGAAATAAACAAACGATCTTTGAAAACATAATCAAAAGAAGCTTCAAAACCAATGGATTGCGTTTTTCCTAAATTTTCAAAAGGCAAAGTTTGAATCGCATCATTTACACGATTTCCCGAAGTTCGAACAATTTTATCTGTTGCATTTCGAATAAAACCTGAAGTTGCAACCGAGATTTTATGTTGGTTTGTTTTGTAAGGACCAAATTGAAATCCAACATTTAAATTATCACTTTGTTCCGGTTTCAAATCAGAATTTCCGGTTATGTTTTCGCCTGGATTTCCAAATATTTCAATTTCGTTTGGTAATCGAATCGCTTTTTCAGCAGATGCCGAAATCATTATTTGTGGCGTAATGAAATAAGAAGTTGCAAGTCCGTATCCAAAAAATGGAGTAGTGCTTTGATTTAGTTTTTCGACGATAACATTCTGACCATTTTGATTTACGATTTCCGGTTTACTTTCGTTTACTTTTTGTTCATAAAACTTCCCGAAAATATTGGTTCTTAAACGAGAATCAAAAGCCTGCATTTCATAAGCCAGAGAAGTAACGGTTTTTTGTAAATCGCGAGTTGCTTCAAAATCATTTTGAAATTCCGGTTTCAATAAATCGTCATCATTTCTGTCAACCATATAATATAAATTACTAAAAACGATTCTGTTTTTTTCATTGATATTATAGGTAAATATGCTTCTTGAACTTAAAATATTACTTGTAATTGTATTGATTGTTGGTCCGGTTTGTTGCGCACCGGTATTTGATAAAATTGGCGTACCGTATAATCCAAGTGCTTTTTCTCCATACCAATTGTAATTCCATTTTACGGTATCATTTACCATTTCATGTCTTTTACTATAAACTGTATTTGTGGAGAAATCAAGACTTTTAAAAAGGAAATCTTTTTTCGAATAATTCAAACTTATCGCCGTTGCATCAGCTTCAGAAAAACGTCCTTTATAAGGTTTAGTCATATATTGACCGTGCTGAATTTGGTTGTGATCTTCGGACATATTTAAGCCAATTAAAAAAGTGTCGGCCCATTTAACATCTGTAAAACCGGCTTCAAATCTTCCGCCATAAGATCTGTATCTATTTTCGAAACGCTTTACTCTCACATAATCATATCGTCCGTCAGGCAAAATATTGTAAATAAATCTTCCCCAAACCTCATAATCGTTATCCGAATAATTATAGAATCCCGAACCTTTTAAAGTAAAACCAGATTTGTCGCGATAGGTTGTATTAAAATTAGATTGAGCAGTATTGAAAGAGCCATAAGAAACAGAAGCATTTACCGTGTTTTTTGCACCTTTTTTTAGTATAACATTTATGGCGCCGCCCAAAGCATCGTCTGCTAAATTTGCTGGCGTAACTCCTTTATAAACTTCGATTCGCTCAATTAATGCAGGTGGAATACTGTTGAGGTTAAAAGAAGATCCGTATGTAGAAAGCGGAATTCCGTCAATAAAAATTCTAATAGAGTTTCCAGACATTCCGTTGAGGTTATAATTAACGCTCGAACCCATTCCTCCGTTTTGTCTGATTCTAACTCCTGCAGAACGATCCAGTAATTCATTGGTTTGGAGATTTCTTTGAGCGGCATCTTTTGTTTCAATTACGTTTACCGAAAAACCTTTGTTTTGAATTTCTTTTTTTACCGATGTTTTTTGAACAACAACTTCTTTTAAAGCTTTTGGATCATTTTTTTCAAGAACAATATTTAGTTGTTGTGAAGTGCTGTTTAGCACAACATTTATGGTTTTTGCTTTCGCTTCAAGCGAAGATATTATCAAACTGTAATTTCCGTATGATAATCCTTTTATTTCGAATTGACCGTCGTTGTCAACAACAACAAATTTCTGAGTTTCTGTAACTGTTACCGAAGCTCCAAATGCAGACTCAGTACTTCCAAAAGTTACTTTTCCGGTAATATTTCCTTTTTGAGACCAACCTGAAAAATGAACGAACAAAAACACAAACAATAGAAAACGCATAACTTATTTACTTATCAATAGAAGGGCAAACTTACGTCGTTGTTTATATTTAATCTAAATAAAGCGATTAGAAGATTATTAGAATTACATTAGAAATTTTAATGTTGAAATAGGAGAGTTAACGCTTTGATTGAAGAAGGAATAGGAGTTATAGAAGAAAACACGAATTTCACGAATTAGCACGAATTGTAATCATTAATTAAGCTTGTGAAATTAATTTCGCAAATTTAATTCGTGCTAATTCGTGAAATTCGTGTTTTGAATTAAACTTAAATTGTAGTTTTGTATAGGAAAATTTTTTTGTTTAGGAATCCAACCAGTTTTTGAAATTATTGATTTCCTTTTTGCTTAAAATAATAGGTTCATTTTCGGGAATAGAAACGTTTAAAAGCAATTCGATTTTTTGACTCGAATGTTTAATGATTTCCTGAATATGATGTCTGTTTATGATATATTTTCGGTTGATTTTAAAGAAAAGAACCGGATCAACTTTATTGATTAAATCGGTTAAATTACTATTGTACAAATAGCTGTTACCCGAATTGGTATAGATAAACATATGTTTTCCTGTGGCAAAAAAATAGGTGATTGCCGTATCATTTATAGAAATGAGTTTGTCTCTGTGACTGACTAAAAAGTGATGCTGAATGTTGCTTTGATTTTCAATTTCAACAAGTGATTCAACAATTAAGTTGGTATTAAAGGTTTCTTTAATGTTTTTGTATTTGATTAAAGCTTCCAGTAATTCTTCTTCTTCATAAGGTTTCAGAAGGTAATCAATCGTGAAATGCTTGAAAACTTTTACAGCATAAGAATCGTAAGCCGTGATAAAAATAACGGGACATGAAACGAGTGTTTGTTCAAAAATGTCCAGACTTTTTCCATCTCCCAAATGAATATCCATAAAGGCAAGATCGACCGTATTTGTTTTAAAAAAAGCAACGGCGTCCTTTACTGATTTCAGTACAGAAATTTCACTAATTGAAATTATAGTTTGTTGTTCCAGAATTGATTTCAGATAGCTTGAAGCAAGATGCTCGTCTTCAATAATGACAATTTTCATTTGGTTTATTTTCTGCAAAGGTAAAAAAAAAGCTCCGTTAAAAACGGAGCTAATTCAATTACAATTTTAATTACAAATCAGGATTGTTTAATCTTGCTTCTTGTGGAAATGGAAGCGTATAACGCGGGTCATTTTCAATAAGTTTATAATCTTCTCCACCAAATGTATGGATGATTTGTTGTTGAGTTGTTCTTCTTAAGTCAAACCAACGGTGACCTTCAACTGCAAACTCACGTTGTCTTTCCTGAGCAATAAGATCAAGAATCTGAGTTTGTGACATTGTAGCAATTGATGTGCTCAATGTGTTGTAACCTGCAGTATTATATCTGTTTTTGATAAAAGCTAAAACTGTTGTTCTTGCCGCTGGAAGATCGTTCAATTGTGCTGAAGCTTCTGCTTTTGTCAAATATAATTCAGAAGTTCTGAAAGTACATTTTTGAGCGATATCTCCACCTTTTCTAAATTTGAATCTGCTTCCGCTTGCTTGATAATACAAAGCAAAACGTAAGTCGTTTGTTTTATCATAAGCTCCAGTTAAAGTTGGTGAAGCATATGTAGTTCCTTTTAGGATATTGATAAAAGGATCTTCAAGCGCTAAAATAGATTCCGGTCCATTATAAAGGTTAGGTAAAGCAGCTGTAGTATTTAAGTTTATTAAAGCATTTTTGTATGTCATTGCTTTATCTGCAGCTTCAATAGCTTTAGCCCATTCTTTTCTGTAAAGGAAAATACGAGATTCCATTGTATAAATAGAAGCTTTAGAAAAACGGTAATTAAGACCTGTTGCTTGCGTATCTAAATTCAATAATTTTTTTGCCTCTTCGTTATCAGATAAAATCTGATCATAAATAACAGCAACACTTTGTGGAACATATGCTTGCTCTAAATCTATTTTTAAAGCCAATGGAACACCTTTGTCTGTTGCAGCTGTTGCAGCATTATAAGGTTTGCTGAATATGTTCAATAAATCAAAGTAAGTTAAAGCTCTTAATGCATAAGCTTCTCCAAGTAATTGGTCTTTCTCTGCAGAAGGCGCTAATTTTTGGCTTGCTTCAGTGATAATTACATTCGTATAAAAAATTCTGTTATACAAAGTAGCATATGGAAAGCTGTTTGTAGTTTTATCAGGATTGACATCATTCCAGATATAATGATCTCTATAGAAAGCAGCATTATCATTGAATTCATCAAAAGTCAATTCGTCTGCTCTCACAGCAGATAATGCTTTATGAATTGCAGTTATAGAATATGCTTTTGTCATTACGGCTCTGTAATCTTGCAAAGTTTCCGGAATTACTTTACCAACTGGCTTAACATCAAGATAATTATCGCAGCTTACGGTAGTAATCGCTACGCTGGCAAAGAATACGTATTTTAATATATTTTTCATTTTGAATCAGATTAAAAAGTTAGGTTACATCCTAAAGAAATTGATCTTGGGATTGGTTGTGCATAGATATTTCCGTAAGTTTCCGGGTCGAAGTAACCTTTGAAATCAGAGCTGATTACGAATAGGTTTCTACCTTCAATACTAAATCTAACGTTATCCATAAACAAACTGTTTACAGCTTTTTTAGGTAAAGAATATCCAAAACGAACACTGCTTACACGCATAAAACTCATTTCATGAACCCATGTATCTAAGTAGTTGTACATTGGAAGTTGATTTCCTCCAGAATACCATTGGTAAGCCATCCATGAATCTCCTGTTCCTGAAGTTTCACTAGTAATTCCAGGTATGTGTGAACCTGTATTAGTAGGTGACCATACATTAAGCGCATCAGTAGTATAGTTTTGACCACGATCTAATTGTGTACCGTTGAAAGTAGGTTTTTCAACGACAGTTTGTTTGATATTGAAAGTAGTAGCAATTGTAAGATCAAAATTATGAACTTTGAATGTATTCATGAAACCACCAGTAAATTTAGGATCTAAATCTCCTACATAAGTAAACAAATCTCTTGTTTCAGCATCTGTAAGTTTAGATTGAGATAGAACTCCCGGGAAAAAATCTGCATATGGGTCAAAAAGGGCAAAAAAGGTTTGTGAGTTTACAGTTTCTCCTTTTTTATTTACAAATAAAGGATAACCGTTTTCATCAATTCCTGCAGTTTTTAATGCGAATACCGCATTCACCGGAAGTCCTTCTCTAGAAGGTAAATAACTGTTAGATCTTGTTTGAATACGATCTACATTACTCTTATTGTGAGCAAAATTAATTGTTGTATTCCACTTAAAGTTTGGATGATCAATGTTTCTTGTAGACAAAGAAATTTCATATCCTTTATTAGTTACCTGCGCCCAGTTAGCGTTTGTATATTCAAATCCGTTTTCTAGAGCAAGTGATTGTAAACCAATTAAATCAGTACTTTTTCTTCCGTAAACATCAGTAACAATGTTGATACGATTTTTGAATAAACCAAGGTCCATTCCAACGTTAGTATTAGTAGTTTTTTCCCATCTTAATTTATCATTTGGAGGAGATAATACTGTAATAATAGGTTCTGTTTGTCCTGGTAAAATAACAGCATTTTGGTTGATACCAACTACATACGGTGAAGTATTTTTGTCGATATTTCCTTGTAAACCGTAAGACGCACGTAATCTTAAATTAGAAATTACATCACTGTCTTTTAAGAAATTTTCTTCAGATACTGCCCATGAACCAGAAACTGCCCATAATGGTAAGTATTTGTATTTAGGGTCTGCACCAAATAAATCTGATCCATCATAACGAACACTTCCAAAGAAAGTATATTTTCTGTCATAAGTATAAGATGCTGTTGCAAAAAACGATGCAAATGCATTTTCGTTTTCACTCTTTAAATACGTTCTATAGTTTGTGTCAGCTGCATAGCTTGCAGTTGGAAAAATAATTTGAGTTGATGTCAATGTTTTTGGGTCATAACCAAAAGCTTTCGTAGCAATAGAAGTGCTTTTGTTTTTTCTTAATTCATTACCAACCATAAATTCTAACTCATGTTTTCCTCCAAGAGTAGTATTATAGTTTACCATAGTTTTCCAGTTGTATTGGAAAAAGTCTGTGTTTGAATTTTGGATAATTCCACCAACAGGAAGGAAATAATTATAAGCTCCGTTTGAGAATACACTTGTTTTTTCTCTTTCTTTTCTTGTATAGTAAGTGTCTTTTCCAGCGTATTTTTCAGAAGCATTGTTGTCAAACTGTAAACCAATTTGAGTACTTGCTTTTAAGCCTTTTGTAATAGTATAATCAACATCAAGTAATGCTTTTACTGATCTTGTTAGTAATTCGTAATTTGTATTTTCTCTTTCTTCCAAGAAGTTAAAAGGAACATATACAGAACCATTTCCATATCCTTTAACATCTTTATCATATCTATAACTTCCATCAGCATTGAATGGAGTCAAATATGGGTTTACGTTTCTTGAATAGTTAGAAGGATTTGTAAAGCCATCTGTATCAGAAAGATAACTTGTTTTTCTGCTTTGAGTACCAAAAATTCCAACTCCAACATGTAATTTATCAGTTACATCAAAGTTGTTTTTTAAGGTTACGTTGTATCTGTCAAAACCAGTTCCTACAGTAGCACCTTCTTCATTATAAGCTCCTAAAGAGAAATAGTAATCAGATCTTTCTCCACCACCAGATAAACTTAATCCGTATTGTGTATTGAAAGCAGCTCTGTACAATAAATCACCCCAATTGGTATTATTACCTCTTAAAGCATTGATTGAGTTTTGTGTTGTTGGACTTAGAGACGAAAAACCTCCCGATCTATAGGCTCCTAATTCATTAGCCTGGTTTAGAATGCGGGAAATTTCCCCAGCCGTGTCTCTGTAAGTCAAATCTTCTCTTGAAGCTAGCGAAAGTTCAAAATCTACTTTTTGAGAAGAATTCATAAGGTTTAATTTAGAAAAATCAGGTTTTTGAGTCACAAAAGTATTAACGTTAAAGTCTACTTTCATGTTTCCTTTTCTTCCTTTTTTAGTTGTTACCACAATAACACCATTTGCAGCTCTTGCTCCGTAAATAGCAGTTGCAGCAGCATCTTTTAATATGGTAATATCTTTGATATCATCAGGGTTTAATCCTGCGATAGAAAAGTTACTTAATACATCTATATTATCTTTGTCATAGTTTTGAGGAACATCATTTCCTTCAAGAGGTAAACCATCTAAAACCCATAACGGATCCTGAGCACCATTAAGAGATGCAGTACCACGAATTCTGATTTTTGAGATTGTTCCAGGAGCTCCCGTTTGTTGCGTTACCGCTACACCCGCAACCTGACCAATTAACATTTGATCCAAACTCGCAACACCCGCTTGTTTGATATCTGCCATTTCAACTTGTGCAACAGCCGATGTTAATTTTCTTTTCTCGATTTTTTGGTAACCAGTTACAACGATCTCTTTCAATTCTGCTACGTCAGATTTTAAAGAAATTGTGTAGTTGTTCTGTGCCGAAATATCAATAGTATAAGGAAGGTAACCCATATAAGTTACTCTTAAACTTTTCATATTACTGTTAATTTTAAATTCAAATGTACCGTCAAAATCAGTTACGGTTCCAAGGCTTGAACTTTGGATCACACCTTTTTGTTGTGTATTGTTTGATACGGAACTGTTTTCTACAAAAACAGTAACACCTGGTATTGGCAGTCCGTCTTTGGCATCAACTACCGTTCCTTTAATTGTCCTTTCCTGCGCATACCCGGAAAGGGCAAGAAGGAAACTCAGCATGTAAAATAAATTCTTCATTAGTTTGTGTTTGGAGTTTGGTTAAAATTTTTATAATGTGTTGCTTAATGCCTTTTCAATACGTTGAATCAAATCGAAATAATGATTCTTAGTTTCTTGGTTTCCGATGCTTCTTTTAGATTTCAATAATTGAAGTATCTGATTCAATTCGCCTTTTTTATCAGAAGTAACTTCAGTAACTCTTTTTAGAGAAGACTGATTAATGTTACGTGCCATTTTTGATTCATCTAAATAATCACACAAATGAGGCATGCTTAATGTTTCTTCTAATTGAAGCGATTTCTTAACATCCGTTTTTTCAAAAAGTTTATTGGTCGAAACAATCAATACATCAACGTAATTCTTTTGAGTCATACGTTCCAGAATCGTCAATGACTTGTTCTGGATTGTTGGAGCAAAAATGCTTTGACGTAAGGTTTGGAATAATTGTGTAACCGTAAATACATTTTCTTTAGCACCATTACGCTGATACAATTCATTTTCGGTCATTCTCAATAAACGATCATCGCTCAACATGCTGTAAAAAACACAATTTTGTAATTCTCTCGCCAGAGTATATGGTGTATATTCATAAGGTCCAAGAGGAGAATCTTTCAACGGATTTGTTTTATCTAAAATCGGGTTAAAAAACAACCAATCCGGAAGCGCAATACTGTTTTTTAATAAATATGCAACGGCTCTTTTTTGTGTAGCAGCCGGAACCGGAACATAACTTTGTTTGTTATCACCGTGAACTGTAGTATTTAAATAAACACCTCCAAGATTGCTTAATACATGATAATTGTAAAGATTCCATTGACCAATCGCACCTATATAAAGTTTACCGGTTTGGTAATAAGATTCATCTTTATCATAACTCCATTCCAGAATATTGCTTACAACTCTTTTTAAGTTCTTAAGGCCATATTCACTCGCTTTCATTGCATCATCACCTAAATCTTCAGATTGTGAGCGAGGATCAATAGTATTATCTCCATCTTGTTGTTCTCCGTAGAAATAAAGAGGATCATTTTGATGTTTTGCAATCAGATTGTTTAATGCTGCGTGCTCTTCAGTTTGATCTCCATACCATCTGTAACCCCATTCAATAGCATATTTATCATATTCACCAATTTTTGGCGTAATAGCTTCTACGTGATCTTCAGGTTGAGCAATATAATTGTAACGAGCATAATCCATGATTGATGGAGCAGTTCCGCCCATTTTTGATGTAAATTCTGGAGATCTAAGAGATTCTACAGGATATGCAAAAGAAGCTCCCATATTATGTTTCAGACCAAAAGTATGTCCAACTTCGTGAGACGATACAAATCGGATAGCTTCACCCATATGTTCATCGCTAAATTTGTTTCCTCTTGCTTTTGGATCGATCGCACCAGTTTGAATACGCATCCAACTTTGCAAAGAAGTCATTACATTATGCCACCAGATAATATCTGATTCGATAATTTCTCCACTTCTAGGATCTACAACTGCAGGTCCCATAGCATTTGATTTTTGTGACGCTACATAAGTAATAACCGAGTAACGAACGTCATCGATATCAAAATCAGTATCTTCTGCAGTAGGTTCTTTTGCGATTACAGCATTTTTAAAACCAGCTCTCTCAAAAGCCACTTGCCAATCGCGAACACCTTCTATAATATAAGAGCGCCATTGTTTAGGAGTCGATGGATCGATATAATATATAATAGGTTTCTTAGGTTCTACTAATTCACCTTTTTTGTATTTTTCAATATCTTCTTTTTTAGGCTCTAATCTCCAACGTGTAATCAATTCTTTTTCAAGAACAGCATGTTGATTGTCATTAAAGTACCAGTGTTTTTCTGCGAAATATCCAATACGATTATCCGCAAAACGTGGTTGCATTGGAACTTTGTCCAATAATATAATATTAGAAGTAACCCCAATTGTAACAGACAATGCAGGACCTCCTTCACTTACAGAAGTAGTAAGCTGAGATTTAACAACGATATTTTTAGGAAATGTTTTCACACTTTCTATATACGACAAGTCCGATTTTACAGATCCGCCAAAGCCAATATTGCTTAATACATCATTGAAACTTTTTTGTTTTCCGTCAAAAACCTTATTTGCTTTGATAATAACCGATGTCGAATCGTTATTTTTTGTTTCGATATCAAAGACCTCTATAATAGACTCAGAAAAGTTACTGTTTACAGAAGCTGTAATTGCGTCGCCAACCGGAGAAGAAACTTTAGGTTCAGAAGATTTTACCCAAACTTTTTTAGCAACAAGATCTTTATGAAAAGTGATGATTTTATTTTCGTAATTCATTCCTTTATTAAGACCTGCATCATTAACAGGTAAAGGAACATTTGAAATTTTATTAACCACTAAAAACTCTCTTTGAAAAAGGGAATCATTTATCTCTAAATAAAGATCCGTTTTTACCTGAATCGTATTGAACAATCCTTTTTTGAAAGTTCCTTGTTTTACTAGATCATCATATTTTTTTCCTTTAGAAGATTTAACAGAATCTTTAGCGGCTTCTGTTTTGTCTTCTTTTTTCTTTTTATCCTTTTTTTGAGAAACCATCGTGCCCGTACTAAATAATAGTGCAAGAACTAAGATGATTTTTAGGGTTCCCAACATTGCATTTTTCCCCATTTAAAGTTAATTTTAGGTTAATTTTATGATAAAAATATAATGCCAGATTTGTTAAAAAAAACAAAAAGGAGTGAGTGGCTTTTTTTTGGGAGTGAATGTTTTTTTTCTATCCAATTAAGGGTAAAATGCAAGTAAAATCACCATCTTTTTTGAAGGTTTTAAAATCTTTTTTAGAGTAGAAATTGTATATACTTTCTAAATATTTGTGACCAAACTTGGATTCTTTCCCGAAGTTTTGCTTTTCGTTTAAGTTATTGGTAATGATTGCTACATTTTCTTTAATATCTATCGTTATTTTCAACGGATTTTCATCAGAAGCGATATTATGCTTGATCGCATTTTCTACCGCAATCTGAAAAGCCAAATAAGGAACCTTTTTAGCCAAAATGCTTTCGTCTTCGATCGTAATCGTAAAAACAAATTCTTCTGTAAATCGCGTTTGTTGCAGAAATATATATTTTTCAATAAAAAGCAATTCTTCCTGAACCGTAACAATATTATTAACTGGTGGATTAATAAGGTATCGATAAATCTTCGAAAGATTCAAAGTAAATTTTCGCGCCACGCCAGTATTACTTTCGATAAGCATATAAAGCGAATTCAAAGAATTAAATAAAAAGTGCGGATTAATTTGCTCCTTTAATTGTTGGAGTTGGATTAACGCTTTCTCCTTATTAATTTTTTCATTTTCTAAAAGAAGCTTATTTTTTTCCTGAGACAAGATTGTTTTTTCCTGAAAAGTTCTCCGCGTAAAAATCGTAAACAAATAAAAGAACACAATTAAAATTGCAGTCGTAATAATATAAATTAAGGAAGCATACTTTTTTACCGCATCGACATCTTCTGATGAAATCTTTTTAGGAAAGTTGACACACAAATACCAATTTGTACCTTTTAGATTCAATCGCTTTGTATAACGTACAATGTCCAAACCTAAATATTCCGAAAGTGCTATTTTTCTATTAAAACTATCCTGATCTGTAAAAGTGGTATCCTTAAGAGCGATATTTGTAACCTTAAAAATATTCTTTTCCAGCAATTTTATTTCGGGATGAAAAATGATCGTTCCCTTTTTGTCAAATACAAAAGCATAAGTTGGTGACTTTTGATCGATCGTGGCGAAATAAGATTGCATTGATTTCAAATCAATATCATATCCGTATCGAATTACAGTTCCATTTTGGGAAACATACTTATAATAGATGCGCCAGGAAAAATTTTGAGGATCTTCGACAATGGAGTTTGACTTATCCAGCATTCTGTTTTTAGCAACAAAATCTTTTATAGAAGTTTTGATTTCTTCACTATTAATAGAAGAAGTGAATTCTAGTTTTTGATCATTAATCTGAAACCAATTGTTTTTGATAATATTGTCATTGGCATGAATCGAACTTAGAACTTTTAGATTATCAGATAAGTTTTTGGTATTGCTCATCTCAACAATACTTTTCAGCTCATTTTGAGTTTCAAGAAATCGTGACAATTCCTGAACCATAACTTCTTCCTTTTTTTGTAAACTGCGTTGTTCAGTTGCAATATTTGACTTTTCAGTGATTTGCGTCATTAAACCACTAAATATATAAATAGAAACCAACGTAAGGACAACGAAAATGATTCCTAAAATGAAGAAGTTCCTACCGGAAAAAGTATTTCTAAAATTAAATTTCAAAGGTGTATTTTAAAATATAAAGACATCTTTTTGTCCTTATAGCAATGTGGTATTATTTTTTTTCGTGCGCAAATATATAATTTTTTGACTGATACAGATTTAGTTATAAAAAGTTAACAGTATTTTCGACGATGCGCTTAGTAAAAATCTTGTTAAGGGAGAAATGTAGTTTGAAAATTGTTTCAAGTTTCAGTTTTCAGGTTTGAAATGCGAATACTGCACTTTGTAATTTAACCGTAAAGTTCGCGAAGTTTTTTTTATAGTATGTTTTTACAAAAACGCAAAGTCCGCAAAGCTATGTGTTTAAACTTTGCCCACAGATTTAAGCGGGTTAAACGGATTTACACAGATTTAAAATTAACAATCAGTGTAAATCCGTTTAATCTGTGTCATCAGCGTCCCATTTTTCACAAAGATCTTTGCGAACTTAGCGTAAACCTTTGCGGACTTTGCGGTTAAATATATAATGTAGTATTTCAAACTTGAAACCTGAAACCTGAAACAAAAAAATTAGTTCAAATTAATAACTTGCGGTCCAAATTCTTCGTAGAAAATGTTTTCATGATTTACATTAAAATCGATTAATGTTTGATATTGTTTCTTGATAAAAACTTCAGGTCCGCAGATGTAGAATTTTGCATCTTCTAGTAAAATAGCTTCTTTACATTTATTAAGATCAACGCGGCCTTCAATTATTTGGCTCGAATGATTTTCGGAATTTTCTAATGAATCATAAAAAGTGAAAGTTTCAAGCCATTTTACTTCTTGTTTTAATGAAGCAATTTGATCTTTAAAAGCATGAACAGATTCATTTCGACAACCGTGAACCCAAACCGTTTTTTTATTCTGAATAGAACTTGCATTTGTTTCCAGAATACTCAACATCGGCGTTAAGCCAACACCGCCACTAATTAAAACCAAAGGATTTTCGGAATCTTTTTCTAAGTGAAATAATCCCGCTGGAGCCGAAATTGAAATCATATCGCCTTCTATTTTTGAATGAAGTGTATTCGAAACTAATCCGGATGGATTCGAATCCATTCCAATTTCTTTCTTTACCGAAATTCTATAATATTCCGGATTAAAACCACTTGATAAACTATATTGTCTAGGTTGCATGAAACCTAATTCAGGAACAAAAACATGAACACTTATATATTGGCCGGAATGGAAATCTGTGATTTTTTGTCCGTCTTCAGGATAAAGATAAAACGATTTGATTTCGCTGGATTCGTCCGTTATTTTTTTAATTATAAAATTTCTCCATCCGTTCCAGCTTCCGGATTTTGCAGCGTTTTCTTTGTAAAGTTCTTTTTCAAGATCAATCATAATTTCCGCAAGCTGATTGTAGGCAATTGTCCACGCTTCCAAGATTTCCGGAGTTGCAGCTTCGCCAACAACTTCACCAATAGAAGCGATCAATTGTGTTCCTACGATTTTATATTGCTCAGGCTGGATATTCAAACTTCTGTGTTTGGTTCCAATTCCCTTTAATACATTAATTAATACGCCTGGGTTTTCTATATTTTCGGCATAAGCCAAAACAGCATTTGCCAACGCCGATTTTTGTTTTCCGTTTGCTTGATTTCCCATGTTGAAAATGTTTTTCAATTCAGGATGATTTTTAAACATTCGGGTGTAGAAATAGTAGGTAAGATCTTCGCCGCTCGATCTCAAAATTGGAATTGTAGCTTTGATCAGGTCTTTTTGATATTGATTCATCTTTTAATAATTTGAATTTGAAATTAAATTTTAAAGTACTATAAACCCATTCAGAATTTATATTCACAAATTTAAACCCGCCATAAAGCTCCGTTTTATGATTCAAATCATAAGAGCCAAATTAAAGAAGAATAGTTTTTTATGTTTAAGGTTTTAGGTTTGAAATGAGAATAGAATTTCTATGTCATTTTACCGCAAAGGGCGCAAAGGTTTTTTATCCTGTATCGCGTTTAGCAAACACAAAGTTCGCAAAGCTTCATCAACACAAAGCTTTGCGAACTTTGCGTTTAATATGCATAATCCCTAATAAAAAATCTTTGCGCACTTTGCGGTAAAAAAATACAGCAGCATTCATTGAAACCTGAAACAAAAAAACTAAGAAATTTGAAGATGTTCTAAAGTTTTTCCAACCAAAGTTTTAGTTCCAACAGATTTGAAACCTAATTTTAAGTACAATTTTTTAGCATTCGGATTATCTTCGTCAACCAATAAACCTAAAGTTTGATTGTTTTTGGTTACAAATTCTTCAATTAAAAATTGCAGCAATTTAGATCCGATTCCTTTTCCCTGATGATTAGGATTCACGCCAAGAGAATCAATGTAAAATTCTCCGCTTTGGGTTTCGTTTTCGGGATTAAAATCAGGATTAAAATTTGCGTGAACATATTCAATAATTGGCAACCTCAACGGAATTAAATCAGCTCCGTTGTAGACATTCACAACGCCAATAATTTCGTTGTTTTCTTCGGCTACAAAACAATTCTGATACGAGTATTGATTATTTTCTCTTTCTACAAAATACAGTAAAAAGTCTCTTGCGCTATCGTAATCTTTCTTTCCAATAAATTTATAGATGATATCTTCCATTGCCAATAACAAACATGGTGCAATAAATTTTGAATCGGTTTTAGTGGCTTTTCTAATAATCATTTTCTAAATTTTTGATGAATTACAAAATTACACCAACTTTTAGAGTTAGACCTTATTTCTAATCTTAATTAACATAATGTTTGAAATCGAACAATAAGTTGGTTTTGTATTTTGTGATAAGTCAAAGTGATGCCAAATCGATCTCTCGCAAAGTCGCAAAGTTTTAGCACGCAGATTACGCGGATTTAAGCAGATTTTTTTTAATATTATATAATTATCTGCATATATCAGCCTAAATCTTTTTTAAATCTGCGTGAAATAAAAATACTTTGCGTCTTTGTGACTTTGCGAGATTATTACAATAGTTTTGAGAAATAGGCGTATATCTTTAATGATCAGAAATTATAACGCCAGGTTTTACCTTATTTGATTTGTTCATTACGAATAATAAAAGCGGTAATGTGATCACAAAGAACAATCCAACGATGACAAAAGCATCTCGATAACTCAATAAAGACGATTGTCTCACGATGACATTTTCCATGAGTTTCAGGGCTTTTATTTTGGCTTCATTATAAGCAAAACCTTTGTGCTGAAAATAATTGATGTAAGCATTAATTCTGTCCATTGCTTTTACATTATCCGGCGTAACATTCGAAATTAATACATTTCTATGATCCGCAAAACGATGCGCGATATAAGTGTTTATAATCGACACACCAAAAGAACCGCCCAATTGACGCATCATATTATTTAGCGCTGCGCCTTGCCCAACATCTTTGTCTTTGAGCGAAGAAACGGCTAACATTGTTAACGGAACTGTAAGTAAAGCAAGTCCAAGCGCTCTAAAAATAAGTGCTGTAGAAACTTCAGAAGCACTGGTGTTTAAGGTAATACCAGACATTCTCCAGTTAAAATAAATAAAGAGCACAAATCCTAAGGCAATAATGGTAACGGGTGAAACTCCTTTTTGCAATAAAGTTCCGCATATTTTTAAGGCTAATAATGCCATTAAAGCTCCGGGAAGTAAAAGTAAACCCGTTTGATAAGGTGAAAAATTTAAAAGACGCTGAACAACAACGGGACTTAGATATATAGAAATAAACATTCCGAAACCGGTTACAAAGGTTAGAATCGCGGCTATAATAAGTGATTTACTTTTCAGAACCCGAAGATTCACGACGGGTTTATCGACCTTTAATTCCCAATAGATAAAAAGGCATAAAGTGGTTACGGCAATAACGGTTAAAACAATAATGTATCTGGTTTCGAACCAATCTTCGACTTCGCCTCTTTCGAGAACGGTTTGTAAAGAACCAACCCCAATGGCTAATAATCCAATTCCTGTCCAGTCTACTTTTGCTTTTTCGGGTTTTACAGGAGGTTCTTGTAATAAAAAGTAACATGAAATAGCAACCAAAATTCCTATTGGAATATTGATCAAAAAGATCCACGGCCAATCGTAATTTTCTGTAATGTAACCGCCAAGAGTTGGACCAATAGTTGGACCAATAAAAATTCCTGCACCAAATAAAGCTCCGGCTGTTGATTGTTTTTCTTTTGGAAAAAGTTCAAATACAACAACCTGAGATATTGACAAAAGTGCGCCTCCGCCAATTCCCTGAAAAAACCTAAAAAATACCAACATCCAGATTGAAGAAGAATGTCCGCACATGAAGGAACAAAATGTGAAAAGTATCACAGAACCAATGTAATAATTTCGCCTTCCGAGATTGGCACTCAAAAAACTCGTAATCGGAATAATGATTACATTGGCGATTGCATAAGCAGTAATTACCCAAGAAGTATCTTCGAGAGTTGCGCCCAGATTTCCGCTCATATGATATAAAGCTACATTGACAATTGAAATATCAATTAGTTCCATAATCGCGGCAAGGATTACGGTAAAGATGAGTAGTTTTCGTTGAAAAGGTGTCATAATATTAAAT
Source organism: uncultured Flavobacterium sp. (assembly GCF_951805225.1). Classification (NCBI taxonomy): domain Bacteria; kingdom Pseudomonadati; phylum Bacteroidota; class Flavobacteriia; order Flavobacteriales; family Flavobacteriaceae; genus Flavobacterium; species uncultured Flavobacterium sp. Next base: position 3,143,051 of record NZ_OX638201.1, on the reverse strand, counting down.
TATACCAATCGGTATATTTTTGATTGAAAAAATATGATTTTGAAACGAAGTCACAAAGGTTTTGTCATTTCGACCAAAGGGAGAAATCACACTAGAAACTTCGCAATCAAAATCACTTATCTTTGTCGATAAACTAGTGCGATTTCTCCTTCGTCGAAATTGTAAAGGTTAGATATTTCGGTAACAAAATTTAACTTTAATAAATTTTGTTACGATGAGAAATAATAGTCAGGATTCCACTTTAGAACGAAACTATTTAGAGAAGTATCGTTTTTTAATAAAAGAATATGAGCAGGTAAAAAATAAAACTCATCCTTTGTATAAAAAGGTAATGGATTTTTATGCAGCAAATGACACTTGCCGCAAGAGTTTTTTAAAGTATTATAATCGATATAAGCAAAGTGGGAAATCATTGGATCTGCTTCCTCAGAAACGAGGTCCCAGATATAAAACCAGAAGACCGCTAGCTTTTATAGAGCAGAAAGTAATTGAATTACGAGAAAAAGGAAACAACAAATATGAAATTGTTAGTATCTTAAGGCCCAAATTAGGAAAGCATACACCATCATATTCTGGAGTTTATAATATTTTAAAACGTAATAAAATCAATAGATTAACTCCGAAGATTAAAAAGAATCATCAAAAAATAATCAAGGAAAGAATGGGAGAACTTGGGCATATTGATTGTCATCACTTAAGTAAAAGTATCATAAGAGGAGAAAGTAAAAAACGATATTTAGTTTGTGTAATTGATGATTACAGCCGGATTGCCTGGGCTGAAGTGATTCCTGATATTACCGCTTTAACCGTTATGTTTGCCACATTAAAATGTTTAAACATCCTGAGTGATCATTATGAGATAAAATTTGAAGAAGTATTGTCTGATAATGGACCTGAATTTGGAATCAAAACAAGTAAACAAAAATATCAGCATCCTTTTGAGAGAATGCTGATGGAATTAGGAATTACTCATAGGTACACAAAACCTTACAGACCACAGACAAATGGCAAGGTTGAACGTTTCTGGAGAACTCTCGAAGATGATTTATTAAGGGATACGGATTTTGATTCTCAAGAAGAATTAAAAGAAGAGCTATTGCAATATTTATATTATTATAACCATGAAAGACCACATCAAGGTATTGACGGAAAAAGACCAATTGAAATGATAAATCCGTTACCGAAATAAGTGACTTTTACAGAAATGACAATATTGTGTTTAATTAAGCGGTTTAACTTAAGAATTTCTTTTAGAGAGATCCGTTTTAAGCATATTTGAAGTAGCTCTGGCTATTAATCTGGTGTGATCTTCATTCCATATTTCGCATTGCGCATTTACCAATTGTTTTCCTTTTTTAATTACAGATGTTTTGGCAAAAATGGTGTCTCCAATTTTCGCTGGAGCGAAATAATCAACGACAAGATTTATAGTAACATAAAAGCTATTTTCATTATAAGAAAACATTGTTGCGCCAATACAATCATCTGCAATTGCGGCTGTAACTCCGCCATGAAGGGTTTTAATTGGGTTTGACATTTCTTCTCTTATCAGATATTTAAAAGTTACACTTCCTTCTTCGGCAGCGATTACAATTGGTCGCATCCAAAGCATAAAAGGCGATGGCGATGCGGTAAATTCTTTATCAATGTGGTTTTGGAGTTCTTGTAATCTTGAAATTGTTTCCATTTTAGTTTTGATTTTAATTTAATATACCAATTGGTATTTTTTATAATAAAAAAAGAGTTGTTGCTTTATTCTAAGTCTTCAATGATTTTATTTAGCGAAAGCATTACTGTTGACAAATCGTTTAAATTTCCTGTGATTTTTGAGATCATAACAGCGCCTTCAATAAGTGCAATTATGGTTAAAGCGGTTCTTTCGGGTTGTATTTCTTTTGCTTTAAATTCGCCGGCAAGGATTCCTTGTTCTATCAATTGAATCAGTTTTCGTTTCCAGAAAAGAATAATGCGTTCAACATTTTTTTTAAGAACCGGATGCGTATCATCGGCTTCTATAGCAGTATTTAAAATTGGACAACCGCCTTTTGTGACTCTTAAATCCAGGTAATTAGAATAGAGTCGGGGATAAACAAGTAATTTGCCTTTGAAGGTGTTTTGCTTTTCGATTTCTTGTGAAAAAGCATCTTGTAGTCTTTTTACATTGTATTGAAAAGCGGCAAGAGCAACCTCATCTTTATTTTCGAAATTCCCGTAAATACTACCTTTTGTAAGTCCGGTTGCTTCTGTAATATCGCTCATAGACGTGCCGCTATATCCTTTCATATTAAAGATAGGAGCAGTTTGTTCGATAATAAATTGCTTGGTTCTTTCGGCTTTACTCATGACGATTAAATTATGATACTGCAAATATATACCAATCGGTATAATTATAAATGTTTTTTTGAAATTATTTTGTTCTTGAGTGTTTTTTGAGTAGTTATTTTAAAAATTTCGCGCAAAGTCGCAAAGCCGCCAAGTTTAAAAGTTTTCCTTTGCGACTTCGCGACTTTGCGCGAGATTCATTCGATACAGGATAAAAAAACTTAATTTAAAAGCATTGATTTTCAGGTATTAAGTATGATTTATATAAAAACAAGTCCGCCAGTTCCAAAATTGAAACTGGCGGACTAAAAAAATAAAAAATAAACACTGTCTTTGTTAGAACGAATATCTAACCCCAAATTGTCCTTGGAATCTTGACGCTAACTGATCTACAGTATAAGGCGTTGATGAAGGTCTTTGGAAAGTATATGTTGGATCACCAGTGGCAACACCTCCAAGGTTTCCTGATTTTGTTAAACCAAGGCTCGCTGTTGAATTGTATGTATTTGGAACAAAGTAACTTCTTCCCCAATCTTTGTTGATAAGGTTACCAACGTTTGCCATGCTGAATGAAATTTGGAATGTACCAACTTTTGTAACTTTGATTTCATCCATTAATTTCAAATCTGCCTGAATATTCCATGGAGTTGTATCTCCATTTCTTTGTGTGAAAGTTCCTCTTCTGCTTTTTAAATAATCGTTTCCGTTAACAAAAGCTTCGTAATCTGCAACTTGTTGTGCTGCTGTCGCTGATGGAACTCCTGTTGAACTTACACCAATATATTTCGCTGCTTCTGTTGCATCTTTAAAGATATAAGCCAATCCTGCTGCTTGTCCTGTTCCTGCAATTGTTGAGTTTACAAATCCCCAAGAAAACGGATTTCCTGATTGTGCATTAAAATATACATTAGCAGAGAAAGTATTGTTATCAGCCAATTTTACTGCATATCCTACATTCGAAACGATTCTGTGTTTGATATTAAAGTTCGAAGTTGCCAATTGAGGATCATTTGGTGTCAATGATTGGTTCATTTGGAAGTTACTTTCCATAGAGTTACGAATTCCGTTTGTAACGTCACGTGAATCTCCGTAAGTATAAGCAACCATAAAATTAAGACCAAAATCATACGTTTTTGAGATCATCTCAGTAATGCTGTATCTGTATCCTTTGCTTGTGTTTGAAAGCAAGTATGCATTTGAAAAAGCAGGGTTAATATTAGCTGCATAAATTGGCATTTGGTGATTTGTATCGTAAGAGAAATAAGTTGGATTATCCAGTTTATTTACTTGTTGAAATTCAAGATCACGAATTACTTTAGTATAAATACCTTCAGTTGTAAATTTATATCCGTCGATGATTTTATCGATTGCCAATGAGTTTCTTAAAACAGCCGGCATTTTGAATTTGTTATCCACTAAATCTGCCTGAACTTTTGGAGTTGCATCGTGATATCCGTTTAATCCGTTGTTTGCCAATGGATCTCCAGCTGCTGCAACCTGAGCAGGAGTAAGGTTATTTTTGTCATAACTTCCGTAACCTACACCATCATTATAATATGCGTAACCTAACCATGCAAACGGAATACGTCCTGTAAATACTCCAGATCCACCTCTTAAAACAAGCGTTTTATCTTCGTCAACATTATATGTAAATCCAATTCTTGGAGACACTAATGCAGTGCTAAAAAAGTTGTTATTTATTTGGCTTAATGGCGTGTATGTGTATGTATTACCATAATTAGGATCTGCTAGAGAATTTTGAACTTGCGGGCTTAATTTTGGTTTATTTGGCAAGTCTGTATAATCAACTCTCACACCTGGAGTAACTTTCAATTTATTTCCAATTCTGATCTCGTCTTGTGCGTAAACACTATATAAGTTTACTTTGAATTTAGCATACGGATTATTGAAGATTTCGTCTCTTGTAGAACCATCAAATGGGTAAGTTCCACGAACACGAGAAGGAAGTTTATTAAGGAAATCATCTAATGATTTGTATGAAACTCTTCCGTTTAATGCATTTACAAATCCGTAATTGATGTCATAAAACTCGTTGTGAGTACCAAATAAGAACGTGTGATTTCCTGTTTTGTATGTTAAGTTGTCTGTGATTTCGGCAGTATTTTGTTTCATATTAAATACAGTAGCTTCACGGTCATTTCCTAAGAAAATTGTTCCTCCTTTATAACCAATTTCTGTTTGGGGAAACATGATATTGCTTGATTTTGGATCACGATAATCTTTAATTGCTGAATAACTTGCAATAAATGAATTTGACCATTGGCTATTGAAATGACTTTTAAGTTCTAAAACCGTACTAATAGATTGGTTTTTCTGCGTAAAATCCATGCTTGAAAATCTAAAGTTTGCTGCATCGCGCTCTAAGTTCGAAGCTTGAGAAATTACAGTATTATTTCTTAACGAAAGAGAGTGTTTGTCATTAATTTTCCAATCTAATTTATTGAAGAATTTTTGGCTTTTTGCAAAGTTGTTGTATGCTCCAGAACTTCCTACGTCAAATCCGTAGTTTGTTTTAACGAAATTCGAAATCTGATCTGCTGTTGCATTATCAACTAATGAAGTCAATTTTCCAGCAGAATTTGTTTGTCCTGCATTGTAAAATAAAGGGTCAGTTCTCTCCGCATATTCCATATTGGTAAAGAAGAAAAGTTTATCCTTAACAATTGGCAATCCTAATCTAAAACCTACTTGATAATCACCAAAAGAACTTGGCATTTTTGAACCGTCTCCAGCATTATTTGGACCTGTAATCGCAGCACTTCTACCATAACTATAAATAGAACCGCTTACTTCGTTTGTACCGCTTCTAGTAACGGCATTTACGCTTCCTCCTAAAAAGTTTCCTAATTTAATATCATAAGGAGCAATATAAACCTGAATATCCTGAATCGCATCTAAACTTATAGAATTTGATCTTGTACTACTTCCTGGCATCCCAGAAGTTCCGGATTGACCACCCAAAGACGGACTAAAACCTATCGCATCATTGTTTATCGAACCGTCAATAGTTACGTTATTGTATCTAAAGTTAGTTCCTGCAAATGAGTTGTTTGAACTTTGCGGAACCAGTTTTGTAACATCCTGAATTCCTCTGTTTATTAACGGAAGTCCGTTTACTTGTTTTTCACCAATATTAGTTCCGTTGTTTTTTGATGACGGTTTAGAACTCGTAATTACAACTTCTTCCAATACATTGTTGTCAGCTTTACTAACCACAATTGTTGGCAAATCATTATCACCAAGAGTTAAAAATATTTGTGCATTAGAATAATCTTTGGTGCCTGAACTTTTAATTTCCAGTTCATAAGGACCACCGGCATTTAAATTTTCGAAACTAAATCTACCTTGTTTATCAGTTGTAGCTCTGTAAACAGCGTTTGTAGGTAAATGTGTTAATGTAACCTCAGCGTCAGTAAGTGGGCTGGTTCCATCATTAACCTTTGCAGATAATGACGAGGTTGTAATTTGAGCAAAAATGTTTCCCATAACAAGAAGCATAAATGCCGAAAAAAAGAGTTTTAGTTTTGTCATGTTGTTTTTAGTTTTTATTTGACAAAGAAACCCAGTTTGTTCCGATCAGATTTAACGCTTTTGTTAACTTAAAATGATAAAAATATTCATTGTTAACCCAAAATTATGAACGTGTTATTTTAGCTTTAATCAATTAAGTGTTTAAAATCAATAGTTTAAACAAAATGCTAAAAATAAGTAGATTAGGTTTGTATTTGAAGTAGATTAGAGAAACATTAGAGTGTTAAATTAATGTTATGGATTGTAAAAATAAGCGTTCGAGAATTGTACTGTTCTCGCTGAAAAACATGTTTTTCAAAGCTAGTTTGTCATTTCGAGGAACGAGAAATCTTCGCAAGTAGCTCCTCAAACAAAATCGCCAATCTTTGTAGAGCTACTCGTGGAGATTTCTCGTTCCTCGAAATGACAAACTAGACGGAAATGTTGTTATGAAACGGATAGCGGGATTAGCTCCTTAAAAAAGATTTACGCAAATTTAAAATTAGATCTGCTCAATCTGCAAAATCTGCGTGAAAGAAAAACACTTTAATCCTTTTAAGGAAATACTAAAGAAAATGTAGTGCCTTTTTCTAACTCAGAATCTACTATTAGATTAATATTATGAAGTTTTAGAATTTGCATTGTGATAAAAAGTCCCAATCCTTGTCCCTGAATGTGACGCGTTCTATCGCTTCTGAAAAAGAGATCAAAAATAGATTCTCTATCCGTTTCTGAAATTCCCGGACCTTGATCTTTAATTTTTATCAGAAGCTTTCCTTCATTCGAAAAAGCAAATACGTTGACTTGTTCAGGCGAAGAAAACTTAATCGCATTATCGAGAATGTTATACAAAGCAATGAAAATCATGTGTTTATTTCCATGAATGGAAAGCAAATCTTCATCATCAGAAATGGCATCAAAATTAACCGAAACTTTAGATTCAGGATATTCGATCGCTTTCTTTTCCAGAACATTCCACAATATTTCATCAATCCTAACGGATTCCATTTGCTGTGGTTCAGAAAGTTCAAGTCCTGATAATACCAAAAGTCCTTCGAGAGTAGATTTGAGATGTAAAGTATCTTTTTTGAGCGATTTTAAAATTTGCTCATATTGTTCGTTAGTTCTTGGCTGTTGCAGCGAAACGTCAATGTCTCCAATAATAATGGTAAGCGGAGTTTTTAATTCGTGAGAAGCGTTTTTCAGAAAGTTATTCTGAATCATTATTCCACTTTCCAATCTTTCTAAAAGATAATTAAAAGTGGTAACAAGCTCTTTAATTTCGTCTTTTCCGCTTGTTTGCGGGATTTCCAGCCTCGAATGAAGATTTTCGGTCGTAATCGTATTTACTTTGGCTATAACTTGCTCAAAAGGCAGAAAAGTTTGTTTGGCTAAAAAAGTTCCCAAAAGATAATTTATCGGAATTCCGGCGAGATAAAAAAGAATAAACATAATACCAAGAATCTCCAATTGTCGGTTTCCTGCATGATCAATTCCTGAAACTACAATGATAAAATCTCCCTGATTGTCTTTATAAAATAAACCAACAAATTGTCTGTCGTTGATTTTAAAATGTACAATTTTCTCTTTTTTGATTAAATCCAAATATTGATCACTAAGCTGAACATCAACATTATCGTTTACAAAAAGTTTCTTTGTTTTGGCATCATAAACTCGTATCGATTCGTTGTTTATGCGATTGTATTGTATTTCGATTTGACGATAACGTTCGCTGCTAATCTCTTTGATTTCGTCTTTTTCGAAGTAAAAAAGAGCCGTTGTCATCGCATGATCTTCAAGATTGTCATAATAAAGATCTTTCATGTGAGTTCTAAACAACAAGAAAGAACCCGCCATTACAAGTCCAACCGTAAAGGCAAAAAGCAAACTGGAATTAACCGCAAGTTTGTTTTTAAGATTCATGACTCTTTTGTTTGAGCATATATCCCGTTCCTTTTATGGTATGAATTAATGGCGTTGCAAAGTTTTTATCGACTTTATTTCGCAGATAATTGATGTAAACATCTACAGTATTAGAATTCATATCAAGATCAATGCTCCAAACTGCCTGAGCAATTGCAATTCTTGACAAAGCTGTTTCTCTGTTTTTCATGAAAAAAATCAGAAGCTTAAGTTCTCTTGAAGATAAATTAAGTTCTTTTCCGTCTCTCGTAGCGCTTTGTTCCTTCATATTGATTTCAATTCCGGCATAAGATTGAAAGTCTAATATTCCGGTACTAAATTCGGCACGACGAAGCTGAGCATTTATTCTCGCCAGAAGTTCTTCAAACAAAAAGGGTTTTGCCAAATAATCATCGGCACCGGATTGTAATCCTTTTACTTTTTCGTGCGGCGTATCTAATGCGCTTAAAATAAGAATAGGAAGAAGTATTTTTCTGTTTCTTAAGACTTCGCAAACCTCAAAACCTGTAATATCCGGAAGCATAATATCGAGAATAATGATATCGTAATCATTTTCCATGACTTCATTTATGGCGTCATATCCTTTCGATACTGACTTAACCTGATAGAGATTTTCTTCAAGTCCTCTCGAAATAAAGGAAGCAACTCTGGGATCGTCTTCAACTAATAAAACTCTATTCATAACCGAATATAATTGGGGTGTGCAATGTGATAACTCGTTGTGTGTAATTCTTTTTAACAGATAGCAACATAGCTCAAAAAATGTAATAAGGCGTTTCACTTATTTATAATACACAAATTTAGCTATGTGAAAGAAATGTGTTTCTTTATTTTATTCTTTTTTTTAAATATAAAAGCTATGTTTCTATGTGTTAAATTAAGCTTTTATGTATTGATTTAAATGGGGTTAAGTAATATAATAAGTGTTTTGAGGACTTATTGGAGTTACTTTTTTATCGTTTAATTCTAATAATGTATTTTCTATCATTTGCGACATTGCGTCCAATGCAAGATCATTTGGCTGAAGACCAAAAGGATTTTCCAATTCATCGGCAATTGCTTCAAGTGCGACGAAAGTATAAGCTATAAAAACGATTATAAAAGGCGTAATCCAGCCCATTGTTTCGACAAAACCAAAAGACAATAAAAAGCAATAAATGTAAACTGTTCTGTGCAATAAAACGCTGTAAGTATACGGAATTGGTGTTCCTGCAATTCGTTCGCATCCGCCAACAATGTCGGAGAGTTTGTTCAGATTTTCTTCAAAAGCAAGTTGTGTAACGCTGTCAATCTTGTTTTCGGATTTGGCATTTTTTACCCAAATTCCTAATTCTCTTAAAATAATTATAGGTTTAAATTTGACTTCTTTAAGTTGTTCTGCAAGTTCTTTTGGCAGAAGCCGATTCATATCATTATCAGAGTTTGTTTCTCTAAGCTGATGTTTTAAACTGTAGACAAATGCAATAAGTAAGTTGGTAAAATTCTCTCTTTTGGCTTCATATTCTGCATCGTTAATCAGCGTAATACTTTGTCTGGCAAGAGATCTTGTATCGTTTAATAATGCGCCCCAAAGTTTTCTGCCTTCCCAAAAACGATCATAACTTACATTGTTTCTAAAGCCCAGAAATATAGCCAATGCAATCCCGAATAAAGTGAAAATTGCGGGATTAATGTGTAAATTATATTTGAGAAGATAAGGTTTGAAATAAACGACCAAAAGCGAAAATAAAAGCAATAACAAAAGCCTCGGAAGGAGTTGCGGCAAAACGGAACCTCTCCATTCAAAGAGCATTTTAAACCAGGTATTCTTTTTCTTTATTATCATTTGGAAAAAATGAAATTCTAAGATATAAAAGTAATTAAAACTAGTATCGCTCGCAAAAAATCACAGAAAATATAATGGTCTTTATTTAGTGTGAATTTTAAGGGGATTAATCATTCAAAAAAGCCGTCAAATTGTAGCAATAAGACGGCTTTTGAAATTAAAAATTTTAATATTTTTTTAGGTTGATAAAGTTAAACCTTTAGCTTTAAAATTACCAAAAAGTACTTGTCTTGCACTACTTATTGTTTCTTCGGTACGGTAAATACTGCACCAGAATTTTACTTGTAATTTGAATTTTCCTTCAGAAATTGCACTGTAATAAATCTGTGGTGTTTTTGTATTATTGACCATTTGCATGCTTTCAAGAGATTCTATTATAAGCGCATTAATATCCTCAGGCATAACATCTCCGGAAACTTCTAAAGTAATTTCTACCAATTTAAAATTGTCTGTATAAGTCCAGTTTGTAATGTTTTGAGAAAGTAAATTACCATTCGGAATAATGATTTCGGCACCATTTGGCGCGTTGATTTTGGTGGTACGCAATCCCATAGATTTCACACGACCTGATTCATTGCTAATATCGATTACATCGCCAATTTGGATTGGTTTATCGAAGATTAAAATAATACCCGAAACAAAATTATTAACCACATTCTGAAGTCCAAGTCCAACACCGACACCCAAAGCTCCTAATAAAATACTTAGTTTGTCTAAAGGCATTCCCGAAGCTGCAACCGCCAAAAGATAACCGACTATTAAAACCACAAGTCTTGTAATCAATAGTTTAGAATGTTGTCTTTTATTGACGTTTTCTTCGTTTTCATCGTCAATTTCGCCAAAAAAGTAAGCAACATAATTTTGCAATAAATGCGCTACCCAAATAATTATAAAGAATAAAACGATGTTTCCTAAAGTAAAAGTGATGCTTCCAATAGTATTTGGATGGCTTAATAAGGTGACTAAACCGGAACGAAGGGATTCCCAAGCATTTAAATTAGCTGCGATTACAACAATCCACATATAACTAATTATGATAATGAAAGGTTTTTTGAGTGTGTCAGACAAAGTTTCGTGATCGAAGATTTTTTCAATGCCACGTTTAATTCTGGTAGTGTAAATCTGTAAAAGAATAACCTCTAAAACAATCTTCAAAAGAACACTCAAAGCCACAATTTGTGTTAGCGAAATAAACGCTGTAAGACTTAACATATTGGCCAATGAAACTCTTCCGAAAAGGTTATTCAAAAGCGATAAAGCATTCAGACCAATAAAAATTATGGTTGCCCATTTAAAAAATCCTTTGATATAAAGCTGTTCTTTTAAAGTTTTAATCTGAACTAAACCATAACGGATTCCTAAAATATTGATCACAATAAAAGCACAACGCTGAATAAATCCTACTGCAATAAATAAGTCAAGGAAACACAAAACAAAGAACAGAACTAATAGAAATATCCAGTTTTTCATGGCAACTGCCGGCCATCTATTCTTAAAAAGAACCGTAAGAAGTCCCAAAAGAACCAACTGAATCAATTCAATAAATAATGCCGGAGCATATAAATTACTTACAACGGCGATATTAAGACCAATTACTGAAACTGGAATTATAACGCCACGATTTAAATATTTGAAGTTAAATTGTGCCAGATTATCGGCATGTGCATTACTGTTTAAGTATTTTAAATTGCGCGAAATGTACCAGCCCAATAATCCCATTAATAAAACTAAAGTGATCAAACCGCCTGCTCTGTAACTTAGATAATAAGCAGCAACATTTTCTTCGATAATGATTTTAGCTTTTATGTTTTGCCCAACTATTTTTTTCGCGGTCGAATCGGTTTTGCTCCATAAAGTAGGATAATCTTCCTTAAGCATTCCGATTCCTGATTGTTCAAGTTTGCTGTCAACGGTAATTAAAGCATTCGAAACCGCAATTTTTCTTTCAACAGTAAGTCTTTTGTTTTTGTTTAAAATACCTTGATTTTTGGTCATTAAACTGTCCGTGCTCAGATATCTGTTTTTAAGATTGGCGAATTCTTTTTTAAACTGTTTGCGACGAATCGTGTCTTTCAAAAGACTCATTAAGGTTTTGTCTTTGCGCAAATCAATTACTCTGCCTTTGATTTTTTCAAGAGCCAGATTACGCGAATTGATTGCTGTATTTTGTTCTTCTAGTTCCTGCTGAATTTCTTTCAGCACGATACGATACATTTGCTGATTGCGCACGTTAGGATTTGCACCTTTTAAACTCTCCAGAATAAGATCAAGTTTACTTTGTGTTCTTTTGATATCACCAAATAAATGATGGCTATTTCCATCAAATTCGGTGTCATTATGAGCAGATTCCAGGACTTCTCCGGCTTTTTCGATAGCCATTAGATAGTCGCTGTCAGTTACACTTTCCTGAAATAGTGAAGATTTGGTTTCTGTTTTTGGAGGAGTTGTTTGCGAATAGGCGAGTGGCGTGTAAAATAAGACTGCTAATAAGGCAAGTAAACAAATAGAATATCTTTTCTGAATCATAATTTAGGGCATAAATTTAAGGTTCAAATGTAATTTTTTTTAAAGTATTTATGATGAAGAGTATGATAAAATTTGGTTAAAAGAGATTTTGTTTTTGACACTTTCAAATAGTTATCGGGATAAAAAGATTCACATAGATTTTTTAATATGAATTTCACGCAGATTAAAAAAGATTTAAGCAGATTTACGCAAATTAATTTTAATAAAAATCTATTTAAATCTGCTTTGATCTGTAGAATCTGCGTGAAATTAAATCATTTTATCCCGAAGCTTTGCGAGTGGCTAAAAAAGAAAAATTAAAAATATTATATTCGTACTCTCATACCAAAAATACCAAAACACCTAGAAAATGGAGAATATTACTGTAATTATCATGTTACTATTTGGCGTCGCTTTCCTGAGTCTTGTTAGTAAAAAATATAATTTCCCAATTCCAATTGTGTTGGTGCTTTGCGGAGTTGTGATTAGCATTATTCCCGGACTTCCGGTGATTGCATTAAGTCCCGAAGTTGTTTTTATCGTCTTTTTGCCGCCGCTTTTATATCACGCAGCGTGGTATACTAGTTGGTCTGATTTTAAACAAACCATCCGACCAATTACTTTAGCGGCTGTAGGTCTGGTACTTTTTACCACCGTTGCCGTAGCTTTTGCTGCACATATGCTGATAGATGATATTTCCTGGCCGTTAGCTTTTTTATTAGGCGCAATCGTTTCTCCGCCTGATGCAGTTTCGGCTACTTCTATAACAAAAGGTTTGGGTTTGCATCCGAGATTAATCGCCATTCTTGAAGGCGAAAGTCTGGTAAATGATGCCAGTGGTTTGGTTGCTTATAAATATGCTTTGACCGCCATTACAGCGGGAAATTTTGTACTCTGGCAAGCCGGATTGAATTTTGTTGTGATGTCGGTTATAGGAATTGCGATTGGTTTAGGCGTGGGATATGTTATGAGTTTTATTCATAAAAGATTTGTTTGCGACGAAGTTATCGAAGCAACTTTAACTTTATTAACGCCTTTTGCTTCTTATTTAATTGCCGAACATTTCGAAGCTTCGGGAGTTTTGGCTGTAGTGGCGACAGGGCTTTTTCTTTCGGCGAGATCAGGAACGATTTTCACGCACGAAAGCCGAATCATGACAGGAACGATTTGGAGCGTTTTAACGAATATTCTAAACGGTTTAATCTTTATCTTAATCGGATTGCAATTGCGTCAAATTATTGAAGGAATCGGGGATTATTCCGGTTGGTCATTGTTTGTTTGGGGCGCTTCGGTAAGTTTGGTCGTGATTTTGGTGCGTTTTTTATGGGTGATTCCGGCAACATTGCTTCCAAGATATATCAGTAAAAAAATCCGTCTACAAGAGGAATTTGATTTCCGAAACATGATTGTTTTTGGTTGGTCCGGAATGCGTGGCGTAGTTTCTATGGCAGCTGCATTGGCGCTTCCGCTAATGATGAACGAAACAGAAGAATTTCCACTCCGAAACCTCATCATTTATCTGGTATTTTGCGTAATACTTTCGACTTTGGTAATTCAGGGTTTGACTTTACCATGGTTAATCAAAAAACTAAAAATCGAAAAATATTCGATCCTTGCCGAAGAATACGAAATAAGAAATGTAATCGTGTCGCAAACCATTACCCATATTGAAGATAATTTCTCGTTACTCAACGACGACTTACTTCACAATATAAAAAGTAAATACGAAGTAAAATTCAACCGCCTCCAAAAAACCGAACTCCCAGCCAACTTCTTCGGAAAAGGAAATCTAATGGGCGGCGAGATTTTCAATGATTTCACCAAACTTCAAATCGATCTTCTAAATGTAGAACGCGGTAAACTAGAATCGATGCATAAATCCGGTTCTGTAAATGAAGAGATTTTCAGGAAAATTGAGAAGGAACTTGATTTGGAGGAGACGAGGTTGTGGATGGAGATGTATGAGGAATAGGGGGATTTTAGTTTTAAGTAGAAATTAAATTATATTGGTTTAGTTTGTACTAAAATTATAAAAATGAAACTTTTGACTAAATTAGCTTCTAAGAGAAATTTAAAATATCTCTTAGAAGCAAAATTCTGTACATTTATTGTAAAGAATTAGTTTAATTTATTAATTATTTCATTAAAACTTCTTGGCAAAAATCAATTGCTATTTCGATCTTATCTTTCATCTCGGTTTCATTCAAAATATAATAATTGTTTACTTTTTTTAAGTTAAAATTTTCAACAAAAAAATCAAAATTAGAATGTTTTTCCAAATTGTAAATTTCATAGCCATCATTGCCAGAAAATATAGTAATATCTTTTGGCAAGCTCAAACAACTCAATTGATCTGTATATCTTCCATGATACTTTGTTATTTTTTTTTCTTCTGAAAAATTTTCTTTAATAGTATTTAAATATGGATTTATATGATAGGAAGCTAAAGGTTGTTTTCCCGAATTACCAACACTATTTATATTAAAACCTTTTTTATCGTTCCAAGTAAATAGATTAAAGTTTTCACCAATACGGGAAGTGATTTCTGGATATTTCACAAAATAATAAATCCAATCTTTTTCTTGTGGATTAAAATTATTTATCATTTTGTATAATTTCTCAGCAATTGTTTTTTCAGTGAATGTTATATAATCCCTTAAAAATGAATCAATGTTAGTTTTTATTTTTATTTGTTCAATTTTATCAGTTGTTGTTAATATTCTATTCCAGCCTTCTTCTGAACCAAAATACCAAATTGGACCTAAGCTTGAATAAGAATGTGTTTTTACTGAAAAATCTCCGTGTGTTAATAACGATCTTATTAAAAGTGAACTATTTGTTTCTTTAAATTCCCAAATTTCATAAAATGCGTTTACGTATTTTTCAATATCAACGGATTCAATATCGAAATTATCAGTGATTCCTTCTAAGTAAAAATGCTCACCTAGTTTGGTAATGCTTTCTTCTGTTGCACTATTTTTAAGAATGGATAATATCTTGTTTTTTTCTGCATCTAAAACATCTTTTGTAAATCCTTTTAGTGTGTTTTCTGTAAATAACTGGAATACATTTTTGTTAGGATTTAGCTTTATTAATTGTGTTAATTCAAAGATGAAATTAGAATATTCAAAAAAGTTTGGTAAACGTAAATTTGAAGTAAATTCAATTCTCCTCGATGTATTTACTTGTCGGGTTCTAGAAAGTAAATTTCTTATTATTCGAATAAAATCCTTTAAATTTTTATTTGGAATTAAAGTTTTTGTTTCAATACAAAATTCTAAAATACCATAGAAAAGTACTTTTTGTTTTACATCAAAATTTTCGTCTGTAAATGCTCTTAAAAATAAATCGGTGGTCTTATTGTCAAATAATTTGACTTTACTAACTTCATATTCATTATTACAAAATAATTCATCAAAAAATGATCTAACATCTTTCAAACTTGAAAGTAAATCAAGCGAATCGAAAAGAAAATCAACATTTTCTTTATGTCCATAAACAGTTTTTAATGATTCTAGATTTTTGTCGAAGTTTTCATCTTTATTTTTTTTGTAATGTTGCATTTCTGCTATATAATAGAAAAAAGTTAAGATATTTTGGTCTAATTCTTTTTCAGTTGTATTTCTGTAATTCCAAAATAAATCAACCCATCTGCCATCTACATTGAATGCGAAATATTGCTGATAGGTTATTTGTTGTTCTTTGTAATCACGTTTTAATTCAAAATAATCTGTCGTTTTATCATTTAAAAGTTTTGAAAATATAGCTTTAAAATTTTCAAAAGGTGTTAATGGTTTTCCTCTTGAATTCATATTAATATATAATTCATCGGTTAACTTAAACTCATCCGATTTAATGTCAATGTAATCAAAAGTAATTAGGTCTTTATGGGTTAATTTTTCCCAGACATTTTTACAACCAGATAAAGTTTTATGAATTGTGTCCAGCATATTTAGCATTGCTATTATGGTTGGATCATATTCCCAAGAAGACATAAACCAAGAGGAATCTATTATTTCGTCTTTAATAGACTCTATTAATTCAAGATTTTCAATAGGATTATTGACTAAATTTTCACAAAATCTTTTAGAAGAAATCCTTGTTTCATAAGTAAAATTTAAAAGTACTGGTTTTACCAAATTTGAGACATCGTCTCTCATTACCCCTTCTTTAGAAGCAAAATACCAATGTAATAACCAAAGTGTTGTTAACCGTTGCTGTCCATCAAGAGGAATAAAATCCTCTTTGCTTTGATTACTTTTTTCTGTATATCCATAAACAAAATCTAGATTTAGCTTTTCAACTTCCTCATTTAAAATTTCTTTAATTTTATTAATAAAACTATTTCTTAAATCTATTTCTGATTCTCTACCTTGCGCATAATCTCTTTGAATCAATGGAATTTTGACTACATTATTTTCAAGTAATTTATATAAAGTGTACTTCATTTTTTTATTTATTATTTTACAAAATAACTATAGGTTTCTTCTAGACTACTTAAATAACCTATTCGATCCTGAGGAGTCCAATAAGCATTATTTTCAGGATAATCGGTGTATGATTTTAAGAATATATTTCTTGAACAGATTGGAATATAATGACCATTAACTTCTCTCTTTTTGATTTTCTCTCTTTTTACATCAAAAACAGAATTGTTTAACTGACTATTTGTGTTTTTATCGATTAGACATAAATTATCTATTCCGTGAATATTTTTTTCATTAACCCCAGATTTTTCATTAATTAAAATATATACAGAATTTACAATTTTATTAAAATCTTCTTTATCTAAATTGTCATTATTTTGTGCAATAATCATTGTTTTGATTATACTGTCAAATTGTGCCTCATTAGTATTAGTTAATGATTTGATATGGTCTTTAAGCCATGATTTTTGGTGATGAGATTTTGTAATATATTCGGAGTTTTGCGCATGGATATGCTCTAAACTCCATTTTTCATTTTTTTTAGTTTTTTTGTAAAGATTAAAAGGAAATTTTGCTTTTTCTTTCTCTGATTTTAATGTGGTTATTACATTATGTAAAAACAAGATATTGATAATTAATGTTTTATCGTTCGTTTTTTGATCTTCGTTTTCATAACGTAAATCTTTTAGTTTAACCTCTATAATATCACCACTTGCATCTTTCTGTTTTGTAGTAATTTTTATTAAGTCTTCAATTTGATCTTCAAGATATGTTTCAAAAGATTTTTTGCTTCGCCCTTTAGATTCCTTAATCAAACTATCTATAATAGTACTGCCTTTTATTTCGATTAAATAACCAATATAATGATAGAGTTTTCTATTAGTAAACCATTGTTTATAATATTCAAAATATTCAATTACCATTTTCCAAATATCTCTAACAGCATCAATTCTAGTTATTTTTTTATTAATAATTAAATCTTGGAGGTACTCAGATAGAATTAAGAAAGTGGCGTGTTTTAAAGGTTTTGAATCAAAATATTTTTTCTCTTTCAAAATTTTATTGGCTATAGCATCAAAGATAAATTCAATATGTGTTGGTTTCGAATTTTCCTCGTTGCTTATAAAATACCAAAAATCTTCTTCTTGTAATGTGTATTCAATACTATCCCATTCTGTTGCAATTTCAAACAATTTCATTTTATTTATTGTCAATTCTGATGGGAGGTATTTATCACTTTGTAATAATAATGCTTTTATTAATTCAGCATCTGTTAAAGGAATTTTACCAACATTTAATCGAATAAAAACATCAATAGGGTTGGTTTGCGGTTCTACTTCATACCAAATAACGCGAACATTTTTATTTCCAATGTCATTATTATCAAGAAGGATAGGAATTAATTTTCCTTTTGCTCCAGCATGGTTCTTAAACCATTGATCGATGTATTTATAACTATCACATATATGCTGAAAGTCGATATTTGACTCATCAATTGTGTTGATAAAAGTTCTATTTAGTAAAAACTCTTCACATTTGCTTCTTGTTTCATAATTTAGTTTAAAAAGTTCTTGATTGTATCCATCTTCAAACCTTCTTTCTTCTAAATAAACAAGTATTAAATATAATGTTGTTAATCGTTGTTGTCCATCTAAAACATTAAACTCGTTTTCTGCTATTTTTTGAACGACAATAGGTTGTAAACAATAGAATTCTCCATTTTTTGATGTGTTCATAAAATTCCAAAGATCAGTGAGTAATTCGGTTACTTCTTGTTTTTCCCATCTATATCCACGTTGATAATGTGGGATAGTGAATTTTTTGCCAAATAAATCTATTAATGGTGTTGTTGTACTACTCATATTTTATTTTTTTTCTTAGCTCTTCAATATTTGTTTAATTTTTTTTAGCTACTTCTAAAGGCAATGAAACCTTAAAGCAAATTTTAGCATTTAAAAATTAATCACCTTACGGAAAACCATAAATCTCTTAAAAACTAATTTTAACAAGAATACCGATAAATAGAGACAAGACAATGCGTATTTATACCTGAGTTCTTTATTATTTTCAAATTTTCTTAAAAACCTTTACCTTAGTCCTGATTGGAAGATAAAATTCTTTTTGCCGCAATTCGGCAATTATCCTTTTGATAAAAAAATAAGGATAATATTACTTTAATTTACAATATGAAAAAAATAATTAGCTTTTACCTTAAAGCCTTTTTAACAATATCTTTTATATCCATACCTTTTATTTTCATTGCTTTTGAAGATCTATATGCAAAAACTTTCAGTTATAAAATATGGATCGCTACGTTTTGTCCTCAACTTATTTATATTGTATATCTCTTTTGGAAAGAAAATTTATATGATAATTTTAAAAATAGCTTTTTATCTAAAGGCTTTGGTAATCAGGCAATTTTACTTACTTGTTTACTTCCGTTTATTGTATATTCTTTTCTTGTTGGATTTAAATTAATCAAAGTCTACAATTATAGTAATTGGGATAGTGAAATTATTGTTTATTTTCTTTTAATATTTCTTTCAGCATCAGTAGAGGAAATTCTTTTCAGATTTATTCCGTACAAAGTTGTGGTTACTGATGTTTCGATAAAAGATATAATCTTAGTTTCTTTATTTTTTAGTCTGTTTCATTTATTCAATCCAAATGTTAATGTAATAGGATTGGTTAATGTTGCTATTGCAGGTGTTTTTTTCAGCTTGATTTATTTAAAAAGTGATTCAATTCTATTGACAAGCTTCATACATGCATTTTGGAATTTTTCCATTGGGTGTTTATTAGGAAGTAATGTCAGCGGGATTAAGGTAATAAGCATCTTAGGATATATTCCTGAAAAGCCGTTCTTTTTAAGTGGAGGCGATTTTGGTTTTGAAGGATCTATTATAACCAGCGTAATTTTCATAATATCTTGTTTCTTTTTATATAATCTGAAACCAAATCAATTATTCAACAAGAATATTAATGAATGAAAACACCACAAATGCATATTTATACGTTAATTCTAATTGCCCTAGCCCAGACAGAAGCGGCATCCTTTTTCTTCCGCCACGACAAATAAAAAAATATAGTGTTCCGATGTTTTGGGATGAAAATAGTGACTTAATGTTTCCTTTTAATTATTTGATGCTGTTATTTTTTCAATCTTTTAATATCTGCTTCAATTTCTTTTAAGCTTTGTTCTATCTCTATTGTTTTTCTACTTTCTTTAAATTTTTCAAATTCTTGAGTAGATTTATCCAGAGCCATTTGATGACTAATTTTTCCTGCATGCGACAATAATTCTCTTCCGTTGAGTTGCAAAATACTGTCAAGACGTTCTGCCCAATCTTTCATATACATTGGGGTTTGTTGTTGTGCCATAGTCTCCGCAAATGCTAAATATTGTTCAACCAATAATCCCAGAAGTTTTATTTCATCTTCATTTAGATAATTTTTAGCAATACTAACATCTGTTTTCAGAACTGCATTTGCTTCTTTTTTATCAAAAGATTGCATTCCTAACAATGGTAAAGTGGCATCAACTCTGCGATAAATTAATTCAGCTGCTGTGTTTTGAGAAATTGCCCAAAGGAATTTGTTTTGTACGATTTTGAAAAATGAAACTGTTTTTTCATCTTTTGCATCATAATCAATACTTGTGGTGTAAATGTCTTTTATTTTTTGGTAGAAAAATTTTTCAGATATTCGAATCTCACGAATGCGTTGTTGCAATTCGTTAAAGTAATTCATGGTATTGCCTGACTTAAAACGATCATCATTTAATGTAAAGCCTTTTACAATATATTCTTTTAATCGCTGGGTTGCCCAAATACGGAATTGCGTTCCCTGAAGTGATTTTACTCTATAACCTACCGAAATTATGACATCAAGATTGTAAAAATTAGTTTGATAGTTTTTACCATCAGATGCAGTTGTTCGGAATTTCCGAACAACTGAGTTTTCATTCAATTCTTCTTCTTCAAAAATGTTTTTTATATGCTCGCTGACCGTAGCTTTAGATTTTGCAAAAAGATTGCAAAGTTGTGCCTGTGTTAACCAAACTGTTTCTTCTTCAAGAAGTACATCGATTTTAATATTGCCTTCCTGATTTTGATATATAAGTATTTCTCCCGTGTTCATATTATACTATTCTTTCATAAAATTCGTTCTTATACTCTCAGACTGTTGATTTGCAAGTACAAAAAATATTCTGATTGCTAAAGTATTGAATAAATCGTTAAGACTAGTAGGTAAAGTTATAAAAAGTAAGAATAGTTTTATTTTTTAAGATAGATATTCTTTTCAGCGAAAAAGGGTTCTTATGAAATCCATTGCCCTAGCCCAGACAGAAGCGGCATCCTTTTACTGCTTTCTTTAAGCAGAAAAAGATATAGTGGATGGCTGGAAATAGCTCCAAAAACCTCAACTCAAAACCTTCCAAAACCCCAATAAAAACTGTATCCTGTATACCAAAACGTATAATAATTACACACTCAAAAATCACTCGAAATACTTAAACTGCTAGAAACCAGTAAAAAATAATAATGGCACAACGCTTGCAAAATGGGATAATGTAAAATCCTTTCCGATAAATGAGAATAACGAAATCGGAGGGAAAGCAAATTAAATAAAAGCCCATAGAAAGCAATCAAAAGTAGTGTCATATGAAAAGTGAAACCTTAACATCAGAACAATTTTATACTTCAAATCCAGATCTTAGTAACGAACAAGCCTTAAAAAGTTCCATTTTTCGAATTAGTAATGACAATGTAGCAGCAAAAAAAGTAAGCGAGCGCACTAAAAGTAAGTTCGGATTATTTGTGTTGATAAGCACATTTGCCTTATTGTTTGTTGGAGCATATTCCGTATATCATTTACAATCCGACTTTGATCAGTTTCAAATCGACCGAATGAATTCTTCTTGGGGATTTCCGTTTTTAGTCGTTGCAGGAATATTGTTTGTTTTTCAAACGGGAGTATTTCTGTATAATTTATACTTGTATTTTAACTATAAACCAATCGAATCAGTTTCGGACGAAATGTTGCCAACTTGTACCGTAATCGTTCCTGCGTATAACGAAGGAAAACTGGTTTGGGATACTTTATTGAGTTTGGCCGACAGTGATTTTCCGGCACATAAACTAGAAATTTTAGCAGTTGACGACGGAAGTAAAGACGATACCTGGTACTGGATGCAACAAGCCAAAATAAAATTAGGCGATCGTTTGACGATTTTTCAACAACCTGAAAATAAAGGAAAACGTCACGCTCTTCATCGTGGATTCGAACTAGGAATGGGAGAAATTTTTGTAACGGTTGATAGTGATTCAATCGTGAAAAAAGATACGCTAAGAAATTTAGTAAGTCCGTTTGTGGTAGACGAAAAATGTGGTGCAGTTGCAGGAAATGTTCATGTTTTGAACAGTAAAAAAGCAATCTTACCGAAAATGCTTAACGTAAGTTTCGTAATGAGTTTTGAATTCATGCGTTCTGCGGAAAGTAAATTAGGTTCTGTACTTTGTACTCCTGGAGCAGCGGCAGCATATAGAAAAACTTCGGTTTTTGCTTGTCTTGACGAATGGATCAACCAAACTTTTATGGGACAACCGTCTGACATTGGCGAAGACCGAGCGATGACAAATATGATTTTGAAACAAGGTCAACATGTGGTATTTCAAAGAAATGCTTATGTATTGACAAACGTTCCTGAAGAATACACCGGATTATACAAAATGTTCATTAGATGGAGTAGAAGTAATGTTCGTGAGAATATTGCAATGGCTAAATATGTTTTTACAGATTTTAGAAAAGAATCTAAATTTGGAGCTCGTCTTTTATGGTTTAACCAAGCTTTAAAAATCGTTATGGCATATCCGTTTATGATTTTTATGTTTGTGTTTATCGCCATGCATCCCTTATTATTTTTAAGCTCAACATTATTAGGAATCTTAATTGTATCTAGTTTTCCGGTATTGTTTTATGCTAAAAGATACAATCTTGCAGATTCGCTTTGGGCATATTCTTATAGCGTTTTCTACACCTTCAGCTTATTCTGGATAACACCTTATGCCATCGTTACCGCCAATAAAAGAGGCTGGTTGACTCGTGGTTTAGTCTAAAAATAATTGTAATTAAAAAAATAGAATTGATTTGTTTTTTTGCAACTCCTGTTCCTTTTGGGCAGGAGTTTTTTTATGCACTAAAAAGTTTTGTTTGAACTCTATTCTAAACCCGTCAGGTTTCAAAAACCTGTCGGGTTTATTGGTATGAAAAAAAACAATAAATAAAAGAATGTTCATTCATTTATTATTTTATCTTTGTCAAAAATAATCAGTATGAGAGTAAGAGATGTCGACAAAGAAAAATTGGTAATCGAAATGGCAATTGACCAAATTGTGCGTGACGGATTTCAAGGTTTCAGTATGAACAAGCTCGCGAAGGCGTGTTCTATTTCTGTTGGCACACTTTACATTTATTACAAAGACAAGGATGATTTGATTCAGAAAATAGGTGCCATTATCGCGCTGAAATTTTTTACCAGTACAGTAAAAGATTTTGCACCCGAAATGTCATTTGAGGAAGGTTTATGGA
Source organism: uncultured Flavobacterium sp. (assembly GCF_951805225.1). Taxonomy (NCBI): domain Bacteria; kingdom Pseudomonadati; phylum Bacteroidota; class Flavobacteriia; order Flavobacteriales; family Flavobacteriaceae; genus Flavobacterium; species uncultured Flavobacterium sp. Next base: position 3,119,927 of record NZ_OX638201.1, on the reverse strand, counting down.
GACAGTGGGAAAACCGCGCCACCTTTACCATGAAATATCCGAAAGAAGTTGCATTTTTTGAGATCATAAAACATTCACCTCATTCAGAAACTATTCTGGATTCTATTAAAGAGTTTGCAGATTTTAGAAAGATTATGAGTGAGTTTATTGACAATGGACTTCGTAAAAAAGAAATTGTCCCAATGACATTTGAGGCTTTTTGGTCAGTGGCTTACGGACCTTTATACACATTGTTGAATATGCATACTGAGGGTAAGAGTATGGGAGGGAGACCATTCAAACTTACCAAAGAGATTATGAAAGAAGCTTTTAAGAGTACAATTAAAGGACTAAAACCATGAAAAATTATGGAAACGAATTTGAATACAATACACATTTTCAAAACAAATATTAAACAAATCAATCCAGATTGCGATATGCACAGAACGCTGGATAATCATTCGGATATAGAACAATGGAGCATCGACCATGAAGATGTTGATTGCGTGCTTCGCGTCGTATCGAATGTATTAAAACCTGAAGCCATTATTGGTATGATCAATGAATTTGGTCACGAATGTCAGGAATTATCTTAATCAAAAAAAATAACCAATTTATATGGAAAAAATTTCTGGGGACAGCCCCGCTTTTACTTCACACCAAAAAATCATTATAGCAATATTAGCACTTTTGCAATTTACAGTTATACTTGATTTTATGGTCATTTCTCCGCTTGGAGATATCTTAATGAAAACCCTGAATATGACGACCGCAAACTTTGGTTTTGCCGTTTCTGCATATGCTTTTAGCGCCGGAATTTCGGGATTAATGGCAGCGGGTTTTGCTGATAAATTTGACAGAAAAAAACTTTTAATCTTCTTCTATACCGGATTCATCATTGGTACCGTTTTCTGCGCCCTTTCGACAAGTTATACAACGTTGCTTGCGGCAAGAATCGTTACCGGACTTTTTGGTGGTGTAATAGGTTCTGTGTCTTTGGCTATCGTAACAGATTTATTCGTTATTCATCAAAGAGGACGCGTTATGGGATTCATACAAATGGCTTTTGCTACAAGTCAGATTTTAGGAATTCCGGTTGGTTTATATTTTGCTAACAATTGGGGATGGCATTCAGCATTTATTATGATTGCCGTTTTGGGAGCTTTAATTCTTATTGCAATTATCACGCAAATGGAGCCAATCACGAAGCATTTAGAAGTGCAATCAGACAAAAGTCCGTTTTTGCATCTTTGGCATACTTTGAGCAATAAACGTTATCAGGTTGGTTTTGCATCGATTGCTTTTCTTTCTGTTGGAGGTTTTATGTTACAGCCTTTCGGGAGCGCATTTTTAGTGAATAATATTCATATTAGCCAACTCGAATTACCAATGGTATTTTTCTTTACGGGACTTTCGGTACTGTTTATAATGCCTTTGGTTGGAAAATTAAGTGATAAAGTAAGCAAGTTCAAATTGTTTGCAGCAGGTTCAATACTTTCGATCATTATGATTTTGATTTATACGAACTTAACTCCAATTCCACTATGGGAAATCGTAGTAATCAATATGATCTTATTTATGGGAATCATGAGTCGTATGATTCCTGCAACAACGCTTAATACGGCAATTCCGGGATTGGAAGATCGTGGCGCTTATATGTCAATATCTTCGTCTTTACAGCAAATTGCGGGCGGAATCGCAGCTGTTTGTGCCGGATTTATTGTACATCAGGAAACTAAAACTTCTCCTCTGGAAAACTATGATATTCTAGGATATGTAATTGCGGTAATTACACTTCTGACTGTATTTTTGATTTGGAGAGTAAATCAGTTAGTAAAAACTAAAGATCACGATATTAAAGAATAACATTCTTCATTATCAATTCGAATATCTAAAACCCTGTAAAATTTCTATTTTACAGGGTTTTTTTATGGATTCAAAAGACTTGTTTTCATCATTTTAGTTATTCTAAAAAGCCTTATTGTGTTGTTATGTAGTCTTTTAAGGTGTTTTTAATTTTTAATGTCGATGTAAATTTGCAGACTGAAATTAAAATCTAAACAATAGTTGATATTCTGTTTTATAAGCATCAAAATTGTTCAGGATTTTTAAACTGCATTTTATGAAAACATTGAATCTGATCTTATTTTTTACAATAAGTTTTTTTGGAGGAATAAAAGAATACAACACAAACAATTTACTTACAGATACTGAATTAGAAAGATTTAATAGTCAGTTAATCGATGTAAAAACAATGATTCATTCTAAAAGTAATTACAATTCTAAAATTGCTTTTTTTGTTGATATGAAAATTAAGTCCGGCAAAAACAGGTTTTTTGTTTACGATTTAGAAAATGATAAAATCCTGGATCAGGGACTTGTTGCTAACGGTTCTGGTTCTGAAACTAATGTTAGGGGTGATTTGAAATTTAGCAACGAACCCAATTCAAAAAGTACTTCGCTAGGCAAATATATTATCGGAAAATCATACAAAGGGATGTTTGGCAAATCGTATAAATTGTTCGGTTTGGAAGAAACAAATAGTAATGCAATTATGAGGGCAATCGTTTTGCATCCTTACTCAGCGGTTCCGGAAGAAGAACAGGATTATTATATTTCGAATAGTAAAGGATGTCCAATGGTAAGTGAAAAATTCTTTAAAAGACTCGAGAAAATAATTGATGGTTCTAAAACGAGTATAATTTTGAATGTTTATTATTAGGGAATAATGTAAAAGCTTGTCGGTTATCGACAAGCTTTTTTTGTAATTGCTTTTTAATGGCACGCGGATTTTACAGATTAAACTGATTTACGCGGGGTTTTGTTGAAACTTTCGTTGGATGGTAAAACTGTATGATGGATTAAAATCCATCCCTACAATATGTCTCGTTCCTCCGGAACTCTTTGTGAAATTTCGGAAGAATGGTTTATATTGTAGCAACGGATTTTAATCCGTTGAAATGGCGATTTAAACGACAATCGTTGTGTGCAAATACAATTAATTTCAAGAATTCCAGATTCCGGTTTGGGCTGTTTCTTTCGCGTAAGCGGTAAAATCTTTTGCTTTCCTGCCTAAAACTTTTTCGATGTCAGACGTTATGCTTGAATTTCGTCCGTCTAATACTTGTTCGAAAAGGTAATTTATTAACCAAATATGATCTTCGGGAACTTGATATTCTTTTAGCATTTGTGTGTATTCTTCTAAAGCTAAAGGCTGAAAAGTAATGTTTCGACCGCTAACCTCAGCAATTTCATTAATAACTTCTTTAAAAGTTAATAATCTCGGACCGGTTAATTCATAAGTCTGACCGTTGTGTTTATCGTCTAAAAGTGCTGCTGTAACAACCTCAGCAATATCATCGGCATCTATAAATGGTTCTAATGCTTCTGCTCTTGGCAATGCTACGATTCCGGCTAAAATTGGATCTAAGAAAAAGCTTTCGCTAAAGTTTTGGTTAAACCAACTTGCCTGAACAATCGTCCAGTTTTTGGCATTTTGTTTTACAATTTCTTCGCAAATCTGCGCTTCTTTTTCACCTCTTCCAGAAAGTAGAACAATTTTCTGAACACCTGATTTTGTGGCAAGACGAGTAAAATTCTCAATTGAATCTTCGGCTGAAGGAATTGCCAAATCTGGCTGAAAAGTAATATAAACCGAATCAATATCTTGTAGAACGGCTTCCCAGGTTTCTGGTTTTTCCCAATCAAAAGGGATTTTCTCATTTCGCGAACCTAAACGAATTTCGATATTAGGAACTTGCTCTAATTTTTCGACTACTCTGCGTCCAGTTTTCCCGTTGCAACCCAAGACTAAAATTTTCTGTTTGTTCATGTCAATAGTTTTTTAATTGATTATTGACACAAAGTTGCCTCCATTATAAACAAATCATTTGTCTGAAAGGAATTATGATTTGTTTGAAAGGAATTGTTGTCGAACTTCATTTGGACGCATCCCAAATTTTTTATGAAAAGCATTCGAAAATGAACTTAAACTTTCGTAACCAACTTCCCAAGCTGATTCTTGTACGGTTCTTTCGCTTTCGCGGAGTAATTCATAAGCTTTATGAAGTCGTTCTTCCTGAACATATTTAAAAACCGGAATACCAAATAGTTCTTTGAAGTTCTTTTTGAGTTTGTTACTATTCAAACCTACCATTTGAGATAATTGCGTAATCGAAGGCGGTTTCGAATAACTATTAGTGACAATTTCTTTGGCTTTATAAAGCTTGTTTTTGTCCGTTTCCGAGAAATCAATTTTGGTTCCTGTGGTTAAAAGCGCATAAAAATGTGCCAATAATTCATTGATTTGACTTTTCAAAAATAATAATCTCGTATTGCCTGTATAAGTGGTATTGAAAATTTTTTGAACTGCCAATTGCATATCCAGCGTCATATAAAATGAAGGACCTTTTACAAAATGCTCTTTCGGATTTAGTAATTCAGGAAGATGTTTTTCAAAAATTTCTTTTTCGGCCTGAGGCAAAGAATGCAGTTTTTTTGATTTCGTAAAAATACTGATTGATTGCAGCGGTTTATCGGGTTCTATCTTGTGTGAAAATTCTACTTTTTGATTTCCAAAAAAACAAATTGCCAAACCTGTTGTGTTCGTCAAATACTTGGTTTGATTGTTATGTTTTATTTCCAATTCGACATTTCCAGATCCGTAAAAAGCAAAACCAACGGCATCGCCATCAATTGCACACTTCTGAACAAAAGTTTTAGAAGTATTCGATTGTTCGATTAAAACAATAAAGTCATTTAATTCTATGATATCTGTTGTCATTGGTTTTTAGATATTTGACTACAAAAAGCATGAAAAGTTACTATTTATTTTTAATTCGGCATTTACAATTGTCGAGGTTTATAAAGAAACGTTGGTACAATACAAAAACTTGTGGAGCAATAAAAATTAAGGGTGAATTTAACCGCAAAGTTCGCAAGTTTTTTTTGCATATCGGATTTTATAAAAACACAAAGTTCGCAAAGCTAGATCAACACAAAGCTTTACGAACTTTGTGTTTTCTATTTGCGTAAAGTAAAATTAAAACTTTTCGAACTTTGCGTTTAAAATCGAATTAAAACAAAAAGGGAATAGTCCTGAAACTATTCCCTTTTGAGTATTGATACTTATAAAATTAGGTCAATTAATGTTCAGTAATTGCAGATTGATTAAGTTTTATAATTCGTATTTTTTTGTTTGTATTATCAGATAAGAAAAGACGATCGTTAAGTTGCGCTGTGCTAACAATTGTTCCAAAAGGATTTTGTCCCATAATATCAGAAGTATTCACTCTTGCATTGTATTTTTTGTCTAAAAATTCAGCTTTTGGATAAAGACGTAAATAGTTTAGACTTCCAAGATTTTCTGATGTAATTGCCCAATCTTTACTAAAATTAATCGCAATAGGTTTTGCATCAAAAGTAGTGTTTGATGGTTTTGTTGGTTCTGTAAGCGAGTTCGCAGCATTTGCTTTAATAGATGCAATTGTATAATACAAATAGCTTTTGGCATCTCTTCCGGCTACGACTAAATTTCCTGCTTCAACATCCATAGAATAAACCTGATCGTAACCGCTTAAAGTTGTTAATTTGGCAATAGGTTTTAAATTCCACTCGCTGGTTTCGGTAATTTGTGTCGTTTCGAAAACTTTAATCGAAGTTTCTTTTTCTTTCACAAATACCAATCCGTCTTTTACTACAACTCCAAAAACGTGTACAAAAGTTTGCCACCATTGACCATTTCCAACCGTGTTAATTCCGGCAGTTGTAAGTTCGTCCATTACAAAAAGTCTTGAATCAACGCTTCCAACATAAATACGACCTTTATCAATACTAACCGAAGAAAGTTTGGTAAACGGAATTGTAGTTGTTCCTTTTGTATATGCCGTAAGTGTTTTAAGATGCGCTAAAGTCAGTGCATCAAAAATTTCAAGAACATCGCCATTACAAACGTACAATTTGTCGTTTGCGATTGTTATTCCTTTTGGATCTAATGTTCCTTTTCCGTCTCCAATTTGGGCAGCGGAAATAGAAGCTTCTTCAGTTGGGTAATAATAGCTTGTTGTTGGCGAAGAAGTATCTCCTTGGTTGTCATCTTTGCTGCAATTGGTAAAAAGGCAAAGTAATGCTATAAAAAAAGGTATTTTGTTCATGATAGTTTTAGTGGTTATTTCCATTTTCCTTCTCCTTTGTATTTAACTAAAAATGTATTTTTAGGACTAATAGTAAATACTGGTTTTTTGTAAGTCCCAGTTAAATAAGTCGTCTTTGTGTACGTTTTTAATACATCCGGATCAATAAAAGGAAGATCATTTAAGTAAATCAGGTATTTGTAAAACTCGGTTAACATTTCCTGCTGACCGCCACCTTGACCACTATTAGCCAAATTACTGCTATGGCTATAACCACTATGATGAGAATATTCGTGTGACCAAACCGACATTTCGCCTTTCCAGTGTCCGGTTACATAACCAGATTCCCATTGCGATGCCAGAGGACCACCGCCCCAGGCCGAACCTCCTCCAACCATTGCCATATTCAGCGTTCGGTTATCGATGTAAGTAACATATGCTTTTTCGATTTGTTCTTTTGACAGATAATCATAAACTCCGTCTGCATCTTCAGCGTTTCCATGCCAGTTTAATGCACCATTAACAGTTTCAGTTCCGGCTGCTGTAGCTTGTTCTCTTTTGTATCGGTCAAAATTCATAAATGTATCGTAATACAAAGGATGACTGATTGCATACGAATAATTGATAATCATTGCAATGGCTTCTTTGGCCAAAACAGGATTCATTGGTAAAAATTTATTAGGATCATCAGCAGGATTATTAAGGTGGTACTGCGTACTGAATTGAACCAATCGATTCGACTTTATTTTTTTGAATTTTTCGAATAAAGGATCACTTGATTCTACAGAAAATTGAATTGCACCAGACGAGAATCCGTCGATTTTGTCAATTGTAACCGTTTTTCCGTTTTCTAATTTGTAATCGTGAGTACCTTCTACTAAAGGAATTTGATGAGCAGAACGGTGAAAAGCCGGAACTTTTGTAAACTCATAAATTAAAAATCGTTTGTCGTAGTTGGCTAATTTTGCATAGACTCTTACATCTGTAAGTCCAACTGGAGAATAAAGAGAAATTTGTACAGAATCTTTGCCTTTTTGAATGACTTGCATTGGCTCATTTACGCGAAACCAACGGTCTTTATTGTCATACATTTTAGAAGAACTTTCTGCGTCTTCAAACATGGTCATAGGTTTATTACCTGCGGGTAAAGTAGTGGCATCAATACTCGCCAGATAATTGGCTTGGTAATTTTCGCCTTTTGAATCATCATCGCTGCAACTAGTAAGCAAACTTGCGAATAATGCCAATGGCAAAAAATAAGAAATGGTTTTTCTCATGAGGTTTAGGTTAAATTTGGGGTTTTAATTCTAATGCGCAAAACTATCAATATCATTATTAAAAACAATGATATTGACAGAAAATTGCTATTTTATTTTGTTATAAAAGTAGTTTTTTTTGGATTTTTGATTCATTGAAAATGTTCTTTTGTCCTTGATTTGTTACCAAAACCAATCTAAGAATTAATCAGAATTCAGGCTTTTAAATTTGATCGAAATTGTTTCAAATTTGATTAATAATTAAAACGTTTAAAAGTTTTAATTTCTATGTATTCGGCTGGTTATTAAATATGTAATCATGATTCTAGGAGGTTTGATTATTACTTCTATTCTGCTAATAAACCCTTGATGTCTAAAGTTGATTAGTTATTTTTAGAATAATTATTGAAAACGTAAAAGCAACCATTAGAAGATTTTGTTTTCTAATGGTTGCTTTGTTGATAAATCTAAAACTTACTAAATAATTGTCCAGTTTTTGGCTAAAAATAAAGTTTCAGTTGTTGTATCTGTAATAGAATTTGCACCATACAATACATATAGTTGCCCATTATCAGGAAGGGACGATATCCAGTCTGTTTCGTTGTTTAAACTTTCCAGTGTCAAATAATGTGACAGTAAAAAAATAGTCTTAAGTGTTTTTGGTAATGAATGATTTACAGGATTGAAAACGGGCATGTATTCATTAGTGCTTATATTTAAATAAAGTAAACCTTCAGGCAAAGCGTTTATGGGGTCAAAAGAAGTTATTCCCAAGTTTGATATAGCAAGAGTTTCTAAACTTGTTGGCCATGGCAAATCAATTGTTGTTATTTGTATATTTTGACCGATTAACAGCGAATTTATGGTATTTGGTAAAAGATGATTTTTAGGATTGAAAATTGAAAGGTTATTAGATTGTAGTGCCAAAGATGTTAATCCTGAAGGTAGTGCATGAACAGGGTCAAACGAAGATATTTGGTTATTATCCATGTGCAAATAATTCAAATTACTTGGTAATGCATTTGTAGGGTTAAATGAAGTTAACCGATTGTTACCTAGTCCTAAAAATGTAATTGAATTAGGTAAGGTGAAATTAATAGGGTCAAAAACAGTTAGTTTGTTATAATCTAGTATTAGCCATAATAAACCATTTGGTAAAGCAAAATTTACAGGATCAAAAACAGCCAAATTGTTATAATCCAGAAATAGATATTGTAAATTAGGTGGCAAAGGGTAGTTAACAGGATCAAAAACATTTAAATTGTTTTGTCTAAGTAGTAACGTTTGCAAAGTACTTGGCAGCGGATGATTTATGGGATCAAAAGCAGCTAATTGATTTTGATATAAATCTAAATTTATTAATTCTTGTGGTAGAGGATTAGAAGGATCAAAAGAAACTATTTTATTTGTTGATAAATTTAAGCTGGTTAGTTTAGGAGGCAATATGTAATCAAAATTCGTAAATAGGTTTTCACTTAGATTTAATGAAGTTAAGTTAGCCAAGGCTAATATTGAGGCAGGTATATTGGATAACTGGTTTTTTGCCAAATTTAATTCTGAAATAGTATCAAGGTTGTTAATCTCTAAATTAATTAGCTGCATCTCTTTCAGGTCAATTAGTGGAGATGTGTAATCTATATTTAAAAGTATTGAATTTCCTGAAACTCGTACTGATGTTAAAACTATGGTATACCAATTCATCGACTGTCTGTTTGCAAAAAAAGTATTCCAGTTTTCTACACTATTTTTGTCTGCAATTCCTAAAAAAGACATTCTAGAATCAATATCATCAAAAAATAATCTTAATGAAGGAGAAGTTTTTTTTACTACAGCAATGTAACTTGCCTGGTCATTACTACTAATTGGTATTGTATAATAATCTCCTATAGAAAGTCCATTTGCAATTGCTTCATCATTGTTTTTGTATTCGCCTTTGAGCTTAAAGGAAAAAGGATCTGATGAAACGATTTTAATTTCTTTATCTTCTCCATAAACTAAGATTTTGTCGGTAATCTTACCATTATCAACAGTATCTAAAACTACTGCTTTACTTATTGTATATTTTTGTTCGTTCATATTTAAATTTATTGATTGGATGAAATTTTGTTTTTTCTTTATAAAAAAAGCTTAGCCAGAAAACCAGAAAATTTTTGAATTTATTACTATTAACTAAAATCTAAGGATTAATAAGTAATTGTCCAGCCTTTAGATAATAAGAGAGATTCAGTTATTGTTCCGCTTACTGAATCTTTATTTTCGGTACAATTTATTGTGCCGTTATTGCCTAGTCCTGAAATCCATGATGTTTCGTTATTCCAACCAAAAGAAGTTATAATGTTTCTTTCTATTCTAATTGTAGTTAAATTAGATGGTAAAGGGATTGAAGGATTAAAAGTCGCTATTCCGTTATTAAGAACAGATAAGAAAGTTAAACTCGGCGGTAAGGCTATTGATGGATTGAAAACAGTAATGGCGTTATTTCCCAAGCTTAACATTTCTAATGTATCAGGTAAAGCAACCGTAGGATTAAAAGTCGCTAAATTGTTATTGCTTAAAAATAAACCTTTTAAAGAGTTTGGCAGTAAATTGTTTGCAGGATCAAAGATAGTTAAGGAATTAAGGGTTAAATTTAATTGCTCCAATGATGCTGGCAAGGCAGCTGAAGGATCAAATTTTTGGATTCCATTAATGGATAAATTCAGTATTTTTAGATCATTTGGTAAAGCTATTTTAGGATTAAAATTAGTTATTTGATTGCTATTTAAAACTAACTCTTGTAATCCGGAAGGTAAAGGAAAAGCAGGATCAAAATTAGTAATCTTATTGACGTTTAATTTTAATAAAAGCAATGAATCCGGCAAAGGAATTGATGGATTAAAGTCAGTAATGTCGTTTTGTTCTAAATTTAGATATTTTAAATTTGAAGGCAATGGAAGCGAAGGATTGAAATTTGCTATTTTATTCAAATCTAGGTTTAAAGCAATTAATTGGGAGGGTAACGAAATTGATGGGTTGAAATTGACAATTTTATTACCAGAAAGTGTTAGATAATTAAGCGTGTTTGGTAAAGCGATTGAAGGATCAAAGTCTACAATGTTATTGTGGTCCAAATCGAAAAATCTCAAACCTTCAGGCAATGGAATCGAAGGATTAAAGTTGCTTATTTTATTATTACCCAAATTTAATTGATATAAAGGAGGCATTGCCACAGTGGGATTAAACTCTGTAATTTGATTAAGAAATAAGATTAAGGAAGTTATTTTTGGTAAGGTATAAATAGTTTCATTTATAGAAGTTAGATTGTTTGCGTATAATTGCAAAGTATTTATTTCATTTAGGTCATTAAATTCTATATCTGTTAATTGCATAGACGGAAGATTTAACGTCCTGATATATTTGTTATTTAAAGCAAGAAAGATGCTGTTTCCTTCAATATTTAAATAAGATACATTTACGAGATCTCCTCCCGTTGCCATTTGTTTATTTACAAAAAACTGGTTCCATTCTTCAACATTATTTTTGTTTGAAATGCCTAAAAAATTCATTGAAGCATCAATGTCATCAAATGTTAATTTTATTGATGGAGGAACATCAACAACAACAGCCAAAACAGAAGCCTCAGAATCACTTGTTATTGGTATAGTGTAGTAATCACCTAAAATTAAACCAGCATTTTTTGCTTCGCGGTTATTTTTATACTCACCTTTTGTTTTAAAAGAAAAAGAATCAGATGAAACGCTTTTAATTTCGTTATCTTCTCCGTAAACTAGAATTTGGTCACTAATGAGACCATTATTTACAGTATCTAGAATTACTGCTTTGTTAATTGTATATTTTTCTTGGGACATTTTTTAATTTATTAATGAGTAGTAATGTGTGTTTTTTATATTGTTGCATTTCAATTGAAATTGTCGATTCTATATTATTTCCTAAAAACTACCAAGCCATTTCTAACCTCATCAGATTCAAGAAAAGAACTGTTTTCGAGATCAAATTGAATGGTGAAATCTGTTTTGTAGTCTAGTATTTCAAATTGTGATCCGTCTCCGGCAATGACTATGTCGAGGGATTTTTTTAAGTTTTCTATTTCCTCGTCACAAATCAATTCATTGCCGGATAAGAACAGATCATAAGTTTTTATTTTTGTTTGTATTATGGAGCTAAAGGTTACTTTGTAAATTTCTGCGTCAAAGAATGCTGCAGTTGCTTTCTTGTTCACAACAGAAAAAGATTCGCTGAGATCTATTGTGTTTTTTATTCTTCTAATCTTAAATATTCGTTCTAAATGGTAAGGCGCATTTTTGGTTTCTACTTTCAATTGGGTTGGTTAGTTTAAAGGCTGGAATTTAGATTCGGGAGAAAAAGAAAGTAGCTTTTTTATTTATTTTTTATACTTGCGATAATTGTTACAGGTACTATTTTGTGATAAGTATAGGTTTATTTTTCGATATGGTATTTAGGATCGATTGTGATCAAAAGTCGCTTGAATAATTGTATCAAACGTTCTCTTATTGATTTAAGAATCAAGGTCATTGCGTCGAAATTTTCGACTTCTTTCTTCGTTTTTATGGCAATTATATTGCTAATTATGGAAATTCCGTCGCTAACAATAAGCAAGTCCATTACTATGGTTACAAACCATTTAAAGTTGTAATTAAGTCCTTTACTCATCAATGCCAAAGCTGTTGGTATTAGCAAAACGGCAAGTTTTGATACAAATCCCAAGGCTAATTTTTTAAAGCTAAAAGCATTATTTAATACGATGGTTTTGATTATACCCAGAAAAGTATCCATTACCATTAAGTAAAATAGAACTTTGACAATTTCTACATCCATTTCCAGGTACATAAAGACTCCATAAAGCAGTAATTTTAGTTCATTTGAATATTCTGAGATTTTATGCATCATAGGTTTTTTTGAGTTTTTTAATCTTCTATTATAGAATTTTTGGCATGATCAAAATCAATTACTCCCAGCAAATTGGTAAATCTTTTTCCGAAATCGGTTAGTGTTTTGTCTCTTTCATTTTCGCCTAAATTGTCGCTTATGGTTTCCCGGATAACTCCAAATTGATTTGTAGAAGAAGCGATAATAAAATTGTCATTTAATAATGCGCCGCCTACAATATTTCCGGTAATGTCAATAGATAAACTAAGTTTTCTTAGATAGCTTAAAAAGCCTTTCCATTTTGTAATGGAATATACAAAGCAAATAGGGTAGATGCCTAAAGAACAAATCAATGCAAACAAAAAAAGGGTCCATTCTGTATAATGTTTTTTCGAAATAAAAAGAGTTGGTAGAAGTAAAATAGTTAACGGTATCATTGCCAAGATTGTAATTGAAAGCCATAGCAATGCTAAAGCTGTAAAAATAAATTTCACAATTTTCATGTATAGTCTTTTTATGATTAATGATTTTTGAATAAATAATCTTTTGGGGCATAAAACCCCAAAAGATTATTACAGATTGTAATTTATGGTTCTATTGGTTGTTTATTGTTGTGAGCAACAATTCCGGAAATAACATAATTATCTACATCTTCAACATCCAGAAGTATTACTTCTAAAGGTTCTTCTATAAAGACGATTGATTCGATAGCTTTTGTTTTTCCTGTTTTGTCAATTAATAACATGTTTTGAGACACATTTTTTACACAAACCCATTTCACATCTTCACCGTCCTCAGTAACCAATAACGGATGTTGTCCAGTGGCTTTAATAGTCGTTTCGGCTGTTTTAATTTCGAAATAATTAGGTTGTAAACTTGCTTTTTTGCCTACTACAGTTACTTCTGCTTTAGCAGCTTCATTTAGTTTTCCGTTCCAAACCATGTAATCTCCATTCGATTCATCGATTTCATTCGGGAAAGAAAGCCCTTGAAGTTTGTCGCCAATTTCAATATTCTTCAATTTTTTGGATTGTCCCGATGCCATTGTTACCAATGATTCTATATCGAAACATCCGCCTCCGCCACCGCTTCCGGTTGAAGGATCTGTAGTTGCATGAGCTTCACCATTAAAGCCGGATGCATTTAGTTCAGCATCTAAAGCTTGTACTTTATAATAATAGGTTGTATTTGGTGATAAACCCGAATCAAATCGAGAAGTATTAGAATCCATCTGAAAAGCAATGTAAGTTCCGCCAGCCGTTTTTCGATATAATTCATACTGGACAAAACCACTATCATCTGTCGAAGGATCCCACTCTACAAGTATTTGACCTTGACCTTCTGAGTTAGCTTGTATATTTTGTGGTACTGTTGGAGGGATTATTGATGTTGTTGTTACATCACCATTATCACTACGTTCTGATAGGTTTCCTGCGGCATCTCTTGCAATTACATAGAAATTATATTGTGTTCCGGCAGTTAAAGAAGTTGCATAATAAGTAAAAACATTACTCGCTGTTTCTGCTAAATAATTACCGTTTTTGTAAATCAGATATTTTGTTACTCCAAATTCGTCGCTTGCAGCTGTCCAGTTTACGCGTAAAGTCGAATTGCCAACGTTTGAAAACGATACGGTTGGTTTTGTTGGTGCAGTTATATCAGGGGAAAGTCCTTTGTATACGATAAATTGAACTACTCTGTAAGGGTTTAGAATTGGGAAAGATTTACCTTCTCCTACTATTGATGTATCAGCTGATTCGTAACCACCAAAAGGAGGCGTTCTGTCTTGAAAATCATAACCTCTTACTGGTACAGCTTTTTCATAACTGTGACTATGAGGAGGAAGCTCTTCAATACTTAATTTTTTACCCATTCGACCTCCGGCATTTCCCGTTGTTTCAAAAGGATATATTATAGAACCATAATAATCTCTATAGTAGCTAATACCATTACCTCCATCTCCGTCTTGTGCATCACTTTTTTCTTCAGGAGTTAGAAGGTTTTGTCCTACAGGCATTCTTCCTTTCAATGGGATATATTCTTCCCAACCTCGAGGGATAGGATCGGTTTTTCCCCAAATAGCCACCATACCAATAGGTATTGCCGAAGCAGGTTGTTCCTCTAACTTAGCAATTCGTTTAAGTAATGAATCTAGCAGGTTATTGCTTTTAAAGACTTGGTTTACATTATCTGTTAATAATAACGAATGTGGTGAGGTCTTAGCAAGGATAAAATCTTCAGTACTTGTATTGGTATTGTCTAAATATATTTTTCCACCAACATGAGTGTTTGTCCAGTTTGACAAATAATTTAGAGTAAGATTTGTCGTTCCGGGAGTACTGGTGTCAACCAAAGCGTTTGCTAAATAACCATTTATTTGAGTAACATCACCTTCTATTTCATCAATGTTTGTTTCGATAGCAGTAATATCGCCTTTAATTGTAGTAATATCACCTTTGATTACATTAATATTATCCTCAATTGCTTCAATTTTGGACTTTGTTTCCGCCACAAATTCATTGATAGTTTTGATATCTGTAACAGGCACCAAATTGCTTACATCATAATATTTAATAGTTTGTACGTCACCACTTTCAGAAACCCCAACCTTATCAGCATCTTTTGTCGGACTATATTCAGCTTCATAATCATAATAAGCAGTTTGAGACGCGCTAGTTCCGTAGATTAAATTTACATCAGTTCTGATGGTTTTTAAATAAGGTTTTTGAGTTCCAATAGCAATAGGATACAAAATTCCTACCTGATTTCCTGGGTTTACGGGATCTTCCTGACGGATAATTGCCCAGCCTTTTTGCTGACTTGTTGCATGAGCCAGAATATAATCTTTAGTAAGATCTATGCTAAAATGTCTTTTTAAAGCTTCGTACAACTCAGACCTGTAAGCTGTTTGAAGTCTTTCTAAAGTTTCTTGCTCGAGAGGAAATCCTCCTTCATGATTAAAATTTACTTGTTTCATTTTTATGGATTTAAATGTCTGTTGTTTTTATATTATTTTCTAAAACTTCCGGTGTGTAAACATAACTTTCATAACTTTTACCAGCTAGTTTATAGAAGTTAAGCAGGTTATGGAATTCAATGTTTGCAATTCTAATCGCTGATGTAGATTGAGATTCGCCATTATTTGGTTGAATAATGAATGTTCCGTTTTGAATTAAACTTTCAGGAATAAATACCCTGAAATTGGCATAGGCTACGGATGTGTAATCTTTAAGATGCGCGAGATAAATGGGTTTGTTTTTTTTGTATTTATATTCCGGATGTGTGTATATTTTAAGTTGCGGAATCAATAAATCGCCTTTTACTCTTGTGGTACCATCTTCTAAAAAATAATCCGGTTCATAATACTCTTTGTGCAGATATACATATTGCAAAGTAGGCTTGACAGATTCGTCGATATAAATTAACTCGTCTGATCGTTTTTGATCTATGCTTGCATTTGGATCGTAAGTTTTGGTTGGATTAAAAGTTTCATTCAGAATTTTTTCCAGATAAATTACCTGACCCGTATGTTGCATTTTATAAAGAGTTTCTTCATAAATAGAACGAATTGGCGAGAGTAAAACATTAAGCCAGGAAGCATGTTTTTTTTTCCTAAGAATAGGAGGGATGAGCCATAATAATAGCTTTTCCCATTTTAAAATGGTGTATTTATTCATTGTTTATGTATTAGACTATTGTTTATCTCTGTAAAATGTATACGGAATATAGTTTACCTCAACCTCAAGAGTTTCCATATCAAAGTAACCTGCTCTTGGAATGAAATATTCTAAGTTAGTCACATCCAGAGGTGAAGTATTTGGCGCATCATTTGGGTTTGTTGCAGCAGCGGTTTGAACTTTTGCTAAAATCGGAATCTTAACTCCTTGCGCTTTCTGAATGGCATCAACTAAATATGTTTTTACAAATGCACCATTAAATTCAATGTTTTTCAAATGATCATTTAGAGAGTCTAATACTGGAAATGCTTCACTTTCAGAGATCAAAGAACCATTTCTTGTATCTAATGGATCTTCTGGCAGAGCAGCTTCGTAATCGTCTAATTTTTTTTGTTCATCTTGGGTTAATGATCTGCTTAAACTTTTTAATTGATAATATTCAATATCTTTTGGATTGATATAAATAGTCAAAGGATCGACATAAACATTCAGACTTAATTTTAGAATATCGCCCTGATCAGAACTTATATAAACTTGATTTCCTGCATCTTTGATTTTTGCAATGTATTCTTTGAAAGCAAAAAGCTGATTTGGAACATCGATTCTCGAAATTTGTTCGTCTTTTACAGTGGCAACTTTTATAAAAACAACCCCAACTTTGTTATGAAAATAATCTGATAGGATTTCTTGTGGTTTAGAATCTGGATTAAGCACCGTTTCTAAGTCAATCTCGCTTACAGCACAATGTTTGATAATTTTAGAAGCTTCAATTTCATCAGGTTCAAGTCCTTCAGTGTCAAATTGGTATAAGCCATCTTTCCAAATCAAAGACATTCCGTTGCTGGAATCCGGATCCAAAGTCATTCCGTAATGAAAATTCAAAGCCTGTTCTCTATACCAATTCAAGGTGTGAGGTCTTGAAATCAAGGCATTTTTTTCTACTATTTTTTCGTGAACCCAAATAGCGGTCGCTACTATATTGATCCAAAGTTTCCAAATGGCTGTTTTTGAGTCATTATTTAACTTTTTCAAAGAAGGTTGTTTCTCCTTTTCGTCCAGAATTTCCTTCTGTATTTCAGCAATTGTACGTGCCATATTTTCGTTTTTTAATATAGATTAGCCTGTAAGACATGTGTAATATGCTTATAGATAATTGTTTGATGTTTTTTTGTAAATACTACTGAGATGTAGTTTTCTTTTTAGAGAATTCTAAAAGAGCAGATTTTAAAAGTAAAATTTCAGTCTTTTGAATGTTTTAAAACTGATATTTTGAGAAATTGTAGTGAAGGAATTTTTATTAATAAATGATAAAATCATCTTCAATAATCATATAATCAATTCCCGAGAAATTGTCCAGTAAAAACTCTTCTTCTTCCGTAAGAGCCGTTGCGGGCTTTAGATTTCTGGAATTGTAATATTCTACAATATCCTTTTTAAAGGCTTCTCTTCCAATTTTTAAATCCTGATATACCGAAATATCTTCAGTAATGTTAAACTGATCATTGTCTTCAAGAAGGTCGAATACTTTTTCTATACTTCCATATTCTTGCAAAGACAGGTCAAAAATGTTTTGGTTTTCCTGTGGTTTAATAGTTTCCATCGATTCTAATGTTTTGTAAATCGTTGACATCTAATGTTTTTACATAAAAGTTGTCATACGATAATTGTTTATCTATTTCGTTTTCAAGTCTTAGCCTGGAAGTTGCATCCGGACTGTTAATGTATTTTTTAATTCCTACTCCAAGTATCGGAAACTCTTTATAACTTCCTTTTTGACTTAGCAGTAAATGTTCGATGTTTTGCTGATCAGACTCTTTAATAGCAAAATCGCCATAGCCAGAAGCGTCCTCTATAATTAACAAGTCTTCATCTACGATAAAATCTTTCATATGTCGTTATTATTTGTTGTTTTATTAATTAATTTCTCCTTTGAATTTGCGCGCCATATCCAAAAGATGTTGCTTTATTTGATACTGTAAAAATACGCCATGCTTACTCTTTAACCAAGATTTTGAAGCTTACAAATCAGTAGTTTCAGTAAGTTGATTTTCGATTTTAATTTACTGATAATGAGTGTTTTGGTTTGTATTTGTTCTTGTTTTTTGAAGTTGAAAAACAAGGTTTTCAGATTACCGGAATAATTAGTTCGATAATAACTTTGAAGATTATTTTTGCAATATTATTTTTAAGAGTATTCAATCTGATTTTTGATATTCCGGCAGTTTGAAGCGTTTGTAAAGTCACCAAGTCAAGCTGACTTTTTATGAGCCATTCTAATTCTTCTTCGGTAATGTCACCAGAAGCCGAAAGCTGAAACCAACGTTCGAGTTTTTCTCTTGATGTTTCCAAAAAAGCATTTAAATCCTTTTCTAATTCAGGTTTAAGATCTTTATAACTATTTGTTATAATCGTCTTTAATTTGCTTTTTATTTCACCTATAATTTTATCGTTATCCATTGGTTTTTATGTGTTTATATTGATTAGATTTAAAAGTTCCTCTTTCGATTCCTTGTCTTTTTTAATTTCATATTGAATAAGTAAATCCAAAGCATCTAAAACCTGTTTTTTGGATTCCTCCAGAAAAGCCTGAGAAAGAATTCCTTTTGTTTCCCATCGTTTTAAAAAACCAGCCAAAAGATTTTTTTCTTTATCATTTAAAACCTTCCACATTGCAAAAGTGATTTCGTTATTAGGCTTGTTTTTTTCATATTCGGCTAATTTATCAAGATCAAGTAATAAATTCTGAACTTCTTCTTTATGAAGATTATAAGGCTGGTTTGCAACATTCATTAATTTTATTGTTTCTACTTTTAATTCCGTAGTTTTTTGATAAGAATATTGATCGTAAAGCGCCGTTTTTGTCGAAATGCAAGAAGTAATTGTAAACAAAAGAACAATTAGAAACGATGCAAGTTTTAATTTTGAAAGCTTCATTTGTTTATTTGTATAAGATTACATAGTTTTTTCTGTCGCGTTTTAGCTTACTTAGAACCTTCCAATCGCTATAACCTTTTTTATCAAAATGCGGAAGATCTTTAAATGTTTTCCAGTCTCCGCCCCAGTTCCAGTTGTATTTGGCGAAAATTTTGACACATTCCTGCCAATCAGATATTTTGTCGTTATCCCAATCTTTAGCAGTATCCCAGGAAGCAGTTTTGCCGTCTATAATCAGGCAAATATCTACAGCAAAACCATAATTATGAACAGATTGTCCGCCCTTAGCATTCGTTACTTTTTTTCCGGGTTTAGTTCGTCCAAAAGCATAAAGATCCTCTTGTTCCTGAAAAGATCTGAGTCCTTGCGTAATTCTCACTTTAGCTTTTCCGGTTAAAGCAAGATCACATTCCTCAATAATTTTGGTAACTTCTTCCCTGACCGAAGGATGAAGCAAATCAATGTGTTTTTTTGTTGTTTGATCCATATTTGTATTTATTAATGATTTCATTTTTGAGAATAAAAAGCCTTTCCGGATTATTCGAAAACAATCAGGATTTTTAATTATTCGGTAAGATTATTTGTGTTTTGAAGCTTATTTTCGGTTAAAAGAATTCCTTAAATAAATGCTGAAAATGCTTCTTTTTTAGAACAATAATTTTGATAGAATAAGTGCTTTTAATTACAGTGTAAAAATACGCCGAAATAGCGTGTTGAAAAAATAATATGAAGTTGTAAATCAGTAGTTTCAGTAGAGATTTTTGTGTTTTTTATTGCCTTGTTTTATGCTTTGAAAGTGAGATAATTAGATAAAAAAAAATCCCTGTTTTTCTACAAAACAGGGATTTAAGAAAGTGATGATAAATTTGCAGTTAATAAGAACATTAAACTAAATATTTATTGTAGAAATTTATCAAAATATAAAAACATTTTACACAAGAATATTAAATTGATAATAAGTAAAATAAGAGAAAAAATCAGGTAAATTTTATTTTTGAAAATCCGAAGAAATACAAAAGACAAACATCCAAAAATAATACTAATAATCGCATAAAGCATTTTTAAAAATCCTACAACATCACTGTCAATAACTATTAAATCTCCTTCATTGACAGTATATGGACTAATAAAATAGCTTAAAAGAAAAAGAAGAACTCCGATAAAAAAGAATATTCGTATTATGATTTTCATAGTATTAATTAAAAAATGCAAGTATAAAAAATCATCGTTTCTCAAAGTAGAAAAATGGTTATTTCATGAATGACAAACAATTAATCTAATAAGATGTTTTCTCTAAGATAAATTGGCGTCTGAATTAAAACTTCATTCAAACTTTGTGCAGCAATTTTAAAGTTTAATACCTCTTTGGGATTTATTGTTTCCCAAACCTTCCAGTGCCATACATCATCTTTTATATATCCTATAAAAACCCATAAATTAAAAAACCTGCTATTAAAAGGAATCATAACAGTATGAAATTTTTCATCTAATAATTCAATTTCCGGATTTTCCATTTCCTCAATTGTTTTAGTATTAAAGTATTTATTCCATTTTTGAATTATCTCATCATCAGTAAAAGACCAGAAGTAATTGTCTTTAAACATCTGGGTTTGGTTCTCAATTGCGACATGAAAAACTTCAAAATCTACGCATAAAAAACTAAGATTTTCATCTTCATTATATTCAAAATCATAATCGTTTATAATAAATGATATTGTTGAAAACCATCTACCGGAAACATTATTATCTATCGAAATGAAAATTTCTTTTTTAGTGCCTATTTCTTTTGTATTCATATTTTGGTTTTAATGAAATCTTTATAAAATATAGAAACAATTAGTTTTGATAAATTCGTCATAGTTATTTTTTAGAAGCAATATCCGAAATTTGAAGATTAATAAGAACCATCAACTTCAATATATCCAGCTTTTTTACTGATGTAAAGCAACTCTAGTGTTTTGGCATCAAAATAAGCAAAGTAATACATTCCTTCAAAAAAGGAAATAATTTTGCCATCTTCATCATACTCTAAATTAGTACTTTTTGTTTTAAAAGAAATTACATAAACTTCCTTTGTTTTTCCATCTCTTAATTCTTTTAATTCTTTGTCCCAACAATTGAAGCCTATTCGATCGTCGTATGAAATGACGTTGGTCTTATTAATCCAATTTTTTAGATTTTCAATTGCTTGTTCTTTTGTAATTGGAAGGTTTTTAGAAATAAAATCTTTGAATGCTTCCATAAAATTAATAAATTCATTAAAAGTCCAGTTAAAATCTTCTTCTTCCTGAGCGGTTCTCCAATCAAAAAAACAGACACACTCTTTGTCAATAGAAATAGTTAATTCAGTTCCTGGAACAACATAGTCATAAATATCATTTCCGGTTAAACTCTTAGATTTGTCAATAATCATTTGAACTTCTTTTACTGTCCAGCCTTGCCATGCAATTTGAAACAACGATTTATGCTTTTTATCCAGAGAATCGTAATCTACTCCATATGCATAAATAATTTCGTCTTCAGGAAGAGCGCCATAACTAAAATCTATTTTACTAAATTTAATTTTTTCCATCTGATAAATATTCAATCTTAATTTTTTTATCAATACATTCTTTGTTTTGAGAATTAGAATATGCAAAAATCAATAAAAAAAGAAAAATGATTTTTTTCATAGTGATCTGTTTTTTAGAATAATTTGTAGATCAAATTATTTAAACTCATTGTAAAAATCATCTATTAAAACTTCTTTACTATTGTTAAAGAAAGCTTCGGCACTATTATTTTTTTCTGTGAAAATTATATTGTCTAATGTATTAAAAAGATAAATATGATTTTCTCTTTGTCTTGCATAATAGACCTGTTCATCCCAAATTTCATAACATCTTTTATCGTAATTTTTTCTCTCCAACTTTCGGATATAATTTGCATAATTATTGGCTATTTCAAAAGCTTTTTTAGCAGAAATAGAATCCTTAAAAATATATTCGGTTAAGGCGATATTATTTTGGGTTTTATTTTCACTTAGGTAATAAGTTTTGCTTTTTATTAGATCTTTATAAAAGGATGATTTACAAGTATGAAGATTTGCAAGAAAAAAATCGCTATCCTGGGATCTTATTAGTTTTATTTTTTGGCTAATTTCTAATGTTTTAAAAATTTGATTAAAATTAAAATCGTCCGAAAAAGTTATATTAATACTAGAAGTATTGATGAAAAACACAATAACTAGAAGAAAAGTTGAGGTCAGATTTTTTTTCATTATCTAAGATTGATAGATTGCTTCTAAGAACATTACATATCGCATTGGTTGTATTTCTCCATAAGAAAACAGAAGTATCAGATCTTCTTTAATACAAAAATATAGGTCGAGATTATCAACTGATTTATATTTTGGAATAAAAGAATCTACTTTCCTAAGTTTTAGATCTGATACAATTTGTTTTAGATCCGATTCATTAATATAGTTGAGTATATCTTCTAAAGAATTATCAATAAAATCAGTAATCTTGATATTGACTTTTTTATTTGGACATTCAATCTTAAATGTTTGATGGATTATATCACTTTCAAATCCATCAAATAGTTTTTCTCTTTTGGTATTGCTCATTAGTGAAAAGGATAGATATATATTATTACTCTGCTTTCTTTACTTTAAATTCAATTTTAGAAGGACAATCTCTAAATCCTAAATAATAATATTTGTCTGTAACTCTTTTTATATAAATAGTTTTATAGGAATCATTATAGCTTGTACATTCATGTTTACCCATTAAATCATATGGTATGTCTATGAATGTTTTTACTTTGGAATTTACATCATAAATGAAAAATTTGTAATCATCATCTTCATCTGAATATAAAATTAACTCATTTTTTAAATCAAAATCCATTCCGATAGCTGTAAAAACTTCCTCTCCTGTTTCTTTATCATACAACCAAAAATAAAAATTATGAGTACCGAAGCTTGCATGCAAAACAAAATATTTTTTAAAATCGTTACCTTTATAAATTGGAATATTAGGTGACTCAAATGAATTTGTTAATAAGTAAGTGTTATCTTTTTTTTCTTTAATTAATCTAAAATTGATTACCTTTTTTCCTTTATCTAAAGCAGGAAAAGTTATTAACGTGTAATTGTTTTTTAAATGGAATGTATCTGCTACAATAATACCTCCTGTATGTTCGTCAATAAAGACACTATCAATGGAGACTTGCTTTACATTTTTTTTCTTATTGTTAATTTTATTTGGTTCAGTTTTACAACTGATAAAGCAAATCAATAAAAGGATTAAAAGTTTATTTTTCATTTTACAATGTATGAAGCAACGTTATAGTTTACCATATTTTTTTCTGACACGGGCTCTTTCCACAGATTGTGGTGATGTTGGACATAATAAGTCTTCTTTTAAGGAATAGTAATCAATTCCTGTCGCTTCTTTTTCGATTGAAAACTTTCTGTCAACTAACAACATTACTGACATTGTTTCAAATATTGTTAATTTGTCTTCTTTGCATTCTTCGTCAGTAAGAAAAAAATGCATGTTTTCTTCATTTGGTTTAATCGAGGTCATGAAATCATTAATAAAATATACATTCATGAATCCATCTATATTTTGTATTTTATAGATACCATCAGTGTCTTTACACAATTTATCACTGCGAGGTACAATGTATATTATATATTTATCAAGTAAGGAATAAAACCTGGCTACAATATAAATTTGCTTATTAGAAGAACTGTATTTTTTTAGATAATTTTTAGTTACATTTTCTAATGAATCTGCAACAGGAAATTGAGCGTTCACATTTATACTATAAAACAGGATATAAATAATGCTAATTGTAACTACTATTTTTCTCATTTTTTACTGGTAGAATTTTTAGAAAACATATCAGAAATTAAATGTTTGATATTCGCAAAAAAAGATTTCAGTATGATTTCCTAATTGAAAGATACAATATTACTTTTTCTTTACAGAAGAATTTTCTGTGCGAATTTTGCATAATAATTCCTGCATTGAAAAATCATAATTAATACCAATTACTTTCTTTTCTATTGAAAAATTATTATCTATTAATAGCATAATAGATTCTGACAATGTCGACTCATCTTTCAAATTTTCGCATTCAGCATCATTAAGAAATAGGAGCTTATTTGTCTCTCTTTTTTCTATAAATTCATTTACAAAATAAATATTTCTGTTTTCGGGTAATGTAAATGCTTTGTATATATGAGATCTTGAAACGTCTTTTTCGCAAGGTTTGTTTCTGTAATTCTGGATATAAATGATGTATTTTGTTGGAATAGCGTAGAACCTTACATACAAAACATCATGTTTTAGTTGAATATCTTCACTTGTTTTCAAGTAATTAATAACCGCTTCTTCTAACGAATCTGAAGTAGATTGAGCATTGATTTTCACACTGGAACATATTAAAAATACAAAGGCTATAAGTATTGTTTTTCTCATTTTTCGAAATTCAATTTTATCGTAATATAGCGGTTTTTTGCAATAATTAGAAGATTTTATAAATGAATCCTTCGGAAAACTATCGTTTGCTCAAACTATTTTACATCCAAAATAGCAATAATTTCCTGAATGTTTTTTGGTTTAGAATTTACAACTTTAATTTTTAATTCTGACTGATATTTGGTGTAATAGTAAGCTGTTGCGTTAGAATATAGAACTCTGTTTCCAACAATAGAATCAAAAAAAGTTTTTTTGTTTTGATATACATATTCATTATCTAAAGCTCTCTCATTTACGGATCTGTTTACAGCATACACAATATATTTTGGATCTTCTTTGACAAGATTTTTATTGAAACTGTTTTCTCCGGAAATGTTTTTCAACGTGCCATTTTTGTCATATTTATAAGTAAAATTATAATTGAAAAACTGGTCATCAGTTTGGTAGTTTTTATTTTTAATTTTAGCTTTAAGAATCTTAAATCGAGGATCTTCTTTTTGATTTCTCCAGTTTTTATTTAATGGTTCCAGAGACTGTTCATAATCTCCATAACCATCTTTTAAGAAAAAAGTTAAATCTAAAATTGATTTTTCAACAAGTATTTTTTGTTTTAAAAATCCATAATATTCTTTGTTTACCTGATACGTATCGTTATTGACAAGAATGTTATTTTGATTACTAAAAGTAACTTTTATAGCATCTCCCGTTGAACAATAAAACGTTATGGATTGATTGCTTTTCTTTTTTGACCAAAAGGAAAATTTTTCAGGATTTTCATCTGAATCCTGATTTAATTTGAAGACTGTAACAGTATCCTGTTTTTCCAGAAAAACACCAATGAAATTTTCAGTTCTTTCTCCATCGCCTTTGGTAAAAATACTATCAGTTGCAGCATCATTGTAGGTATAATTTCCTTTATCAATATATACTTCTTTTACAAAAGCAAGTGTATAAGTAGCATCATTTTTTTTAGTTTTCAAGCTGCAAAAGAATAATAGCAAACAAGAAACGGAAAGGATGCTAATTGTTTTTCTCATTTTTTGAGAGATATTGATTATTAGATTATTTTTGAAAGTTTATCTATTTTCATTGAGGACCTTGATTCTAATATTTTCTTTTTTATAATTTTTCCGCCGGAATTGATTTTAAAACAAAGGTTAATGTAAGTACTTCCAACAGTTGTATACGAAAAATTATATAATTCAATTACAAGAATAGTGTATTCTGTTTTCTTTATGGAATATATTTTCGTTGGAATCAGATTCTTAAAATCAGCTATATTAATATCATTAACAAGATGTTTATTGATCTCTAGTAATGGATTTTGAGAATTATTAATTTTAGCAATCAGTTCGTCACTAATTGTTACATTCGAACATTCATTAGTAATTGTATTTTCAGTTTTTATAATAATATCAATATCATTTTGATACAAATTCTCATGAATTTTAAATACACTTGTAGAATCATTTATAGGTATACGGCATGATTCTATATTTTTTTGAATAAATTGAGATTTTTGACTTTTATTCTGAGCACTTGCAATACTAAATATAAGAAGAAATAGAATTTTTTGGATTTTCATATTTTTTAATGATTTTCTATCGAATTTTAACTGATATAAATATTGCAAGTAAATACATTATAGGAATACATGCTATTGCAATTTTTGTATAAATTATTTCTCTTCTCATTGACATGTAAATTATTGTTGCTAAAGAAAATATTATACTCAAAGACAAGAAAGAAAGGATTAATAAAAACTTTAAATGTTTTTCTAAGGTATATTCAGGAATAGAACATATGATTAAATAAATTGCAAAAAATAATATTTCAAAAAAAACTAGTCTATTTATTCTTGATCTCATCCTCTTACTTTTAGATTGTAATATAGATAATTGTAGCCATTTTTAATAGAAAAAAACAGATATTGATTTTTATCCTTTATTTTTAATTTCTCCGATTTTTATTTAAAAGTAATCGCTTTTTTTGGAAAATATATCAGAAATCAGGCATTAATATTTGCGAAAAGATTTAAGTATTATTACCAAACCGAAACATAAAATATTACTTTGTCTTCGTTAATATTCAATTTTATACTGTTTTTGGTAATTTCTAACGAAGCTATTGGACTGTCTTTTACTTCATAAAGTAATACGCCATCTTTTTCAGTTTTGATATATTCCTTTCCTTCCAGAGCTTTGTCGATGATATGAATCGGAACCTCTTGATTAAACTCCAGGAAAAGATTTTGCATATAAAATTCACCTCGCCAATATTTCTCGATAATTTCATCTTCTGTATATTCTTCGCTATGAAATTGAGAAATCATGCCAGTAACTTCTTTTCTCAAGAAATTATTAAAGAGATATTTATTTTCACTTATAGCTCTTCCCTTTTTATTGGTATGGGATAATAAATTTTGTCTTTCATAATCTAAAGAAATAGCGGAATCAAATATACTCCTAGGATATTTATCTTTATAGATATAAATCATTAGATAAATAAGTTCTTCAAAAGAACATTTTTGAGCATAAGATTTAAATCGTCTATCGTCCCATTCAAATTTACTGTAATATAGTTCTTTGTTATTCAGGTAGTTCTCTTCTGTATGTTCCAGATTGAAATATAAGAAATCTAGCTTTGGTAAATTGGTCATAGTTGATTTTTTAGAAAATATCAGAAATTAGATTTTTGGTTAATAAGAACCATCAACGTCTAAATATCGTGCTTTTGTCATTACATAAAGAAGTTCTAATGTTTCGGCATCAAAATAGGCGTAGCAATACATTCCTTCAAACAAAGAAATAATTTCTCCGTTTTCATTGTATTCGATATCACTTTCTGTTTTAAAAGATACAACATAAACTTCTTTTTCTGTTTTTCCATCTCTTAACTCTTTAATTTCTTTTTCTCTGCATCGCAAACCAATATCTTTATCATATGAAATGACATTTGTTTTTTCTAACCAAACTTTTAGATTTTCAACTACTTGTTCTTTTGGATTCATTAGTCTGTTGGACGGTTTTTGGAAATAAAATCTTTGAATGCCTCCATAAAATCAATAAATTCTTCAAAAGTCCAACTAAAATCTTCTTCCTCCTGAGATGTTCTCCAATCAAAAAAAGAGGCATAATCTTTATCAACTGAAATTCTTAACTCTGTTCCAGGAACGACATAATCATATATTTCTTTCCCTGTTAAGTTTTTAGATTCATCAATTATTAGTTGAGCTTCTTCAACTGTCCAATCTCTACTACATATTTGTGCTAATGCAATTATATCATTATTTAATAATTCAATTTTAACACCAATCATTCTTTCAATATTAAATGCTTTATTGGTAAACTCAATTGTTTTCATATATTAAAATGGATATTTCTCTTTATGAATATAGATCATTAAGTAAATCAATTCTTCAAAAGAGCAAGTTTCAGTATAATCTTCAAAATGTCTTTCATCCCAGTCTACTTTGGCATAATAAAGTTCTCTTGCATTAAAGAAATTTTCTTCTGTATGTTCTGGGTTAAAATATAAAAAATCTAGTTTTGGTAAATTAAGCATAATTGATTTTTTAGAAAACATCAGAAATTAGATTTTTAATCAATAAGAACCATCAACTTCTATATATCCTGCTTTTTTCATTATATAAAGCAACTCTAATGTTTCGGCATCAAAATAAGCAAAATAATACATTCCTTCGAATAGTGAAATAATTTCACCATTTTTTAAGTTCTCAATTATTTCTTATTTTGTGTACATTAGTCTTCTGGGTGGTTAGAGGTAAAATCTTATAAAGAAATATAGTTTTGATTTGATACAAGCATTTTCCCACTGTTATATCTTAAAGAATAAATGATTTTGCTAATCTTTTGTTTTTTATAAAAGTACTTTATTGTCAATACACCATGATTAAAGCCGATTGCTTCTTCGATTAAATACCCATTATTATCTAAGACATACTCGAAATTATTTATAATAGAATTAAGGGGGATAAATATTGTTATTTTAGATGGATCAAATCTTATATTGAGATTTAGTTTTTTAGATTTAAAAATCGTTTGATTATTTCTCTTTATTTTTTGAAAGCTCTCAATATTAGCTATTAACTTTTGAATATCACTTACTTCACTGGAAAGCATGAAAGGATTATCAATTTTTATATTTTTTGTGATTAAAAAATCATTGTATAGTTCAATATTTGAATAGTAATTGGATGACCAGTCATCTTTCTCATTTTTATCAGATCCGAAGAAAGCATAATCAAATTTACCTTTTTTATATTCTAAATTAATTTCACGATCCAATTCTCCATTACTGAGATATTCCTCAATTTTAACTAGTTTTTTAGATTCATCAAAATAATAATCAGATATCTTTTCATTGTCTATAGTCAAACTAATTTTAGATTTTTTTTCAGCTATAGATTTTTTGTCTAAAGATATAGATTCATCTTTTTTTACTGTTTTATTACAGCTTATGATTGTTGCTAATGCTAAAAGGAAAAGAAATTTTTGAATTCGCATAAGTTATTTTTTAAAATTATCTAAAAATCCAGGCTCTGCTGGTCGATTTGGAATATTCCAAGGGTAAGCTTTTATTATATCTTTACCTTTTAAAACCTTCCAAAAAATAGTTCCATTGTATACGGCTGTAGATTTAAGATTAATTCTACCTTCTTTATAATATTCATTATTTTTAATATATCTCTCATCAAATTTACTAGCAGATTTCTTATCAAAATATGGTGTGAAACTAATTTGAGGAGCATCAAAATTCTTGCCAACATTTTTCGACCATATTTTATAATGTTCGTCTGAAATTGTCCAGCCTAATGTGTTTTTATGTAACTCATATGTTCCTGTTGAAAGGCGATAATCTGTAGAAGTAAACATTGTCTGGTCTTGTCCATCCCAAGCATCAGCACCATAACTATAATCAAATCCATTAGTTAAAACATTTATCTCTGCGGCTATTGCATATTGCATTTTTGTTCCGTTTCTTTTTTCTTTTGAAGTTGATCTGAATTTTTTAGCTAAGGCACTATTTTCTCCATATGCAATACTATTTCTCTCTAAAGCCGAAGCGATAGCAAATAATTCTTTCCTTAGATCATCTGTCATTTTTGATCTATAAGCGGAACTTTCGCCATATGCAGTCGATGCTTTTTTTATGAATTTGGTATGGTCGTCAGTAAGTGGTCTAATGTTGATAAATCCGCCTTTATCGTCTTTTTCACCTAAGAAAGCTGAATTATTCTTTTTGGAAGTTTGTTGATTACTGCCTAAATACTCGCCGTCAAGGCTATATATAGGATTTTTTTCTTTTGAACTTTTAATAGAAAAGTTTGAAGATTCATAATTTTCTGTAATGAAATTTTCCATCCCTACAGCATTTTTATCATCTTCAATTTGCTGACGCCAAATACTCAGCATAATTTGCCTAAACCTGGCCATTTCAGAAGCGCTGGTGTCTTTTAGTTCTATATCGTGGTTTTTAACAATCATTATTATGGAGTTTTAAGGAGAACAGAAAAAGGTTTTTTAGATTACCTCGATTTTTACAGGTTTTGGTTGAATATGATCTGAGAATGCCGTGGTAATATTGAGACGTAAATCGTCTTCTTGCTCAATTTTGCCATCGCCGCCCAAATAACAGTTTTTGAATAAGACTTCAAGAGCCTTGAATTCATCCATTTTTGAAGCTTGCAATACTGCAGATCGAATGCTCATATCCGGTTTTTTGAAATAGGCGAATAATGTAGTTTCGTCATCATCTGCAATAGTCAGTTTGACTACTTTTTTATGCTTGTATTTCCATTGGTTTAGTTGTGCTTGAGTAATATTTCCGTCAAGAACATCGGCAGTTTTTGAGATTGTGTTTTCCATTTTGAGAGATATTGTTTGTTTTTATGATTGGGTAATTGATGTCAGATTTAGTGGTGTCTTTTGCTTTTGCTGAAATGCAATAACAATGCATAATTCTGCCAGACACAAGTATAAATGTCATATCGGTTTTAGTAACTGATTGACGTTTTTCTATTCTTAATAGAAATTGAATTATTTATGAAAAGGGATAAAAAAAAGAGGCTGCCTGAGTTATTTCTATTGAAGTTGAATACCCTCAAAGCAGCCTCTTGAAGTAAATTCCCTGCTTAAAACGGACTAATAAAGAGCGTGTAGAATAGTTTGCTTGCAAAAATCATGTTGCTTTTGAACTTCTTTTTTGCGTAACGCGTTTGATATTGGTTTTCTCTTTTTAGTCGGTTTTAGAGACAGGGAAGGGGATTATGGTTTTAGGAATTTATCGGCTGATTAATTCCACTCAACGTGAGAACAGATCAAGTCAAAAGAAACTGCAATTTTAGTATCTCCCTGGCTAATTCCTCTGCTGTTTGAGTTAAACTCACAGTTTCTTACTGTATGTGTAATCACTTCGTTACTATCATCAAGGTAACTTACGATGATGCTAAATGGATTAATATCTTGTAATCTTTGTCCTTTTGGCAAAGCGGCTAAGATCGCTTCTACTTCATAGTTGTATAAAGTGATTGAAGCTTTTGCCTCATATTTTCCTCTACCTCTGTGAACCGGCATATCTCCGGCTCCGTAATGGTTTTCTTTAGATACTGAGTCACTATAGTTTACAGCCGTAATACCAGTAACGATGTTACCTGCAATACTTACTTCGATAGATGACCAGCTGTGTTGTTGTCCGTTAATTAATGGTAATTTATTCATATGTAGCTTTATTTGTTTTTTAATAATCCCGATAACGTTCAGGAGCTATGACCTTCTTCAGTGTTTTGCAACAACTGAAGAATGGCGATAACATTGGTGAATTTTTATTGTTTTGTGAATGGTAAATTATGCTTTGTCGATTCCAAAAGGATTTTTGAATCCAAGATCAACCATAATTTTACGAGCAGTTCCAACTGGAGTGATTTCTGCTTTTACTTTTAATTCAGAAGTTGCTAAAATGTTTTGTTTTGGATCTACATAAACATCAAAAGCCGAAACTTCCTGATTTGCAATCATTCCTTCTAAAGCAGATCTGCATAAACCTTCAAAGCTTTTTGAAACTGATTGTGGCAATTTTCCATCAATATCTACTAAAACCGGAGAAGCCAATTTTGGCAATAAAGCAGAACGTAATAAACGAGTTGCTTTGTTGATTGTACGGTTGTTTTCTACATAAGCAAAGTCAGATGTACCTGAAGTACAAGTAGCACTATCGTTAAAATAAACGCCTGGTAAACCAGTATGAGTTCTTGCAAAAATGTATCTTTTTTCGTTTAAGTCTCCTAAGAGTCCAAGAGTTTTAACTTCTTCTCCGCCTACAAAACCAGCTTTTGCGAAACCTTCACCAGTTAAGTTGAATTTTTCGATCCAAGCAATGTTTTCAGATACTTTTGCTTTAGAAATTGCTCCTAATGCTAATCCAACTGCTGCAGAGTTTGGAAAATCATCTGCTTTTTCAACATCCATAGTAACAACTACAGATACGTTTTCTGCATTTAATCCAGCTAAAGAAGTTGCGCTGTGAACATCAAACCCTTTTCCTTCAAGGATAACTTCAAAAGGCATATAATCTACATAAGCATCATTGGCTTGTGTTTGTGCTACCGCCACAGCATCTAGTGTATCTGCAAATGTTGTTGCTCCAGAATAAATGATTGCCAATTGACGAATGTTTCCGTTTGCTTTTTCCTGCATATCTTTTGCTTTCCCGGCAATAACTTTATATGAGGTTGCTGCTGTTTTCATGATGTACAAATCACCAGAAGGATTCATTCTGAAAAATTGTTGAATTTGGTAGTAAACAGATTGACCACCTACATCGCCTGATTCTTTAATGCCATATGCTTCAGCATCTTCTAATGAAGCTAAAAGAACTACTTTGTCAGCCTCAAGGTCTTCAGTGGTAACTCCGCTAAAAAGCAATCCTGAAACCATGTCTTGTTCTGGAGTTCTTCTTCCTAATCCGCCTGATAGTTTGTTAATTACTACATCGTTTAATTTACTCATAATATAAAATGTTTAATTGTTTAAAAATTTGTTTTTGGGTTTTTGCTCAAAAAAGGGCAAAAGAGGGGCTGTAACAAGTAGCGAAACTTGTTATAATCAATGATTTATTTTTTAAAATGCTATTTGTAATTCAGAATCCAAAAAAGCAGAATTTCTATTTTTGGATGATTTGTAAAAACTGATTTTTTAATTGAATTTTGCTCTTGGCCAAGAGATAAATTTGCTTTTGATATCGAGTACAAATTTAAGATTCAATGTTGCTTTTTCCAATTTTTTTGATGGTCAAAGTCAGTAGTTTCAGTGCATTAAGCTCGGGCTTCTGTAGCGAGACCTTCATTTATAATCGTATAAATGGTACGCTCCGTCAGGAACAAAGTATCCGAAAGTTCAGATACTACAACTTTCATTTGTTTAGCTTGATTTCTATTAAGATAGTTAATAACATAATCTCTCCTTTTGTCTAATAGTGTTCTGCTTCTTTTCATCTGTGGTATTTAATGATAGGATTAATTTAATTTTGCTTTGCGTTTTTTGGTGGCTTAGATTTTATGCGTTTTAATTCATGGATTTTACAGTTTTAGATGAATAAACTTTTATGATTAATTATTGGTGTTTAAATCAATATCTCCCTGAACCTGATTTGGATTTATCCCGATTATTCCAGAAGTTAAGTCATATCCCAGATCTTCTAATTCTTCATTGCTTAGTCCGTTGTTAAAAAGGATATATTTCTTTTTTAAGACATTTTCGATCAATGTTGTTTTATAAGTGATCTCCCAGATGAAATAATCATTTTTGTTCCAATAAGTATGTTCGTTTGTACATTGCTTTTCTCTAATTTTAAAAGTCGAATTAGTGTCAATAAGAGCATTACTATTGCTATTAGACAATACGGCTTTGTCGATTCGTTGTGCAATGTCAAATGCATTTGCATAACTTGTTGAAGAAATAGTGTCAACTGGCAATACGATATACAACGAGAATGATACATCGGCTTTGTAATTTTTTTCAGAAGATGTTTCCCAGTTTACAGTATCGTATTTAAACATTGCTAACGGTGTTTCGATAGAAGTTTTAAAAACAGCATCACTATAAAGTTGAACTGTTGGCGCATTAGAAGTGAACCCCGCTTCGATTGCGTTCTTTTTTTCGGTATAAAAGTCTTTTAGAATCATATGGTGGATTTATTTTTTACAAATATACAACATATGTTTTAATTTACACAACATATTACATTAAAAAATGCAGTTATTTCAGTAATATGATTTAATTATTTATCCTGAATGTTCAAGTAATACAATAAGAAATGGGTTACAAATAGCTTGTAAATCAGCTATTTTAAAGAAAAAAAGTAAAAGAGTGCAATTATTCAAGATATATTATTTAGCTTTGCAACATATAGTGGAATGTTTTGTTTTGACTAAAACATATTACATAAAACAATAAAGATAACTACAACATGGAAATACATACTAAGATAAAACGTATTATAGACGAGATGAAGTTAAACAATAACTCATTTGCGAAGTTAATAGGAGTAACCAGCACCACAATAGATAGTATCACTATTGGAAGATTGCAAACTGACGGAGATAGAAAAAGAACCAAACCTGGTTTTGATTTGCTCCAAAGTATAATTAGACATTGTAATGTAAATCCGGATTATTTTTTTGGAGACAGCGATGAAATTTTCACCAATAAAACAACTGCAGAAGTTGGTTTAAATCTGCCAAAGATTATTACGGTAAACGAAGACGGAGAAGAAAATATTAATTTTGTTGGAGTAAAAGCCCGCGCTGGTTATTTAGACGGATATTCAGATCCGGAATACATGGAAACACTTCCTTCATTTAGTATGCCAATGCTAAAAAACGGAACTTACAGATGTTTTGAAATTAAAGGAAATTCGATGTCAACAACAATCCATGACGGAGATTATCTTTTTGGGAAATATGTCGATAATTTTGATGATATCCTTGACGGAAGAATCTATGTTATTATCAGTAAGAATGATGGAGTAGTGGTAAAAAGGGTTTTAAACCGAATTA
Organism: uncultured Flavobacterium sp.; assembly: GCF_951805225.1. NCBI lineage: Bacteria > Pseudomonadati > Bacteroidota > Flavobacteriia > Flavobacteriales > Flavobacteriaceae > Flavobacterium > uncultured Flavobacterium sp. Next base: position 3,085,517 of record NZ_OX638201.1, on the reverse strand, counting down.
GAGAAAGCGGAAAATTAATCCTGAAATCAGACAACAGAGACGGAAATTACCCGATGTATTCTATTTATGCCGAGGATATTCTGGAAGTTTGGTACGCAAGTATGTACGCTTCTAAACAAATGCCGGATCCAATTAATATTTATGAAAAGATTCATGATCTCGAAAGTAAATTCTACGAAATGGAAGAGACTTTGAGAAAAAAGCTAAACTAGATAAAATAAAAAAACTGCAACGTTATGTTGCAGTTTTTTTATTTATTATACATTTTTAGTTCATTATGTTTTGATGCTTTGTTTGTGATAAAAAGAAGAAAATTAGTTTTCTTTATACTCCTCACGCAATACGCCAGGTTCGTCTTCTAATATTGTATCTCCACTTGGTTCTTCCAGACTTACACCAAACATTTCCATTATCATTTTTTCTTTTTCGGCACAGAGATCTAAACCTTCTAATTCTTTATTATTAAAACTTGTTCTTCGAAATACCTGACTAGGAAATGCAATGTAATCTTTGCTTTTACCATTTTTTACAAAAACCAAAATAATTTTAGGATAGGTATCTTTAATACCATTACGGCCTGTTATTGTGTATCTGGTAGTGATAAATTTATTATATATTACTTCGTAATAGTTAAAAAGAATATCTGAAATTTTATTCATTTGCTCCTCAGTGACCAAAGTCTTTGAGTCATGAAATTTTGATTTAATATAATTTCGTGGTTCCTTATCATCATTGTATTTTGGTGTCACAATATATACAGAATCATATTTAGAAAAGGGAAACATTTTTTTTCTTTCTACTAACGGGATTTTGAACAATGGCATTAGAGTGTCTTTTTCATGGCTTATTTCTAGAGGAGATGGAGGCCAACTCGGAAGTTTAGACAAATAGTCTAAATGTTTGTGATAAAAATCGCATTGTTCCTCACAATACATGTTATGAAGCTCAGCAAGTTTGTTTTTTTGAGCATTACTAATCGCAATAAATGAAATAGTCAGTAGAAGTGAGATGATTGTTTTTTTTACCATAGTTTGTAAGATTCTTTAATCTGCTTAAAGTTATTTAGAAGGAGAAGCAAGAGGTTCATACTTTGTTCTGATACCTAAATTATTAAAATATTTTTCTAAATCGTTGTACATATAATCATTTAAATCTAAATTTTCTATTTTTCCAAAAGACTCTTTTGTTTTGCATTCAAAACATATTTCTAAATACTCAAACACTTTACCATTCTCGTCAAAAAATAAAATAGCATTTCTTGGCAAATAACAACCTCTGATAATCTGTGAACAATTAGTATTTAATTTCGAACAAGTGTTATACACTATGTCTGATAATTTTTCTATTTGCGAAAGGTTTAAGGTTTTAATTTGGGTGAAATTTTCCAGAGAAAGTGAATCTAAGTTATTTCTTGGGAGTTCAATACCAATATTGTAATCCAGATTTGTTACAGTTATTCCGGTTTCTTTGTCATAAGTTTCGCTTGAAACTCTGGTCATACCATCAGAATTTAAATTATAGGATATGATTTTTATTTGGGAAGCTTTGTTAAAAGGATATGAATTTATTCGTTTTGAAAGATCAAATTTTGCAGAAGCTTTTTTTTGAGACTTGTTGTTTTCAAGTCCGGTTGTTTTAGAAACTTTATGTTGTGCGTTTACAATAATTGTAGTTAATAAACTCAGACACAAAATAGTTTTTATTATTTTCATAAAGTGATATTTTATCTATGTACTATCCCGGTATTTGTAAAAGTCAGTTTTATCTTTTTAACGTACTTTTTGCAAAGTAATCATCCTCAAATTCTTGTTTAGTTTTATAACGAAAAGTATTTCTGAAAGCTCCTTGTTTCAACTCTTTTAATTCGATCATGTAAAATGAATGATAGAGTATTGGCTTTTCTATTAAAACATAATCATTTCATTTGTTATTTCAACTTTTTCGGAAGGAGGAAAAGTATCTGATAATTCTCCTTCATAATGCCCATGTAAATTAGTTGTTTCTATAAAATAGTGTTGACTTTCTTCTGAAGATGTATTAATTGACTCTCTAGAAATTATTTTCCACATATTTTTTTCTTTTATGAAGTATAATGTATTCAATTTCAGATAATCGTCAAATCCATAATTATAGCTAATCTTGAGACCTTTTTCATTATGACTTTTGTATTTAAAATTTCCTTCATCTAAAGTTATATACCCCGCTAACTCGCTACGTGATCCGGACTTTTTATCAGTAAAAGTTCTCTGATTCCAAAATGCTATTTCAGAATATTTCCCTTTTTTATCTAAAATATTGATCGATATTCTTACAAACTCATCTTGTTGTGTCTTTTTTGCATAGCTTAATGCTTTAGCAAGATCTGAGTGAATAAAGCACGAATCTCCAACAGCTATTTCTCTTTTTAATAACAGGGTTTGTCTGCTTGAATCATCGAGAGCATAATCATTACTATGGCAAATACTCAATTTATAAATAACACTGTCCAGCTCTTTATCTATATAGGAAGCTTTTTTATAATCATGCTCTATATATATTGTATCAATTTTAAGTTTATTTTGCATTTCATAGGCTACATCTTGCTTTTTCGAATTTTTACAAGAAAAACAAATCAAGATCAGAAATAATATAAAATTATTTATGAAATTTTTCATACTCGAATATTGGTTTTAAAAGATTATAAATTTCGGTTCTTTCAGCTAAGTTGTATTGATTAAATTACAACTTTTGTTGATATACTAGTGAATCTTTTATGTATAATAATTTCTCTACCAGATTTCCGTTATCATTATAAATTCTTAGAGTATCAGTAAAATAACCGTCTTTAATTTGCATTTCATAATAAAGTTTTCCGTTTTTATGAAAGTCTTTTTCTAAGCCATTCCCATTTTTGAAATAAGTGGAATAAATTATTTCCCCATCCTTGTTGTAAATCTTATAGATGCTATCTCGTAAACCTTTTTTAAAATATTCTTCTCTATAAATATATTTTCTTTTTTTACTATAACTTAAAGAGTCATAATCAAAATCTCTTCTGGATATCCATTGCCCGGATTGTTTCCCATCTACTAGCTGACCAGTTCTGTCTCCAATATATTCATCTAATTCACTGATATAGTCTCCATGGTTTTGTGGTATTTTATAAAGAAATAAAGGTTGATATACAGGAAGATATTCTTGGCAAGAGTTACATTCAAAATAATGATTATTTAAATAGATTTTAGCTTTACCTATATATCCACCTTGTGTATTATCTATGTCCAGCGTAATGTTCTTAGTTTTGCAGCTAATAAATAGGCACAAAAAGAGTAGGTATTTAATAATTTTCATAATCTTTTCTCATTATTTTAATTTGATGATCTAAAAATTTAATTCTACCAGAATCAGAACGCATCAGGCGAAGTTTCATAACTTCGCCGATATTATTTTTTTGCGTAAATGTTTTGTGTTAAAAAGGAATTCTGAAAAGAGTATTTTTAGTTTTATCTTTTTAACGTATTTTTTGCAAAGTGATCATTCTCAAATTCTTCTTTAGTTTTATAGGTAAAAGTATTTATAAAAGCTCCTTGTTTTAAGTTTTTTACCTCGTATGAATCTACTTCTAAGTAAGTACTGTCATTAGGTTTATATCTATATCTTAAACACCAGCCATTTCCTGCATAGTAAACCAACGCATCTTTTTGATAAAGACGTTTTTCAAAAATTTCACCTTCTTTATTATATAAATGAAGAGTATCTGTAAAATAACCCTCTTTGGTATAAGCTTCAAAATAAATCTTTCCATCGCCGTAAAATTCTTTCCATAATCCTGTGCCCATTTTAAAAGTAGTTTCGTAGATCACTTTGTCATCATTATCAAACTGTCTAAAAATGCTATCACGTAGACCATTTTTAAAATATTCCTCTTTCCATATTCCTCCTTTGGCATATACATTTCCATTTTCATCAAAATCAGCATCACCACTTAGCCATTTACCTTCTTTAGAATCATCAATCCCAGTTTTGCCAAATCTGACACCGCCTTCCTTGAACCATTCTTCTGTTGGAGAAATTCCCAATCCGTTATTCTCTATTTTTAGTTTAGGAGGAAAATCTGAATCATATTTAGAGTGTAGATACATTAATGCCTGCGTAGTCCCCTTTATGGGATCTAATATTTTTTTTTGGTAAGATTTACATCCTATGAAGAATGTGTACATAGTCAAGAGTAACCCAAATAATTTAATAGTTTTCGATGTCATCACGCATGATTTTTATTTGATTATGAAAATAAACTAATCTGGAATTATGATAATCCATAATATTTTTAGTACTCCCCTGTTTAAACAATAAATAGTTTGAATGAATTTGATCAATAACAGAGTAATAATATTTTTTCGTTTCAATTAGAACTAATGAGTAATCAGAAGCTTTTAAGTTAATTTTATATTTATGTAATTGTATTTTATTTGTATGAATAGAATTTAATATTTGTAAAGTGCTTGTGTTTTCTTGTAAATAAGACGTGTTTTTGTCAATTTCATTTTTGCATACAGATAAATATTGGTCTTTTGTTTGTGTGTTTTTGCCAGTTCCTGCTACTATAGTTGATCCGGGTTGTCCTCTATATTCTCTTTCAATATTAGTCTTCAATCTTGTGTAATAACTTATTTTATATTGAAAATAAATATTAGTTTTCGTTATTTTTTCAATCAGAGTGCTTTTTTTTCCAATAATAGTTGTTAGGCTATAAATCTTATTTGTTTCACTATTCAATTTTAGAATCTTCGTTTCTATAGGAGGAATAAACTTTTCATTTTTTGTTCCATCAGGATTATTGACTGGCAATCCATTTCCTAAAATATTTTCTCTAGCAACTTTATATTCTTCTTTTTCCTTTGAATCATAAAATAAATGGGGTAAGCCTAACATATGACCAATTTCATGGGAATAAGTATCTTTGTTATTTGTATTGGTAGAATATACGATTAAAGCATAATGATTAAGAGGACTTGTACGGCTATATGCTCCCGTCTTTTCATCTGAAGATTCGAAATCAGATAAAATAATAATCCCGCCCTCATTGAATGATTTTCCGTTATTTCTCAATTTGTTTTTGTATTCTGATATTGTTATTTCATCCATTTCGTTTGCTTTATCAGAAAGTCCCAAATCTTTTTGATCATCTACTATTACCTCAGTTATAACGGGTTTTTTATTGCACTCTTTTTTTATAGGGTCCCAACTTTCTATCCTACAATTTCCGGTAACAGGATCAACATCTGGTTTTTGTTTAATAATGCTCCCAAAATATTTTTTTCTAGTCCAATCTTCCTTATCAAAAGCATAAAAATAATCATCGACCTTACTGGCATCCATAGCCTCAAAATTTTCAATCTCCACTGCATAACCTGCTTGGTTAAGAGAGTTATTGTTTAGATACTCTTTGATACCTGCATTTTTAAATTTTTTAAACAAGGCTTTTGCTTTCTCATTTGGATTTCCTTCATTTGATACCAAAGCTATAACCCTGAATTTTAGTTTCAATACTTTATTTTTCATCATGTTTAGACCGCCTATTTCACGTGGGCCTTTTGCACCAGTATGTAAAAAAAAGTATTTTTTGTCTAACGATTCTTTCGAGCAATTTATTGTAAGCTTGAGTTGTTCCTTAGCTACTATTTTTTTCTTTGTTGTTTTGTCGTTTTCATCCTTTCTTTCTTCTTCTCCGTCAATTTTAAAACTATAAAATTCATCTCCTGTAATAGATATATAATCGTCCTGACTTTCTCCTTCAAAAAAAACTTCCAGACTCAATGTGGCGGGCTGACCTGGTTTTAGTAAAACAAAAGGGATTTCGAAATGATTGTCAAAATTAATTAGGCCATAATTTTTCTGAATCGCTTGTATTGCAGCAGGTTTATCTTCGCCTATGGGTATTATGTTTCCTAAATCCTCAGCTGTGTTTCCTTTTTTATAAAAGTATTCTACTTCTCCAAAGGGCACACCTTGTATTTTTTGAATTTCCATTGTTTCAGGGTCGACATCTACCCAATCAAAACCAAATTCTCCGTTATAAGTTTCTAAAGTTCTGACTTTGGCATAAACCTTTGAAATCTCTTTTGGCTCTGAGGAGTAATCTCCAAATATAACATTTTTTGTTTGTGCTTGTTTTGAATCTATGATAGAAATTTCTCCGCCAAAACTACATTTACACTTAGAATCTTCTAAGAGTCCTTTATATTCAGTCTGAAGTACATTGTTTTTTGTGCCGCTCCAAGGTGCTTTAATATCTGGAACACATGGAGAAAATGGGGATGATCTAGTACAATTAACAAAATTTGGAAAAACAAATGATTTTTCATTTTCAGTAGCCATTAATTTATCCTGGATAAAAATTTTGGTTTGAGATTTAACATCCAGTGTACCATCTTTGGTGCCCATGGTACATTTGCATTGGGCACCGTTACATATATATTTTGCCATAATTAATTTATTAATACGTTTGCTCCTTTTATGGTTGTATCTTGTACTGCTTCTACATTTATGGCCATATTTGCTTTAATATTGATATTTGAGCTGGCATCTATGTTTACATTATCTCCTTTTAAATTAATGTTGCCGGAAGTGAATATGTTGACACCATTTTGTCCTAAAAGTTCAATTAAATTATTGGCATCTTTCTTTAATTGGATTCTGTTTTTTTCTAAAAGAATTGTGTCGTTTGAGTCCGTAAGTTTTATTTCTGCTCTTTCGTTACCACTCATTTCAAATGACAGCTTTTCGTTTTCATCGTCATTATATAAACGGGCTGAAATATTACTTGGTTCTATTAATAAACTGGTTCGTTTTTTACCGTTATCATCATTTAATTTTAGATTGGTAGCGCTTTTTGTCATTGTTAAAACCGAACCTTCTGTTACAACATTATTTTTAACCGAATTAAAAGTCGTTCTAAGACTATCAGGTGAAAAATGTGTAATTGCTAATGGGTTTTCTTTTTCATCAAAATAACTAATTTTAAAGTTTTTGTCTTTGTCAAACTCTATTTTAGCGACATCAAGAATTTTAGTTTCATTAGTTTCTGTTGCAGTATCCGTTTTTATATAACGGATATGCAGTTTATTACCATCGGCACTATAATCAAAAAATAACTTTGGATCATTTGTAGCTTGTATTCTTCCCATTAATCTGTCGACTTCAGAAAACTGAGAAACAAATGCTCTCGTTTCTACTCCGTCAATGATTGTAGCCAAAACCCAACTGTCTTTTTTAGGAATAGTAATAACTCCTTGTTCTACATCAAGAATCGAAGCTTTTAATCTCACGTTTTTAAGTATGGCACCATCGGCACGCATAATGTTTACAGTATAAGCATCTTCAGGATTGTGAAATGATTCTATTTCATTATTTATTTCGATGACTTTTGCCGCAAAAGTTTCAATAACCTGATTTTTATTGGCGACATCTTTTATTAGATCTGTTATATTTCCCATTTTTGTTTTTTTAAATTGCTTCTACTCTTCGTCCTATAAAAATCCTTTGTCTGTAACCGTTTTCTCCAAAACTTCTTTCCACTTTTTCGACCTGAAAAGTTCCATTTTTCTCTTTATCCTTTGCGTTTTCAAGAATCACTTTGTCAGTTGGTCGCACAAACGGCTCACCAAAAGTCAGGAAAGAACCTTCGAATCCGCTTGGTTTGGATTCCATTGCTCTCAAAGCAGCATATTGATACAATTCTGACGCAACTTCCGTGGTTACTTTTTTGAAAGCCGTTGGATCATTTGGCAAATCATCGGTATCGTTATGCAAAACATGAGTTTTTGTCAATTGTCCATTCGGATCACCTAACTCAATGTAAATTGGAGTGTTTGAGTTCTTAAAATATTTCTCAACTCGAGTGCGCGTGTTTTTTGTAGATTCGTTGACAACGACCAATTTGTCTTCGATAATATTATAACGAAATCTAAAACGTGCTTTTCCAGGGAAACTTGCGGAAATTGATTTTCCCGCTTTTTCCAATTGTGAACTTAAAATACTAAGTCCCTGATTGATTAATTTTTTGACAAGTGTTCCAGCCAACGGGCTTTTGATGAAATTTCGAGTAATAAAACCACCCAATTCAGCAAAAGTATGTTGTTGCGGATTATTGGTAATGGTAAGCACTGGACCAGTTTCTTCGGTTTTAAAATAAGTATAGATTCCTTTGTCTTTTAGCATTTCAAAAACCTGAGCCAGACTTTGGTTTCTGTTAACCAATATATTACCCAATTCTTCGTCAAGAGCATTTACTTTAAAAGGTAATTTTAGTTCTTTGATTCTTTTTTCGAAAAAAGTTTTAGGATTAAAATTCTCAACATTCGTGGTTGGGTTTGTTGCGACAAGATTCAGAACGTCATTTTTGTTTTGAACATCGTCATCTTTTACAGCTTTTACTTTTTTAAAAGCATACATTGTATCTTCACAAGTAATTGTAGCTGTTGTGATATCTGACTGAACTCCTGTGATATAACCTCTGAAAGCTGGTTTGTAATCGCCATCATATCCCAAGAATATTTCGATGAAATTTTCGACTTTAAAGAAATCATGTATTGTTTTTTCTTCACCGCTGGCATTTGCAAATAAGTTTTGGTCGAATCCTTTAGTATCCGTATATACTTTTTTGGGCATTACAAGAGTTGCCGTATCGGTCAGGGATTTGTATGAACTGTTTATGTCTACATTTTTGACATAAGTAAATTCATAATATTTAGGAGTTGGAATAAGTCGTATCGTTTCGTAGACTTTGATTCGTGCATTTAGTTTAAGCATTGTCTCTGATTATTAGTTCTACAGTTTCGTCTGATGTGGCGCTGGCAGTAAATTTTTGAATGTTTTTTGTTCCCGAAATTGAAGGAATCGAGTAGGAGTCGATCACTAATTCGTAAATACCAAAACGGTTCAAAATGGCGTGCGTTACTCTTAAAGAATAAGGTGCATTTAAGAATTGTTTCAATAAAAAAAGCTTTTCTTTTGGATATTCATCTCCGGTTTCATTCGCAATTAATCCTTCGATCGAAACGCTGAAATCACCATTTGTAATGTGCTCTTTTATGGTTGAATCTCTTCCTTCGATTCCTTCTTTTTTGATGACTTTTGAACGATTTAGATTTACGGTAACAGCATCGATTCGTAAACTTGGCAGATTAAGATCGCTTTTTGTTAGAGGTTCAAAAACTAAAGGTGCAAAGACTCTTAAGTTAAATTCGCCTCCGGTTTTGTCGATAATAAAATCTTTCGATTCAGATTCGTTATAATTAATACCAGTGTATTCCGGATCTTTGGTATCTAAAACTTCGTTTACATTAAAATTGAATTTCATAATGATTTATTTTTTGTTTTTTAATTTGAAAATGTTTGTGCAAAAGCGGTCATGAGAGTATTTTCCATTCTTTTCTCGTTGTGTTTTTGTAACCAAAGAGCTTCTTCGAGAAGTTTATAAAACTCATCCATAGAAAGTTTATAAGGATCTACCTGAAATGCATGCCTAATAAGTGCTGCCGATTTTTTGAATTCATCTTTTTGCGGAGTTGCATCTATTGAAAATTCGCTGTCTTTTTTTATCATGGCAACAATTGAATTTCCTGCAGAAAGCATGAATTCGTCATCATAATTTTCCTGATCAAGGACACATTCTTTAAATAAAAACAAGATCGCTTCATGCGGATTGTCTTTGTATATATTTTGATAATTTAAGAAGGTGTTGAACGAAGGTTTTTTGCAATAAGTAGTTGTTAATTCGTCCGCTGAGGTAAGTTTTAATACACTTCCGTATTTTTCTTTTAGATTTTGTATGGCTGTTTCGTCTGGCATTTTTTTGTTTTTTAGCGGTTTTGTCTTTTTGTTTTTTTGCAGAATTAAGCTTTGTATTTTTCGAATATTAGATATTAGAATCTTTGCTTTCTTTTTTAATGGCTTCGGTCAGACTTTCGCTTTTTTCGGATACACTTAAAGGCGCGATGTTAAAGCTTTCTATAAAAATGCTTGCTTCTGATGCTTGCATTAAAGGATTTTTGAAATTACTCATGTCTGGTGTTTTAGGTGTTTCTCCTAAATCTTTTGGTGTATAATCCATGATTCGCTTATTGTTTTAATTGTTAATATGATGATTAGAATTATGTGTATAGTTGAGGTATCCACTTTCTGAAATATTCTGAAAGCAGGAGTTTTTTTGTGCCTTTTCGGCAAACTAATAGTTGGAATTAGAGTATGTAAAAATACGGCAGAAGTGTCTGAAAAACGAAAAATTGGAGTTGTGTTTTCAGTAGTTTCAGTAGAAAACAAATTGATATTAAATAATTGTTAATTAAGTGTTTGTTGTTGTTTTTGTCCGATTTTTTGGAGAGGGCTTAATCACCGATTTTTTGGATTAGTCAAACCAGGTTTTTCGTGTCAAAAAAATACGCCAAAATCGAGAAAAGGTATTTTACTTTTCAATCGATTTTGGCGTAAGCTTTAGATTAATATTGCTTTTAAATATTTATTTTCTAATGTGAAGTTTAATTTAATTTCACCCACGCAGACCATGTTCCATTGTTGCAATTTCGAACATAAGTATTAGGAACTGTTCCCATCGAAATATAGGTTTGAGTACCATAATCTCCGGCATCATCTGTTTTGCAACTTGTTAACATTCCCCATGATGGAGAAGTATCAGGAGCAAATTCACTTTGATAATTTACCTGACAAGTATTAACAGAACTTCGTCTGTAGCTTGTAAATAAAGTGTTTAGATTCGTAATACTTTTATAGGGAACATCAGGAACGCTTATTTTTTCCCTTACTCCGCCATGAGTTTCCCATAATATTCCGTTCAAATCACGTTCGATTGCCCCATTTTGTGGAGTAGTAGTCAAATTTCCATTTGGGATTATCAAGGAAGGGGTTGAACTAGTACTTCCCGGTGTTGTTAAAAAATCTCCTTTTAATGCCAGAGTTCCAGATTGGTTTGGAATTAAAAAAGTTCTGGAAGTTGTTAAATTATCAGTATTTAACTCTGCCTGAATAGTTGATCGACCAAATTTTATACCTTTTGAGCTTATGTCTGTTCTAAAGTCACCGATAGAATTTTGGCTAATTACTACTCCATCTGGCAACGTCATTATCGTATTGTATGCTGAACCAGAAGGCTGTTTTAAAAAGATAACTCCAGAGTCAAATAATACAGAACCATTAAACCATTTACTACCGTTTATAGTTTGATTTCCAGATGTTTTTACGTTGTCTAAATTTGCAATTGTAACAAAAGCTGTAGTAGCTAATTGATCACCGACTGTTCCCGATGCGAGAGTTGGAGCTGTTGGGGTTCCTCGAAATGCTGGTGAATTAATCGGTGCATAATAGGTAGAAGATTGTCCACCAAGATTTATTGCATTATTTGCCGTTCCTGTTGTATCTTGATTTAATATTGGAAAATCACTCGCCGTTGCAATTACAGGAACGCCGGTCGCAGTTGTGTTTTTCAAAATACCGGTTGGTAATTCTGAAAGTAAAGTTCCGTTGATTCCTTTTACAGTTAAAGTTGTTGAACCTGTTGCATCACCTGTATGGGTTGCATTTGATACTTTTGAATTTAATTGTGTCTGAATGCTGGACGTTGCATCATTAAACGCTTGCTGATTTGCAGATTGAAATTTCTTTGTTGCTGTTTCAGTGATTTGGTCAGCTGTATAGTCTCCGGTTTGAGCTGTAATAGCACCATTTCGACCAAAAACGGTTGTTACATCACTAGTTGGTGTAAGTAATTCTTGCCAATCTGATAATAGTGTTGGATTTTTACCTTTTAAGATAAAAGATTTATTTAAATCAGATCTTACTGCTATGTCTCCGGTTTGTACAGTTAAAGCCAGCATTTCAGCTTCTGAAGCAATTACAAAAGTATCATTTATAGTTATCGAAGGAATTTGTGAAGAGATCAGTTTTCCGTCAACATCAAGTCCGGCATATCCGTTTGCAATATTTTTATTGATTGTATTTTCAGGAGTAAATCCCAGAGAAGCTTGTTTAGCATTCCAAGTTGCTTTTTCAGCATCTGTTACAAATCTATTATTAACATCCTGAGCGATAATACTTGGCGGATGATTTGCAGGATGTGCATAATTAACGAGTGTTGCAAGACGATTAATTTCTGAATCAGCAAGTAAACTTTTTCCAGTAGATTTATCTACTTTGGTATTTTGCAAAAGTTTTCCCATTTCGGCAGTCAAAGCTTTGGTTGTTCCGCCAGTTGTCAGATCATTTACTAAAATTGAGTTTAATGAAGTTTGAACGACTTCAATAGCATCAACAATTTCCTGAAGTGTGTTGAGGTTTAGATTGTCTGAAACCAATAATGTATTTATATTATTGATTTGGTTTTGCAGAATCACACCTTGTTCAGCACTTAAAAGTGAAGTAGAACCACCGGAAACCAAGTCATTTATTATGTCTAAATATTGACTTGCCAATTTTGTAAAACTGTTTAATGGAGCATATCCATTAGAAACACCTTTTTGAGTTCTATCTTCTTTAGCAGCAAACAAAGTAGTATGAGCCGCTAGATCAAGTTTGTGGCTTTCGAATTGTGATTCATCTGTTTTCGAATCCAGTGCACTTTTCAGATTGGTTACACTGCTTTGTGGTATTGCTTCATCTTTATGCCAAAAGCTTTGCCAGGAATTCCAAAATTGTGTTTGAGTTGGTTTGTTGCCAGTTTTAAACCAGCCTAAAATGGTATTAATACTTGTTGCCATATTATATTGAAATTGATTACGAAATTAAATTGTAGATTTTGAGAAACTCGAATTTTTTGAGTATCGCTTTTATACAGAATGTACTTTGATTTGAGAGTGTAAAAATACAATTGAAGTGTTTGAAAAACGAAAAATAAGAGGCTCTTTTTCAGTAGTTTCAGTAGAATTCTGATTGTGTTTCGCACCTCTTGTGATAATTACACATTACTACAAAACCACAGCAAGAAGATGTTTTTTTACCTTCCAATGCTGTGGTTTAATCTTGCTAATAATTATGTACGAAGTATTATTGTTGGAGGGCTTTTTTTGATTCTCTTACTCCTGAGAATACAATTTCTAAATATTACTTGTAGCAATATTGCCTGAATTATCAACTGCAACCCGCCAAACGTTACCATTAGGACTTTTAAGATCTTGAAATTTAGTAGCACTCAAAGCTATACCCAAACAGTTTGTAAACCTTGCTTTTGGGTCGTTTGGAGTGATATTAGGAAGTAAAATAGGTGTATTTGTAGCAGCATCTTTTGAACCGCCATAACTAGCCAATGTGTTATTGATTTGAAATAACTCATCTGATGCAAAATTAGATGGACCAAAATCCGAAAGTATTGCGCCAGTATTACATGAAAAATTCAAATCAAGATAAAGACGGTTTGAAAACAATGTATCTGTATCTCTTTTAATCAATGTACCACCACTTAAAAACGATGTAACATTTGAGTTAGTAAATTTAAAGCCGCTCCAATTTCCTTTTAGAATAAAACCATTAGAGCATCCATAAATTCCGCAAGTAGTTCCTGTAAATTGCCTATACCCGTTAAAAGTTCCTATAGTAGAACAATTTAAGAAATTGACATCATTTAATTCAAGCGCATGCGTTCCATCAGAATCAGTAATATTAAAAACGCTTCCTAATCCGGAATTGTACTGAATATCTCTTGTTACTAAATTTCCACTATTACCTGCAGGACTCGTAAAAATAGACTGGCCAGCTACATTTTTATTTATTTGGGATACATCGAATCCATAACCTGTTATCGTTAGTCCCGCTGCCGGAACTTGTATATATTCTCCAGCCAATAAAGTCAATACTCCATCAACAATATAAGTTGTGGTAGAACTAAGAACTTTATTAATTAAATCTGTTTTGCTCCTAACAACAATTTCATTAGCCTTCTCTTTAAATGTAGCATCTGAATAAATAGCTGTAACATCTTTACCGTAAGTTGCTGAATTTGTTTTTAAGTTTCCGCTAATAGTACAATCAATTGGCATTACCAATTGAGGTCCATTAGATTGATGTGCTCTAAATAATCCTGTAGCTGTTGCATTAACTCTATTTATTGTATTTATTCCTTTAAAAAACAAACATTTTACAAGCGTACTAGTTGTTTCTCTTGAAACTAGCCAGTCATTTACTTCTATAGAACAATTTTCGAAAGTAACCGTTCCTCCAATAACTATTTGAATTGAAGAAAGTTTTCCTGTAAAGTTTTTGAAATAATGATTTTGTTGAGCATATGTGTTTTGTATGTAAGTTGTAGAACTTAATACGTTTCCAGTTATATTAGTTGTATTAATCAATGAAATAGAACAAGTGCTAGATATTACTGCATTATCGAATGTTAGTTGTGATACAATGGGTGTTATCGTTCCATTAAAATTTAGGGTCTTAAATATTTGATTTACATTTGATGTTAAACCTTGATGCATTGTCCATGATTGCGCTGAATTACCTACCTGTACTAAATTTTCGATTATAAAATCACCAACAAAAACTCTCGTTAAAGATCTAACATAATTTACATTTAAAGTCTTAATTCTTATTCTTGTGTATTTTGATGTTCCTGACGCATAAAACGCAGTATTTGCTTGTGGAGAGTCAAACATTGTATTTATTATAAAATCACTCCCCATTCTAGGACAAAAAACACCATTATAACTTGCACCTCCTGGCGATTGCCAATCAAGTACATTTATATTTCCAAGAATAAGAAGCCCTGAATCTTCTACACCGCCTCTGGTAAAAGTTTTTTTTCCTACATAAGTACATTTAAGAGAAATATTTGAATTTATAAAATTCCAAGTTCTTTCTGCACCTCCTATGTTTTGAAGAACATCAGTTGAATGTGTAACTCCATCTGCATTCATACAATTAGTAAAATCTAAAGTTGTTCCAGTATAAGAAACCCAATTCAAATTTCTAATAGGTAATTGTCTTAGTACGTTGACCGTTGAACTCATCATGTATATTGTATACGTTTCACCAGTTGTTACAGGTAGAGCTTGTACTAATTTTTCTAATGTTTTGAATGCTTTATTAATATTACCTAATGTAGCTGTTGAGTCATTGCCATTTACAGTGTCTAAAAATGCTGATAATGGAAGTGTTGGATCAATTTCGATTTGCTTAGCTCCGATATTAAAAGAAGCTCCTTTAACTCTTAGATAATCTTTAACCTTAAACTTTTCACTTCCTAATGAATCTTGAATTGAAATTTCCTGTGTAACAGGAGCAGGATCACTTGCAATGCTTCCAAATACATTAATAAAAGAAATAGCTACACATCCTGTTGGAGCTTCTGGACGAACGGCAACTGTTGTGCTTTCTATTCCTTCTAATTTAGCAATTGTATTATCAGGCTTACCATAAATTAAGTCCGTTCTTTTGTGCTCAGACGTACTTGTTGCAGGAATTGTCACCGAAAAACTAGCACTGTTAATGTAATGTGTTTTATTAATCAGATATTCATATTCTCCTGATGGATAAGTAAAGGTATCGCCCGAACGAGTGGGAGGTACGGAACGAATTAAAACATTAGGTTGGTAAATACTGTCAATTTCGTTTTTTAGCTGTTGTGAAGTTCCTGTAAAACCACCTGAATTTGTTTTATTAACTACTAGAACATCAATCAAGGCTTTTAAATTTTTACCCATTTCAGCCGTAAGTGCTTTGGTAGTACCTCCTGTAGTAAGGTCGTTTACTAATATAGTTTCAAGGGACGTTTCAACTTCTTTAATCGTGTCAACAATTTTCTGTATCGTGTCTAAGTCAACATCGTTAGAGGATAAAATTGTATTTATTGCGTTGATCTGATTCTGCAAAACCACGCCTTGCTCAGCGCTTAAAATAGCATCAGAGCCGCCAGTTATCAAGTCATTTATAATTGTTAAATATTGTGATGCTATTTTTGAAATTTCATTCAATGGTACATAACCGCCTGCTACACCTTTATCGCTCTTGTTTTCTTTTGATCCGAATAAAGCTGCATGTGCATCTCCATCAATTTTATGGGCGTTAAATAGATCATTCTCTGTTTTTGCATTCAAGACAGTAATAAGTCCATCTATATTGCTTTGTGGGATTGTTTCATCCTTATGCCAAAAGCTTTGCCAGGAAGACCAGAATTGTTGTTGTGTTGGTTTTTTTCCGGTTTTAAACCAGTCTAAAATAGTATTGATATTTATTGCCATATTGTAGTGTGATTGATTATTTTTAAAAAAGTGTTGTTATTTGTTTTTAGGTTGCCTTCCTGTATTTAGAAATAAAAACATTCAAGATTATCAGATAATTTATGTTCTCTCTGATAAACTTGAATGTTCTAATTCAAAAACGGATGCGAGAGTCTTATGAATTTTGACTAAACATTTTAGTTTGTAATTATTAAGAACAACTTATTTTATAACTCCGGTTTTATTTCCATCTTTACTTACAATTAAGCCCAGCGCAACACAAACGCCGGTTATTTGTCCGCCAACTTCTGCAGTGATGTAGCCTAAAGCAACTGCAACAGCTACGCCACCAACGATAATTCCTGCAAGAGTTGTTCTCCAATTTTTAGTTATGTTTTTCATCTTTTGTGGTTTGAATAATTTAGTTGTTTAATTTGCTAATTCTGTTTGGGTGATAACATCAAAGTTTTCCAGTGAAGTCATATCACCGCCTAAGTAGACTGCATTTATAAATTTATCTTCGACGATTCCCATTACAAAATCTCCATATTCAGGAATTGAATCATTTCCATTGGAGTTTCTTTTAAAAATCACGAATTTTCCAGATCTGATAACTTTAAGTTCTACCAGTAGTTCTTCGACACCTTCAATATCTTTTACAGAAACTTTTTCGTTTTTATGTCTGAAAGAATCCCAAGTATCCCAAAATTGAGTTTGCGTAGGTTTTAAGTTTGTTCTAAACCAACTTTTTATAGTTTCTAATGTTTGTATTGCCATTTTTTATTTGAGTTATGGGATTAAATGATTTGTTAAGTTATTTTTTAATTAAAACTTATTAGAAGAGATCTAATAAGTTTTAATTAAAAGTGAAGCTGTATTATACAAGGTTATAATTAGTTGTAAACTTTTATTTCTATTGAAGTTTTTCTAAGCATTCCATCACTTAAATCCCATGGTCCTTGGCAGGTCTGAACAAAAATAACGTCACTGTCATAATTTGATTCAATACAAGTAAGGAATGTCATTTCTGAAAATCCGGGAGTTGTAAATATTGCTGTTTTGCCAACAGTAAAAGCACCTGCAAGAACTGCAGTATAAGCTCCTCTATACATACGTGTCCAAACAATTTCTCCTCCTAGTGTATTTTCTAAAACAATAGCAGTAGGATCGTTTTCTTCAGTTTGAGTTAGTAATGCGGTGTATATTTTATATGGTCTTAGATCCTTAATCGAATTTTCTATTGCTGCATTTACAAAAGCCGTAGATGCAATTTGTGTTGTATCAGAAGTTAGTGCTGCTGTTGGTACACATGGAGTTCCTGTAAAGGTTGGAGAATCAATCCCTGCTTTTGCAATAACTTTAGAATCAACATATCCTTTCGTAGTCAAATCATCTATTTCTGATGGATCTGCTGCTTTTACAGAGCAAAGAGAATATTCTCCATTGATACGTTTATTAAACGTGATCTCCGGAGCTCTTCCCCAACCTCCTCCAGATATTTCCATACTAGCGCTATTGCCGGTAGAATCCGTAGCAGCTTGCCATAAACCTAAATTTCCGGGTTTTAATTCTAAGAAACCTGTGATTCCGCCAGAATAATGATTTTGTAAAAAGGTATTTCCTGTTGAAGCAAAAAGCTTTAATCCTTGATAATATTCTGGACTTACATAATAATCAGAAAGAATTATAGGCGAATCGGCATGATTTTTTGCGGCCAATGTAGCATCCAAACCGCTGGCAGCGCCTGCGCTTATAGATATATCACCATCACCAATAATAGACTCTCCATTAATAGTCATAAAATCATTAGTTGTTGCTAAAATATATTCTCCCGGATCTTTGGCGGGGATTTTGAATCTTGCTCCACCTGAATTTGCTGCTGCAAAAGGAGTTTCAAATTCTAATGAAGAGGAGTATTTATCTTCATCCGGAGTATAATCCTGAGTTATTAAAGCTTTTCCTAAACTAGCCGTAAATTGGGAATTGTTAGTTTCATATTTTCCGCCAAATCCTGAAACTAATCCGCCATCAGCAGCAAATAAAACTAAAGAGGCTGAATTTTCTCCATTAGGACTTGTGACTTTAGCGATTCCGTCGTTATCTACCGCTTTTTGAAGCGTAATATCTTCTATAGAAGCTAGAGTTTGATCGTCACTATTATTTGTTTTTAAAGGGAACTTAAAATTTGCTGAATAAGTTGATTCCGGATTGTGTATTAATCTCGATGAATTTTGCCCAGAGTCATCATATAAACTTAGCCCATCTTTTTTTAGCATAGCTCCTACATTTCCTGTAGGATTAAGTAATTGAATATTCGAAGGTTGTATAGATGTTGTTCCAACTGTAGGTTCGTTTAAAGAAATGTCGCTTGCATTTATAATTGAAGTATAATTATTGTCTCTAAAAATGGCATTTTTACTTGTTACATTTCCTTTATCTAAAGTTTGTTGTAAATCCTGCGAACCTCCTGTAGCTTTATTGTCATATAATACAACATTTCCATTTTCATCAACTGTCAATGCTCCTTTATACGATGGCACATATTTTTGAAGTTGTCCATAATAGTTTGAAACGAAAATTTCATTTTTTGAATTAACTAATGGAAGTCTTGGAAATTCTGACGTATCTCCCAGGATTCTTGAAACACCTTCAGGAGTAGTCAAATAAAGCTTCCTTGCATTATGGGCAACTGTCAGGAAGTTACCGTCGTTGTCCATTCCTAATTCGGCATTATATTCTCCAATATCCCCAATGTAGCGAGTTTCGCCTGTTTGAGATATAGCCGCAATATTATCACTGTAATAATTTGCTGTATAAATAGTATTGTTTTTATCAATAAGCATTGATCGAGGCGATGCAGGACTGTTTAAAGTTGTTAAAACAGATTTTGTTTGATCTGGTTTAACTTTTAAAATAGTGGAATTACTTAATGCTAAAATAAGATTGTGATTATAATCTACTGCCATGCAATTAACAGAACCAATCGATATTGAAGGAATAAAGGTTGAAACCAATCCTGAAGATGTAACTTTGATTACTTCATCACCTCTTGTCAAATATAGATCTTCTGTTTCTGTATCAAGAGCCATTTTGCCGAAGTATCCGTTCATATTTATTAGAACATCAGTAACAATTCCATCAGGAGATATTTTTCCGATACTTGTTGTCCCACCTTCTTCATAAGTAATATAAGTGAAATAAACATTATCTGAATCAGCGACTTTTACTCCATCTACACGAGAAGGTAAAGTTGCAAGACGAGTTACAGCATTTGTAAAACTATTAATTTTGTAGATTGATGTTCCGCCAAGTTCCTCGTATAAATAGATATTACCTTTACTATCAATTGCAGAGCCATTTGTATAGCCAGTTATACCTGTAGCAATATTTATAGGTCCTGTGATGGCACTCTCCTCATTTTTAAGATTCGTAAATTTCAAACCACTTTGACCAGGTGATTTACTATTAATTTCGAGTTTTTCATTTATTAAAACTTTATTACCATCGTCTGATATAGAACTATTTTCTAAACCATTTCCTGATGAATTGAATTTAGATATAGTATTTGGATTTCCGTTTAGAGTAGGTATTTGATTAATAGCTTCTGCAAGCAATTCATCAATTCCGTCAACATCTTTCACAGGTACTTTTTCATATTTATGTCGAAAACTATCCCAAGTATCCCAAAATTGAGCTTGTGTAGGTTTTAAATTTGTTTTAAACCAATTTTTTATAGTTTGTAATGTTTGTATAGCCATATTTTTTGCTTTTAAATTGTGTAATTAAATTATTGATAAAGTTGATTTTTTGTTAGTATTGAATCTATAATGGATGCGTTTCAAGGTTGATTTTTAAGTAAGGTTGTATTGAGCTTAAAAGGAATACCTTCTATGGATTTATTGTCACAGCTTTATCCTGTTGGATTAAGAAAGTATAGAGGATGTGTTTAGTTTCATTTTATTTTTTAGATTAACCGTGTTTTCACATAACCAGTTGTTGTTTCTATGTAGTTTTCCCCCACTGATACACCTCCAATTGTGGCTTCAGCATCATTATTATACTGCGACATCATGGTAAGTTTATTGTAAGTTTTGTGTATTTTTTTTACTACTTGAGTTGATTGATTTGTAATTGATGTAGCATTTGAATCAAGAGAACCTACAGTCACAATACCGTTTGTATTATTAATTGATATAATAGGACTAATTGTAGTGCTTTGATAAACTGTAGATTTATCTATGAATATGTTACTATTGAGACCTAAATCATTCCATGCTATTAAAAGCCCAGAGAGCTTTATATATGAATTAATTATATTCACGGTTCCATAATCTGACAATAATGTTATTGTTCCAGACATTGAAAGAATAGTTAGGTTTATCAGGTTTATAACTGGTATTCTTGAAGAATGGGCAAGTATTGTACCTCCCCAGTTACCAAGGCTTTTAATTATCCCTGAGAATGTTATATTTCCTTGATTTTGAGCAAAAATGAATCCTCCGGAAATTGTAGAATTTAAAAAATTTAAAGTGAAGGTACGGCCATGAGTATATTGAAAAAACAACGTACCAGTTACATTTCCTATATTCCAAATTTCACCATCACTAAAAAAAGTAACATTTGAATTTAAAATCAGTTGTTTTACTGTTATTATGTTTCCAAAAAAGCTAGCATTCGTTGCGCCGGATAATATGGTGAAAGTAGATAAATTGATATTACCTATAAGACTGCCTATACTATTATTAATGTGCGCTTTTGTGCTTAATATGTTTAAGTAAGTTAATGTTAAAGCTGTGTTGTAGAATATTGTAGTTGTAGCATTCCAATAGATCTCATTTACCTGTACATCACAATAGCCATCAGTTGTACCTATACATACGCCAGCTGTGCCTCTATTGTTATAAATTTTGCCCCTTTTTAAATTGAATGAATAATAAAAATTAGTTATACCATTGTAAATTGAAAATAAGTAACCATTTGCGTTATTTGTAAAATCTAACACGCAAGGAAAGTCGGAATATATTTCAAAGTGAACTAATGGCCATGCTGCATTGATTTGATATGTTGCTGAATTTAAAATAACTACTCGGACGAATACGTTGGGATTTTCGCCAGTCCATTGTGCAAATACAGCATCGATAGTTTTGTATGGTTTATCTGCGTTTTGGAATTCAGCGGTAGAATCATTACCATTTACTGAATGTACATATGCGGTATTTATTGTAATTGGTGATACTGCTATTTCTTTTGTTGCCGAGTTAAATTTTACTCCTTTAAATCTTACATCAGTTGTTATTTTGAATTGCTCAATAGAATTACTGTCTTTGACAGAAATCGTATTAGAGCCTTCTAAAGTCCAAGTGTCTGTGCCAATTTTTGTTAAAATTCTAGTTTCACCCTGAACGGATGTTAGAGATAAATTGGTTAGAATAGCAACACCTGCACCACCAACCGTAACAGCACCGTTACCTTGTTGTGTATATTGGATCTTTGCACCAATAGGGATAGCGACAATTGCATCTGTTGGAATTGTTAAAGTTACAGGATTGGCGTTTGTGAAAAGCTTGCTTTTTTTGTAATCATCAATTAAAAACGTGTATGCTATTCCGGTTATAATATCAATACTTAAAAACCAAGATTTGTAAACTTTATTTAGAGCATTTTTTAAATTCAAAAAC
Organism: uncultured Flavobacterium sp.; assembly: GCF_951805225.1. NCBI lineage: Bacteria > Pseudomonadati > Bacteroidota > Flavobacteriia > Flavobacteriales > Flavobacteriaceae > Flavobacterium > uncultured Flavobacterium sp. The sequence goes on along the minus strand of NZ_OX638201.1, from coordinate 3,063,637 downwards.
TTAATTCCTTTTTTAGAAAATGAATCGTCACTATCATTAATTATTAACCTGTCATTGTCGATAATTGTTGGTTTTTCAATAGATGGAGTACTTCCTGAATCAATAACAGTGGCTCCAAAAACAGAAATGAAACCTAATTTAATAGTTCCAGTTGGCACAGATGGTTCGATAGCTGCAGCTCCGGTTGCTCCCTCAGAACCTTTTATTATTTCATAAGTACCAGCTTCGTTACCTACTACAATATCATTACGATACATTCCTGTTGCTGCTGCAATGATAGTTTTTGAATAAGTATCAGGATTTAAATAAGAAATTTTATTCAAAACCCATGCAAAAGCATTTGCAGCGATCGTTACATCAAGTCCTGCTAAAGCAATTGTGCCAAATTTCAAAACCCGATCTGGATTTTCTATTGCTGACAATCGATCATCAATGTTTTTTGCCGTACCTATAAAACCTCCTTTGTCAAGTTTTTCGTCAAAAGATTCAGCATGCGCATTTGGATCTGTTAAGTGATTTTCAAATACTTCATTTTCCGTTTTATTTTGGAGCAATTCATCAATTCCGTTAATTTCAGCTACTGGAATTTTTTCATTTTTATGGCGAAAACTATCCCATGTGTCCCAGAATTGAGATTGAGTAGGTTTTAAACCAGTTTTAAACCAGCTTTTTATAGTTTCTAATGCTTGTAAAGCCATATTTTTTCTCTTTTTAAATTATTGATAAAATTGATTTTTTTTGGTATTGAATCTATGATGTATTATGTGTTTCAGATAGATTCTTAAGTAGTAGTATTTGTTGTTTTATTTTGCCGGAAGGATATAAAAGTTCTTTGCATCCGTTTTTCAACTTGATCATTTTAATTGATAAGGTTATTGATTTGTATCTTAATGATTTGTATAACTTAATATACTTCCATTTTTACTCCTGTGCTGGTTCTATATTCCATTCCTACTTTTAAACCTCCGGCTAAAGCAGCAGTATTATCAGGATAAACTGGTGTGCCAATTCTAGTGTAATTGCCACTTTCATCAATTTCGATTCTTTTAGTTAGAATTTGCATATCTGTGCCAGAAACTGTTTTTTGTCCTGTCCAAATTTGATAACGGGATTGCCCAGTTCCTTTTCCCGTACCAGCTTTATTTAACAATGTTCCTCCATTAAGATTTGATGTTCCTAATGAATTAATATTCACATAATAGATATCCCCACTAATTACGCAAGCATAGATATTCAATGACGAACTTATAGCTAATGAATGATATCCTCTCGTAGATTGTCCAGTGGCTACAAAATTTCCAGTTCCTCCTGTTTGTTTGTAAATATCACCGTTATACACACAAGCATATACATCGCTGCCACTAGGTGTTGTTGCTAATCCATACCATGCTCTATTAGTTTGTAGAGTATCAGTAAGAGTTGTAGTTCCTGCTAAAATTTTATAAATTGAACCACCATTAACAGCTACGTATACGTCTCCGTTAGGCATTGAGCATAAAGTATAAGGTTGGGTAGGAAATCCCATTGCTACAAAAGGACCAGTTCCACCAGTTTGTTTATAAATATCACCTACAGCAGTTCCATTATAAAAGTTGGAATTTCCTATACTAGCAAAAATATCCCCGTTTGGAGTAACACACATTGATCTGTATATTCTAGGAGTACTATCTACTAAAGTCCAAGCGCCAATTCCACCAGTTTGTTTATATATACCACCATTATAAGATGCTAGATAAAAATCTCCATTAGGGGCAATACAACCTGCAACACCAGCACCAGCAGGAGTTCCGGGTACTTGTATAAATGGCCCTGTCGAATTAGTTTGTTTATAAACCTGACTACCATTATAAGAACCTGCATATACGTTATTTGAGGAATCAGTCCACATAGAAGTGTAGTTCCTAGGAGTTTGTAAAAGAGGCTGTAGTATAAAAGAAATAAGAAAATTAATTGCCCTGCCTGCTGTTAACGTTAGATCTCGTCCAGCATTCAAACTATCAGAATCTTCTATTCCTATTTCTCTGGCAACTTGATTACCAAGCGTAATGTCTTTTAATGGATTATTTATTGTTCCAATTCCAAAATAAGTTCCAGTGTCCAAAAGCCTGCTTAACCCTAAAGTTGTAGCATTAATTGATTTTGTAATATAATTTGAAACACCAGAAAACACAGATTGCTTTGTTGCTAATGCTGTATTTATTGTCGATAGATCCGTATTATCAAGTAAAATCCCATCTCTATTTTGAAGCGTATAAGTTCTTGATGCAGTATTAGAATTTGTAAAAAACGAAGTGAACGTATTCGCGACATTTCTCAAACCAAATTTTCCTGCTAGAAAAGTTTTAATTCCCGAGATATTTTGATTCGTTGTTTGGGTTAAAAAAAGTGCTTCAAAAAATAGAGTCAGAGCATTTTTTAAATTCAAAAACTTAATCCCTTTTTTAGAAAATGAATCGTCACTATCATTAATTATCAACCTGTCATTGTCGACAATTGTTGGTTTTTCAATAGATGGAGTACTTCCTGAATCAATAACAGAGGCTCCAAAAACAGATATGAAACCTAATTTAATAGTTCTTGCTGGCACAGATGGTTCGACAGCTGCCGCTCCGGTTGCTCCCTCGGAACCTTTTATTATTTCATAAGTACCGTTTTCGTTACCCACTACAATATCATTACGATACATTCCTGTTGCTGCTGCAATGATAGTTTCTGAGTAAGTATCAGGATTTAAATAAGAAATTTTATTCAAAACCCATGCAAAAGCATTTGCAGCGATCGTTACATCAAGTCCTGCTAAAGCAATTGTGCCAAATTTCAAAACCCGATCTGTATTTTCTATTGCTGACAATCGATCATCAATGTTTTTTGCTGTACCTATAAAACCTCCTTTGTCAAGTTTTTCGTCAAATGATTCCGCATGCGCATTTGGATCTGTTAAGTGATTTTCAAATACTTCCTTTTCCGTTTTATTTTGGAGTAATTCATCAATCCCGTCAATTTCAGCTACTGGAATTTTTTCACTTTTATGGCGAAAACTATCCCATGTGTCCCAGAATTGAGTTTGAGTAGGTTTTAAACCAGTTTTAAACCAGCTTTTTATAGTTTCTAATGTTTGTAAAGCCATATTTTATTTCTTTTTTAATTATTGATAAAGTTGATTTTTTGTGATGGTCCTTAAAATGGACACTTTTTGGGTTTTATAGAGTTGGAATATTTTCTTTAAAAGCTAGATTTTAAAAAAAATGAAATTATTCTTGTCAGGTATCTTGGGCATTTTAATCATGCCAATTGCTAATAGATAATCCATAATGGTTATTGTTTTTTAAATGATTAATACAAAATGTTGTGATTGTTTTTTGAGAAATCAGAGGAGAATCAGCAAGTTATTATTGCCTAAAAACAGATGCCTCTATTTGATATTTGAGGGTGTAAAAGTAAGTCAGAAGAATACAAAATGAAGAGGAAAAAGCCCACTGTTTTCAGTAGTTTCAGTAGAATATAAACTTACTGAAACTACTGAATACAAGTGGTTTAAAATTTCAAAATGACACATATCAATAGTACTTTTACATCCAGAAAAAATACTATAGCGATGAGTAAAAATGCAATTCACAATTTCAATCTTTCAATAAAAAATAGTGCTGACATAAAAAGCTCAGAACACTTAACAGAAGCTATCATAAAAGAGTTAGCCAAAGTTTCAAAAGAAATAAATCAGCAAAAAGATATAGAGCAAGTATGGCTGGAGCAAAAATCTCTAAATACTATTGCAAACAATTCCAGTACCTCAATCGGAGAAGGCGCTACAAATACGACCGCTGAAAAAAGCGGAAAGCAACAAGTATCGGTAAGCAATACTTCTTCGGTTTCTGAGGGAACAATCGCAAATAATATAGTCTCAACTGGAGAAGGCATCAACGGCGTACCAAAGCTGTTTGGTAATACTTCTTCAGTTGCAGAGACAACAACTTCTAACGCTTCAATCGGAGAAGGCGTTGCTGATACGACTGGCGGTCCAATAATGAGTTCTGCCGAATCAGCCAACAATACTTCTCCGATTCAAGGAGGCGAAAATAATGCTAATAGTATTTATGCAAGTGTGGCAGCGCAACAAACTTTATCAGTGCCTCAAATGCTTCAGGCTGGAATTGATGAACCAAGTATCGAAATTATTAAAGAAGAAATTAAAAAGAAATTAGCTTTGGCTACTTTTACAAATGATATCGTTGGAAGAGATTATTGGAATAATATTTCTAAAGCTTTTACAGAAGGCTATACTGCAAAAGATTTTGATGGTAAGCCAGAACATATATTGTTTACACAAATGTATGCTGCATTAAAACAAGTAAATCAGGTTATTGTTCAAAATTTTAATTGGGATATTGTTCGCGAAAAAATGATCAAATCGATTGATGCTAATATACTCAAAGGTAAAATTTCTAGTGATAGTTCGGTACGTTGGAAACTAATCCAAAAACAATTAAAGGATGAGACAATCAATGTTGCCAATCTTTTTGAGCGATACAACGAACTATTTTTATTATTGAAAGAAGTTGAAGGACTTGAAAAATTTCCAGCTACAATCACTATAACTACCAAAACAAAAATATACCCTAATTTAAGCGCAGATAGACTTTATGCCGATATTGGGGAAGAAAATGTGTATGTTTTCTTAAAAAAAATAAATAACAAAGAGCTTAAGGGAAGTGATGTAAATAAAGGTGCTGTTAAAATTAAAAATACTGATGCAATTAAATTTATCACAGGCGAAAGCTTGGATTTTATTCTTGATGAGGCTCTTGTGAAGGATGGAGATTTAAAAAAGAAAGATATCAATTGGATTGTTTATAATAGCCAAAAGAAAAATGACAAAGGAATTATTTTTATAAACGAAGGTACTTCGTTTAGTTATAATTTTGATACGCCAGGAAAATATAAAGTGGAAGCTTACGGTAAAAATCCGGGATCAAATAGTAATAATAAGAAAAATGTAAAATTAGCGGCTTTTGTAGAAGTAGAAATAATTGCTCAGGAAATTACAATTGTACCTCCGGCAACTATTAAAACCAATTTTGTAAGACCTTTTACTGAAGAGCAATCATTTAAAGTAACCTTAAAAAATCCTGAAGTAAAAACATTAAATCCGTTAAAACTTTATTATCAGATTGCTTATGTAAACGCAGATAAAGTAACCACAATTTCAGACGAACAAGAATTGGATTCAACTGGTATTGTTAAGCTTGCTATGTCAAATTTTGGAGAATACAGTATTAAAGTTGTTAGTAAAGATCAATATACTTTGAATCAAAAATACAGTATTAAGACAATCAAAAACTTTATTAATAGCATCGAGATAATAGAGAACAAGGTCGAAAAGGATATTTATTTATGGAGTAAATCAAATCAAAAGGTCATATTTAAAGCTCAAAACTTTATGATTGAGCCAGCTACACCGCAAGAAAAACAAAATATTAAATGGCTGGTTTATGATAAAAAAGGTCAAATATACATTCCGGATCGTTTGCCATTGCAATTAGAAAATAATGATGCAGGAAAGCAATATTTGGTTAAAGGAGAATCTTTTACCTTTTCAATTCCTAAAATAGAAGGTGACTTTACAATTGAAGCTTATAGTAATGTTAAGCAAGGATCTAAATCAGCATCAAGCAAAAAAATATTCGTAAGACATCCGCAAGTAACCGAAGCTTATTGGACTTATAATGATGGAAACAAAAAGAAAAGATCTGGTTTTGCCGGAGAGATAAATCATATCAAAGCAAGTATTCCTGGATATGTGAATCAACCTGTAAGAATTAAATTCTACTTAAATGACAGCAAAGAAGTTAATTATCATAACGATACTACGACCAATAGTGATGGAGAAATAAATAAAATCTTAAAATTTGATGCCAATTTGCAGAAACATTTTGGACTTAAAAGTGGAAAAACCGCCAAAATTAGATTTGAACTCGAAGGATTACAAAACGGAAATGTGCCTTATTTATTTAAGGAAAATGCCAACGCTTATAATGAAACTTTATTAAATGTTACGACGAGTGCGAAAATAACAGATGCTTATTTCATGTATGACGGTAATCGTGTAAATCCATTTACTCAAGTTCCTTATGGAGCAAAAGTAACAGGAATAGTTAAGACTTTAAATATGGTTGGAAAAGCGGTGAATTTGAAAATCTACAAAGATGTTCATCATCCTAAACAGAGCACTAAAGTTATTGTAGACAATGAAGGAGTTGCTGTAATTAATTTTACATTGAACAAAAATTGGAAGGAAATAAGCGTACTATCAGGATTGATAGATACATTTTATATTGGAATTGAAGGTGTTGAATCTAAAGTTTCTTCACAAAATGGGTTGAATGCTATTGTAGTTAATGTTAAACAGGATGAAAGTAAGAAAGAAAAATTTGATGAAAATAATCCACTATTGGTTTGGGGTGCTAAAGTAAATAAAGATTTTAGAGTTAAAGTTGTACAAATTTGTAAAAGACTTTGGCCGAAAAACACATTGGAAATGGCAAATGGACTTATGGCAGTAATGAATAGAGAAACAGGTGGTACTTTTGCTCCGCACCAAATAGAAGGTAAGAAATTAATTCCAAAAGAACAGCTTACTAAAGATTCATTTATTACGTATGATAAAAAGGGGAATAGAATATCACATGCAGTAGGATTGATTCAATTTACTCTAAATGCACTTACTGACATGGGAGAATACAATGGGGATGGAATGGATGCGCTTAATGAATTAAAACTTAAGTATGCTAATATGACTCAATTGGATCAATTGACTAAGGTTGAGAAGTATATGAATTCGGTAGCAATTTTGCCAACTATTCCGGAAGAGATCTATATGGCTGTTTTTGCTCCTGCATATGTCGGAAGAGGGCTAGATAAAACAATCTACGAAGTAGGAACAACATATTATGATAAAAATGCTAGTTTAGATGTTAATACTCCAAAAGATGGAATACAAATAAAAGAATTGATTGATGAGTACTATATTAGTTTAGAGAATGGTAAATATGGTAGAAATGTCTGGAGGAACCCACTCGATAGAATGGAGTTAAGAGGATGGTATAGTACTTGGAGACTAAATGATAGTAAATTTGGATATACTCCGACAAGAGATTCAGGAAAACATGAGGGTCTTGACTTATATGCGCCAGTGGGAACGCCTGTTCACGCTTGTGTAGATGGCTTAATTGTGTTTAACAGTACAGCTGGAGGTTATGGGAATACGGTTGTTTTAAAAGGATATTATGACTCTAAGTTGTATTATTTTGCTTATTCTCATTTAAGGGAAAAAAGCAAATTTATTGAAGATAAATCTTGGGTAAAAGCAGGAGAAATTATTGCATATACTGGTAAATCTGGAAATGCAAAAAATTTGACACAAGAAAAAACACACTTACATTTTGAAGTTAGACCATTAAAAGAATGGGGAGATGAGTCCAAAGAATTTAGAGGAAGGGTTGATCCTACAAAAGAAATTAAAGATTTATTTGTAGATTTGAATCCAAACAAAGAAAAACAAATATGATTAATAAATTAAAACTTAGCTTTTTTGTAGTTTTTAATTTTTTTATGTTAATGTCATGTTCAAAAGAAAAAAACATGAGGGAGCCTGAAAAAGTTGAGGCTTCGCAAAATCTCAAAAATAAAATTCCGAGGAACCTAAAAATTATTAAGACCGAAAAAGTAAACTTGAAGCAAGATTTAACAATTTTTATTTGCTTGACTCTAGACGAGAAAAAAGGAGAATATAATGAGTACTGGTTTTTAAATGATGATGAAATTAAATTAGTAAATAAATTTTATTCTGAATCTAATAAAAAATGGTTTCTAAATATTGATGAGGATCCTGAACTAGAAATGCTGAAAATTATATCAGAAGAAGGTTCGGTTGATTGTGCATTTTATAATATTAATACTCAAAATTTAAAGTCTAATGTTATCTTTAATTTTGATCCAATTATACTTAAAGAAGATAAAAAATATTGGGGATATTCTGGAGATATAAATGACATTATCTTAAAAGATAATAAGCTTTTAACGACAATTGAGAATAATATTCCAGATTACGAAGAAAAAAAAATGAGTCTCAACCAAAAAAAACTCCCTATAATATATTTTGATAGTGGTAAAAAAGATTTAGATATTTTGGAGGAAAAAATTGGAAATTTTGCATACATGAGTATTAAAGAGATTAAGGAAAAAATAAAATAGTAAACAAAAAACTACCTCTAACCGGGTAGTTTTTTGTTTAAAAGAATATTCTATTTTAGCATAAAAATTAAAAGTATATGATTCAAATCAGTAGAAAATCTTATTTTAAAGTTATAGTTGGTTTAGTTTTATTGTCTTTTTTTTCATGTAAACAAGACAAAAATAAAGAGGAAGCAGTAAAAGAAAAAAAAGCTGTAATTGTCGATAATTCGACCATTGGAAAAGTTAGAAATAATTGGATCTTTTATAAATCAGTACCATTGGCTAAAGGAGAATATGTTTGTGATGTTAAAAAATTTAAATCTTTAATGATTGATATATCAGGAGATTCTGTATTTATTTCAAATAAGTATACTGACAATGTGTATAGAGATAAAATTTCATCTGAATCTTTTTTTGATCATGCATATTTGCTTAATTCTTATAAAAAACTATTGAAAAATGAATTTGGAATCATCTTACCAAATAATATTGAAGCTATTCGTAATAAAAGAGTTTATGATAAAAACTCTGAATTAGACAAATATTTTCAAGACGCTTTTTTTGTTGATAATCTTATGGTTGTTGAAAATGAAGGATGCGTAGTGGTATTCAAAAAAAAATAATGAAAGCAAAATTATTGGATCTGAAAATGAATGGGAAGACGTAGTAATAGAAATGGGAGATGGTAAATAAATATTAAAAAAAAATACTCAAAATATATCCATCAGGATGATTATGAGAAATGGATGTAAATAAATAATATATATGAAAAAAATAATCTTATTGGTTGTTATCTTATTGTTCTCCTGTGGAAAAAAAAGTCAAACCGAGATTAATAAATTATCTAATGAACATGATACTATAAAAGAGAATAGTTCAGAAGATTCTTTGCAAGTATCTAACAAAAAAAAGCCAGATTTTAAAATTGATGAGGTATACAAAGATTCTGATTTAGACTTGACAGGTATATATGTAAATTACAACAATGGTAAATATAAATTTGAAGAAGAGTATCCAGATTTTTTAATTGATTCGACAATAAATGAAGATGAAAAACATCAAAGTATATTAATTTTAAACGATGAAAAAGCTAGTGATCAAAACGTAATTAAAATCAGAGATTTTGGCGTGTTAAATATTAATCAAAAAGGAAATCTTTTAACAGTATTCTTTAAAAAAGAAAAAGGAGAGAAATGGAAAGTGATTGATATATTAGACATCGGTAAAGCAATAAATATGGACGAGCATCAATATAAAATGGAAGGAAATCAATATTTATCTTTTGACTGTTATAATAATAAGCGCAATCAATACTTTGGTGTTGTAATAAATAAAATAAATTCATCTGGAAAATATGATAAAGTTTTAAAAGCCTATAAATTCGATTTGTTAAATGGAAAAATTATTGAGATCGATTTAAAAAAAGAAAAAGTCGAATGTTTTCCTGAAATAGGGGATGAATAAAGTATGCTAAACTTGAAGTCTTTTACATTTTGAAGTTGTCTTAATCGGTAGCTTTTGTTTAAAAAGAATATATTATTTTAGCTTAAAAAATTATAAAACATGAAATTATTAAAAAACTCCTATTTAGTTTTTTTTCTTGCATTTTCGATCATTGCATGTAAAAACAACAACTCAGAAAAAAAAGAAAATAGCCATAGTCAAAATGAAAACAAGAACTTAAATTTTGATAAAAAAGATAAAGAGATTCAAACACCTTTTTTGGATTCTATTTCTAAATTAAAAATTGATGATTCATGGTATAAAAACTATGTTGTAGAATTGGACTCATACGAGTCAAGTTACAGTTACTCTTATTTACTAAATGTGGCAAAAGATTCCACTTATATTGAAGAACGCTCTTTAAAAGATTTGATGGTACCTTATCAAGATGGAGACACCTTGTTTTTGTATCATAAAAAATGTCTTCTTGACGATTCAAAATATCTTAAGGATAAACAAATTCCTGAGGTTAAAATTGTCAAAGTAGGAGACAAGTATTATGTTAGTAGTGAAGTTTTTGATTTGAAAAACAGTATTTCTACAAAACCTGATAAATATGGTTTTTTAGTTTCTGAGACTTATTAGTTATACTAAAAATAACGAAATTATAGATTCTAAAATTTTTAGTATTGAGGATCTATTAGCTGTTGAAAATAAATCTGGGTTGGTGAATATAAACTCTATAAATTATTTAATTAGGTTTTAGAATATAACTCAATGCTATATTCGTACAAAAAAATAAATATGAAGAATATCAAAATATTGGTCTTATTATCTTTAGTTGCTTTTATTTCCTGTGATAAAAAAGGAGACAAAAAAACAATTTCAAATAGTAATAAAATAGAAACCGTTAAATCTGATGATAAGGGAAATTATATAAAAAAAGCAATCGAATTAAATCAGGCAGATTTTGTTCATTATATAGATACAGTTAAAAATATAAATACGTTTTATCAATTCGATGAATCCAATTCCTATACAATATTAGGATATTGCTGCAAATTTAACAGATATGATTTTGTAAAAAGGCTTATTTCAAGAAAAGCCGATATAAAATTGGGTGAAGAAGATGATTATTATCAATATGATGCACTTTATGTTGCAATTGAAAATCAACACGAAAAGTTAGTTGATTTACTTTTAGAAAATAAAGCAAATGTAAATAGTACCTACACAGAATCGGGTCTTTCACCACTTTCCCTGGCTTGTCAATTTTCTAATTTTCATATTATTGAAGCATTAATTAATCATAATGCTGACATAAAAGGTAATTATAATCGAGCAACTGATATGGCTTCCATTCCTATAATAGAAGCTGTAATGAGTAAAAACAAAGAAGCAATTAAACTATTAGTAGAAAAAGGTGCAGATGTAAATCAAGTTGATTTAGATGGGATTTCAGCCTTAAGTTATGCTAAAACTAATGATCAGGAAATTTATAATTTATTAAATCTGTTGTTAAAAGAGAAAGTAAAATTTAGCATCCCAATAACTGAAAAATTTCTAGGCAAATTTGAAGCACACGTAGATGGCGAATATAGTACAGAAGGAAGAGGAAATACTACTTATTATTTTACAATTACAACAAACGAAATTGTATTAAAGTCAGAATCTTTTATGGGAGATTATTTATGTCAAGGAAATTATAAAGGAGTTGAAAAAGAGGATATTTTAGAATTATACTATATCGAAAATGACGATCGTTGTAAACACTCAAAACCTAATTTCTTTATAAAAAAGGATGGAGAAAAATATTTTATCAAAGGAGTTGGAGGCGAAGCAACTTATAATGATTGGGTAAAAATCGACAAAAAATAAGTTATTAAATTCTGCAAAAACATATATGAGAGTTTTTATATTAATTTTTATCCTTTCCTTATTTTCATGTAATCAAAAGCAAGAAACGATTTCTAAAGAAAAAAAGACAATTTCGAATAAAATTATTAATGATAAGGAAAGAAGTTATTCTAAAAATAAAGAATATGTAATTGGTCAAATATATAATGGTAGTATCATTAATTTTGGTGGTTTACGTGTGAATTATGGTTTTGGAAAATATATTTTTAATGAAACAAATGAAGATTATTTAATAGATTCAACTGTAGTACAATCTAAAAACATCAAATTAGAAGAAATTTTATTCAGACCAGAAGATTATGCCGGAGATCTGATTAAAATTAGAGATTTTACCTATGGATTAATTAAATCTAAAGGGATTCTTTCGATGGGATTACTAAAAAAAGAAAAGAATTATAATTGGAAATGTGTTGATGCAAAAGAAGTCGAAAAAGTAAACGATACAAGTGAATATCCTTCTGAATTAGGAAATGGTAAAGTATTCAGTTTCATTTGCGAAACAAGCGAAGGGCATTTTTGCTGCGGTGTAGTCATAAATAAAATAAATTCATCAGGTAAATATACTAAGGTTTTAAAAGCTTATAAATTCGATTTAGGGAATGAAAAAATTGTAGAAATCGATTTGAAAAAAGAAAAAGTTGAATGCGAGCCTGAAGCAGGCGAAGAATAAAGTAAATCTGGATTTAAAAACAAAAGCTATCGGTTGAGGTCGCTTTTTTTATAAATTACTAAGACAAATTTCTGAAAATAAAAATAACTTAAAAGAGGATAAAATTAAATTATTATGAATAGTATTATTTGTAGAATAACTGTTATTTGCACACTGTTTGTTATCCTCGGCTGCAAAAATGAAACTATAAAAAAAGAAATTAAAAATAATCCGCTTAGTATAAACGATATTAAATTAATAAAACTTCAGGATACATTAAGGCTTGACTCTGAAGGTGATGATTTTGGAGAAGATATTGATTTTGGTAAAAATGAATCTCAATATAAATCATTATTATTTGATAAGATAGCCTTAGATAGTGAAGCTTCTGCGCAATTTAAAAAACTTGGATATAGCGATAAAAAGTCATTTGAGTGGATAAGAATTAAAAAGAGAATTAATCTACAGCCAAATTATAATACCATAATACTTTCGACACTTGAATCAGTTTACACGTTATTAAATTATAATTCAAAAGGAGAACTTATTGATTTTTTGGATTTGTCAAAATACAATCAGCAAATCTGTCAATGTACGTCTAAAGTCTATATTGATAAAAATGGTATAATTCACTGTCAAATAGAATCAGGAAAACCTTTTCATCCTTATGTGGATTATAAAGTCAATGATAAAGGAAAATTTGAAATTGTCGATCAGTTTAATTCTCCTAATGAAGGTAAAATGCCCGCTACGGAAAGACTGGAATACATTATTAAAAAAACAGCTTCAGTAAGCAGCAATGTTAATTTAAAATCATATTTAGAATCTGATGAATTTACTTCTTCAAATACTACGTTTATTGATGAAAAGGATATAAAGAATATTTTATTTTCTAAAAGTCATTCTACAGATGTATATAAATTATTTTACGACAGTGTAACAGAATATACAAATCAAGCTAAAAGTGTGAATGTTTTAGGAAAAGTTTCCAATAAAAGTAACTTGTTCTTAATTTGCAATTTAAGCAGAGCAGACCAATTTGGGATAATATTTGTACTAAGCAAAAACCATGAAATTATAGATTCTAAAATTTTCAGTATTGAGAATCCGTTAACTGATGAAAGTATATCTGGATTGATGAAAGAATAAAACTATATATTCAAGGGTTCTAAAAACCTGACTAAACATAATATTTTTGTATAAAAAACTATGAAAAAAATATTTCTGCTAATACCAGTTCTCTTTATCTGTTGTCAAAAAAAAGAAGTACATACAACAAAAAAGATAGCTACTAAAGAACAAGAAAGAGGAGAATATTTTAGTCCATATTCTAAAAAGGAAAGCTCAGTTTTAAAATACAAAACAGATACTCTAAATCTGTTTTATGATGGAGATCATTTAAATAGAGTTGAAATTAAAACGTTTAATGAAAGTTTTGGAGATACTCCTTCAGGATACGACAGAAATGGATATCATATTAATAAAGAGAACTTTTTAGATGCTACAGTTTACATTACTGATACTTTAAAAGTTAATACGGTTTCTGATTATCCCAGAGTATATGAAGAACGCTATGAGTTTTATAGAAAAACATACACTATAAGTTATGGTTCTTTTGATGGAAAAAAGATTCAGGATTATTTTAAAAGCAGCGAAAATCCATCCAAAGGATATACTTATGATCTTTTATCTCTTGATGTTGCTTTAAGTAAAATAGATTTTCCTTTAGAAAAGATGCCTAAATCATTGTATAATATAAAGAATAATGATTACAAAATATATGCAATGCAAGACTCCATTAAGGTTTATGATATAGATAATAGTAATAATTATAAAATAATTTCTTCGAGTATTCCATTTGATTATTTAAGAGACATCAAAGTTGAAAAAGTAGGTAATACAGTTAAATATTTTGCCAGGATTTCAATTAAAAAAAGTTATAAATATATAGATCTAAAAGAAATTGAAGGAATACAAGTTACAAATCCTCATTTGGAAGAGGAAAGGTATGTGACCGCGCCTAACGGATTAGAATTATACGACAATTCACAAACTAGTGATTGCTTTGGAAAGAAAGATTTTCTTATTGTAAAAATTCCTAAAGGAGAACGAGTTGAGGTCACCGAAAATTCTGGAGATTATATTTATATCGATGGAAAAAAAGGAAATTTAATAAATGTTAGATACTATAATGAAGAAGGTGGAAGTAAAGAAGGTATCGCTTTTAGCGGATATTTATCAATAAATAAACCTTGATAAATTAAATATAACGTACTTATTTAAAGAAAAAAGGAATAGCTAATAAAAGCTATTCCTTTTTTTATAAAACCAATTTTAAAAAATATTTACAATTGATAAATAGATCCTCCACTAGCTGGCCATAAAGTATTTGCCTGAGGTAGAAAACTAGCATCAACATGTATTTTAGGACGTTTTGTGTTTTGAGTAAAATCCTGAAGAGTTATTGCAAAGTTATTGTTGTTTTTGATACTTAAATCAGTCAATAATGTATTACCAAAACACCAAAGAGCAGTTAATTTAGAATTTGAATCAAAATTTAAAGTTGCCCATTTGTTTGACGAAACGTTTGTTTTTTCTAAAAGAGTTAATGGAGATAAATTCAATGAAGTCAACTGATTAGACTGAATAAATAAACTTGTAAGCTTTGTGTTTCCATTAAGATTTAAAGTAGTCAATTGATTTCCATAACACCAAAGTCCCCAAAGACCAGCAACATTAGAAGGAATTGTTAAACTTGTAAGTAAGTTACTATGACACCAAATTTGAGTAAGATTAACATTTGATGAAAGGTTCAAAGTCGTTAATTGATTGTTTTGACATTCTAACCAGCTTAAAGTAGTAATTGCAGAAACGTTTAAAGAAGTCAATTGGTTTCCGTTTATAAGTAACTGTTGTAGCGAAGTAAAAGCTTGTATACCAGTTGCATCAGTAATATTTGCCCCAGCTACATATAATCCTACACGTGATTTATCAATATTGATGTAATTATCACCAGCTACGGCATCTTCCTGTCCTGCACCAGCATTGATTAATGCAATTCTAAAATTAGGATCCGGAACATAGGTATTAACCCAAACTGCTGCAGTTTTTCCTGTAGCAGAACCTTTTTTTAATTCAGCTATAGCTTTTTCATCTCGAACATAATTAGGGTCTTTTGAAAGTTTGTAATCTTCTGGAGTTGGATTCGCGTTAAATACGCTTTTTGAAACTTGAGCCGAAGCCGTAGAAGCAGATTCATTGTTGTCTGTAGAACAAGCTACGAAGTTCAGAGCTAACGCAATAAGAAGTAATTTTCTCATAAAAATTCAATTTTTAATTAATGGTAATGTTAAAAGGTTGTTTAATCTGATTAATTTTCTCACAAATTAAATTCTTTCTTTTTTAAGATTAAATAAAAATAATGGTATTTTTCGTATAAGATTAAAAACTTTATTTTTATATTATAGGAATTTTACGAGGTTAAAAATATTCTTTTGCTTAAGTCTGAATGCTAAATCGAAAAAGAAAAAATACAAATATTAATTGGCGAAAAAGATTTAAAAAAGCAGTTTAGAATCTATAAAATTTCAAATAAATGCTTGGATTTCAATAATTAAACTTAATTGTATTACTGCAGATTTTAAAAATATATTTAGTTTAAAAATAGTAAGACTTTTAAAGACTTTATCAAACATTTTAACAGACTAATCTTATTTGTTTTCTTTAAATTTGAAATTCTTTATTGAATTTTTAAATATGATGACACGATTATCTTTCTTACTGTTTTTTCTTTTTTCTTTTAGCGTTTCTTCCCAGTCGACAAAAGAACTGATTGATAATTTAAATAGCATTAACGATCATCAGAAAAAAGCTGAACTGTGCCGTACAATTGCATTACGATTGAAAAAAACGGATTGGGACAGAGCCATAAAATACATAGAATTAGCCGAAACCGAAGCCAAAAATTCACAGGTTTCAGAAGATACTTTGGCGAATATTTATATTACAGCAGGAAAAATGTATTCTTCAAAAGAAGTATTAGATGTTGCTTTGCAATATTATCTAAAAGCCTATGATATTTACAAAAATACAGGGAATCTTGAGGAAGCTTCTAAACTCGAAAACAATCTTGCAATTATTTACGGACAAGGGAAAGATAAAGATAAAGCGCTAAAATATTTCTTAAAAGTATATCGCTATCAAAAATTAAAAAATGATCCGGTTAAGATTGTAAAAGTTTTAAATAATATAGGAACTACATATTTAAGCGTAAATGTAGATTCGTCTTTGTATTACTTTCACAAAGCTTATTTAATAAATAAGACTATAAAAGATGATGTTTTAAAAGTCTATGTTGCTACCAATTTAGCTCGGGCTTATGTTTTAAAAAATGACAATAAAAATGCAGATTATTATTTTGATCAGGCATTTTCTTTGGCAAAAGATCCCGTTGATCGTTTAATACAAGCTTTTGTTTATGAATCTTATTCGAATTATAAGTTAAAAGAGAAAAATTATGATGCCGTAATTTTCAATGCAAAAAAAGCTTTGGAATTATCTAAAGAAAATGAATATAGTCTTTCGGGTTTAAACCTCAATAAAATGCTTTATGAAGTTTACATAAGTAAAGAAGATTATAAAAATGCAGTCTATTATTTCCAGAAATACAATACAATAAATGACAGTATTCATGTCGAAGAAAAGGCAATAAACCTGGAAAAAATAAAATTAGAGCAGGATTATAAAGTACGCGCTCAGATAAAAACAATTAACGAAGAAAAGAAGCGATTTAAATATTATGTAATTGGATTAATATTGATCGTTGGAATATTGATTTTAATTATTTTCCTGATAAAATTCCGAAACAAGAATATTAAAAGTCAGCTTGAAAAAGAGAAATTAAAAACCAAAATGCAGGCTTTAAACCAAAATCTTGATGCTAAAAATAAGGTTTTGATAGGAAAGGCAATGGCCGAAATACATCGTACAGATACTATTAATGAAATTTTGACGGATCTTAAAAGTATAAAACTAAAAACTGTTAATAAAGAAATGCAGCAAGCTATTGATATAGTTTTAAAGCGTTTAGAAAAGAATTTGAATACTGATATCTGGCAAGAATTTGAAATAAGTTTTGAGCAGGTTCATCAATCTTTTTTCGACAAATTATCAGAAGATTATCCTTCTCTTACTCCAAAAGACCGAAGATTATGTGCCCTTTTATATTTGGATTTAACTACAAAAGAAATTTCCCAAATTACAGGACAATCATTTAAAGCCATCGAAAATGCACGAACAAGACTCCGCAAAAAGTTCGATTTGACAAATGAAAAAGTAAACCTCTCTACATATCTAAACACAATTTAAGTTAATTAATTGTAAAGTAATAAACCAAACTAATGATCTGATTTAGTTTGGTTTATTTTTTTTTGAGTGCTTTTTGGGTGGAGCTTTTCTGCCTGAGAGTGTTTTTGCTATAGTCCTTTTTTTCGAAAACAAAAACGTCCATTCTACATTTACGACATCGATTAGTTATCTGGTCGAGCGTAAATAAATTATAATGAATCGGAAGAAAAAAGATGTTCCTCCTAAAAGTTTAGAGCAACTTTTAGAAGAAACGAAAACAAAAAGGGAAACCCTGTTAAAAATACTGGAGAAAATAACAAAGGAAGATCCTAAAGATCAAAAACCGAATTGATTTTTAGAAAACATTTTTCTGGTTTAGCTATGAATCAACGAAGTGTATTGCTATTAACTAAGCACACTATATATTAATTTTTAAATTTAGAACAATGAATCAAATTTACTTTAAAACCAAGTATTTGTTTGTTTTACTGGGTTTCTTTGTCTGTTCCGTGGGAATGGCGCAGTCACCTTTGCCAAACAAAAAAACGGGTAATGCGAAAACGGAACTTGAAGAACCAGTCGCAAAGCAAACAAAAGATCAAGTTTATAATAAAACCAATGATCCAAATTTCAGTAATGATCCTTATGGTCTTTTAACCCAAAAAGAAGAAAAGAGAACGGGCAAAGAACTTTCTGAAGCAGAAAGTAAAGCAGTGCTGAAACAATCACAACAAAGCCAAAATTTATTTTCACAGAAAGTAACGAGTACAACTGCGAAAACTACCGCACAAGATTCGGTTAGTACAAAAGTGAGATCTTTTGCAAAATCTTCCGCTTTGACGGCAAAAAATATTTTTGAAGTTAAAAAAGGAGAATTTGATTTAGCTGCAACTGATAAAATGCAATTAAAATCAATCTCTGATAATAATGGCAGAACCGTAGCAACTTATCAGCAATTGCATAATTCTGTGCCGGTGGAAGGAGCGATTTATAAGGTTAGAGAAAATAAAACCAAGATAGATGCATTTGGTTCTACAGCAAAGAAATTAACTGCAAGCAGCAACTATAAAATAAATGCAGCTACAGCTCTGGAAAATGCACTAAAAACGGTAAATGCGAAGCAATATATTTGGGAAAGTAAAAAATTAGGCGCTGCGCTTAATAAAAATATAAGTACAAAACCGCAAGGCGAATTGGTTTATGTTGGACCTAATTTTGCAGCGGAATTAAAGGATTATTACTTGGCTTGGAAATTTGATATCTATGCAACTAATCCGCAATCAAGCCAGACGATTTATGTCGATGCAAATACAGGAAAAGTAATTTTGACTATCAATTTAAGTAGAGATTCAAGCTTTACAGGTCAAAGTATAGGTAAGGGTAAAGCACGTTATTCCGGAGAAGTAGAATTCAATACGAAGCAATATGCTGATGGATTCAGATTGGAAGCTTTGCAAGGAAAATACAATGTGCCAATTTATACCTGGAATATGAATCACGCTAATCAGGCTGCTGATGAGGTGATTACAGAATTTATCGATGAAGATAATATTTGGAATGAATTGCATAACAAGAATAATGATGAGGTTGCCTTGGATATTCATTGGGGTATGCAAAGAACAATCGACTATTATGAGGAAAAATTTAACCGAAATAGTGTCGATAACAAAGGAATGCAAATTATTGGTCTTGCGCATTTAGGGAATAATGTCGAAAATGCTTCATGGACTGGTGGATGGGCACAATTTGGAGATGGTTACGATACGCCTTATGTTGGTTTAGGAATTACGGCACACGAGTTAACACACGCTGTAACACAATTTTCTGCTGGGTTAATCTACCGCGGAGAATCTGGAGCAATGAATGAATCTTTCAGTGATATCTTTGGTATATCTGTTGAATTTTATGTTGGAAAAGACAAAAAAGAAGACATTTGGATGCTGGGTAACGAATTGTATACACACGGCAGTATGAGAAGCATGTCTAACCCGAAAGCTCAAGGTCAGCCTGACACTTACGGAGGAGTAAACTGGGTGAATCCACTAGCGACTACTTACGACAATGGAGGTGTACACTTTAATAGCGGAATCACAAATTACTGGTTTTATCTTTTAAATGAAGGTGGACAAGGTATCAATGATCTTAAAAATAGTTACGATATTAAAGCTATTGGTCTTGCTAAAGCTGAGAAAATAGCCTACATAACGCTTACAGAGTATTTATCGCCTTCTTCAAACTTTAGCGATATGCGTCAGGCAACTCTAATGGCGACAGAAGATCTATACGGATTAGGTTCTGAGGAGTACAAACAAGTAACAAATGCCTGGTATGCTATTGGTGTTGGAGCGCCTTATTTGGATAAACAAATGGCAATTGTTTCGGTTGAAAAACCTGTTATAACTTGTGCTTCTTTAAAAGGAGATGAGCCTTTTTATGTTACCATTAAAAACACGGGAACTACTGTAATTAAAGCAAGTACTTTAAATTATAAATTGCGATTAATGACACCGGGTTTTGGTGGTAGATTAAATAGTATTTATACTAACGATGGCACTATTAATTTACCTAAAGATTTAGCGGTAGGTGAAGAAACGATTTTAAAGGTTCAGGACGACATTCCTTATGTTGTAAGTCCAACTATTTTAAATTATGTCGAAGTTAAATTTGATTTTAAACCTATTGAAGCGTTTGGTGGAAAAGACGGAATTTCCTTTGTGACCAACTTTGTGAATCCTCCTGTGGCACAAGATTTTGATCTTAAAGTTGTAGGATTAAATTTTCCTGCGTATTCAGGTGCGACATTATCAGCAAGCCATTCGTTAGCGGTTACGATCTCTAATTTGGGTTGTCAGGATATACCAGCGGGATCTCAATTGAAAATTGGATATCAGGATAAAGCTTCCGAAAATCAAACAATATGGAAAGATATTACACTGGATACGGCTTTAAAAGGCAAATCAGAAATAACAATTCCTTTTGGAACTACTATTGATTTATCTGCAACAGGATTACATACATATGAGGCTTTTGTAACTTATAGTGAGGATCTTGTAACCACTAATAATAGTACTATAAATGCTGTTTACAGCGGTGTTGTAAATCAATTCCCTTACAATCAAAGTTTTGAAGGAACGCCAGGAGGTTGGCATTCAGAGTCTTTGGCTACAAATCAAAAATTTATATGGCAGCCATCTGCTTATACCTTTAGAGATACCAATTCTAAATATTTATGGGCGACTACACAACTTGGTACTACTGATAGAATGGCTTTAAACGCTGATTTTACATTAGAATCACCAGTATTCGATTTTACCAATGTTGCTTTCCCTTATCTTGAGTTTGATATTATTTCATTGTTTCATAACGGATATGACGGATTAGTTGTTGAATATTCTGAAGATAACCAAAACTGGAAAAAAGTTACAGGTATCGATTATCCTTCTATTTTGCATTTTGATGATGAAGGAACTTTAAAAGGACCTTGGTTTACCGGAATTAATAATGATTTCAAGAAAAAACCTTTTGGAGTACGTTTAAATGACCTTGCAGGTAAAAAAGTAGCTATCCGTTTCCGTGTCGTTACAGATGATTATGCCGATGGATTTTTAGGAGCATTTCTGGATAATATTCACGTAGATAATGCGCCTTATGATTTAGTTCTTACTGAAGCAAAAGTAGATGCAGGTAGTTGTGTTATTGATAATACTAAGGCAAAAATAACGACTAAGATCATTAATAATTTTGCAACAACTTCTGAGCAAGTTAATGTGACAGTAAAAATCCTGGACAATGCAAATAATGAAGTTTTTTCAAAAACAGATAAAGTAACATTAGCATTTGCAAAATCTAGAGATACTATAACATATTCTATTCCGGATATTAATCTAAAAAACATTGGAGAGAATACCATTACGGTTTCTGTTTTTCCTGATGATGTGACTAAAGATATCAGACCAGACGATAATTCGTTCACATTAAAATATGATAATTGGAACAATGAAGATCTAAAAGTATCGGTACTTCCGTATACAATGGATTTTGAAGATGCGAGTAAATATAAAGGCTGGAGAACTTCTGAAAATAAAAATAGTTCAGGGTGGAGACATGGAACAATTAAGGAATTAAGTTCTCCAGGATTTTTCCTGACAGAGCATACACAGTTTATGGCAAGTAATGATGACCAATGTAATTGTGATGCATCAAACGATATGTTGATTTCTCCAGTATTTGATTTGACTAATTATAAAGAAGCGCACTTGTCATTTGATGGTTTTGGAGATGTTAAAAGACTTTCAGACGGATATGTAAAAGTGAGTACAGATGGAGGACAAACCTGGAATAGCGTATTTAAAGTGCCTTACGTTAACAATTGGATCGAATATCATGTAGATTTAACTGCATATGCAGGAAAACCTTGCGTTGTTGTTGCTTTTCAACATGATGATAATGGATTATTTGCCGATGGTTTTGCTGTAGATAATATTAAGATAAAAGAAACAGCAGATTATTTGAAGCTGTCTAATTTAAGCGTAGCCCAAACGGTTTATGAAGATGCGCCTTCACATGAATTTTTAGTAACAGCAAAGAATGCATCGTATGGCAATATTGATAAAGTTAAAATCGAATATCAAATTAGCAAAAATGGTGTTGCCGTTGGTGAACCAGTTGTTTTAGAAAGAAAAGGAGAGATATTAGAATATCAGGGACTTGTTTATAGAATAAATGGTATTCCGCAATTAGCAGCAGGAAATTATGAAATTAGCGTAAAATTATTTGCAGACGGACAACCAAGAGAATTGGCAGAAAGTATTAAAGGAACTTTTGAAGTTATTGCAAAAGCACCAAATTTTGATGCCGAAACTTTTTCTACTGTAACAGAAGGATCTTTGTTTGGAACAAAAGGATTTGTTTCAGGTCAAAGTGATAGAGATTTTGCATGGAAAGTAGTTACTAAACCTGATAATAAGAATTTATTTATTCCAAACAAAGATCATACTGGAGATAGTGCTGCAAAGATGCTTTACCATCCGCTTGAAAATGGGTTTACTTATGGAGAATTAATATTTCCTATGAATAAGTTAGCCGAAACTACGACTGCTATTGAATTTTATTATGCAATTGATAGTAACACCAATAATTTTTTTGCTGTAGATGTGAAAACCGTTGGAGGCGAATGGACTGAAGTATGGAGAGCTACTAAACAAGGAAATTATGCGGATAAAGAATGGCAAAAAGGAACCGCTAATTTAAATAAATATGCAGGAAAATCTGTAATGTTGAGGTTTAGACATTCTTTGGTACAAGGATATTCTTATATGGTAGTAGATGATTTAAAAGTCATCAATCAGCCTGTGTATGACATATCAATGCAAATTTTATCACCAAAAGATATATGTGGCGGAACTGATTTTAAAGTTAAATTAACCAATCAGGGACAACTTGCAATTGCAGCAAATGCAGTTCAGTTAGATTTAGAATATGTAAACACGCTTGAAACTATTTCTGAATCTGTTGAAACAGCAATTCCTGTTGGAGAAAGCATCGAGTATATTTTCAAAAAACAACCTAAACTTGATTTAAGCGGCGATTCACATGTCTTTAATATTAGTGCTAAATTGGAAAATAATCCAATTCAACAAAACAATGAGATAAAGAATTATATCTATCAGGAAGTAACATCAGATTTTAAAATATTTGATAACTCATCAATTCACGGATACGCAGGTAAAACTTTATACATTGATGCCTTAACTAATTTTAATGCCAAAAAACTAGGAGTTGCTTCATACACATGGAGTACAGGTGAAGTTTCTCACGGTATCGAAATAGACAAAGCAGGAGATTATATCGTAACTGTAGTCTTGAGAAACGGATGTACACTTACTGAAAAAATCACGGCAACATTTGACACTTTTGAATCTGATTTAGAAAGTGGAGCTATTTGTGGTCCTGAAGTTGTTTTAAATCCTGGAAACTACAAATCTTACGAATGGTTTGATGGTTCAACAAAACCAACTTATACTACAAAAGAAAGTGGTGATTATTTCGTAACGGTTTATAATGAAAACGGAATTGGTAAAACTTTAAGTACGACCATTTCAATTCTTGAAAACAATATTGTACCGGAAATTCAGGTTGTAGGCGAGAAAAAACTAACAGCTTCAGTTGATGCAGCTTCGTATCAATGGTTTTTGAATGATAGAGCTATTCCAAATGCAACTGAAAAATCGATTATTGCAATTTGGGAAGGAAGTTATAGTCTTCAAATAACTAATGATAACGGTTGTAACAGAATTTCGACGCCATTTGATTCAAAAGGTATGTTGCTTGGAAAAATTACAAATGCGTTTAGAGTATTCCCTAATCCGGCAGTTGATAATGTAAACATCTTTTTAGGTGAAAAAATTGAAGGAGCTACAGAAATCAAAATTTACGCTATGGATGGAAAAGCAGTATGGAATAAAACTTATACAAATATTCCGTCAACTATAAATCTAAGCGGCATAACTCCTGGGATTTATGTGTTAGAATGTGTTATAAAAGATAAAAAATATACAGCCAAGGTTATTAAAAAATAACAAAATACAGAATAGAAAAAGGTAACTCTCCTTTGTGGGAGTTACCATTCTTAAAACAAATTAGATATACATATGAAAAAATCAATGCTCATTATATGCACACTATTTTTTGGTGTGACTGTTATGGCCCAAACCCAAAAAGTTAAACTAGGTGTAAAAGCAGGTTTAAATTTGGCAAGCCTTAATTTTGATGAAAGCGAACTAAACTCATCAAACAAAACAGGATTTACGGCAGGGTTTATGGTCGAAATTCCAATGGCGAAAAACTTTTCGCTTCAACCGGAATTGTTGTACAGTCAGCAAGGATCGAAAACTTCTTTTTCTGATAAAGACGTAACCAATTCGCATTATAAAAGTACAATAGACCTGAATTACCTGAATATTCCTGTAATGCTGAAATATTACGTATTCGAAGGATTAAGCATACAAGCAGGACCTCAAATAGGAATACTTTTAAAGGCAAATAATAAATATCAGGATAATTTTTTAGGATATGAAAATCACGAAAGTTTCAATCTGAAAGATTATTCAACAGGTATTGATACTTCTGTAAATTTTGGATTGGGTTATCAATTTAAAGATAAATTCTATACAGACGCAAGATATAACATTTCGTATTCGAATGCTTTCAAAGAAGGAGATGCAAATCACTTCATTAATAATGATATGAAAAACCGAGTTTTTCAAATAACAATTGGTTACTTTTTTTAATTTTTTGTAGGTTTTTAAAACCACTCTATGCCAGAGTGGTTTTATTTTGTTTTACAGATAATTAAAATAAACAGATAAGTTTTAAAGTTCATTTTTAGTTAGCTGTTTAGATATTTTTAGAAATAAAAAAAGGAAGATATATTTAAATATCTTCCTTTTTTTTGTGGAGTCGCCGGGAATCGAACCCGGGTCCAAACAAGCAACTAAAGAGCTTTCTACACGTTTATTTCCTGATTGAATTTTCGATGTTAAGCTAGGTCAGGAACAACCACTCAACACTTATCTTCTTAATTTCGAAATCCACCCGAAGCTCATGGAAATCTAGGTCTATTTTTACGGTTCCCCTGTACTGACCGCCACAAACCAAGGCTTTCAAGGAGAATCCAGCTTCCCTATCTTATAGGGACGTGGCTAATCTTACTATAATTCGGATTATGCAGCTAAAGCGTAGTTATTTTCGCCGTGTAAAATTGTAAGATCTTATATTTACGAGCAAGGTCTCAATGCTCGACGTGCTTACTTTTCAATTCGACTTGCTGTCAAAACCAGTCGACCCCAAAAATGAGTTTGCAAATTTATACTATTTGAAGTTACTGTGGTAATAAAATTTACAGAAAAATTAGAAAGTCAAAAGTCAAAAGTTGTAAAGTTTTTAAAGTCACATACTTATTTTATTTTTACTTGTTTTATTTTCAGCCAATAGGCTTATTTTAAAAAGTACAAAGTAAATATTAGTAACTGTTTTAAAGCTTTATGACTTTTGACTTTCGACTTTTGACTATAGTTTTATTCTTCGTCTTTAAAATTAAAAGGATAATCACCAAAAATTGGCGCCAGTTTACGAACAGCATAAGTGTTTCTGGTCATCTTGTTAGATAATGCAATAATGGTCACATGCTCTTTCATCAATGGAATATAAGATGAGGTATTTCCGTGCCACCATCCATTGTGGAAATAATAATTTTGTCCGGTTTCCCAATTAATCATTCTAATTCCTAAACCGTAATTTTTAGTTCCTTTTCGTTCGTTACTGTTACCGGTATAAACTTCTTTTAATAAAGCCGGTTTCAAAAAGTCAGGTGAATTTCTGGCTCTGTCAAATTTCAAAAGATCTCTAACTGTAGAGAAAATGTTTTTGTCTCCATAAACATTGTCCAAATAATCAAAACCAATTTCTGCGCCATTACCTTTATATGAAGGAACAATTGTTTTGCGATCTTTATCATCGTCAAAAACATAAGTATTTGTCATTCCCAAAGGTTTAAAAATCATTTGAGACATTGCTTCTTTATATTTCAAACCAGTAATTTTTTCGATTATAAGTGCAAGCATCGCATAATTGGTATTGCAATAACCAAAACGAGTTCCAGTTTTTGACTCTAATCCAATATTTTTTGTTGCTAAAATATCTAAAATATCTTGATTGGTAAGTTGATTATGTCTATCCCAAACCGATTTGTCATGATCTGTGAAATAAGCATAATTACGCATTCCGCTTCGGTGACTTAACAACATTCTAACAGTACAATCTTCGTACGGAAATGTTTTTAAAATCGTATTTACCTTTTGATCCAAATCAATTTTGCCGGCATTAACCAGTTTTAAAACCGCTGTTGCAGTAAGAACTTTACTCACAGAAGCAATTTGAACAGGTGTATTGGCAGTTATTTTAGTTCCTTCATTTTTATTAGCATAACCATTATAGCGCTCAAAAATAATTTGGCCATTTCTGGCAACCAAAAAACTTCCGTTCATACTATTGTTTGGCCAGTTTTTGTTATAAAAGTGATTTATTCTTCCGGCTACTGAATTTATATAGGCTTGTGAAATTCGTTTTTCAGGACCTAAAGGTTTCATTTTTGGTAAAGTATCTTCTATTGTTGAAGCTTTGTCAACACTCGTTTTTTTATCTTTTCCGCACGAACTTAAAACTAAAATTAGAATAAGTATTTGTGCTATATTTGTTCTCTTAAGGAAATTCATTTGCATCATTCTTGAAAAACAAATATATCGAATTCAATATTTATGTTTTGATATTTTTAGTTCGCTAAAAAGAAGTTTTTAACATAAAATTAACTTGATTTTTATTTAGTCGATTGTTAACCAGCTTTTAACGGTTTTTAAAGATTCTAAATTGTATTTTGACAACAAAACTTTAACGAAAATTGTTATATTTGAAACAAATAAGATGTAAAAAGTTATATTAATAATTACTTCAAACCTATTTAAATGAAATTTGGAATCATAAAAGAAAGAAAAAGCCCACCAGATCGTCGAGTTGTTTTTGCTCCGGGCGAATTGGCAAAACTTAAACAAACGTATCATGATGCTGTTGTTGAGGTAGAAAGTTCAGATATCAGAATTTTTTCAGACCTTCAATATAAAAGTATGGGCATTACCGTTACAGAAGATGTTTCTGGTTGTGATGTTTTATTTGGTGTAAAAGAAGTTCCTGTAGAAAATTTAATTCCAAATAAAGCTTATTTTTTCTTTTCTCATACCATTAAAAAGCAACCTTATAATAGAAAATTGCTACAAGCGATTTTAGAAAAAAATATCGATTTGTATGATCATGAAACTATTGTTGATGCAGAAAATCGACGTTTAATTGGTTTTGGAAAATATGCTGGAATGGTTGGTGTTTACAACGGAATTCGTGCTTTTGGAATAAAATTTGAATTATTTAAATTGCCAAAAGCAGAAACTCTTGCAGGTAAAGACGATTTAATTAAGCATTTGAAGCGCATTACAATGCCAGCTTTGAAGTTCGTAATTACAGGAACTGGAAAGGTTGGGAGCGGAGCTAAAGAAATTCTGGATGCTATTAAAATAAAAGAAATTACGGTTGAGAATTATCTAACTAAAAATTACACACAAGCTGTTTATGTGCAATTAGATGTTTTAGAATATAATAAGCGTATCGATGGCGAGGTTTTAGATTTTAATGATTTTATTGCGCATCCTGAAGCTTATGTTTCTGATTTCGAAAAATTTACTAAGGTCACAGATATTTATTTTGCAGGTCATTTTTATGCAAGTGGAGCTCCAATGATTTTGACAAAAGAAATGCTTAATGCAAATGATTGTAAACTTAAAGTTGTAGCTGATATTTCGTGCGATGTAAACGGTCCAATTGCCTGTACTTTGCGTTCTTCGACAATTGCAGAACCTTTATATGGTTATTTTCCTTTGGAAGATAAAGAAGTGGATGTTTTTCACCCTGCAGCTGTTGTTGTAATGGCAGTTGATAATTTGCCATGCGAAATTCCGAAAGATGCAAGCGAAGGTTTTGGAGAGCAATTTATGGAACACGTAATTCCTGCTTTCTTTAATAATGATAAAGACGGAATCCTAAAACGCGCAAAAATAACTGAAAACGGAAAGTTAACACCAAGATTTGCCTATTTGCAAGATTACGTAGACGGTAAATAATTTTTAATTGTTAGTTATTGATTGTTAATTGTTAATGATTAATTGTAAAGAGATGCTTTGTGTTTCTTTATAGACTAAAGTTTATAAACTATTATTTTTTTTGTCAAAGCAAAGCCAAAGGCATATTTAGATATAAAAATAAAAAGCCGTGCAAAGTAAAATTGCACGGCTTTTTTATGATTAATAATCAATAATTTATAATTAACAATTAATTTAAACCATTTCCTCGGGTTTTACCCAGGCATCAAAATCTTCGTGAGTTACATAACCCAAACGAACGGCTTCGTCTTTTAGAGTAGTTCCGTTTTTGTGTGCTGTTTGTGCAATTTCGGCGGCTTTATAATAACCAATTTTTGTATTTAGAGCGGTAACTAACATCAATGAATTGTCTACAAGTTCTTTTATTCGTTTGTAGTTTGGTTCGATTCCTTGCGCGCAATGCTCGTCGAAAGAAATACAAGCGTCGCCTAAAAGTCTTGCTGATTGTAAAAAGTTTGCAGCCATTACAGGTTTGAAGACATTTAGTTCATAATGTCCTTGCATTCCGCCAACGGCAATTGCCATATCGTTTCCTATTACTTGTGCACAAACCATTGTTAAGGCTTCGCATTGTGTTGGGTTTACTTTTCCGGGCATGATTGATGATCCTGGTTCGTTTTCCGGAATATGGATTTCGCCAATTCCTGAACGAGGTCCGGAAGCTAACATTCTCACATCATTTGCAATTTTATTCAGTGAAACCGCCAGTTGTTTCAAAGCTCCATGTGTTTCTACAATTGCATCGTGAGCAGCGAGAGCTTCAAATTTATTCTCGGCTGTAATGAAAGGATGATTCGTGAATTTCGCAATATACTCAGCAACTTTTACATCGTATCCTTTTGGAGTATTTAATCCGGTTCCTACTGCGGTTCCGCCTAAAGCAATTTCTGATAAGTGAGCTAAAGTATTTTTAAGCGCTTTTAATCCGAATGATAATTGAGCAGCATATCCAGAAATTTCCTGTCCTAATGTTAATGGTGTTGCATCCATAAGATGCGTACGTCCAATTTTGACAACATCTTTAAATTCTGTTGCTTTTTTAACTAAGGTCGCGTGTAATTTTTCGACACCGGGAATTGTGGTTTCAACAATCATTTTGTAAGCTGCGATATGCATTCCGGTTGGGAAAGTGTCGTTTGATGATTGTGATTTATTAACGTCATCGTTTGCTTTGATAAATTGTTCGCCTTCGCCAATATTAAAGCCTTTTAGAACTTGTGCACGATTGGCAATAACTTCATTAACGTTCATATTACTTTGCGTTCCTGAACCGGTTTGCCAGATTACAAGCGGAAATTCGTCGTTTAATTGTCCGGCAAGAATCTCGTCGCAAACGGCTGCGATTGCATCACGTTTTTCGATTGGTAAAACGCCTAAATCATAGTTTGCATAAGCGGCAGCTTTTTTAAGATAAGCAAAACCTTCGATGATTTCGTGTGGCATTGATGCCGATGGTCCGATTTTGAAATTATTTCGGGAACGTTCTGTTTGTGCTCCCCAATATTTATCGGCTGGAACCTGAACTTCTCCCATCGTATCTTTCTCTATTCTGTATTTCATGTTGTTATTTGTAAAAGGTTATATGTGATTTGTTAAATGTTGTGGTGAATGGGACGCGGATGACGCTGATTTACTTCGTAAAGACGCTGATTAAAACTGATATTTTTTTTTATGATTGAATCTTCTTATGAAAATGGTTGCCCTAGCCCTGATGGAAGCGGCATCCTTTTATGGCGGGGTTCGCCATAAAAGATATAGTGTACAGCAGGAAATAGCTCCCGAAAACACTTATCTTCTTCTGTTTTAGATTGTTTGATTATAAGGGAATTAATCATGTCAAAAAAAGCTTATTTAAAATGAGTTTAAATATACGGATTATTGTGATTTTATAAAAATTGATTTGGATTTTATTGCTAACGAAAAATATAAAACTTACATTTGTCCTTACATTCAAAAATTCCGGAAAACATGTTTGAATTTTCACAGTACTTAGGCTTTTTACTTTTCTTGACCATACTAACTATAGGGTTTTGGTTGATGTTTTTCTTAGTTGGTTTCGTATCTTATTGGGTTACGGGAGCAAGCTGGGAAATGTTCAAAGAGAAAAGAGCAAAAAAGAGACAAGAAGAGCAATCAATTTAATTTTAAATTGACTTCAATAAGAAAGGACCCGTTTATACGAGTCCTTTTTTTTTTTGGTTTAATGATTTTTGTATCAAGATGAAAAAACTTAAAGCTGATAAAATAAAGGGATAAATTTTACCGCAAAGTACGCAAGGTTTTGTCTTATTATTATAACCGCAAAGTTCGCAAAGCTTTATCAATTAAAGCTTTGCGAACTTTGCGGTTAAATTTACGTTTAGTTTTTAACTTATATTATCCTGGATAATCTCCTCCGCCATCATTTCCTTCATTTTTAGGCGCTGTATTTTTATCTCGATCGCTTTTGGCTTTGTTAAAACGATATGTAAACGATAAGTTGAATTGACGTCTACGGAATTGCATTTCACTATAGGCATTTTGGCTTTCGTGTGTCACATCATTTTCAAGATAAGTGTAAGACTTCATGATTCTTGAGTTGAAAATGTCACTAATATTGAAAGCTATTGTTGCTTTGTCTTTTAAAACATCTTTGCTAAACGCCGTATTCATACCAAACTGACCTAAGTTTTTACCTTGAGCTGTTTTTTGTTCACCATTATAAGTGCCACTTAATTGCCAGTCTATTTTGTATGGTAATGTTAATTTTGAGTTGATTCTCGCAAACCATGTATTAGCTTGGTTATCCAGATTTTGAACTACTGTATTTCCATTAAAATCGGTATATGTGTTATCTCCGGTAGTTTTTACGTTGTAAAAGTTGAAGTTACTGTTGATTCTCCATATTTTGAATGGTGTGTAATTCAGTGTAAACTCAAAACCAAATTTTTGCTCTCTTCCTAAGTTAATTGGTCGGCTTAAAATAACCGGAATTCCTTCTACTGGTTGGCCCGGCGTAGGAGTTATGACCTTGCCATCAGGAGTTACAACTTTACCTGTAGGAGTTCTCACGAAACTGAAAACGTCTTTTGTGTTTTCGAAATATGCTGAGGTGTTAAATGTTAATTTATCCCAACGTTTGATGTATCCAATGTCGAATTTATCTGTCAAAGATGGATCTAAGTCTGGATTCCCCTGAAAGATATTTACGTTACTTGAGTAGTTTGTCGCAGGATTCATGAAACGTCCTCTAGGTCTTGTCAAACGCTTGCTGTAACTTGCTGTAAAGTTGCTTTTATCTGAAATTTCATAGCTAACAAATGCACTTGGAAATAAATTGTTGTATTTTTTAGTGTTGAAATTGTTTGTATCTAACAAGTTTACTTGAATGTTAGTGTCTTCCCAACGCAACCCAAATAAATAAGAGAACTTGTTTACTTTGAAACCGTATTGCGTGTAAATTGCGTTTATGTTTTCCTTGTATTCTAAAGTATTTGAAAGATCCGGGTCTGGTTTACCGTCAATTCCTGTTATTACATATTTGTTGTTCAGGTCGCCAAAACTTCCTTTATATCCGGCTTCAAACTGACTTCCTTCGCCTAACGGCAATACATAATCTGCTTGTAATTGCACTTGTTTCTGAACCTGATCATTCAATGAAGTATTGAAATTTGGCGAAGCTGTAATGGTGCTATTACTATCGTCTGTATTTCTTGAAATAGATAAATCGGCAGTAAGTTTGTGTCCTTTATCGTTGAAGTTTTTGATTAAGTTTGACGTATATTCTACGTTTTCACTTCCGGTAACACCATCATTTAATCGGTATGAATTACCTGTAAAAGCATGTGCTGCGTCAAAATTACTATAAGTGATATAATCTCTTGTGTCGCCAGAATTCTTTTGGTAGTTAATGGCGTTTGTCCAGAAAGTATTTGGAGCAACAGTCCATTCTATACCAGCTCTTCCGTTAAATCCGTCAGAAGTTCTTTTAGTATCACGATCTTCGTCAAGATATCCTTTTGGAATTCCGTTTGCATCAAGATATTCAGTGTTCGTTAAACCTGCACCTTCACTTGTTCTGCGGTTGTAACCAAGAGTTGTGAAGTAGTTTAATTTTTCTGTTTTATAATTTAAATTTCCGCTTAAACCATACGTTTCAGGAAGTCCTGTTGAGGCAATGAAAGTTCCGTTTAAACCTTGATTTTTTCCTTTTTTAAGAATAATATTGATGATTCCAGATCCACCTTCGGCATCATAACGTGCTGATGGATTGGTAATAACTTCGACTTTGTCAATAGCATCAGCCGGAAGCTGACGTAAAGCTTCGGCAACATTGATTGCGTTTGAAGGTCTTCCGTCAATTAAGATTCGGATATTATCACTTCCTCTTAAACTTACGTTTCCTTCTGTATCAACAGAAACCGATGGTACATTGTCCAGAACGTCACTTACAGTTCCGCCTTTTACCATCATGTCCTGACCAACATTGTATACTTTTTTGTCTAATTTTATTTCTACTGTCGATTTTTCGGCACGAACGACAACTTCATTCAATTGTGCGGCATCTTCAGACAGGTTTACAACTCCTAAATTAGTATCTCCGGAAATGTTTTTTCCTTTGATTTCAGTTGCTTTAAACGAAATAAATTCAACTTTTATATCATAAGTTCCCGGAGCAACAGCAACCTCAAATTCCCCTTTTGGATTTGTGATTCCACCAGCAATAACTTTAGTGTCATTTGGAGCCATTAACGAAATTGTAGCGTATTCAAGAGGTTGTTTACTTACTTTTTCGAAAACTTTTCCGGTAACTTTTACTTTATTTTTACCAGCTGGAGGTTGTTGTGCATAGTTGTAAAAACTTGTCAAAAGGAATACAAGCAATACAGCGAATTTGATTTTTTTCATCGTTTTTTGGTTTCTTTTTCTTCTTAGATCGCAAATGTACCTTTTGGTTTAAAGACAAGAATCACAAAAAAATGTTAATATGGCTTTTTATAACTATTCTAAAAAAGCAGCAACATTATCTAAATCTCTTCCAATAATGGCTTTTCCGTCTTTGATTACAATTGGACGTTCGATCAAAATAGGATTATCGATCATTGCCTGAATGATTTCATCGTTTGTCAATTCTTTTCCTTTATAATTTTCGATCCAGATTTTTTCTTTTATTCGAACTAATTGAATCGGATCTAAATTTAATTTTCCAAGTAAATCTTTTAGTTCATTAAAAGTTGGAGTCTCTGTTAAATAAGGAATAATCTCATATTTTTGATTGGTTTGTTCGATAAATGCCAAACAATTTCTTGATTTTCCGCAACGTGGATTATGGTAAACTTGTATCATTTTATTATATTTAAGGTGTTCTAATTAAGTTAAAGTAAATTTTTGGTACTTTAGCAAGACCAAAAATAAGATTTACTTATTAATTTAAATATCTTTTAATGCTGGATTATTAAAGATATTATTTCTCATTTTTAAAATTTAGAATTTATGTTTTTAGAACAAGGAATTAAGCCTGAAAATGTTTTTTGGAAATATTTGATAGGATCAGTTTTTATTATTACGGCTTCATTCATCGGGCAGATTCCTTTTTCAATAGCGGTTTATTTTGGATATAATGGCAAAGACGCTTTTCCAACGAATAGTGATGCGGCTTTGAAAATTTTTGAGCCAAATCTAACATTGTTTTTGGTGATGATATCTTTTGCATTTGCCCTTGCCGGAGTTTGGTTTGTGGTAAAATATCTGCACCATCAAACGCTTTTGTCTGTCACAACTTCAAGAAAAAAAATAGATTGGAATCGTATTTTGTTTTCGTTCGGTTTATGGTCTTTCTTTTCTATCTTGAGTTTTTTATTTCTTTATTTTCAATCACCGGAGAATTTTGTTTGGAATTTTAAATTAGTTCCGTTCTTGATTTTGGTTGTGATTGGATCGATATTAATTCCTATTCAAACAAGTACCGAAGAATATGTTTTTAGAGGTTATTTGATGCAGGGATTTGCCAATTTGGCTCAAAATAGATGGTTTCCACTTATTATGACGTCATTTATATTTGGTTCAATGCATTGGTTTAATCCTGAAGTGACCAAAATGGGAAATATTATTATGATCTATTATATTGGAACGGGTTTGTTTTTAGGAATAATCACGCTTATGGATGAAGGAATGGAATTAGCTTTAGGATTTCATGCGGCAAACAATTTGATTGGAGCTTTGTTGGTTACATCAGATTGGTCGGTTTTTCAGACAAATTCGATCTTTAAAGATATGTCTGAGCCTTCAGCAGGTTTTGATGTGATTTTGCCAGTTGTAGTAGTTTACCCTATTTTGCTTTTTATTTTTAGTAAAAAATACAACTGGACCAATTGGAAAGAAAGATTAACGGGTGAAATAAATGTTTTACAATCAACAAATTAATAGTATAATGCCAAACTTAACACATAAAAATGTACATAATTATTTCAAGCTAAATGGTTATCATTTAAACGGAAAAGATTTATGTACGGTAGGATATAGTTACATCAAAGAAGGTGATGTTTATGAAAGAGCCATCGGTGAATTTTTGCTGGATTGGTTTGATGATAAAGATTATATCGAAATGACTACTTCGGGAACAACCGGACTTGCTAAATTAGTTCGTTTAGAAAAACAAGCGATGATTCAGTCTGCTTTAGCTACGGGAGATTTCTTTGGTTTAGAACCAGGAAATAAAGCTTTATTATGCTTGCCGGTTCAGTTTATTGCCGGAAAAATGATGCTGGTTCGAAGCTTGATTTTAGGTTTGGAGCTTGATGTTGTTTCGCCGAGTACAGAGCCACTAGCGAATAATTCGACAAAATATGATTTTGTAGCAATGGTGCCTTTGCAAGTTCAAAATTCAATTGAAGGTTTGAAAAATGTAAAGAAACTGATTATTGGTGGAGCCAAAATGGACAGTTCTCTTGAAGAGAAACTTTTACCATTAAAAACCGAAATCTACGAGACATACGGAATGACCGAAACTATTACGCATATTGCTGCCAAAAAAGTAGGCGATAGTGTATTTTCGATTTTGCCAAATGTAAAAATTGCTAAAGACGATCGCGATTGTTTAGTAATTACTATTGCTTCGATTTCTGATGAGCCAATTGTTACGAATGATCTTGTAGAATTAGTAAATGAGAATCAATTTATCTTCTTGGGAAGAATCGATAATGTAATTAATAGTGGAGGAGTGAAGCTGATTCCGGAGCAAATCGAAGCAAAGCTGATTGGAAAAATTGATGCCAGATTTTTTGTAACCGGAATTCCGGATACTGTTTTAGGCGAAAAATTAATTCTGGTTATCGAAGGTGAAAAACAAGAATTTGCATCTGACTTTTTTGATGTTCTTGGGAAATTTGAAAAACCAAAAGAAATTGTTTTTGTTCCAAAGTTTAAAGAGAACGAAAATGGGAAGTTATTGCGTAAGCCTAGCTTGGCGTAGGTTTTTACCATATAAGTGATATAAGTTCATTTAAAAGATAGTGGTGTAGTTCCTACGGAACAATCGTTCGCTTTTGTTATGGGTTTTTACCAATATTTAATCTCTACGAGATAATTTTCTTGTAGTGTTTTATATTTGAAAGTATAACATGAGTGCTATGTGGAATACTCCGCTAGGAGTTAAAGGTTGGTAGAAAAAAAAATAAAGACAAACAAAAAAAATGTCCCGTAGGGACTACACACTACGTTATGTTCGGACACAATACTTTAAATGAACTTATATAACTTATATGGTAAAGAATAAAAAATAAAAGCCTTTAGATTTAATTTTCTAAAGGCTTTCTTTTATTTTGATGTGTCTGAATTATTCAGCAATCACAGCATTTTTTCTTTCCAATAATGCCATGTAGAATCCGTCGAAACCAGATTCAGAAGCTAGAATTTTACGATCTTTAATGAATGTAAATTGTTTTCCGATTTCAGTTTTTAAGAACTTTTCTACTTGTTCTTGGTTTTCAGATGGTAAAACCGAACAAGTTGCATAAACCAATTTTCCACCTGGTTTTACAATTTTAGAATAGCTTTCTAAAACTTCAGCTTGTACTTTACGAATGTTATCAATAAATTCAGGTTGTAATTTCCATTTTGCATCAGGATTTCTTTTAAGAACTCCTAAACCACTACAAGGCGCATCAATTAAAACACGATCCGCTTTCTCGTGTAATTTTTTGATCACTTTTGTGGTGTCGATAATACGATATTCAATATTAAAAGCGCCATTTCTTTTTGCTCTTAATTTCAATTGTTTCAGTTTGCTTTCGTATAAATCCATTGCAATCAATTGTCCTTTGTTTTCCATCAAAGAAGCAATGTGCAACGTTTTTCCTCCGGCTCCGGCGCAAGTATCAACAACACGCATTCCTGGTTTTACATCAAGAAAACCGGCAACCAATTGTGAGTTTGCATCCTGAACTTCAAAAAGTCCTTGTTTAAAAGCGTCCGTCAAAAATACATTTGCTCTTTCTTTTAAAACTAAAGCTTCAGGCTGATCTTTCAAATATTCTGTTTCAATATTCAAATCCATCAACGTGTTTCTCAAACTTTCTTTAGTTCCTTTAAGAGTATTTGTTCTTAAAATAACTTTAGCAGGTTGGTTTTGAGCTGCAATTTCTGTCGACCAAACTTTTTCTCCTAATTCTTTTACACCCAATTCATCCATCCAATCCGGAATAGATTCTTTAAGAGCTCTGACTTTAGAAAGTTCGTCAAAACGTCCTTTAATTTTTCTTTCAGGAGTTCCTTCTAATTGTCTCCAATCGGGAATTGGATATCCTCTTAAAACTGCCCAAACTGCGAACATTCTCCATAAATTATCTCTATCGAAAGGTTCTTTTACTTCGGCAATTTCTGCATATAATCGTTTCCAACGAACAATTTCGTATATCGTTTCAGCAACAAACTTCCTGTCAGAACTTCCCCAACGTTTGTCTTTTTTTAAGGCTCTAGCTACCACTTTATCTGCATATTCTCCTTCATTGAAAATTGCATTTAAAGAATCGATGGTAGTATAAACTAAATTTCTGTGTAATCTCATTTTAATTATTTGAGTTGCAAAGGTACTATTAATTGATTGAAAGTTAAATTTTTAATTTTGATTGTTGATTTAACTTTCTTTAAAAAGAAAAAAAAACACTCTAATAAGTTTAAAAGAGTGTTTTTTGAATGTATTTGTAAATGCTTTATTTTATAATTCTGGTTAATCCGATGTTTTCCGGAGCGTGAAGCACCATTGGGAATTTCTCTATTTTAACCGAACTACTATCTAAACCAAAAGCTCTTTCTTCAGATAAACTCAGTTTCTTGATAAAGAAATAAGAGTTCATGATAATATTTTCGTGCCATCTTAAATCGTTATCATTTGATAAGAATTTCTCAGACAATACAAATTTGAAATCGCCAATAATATTGTTTTTGTTCAAAGATTCGTAACGGCTCGTAATATCTACTTCGCCACGTTTTACCATATCACGAATTACTTCTCTAAACATCAAATTGATTTTTGTAGGTTCTCTGAATCCTAAGTTAAAATCGATTCTGTAGATATCGTCTTTTGCAATTTCAGTAACTTTATATTGTGTTTTATAAGGTTCTGTAAGAATGTTTACGTGTACAAACCAGTAAATATCAGCTCTTTTTGGACGCTTTTGTAAAATCGAATAAATAACTTTTTCCTCCAGTTCATCAACACGATTTGCATTGGTCATATAAACCAAATGTGTTGCATATTTCGGGATAGATAAGTCTTCGCTTAACTCCATTAATACTTTTTTATAATCGTCAATTTTGATGATTTTAGTATAGCTTTTGTTGATTTTCTTAGCTAAATACCAAATCGTCATAATCGAAATCAAAAGTATTGCAATGATTAATGTTACGTAACCACCTTCGGCAAACTTTGTAATATTTGCAAACAAGAAACTGAACTCAATCAATAAATAAATAGTGATAAGCGGAACCATTAAATACAGTTTTACTCTTTTCATTATTAAATAATAATTAAGTAAAATCGTAGTCATGATCATACACAAAATGATTGCAAGACCATAAGCGTGCTCCATATTTCCTGATTTCTGAAAGTGTAAAACAATTCCAACACAACCAAAGAATAATAACCAGTTAATTGACGGAATATATAATTGTCCTTTTACTTCAGTAGGATATTTGATTTTTACTTTCGGCCAGAAATTCAAACGCATTGCTTCGTTGATCAAAGTAAATGATCCACTGATAAGCGCTTGAGAAGCAATTACGGCAGCAAGAGTTGCAACTACGATTCCAAATGGTAAAAACCAATGTGGCATAATCAGGTAAAATGGATTTCCATTTTCTCCACCTAATTGTTGCAATGTGCTTCCTTCGTGGTGAATTAAATAAGCAGCCTGACCAAAGTAGTTTAATACTAAAGTAGTTTTTACAAAAATCCAGCTAATTCTAATGTTTTTTCTTCCGCAGTGTCCCATGTCTGAGTACAAAGCTTCAGCTCCTGTTGTACATAAAAAGACAAAACCAAGAACGAAAAATCCATCAGGATGTATCGATAATAAATGATAAGCGTAGTAAGGATTAATCGCTTTTACAACCTCAGGATGACTCATAATTTGAAGAGCACCCAATGTTCCCAACATGGCAAACCAGATTAACATCATTGGTGCGAAAAACTTACCAACTAGTTTAGTTCCAAATTGTTGAATGGTGAATAAAACAAATAAAATCCCGATAACAATATAGACAATTGTCTCAGTTTCCATCGTTGGATAGAAAGCTCTAATACCTTCTACAGCAGATGAAATTGAGATTGGCGGCGTTATAATTCCGTCCGCAAGTAAGGCGCTTCCTCCAATAATGGCGGGCACAATGAGCCACTGAATCTTTGTTTTTTTAACTAAAGCATAAAGAGCAAAAATTCCACCTTCACCATGATTGTCGGCACTTAAGGTAATAAGTACGTACTTAATTGTAGTTTGTAAAGTCAATGTCCAGAAAACACAAGAAATACCACCTAAAACAATATCGGCATTAATTGCATAATCGCCAAGTATGGCTTTCATTACATATAACGGAGAAGTACCAATATCTCCATAAATAATTCCCAATGTTATCAATAAACCCCCTATAGACAACTTACTATGTAAGTTTTTATGCGATGCGCTCATGTATGTTTTTATAAAAGACGGTTGCAAATTTACTGTTTTAAAACAAATTAGCATCAATTATAATTAAAAAGATAAAAAAAAGCACAATCGTTAAATTGTGCTTTTGATTTTTATCTGAAAATGCGATTTTAATATTAACCTCTTCTTCCGCCATAGCTTCTGTTGCTTGATCCGCTTTCACGTTGAGGTTGACTGCCTCTTGATTCCTGGCTTGCTCTCGGAGCTTCAGAACGTTGTGTGTTTTGAGGCGCTTGTTGTCTCTGTTGAGGCGCTTGTTGTCTCGGTTCACTTGCTCTGTTATCAGAATAACTTCTTGGAGATTCTGTTCTTTGTGGAGTCGAAACTCTGCTAGTATTTGCATTATTTTGAGAATCTCCTCTGTTATAACCTCCGTTATTTTGACCGTAATCTCTTCTGTTATTTGTATTATCAACTCTTACTGGATTGTTTACAGTTGCAGAATTATCTCTGTTTGCAGTATTTACACGATTTGTGTTGTAGCTTCTGTCAGAGTTTGTTCTGTCTACTCTTACAGGATTGTTTACAGTTGCAGAGTTGTCTCTGTTTGTTGTACTTACACGGTTTGTGTTGTAACTTCTGTCTGAGTTTGTTCTGTAGTCAGTATAATTTCTGTTTGGAGTAGAAACTCTTCCAGAATTAGATCTGTCTGTGTTGTATGTATTTTGAGTTCTGTTATAATCTCTGCTTGCAACACGTCTTTGGTCAAGATCATATCTGTTAGAAACATTCGCGTGTCTTTGAGAAAAACCGTAGTCAGGACGTCTTGTTTCGTAACCATAACTACGTCTTGATTGGTATAAAACCGGCGCAACATAACTTCTTCTTGTGCTTACATAATTGTAATGATTGTTTACGTTGATACACACATTGATGTTGTTTCTATATCTGTAAATTGGGTAAGGTCTCCATGCTGCATAATAAGTTGGATACACATTCCATCCCCAAGTGGAATAATATGGTCTGTAATTTGTAACCCAAAATGAGCTATAAATTACCGGAGCAACGCTGTAAACCGGCTCATAAATATAGTTGTCTCCGTACAAGTAAGTATTACCAACAACCTGAACGCTAACTTTGTTATAATTATCTCTTTCTACATCAATTGTAGCAACGTCTTGATAAACATCGCGATCAAGAACTGCTTGAATAATTACAACGTGCGTTCTGTTTTCTACTGATTCAATAACTCTTAAATAATCAACTTCATTGTCGTCATTTAAGTCAAGATTTGAAATTTGATATTTTGGATCGTTCAAACGTCTTTCAAAATCCTGAAGATTCGCTGATTCTCCAAACATAGAAGCAACCGCTCTTAAATCTAAGTTGTCACTGATGTCTGAATTTTTTGCATAAACAGTAGTTTGGCTTTGTGCTTTACAAGAACTGAAACCTATTGCTATAATAGCTATTAAAAGTAATTTCGTTTTCATGGCAAAATCATATTAAGATTGATATTTTGTAGATATCCAATTACTGTGCCAGAAAAAAAAACAAAACTTAAATTATATGTGATAAATAATTGTATTTTAGCAATAAATAAATCTTAACCTATATGAAAAAAGTATTATTGTTTTGTGGCGCTTTTATTTTATTTATGTCTTTTAAAACGTTGAGCGATAGTGATAAAAGAGTATTTTATAGTGGTTTCACCTCAATACAAATTGATACTTTATTTCAGGATAAAATCAGTATTAGAGCAATATCAATAGATAAAAATAAAATTTGGTATGGAGCTGATAATTCCCGTTTTGGATACTATGATTTAGATAAAAAAGAGAAATTCGAAGAGCATATTTATCGCGATACTTTAAAATTAGAGTTCAGAAGTATAGCTCAAACTTCAAAAGATATTTTCTTATTAAGCGTTGGTAATCCGGCGTTACTTTATTCTGTTTCTAAAAAAACAAATAAAGTAAAACTCGTTTATAAAGAAGTGAATCCAAAAATATTTTACGATAGTATGCAATTTTGGAATGATAAAGAAGGAATCGCAATTGGAGATCCAACCGAAGACACTTTTTCGATTATTGTAACTCGCGATGGAGGCGAAACATGGACTAAAATTTTGTCTGATAAATTACCGACAAATGCAACAGGCGAAGCAGCTTTTGCGGCCAGTAATACAAACATTGTTATACAAGGAGATGATACATGGTTAGTTTCGGGTGGAAAAAAAGCGCGTGTTTTTTATTCGCCGGATAAAGCAAAAACATGGAAAGTAGTTGAAACACCAATTGTTCACGGTAAAACAATGACTGGTATTTTTACAGCAGATTTTTACGATTCAAAAAATGGATTTATTGCCGGTGGTGATTATGAATCTCCAAACAAAAAATCAGATAATAAAGCTTTTACTAAAGATGGCGGAAAGACCTGGCAATTAATTGGTCAGGAAATGGGATTTGGTTACGCGTCATGTGTTCAATATGTTCCGGGCGGAAATGGTAAAGAAATTGTTTGCGTAGGATCTGAAGGAATACAATATTCTCAAAATGGTGGACAAAACTGGACGCAATTGTCTACAGATTCAAAACTCTTCACACTTCGTTTTGTAAATAGAAACCTTGCGATTGCTGCAGGTCATAATAAAGTAGTAAGACTTCGTTTCAAATAGTTTTAAAATAACAAGAACCCTAAATAATAAAGTAAGTATTATTATATAGGGTTCTTGTCGCTGTTGTTTCTTTTAAGCAGGTATTTAATCTTTTCCTGCTTTATCTCGATATTGTTTTAACAATTTTCGATTAAAATCGTCTTCAGATTTTTTTAGCTTCAATATCTTTTTTGCCGAAAGTATCTTTTTTACATCTGAGTTATATTTGACTCTTAAAAGATATAATTCTTTATCAGTGGCTTCCATTTGAGAAAGTAATGATGCAGCTTCTTTCTCGGTAATCGAATTGATATTGTCATCATCTAATCGTTGTAAATACGTTTTCATTTTCTGATGTCTCAATTCGAATTGTTTATCGTCATAAGCATTATAAATCGGCCAGAACTTCTCAGCTTCAGTAGAAGATAATTCTAATTCAGTTGTTAAAAAAGAGACTTTATAAGCCTTAATTTTTTCACGTTTCTCATCTATTTTTCCGTTTTGAGCATAAAAAGAAAAGCTTACTAAAAACAGAATTATCGGAAGTATTTTTTTGATTTTCATCTTTTAAGTTTTGTTTTATTCGGAAATTAAATGTTCTATATTTGGACTTGATGATAAAATATCTTCAAGAGTTTCATCTTCTATGGCAACATTTTTATTTAGCTTTTGAATGTCTTTACTGTCTAAATTCTGAATCAAATCATATTGATTCAAATTAGATTGATAAGCTAAATAGGTTTCTAAAGTATCTTCGTCAAGCTCTTTAGAAGTTGCGTTGTAATTGTTTACTATCGGAATCATTAAGGCAATAACAATAACGGCGGCAGCAAGAATTGAAAGTACTCTTTTGCGTTTGTAAAACGGAATTACTTTTACTTCTTTTTTATCGTCGTTAATCTGTTGTAAAACTTTTGCCGAGAGATCATCAAAGTAATGATCCGGAGTTTTAAATCCGGTTGGTATTTTCGGTTCGTTTTCTAATTTAAATGCTTTCATAATAACAATAAGATAGATTTTGTTACAAAAGGTTTAATTTGATGTAACATATATTTCAATTTTTTTTACAGCATGATGATAAGAAGCTTTTAAAGCGCCTACTGAAGTTCCTAAAATTTCTGCTATTTCTTCGTATTTTAATTCTTCAAAATACTTC
Organism: uncultured Flavobacterium sp.; assembly: GCF_951805225.1. Taxonomy (NCBI): domain Bacteria; kingdom Pseudomonadati; phylum Bacteroidota; class Flavobacteriia; order Flavobacteriales; family Flavobacteriaceae; genus Flavobacterium; species uncultured Flavobacterium sp. The sequence goes on along the minus strand of NZ_OX638201.1, from coordinate 3,020,358 downwards.
ATTTTAAAAACCAATTGTTGCTTTTCGGGCAAGGTAATTATCGCTTTTTGAAGTTTTATTTGAATTTCATCACCATCAAAATAGACATCGGCTTTCAAGTTGTCGATGGTTTTATTTTGTAACGCTTCAGATGTTATACCATTTAATTTTGCCTTTTGATTCAAAAAAGTCAAGGCTTCATTAGTGGCAATTCGATACATCCAGGAAAAAAGTTTACTTTCTCCTTTAAAGTTTTTTAGATATTGATACACTTTTACAAATGTATTCTGCAAAACATCGTCAGTATCATCATGATTCAAAACAATGTTTCGAATATGAGAATACAAAGGTTTTTGATATTCAGACAAGAGTTTTTGAAACGCAATATTTTGCGTTTTAGGATCAAGTAACTGTTGTATGAATTCCTTTTCGTCTATCAAACTTTTTGATTTATCAAACTATATAGTATTAGAATGAATTTTAAGCAAAAGGTTTAATTAGGCTTACTTTTTTTAAAATTCAGATTCTTCTTCAGGAGTTTTTGCGGCTGGAGTTGCTGCAGGTTTTGGTTTTGCAGGTTCTGTAGTAGTTTGTTGAGGTGTGTATACCGGAACTTTTACAACAGGAACGACTTTTGGTTTAGTTGGGAAATAAATTTCCGTCATTAACTTAGAAGGACTTTTTACATCTAATTTACTGATCGTTAAAATTTCAAGATGTGACCAAGATAAATCCGGGAAGATTTTCTCGTTATTGATATAAGCAGTTGTTTTTGCAATTGCTTCATTTGTGTGTGAATAGTCTCCGGTTAAAGTTGTTTTCACAGCTTCAAAACCATTTAATTTTCCGCCTAAAATATCACTTCCAGAAGTTGTTGTAATTTCTCTGCTTGTTGGTAAACAAATCGAGATTTTTGCCAATCCGGTTGTTGTGTCATAAGTATGGTAAATAATAAAAGGCTTTCCGTTTGTTGCTAAACCATTGTTTTTACTGAACTCAATAAGTTTCGGAATTACAACGCGGGCATTTTTATTTACTTTCGAAATTTCACTTGTAAAAGTTTGTTTGATATAAGGAGTTTCAGTTTTCTTAACAACACCATTTACTTTTATAGCATAAGTTTTTGTTTCGAAATCTAAGTTTTTGTCAATGTTTGCAAGGCTTTTTTCGTAGATAGTTCCAATAACTTTATCAGAACCTCCGTTTAAAGCCGTATAAATTTTGAAAAGAAAACTCATTGTTCCTGTTCCTTTCCAGGTAACTTTTGTTTTTCCGGCAAGAGTATCTTTAAGAGTCCAGTTTACATCAGCTTCAGTTCCGTCGTATTTCATTTTTTGCTGAATACTTTCGCCTTCTTTAGTTTTAAGCGTAATTACATTTCCTGCACCATCTGGACTTGCAAAATAAAACGAAGCTCCATTTCCGGAAGTTTTATTTGGAAACGTCATTTTTATCGAAGGATCTTCTACAGACCAAGATTCAAAATCTTCATAATTTCTAAAATCATTTACATAGTTATACACAGTCGCTTTTGGCGAATTAATCACCTTGCTTCTTTCTACGGAAAAAATCCCTTTTTGGGTAGCGACAAAAACAGTGAGAGCAACTAAGCTTAATAATAATAAAAGAAATAAATATTTTAGAATCTTCATTGTGGTAGATTGTTTGGTGTCGTAAAGTTATAAATTTTATTACTAGTCGCACTAATAGCGCCGCAATAAAAGTACACTTTATAAATTTATTTGATCAAAAAAAGTTTCAAATAAAACGATTTTGAAGAAGTTTAATTGTAATTTTTTGAGATTTATTTTATTTATAAATCAACTATATTATTTAAAGGTCTATCTTTTGAAAAAGAATTTGATTACAAACAAAATCGCAATAAAAAGCAAGAATACAATTAAAACTTTATAATTTCCTTTGTAGAAAACTTTGTGTAATGCGAGATCTTTTCGATAAGCAAATATCATTACGATTACAAATGCAATAAAAAAACAGAGTGCGAATATTAATTGTCCTTGACTAAACATAGTAAAAAATTATTTTTGACAAATTTAGAGAATTGTATATGATTTGTTGCTAATTTGCCACTTCATTTAATCAATTAAAATCATGAGGAAACAACTTGATGCAGTAACTGAATTTCATACTGCTTTTAAAATAGGTCATAGTCAATCTCCAATTGCTGATTTGGGAGAATCTAAAAAACTGCTTCGTTATAATTTAATGAAAGAAGAAAACGAGGAGTATCTTGAAGCAGTTCAAAATAATGATTTAGTTGAAATTGCTGATGCGCTGGGAGATATGATGTATATTTTGTGCGGAACAATTATTGAACACGGATTACAAGATAAAATTGAAGCTGTTTTTGACGAGATTCAGCGTAGTAATATGAGTAAACTTGGCGAAGACGGACAGCCAATTTATAGAGAAGACGGAAAAGTAATGAAAGGTCCGAATTATTTTAAACCTGATTTTTCGAAACTTTTATAGAGAAAATTAACCGCAAAGTGCGCTAAGATTTATTTTTTCTTTACGCATACAAAACACAAAGTTAGCAAAGCTAGATCAACACAAAGCTTTGCGAACTTTGCGTTTAATCTTGCGCACTTTGCGGTAAAATTAGCTTTGCATTTTATGATATAAATAGAAAACCCGATAACTGTGAAGCTATCGGGTTTGTTTTTATATTAATCTTTTGATTATTGAACTTTTACAGTCCATCCAAAAGTGTCTTCAGAAAGTTTGTTTTGAAGACTAGTTAATTTTTCTTTTAAAAGAGCACCATAAGTATTCTCAATTGGAGCCATTTCATAATAAACATCCTGATAAGAGAATCCTTTGATTACGCTGATAACTGCTGCAGTTCCTGCACCAAAGATTTCTTTTAAAGATCCGTTTTTAGCAGCTTCTACTAATTCTGAAACAATAACCGGACGAACTTCAACTTTAAGACCTTCTTTTTCTGCCATTTCAATCAAACTTTTTCTGGTAATACCATCCAAAATTCTTTCGCTTGTTGGAGCAGTCAATAAAGTATCGTTAATTCTAAAGAAAACATTCATAGTTCCAGCTTCTTCCAGTTTAGTATGCGTTGCATCATCAGTCCAGATTACTTGTTGAAAACCATCTTTGTTTGCTAAATTAGTTGGGTAAAACTGTGCAGCATAGTTTCCGGCAGCTTTTGCAGCACCAATTCCACCATTTGCAGCTCTACTATAATGTTCAGCGATAATAACTTTTACTTCACCTGAATAATAAGATTTTGCAGGAGAAAGTAAAATCATGAATTTATATTCGTCAGAAGGATTTGCAATAACTCCGGCACCGGTTGCAATCATAAAAGGACGGATATACATACTAGCTCCGTTTCCTCTTTGAATCCATTCCTGATCAATTTTTAATAATTCGTTCAAACCATCCATAAAAACACTTTCCGGAACTTCTGGCATTGCCATACGAACTGCAGAATTGTTAAAACGTTTGAAGTTTTCATCTGGTCTAAACAACCAAACATCATTATTATCATCCTTATAAGCTTTCATTCCTTCAAAAATAGCTTGCCCGTAATGAAAGACTTTTGAAGAAGGATCCATTAAAATTGGAGCATAAGGCTTAATGACAGGATTTTGCCACTCTCCATTTTTAAAATCACATTCGAATAAATGGTCTGTAAAAACAGCACCAAAGCTTAAGTTTTCAAAGTCTACTTCGCTTATTTTTGACGAAGTCGCTTTTCTGATTTCAATTTTGCTTGCTTGAGTTGTACTCATAATAATGTTAGTTTTGTGTGTAATTTTCATTTCAATAGATTGAATCTAAAGCAATGATCAGGTATAATAGTATTTACTGAATGCAAAATTAAGTAAAAATATATAATTTACTTAGTAAAACTGCATTATTTAGAGCCTTTAACTGAGATTTATTTATCTTATAATAAAGTCAAAAAAAACGTTCAGTTTTATAAAGAATTTATGAAAAAAGTGCGGATTTTTAAGGCTTTACGCATTTGTTTTGACTAATTTTGACACGCAAAATGAGTTGAAATCGTACAAAAATGTACTACAAATTTATAAATAGTGGAAAGAGAGATAATTAAAACGCTGGATGGGTCAACAACAATTCATTTAAAGGAATGGGATGAATGTTATCATTCTAAGCATGGAGCAATTCAGGAAGCAAAACATGTATTTATAAAAAACGGACTTTCATTATTTGAAGATAATCCGGTTAGTATTCTTGAAATTGGTTTCGGGACAGGTTTGAATGCTTTTATAACTTTTTTGGAGTCTAATGCAAAACAACAGAAAATCGATTATGTTGGAGTAGAAGCGTATCCGGTAAATGCTGAAGAAGTTTTGGCAATGAATTATGTTGCAGAATTAGAGGCATTGGAATTTGATAACATTTTTCAGAAAATGCATAAAAGTGAATGGAATGAAAAAACGCAAATTTGCAACCTTTTCTCGTTAACCAAAAGGAAACAATTTTTTCATGAAATCGACGATTTAGAAATTTTTGATTTGATTTACTTTGATGCCTTCGGATATCGCGTTCAACCGGAGTTGTGGACTACTGAAATTTTTCGAAAAATGTATAATAGTTTAAAACCAAATGGTGTTTTGGTAACATATGCCGCTCGCGGAGTTGTTAAAAGAAGCATGATTGAAGTTGGATTTACTGTCGAAAAATTAGCAGGGCCTCCGGGGAAACGAGAGATGTTCAGAGCGTTTAAAAAGGTTTAAATGAGTTGTTTAGAAACGTTCTAGATTGATTTATATTTATTAAGAAAACGTATTCGTTGCTAAAGTTTTTAAAAAAATAAGTTAAATTGAATGTATATGAATGATATTTGTTTAAATTTGTTGCGAGTTTAAAAATATAGATAACCCCCGAAAATCTTATTTTATTATGTCAAAAATGATGTTTGATTACACGAAATCAATACTTGAGAGAGTAAGTTTCGATCCGATACTTTTCTGCAAAGAACTAGAAAAAGCTATCAAAACACTGTTACCGTACGAAATGGAACAATTGCAAGAATGGTTATTAAATTTCATTATTGAAAAACCAGAATTAAAACAAAGTTTACTACTAATTAAAGTATAAAAAAAGGAGCCAAATTGGCTCCTTTTTTATTTTTATTTCTTTTGTAGCGGACTAATGATTTGAACGTTCTGAAAAACAATTGCTCCTTTTACAACTCCGGCGATTGTAGATCGTAATGCGTCAATGATTTGCATTTTTAATTCGCTCTTTGGGTAAATTAAACTTACCTCACGAGCAGGTTTTGGTTCCTTAAAGTTACGCAGTTTCAGTTTATCGGACTCTTTTAAGTCTAAGGTGTGCAAGTACGGAAGTAACGTTGTGCCCAAACCTTCGTCGGCTAATTTTATAAGGGTTTCAAAGCTTCCACTTTGAATCTGAAAATTATTCTGATCGATATCAGAACCGTTTTTGCATAAATTTAAAATTCCGTCTCTAAAACAATGTCCATCTTGCAAAAGCAAAATTTCGTTGAGGTTTAGATCAGAAACTTCAATTTCTTCCTTAGAAAAACTTGCATGATGTTCCGGAATATAAGCTACGAAAGGCTCAAAATACAAAACGATTTCCTTTATTTTTTCGTCTTCAAGAGGCGTTGCGGCAATTGCAGCATCAAGATGACCGTTTTTTAGCTTCACAATAATTTCATCCGTGTTCAACTCTTCGATTAAGAGTTTTACTTTCGGATATTTTTTAATGAAATTATTCAAAAACATTGGTAAAAGCGTTGGCATAATCGTTGGAATTATTCCCAAACGAAATTCACCTCCAATAAAACCTTTTTGTTGTTCTACAATATCTTTGATTCTGTCTGCTTCGTTTACAATGTTTTTGGCTTGATTAACAATTTTCTGACCAATATCAGTAAGTTGGATAGGTTTTTTACTTCTGTCGAAGATCAAAATATTGAGTTCTTCTTCAATTTTTTGAATTTGCATACTTAAAGTAGGCTGTGTAACAAAACATTTTTCGGCAGCAAGCGTGAAGTTTTTATGTTCGGCAACGGCTAAGACATATTGTAATTGAGTTATAGTCATTTTGATAGTATTTTTTGATGCAAAAATAAGTAAATATAATTTTTTTTTATTCTATTTTTAAAGAAGTTGTTTTAAATTTGTAGTAAACATATTATAAAACGCATAACTATGAAAACAAATATTTTAGGATTACCTGTAAAAGAGTCTGAATTGTTGGTAAAAGAACTAAATGTATTATTGTCAAACTTTCAGGTTTACTATCAGAATTTAAGAGGAATACATTGGAATATTCGTGGGAAACGTTTTTTTGATTTACATGTAAAATTTGAAGAATTGTACACGGATGCACAATTAAAAATAGATATGATTGCCGAAAGAGTTTTGACAATAGGAGGAACTCCATTACATACATTTGAAGATTATATTAAAAACAACAAATTAGCGGTTGGAAAGAATATCTCAAACGACGAAAAAGCAGTTCAATTAATTGTTCATTCTTTGACTGATTTATTGAAAATCGAAAGAGAAATTCTAAAACAATCAGACGAAATCAACGACGAAGGAACCAATTCTATGATGAGCGACTTCATTGCAGAGCAGGAAAAAACGATCTGGATGATGAACGCTTGGTTAGAAGAAGAGTTGTAATTAATTGTTCCTTAGGTAAATATAAACAGAATGTGGGCGTGCCTTCATTCTGTTTTTTTATGATTGTTAAATTTCTATAAAATTTTTGCCCCTCCCGCTTTGATTTTATCAGTTTAACACTATTTTTGCTCCAATGAAACGAATCGCTCGCATATTATTATTCATATTTATTGCTTTCTTAGCAACGCCTACTATTGTTACGGTGCTTAAGAAAAGTAATGATACGTCTATGTTTTTCAGTTTTTCTGAAGAGGAGCATTCACACAAAGAACTTAAGGCAGCCGTTTATCCGGCAATACTTCAACACGAAGTTATAATTCCTGTTTATATTGAAAAAAAGACCATAGTGTCTGAAAATATTGTAAAACTAGACAATATTTCTCCGAGCATTTTTGCTCCACCTCCAAACTTGGCATAATACTTCCGATTATTTTGAACTGAACTGCATTTTTGAATAAATGTGGTCAATCTTTAATGAATAATTTTTTTAGTATTGTGTTATGACAAAAAAAATCAATCTTTTTGCCAACCTTAAATCTGATTTTGCTTCAGGTTTAGTGGTTTTCTTGGTGGCTCTTCCGTTGTGTTTAGGTATTGCAATGGCTTCTGGAGCGCCGTTATTTTCTGGAATTATCGCAGGTGTAATTGGTGGTATTGTAGTTGGTTATTTAAGCCAATCACACATCAGTGTATCTGGACCAGCAGCTGGATTAACAGCTATTATTTTGACCGCTATTTCGGATCTTGGTGCTTTTGATGTGTTTTTACTGTCTGTTTTTATTGCAGGACTAATTCAATTAGCATTAGGGTTTTTAAGAGCCGGAAGTATCTCAAACTATTTTCCAACAAATGTAATCGAAGGAATGTTAGCCGGTATTGGTATCATCATTATCTTAAAACAATTGCCTCATGCTTTTGGTTATGACGCAGATTTTGAAGGTGATCAGGCATTTGTACAGAATGACGGAAGCAATTCATTTTCGTTTTTATTCGATGTTTTAAATCACATTCAATTAGGAGCAGTCGTTATATCATTGATTTCACTTGTAATTTTAATTTCATGGGAGAAAATTCCATTTTTAAAGCGATTAAAATTAGTTCCGGGTGCATTAGTAGCTGTTATTGCCGGAGTACTTTTGAACGAATTTTTTGTTTCAACAGGAAGCTCTTTGGCAATTGCAAAAGAACATTTGGTTTCTTTGCCAGTTCCAAAATCTTTTGATGAATTTAAATCTATTCTAATTACACCAAACTTTACCGCTATTACAAATCCGCAAGTTTGGGTAGTTGCTATAACAATTGCCATTGTAGCTTCTATAGAAACATTACTTTGTATTGAAGCTTCTGATAGAATGGATGTTCAAAAACGTTATACAGATACAAATGTTGAGCTTAGAGCTCAGGGAATTGGTAATATTGTGAGTTCACTTTTAGGTGGTTTACCAATGACATCTGTAGTTGTAAGATCATCTGCTAATAATAATGCTGGAGCGAAATCTAAAATGTCAGCTATTATTCACGGAGTACTTTTATTAATAAGTGTTTTGTCAATTCCGGCACTTTTAAACAAGATTCCATTGGCAACATTGGCGACTGTATTAATTTTAGTGGGATATAAATTAGCAAAACCAGCGACTTTCTTTCATTTCTGGGAAAAAGGAAAATACCAGTTTGTGCCTTTTATTGCAACTTTAGTATTTGTTGTAGCAACAGATTTACTTAAAGGAGTTGCTTTAGGAATTATCATCAGTATCATTTTTGTGTTAAGAGGAAATCTGAAAAGAGCTTACAGCTTCAAGAAAGAAGAGTATGAAGACGGAGACGTTATTCATATTGACTTAGCTCAGGAAGTTTCATTCTTAAACAAAGCGGCTATCAAATTGACATTGAATGAGATTCCTGAAAACTCAAAAGTAATCATCAATGCACATGATACTGAGTATATTGCGCATGATGTTTTGGATTTAATTCGTGAGTTTAAAGAAACGCGCGCTGTTGACGAAAACATTAAGGTGAAACTAAAAGGATTTAAAGAAGCTTACGAGCTTGAAAATTCACCGGACATTGGTAACCACGTGTCTATAGAACATTATTATGATGTTGCAAAAAGAGCTTTGGTTAAAAAAGAGACGGTAAAAGAAAACATTTAAACAAATTAATTTTAATTAAGGTATTTCTTGAGTGTGAGAAGTATTAAAAAATTAGATAACTTTACAGTAAGTTATTTTTGATATGTTTAAACATGTAGAAGTACCATTCAAAAAACAAAAAAATGAGAGAGTTTTATAAGCAGTTATTAGAAAACAACAAACAATGGGTTGAAAAATCATTAGCATTAGACCCAAATTATTTTGCAGATTTAGCCAAAGGTCAAACACCGCCTTTATTATGGATTGGATGTTCTGACAGCCGTGTTCCTGCAAACGAAATTATTGGTGCTAAGCCAGGTGAGGTTTTTGTACACCGTAATATTGCAAATATGGTCGTGCACTCTGATATGAATATGTTGAGTGTTCTTGATTATGCAGTAAATGTTCTAAAAGTGAAACACGTTATTGTTTGCGGACATTACGGTTGTGGTGGTGTAAAAGCTGCAATGGGTAATATGTCTGTTGGAATTATCGACAACTGGATTCGTCACATTAAAGATGAATACCGTTTGCACGATAAATACTTAAATTCTATTGAAGATGAAACAGAGCGTTTTAATGCTTTTGTTGAAATCAATGCAAAAGAGCAAGTTTACAACTTAGCAAAAACTTCGATTGTACAAGGAGCTTGGAAAAACGGTCAGGATTTAATGCTTCACGGATGGGTTTACGGATTAAATTCTGGTTTTGTAACCGATTTAAATGTAAACATTGCTTCGAATGCTGAATTAGACGAAGTTTACCAACTAAGTAATCTATAAGAAATAAAAAATCGCCTCAAAAGGGCGATTTTTTTTTATTCGTTTTCGTCAAGATTTTCATTAAAAGCCGATGGTAACATTGTTGGAATAAACTTTATTAAAATCGGTAATAATAAACTTCCGCCGGGAAGTAAAAATATCGTTAGTGACGGAATGGTTTTGCAAATATCCAAAAGTTGTTTTTTTACTTTTTTCTTTTCCTTAGCATCCAAATCTCTGGTTGTAGAATAAGCCAAGAGAATCATTAATTCTTTGCTTTGAACAATCTCTTTAACCAATCTGTTTTTGTTTCTTATAATCAGTTTTACAACGCTGTGCGTCATTTGATCATAAAAATGTTTTACCGGATTTGAATAATTAAAATACGGAATCTTCTTTTTATGAGTGGTAATAAAGTTATTGGTTGTCTCAACGCTTTTGGCTACAAATTCATCCGAAACCTGCATCATTGATCCTAATGAATACAAAAAGTAAGCTTCTTCATTTTCTACAACACCATCACTCCACAACGCCATTCCAGCCATATCAATTAAATAATATTGCTCTAGTTTATTGCTGAAATAATCTAATTGTAAAGTTTCTAAAGTATCAACCGTAACTTTTGAAAACTTAGAATAGCGTATCGAAGCTTCAAAAAGTTTTATTAGTAAATCGTCATGTTGAGATTTTGCAGTTTTGGTTTTTAATGCCAAAGCTACAATACCAAGAACAGTTTCTTCAATACGTTTCAGGTATTTATCAGGAATTGATCCGTGTTCTAAGTATTGCCTGAAAGCCAAAACATCAATAAACAAAAGCGCATTAGTAACTAAATGCGAGAAGTTTTTACTGATAATACTGTCATTCGTCTGAACGCGTTGGTCTATTATGTTCTCTAAAGATAGGGAAGGAGTGTCTTTTGGAAGTAAAATTTTGAAAATACTAAATCCTTCAGGATTCATTTCTTTATAAAATTTTAAAACCTCTGTAATAAAATTGTTAGGTTCAGAACTTCTTTTTTCGATACAAAAAACACCGTATAAAGTGTTTAATAAGGCGACTTTTGAAATCTCGGTTTTAAACCAGCCTTTTATTTCAATTGGAATTTGAGAATCTATAGAAATGATGTGTCCATAAATAAAACCAGTTTCTCTGACTTTATAGTAGAACGAATCTGTAGTTTCAAAAGGAATAGCTTCTGAAAACTTTTGTTCACTAAAAAACTTGTCTATCCAACCTGGAGCTGATGGGTTAATCATTAACTTTAATTTATAGCTGCAAAGCTATATCTTTTTCTTGTTTTGGGATTAATTTTAAATGAAATAACCACTACATTTTGTGAAAATATAGTGGTTATTGTGTTTTTTATTTGATTAGTCCTGCACAAGCAACTCTACCGCCGGCATTTCCGGTTGGTTGTGTCGTAAAATCGTCAGTTCCCTGATGTACAATTAAACCTTTTCCTAAGATATCTTTGGTTGCATCTCCACAACCAATACACCATTCGTCAGTTGTTAAAGTGATAGTTCCGTTTCCTTTTGCATCAGCAGTAAAGTTTCCGATATCACCTTTATGATATTCAGCTGAACCCCATTTTCCGTGCTTTTTGAAAGTTGGATTCCAGTGTCCACCAGCAGAACTTCCGTCAGCAGCAGTACAATCTGATTTTTCGTGAATGTGAATCGCGTGAACTCCCGGTTGTAAACCAGCTACTTTTGCAGTAAAAGTTACTTTTCCGTTTTTTTCTGTAAAAGTTGCAGTTCCGCTAACGGTACTATTACTTTTTGGCTCCAATGCTACAGTTAAAGTTTTGGCATCAGCCGATTTTGTATTGGTCTTACAGCCAATGATTACGGCTGCAATTATTGCGAAAGAAACTATTATTTTTTTCATATACGAGGCTTTTTGAATTAAAGATTAAGTAAATTTAACATAAAAAGGCGGATTTCATTTAACATGGAAAGTTAAATAATTCTAAAACCAAAGTATTTAATTTTCTTTCACTTTAAGTGATGAACCAAAAAATATTGCGTAATTTCGTAGTTATCAGTTTCTTGGTGTTTTTGTAATGTCTTATTAGTTTATTTTTAATACAGATGATTATGGTAAAAAATATTTTAAGTTTGGGTTTTTGGATAGTCATCTTATTTTCGAGCAGTGTTTGTATGGCTCAAAAAGGAAATTCAACATTTACGCTAGAAGGAAATTGGGAACTGAATTATATAACTGGACCAAAAGTTACTTTCAATATTTTGTTTCCCAATAAAAAGCCTGCTCTCTATTTTGATCTTAAAGAAAAACGAGTTGCTGGTTTTAACGGTTGTAATTCTTTTTCAGGGGTATTAAAAACTGAAGATAAGAAAATTGATTTTTCTCAACCATTTGCAGTGACTAAAATGGCATGCACGGATCCAGAGGGAGAAAGTGTTTTTATGCATACAATACAGCGAATAGATAGCTATTCTTTTTCTAAAAATGGTAAAACACTCAATTTGATTTCTGATAATAGCGTACTGATGCGATTTTCTAAAATTTAAAAATACTTTATAATACTATTAAATACTTATTTTATGAAAGCTAAGTTGTCCATTTTAGTGATGTTGTTTTGCTTTTTTAATATAGCTGTTTTTGCCCAGGAAAAGACAAAGAAAGAATTAAAAGCAGAAAGAGAATTACAAAAACAAAAAGCAATTGAAGATCTTATCAATTCTAAAAATTTTGTTTTTGAAGCGCAAAAAGCACAACCATTAGGTTCAAGGCTGATAAACTTAGATTACAATACTTATTTTTTGAATTTTAATACCACAAAAACAACTTGCGATTTACCATTTTTTGGCCGTGCCTATTATGTGCCTTATGGTGGAGATGGCGGGATGAAGTTTGAAGGCGTACCAGAGAATATTCAGATTGAAAAAAAGAAAAAGAGTTACAACATCAATTCGACTGTAAAAGGTAAGGATGATGTTTATAGTCTGTATTTTTCTGTTTTTCCTGACGGAGGAGCAACGCTTTCTATTAATTGTAATAATAAAGTTGCGATTTCTTATCAGGGAGTTGTTTCAGCTCCTAAAAAAGACGAAAGCAAGAAATAGAATATCTAATTATTGTGTCCCGAATTTCTATTGTTTATGCCGAAAAAGAATCTTTTTATTTTGCCGCAGAAACATCATTTCATGACGATGTTTTTATTCATTACGATAACAGCTTTTAGTCAGGATTTAGAACCCAGAGTTTATGCTAATGTGGCCAAAAACCTGAACGTAATTGCTGTTGGCTATGTTTTCATGGACGGAAATGTATTGACAGATCCTTCTTTGCCAATAAAGGATTTTACGATTCAGAGTCATAATGTCGCTGCAAATTATATCAGAACCTTTGGTTTGTATAATAAATTGGCACGTATACAGGTTTCGCTTCCATATTCTTTTATGGATGGATCGTTAACAAATACAAATGGAAATGTTTTAACAGGTTCAAGAACTGGTTTTGCTGACATGAAAGTACGATTTGGAATCAATTTGCTAGGTTCGCCCGCGCTCGATAAATCTGAATTTAGAAACTTTGAACAAAAAACAATTCTGGGAGTTAGTTTGGTTACATCAATTCCAACCGGAAAATATTACGATGATAAACAAGTAAATATAGGCACAAACCGTTGGGGATTTAAACCTGAAATTGGAGTTTCAAAACGTTTTGCGCATGTCTACGCCGAAGCTTATGGCGGGATCTGGTTTTATACCAATAATAACGATTATTTAAATGGCAAAAAGTTAGAACAAAAACCAACGTATAGTCTGCAAGCTCACGCAAGTTATTACTTCAAAAATAATATGTGGATTGGTTTTAACACCAATTGGTTTTTTGGCGGAAAGACCGTAATAGATGGAGTTTCAGACGATAGCCAAATTGACAATTGGAGAGTAGGAGGAACTTTTTCTACGCCAGTTGCGAAAGGGCAATCAGTTAAATTTCAATATCATGTAGGAGCTTATACTAATAACGGATTAAATTATTATGCGTTATCAGTTGCTTATCAATACTCGTTTTTTTAATCGTAAGAATATTTTTATAGGCTATTTTTTAATAGCTTAAAAATCAGTATATTTGAAAGTAAGTACCCATTTATAAACAAATTAAACTTATAAGTATGAAAAAATTAAGTCTTATTCTTATTATGGCAATTGCAACGTTCTCTTCTTATGCTCAATCATCATTTAAAGAGGATGTTGATGTTCTTCAAAGTGTTTACGGTAAATCAAAAAGTGACCTTGTAAAACAATACATGAATTTATCAGATGCACAATCTGCTGCTTTTACCAAAATTTATGATAATTATGAAACTGAGCGTAAAGCACTTGGACAAACGAAATTTCAGCTTATTAATGATTATGCCGCAAATTATGCAACCTTAACAGATGAAAAAGCTGATGAATTGGCAAAAGGAACTTTGAAAAATCATTTAGGATATGAAAAGTTGTATTCTAAAACTTACGGACAAGCAAAGAAAGCTATCGGAGCTATAAATGCTGCTAAATTTATCCAATTAGAAGTATATCTTCAAACGATAATAAGAGCCGAAATTCTGGAGTCAATTCCTTTTATTGGAGAATTAGATAAATCAAAAGTTCAAATAAATTAGAGTTTATTTTTTGATATACAAAAGGCAGTTATTAATTCAATAACTGCCTTTTTTTATTTATTCGGAAAATGGATTACTTGGAAGTTTTAACTTCGTAAATAGCATTTACCATTCCGTTGCGTGGCGAATCAAGAGGAAGTTCCCAAAACATAATTCCGCCTAATTTTTTAGCTTTTACATATTCTGTTTTAGCTTTTATAGAAGTTAAATCGTCTCCTGTAGCAAATGTTTTCTCTTTTTCATTGTACCAATATGGCGCTTTAGCTTTATCATCCCAAAAATATTTCCAGCCATTTGCTTCTGTGTAAGTAGTTGCAAAGTTTTTAAAATCAACACCAGGAATATGTTCTCCAGCTTGGTATAAACCGTTGTTTATATTTTCTACATTTTTCCATGTTCTGGTATAAAAAGCGCCTCCAATAATTAATTTTTCAGCAGGAATTCCTTGGTTTAATAAATAAGTAACCGCTCTGTCTGTTGATTCTTCCTTTGGATTTGTACTGTATAAAGGCGTGTGATGTCCGGTAACTTTAGAATATCCGTTTACCAAATCATAACTCATAATATTAATACGATTTACAAGTGGCGCAACAATTTTCCAATCGATAGATTCGTCTAAATATTTTTGAAAACCACCGGCAGCAAAACTCAATTCGTATTTTTTACCTAATGTTGAACGTAAAATTTTGATTAATTCTGTGAAATTTGGTTTGTCCGCAGCTTGATATAAATGCCCCGGAAGTCCTTCAATTGCTGGATATTCCCAATCAAGATCTAAACCATCTACTTTGAAATAATTACTAACTTCTTTTACTGATTTAGCAAAAGTTAATCTTCCTTCGGCAGTAGAAAATGCAGCAGAACAAGGTTCACAACCTCCCCAGCCACCAAGCGAAAGAATAATTTTAAGCTGTGGATTTTTTGCTTTTAAAGAAACTAAATATTTAATAGTTGTCGAATCTTTAGGAGAATCAACACTTAGTTTACCTTCTTTTAAATGGCAGAAACTAAAAATAATTTGATTGAGTTTGTTTACCTCATATTCATTAATTAGTTTGTCATCGCCAGTATAGTAAGCAATAATGTCCATCTTTTTGTTTTTTTGAGCGAATGTATTTGTGGTACAAAAGCACAAAACAAATAAGACAATTAGGTTAATTTGTTTCATTTTATGTTTTTTTGAGTTTTTAGAATGTTAAATATAAAGTAATACATTCAATATTTAACTATTCTGACAAGATCGGAAAGTTAATTTTAACAAAATTTTGCAAATTGTTGCAAAAATATTGCGAATCGTTATTTCGCGTTTAAACAAAAAAATAGATAAAAAATAAACCAACTTACTTACATTTTCTTATATCACTTACATGGTGATAAATTGGTTTGCGTAGACGCACTGCTGTGCGCCTCTACAAAAAACATGGTAAAAAATAGGTTTGCGTAGACGCACAGCTGTGCGCCTCTACAATGGTATGATAAAAAAAATAAACCCGCACTGTTTCGGATTAGTGCGGGTTTAAACAAATTAAAAGCTAAAAACTATTTTTATATTAGAAGCAGTATTCGTTTTCTGCAACTAATTTAGATGTAATAACTTCTCTCAAAGCTACAACATTTGGATTGTTTGTGTATTTTGTGAAACGTTTAAGTCCCATTAACATCATACGTTGTTCGTCTCCTTCAGCAAAAGAAATAATTCCTTCTTT
This sequence comes from uncultured Flavobacterium sp., assembly GCF_951805225.1. Classification (NCBI taxonomy): domain Bacteria; kingdom Pseudomonadati; phylum Bacteroidota; class Flavobacteriia; order Flavobacteriales; family Flavobacteriaceae; genus Flavobacterium; species uncultured Flavobacterium sp. The sequence continues at coordinate 3,004,473 of NZ_OX638201.1, read as the reverse complement.
ACCTCTTGAGTTTACGATATCTACAGCTTTATACAAGTATAATTTTGCCATAGCGATTTGCTCTTGTACTTTAGCTTCACCTTGATTTTTAGCCAATTTTTCAGTTCTAAGAATAGTACTTTCAGCCATGTAAATCTCGATTAAGATATCAGAAGCAGCCATTAATAACTGTTGGTGAGAATCTAAATCTGGTCCGTATTTTTGAACAGCGCTTCCGGCAACCATTAAGAAAACTTTCTTAAGGTTAGCGATAATTCCTTTTTCTTCAGCAAATAATTCAGAGAAATCAGGAGTATCAAAAGATGGGATTCCCATTAATTCTTCCTGAACTTTCATAGCTGGTCCAAGTAATTCAACGTGACCTTTCATAGCCTTTTTGATCAACATACCTACAGAAAGCATTCTGTTGATTTCGTTTGTTCCTTCGTAGATTCTAGCGATACGAGCATCTCTCCAGGCACTTTCCATTGGAGTGTCTTCAGAGAATCCCATTCCACCAAAAATTTGAATTCCTTCGTCAGCACAAGATTGTACGTCTTCAGAAACTGCAACTTTAAGGATAGAACATTCGATAGCATATTCTTCAACACCTTTTAATTCAGCTTCCTGGTGAGAAGTTCCTTCAGCTTCACGAGCAGCGATTCTGTCTTCGATATCTTTTGCAGCACGGTAAGAAGCACTTTCTCCAGCGTATGCATTAGTTGCCATTTCAGCTAGTTTAGAACGGATTGCTCCAAAAGATGAAATTGCAGTATTAAATTGGATTCTTTCGTTAGCATATTTAACTGCATTTGTAGTAACTCTACGTTGTGCATCTAAACAAGCTGCTGCCAATTTAATACGACCAACGTTCAAAGCGTTCATTGCAATTTTGAAACCGTTTCCTCTTTCAGACAACATGTTTTCAACAGGAACTTTTGTATCGTTGAAGAAAACCTGACGAGTAGAAGAAGCACGGATTCCTAATTTATGCTCTTCTTCATTCATAGAAATTCCGTTTGACGGATCATTTTCTACGATAAAACCAGTAATATTTTTGTCATCTCCAATACGAGCAAAAACGATGAAAACGCTACAGAAACCTGCATTCGAAATCCACATTTTTTGTCCTGTAATAGAGTAGTGTGTTCCATCTTCAGATAAAACAGCTTTAGTTTTTCCTGAGTTAGCATCAGATCCTGCACCTGGTTCAGTTAAGCAATAAGCTCCAAACCATTCTCCAGAAGCTAATTTAGGAACGTATTTTTTCTTTTGTTCTTCAGTACCATAAAGCGTAATTGGCATAGTTCCAATTCCTGTATGAGCACCAAAAGCAGTTGAGAACGATCCTGTAGCACCAGAAATGTAATCACAAACTAGCATTGTAGATACGAATCCCATTCCTAATCCGCCGTATTCCTCAGGAACTGCAACTCCTAGAAGTCCAAGTTCTCCAGCTTTACGCATAGATGATTCAGTATAAGCATAATCTTTCTTTTCGAAACGATCTTTGTGTGCCCATAATTCTTTGTCAACGAACTCTTTTACAGAGTCACGCATCATTAACTGCTCTTCCGAAAAATCTTCTGGTGTAAAGATATCTTCGCACTTTGTTTCCTTAACTAAAAACTGACCACCACGGGTTACGTTTTTTTCGATTGTATCTGCCATTTTGTTTTTGTTTAGATTAAAAGATGAAAGAGTCAAGAAGAAAGATTTAATCTAACTTACTTATGAAACCTGATGTCATCCTTTGAAATTCAATTATTTTGTTTTCTATTTCTTCAGTTTTTTCTTTTGATAAATAGTCGTTTTGACAAGCTATTAACAATTGTGTTTGTAATTCAAATGAAGATCCTAAACTAATATTCAGATAATGCTGAAAATGTTTATTTCCCCTGTTTGATCCTTCAGCAATATTAGAAGGCATTGAAACAGAACATCGATTCATTTGATTTGTCAAACTATACGTTTCTGATTTTGGAAAAGTGGCAGTTAGTTTATAGATATTATTAGTAATTTCCATAGCTAAAATCCAAATTTTCAAATTCTTAAAATTGTGTCTCATGTTTTTTTGAGGCAAGATAAGAAGAAAAAATAAAAGTAAGTTTTTTATTACTTTTTAAGATTTTGTTTTCAGAAGATATTCATTCCAAAATTAAGTCTTGCTTCTTGCTTCTTTCCTCTCAAAAACTACAATACCTCGTAAATCCCTGCAGAACCTTGCCCAGTTCCCACACACATAGAAACGATTCCGTATTTATTACCTCTACGTTTCATTTCGTCGAATAACTGAACAGAAAGTTTAGCACCAGTACAACCTAGAGGATGTCCTAAAGCGATTGCACCACCGTTTACGTTTACGATTTCCGGATTAATGTTTAATTCGCGAGTTACTGCTAAAGCTTGTGAAGCAAAAGCCTCGTTTAATTCAATTAACTCGATGTCGTTTAATGTTAATCCCGCTTGTTTCAAGGCTTTCGGAATTGCTTTTACAGGACCAATACCCATGATTCTTGGCTCAACACCAGAAGAAGCAAAGTTTACAAGTCTTGCAATTGGCTCAAGGTTTAATTCTTTTACCATATCCTCGCTCATGATTAAAACAAAAGCAGCACCATCACTCATTTGAGAAGAGTTTCCAGCAGTTACGCTTCCATCAGCAGCAAAAACAGGTCTTAAACCAGCTAAAGCAGCAACAGAAGTTCCGGCTCTTGGACCTTCGTCTTGTTTTACAACATAAGATTTAGTTTCTTTTTTTCCGTTTTCATTGATGAAAGTTTGTTCAACAGTAATCGGAACGATTTGTTTGTCGAATTTACCTTCAGCTTGAGCTTTCAAGGCTTTCATATGAGAATTGTAAGCAAACTCATCCTGATCTTCTCTTGAGATTTTATATTGATTAGCAACCGCTTCAGCAGTTAAACCCATTCCCCAATAGTAATCTTCGTGACCTGCAGCAGCAACTTTATAATCCGGAGTTGGTTTGTAACCTCCCATCGGAATAAAACTCATACTTTCAGCTCCACCCGCAATGATACAATCTGCCATTCCTGATTGGATTTTTGCAGTTGCCATTCCGATAGTTTCTAATCCAGATGCGCAATAACGGTTAACTGTAACTCCAGGAACATCTTCAACTTTTAATCCCATAAGAGAGATCAAACGTCCAACGTTAAGACCTTGTTCAGCTTCCGGCATGGCATTTCCTACCATAACGTCATCGATACGTTTTTTGTCAAAATCAGGCAATTCATCCATCATAAACTGAATGGTTTCTGCAGCTAATTCATCAGGTCTTTTAAATCTAAAAACCCCTTTTGGTGCTTTTCCTACCGCAGTACGGTAAGCTTTTACTATATATGCTGTTTTCATTTGTTTCTTTTTTTAAGAGTATAGAAGATAGAGTATAGAAAATAGACATTACTAAGTCTGAAATCTATATTCTATTCTCTTTGTTCTATTTTCTAGTTTCTAAGTGGTTTTCCTTTAGTTAACATATATTGAATTCTCTCTAAAGTTTTACGTTCAGTACATAAACTCAAGAAAGCTTCACGTTCGATATCTAATAAATATTGTTCAGATACTAAAGTTGCTTCAGATAAATCACCACCAGCCATTACGTAAGCAAGTTTGTTAGCGATTTTCTTATCGTGCTCAGAAATGTATTTTCCAGCTTCCATTTGATCCGTTCCAACTAAGAACATTCCAAGAGCTTGTTTTCCTAATACTTTCACATCAGTTCTTCTGATTGGTTGCGTATAACCAGCTTCAGCCATTAACAAAGCATGTTTTTTAGCTTCAGCGATCTGACGATCTTTGTTTACTACGATAACATCTTTTCCATGTTGAAGAAGTCCGGTATCAAAAGCCTCATAACCAGAAGTCGAAACTTTAGCCATTGCGATTGTCAAGAAATACTCCTGAAGAACGTTCAATTCCACGTCATTTTTACGGAATAAATCTGAAGCTCTCAAAGCCATTTCTTTAGATCCACCACCACCAGGAAGTACACCAACACCAAACTCAACTAATCCCATATAAGTTTCAGCAGCAGCAACCACTTTATCAGCGTGTAAGCTCATTTCGCATCCACCACCAAAAGTCATTCCGTGAGGCGCAACAACAACTGGAATCGAAGAGTAACGAACGCGCATCATTGTGTCCTGGAACAATTTGATAGCCATATTCAATTCGTCATATTCCTGCTCAACCGCCATCATGAAAATCATTCCGATATTAGCACCAACAGAGAAATTCGCTGCTTGATTACCAATAACCAAACCTTGATATTCTTTTTCAGATAAGTCGATTGCTTTATTGATAGCAGCAAGAACGTCGCCACCAATAGTATTCATTTTAGATTGGAATTCTAAGTTCAAGATTCCATCTCCTAAATCCTGAATGATTGCACCACTATTACTCCAAACTTTTTTGCTTTCGCGAATGTTGTTTAAAATAATAAATGAATCCTGTCCAGGAACTTTAGTTTGTGATTTTGTTGGAATGTTATAGAAATAAGTCGCTCCTTCTTTTACAGAGTAGAAACTTTCGCTTCCAGAAGCCAACATTTCAGTAACCCATGCAGCTGGTTCAAGACCTTCTGCTTTCATGATTTCGATTCCGTTTGCAACACCAATAGCGTCCCAAATTTCGAATGGACCATTTTCCCATCCAAAACCAGCTTTCATCGCATCATCAATTTTGAATAATTCGTCAGAGATTTCAGGAATTCTGTTTGACACATAAGCAAACATTCCAGCGAAACTCTTACGGTAGAATTCACCCGCTTTGTCTTTTCCTTTTACAAGAACTTTAAAACGATTGATAGGTTTATCGATAGTTTTTGTAAGTTCAAGCGTAGCAAAATTTGCTTTTTTAGCAGCGCGGTATTCTAATGTATCTAAGTCTAAAGAAAGAATATCTTTATCTACTTTTTTATAAAAACCTTGACCAGTTTTGCTTCCTAACCAATTGTTCTCCATCATTTTTGTGATGAAATCAGGAAGTTTAAACAATTCGTGTTGTTCGTCATTTGGGCAGTTTTCATAAATACCATTGGCAACGTGTACCAAAGTATCTAAACCAACAACGTCAACAGTACGGAAAGTAGCCGATTTTGGACGACCAATAACCGGTCCAGTCAATTTATCAACTTCTTCAATCGTTAATCCCATTTCTTTCACTAAGTGAAATAAACTTTGGATTCCGTAAATACCAATTCTGTTTCCAATAAACGCCGGAGTATCTTTAGCAACAACCGAAGTTTTTCCTAAGAATTTAGATCCGTATTCGTTTAAGAAATCCAATACTTCAGTAGAAGTTTTTGGACCAGGAATAATTTCAAATAACTTTAAGTAACGCGCAGGGTTAAAAAAGTGAGTTCCGCAGAAGTGTTGTTGAAAATCTTCGCTTCTTCCTTCGCTCATAAAATGAATTGGAATACCAGAAGTGTTTGAAGTAACCAAAGTTCCCGGCTTACGGAATTTTTCGATTTGTTCAAAAACTAATTTTTTGATATCCAAACGTTCTACAACAACCTCGATAATCCAATCAACATTGGCAATTTTTGCCATATCATCAGTAGTATTTCCAGTCGTAATTCTGTTAGCAAATTTTTGACTGTAAATAGGAGACGGTTTCGATTTTAATGAATTCGCCAAGTGCTCGTTTACTACACGGTTGCGAACAACTTTACTTTCAAGCGTTAATCCTTTTTTAGCTTCAGCTTCTGTCAACTCGCGTGGTACGATGTCAAGTAATAAAACTTCAACACCAATATTGGCAAAATGACAAGCTATTCCTGAACCCATAATTCCGGATCCAATTACAGCAACTTTTTTAATTGTGCGTTTCATAAGTCGTTAATATTTGTTTTTGTTTGAATTTGAGGTTTCCTTATTCAATAAGGTTATTCATTTTCCTGTTTTTCTGTTTGATTAAATATGTTTTTATCCTGAATAAGTTCATTTATGATTTCTGAGACCTCGATAAAATGTTTCAGCTTTTCGTCAGAAACATGTTTTCTAACACTCTCATTAAATTTCAAAACCGTATTTTTAGATAATTCTCTTTTTTCTTTTCCAAAATCCGTCAGGTAGATTAAAACACCGCGACCGTCACTTGGATTTTTTTTACGAACAATCAAACCCTTATCCTCCATTGATTTCAATGTTCTCGTTAGGCTTGTAGCTTCCATACCCATTCTTGGCCCTAAAGCGGTCGATGGAGTTCCGTCTTCTTTATCTATACTCAAAAGCGCAAATCCCGTTGCCATTGTAGCATCGTATTTTGCAGCCTCCTCATTATACATTCTTGATACGGCTTGCCATGTAGCTCTCAAAATATAATCTATTGTTTTGTCTTTCATAAGTAACTATATCGATTTCAAATATAATCAAAAAATACTATGCATGCATATTAATTTATGATAAATTTTTGGTTAGTAAAAAAATATCTCTGAATTAGAGTGGTTTAGGGTTAATTTTTAATTGAAATATACTATTCTTTTTTGGGATTTTAACAAAATTTAAGACTTAAAAAACTTTTTCCGAGTCAAAAAGTCTCTAAAATTCTTCATTATGTAAAAAAAAGTATAATAAAGTGCGAATAAACTTTAGTCTTCATATCGCTGAATCGCATTTTGAAGGATTTTTTTCATCCTGTTTCTCAGGTTTTCAGGTCTCAAAACCTCGATTCCGTCTCCAAAACCCAGAATAATACGTTCCATTTCATAATTTGGAGAAATAAACAAGTGAACAATAATACTCTTATCCTCATTTTCCTGAATCAGCCTTTGCGTATGATGCAACGGTTTCGTCAAAACATAAGGCGCATTTGCAGCATCAATCCAAAGTTCTATTTTTCTCGGTTTCAAACCAGTATTTACCGTCACGCCAATAATATTCTTATAATACACATCAGCATCAAAATCCTCCTCTATATAAGGAAGGTTAAAATCGTAATCAATTGCAATAATCCTGTCCAAAGCCAAATTCGTAATCGGTTGAGAACCTTTAGTCTTTCCAATCAAAAACCACCGATTATTGAATTCCTTCAAAATAAAAGGATGAAAATGAAACTTACTTTCCTCCTTAGATTTAAACGATTTATAAGTAATCATAAGCACAACCTTCTTGATAATCGCTTGATAAATCTCATCTAAATAATGCAAACCTTTCAAACCTTCGTTTTTATCCAGATAAATAACAGGTTTCGTGTGCGATTTCTCCGAATAGATTTTATCCTCCAAACGCTGCAAAATATCCGACACATCATTAAACAACGAAAAATCCTTAAACTGTTTCAACATCGAAACCGTTTCCGTCAAAACATTCATATCCGTTTCCGTCAGCGGAATATCCGTTATCGTAAATTCGTCGTCATCATATTTATAAAACTTTTTATCATACACCACAATTGGCGCATTATACCCCAGTTTTTCACTTCGCATCAACTGAATATCCATTTGGATTGTTCGTTTGCTAATCGGGTTTGCTCGACCTTCATATTCGAATAAAGCTTCAGAACAACATTCGATTAAATCCTCCAAAGTCCATTGCCTGTATTTATTCTGCAGACATTTGTCAATGGTTTTGTACCGTATTAAAACATTTTTGTTTTGAGACATATTATTATTTTTTTGGGCGTGTCCCGCCGAAAAAGGCGGGTCGGGCTTTCCGTTACAATCTTTTCATTCCAATTATCGTAGAGGCGCACAGCAGTGCGTCTTCTGCAACGTTCAATTAATTATCAATGTATTCGTCAGCAAACCTGACAGGTTTTTAAAACCTGTCAGGTTTAACAACGTTTACGGTACGTTTAACATGTTATGGATCATCTTTGTCTGAGACGCACTGCTGTGCGCCTCTACAAATACCGTGTGTTATCAATCTATTCGCCAGCAAACCCGACAGGTTTTTAAAACCTGTCGGGTTTAACAACGTTTACGGTACGTTTAGCATGTTATGGATCATCTTTGTGTGAGGCGCACAGCAGTGCGTCTTCTGCAACGTTCAATTAATTATCAATGTATTCGCCAGCAAACCCGACAGGTTTTTAAAACCTGTCAGGTTTAACAACGTTTACGGTACGTTTAGGAACATAAACATCATACCTATATTAATAACGAAATCTCCTTTTCAATATTTATTCTTGCTTTCTCTTCATATAAATCTCTGAATTCAACCGTTTGAAAAATAAACTCATATTCCAGAAAATGTTTCAACGCTTTTGCGCGTCCCGGTTTATAGAGAAAATCAGGATAAATGCGATATTCCTTTCGGATTTGTTCAAAGTAAATCTGATATTCATCCCAATTGCGGGCGAGAATCTTCAAATCAAAATCAATTAACCAATTAATATCTTCATTTATATTATGCTGATGAAGTTGCGTTGCACAAATCGCATCAAAAACCAATTGACGATCAAATTCCGCAAACCCGACAGGTTTAATGTCGCTAAAAATCGACAAAGCAAATTCAGCACTTTTGAGTTCATTATCTTTTTTAGAACTCTTATAAACATAATCATGATAAAAAATCGAAAATAATATTTCATCAGGATTCTTAAGTCTGTCAGAATACGTTTCAAAACAGAGAATCATATCCTTAATATGTGTTAGATTATGATAATGTCTTGATTTACTGGAATATGCTTTTTCTAAATCAAGCCAATTTTGCTCAATCGCTTTTTCATCAAAACCAATATTAGCAAGCAATTCAGCGTATTTTTCCTTTAGATTCATATCCTTTTTTACTCAAATATAGAATTCTTTTTTTACTGCGCAAAATAATTGCGTAGTAGTTCTGAAATCTTTGTAATGTCAAAAGGGAACAACGATAGATTGTTTAATTTTTAAAAACGAGAAATTATGAAATTCAATTTTTTAGCAAAAGAAAAAAACACCGTAATGAATTACGAAAATGCAACAGCATATACATTAACAACAGATTATGAATTGTATGCAGCGGTTGTAACAACAAGTTTAAATGCTTCATTTTATGAAAAAGATACAACTCGTTTAGAAAGAATTAAAGAGTTGATCAAAAAAGCCGATCCTGTTTTTGTGGCAAAACTAGCCGTTTATGCCCGAAACGAAATGCATATGCGTTCAGTTCCATTAGTATTAATCGTAGAATTGGCCAAAATATATTCCGGTGATTCCTTAATCAGTAAAATGATTACACAAGTTATACAACGTGCAGACGAAATAACAGAATTATTGGCGTATTACCAAATGGCAAACGAGCGAAACGGAATCAAAAAACTAAACCGTTTGTCTAAACAAATACAAAAAGGTTTGGCGCATTCATTCAATAAATTCGATGAATACCAATTTGCAAAATACAACCGTGATGGTGCAGTGAAATTAAAAGACGCATTGTTTTTGGTACATCCAAAAGCAAAAGATGAGGCACAACAAACATTGTTCAATAAAATAGTAAACGATAGTTTAGAAACTCCATATACCTGGGAAACCGAATTGTCAAAAATTGGTCAGATAAAGTATTATAACGAAACCGAAAAGCAAAAAGCATTCACTCAAAAATGGGAAGAATTGATCGATAGTAACAAAATTGGTTACATGGCTTTGTTGCGAAATTTACGAAATATAGTCGAAGCCAACGTTTCGCGATTTCATATATTAAAAGTTTGTGATTATCTTTCTAATGAAAAAGCAGTTGCAAATTCGAAACAATTACCATTCCGATTTTTAGCCGCTTATCGCGAGTTGAAAACCTTGGATTCTAAATATATATCCATGATTTTGGATGCTTTAGAAGATGCAGTTTTGGTGAGTGCGCAAAATATAAAAGGTTTGGATATCAATACATCGGTTGTAATTGCTTGTGACGTTTCGGGTTCGATGCAAAAAAATATCTCGCCAAAAAGTAAAGTTATGCTTTACGATATTGGTTTGATGTTGGGTATGTTGATGCAAAACCGTTGTAAAAATGTCGTAAGCGGTATGTTTGGTGATCGATGGAAAATAATCAATATGCCAAAACGAGCCATATTGTCAAATGTAAACGAGTATTACAAACGCGAAGGTGAAGTAGGTTATTCGACAAACGGTTATTTGGTTTTGGAAGATTTAATCAGCCGAAAAGAAATAGTAGACAAAGTGATGTTGTTTACAGATGTTCAAATGTGGAATAGTAATTACACAAAAGATTCATTTGCAAACTCCTGGAACCGCTATAAAAACATCGCACCAAATGCAAAATTGTATTTGTTTGATTTGGCAGGTTACGGTCAGGCACCAATAAATGTCGAGAAAAACGATGTGTATTTAATCGCTGGTTGGTCAGATAAAGTATTTGATGTATTGAATGCTTTAGATGATAAAAGCAGTGCTTTGAATTACATCAACCGAATAGAATTGTAAAAATAAAATCTACTGCGCAAAATAATCGCGCAGTAGTATTTGAATCTTTGCAATAGAAATGTTCATTGAAAAAAGAATAAAAAACAAGTGTCGTAGATAAGTGTTACTTCGCATTGATAACGCCCGGGACGTGGGTTCGATCCCCACCAATTCTGTTTAATTACAGAACTGTAGCTCAGTGGTTAGAGCAGGATATGTCACTTATTGCCAGTTGCCTTGTTTTATAAAATAAGTATTGGTTTCGTAGATAAGAGTTACTTCAGGGGAATTGTAGTACAGGTTCGAATCCTGTTCAGTTTAGGCTGATAGTGAAATGGTAACACACAATTATATAGTCTCTTATTGATTATTATCCAATACTATAAACAAAAAAGAATGTCGTAAATAAGGGTTACTTCGTCTCAAATTTGGGGAGGAATAGCGAAGTTGTAGAAACAGCAAAGTTATCCAGTTCGACTCTGGCAAGACAAGCCCCGTTTCTCTTATTGCCTTTAACTTCTTTTTAATTCGAAAAATGTCGTGTGTGAGAAATACTTCGTTCCAAAAAGAATTCTCATCAATTGTTGCTTTTTCAAAATTATAAGATGCCGTGTATAAAGTGTTACTTCGCCTTAAATGAAAATCATCACTTATACAATATTGCTCTAAAAAAAAAAAAAGAGTGTCGTCAGGAAATGGTTACTTCGTTCCAAAGAAAATTAGACCATTCCTAAACATTACCTCTTTTAAAATTAAAAACATAAAAAAATGATGTAATAAAAAAAGCATCAAATATTTAAGATAAACGCATTGCTTGTCATTTCGACGAAGGAGAAATCTTCGCAAGTAACTCCGCAACGGAAACCCAATCTTTGTCGAGTTTCTTGTGGAGATTTCTCCTTCGTCGAAATGACATAAAATGCGAAAAGAATTAAAAAATAAACACGCAAAAATAACAGCGCAGTAATATTTGAATCTGTAAAAAAAAATGATAGATATGAAAAACTCAGAATTTGAAATCCACCCTTTTAATGAAGTTTTTTATATAGAATCTTTATTAAATAAAACACGTTCAATTTTGAATGATGTTGAATCATTAAATAATATTTTAAAAAGAGACCATTATGATTGTCAAAATGATGATACGATCCTAGATTTACTCCAAAACATCATTCTTACTGCAGGAGGGATTTCTCGATTTTTTTGGCCTTCAAGGGATAAAGGATATTATAAAATTAGAGCGAAAAAGTTATGTGAAGTTTACCTTGTTGATGATTTAAATGTTTTGAAAAATAGAGATATGCGAAATCTTATAGAACATTTTGATGAGAAATTAGATGATTTTTTGAAAGAATTTAATATTGGAACAGTCATGCCAAAATATGTAGGACCAATAAGTTATGTAAATGATGCTAGGATATTTTTTAGAGCATATTTTTATGATAGGGATATTTTTAAGATTTTCAATGTGGAATATAAAATAGGACCAATTCTATATGAAATTAATAGAATTCATGAAATTTTATTAATACAAGAAGAAAAAGGTGGTCGATTTATATTAAAATAACTGCGAAGCAGCAAAAACCTTTGCCTCTATGAATCTTTGCCCCTATGTCCCTTAAAAATAAAAAATCTACGCAAAATGATTGCGCACTAACTTTTGAATATTTGTTCAAACAAAAGAACTAATGAATACAACGCTTTTAAAAGAGATGATTTCCAAAAATTATGTAAGGGTAAACAAACATCCTAAACATGATTTATATATTTATAATTACACACAAAGTGCACAATTTGAAAGAATTTGGAATGATGTTACTTTAGCGTGTAGAGGTTTAATTTTGGACGAAAAAGAGAATGTAATTGCAAGACCTTTTCCTAAATTTTTTAATTTAGGCGAAATGGAAACTCAAGTACTTCCGGATACCACTTTTGAAGTTTATGATAAAATGGACGGTTCAATGGGAATTTTGTATTGGATTGATGAGGTTCCGTTTATGGCGAGCCGAGGTTCTTTTGCAAGCGAACAATCGGATAAGGCGAATGAAATGTTACACGGAAAATATAGAAATTCGTGGTCACTTTTGGATAAAAACAAAACGTATTTATTCGAAATTATTTATCCTGAAAACCGAATTGTTTTAGATTATGGTTCGGCGGAAGAATTGGTTTTATTAGCTATTATTGATACACAAACAGGTGACGAATTTCCGCTGGAAGATATTGGATTTCCTTTGGTTGAAAAATACAACGGAATCAAAGATATTTCGCTTTTAAAAGAAATGGATATTGCGAACAAAGAAGGTTTTATCATTAAATATGCAAACAACTTTAGAGTAAAAATTAAATTTGAAGAGTATCTTCGTTTACACCGAATTATTACTCAGGTTTCTAACTTGAATATCTGGGAATATTTGAAAACCAATCAGACAATGGAAGAAATTCTGGAACGAGTTCCGGATGAGTTTTTTGATTGGGTAAAAGAAACTAAGAAAGATTTAGAAAATCAATATTTAGAAATCGAAAATCGATGTAAACTAGATTTCAGAGTTTTAGATTCCCGTAAAGAAACTGCTTTGTATTTCATGACTTGTAAACATCCGGGCGTATTATTTGCAATGCTGAATAACAAAGATTATTCAGTCATTATATGGAAAATGATTCGGCCAACATTTGAAAAACCGTTTAATAGAGAAGAAGAATAAAATGAGAAAAGTAATTTTAATGAAAGGATTGCCGGGAAGTGGGAAATCTACTTTGGCAAAAAAGATAATTGCAGATAATCCAGAAACTTATAAAAGAATTAACAGAGACGATTTGCGCGCTATGTTTGATAACGGAAATACGAGTCAGAGCAACGAGAAATTCGTTAAAAAAGTACGTGATTTATTAATCGTAAAAGCTTTAGAAGAAGGAAAAAGCATTGTGATTGATGATACGAATTTATCGGAAACTAATTTTAGACGCGTTTCACAATTAGTTAAAGAATACAATACAAAATTCAACGAAAAGGTAGAAGTTGAGGTTATGGAAGTTAATACAGATGTTGCGATTTGTATCGAAAGAGATGCTTTGAGAGAAAAACCGGTTGGAGAAAAAGTGATCAAAAAAATGCACCGACAATTCTTTAAAGATTCACCAGAATACGCAATCCAAAATCCAGATTTGCCAAAAGCAATCATCTGTGATCTTGACGGAACTTTGGCTTTAATGAACGGAAGAAATCCGTTTGACGCGAGCAAATGTGATCAGGACGAAATCAATGATCCGGTGGCAAATGTTTTGAGAAATTACAAAAAACTGGGTTATGAGATATTGCTGGTTTCGGGAAGAGAAGACCGATACAAAGAACCAACGTTGAGGTTTCTTGAAAAACACGAAATCGAATATGATGCTTTAATCATGCGAAAAACTCAGGATAGCCGAAAAGACTCCATCATCAAAACCGAAATCTATAACGAATCTATAAAAGATAAATACTTTGTAGAATTTGTTCTCGACGATAGAAACCAAGTAGTTGACACCTGGAGAAATGATCTGAAATTACCGTGCTTCCAGGTTTATTATGGAGATTTTTAGGAGAGGTTCAAAGGTTCAGAGAGGCAAAGGCTCAAAGGTATTAGAAGCAAGAAGCAAGATGAAAAAGGGTGAGAAGTAAGATGCTAGAAGAAAGAAATGAGGTTTTAACATAAAGTCTTGCCTCTTTACTCTCAAAAAAAAACAAAAAACAAAAAAAATTTAAGGTAACAGAGAGGAAAAAAGCCTTAGCAACTTAGCCTCTCAGAACCTTAGCAACTTTAAAAAAATGAAACAATACATAGACATAGGAATTAATTTAACCAATAAACAATTCCAAAACGACATAGACGATGTTGTACAAAATGCTTTAGACGCCGATGTATCGCAAATGATACTTACCGGAACAAGCGTAAGAAATAGTGAAGAATCTGCTCGAATAGCAAAAGAATATCAGGGAATATTATATGCTACGGCGGGAATTCATCCGCATGATGCGAAGAGTTTTGATGCGCAAAGTATTTCAAAACTGAGAAATTTATTAAAACAGAAACATGTAGTTTCGGTAGGCGAGTGCGGACTTGATTTTGATCGTGATTTTTCGCCCAGAAATGTACAGGAAACCTGTTACAAAGCCCAACTAGAATTGGCGATCGAAGTTCAGAAACCTTTGTTTTTGCACGAAAGAGCCGCTTTTGCAAAGTTTATAAGCATTACAAAAGATTATTTGCCACAATTGCCAAAAGCCGTTGTACATTGTTTTACCGGAAGTTTGCAAGAAGCCAAAACGTATCTCGATAACGGATTCTATCTTGGTTTTACCGGAGCAATTTCAGACAGTAAACGTTTTGAACATTTAAAAGAAGTGATTCAATACGTTCCGCTTGATAGAATGATGATCGAAACCGATGCGCCGTTTATGCTTCCAAAAAACACTCCAAATAATCTCTTGAAAAAATACCACGAACGCCGTTGCGAACCCGCTTTTCTACCTTTTGTTGCTGCGACAGTTGCACAGTTCAAAGGAGTTTCGGGAATTATAGTTGCGGAGGAAACAACAAGAAATGCCAAAAACTTTTTTGGGATTTAATAACTTTATAAACTTTAACCAAAACAGATTAATTCTTCTGTAGAATCCATCTTTAATGGTGGTTTAGGTTAAGTTATTTATTTTCGGATTTTTACTACAGAAACAGGTATTTATACGCTGTTTTTTCGTTTTAAATAACTCTAATTTTGAATTTTAATATCAAATAACGGATGTTAATATTAATTGGAGTTTAGAAATGAAAGAACAGAATAAAACCATATTACTATTTTCTTTTTTACTAATTACCACATTTTCATTTTCTCAAAATGAAAGATTAATTATTGGTAGAACAACCGGTAAGTTGTTTATTAAAAAGGATTTAGTAATAAGAACTTTTGGTTTTGCCAATTCGCTTTCAGGACAGATTACTTTACCGGGATATGATATTGATGTAAAAGAAGGAGATAGTGTGAATATCGATTTCTGGAACATTTCTCAGGGAAATCCAGTCTCTTTATATTCTAAGGAAATTGAATTCACACAACTGAATAAACAAAAGCAAATAATGAATAAAAAAGAACCAGTTCACCACATGGAACATGGTTTTTATTCTTTTCAGGCAAAAAAATCAGGAACTTATCTCTATTATAGTCCTGAAAATTATCCTTTCAATCTTCAGGCTGGGATGTTTGGAGTAATTATTATTCGACCGAAAGAAAAAGATTCCTTAGTTGATAAACCTTTAACCGAAATACTTTGGTGCAGTAACGAAATAGATACCAAATGGCACACAGATGCTATTATGGGAACAGAATACGACGATTCAAATAAGCCAATACTTCTTCCGGATTATAAACCGAATTACTTTTTGATAAATGGTGAAACAATCTTGAAAAACAAAGGTTTGCAATCTTTCGAACATAAAAAAAATACGGTATTGCTTCGTTTGGTTAATGCGGGTTTATACATTCATGAAATTAAATTTCCATTAGATACAAAACTTCAATTTATATCTGGAAATGGCAATCATATCAAGGCATTATCGACAGGATATAATGTTGCACTTGATCCTGGAGAATGTCTGGAATTGTATGCTTTTTTAGGTAATACTGCCCAAAAAGCAAAGATTAGATATCAGTTTATAAATCTTCTTTCAAAGAAAATATATCATCAGGCCGATATTCCGGTTTTTTATTAAAATTTAAACAAACTCCCCATGAAAAAAAATCTCTTTTACCTCATTATTCTGCTTTATTTCTCTATTTCCTCTGCACAGAGTAAACCCACTTTTTCTGTAGTAGGAAATGCAACAAATAAAGAAAGTGTCTTAAAAAACAAACGATTAGACATTTCTAAAATTAAAGTCGAAAACGTATCCAATAAACCTATATATCTGGTTTGGGAAACGGTTTCGAATACTTTTCCAAAAGAATGGGATTGTTCTATGTGTCAGCATGGAGCGTGCCAAATCGGAATTCCAAAAGGTTCTGCTTTCAGTAAATTAAATGCAGATCAGCAGGGATTTATTGCAATTCATGTTATTCCTGCCAATAAAACAGGAAACGGGATTGTTAAATTTAAAATCTACGATAAAGCAAATCCCGATTATGCTGAAATTTTAACCTTTGAAGTTCAAGTCCTCTAATATCAAAAACAAATCTATTAATTAACCTAAAAATAAGCAAAATGAAAAAAATTACTATATCACTATTTATTATTTTGATTACATTTTCTGGCTTTGGTCAGAGTTCAGGTAATGTAAAATATATTCGATACAATGTTAATACAGCCGAAGGACAAGCAGATCTTTTGGCAATGAATACAGCCTTTAAAAAAATGCGCGAAATGGGCTGTGAGAATGGTCTTGGTTGGTATTATCAAGGTGCAATACATAATATTCCGGATTCAATTGCCGGAAAAAATGAGCTTTGTGCACAATATCAAACAAGCAAAGATAAATTATGGGCTTGGGGCGATTGTACGCATAAAAGAAACTCAGAAGCTGCAAACTTAAATTTTCTTTTATGGCACAGATTGTACATTTGGTATTTAGAAAAAATCGTTAGGGATTTATCCGGAAAACAAGATTTTGCGATACCATATTGGAACTACGGAAGCAAAGAAGTTGTCGATAATATTTTGCCAAAAGAAGCAAGAGACAAATCCGGTTCTTTGTATGCGCCAGCCAGATATAGTGTTCTTAACAACGGAAAACCAATTCCTGATAATGACCTTACACAGATTCAGTTAGCACTTGAAGAATTAAAAACAAATCCTTCTTTTACAGGAGCGGCAGGATTTAGCAAAAACCTCGAAGGTGCGCCTCATGGTTTTATGCACGATCTTATTGGAGGAGAATATGCAGATCCAAAAGAAAGCTATTATAACGAAATTTATCAACTGAAAGATTTTTCAGGTTTAATGGCAAATGTTCCTTCGGCAGGTTTTGATCCCGTTTTTTGGTTGCATCACAGTATGATTGACCGTATTTGGGAATCCTGGGATGTTTCGGCTTATGGGCAACGTCCAACATTAGAGCAGTTAAAAGCAAATCCGTGGACATATGAATTTATTGCTCCTGACGGAAAGCATATTACCTATACAATGGAGGAAGTTTACAAGATCGTTTTTAATTTAGATTATAAATATGACGATTTGCTTTACGGATCTAAAACTCCGGTTTTGGCTTCTAATGAATCAACTTCAAAAAAGAAAGTTTCATTTCAGGATTCAAAAGAGAAAGTTATTTGGGAACAAAAAATTGGAAAAACAATCGAAAACACTGGTTTTACGCACAAAGTAACCAGTACATTTTCAAAAAGTACCAATAAAGTTTTTAAAACCGAAGCCAACTCAAAAATAATATTAAACCTAGATGTAGTCGTTTACAAAGAACCAAAAGATTTTTACACCGTTTATCTTCGTTATCCGGG
Organism: uncultured Flavobacterium sp.; assembly: GCF_951805225.1. NCBI lineage: Bacteria > Pseudomonadati > Bacteroidota > Flavobacteriia > Flavobacteriales > Flavobacteriaceae > Flavobacterium > uncultured Flavobacterium sp. Next base: position 2,986,646 of record NZ_OX638201.1, on the reverse strand, counting down.
AAAAGCAGATCAATATGTGGGAACAATGACTTTCTTTGGCGTTGCTCATGATCACGGACTCGAAGCAAATCATACAGCGGCAGAAACCGGAATAAAACTTAATTTCTCTTATTACATTTCAGATGATTTGGTGAATACAGATAAGAATTTTGAAATTATTATAAAAAAGAGCGGAATTGGAGATGCTAAAGTAACACTTGAAAAAATTAGTGTATCAAAGGCAAATTAAGCTAAACTATAAACTCAAAAACACAAAAGCGCTTTGATATCAAGGCGCTTTTGTTATATATTTAAAACCCAATTTGAAGCAGTTATTTTGATTATATTTATTTAATTTGCCGAAAAAATAATAATGAAATTCGTACTGCACAGAACCATAATCATAAAATCATTAATTGCCGCTCTGGCTATATTAGGAATTAAAAATTTTGTATTCAAAAACCTTTCTTTCTACGGACAGGATTTTCACGACTTAATAGAATTATCAGATATCACGATTATTTTTACAGGCGCATTTTTTGTTTTTGGATTATTATTGGCAGCAACAATGACCGATTTTAAAGAAAGCGAAAAAATCCCCGGAGAAGTTGCTTCAAATCTGGAAGCGATCAAAGATTGGATTTATCTGGCTTTTAAAGCGCCAAGAACGGGAACTTCTGATTTGTGTAAAGAAGATTTAAACCGTGCTTTTTTACGTGAAGAAATGATTACTATTACCGATGGCATTATTGCCTGGATATATTCCCACGGAAAAGATTCTAATGTTATTTTTCCTTTAATTCGAAAGTCAAACGAAATCGCCTATTATTTTGCCGAAAGAGGCGTTGACAAAGAAGCCATAAAAGGCATTCAGGAAAATACAAATGCAATGCGAAAACAACTTACGCGTGCTTATTCTATTTCGAGAAATAACTTCATTAAACCAGCCTATATTTTGCTTCAAAGTATTTTGTTTATCGTCATGTCGTTTTTATTGATTAGCAAATTCAAAAGCCCTTCGGCAGATTATTTGGTAACTTCTGCGATTACCTTTATATTTTGCTATTTGTATTTATTAATCAGCGGTTTAGATGATCCTTTTGATATTCATAACGGAGATACCAATGTCGATCTAAAACCTATCGATCGATTCAAACAACGACTTATTTCAGATTTTTTAGTTTGATAATCGAAAGCCAGTAAATAATGAATGAAAATCAGTTTTGTAACGAATTAAAAGCAACAATACCGGACTTGCAAAAAGAATGGAAAGATAAATATGCTTTGTTTCTTACCGATGAAAATTTAAACGATTTCTCTAAAAACCTGTTTTATTGGTATCAAAATCCAAATTCTGAAGTTTCAGGATTACCTTATTTTAAAGAAGAGATTTTGATTTCTAAAGAAGTTTTTTTGCCTTATTTCACAGCTATTTTTGAAGCTTTAGAAAGTAATTCAGATCAACTGAAATTCGAAATTATTAATATGTTCGAAAAGACGCCATTCGAAATTATTTTGCTTATTTTGGGACAACGATTAACATCGGCAAGTGTTCGGGATGAAAGTGCAATTCCGCCTTCAAAAGAAATTCTTTTAGAAAGTTGTTTACAGCCTTTTAATACCGAAACCTCGATTGTAGTGCGAGCTTGGGAAAAACATGTTGGCAGAAAAAAGGATAGTATTTTTGGCGAAATAAAAGGAAATAACCAACAGAAACAGGAAACGGTAGAAAAATTGGTTCACTATATTATTGCAAATAAAACATGGTGGAATGTGTTTTTTCATTACAAACATGATGTCGTTTACGAAATTAGAATTCCAAACGGACAAGGAATGAGATGGTCGCGGGACGGAAAGAAATTCATTGGGTTTTTAGAACATTTTTTAGAAGAATAAAATGAAAGAAGATATAAAATATACTTTTAGTGACGAAGAATGGCAAAGCTGTATAAAGGTTTTAAACGCATTGAAAGAGAATCCGTTTGAGAATCCGGACAATAATTTGTTTGCCGGTTTGATTACCAAAATCCACAAAAATGCCAAAAAGAATATTCGGACAGTAAGTTATACTTCAAAAAAGCAAGAAGATCTTCAAACAAGTCTCAATGCCGAATTAGTATCAAAAGCTTTAAACGGAATCACTTTATTTTCGGAAAAAGAGAATCCTGACGAACAGCAATTTACCGAATTAAATTTGCCTAAAAACTGTTATTGCTGCAATCAATCTTATAAGTTGGCGCATAGTTTCTACACGAGACTTTGTCCGGATTGTGCGGTAGAAAATTATGCAAAACGTTTTCAGAATCTGGATTTAAAAGGCAGAAACGTTATTTTGACCGGAGGACGCGTAAAAGTTGGATTTGCAACCGCGCTTAGATTGTTGCGAAATAATGCAAATGTTGTACTTACAACTCGTTTTCCTGCGCTCGCTTTAGAGCAATTTATGCAGGAAAGTGATTTCGAAAACTGGAAAGAAAATCTAATAGTTTATGGTTTAGATTTGAGAAATTTAAACGCGATTAATGACTTTATTTCTTTTTATAAATCTAAATTTCAGAGTTTGGATATTTTGATTAATAATGCAGCACAAACCATAAAATATACGGATGAATATTACCAGCCTTTGATTAAAAAAGAAGACAAATTATTGGATATATTTCATTCGAATATAAATTTAATTGCAAATCAAACTGCCGTTACAAAAGAAGTAAAAGCATTAGAATATAGTTCTGGAGAGAAAACCGAAGTTCAACTAACACGTTTTGGACAACCGGTTGACAATCGCGAAAAGACAAGTTGGAATTCGACTTTGGAAGAAATTAGTATGTATGAATTGGTTGAGGTTAATTTGATCAATCAAATTGCGCCTTATTTTTTAATAAAAGAGCTAAAACCATTATTTCTGAACTCCCATTTTGAGGAACGTTTTATAGTAAATGTAACTTCGTCTGAAGGGATTTTTAGTTATACCAACAAAACCATTTTTCATCCGCATACCAATATGACAAAGGCGGCGTTGAATATGATGACGCTGACTTCGGCGAAGGAATTTGCGGTTGATTCTATATTTATGACGAGTGTTGATGTTGGCTGGATTTCGACAGGAGCAAAAGAAAGTTTGCGAAAAAAACAATTTGAAGAAGGATATATTCCGCCGCTGGATTCTGTAGATGGCGCCAGTAGAATTTTTGATCCAATAGTTGACGGAATCAACGGAAAAAGTATATTTGGGGTCTTATTGAAAAACTATAAAGTTTCTCAATGGTAAAAATAGGATAGTAGTTTAACTGGAAAAACCACCGCTGCCACTGTAGTTGTTTTGGGTTCGAGTCCCAACTATCCGACAAAGGTGTTAGCTCAATTGGAAGAGCACTTGCCCACCACGCGAGCGGTTGCGGGTTCGAGTCCCTGCACACCTTTATTTTTTTTGAGGTTCAAAGGCTCAGAGCAACAAAGGTTCAAAGGTTTGAAACTTGTGTTTTATTGCTTTGTGGCAAATTCATATGAAAGCGTTAGCTCAATTGGAAGAGCAGCAGTTTGCTAAACTGAGGGATGCAGGTTCGAGTCCTTGCACGCTTTTACTTTTTTAGGTTCAAAGCTTAAAATAAAACTTTGTGACTTATCGCCTTCGTGGCATAAAAATACAATCCTAATGAAGGTGTTAGCTCAATTGGAAGAGCGTTCCCCACCAAGGGGGAAGGATGCAGGTTCGAGTCCTTTGCACACCTTTATTTTTTTAGGATTAAAATCAAAAATAAACTTTACGAGATTAAAATAGAAAGGCTTTTAAATTCAGGTGTTTTTACTTGGTTTAGGGGCTTTTTGTTTATATATATTTGAATACGACCATGGTCTTAAAAAAATATGATGATTATGGAAAACCGTAAAGTTGTTTGTAAAATCTTATGCAACTTTGGTAATTGATTTTGAGTGGAAAGATCATAAAATAAATAATTATGGAAATAAGGAAAATACATATTAAGAATTTCAGATTATTAAAAGATTTTAAGTTAGATCTTGAAAATAATCTTTCATTAATAATTGGAAAAAATAACACAGGAAAAACTTCTCTTTTGTCAGTTTTAGAAAAATTCTTAACAGACAAGAGTACTTTTTCTATTAATGATTTTCATATAGATCAAATAAAAAAACTTGAAAAACTTGAAAAAAGAAATGTAATTAATATTGGTAATGATTTTGATTTTAAAATTCAATTATTTTTTGAAATTTTTTACGACAAAGAAGATAGTCTGAAAAATATATCATCTCTTATTTTAAATCTTGAAGATGAAAACAAGGTCATTCTAGGTTTTGAATATTATTTAAACCCAGACAGCTATAGCAATTTAATTAGAGAATATGGGCTTTATAAATCAGAAAATACTAAAAAAAATATTACTGATTTTCTAAGAAAAACAGATAATAAAAGATTTTTCAAAATGGAGATTAAATCCTTCATATTTGATGGAGATGAAGTTATAAGTTCTCAAGTAATTAAAGATAAAAATATAATTTCAAAAATTATAAATTTTCAAAGTATAAAGGCAAAACGGGATGTCAATAATTCTGATAGTAATAGACCAGATAAAACATTATCAAAATTATCGTCTGATTATTATGAAAGTATCGAGAATAGTCAGCAAGAACAAGATACTATAAAAAAACTTAATAGGGAGTTAGGAAGTACTGACGAGAAATTAAATAAAATTTATCCATCTGTTTTTAAAGATGTCATTAAAAAGGTAGAACTTTTCGGAGGAAAAATACCTGGAGAATCTTCAATTAAAATATTATCATCATTACAAAGTAAAAACATTTTAAAAGAAAATACTTCTGTTTTTTATGATCAATCAAATTTTCAATTACCTGAAGATTATCATGGTTTAGGATACATGAATTTGTTTGCGATGATTTTTGAAATAGAATTGAAGTGCAAAAAGTTTAGAAGAGAAAATGAAAAATTAGATAATCAAATTCCAGCGGATATTAATTTATTATTCATTGAAGAACCAGAAGCACATATGCATCCCCAAATGCAACACATTTTTATAAAAAATATATCAAAAATTTTAGAAAATGAAAAAAACGGTCTTGATTCAGATGGAAATAAAGTAGCTGAGAGATTACCGTTTAATCTTCAAGGAATAGTAACAACTCATTCTTCGCATATTACAGCAGAAAGTGATTTTGATACAGTAAAATACTTCTACAAAATTGCAAAGGAAAATAAAGTTATTTGCAAAAATTTAAAAGATTTAAAGAAAGAGTATTTAGTAGAAACAAATCAATATGAGTTTTTGAAGCATTATTTAACTTTAAATAGAGCCGAATTATTTTTTGCTGATAAAGCTGTTTTAATCGAAGGTGATACAGAAAGACTGCTATTGCCTGTTATGATGGTAAAATTGGACAGCGAAAATAAATTTGATTTACCATTATTATCGCAAAATATCTCAATTATTGAAGTTGGTGCTTATTCTCATATTTTTGAAAAGTTTATTGATTTTATTGGTATTAAATATCTAATTATAACTGATTTTGATACATGCAAAAATGTGAAAACAGGTGAATTTACCAAAGAAGGTAAACCTAAATCCGAAAATATTCTATGCAGAGTTGATGATCCAGAAGCTAATGGTAGTTTAAATAATGCTATAAAACATTTTTTAAATTCATACTCATTTAGTGTATTGAAAAAATCTAAAGTGAACTTTTATTTAAAAAAGAACTCATTATGCATTGCTTTTCAACACTATGAAAATAATTATCATGCGAAAAGTTTTGAAGATGCTTTCATAAATTTAAATAGAAAATTTATTTCTGATAATAAATCGGTTTTTAGAGGATTAAAAAATATTAAACATTTCGATTTACAAGGGGATGCAATTAAAGATGCGTACGATTTAGCTGAAAATTGTATTAATAAAAAAACGCATTTTGCATTAGATATTATTTATTATAGTTCTGCTGAGAATTATACTACTTGGGAAATTCCATCATATATAGAAGAAGGATTATTATGGCTACAGAAATAGAAGATATATTTAAAGCTATCGACTCAGGAAACCATTTTCTTTTAAGTGGTGGTGCTGGTAGTGGAAAAACTCACACATTGATTGAGTTATTAAATAAAATATATAAAGATAATCCTAAAGTTAGTATAGCATGTATAACATTTACAAATGTTGCTGCTGATGAAATTCAGGATCGTACGGATTATGATAATTTAGTGATTTCAACAATTCACGATTTTTTGTGGATGAATATTAGTCCATATCAAATTAACTTGAAAAAATCGCTTATAGAATTAAATCCAGATGATGATTTAAATTTTGATGAAATTGAAAGAATAGATTATCGTGAATATAGGAACTTTAAAAAAGGTATAATAAAGCATGAGGATGTACTTAATATAGCAGAACACTTATTTATAACATATCCATTATTGTCTAAAATTATAAAAGACAAATATGATTATATTTTTATCGATGAGTATCAAGATACTTATAAGCCTGTAATTGAGATATTCTTTAACCATTTAAATAAAACAAGTAAAAGAAATGTGATTGGGCTTTTTGGAGATAGCATGCAATCAATTTATCAAGATGGAAATAATTTATCAGAATATCTTGGAGATAAGGGAAATAATATTCCTCAAATTATTGAAGTACCGAAAAAAGTTAATCGTAGAAATCCTCAAAGTGTAATTGATTTAGCTAATAATATTAGATTAGATCCGTTAAAGCAAAAGGCAGAAATAAATTCAGATGCACCAAATAATAAAGATGGAGCTATCAAACAAGGGAAAACAAAATTTATATACTCTAAAAAAGAAAACAACGATGCTTATAACATAATAAAGGCAAAGTTCTGTAAAGATTGGGATTTTAAGGATTCAAAAAATACCAAGCTTCTTCTTTTGTCTCACTCCCTTATTGCAAGCGAGGTAGGATTTCCTAGTTTAATGGATATATACGATAAAGATAAAATAGTTGGAAATGGTGGATATGTTGAAAGAATAAAAAAATATATTGAAAAAAAGTCGATAAAAGATGATTTAACTGATATGTCATTTATTGAAGTTATTAATATTTTATTAAAAAAAATAGATGAAAGTTTAGAGTTTGAAATAGGTATGAACAAATTAAATCTTATCATTAACAACGGATCAGATTTAAATTATGTTAAGTCTATGAATCAACTTAATAAAGAATATCTTGAAATTAAAGAGATACTACCTACAGAAGGGATTTATGAATTTTTATATGATAATGTAGGAATATTTGATCTTGCGAAAAACATGAATTTTGAAGTACTTAAAAAGATTTATTTAAATAAAGATAAATTAATAGGGAAAAAGAAAAGTAAGAATGAAGAATCAAATAAAAGAAGTGAGGAAAGAGATTATTTGATAAGGCATTTGATGCGAATTCAAGAAATAATATCGCTGTATGAACATAAAAATTATTATTCTTTAATTAATAAAAGTGATTTTAAAATTAATAAAGGCGAACACAAAGCAGAACTAAATAAAAAGATAAAAGATCTTTATTTAATCAAGGGAGAAAATATAGAAACTGTGATGAAAAAGGCAGACGAACTTCGATTATGTCAGATTGATGAGCTCACTAAAGATTTTTTGGATAAAAATAAGTTTCTATTTGAACGTTTGAAAAATGTTAGTTTTAAAGAAATTGAATCTCTATATAAATATGTTGAAAATGAAACAGTTTACTCTACACAACATGGTATAAAAGGTGCAGAATTTAATAATGTTTTAGTTTTTCTTGATAAAAGTGCCAATACAAAACTAAATTATAAAGCTCTTTTTGAAAAAACTGTTGGTAAAGAATCCATAATTGATAGAACTCAAAAGTTATTTTATGTTTGTTGTACTAGAGCAATGGATGATTTAATTGTTTTTTATAATGATGAATTTAGTGAAGAAGTAATAAAGCAGGCTAAAATTTGGTTCGGAGAAAAGAATATATTTGATATTGATGATTTAATGACTTAAAAAGAAATCTGTCTTTGCATAAATAAACAAAAAAAGCGCAAACCTCAAAGATTTGCGCTTTTCCAATTTTATATAAAGAAAAAGAAATATTATTTCTCTTTCAACAACTTTTCTAAATATTCAACCTTTTCTTTTTCAGATTGAACCAAACGTTCGTAAAGCTCAACAACTTTATCAAGAGCATTAAAAGTACAATTGTTGTTTGGACCATTTATCTGACCATTACTCGCACTATTATCATAAAAGTTATTGAAATAATTAAAAACAGATTCTTCCGAAAAGTTTTCAATAGCTTCTACCGTAACTCCCAGAACTTTTGCAATTTCTAGAAGTCTTTTAGCGTCAACTTCTTCGCTTCCTTCAATTCCGGAAACAGTTTGTTGACTTAGTCCAATAGCTTCTGCAAGCGCTTCTTGTTTCATTCCACGAAGCTCTCTGATTCGGCTAATATTTCTGCCAATGTGTTTTGGTTTAGTTGCTGTGCTCATAATTCAAAGGTATTTAAAATTCTTTTAAAAAATACTGATCGGTAAAAAACAAGATTGATTCGATAATATACCGTTTTGGTTGTTTTTTAGATTTAGTAAAAATACGCTTTTTCTTACTTTAATTAATGAGTTAAGTAAATAATGATTTTAAATCTTTATATTTGCATTATAAACTTCATGAAAAATGAACTACAAAATATCATTTCAGGAAAGAGCCAAGTTAGGCATGGAAATACTATCCAAACAATCTCCCGTTACCTTAGAAAAAGCAAGAGCGCAAGCGGAACGTTTGAGTCAAGCAAGCAAATCAAAAGCGAAGAAACAACGTTAATAAAACAATTCTGTGACAAGAATGGTTTCTGGATTACTGAAATTAATATTAATGCTTTTATATCTTCGGGTGCAGAGCAAAAAGTTTATCTTCAAAATAAACATAAAGTAATCAAGCTAAATGATAGTATCTATTATGAATCCTGGGAAGATTATCTCAACAATTTATTATTGAATAATTATTTTTTTTCTGATACAGCTTATCAATTAATTGGATTTTATGAACAAGATAATATTCTTTATGCAGTTGTAGAACAGAAATTTGTAGAATCTAATAGTGACACAAAATTAGAAAATGTAAAGGAATTTTTGATTTCCAACGGCTTTGTTAATACTAGAAATAACGATTATTTTAATCCTGAAGTAGGTATTATTCTTGAAGACTTACATGACGAAAATGTATTAACTTTTGATGATAGCCTATTTTTCATAGATACCGTTTTCTATTTGACAGAAGCATTTTATAAATAATAATTAATTATTGAGTATTCAAAAATCAAATTACATTTTCAACAGGTTTTGGTTTGCTTAAATCAGATTCTGTGGTTTTTATAAACTTCAAATAAATAAAATATTCAACAAACGGAATCAGCAAAAACAAGAAGAAAAAGAACAATTCATGTTTCAGAATTTCTTTAAAAATATAATCTAAAATAGCTTGCAATTTGCGTCCAATTTCAGATTGTATCGAATTTTCGATTCGTTGAGGTTCGATTTTATCTAGTTTCTGCAAAAGCGATTTGAATTGCGTGTAATCAATATCTTTTACGTTTTTCATGTTGGCTTTATCGTCAACAACTTTCATAAAACCATATACGCACGCGCTGTAAACTTCGGATTCATATTTTTTGAGCAAATACGAAGTCGACGAATTCTTAAAATTATCTACAGAAGCGTAGCCACTATTATTTTGTTTGATGTAAATCGCCAATGCTTGCGTCATAGATTTACTCACATCTTCAGAAGAATTGGATAGCGTTTGAAGCGAATGCAAGAACTCTTTTTTCTCTTTTTCAGACGAAAATGTCGAACCAATAGTTCTGGAATAAATATTAGAAGTTATACTTTTATTCTCTGATCGCAAAACAGAATGTACGCCGTAAAAAAGCCCAATCATAGAGGAGAAATACAGAAAAACAATCATCAAATACGGAATCCAAAGCTTGGCAAACCAATTGTAATATTTTCTGTCACGAAAGAAAATATTTTTTCGGTACAAGAATACATTGAAAACGATTCCAAGAATAAGTCCAATAATTACAAATAAAACGATCCAGAAAATAAACCAACCAATATTGGGTAAAACATATTCTTTTGTTATTTCCCAAATTTCAGACCAATTAATGCTATCGATAAATTCTTTCATATGTAGATTTAAGTGAGATAAAAATAGTTAAAACTTTTATTCGAATTTAAAATATTTTATGTTCTGAGAAAGTATGATTGAAGTTGTTTGATGTCTTTATAAAATTAAATTAACCCCAATATTGTCATTTCGACGGAGGAGAAATCTTCGCAAGTAACTCCGTAACTAGAATCGCCAATCTTTGTCGAGCTTCTTGTGGAGATTTCTCGTTCCTCGAAATGACAAATATTGGGTTTACATTGTAGATTTTGTTACGTTTTTATCTTTGTCAAAGTTTAAAACTTTGACAAAGATTTCGTCGTGATAAGCTTTTATCATAAAAATCGAAATGACAAAAACTTTACGACTTTGCGTCTTTGCGCGAGATTCATTCACCACAACACTATATATCCTTTAACTATTTTTTAACAAATAAAACAAGAAAAGTTATATTAATTAAAAAAATAAACTACATTTGCTCTCGAAATAAAATTAAAAGAATACATATGAACCTGTCAGCAATAAAAAATAGCAATCGTTTAGCGGAAGATTTTCCGGCTAAAGATTCAGGGCGTAATATGTATTTTATGGAATAGAAGAGTAAATTGTAGTTTCGAACTCAGCATAAATATATAAAAGCGTCCTAATTGGGGCGCTTTTTTTGTTTTAGACACTTCGACTTCGCTCAGTGTGACAATAAAATTTGCTCAGTATGACAAAAAAAATGCTCAGCTTGACACTTCGACTTCGCTCAATGTGACAAGAAAATGATAAAAAATAACCATTAACTAAAAATAATTAAAAAAATAATCGACCAAATGTTTAATGATTAAACTAAATAGCGAAATATAATCTTGAAAAGTAATCTGGTGAGGGACAGTCATTTGATACAAAAGGAGATCTGCCTCAGTTGGCGGACAGGGATTTCTATCGGTTCATTTAAGGGTTAACTATTTGATTATCAATAAAATAATTTTAAAAAAGATTTGGATAATTGATTTTTTCGACTTTATCTTTGCCGAAGAAAATCTGTAACACGGATTTAGAATAATAACAACGATTTCAATTTATAATAAAATACACAAAATGGATTTTAGTAAAAAAATATATAACGTACAATCCCTATACCCGAGCTCAGAACTTGGACGTATAGCAATACAGGTGCATGAATACAGGCAATAGGATACGCATATCTTATTAGATCTCATGAAGCACCTTTAATCGGGTGCTTTTTTTATGCCCAAAAATTAATGATTCCGTATTTCAATTGGTAGAAAAGAGGTGAATAACTTTAGAATGAAGGTTCGAGCCCTTCCGGAATAACAAGTTCTCTAGAAGGAATATGTTAAGGTTCTGAGGCACTGAGGTGCTAAGGTTCTGAGGTTTTAAAAAGGTACTGAGTTGCTGAGGTACTAAGGTTAAAAAGAAAAAAAAGCTTAGCAACTTAGAGACTCAGTACCTAAGAACCTAAAAAAAAACTGAGAAGATAACGGTGGTTGTTTACCCGCTTTGGATGCGGGAGGTCGTAGGTTCGAATCCTACTTCTCAGACAAGGGTTTATTTAAAAGGTTCTGAGGTACTAAGGTTCTGAGGTACTAAGGTTAAAAAGGAAAAAAACTTTGCGACTTAGCGACTTTGAGAGAGATTGACCAAGGACGCTAAGAAAAAAAACTTAGCGCCTCAGTACCTCAGAACCTTTAAAAAAAAAGCTGGAATGGCGGAATTGGTAGACGCGACTGATTTAGAATCAGTATTTTGAGAGTTCGAATCTCTTTTCCTGAACTAAAATGTTGCACAAAATAATGTGCAAGCTAAAAAAAATAAAAGATGAAAAAGATAAGTACACTATTCGCTAAAGATCCAAAGAACTTGGCAAGAGTAATAAATAAGATAAATGCCGAAAATGCTTGGGTAATTAATGGTGATGCCATTGCAACAAGAAAATTTGATGGAACATCTGTAGCTATTATTGGTGGTGAATTGTTCAAAAGATTTGATGCCAAAAAAGGACGCGCAATTCCGTTAGGAGCAATTCCGTGTCAGGAAGCAGATTTAATTTCAGGACATCATCCTCACTGGATAAAATGTGATCGCATGAAATCTGAAGATAAGTTTTTCTTCGAAGGATTTGATTCTTTAGAAATTAAAGAAGATGGAACTTACGAATTATGCGGACCAAAAGTACAGGGAAATCCTGAAAAATTAGAGAAACATACTTTAATTAAACACGGAAGCGAAGTGCTTGATTTTGTAAATCTTGGATTTGAGGATTTAGAAAAATTCTTGTCTGAAAATGATATTGAAGGAATTGTTTTTCACCATATCGCAGATGACAGAATGTGTAAGTTGAGAAAATCTGATTTCGGAATTAAACGCCTGGAATTAGAAAAAGTTTAAAAAGGAGTTTGCTGCAAAGGTGCAGAGGTTCAAAGGTTTAAAACTTTGCTACTTTGCGTCTTTGCGCGAGATTGACCAAAGGCGCAAAGAAAAAAAATTAGCGCCTTTGTGATAAAAAAATAAAAATTTAACAACAATGATTATGAAACAAGATTACAACCGAATTGCTCTTGTAGGAATAGAACAAGAAGAATATGATATTATAAAAGCCAATTTTTCCGGACATATTATTTGGCATCAATCAATTCCGAAAATTGTTGTTAAAGACGAAGTTCTTTATATGGAAAAATCAAACGGAATTGGAATGTTGCCGGTAGACAAAGTAGTTTATTATGGAATTTACGACAATGATTTCGACTTTATTTCTGGTTTAGCAATCTGGCGAGGTGCTTGTTATCCTAACGCCGCTGCGATGTTGGATTGTCGCTTTAAGATTCCGTGTTTGGTAAAAGCTTTAGCACATTCGAGATTTAGTGCACCACGAGGATTTATTAGCGCAGGCGCTTCTGTAAATGTTGGCAATGATACTGTTGCTAAATGGGGAAACTGGCATTGTGGCGAAAATAAACATCGTTTTACAGGCGAATGGGAAAGCGAATTTACCGCAACAACAGAACCTTATTATGAAGGTGAAGCTGTCAGGATTATGATAATTGGAGATGTTTATTGGCAAATAAAACTGGAAGGTGATTCGTGGTTAAAATCAATTCACCCCGATAATGCCGGATTTATGGAGGTTGACCCTGAGTTGCTTGCTGATACTTTGCATATTAAAAACACTTTGAAAATGGATATGATTGGTAATGATTATATCGTTGCAAAAGACGGTTCTAAATATTTATTAGAAGTAAATCATATCCCAAACATAACCCGATTTGAAGACGTAAGACAAGTCTATTTATCGACGGTAATTGAATGGATAAAATAAATTTTTTGCACTGCGCAAAATCATTGCGCAGTGTAATTTGAATATTTGCTCAGGAAATAAAAAACGTTCTTTTAAAAAATGAAATACATCAGAGGAAACTTTGATTTACAATATCAAACAAGTCTTGTTGCGTGTTTCTGTATAGCACCATTGTAGGGAACTTTTCGCGAAAGCGTATTATGTTTTTCTATGCAACTTGATTTGGAGGTTTTGGGTTGTTTTCCAAAAAACGATCACGATCTAAGTTGTGGGTTCGAGTCCCACTCGCAGCAATGCGGTAACTCAATTGGTTAGAGTATTAGAAATCAGACTATAAATCTGTATTTAGAGACCATCACTCTTAAAAAGATGACCATTGAAAAAAAACTGATTTGTCTTTGTCAGTGAAACCTGGATTTGGGGATCCAAAAGTTTCACACTCAAGATAAAACCAGTGCGAACAGAAACGTATTTTGAAATACTCTTTTTCTTTTCGGTTTGATTGTTTTAGCGATTTTTTTAGAATTTAGAATCGCTGTCACAAAATAGAATTGTAAAACATTTAGAATATACAAAACACCAACTATTCGTCCGTTTTCTCAGAGGAGAAAGGCATTGAGGTTTTTTTATTTTTAGAGAAGATAGAAGCAAGATTTTAGAAGCAAGATTGTTGAGGCTAGAAAATTGGCTTGAGAAAATAGAAAATATAACTAAGTTTTTTAACGGTTACAGAACTTGAAACATGAAACCAAAGAAACTTGAAACAAAAATTTGAGAAAATATAACTAAGTTTTTTTTAACGGTTACGAAACATGAAACATGAAACCAAAAAAACTTGAAACAAAAATATAAAATGATAAAAAAAGTTAAAATCGAGGCGTACCAAGTAGGTTTGGTGTTCGAAAATAGAAAATTAGTTAACGTAATTGAGCAAGGTTTACATTGGATTTTTGGAAACAAGAATGTAATGATTTACGATATGAATGCGAATTTCATCGCTCCATTTGAGTTGAATATTTTGTTGGAAAACGAAATTTTGGCTTCAATGTTAGAAGTTGTTGCGGTTGCCGATAATGAGATTGTTTTGCAATTCGTGAACGGGAACTTTAAGGGAACTTTGGCCGCAGGAAGATATGCGTTCTGGAAAGGAATTGTGAAAAATGAATTTACCAGAGTGGATCTTTCTAAGATTGAAATCACAAAAAAATATCTCGGCGAATTTGTTAGAAAACAATCAGTTGAAATACTATGTTCGAAAATTCATCGTCTCGAGCAACGACAAAGCTTTGTTGTTTGTAAATGGAACTTTCGTTAAAGAATTAAAAGCGGGAACGCACTATTTCTGGAACAATACCATTACAATCGAAGTTAAAACTGTTGATGCAAGACAACAACAAGTGGAGATTTCCGGACAAGAATTGTTGACAAAAGATAAGGCAGGATTAAGAATCAATTTCTTTGTGAGATATCAGGTTATTGATATTATGAAAGCGCTTGTTGATAACAAAGACTTTGAAAAACAATTGTATGTGGCAATGCAATTGGCTTTAAGAGCTTTTGTTGGCGGATTGACTTTGGATGAGTTATTGGCGAAAAAAGATGCTATTGCAGAATCTATTTTGGCAGAAGTAACTACTAAAATAACTGAATTAGGTTTGACAATTTCTGATGCGGGAATCCGTGACGTGATTTTGCCAGGAGATATGAAAGAAATCATGAATCAGGTTTTGGTTGCCGAGAAAAAAGCGCAAGCCAACAGCATTATGCGAAGAGAAGAAACCGCTGCAACAAGAAGTTTGCTAAACACAGCAAAGCTGATGGAAGAAAACGAAATGTTGTGGAAATTAAAAGAGATGGAATACGTAGAAAAAATCGCCGACAAAATTGGAGAAATCACAATTTCTGGAAGCGGAAACGTAATTGGTCAATTGAAAGAAATCTTCGTAAAATAGAAATCATCAGCAGTAAATGTTGAAGGTTTAATTAAAAATAAAATTAAGAATGAATCAAGAAATATTATTTATGTCAGATCATCATTTTGATCAGACCAATATAATTAGGTTTAATGAGCAACCGTTTGCTTTTGTAGAAGAAATGGATTTGGATTTAGGGCTCATTAAACGCTGGAATCAAAAGTTAAGTACAAGGAATTATGTATCATTTAGGTGATATCTCTGATCAGGTAAAAGTGTTTTTAAAGCTTTGCAGATAAGGGATTCCCAGAATTCCCGTGTTTTCCTGAGGTTCCAAAAGGATTCCTAAAAGAAAATATATCATGCGTACTAATACATTAAAAGAATATAAAAAAGCGATCAGAAATAAATATGAGATAGAAAAAGAAAGAGAATACTTTGATTATTTGCAAAGTCCTTCTCGTGGAAAACTACGTGACTTTTGTTGGTTGATTTTCGAAAATAACCCAACAGAAGATGATCTAAAAGTTTTTAAAAATCTATTTAGTTTAGATTTTGATCCTACCAAAAAGAAAAAGTTTAAAGACCAAAAAGATAAGTTCAGACCTATCGAAACGTTCTTTAAAGGCCAAACAGATCCAACAAATATTGATGCAATTAATCTGGCAGCAATTATGGTTGATTTTGAACCGCGTCCTTTTAAAAAGTTTAACGAAAAATGCAGACTTGAAGAAGCTAAACAACTTGAAAAAAGCAATAAAACTAAGAAAGTTGTTGAAAGCGATAAAAAAGTCATAAACATTTTCAAATGGCGGAAACGTTATAAAACTATCGAAAGAAATCTTCGTCAGGTAATGGCTCTTTTCTAGAAACATAGATTTGAAGTATAAAAAAGGAGATAAAAACACACATTTCTTTCGCATAGAAAACTATGTGCATTCAAACAAGTGAAACGCCTTTTTAAGCAAACAAAACTATGTTTCTATGTGTTAAAACAATTAAACCCAACGGGTGTAAAATATTAAAAAATTTAAAAAATGAAAACTACAGATAAAATTATTATCATCGATTTAGAAGCCACATGTTGGCAAACTACTGTTCCGCAAGGTCAGGAAAATGAAATTATAGAGATTGGATTGGCAGTTCTGGATTCAGAAACTGGTGCGATAACTCAAAATCAAGGAATTTTGATAAAACCACAACGTTCGATTGTAAGTCCGTTTTGTACAGAATTGACAACGATTACGCAAGATTTACTGGATAAAAACGGAGTAAGTTTTGAGGAAGCAATCGAGAAATTAGTTGACGAATATAATCCGGATTTATATACCTGGGCGAGTTACGGTCAATACGATCTCAATATGCTGAGAAAGCAATGTAAGTCATTCGGGATTCCGTATCCAATGGGAGAGGAGCATATTAATGTGAAAGCCTCGTTTGGAGATAAATTTGGTTTAGTAAAACCAACCGGAATGAACGGAGCCTTGCATTTGCTGGATATTCCGCTGGAAGGAACGCATCACAGAGGAATTGATGATGCAAAGAATATCGCTAAAATTTTGCATTGGTGTTTACAGAATTAGATAGCAATCTGTATGATTATCAATTCGAAAAAAGCAATATTCAGTAAAAGAACTGCGAATTTTTGTGATTTGCAGTTCTTATTTTTACGATTTAGCAATCTTTTTTTATTCGAAATTTAATCAGATAATTGATCTTAAAATTTTAAGAAACTACCAATATAATTATATATTTGTTAAGACACGTTTTTTGTTAAATTGGCTAAATAAAAGCACATTATAACAATTGCAATTACCAAAAAGCAGCATTACGTTTAGTAAAATGGAAATCACAAAAACACCTTTTTTAGATACAATTTATCACCTCAGAACCATTGAGCAGATTATCTTGTACAATAAAATCATGACCGTTTCCCGAAGTGAACAAATCGACACGACTTCATTCCTGGAAACAGAGTATGAAAACGAGATTTTAGAATATCCGGATGTTGCGCCAAAGTTTAATCCTGACGCTGCATTATGGGCTGCAAAAACAGTATATAGCGCTGCACAGTTATTATTGTTCAGAGAACATAAAATAAGTGAATTGCTTGATTTCTTGCCGAAATATCATGGCGAAATCGACGCTTCGGCTTTGTTGTCTGCCGATATTTGTCTGCGGTTTTTACCTCAGATTATTCTGGAAATGAAAAGATTAGACGCAGATGATTTGGTTATACCAATATTAGAAAATCATTTGGTTCAGTTTCATTATTCCGTTATTGGATATGAGATTGAAATCGAAAAAATAAATTTCGATATTCTGGCTGTAAATGATTCTTTAAAAGGACTTTATCTTAATCGAATTGTCGAAAGAAAAGCAGTCAAATTTGCTGAGCCGGATTTTATAAAGAAACAATTAGAAATAGGTTTTGGCGATTATAAAAAGGTATTTTGGCCACAATTATAAAGAGAAAATAAAACAAATTAAGATCAAAAATAGAAGCAAAGTAAATGAGCGCTACAGATAAATTAAATGCAGTTTTAAAGCATATCAAAGAAACTTTTGTTGGAAAAAACGAAATCATAGATTTATTAGGAATTGGATTATTGGCAAAAGAAAATGCCTTTTTGTTAGGACCTCCGGGAACGGCAAAAAGTGCGATTATCCGAGCTTTATCAAACGGAATTGATGGCGGGAAAAATTTCGAATATCTGTTAACGCGTTTTACAGAACCTAACGAGATTTTTGGACCTTTTGATATTCGAAAATTAAAAGAAGGAGAATTAATCACGAATACTGACGGAATGATGCCCGAAGCTTCGATGGTATTTCTCGATGAAATTTTTAATGCCAATTCAGCAATTTTGAATAGTTTGTTAATGGCACTTAACGAAAAAATATTCCGTAGAGGTAAAGAAACCAGAAAGTTGCCAGCGCTTATGTTTGTTGGAGCAAGTAACGTTTTACCCGAAGACGAATCGCTGAACGCATTATTAGACCGTTTTTTAATTCGTATAAAATGTGATTATGTTGAGCCGGATTTACTTCATGAAGTACTTTTGGCCGGTTGGAAATTAGAAGCTGGAAACAACAGAGAAGTTCCAACAATTCAGGCAGATGAAATTAGAGAATTGCAATTGCTTTGCCGTCAGGTTGATTTAACCGGAATACGCAATCAATATGTTGATATTGTGCATAGTCTTAGAAATACAGGAATAAAAGTTTCTGACAGACGTGCCGTAAAATTGCAGAATCTGATTGCTGCAAGTGCTTTAATGTGTGGTCGAAATGAAGCAATTTTATCTGATTTATGGGTTTTAAAATACATTTGGGATAACGAAGAACAAATCGAAATCCTGGAAGGAATCATTAATCAGATAATTGAAAAAGACGACTCGATTTTGGCACATCCGCAAGCAATGTATAATAAAGCTCCGGATGCCGAAAGCGTGATGAAAGAGGTTAATTATTTAATCGAAAAATGGCAGGATGATAGTCTTTCGTTTGAAGAACAAAACGTCATTAAAGATAAATTAAGATACATTCAAACGCGTTGCGACTGGATTAAAGATGTTGAACAAAAGAAATATATTCAGAATCATATAGAATCTTTGTGGCAGAAAATTCTTCAAACTATTTAATATGTATTTTTTAGAAATAAAAAAAGAATACAAGGATTTTCTTGGATCCATACGACATTGGGACAATCTAAAAACTGCTTTTGAAGCCGATGTTGTATGGGTAAAAGATTTTTTGCAGGAACAAATAAATGCTCCCGAAATTCAGCAGATTCCGTATAAAAAAGTCTATGAATTAAAGGAAAATTTGTTGTTTGAATATGGAAATCTTTTGCCGTCAAAAAAACTTCCGTCAGGATTATTATGGACGCCAATTTTGCGTGCATTACCGGTTTCATTGTCTAAATTTAATCATAACTTTTTTGGGATTAATCATCAACTTCAAATTACTATAAAAGCTTCGGAAGAGGTAAAAGAAGCTTGTGCTTTGCTGGTAGATTATGACGAATTAAAACTGTATATAGAAACGGCGCCAAGATATCGATTAGAGTCTTTGCAATGGATTGTGATCGATAAAAGCGCCTTAATTATAGGAAATCCATTGTTGCCCATAAAAGGGAAAACGTATTGGTTAGCCGATGATTTTTTGTTGCCAACGGGATATAATTTTGAATGGTTTGCTTTAGCGAAAACATTTCAGGAAAAGTTAAATCCATCGGGAGAAAACCTCATATTATGGAACACGGATAATAGTTATTCCAGTATTCCGAAAATAAAAATAAAACCACTTTCAATTAGTTCATTTCGCTTAACTTTTTCATAAAACAAAAATGGAATTTCAAAAATACTTTCAATCATACGAGGACTATTTCTGGGAATGGGACAATCAGATATTTTCTGAAGATAGTGTATTTGAGTCGCTCGCAATTCCGAATGGACAAACTATTGGTTACGAAAAATTTGTCTTTGAAATTTTAGAATATTTATCAGAAGACTCAATTCCGCCATTTGGATCATTATTGTTGGCTATAATTGCCACGAATCCTGAGAATTGTGATTCTATCCAGTTGATTTATGAATTAGCAAAAAGTAAGGACAAAACAGATTCTTTTAGAACTGTAAAATCTACAGAAGCTTCTGATTTTTTTAGAATTGGCGCAAGTATTGGTTTTATAAAAATATTGGCTTCTTTGCCTGATGAATATAAAGTTGGGCAGAAAAGAATGAAACTTTTTCAGACGATATTTCACAAATGTCACAACAGAATTTCTGATGAAAAAGCCAAAAAAATCCTTAAAGAATATAGAGAACACAGACATCATTTGGCAAGAGCCGGAGTAAAAGATGCGTTTAATGAGGCAAATTTTATAAAGGATTTCAGAACATTAGCTTTGCTAAAAGTTAAGTTTCCTACCGTTCAGTCTTTGCTAAAAGCGATGGAAGATATTCCGCATGAGGATTTAGGAGACAAACTAAAAGAAGAAGTTCTGGAAGAAAAAAACCTGTCTGATAATGTAACGAGTTTTGTAGATCAGCTTATTGAAGAAGATAAAACATTTCATGTAGGAAGCCTTATCAAACGACTTTGGTCCGGATTAAATATTCCTTTGCATCATAATCATCCAAGCGAACAACCGTTGGGAGGAATCTCAGATTTGACGAATAAAGGTGATTTTGACAAACTCGTTATTTCTGAATTTGCTTATGACGATGATGTTTTTATGTCCAGAATTGCCAATAACGAAGCACTTTATATTCAAAGAGAAGTTCCGCCTGAAGCCGATAAATTCGTGCGTATTTTGTTAATAGATAGTTCACTGAAAAACTGGGGAAATCCTAAGATTCTTTCTTTTGCTTCGGCAATTGCGATAGCGAGACATCCCAAAACAGATATCGAGTGCAAGGCTTTTATAGTTGGAAAAAACTATGAAGAAATATCTTTTGACAATGTAAATAACGTGATTGATGCTTTGAGTAATCTTAGCGGAAAATTGGATTGTTCAGACGGATTGAATTCTTTTTTTCTTGAAAATAAAATCAGCAGTAAGAATCAGGAAGTATTTCTTTTTTCATCCGAAGAAAGTCTAAAACTTGCTCCAATGCAGAAAGTTACGAATGAGTATTTTGCAGATATAAAGTACACTTTTTCAGTAGGAATGCAGGATGTTACAGTTTTTAAAAACCACAATAAAGGCAAAAAAAAGCTTCAGCATATCATAATGCCTTTAGACGAATTGTGGGTTCGAAACAGTAAGGAAATCGAAATTAGAGATGTTGCAGAAAGTCTGGATAAGGAAAGTTTGCCATTATTATATCCAGTAGAAAGATTTTATTATAATATTTTTCAAGACGGAAATGTTTTTTACCAATGTTTGGGACGTACTTTATTTATGTTTCAGAATAATTATGAGTTTAAGAAGGCATTAAAAAAGATAACATCAAATGCTGCTTTAGTTGGTAAAGGTGAATTTGCATTAAAAACGAATCCTGACAGAGAACGAATTCTATTAAATTATTATTTCTATGATGGTGTTCACAATATTAGTTTTTTAAATCTTGAGACTAACGAACTTAAAAGCCGGAAAGGAAAAAAAGAGAATCTTCCTCAAAAGAATCTATCTGCGTTTGAATCTCATGGAATGTTTTATTTAACGGATAATATTAGTTATTGGATTCTTAATGACGATTTCACAATTACGCATGTTAAAGGAGAAAACATAAAATTGGCATATGATGATTATTTTGAAAAAAGAGCCAATTTTATTAGAGATTATAAGGCAAGCAGAACTAAATATAACACGATTAAAAGACTAGAGACTGTTGCGATAGATGAAGATGTTTTAATGATAAATGGATATTATTTAAGAAGTCTAAAATTTGAAAAAGAAAGATCAGTTTTTCGACCAGATCATGCGATAGTTTTAAAAGAAAAAGTAAATCTGATTTTAAAAAACAGAGGAGAGTCTGCAATGGAAATCATAAAAATCATAAAAAACAATACTGATAAAGATTTGAAAGAGGCAAAAGAAATTGTCGAAACTCAGTTTGGCGTTGTTTTGAGGAATGTGACAAAAGAAATTGCAGAAAAATTGAAGAAGAAAATTGAAGCGGCTGGTGCAATCTGTTTTATTGAAACGGCATTTTTTGTAGCTAAAGACGGAAGCAGAATTTCAAATAAAGATGGAATCTTAGTTTTTGAAAGTAATGATACTAGTGTTAACAAATTTTATATTCCTTTTGTTCTAAATGTGCAATCTACTATGGTATCGGGACAAGAATGGACAGGAAATCAATTCTTTTTTTCAGAAGACCATAAACAAATAAGTACAACATTAGAGAGATTTGAAAAGAATTACTTGAAACCATTCATTCAGAATATTACACATCATGGAGCTTAAGTTAAAAATACATTCAAAAAACACATTTCCTAAAGGAAGCATTTTTATAAAAAGTGCCTCACCGGAAGTGTGGCTTCACGAGATTCAAAATATTGGTTTAAAGCTTGAATCGGTTAAGGTTTATCCTGTTCCGGGCGCAATAGCAAACGAATTATACGGCTGTTTATTGGTTTTGAATCAAAGAATGGATAAAGTCGATATTCGCGGAAATAATTTCTTGCAATTGATCGGAAACAAATTGTTTATTCCTGAAAATACAACTATTTCACCTGAATTAACAAAAGAAGAATGGCATACTTTATTTTCGGAAGAATATCACTTTTTGCATCCGGAAATTGGTTTGGTCGAGCTGAAAGATCAAGTCGAATGGACAGCTTTACTTCAACAACCAAAAGCGAAGGAAATTCAGATTACTGAACCATCAAAAACGGTTTATGCGCCTCAGTTTATTTCGTCGTTACGCGTTGAGGTTGACAAAGAAAAGATTCTGGAAAACATTGAAAATCCGCCTTCAGAAGAAGAAATGATTGAGAAATTACCTTTTGACATGCAAAAAGTAATGAAAGGGAATCAGAAGGAAATGGATAAGTTCATGGCTTTCCTGGATAAAAATCCAAAGTTGGCTTTACAATATGCGATTCCGCTTGATACGTTAGGAACTTCCAGAGGAGATAATTACGGAAAGTTTTCGTTTGGTTCCGATGGAAATGTTTTCCAAACTGGTTTTGCTAAAATTGGAGATTTTTTTGATAGAAAAAGTGGTAGTTCAAACCAAAGTGAAGGTTTAACTATGATCTTTAGATTGATTGCTGTTTTGTTGTTTATATCCACTATTCGCAGTTGCAGCTCTGGAAAATCGAGTTTTAATACGCAGACTTTTTTTGTATGTGTAGTTGTCATAATTATAATAGTTTTGATTATAGCACTTTTATCAAAAGGAAATCCAAGTCAAAGCAGCTCAGGTTCAGCATCGGGAGGATCTTTTATGGTCGATTCTCAAAGATTCAGCACTTTACAAAGCAAATATGAAAAACTTGCTGAGGAATTTATAGCAAAAGGTGACTATCAGAAAGCGGCGCACATTTATTTGAAATTATTAAAAAATTATCAAAAAGCTGCCGAAGTTCTGGAAAAAGGCGAATTGTATCCGGAAGCTGCGGCAATCTATTTAAAGTATTGCAAAAACAAACTAAAAGCAGCCGAATGTTATGAGAAAGGTCATGCGTACAAAGAAGCAATTGAAATCTTTAAGGAACTCAATAATGATGAAAAAGTAGGTGATTTGTATGTGATTTTAAAAGACAAAAAAGAAGCTGATAAATACTTTATGAAAGTAATTGAAGGTTATAAAACGAATTTTCAATACGTAAAAGCATCATTGGTTTACAGAGATAAAATTGGCGATATAAGTGATGCGCAAGCATTGTTATTAGACGGCTGGAAAACAAACAAAGATGCAGGAAGATGTTTGAATGTTTATTTTGCTAATATAAAATCAGCAGAAGATTTAGCTCTTGCGATACCAAATATTTACGAAAACGAAGTGAATTCAGAAAATGCCGTAACGTTTCTTCATTTGCTAAAACATGAATTTAGCAGATACGAAGCGCTTGAAGAAATCACGAAAAACATCGCTTATGAAATCGTAGCAGATCGCATTGATGAAAAACCGGATATTGCCTCAGAATTATTGAGTTTTAACAGCAGGAATAAATCAATGCTAAAAGATGTTATGAAGTATAAAATAAAAATTAAAGGCAAAGCTTAAAAGTAAAATTATTAAGTTAAGGAAAGTATTTTTATGCTGTATAGAATAAATCTCTCGCAAAGTCGCAAAACCGCAAAGGATTTGTACAAACTTGGCGACTTTGCGACTTTGCGAGAATTTTTTTTATGCTGTTACTTTGGTATGTAATGCCATTCTGGTTGCCAGAATATGTTCACAAGGTCCTTTTCGCAATTGATTTGATTTGTAAAAAGAACATTCGCAATTTCCTTCAATAAGTCGGTTGTCTTTGTCTATAACCGCCAGAGTTGTGTAAGTGAAATTTTTATCAGTTACTTTTCCTTTAATTTGCAATTGATCGCCTTTTACATCTGAAGTGATTTTTATGCGATTTTCGGCTATATATTGATTTGCAATTTCTTCTTGCGGACTTGCAAAACGCAATGTTTTCATATTCAAAGGTTCCTGAGTCAATTCACGCACGCGATATAATCCTAGATTTAAATCATAGATTACTCGTCCGGCTTGCGTATAAGCGGTTAATGATGCAGAAACTGTCGATGGATCAAGATTTAGTTTTTTGGCTAAATTATCAGAAGTATCAAACCAGTTTTCTTTCAATGCATTGAAAACTTTTTCCTGCGTAAATAAATCGACATTGTTTCTTGGCGCCATCAAATCGAAATTTCCTGCAGTACTCCAATCGTTTTTCGTCCAGCCGGATAATCCTAAAGTATAAGACATATCGCCTAAATCGGCAATGAAAAAAGAAGGCAAACCAGAACCTAATAAAACAACTTTAAAATTCTTCGCAATCGGAATCAGTCTTTCTAAAATTAGTAAACGGCGTCTTCCCCAAATACGAATTGTTTTGGCTTCATTTCCTTGAAAAATCGAACGATGAAAGGTGATTTCGTCATGCGTAGGTTCAAATATAGCTTTGATAGGTTTGTCCGGTTCAAGAACAAAACGTAATGCTCTTGGACCTTTCTTTTCTTTGAAACGACGCAAATATTGACATAAACTAAAAATATCCATTGGATGCAAATCCAGCACAGTTGCAGGAAGTGTCATTGCAGAACTAACTTGCAAAAATCCTCTAACCCAGGAATCCGGTAAATCTATTTTCACCTCTTTATAGACTTGTTCATTTGTAGTTTTAGCTTCAAAACCAGACGGATCAATCTTAAATTCGGTTTCTTTATAATTTCTTATTTTCTGGAATTCGTTATACAATCCTTCAGAATAATCGATGTTTGTTGTTCCACATTTAAAATCACTGATCTCGGTGAAAATATTATAATTACAACTTAATTTTCCATAAGATGATTCGTCTTTACTGAAACATTCAAAAAAGACTTCATCAGGATGTACCGTAATTACAGGATCTAAAACATACCAGGCATCTTTGTCATTTTTATAGAGATAATCAAAATAGGCGCTTTTAGCTTTGTTAAAAGGCCCCAGAATTCTACTTTTCTCTTTTTGAACGGTGCTTAATTCTTCTTTTAATTCCTGAATGCGTGCGCGAACAGTTTCAATCTGAAAATCCGCCATATATTCGCTAAGCCACAATTTTTCTTGTTCTGCAGCCCATGATTTGTATTCTTCTTTATCCTTAGGAAAAAAACGTAAATCTGAAATTACCACGTCATGCAACGCAGAAATAGCTTCTCTAAAAGCGATTTTTTGATTTAGTTTTCCAACAAAAAAAGTAGGTTCTCTCAAAGTATCCGGCGCAAAACTCATTCCGGTACTATTAGAAGTGTTATTTATAGTGGTGCTTCCGCTGTATTTATAATCAAATAACATAACTTAGTTTTTAAGGATTAAATGGGTATGCAATTGCGGATATAACGTTTTTAAATCTGTCAAAATAGAGATACAATTTGCTTTATCCTGTATGGTCACAGTCGCCGAAATTTCGTCGATAATTTGCGTTACAAAAATGGCTGCATCTTCACTTTTCTTTCCTTCCTGAAGTAAGAATTCGAAAATACGCTGTTTGGCAATTCTCGCTTTATGTACACGCGTTAATACAGAACGGAAATAAAATTCAAGTTCTCTCAATTTAGGCAAGTTATCTGTTGCATAAGTATTAAGATAATTGGTCACAAAAAACTGAATGTTTACGCTTGGATGTTGGCTTAATTTGGTCAAATAAGTCACGCCATCATCAGGATTGAAATATTTGGTAATGATTTCTTTTCCAAATTGTTCAACAGCCGGCAATACAGAATCTACGATACTAATCAGACATTCTAAATCCCAATCTGTTTCGTCAAATTCGGTTTTGAAAAAGTTAAACGCAAATGTTCTCGTATCGTCCCAAGTTGTGTCTAATATTGCTAATGCATTATTTCTTTCAGCACGAATTCTTTCTTTTTTGTCCATAAAATAATTCCAACACCATTGACGAATGGCAAGGATTTCATGGTTTCCTAAAGAGATAATCTGGCGAATTGTAAAATCGTCTTTACGAGTATATTTTTTCAATATTTCGTAACCCGTTAATTGACTTTCTCTGTAATTAGCGTGAATTAGTTTTATAACATCTCGTGGTTCCAGTGCTGTATTCCAATGATTTGTGGTTTCTTCCAGAATGAATTTTTTGAAGATCAAATGTGCGCCTTCGAATTTTTCTTTTCGAATCATCGCATAAACCGTATTACGAAGTGCAATGTCGATAATATTAGAATTTGATTTACCTAATTGCGTAATGCGCTCTATAACAGATTCTAAAACATCTTGGTTCTCATTGTTTAATAAATCTAATAAAGATTCAGTATTTGCCAATAAGTAATCGTTCTGATAGTTATTTAATAACTGAATACCATTTTTTCTAATCTCATTATTTGCATCTTCTAAAAACAAAGCGATCAATGAAAACGGAATTTCTTTAGAATCGACTGTTTTAGATTTTAGAATTAGAATAGAACTCGCTAACAGATTATTCGTTTTTAAATCCGAAGAAATTAAACGAGCAACAATATCCCAGCTTAATTGCTCAAGTTGTGGCGTTGCTATTTTTTTAAGTCTGTCGATTGCGAGAGTTGCAAGAGCATTGTTTGCATCAGATTCTTCAAACGTAAGAAGTTCAACGATAACTTTTCCGGTTATGGCTTTGGCTTTATCTTCTGAAAATCTAAAATTTTCTAATGTATTTGTTATCCAGCTTTTTAAATCAAAAACTTCATTAAAAATTAGTTTTACAACAAATTCAGTATCACTTAGAAAAAGATCTTTGTTTGATAAAATGTGATTTTTGGCCCAATTTCTTGCCGCTTCGGTTTTAGAATTCAATACATCGCCAATAAAACCAATCTGAGTAGAAAGTGTATTGTTTTTCAGGACTATAGTTTCAAATCCTAAATTGTTTGGAATCCTGAAATTACTATTCAGTAAATTTAAAATATTTGTTTCATCAAAATTATTGATGATCGTATTAAAGTCATTTCTCGCTTTTAAATTTCCGTAAGCAAAATTATGAATAATATTCATTTGCGCTTCCATTATCAGGTGAACATAAGCTTCCGGAAAAGCGTCCCAATGTTCGGGAAACAATTCTAAACGATTTGAAGCGGTTTCTACGATAACTTTTGGTTCTTCGGGAACTATGAGACTTTGAGTTTTTTTCTCAACTTCTTTTTTACCAAAAAATGTTGAAAATGCTTTTTTAGCAACGTCTAATACAGAACCTGAATTTTGATCTGCTGCCGTATTTGTATTCTTTTCTTCGGTATTTACTTTACTACTTATTTTGGTTGCCTGATTTATATCGAAATAATAATTTTTACTCGAGAAAACTTCCTGATTTAAAATGAATTTCATCGATGGCATCAAAATTCGCTTCTTGTCATTTCCAAATAAAATGGTTGATAACAAAAGCAAATTCGAACACTCAGGATAATCTACAACAGTATAATAATATTTTTTATCATTATAATTGTATTGTCCATAAGTATTTAGAGGCTCTTTTTGGGCTTTGCTATAATCATTCTCCGTATACTTTGATAAAATTGAAACGGCAAACTTCAGATATTTTTTTGCATCTGTTTCAGAATCCATTTCGTTTAAAAAGCGAAGACTGTTTTTCTGGAAATAGGTTTTGGTAAAATTCGAGAATGCAATTTTACTGTCTTTTCCTCTAAGTTCCTTTCCAATATTTAACCTTTCATTTATAGCGCTGATAAATTGCGAGTTATAATAGTCATCTTCCAATGAAACTGTTCTGGTAAACATTGGAGCTTCATTCTCAAATCTATAAGCAAGAACGGCAATTACATCGGCATCATTTCTTAAATGTGCCAGTTTGTAAATGGCTCTGATATGCTTGAAATAAGGCGGTCTGAACGGAACTGCTTCAAGTAAGAAAAGCACAATCTCATGTAAATTACGATCAAATTTCGCTACTAAGTATAAAGCCGTCAGATAATTGATAGCGCTGTTTTGTAATTCTTCTTTTAGAAAATTTACTAACGAATCATAATCTTTTTTATCGATATAATATCTTGCTTCTTGCGGAATTGTCTCAAGAATTGTCGAGATATGTTTTTGTAATTCCGTCTCTTTCAGGATTTCTAATAATCCTTCGTGAGCCAGATTTTTTATGTAATCTTTTTGTTTGTTTTGTAAAGCGTATGATCTAAAAACTTCTTCGGCTGTATCCGATTTAAATTTTATTAAAGCCCAAATCGCAGAGTAAGTTTGTAAATCATCGCCTTTTGAAGCTAATTTAATGATGTATGGAATCGCTTCTTTAACTTCTAATAAACCTGCTTTCCAGATAACACGGCTGGTTTTCCATTGAGTTTTAAAACTGTTTTTACCCATTACAGCATCTTCTAAACGCTGAAGAATAACTCCGTTTATAGAATCTGGTTCAACACTTTCGAAAGAAGGAAGATCGATTAATGTCTCTATTTCAGAAGCATATCCTTTAACTTTTTTCTCATTTTCGAGTTTATCAAAAATGATTTGCGCTTTTTCTTCCGAAACATATTCCGGTGTTTTAGTTCCGTCTTTTAAAACACTTCCTCTTCGTCCGTATCTAAAATTTACCACATAATTATTGGCATCGATACTGCACAAGTCGATTTCGTATACTTTATCTGAATTCCCTTCTTTATAGAAAAGTTTAATCTGTTTAATTAATTTCATGATTCAAAAAGGGTATTAATTAAAAAATATTCCACCAGTTTTCTGGCTTTTGTTCCATTTGTACTTCTTTTATTTCCTCAGGAATAATCACAGGAATTGGAATCACTTTTTCAGGAATATTTGTTTTTTCAATATGAGGCTGACCGTGTTTTGCAATAATGTTTTTTAAATTTTGTTTGAAGAGTTGCCCTTTCTCAGGATTGACCATATTTACATAATTAATGTAACCTTCAATGGCATTGATTAGGTGAATTGCTTTTCCCCATTGTTGGTCTTTCCATCCGTTTTTTTCAATATTATGCAATACGGCACGGAATTTTCGCAACTGAATTCTGTCAACATTTAGCTTCTTGTTTACAACAACTCCGGTCACTTTTTGCTGCATACCTTTTCGCATCACGTGAACTTTGTCGGGATGAATTATAAAACCTTCTGATTCAATGATTTTTTTGGTAAAAAACAATAAACGAGATACATTTTGGCTGTTTTCTTCAGTAGTCGAAAAACTCATATCGTCAGCATAACGTGTATAGCTGAAGTTTAATTTTTTGGCTAATCCTTTGATTTTTTGATCCATTTTATAAACAATCATATTGCTTATCGCCGGACTTGCGGGAGAACCCTGAGGTAATTTGCGTTCGCCGGATTGTACATAATAAGTAACGCCGTCTAATGTGGTTTCGTTAATCTCAGAATAAGTACATAAGAGACTTAAAATTGTAGCAATTTCCTCAGAATAACCAATTTTATGAAACAACCCTTTTACTCGTTTATGAGTTACTGTCGGAAAAAAATCTTTTAAATCGATATTAACGACAATGTCTTTATTAACGTGAGGCGCTGCATTGGTTACAATAGAACGTTCTTTTATAAAACCATGCGCTTCAACAGTATAAGGTATTTTATGAAGTATATTTTCTAAAATCCAGGTTTGAATTTCTTTTAATTTTGCTTTTGGAGCTGATATTTTGCGTTTTCCGCCAGATTTCTTTTCAAGCTCAAAAGTATGATAATGGTTGATTTTAGAAACTTTTCGATTATAAGCAAGATATTGTAATGCTTTCAGATCGATTTGCATGCTTTTCGCTAAAGCCAATGCATCTTCAAAAACAGGCAAATTGTATTTTTCTAAAATTTCAGGATTGGTTTCTTTAGTATTTAAACCTTTAGATACGGTTTCGCCCAAATAAAGAATTTGCTGTTGCTGAAGTAATTTCCAGTTTTCAGCTTTCTCGAGCCTTTTTTTCTCTTGGTTTAATTTGGTTTCAGCCCTTTTTTCTTTGGCGATTTTCATTCGGGCTTTTCGCATTTCGAGAATCATTGCTTCTCTATTGCTAAACTTCCTGTCTTGTGCCAAAAGCTCATTTAATTCCTTCTCAACCTTTGCTTCTTGTTTGATAAGAATTTCAGATAGAGTAGGTTCAGATCCTGATTGCCAGAATCCTAAACGTTGCATTTCTTCTAATATGTAGCTATCTTTTGAGGTAGCTTTTATTCTATCATAAATTTGTTGTTTACTAAGCTGTTCAGACATATTACAATCGCTATTTTACATTAAAAAGCCCTATTGAAGCAATAGGGCTTAAAGTTTAAAACCTTCGTATTTTCTAAGGACTATGTCTATCAACTCCCGAGAAAAGGTACTATGCGTACAGTTAATCTCGAGGAGGTGGAACCGAAACTGTACGCATAGTACCTTTTCTCATCCATAAGATAGAAGTAGTGCTGAATGTTAAATAATCTTACACCGATGACGAAACATCATCATTTTCTTTATACAAGAAAAGCAAGGTATTTCTTAAACTCAAAACAAACATACTAAAAAACTTTTAATTGAATACTACTAAAAGTGAAAATAGATTGCACTTTTTTTAACATTTTTACGAATCTAATTCTGAAAGAAAAATAACGTTTTACAGACGCGATAAATTGAAGTTTTATTAGTCTAAAATTAAAAACGGCCGTTCTTTTGGAACAGCCGTTTTCGTGGTTATATTATTCTGATTTATTAATTTTGACCATAAATCTTAACGTAAAGATCTTTGTAAATTTCTTTAATGATTTTACGTTTCAATTTTAAAGTAGGAGTAAGTTGTCCGCCATCGATAGACCAAACATCCGGAGTTAATTCAAAACGTTTGATTTTTTCCCAGTGTCCGAATTTTTCATTAATTCCTTCCACTTCTTCATCAATACGTTTAATTACATCAGGGTTTTCACTGATTTCTTTATCTGTACTTCCTAAAGTGATTTTATGAATTTTTGCCCATTCTTTTACGAATTCAAAATTTGGCTGAATGAAAGCACCCGGCATTTTTTCGCCATCTCCAATTACCATGATTTGCTCAATAAAACGAGATTGTTTCATAGCGTTTTCAATCAATTGTGGAGCAATATATTTTCCACCAGAAGTCTTGAACATTTCTTTCTTACGATCCGTGATTTTCAAGAAACCTTCGCTGTCAATTTCACCAATATCTCCTGTGTGGAAATATCCGTCGATTAAAGCTTCGGCAGTTTTTTCAGGATCTTTAAAGTAACCTAACATTACGTTTGGTCCTTTGCAAAGAATTTCGCCATCTTCAGCAATTTTTACTTCAACATTGCGAATTACTTTTCCAACAGTTCCAATCTTGAAACCTTTGTTTCTTTGATCGTTTACCGCAATTACAGGAGAAGTTTCAGATAAACCGTAACCTTCCATAACCGGAATTTCAGCAGCAGCAAAAACTCTTGTTAAACGTGGTTGTAAAGCTGCACTTCCGGAAACCATTAAATCTAAATTTCCTCCCAAACCTTCTTTCCATTTACTGAAAATAAGTTTTCGTGCAATCTTTAATTGAAATTCATACCAAAAGCCATTTGCCCCGTATGGTTCATATTTTAAACCTAAATCAATCGCCCAGAAAAATAGTTTTTTCTTGATACCGGTTAATTCAGTTCCTTTTGCATAAATTTTATCGTAAACTTTCTCTAAAAGTCTTGGTACAGCTGTAATAACAGTTGGACGAACTTCTTTTAGATTGTCACTAATCTTGTCAATTGATTCTCCAAAATAAACAGAAACACCATAATATTGATAGATGTACAAAATCATTCTTTCAAAAATATGGCAAATAGGCAAAAAGCTCAATGCAGTACTTTTTCCCGGATCAAACGGAATTCTTGGCGCACTGTCCAGAACATTCGAAACAATATTTTTATGAGAAAGCATTACACCTTTTGGTCTTCCTGTAGTTCCTGAAGTATAGATAATTGTAGCCAAATCATCTGTTTGGATACTATCTTTTCTGGCATCAACTTCACTTTGATTGCTTTGGTCTTCGCCTAATAGTAATAAATCAGTCCAGTGTTTGCAACCCGGAATTTCGTTAAACGAATAAACTTCTTTTAAAGTAGGAACATTTGCTTTAATAGCATTTACTTTTTGAAGTACTTCATCATCAGATACAAAGCAGTAAATACTACCGCTGTGGTTTAATATATATTCGTAATCTTCTTCAGAAATTGTTGGGTAAATAGGAACGTTTTGCGCACCGGTTTGCAGAATACCAATATCCATGATATTCCATTCTGTGCGGTTATTTGATGTGATTAATGCAATCTTATCATCTTTTTGAACGCCCATACGCAATAATGCTCTTGAAACGGCATTAGCTTTTGCGATATAATCCTGGCTAGATGTTTTTTCCCAGACTCCATTTTTTTTGGTTGCCAAAGCAACTGGTAAGTTATAAGTTTCTTGTTGATAATAGGGAAAATCAAAAAGACGTGTAATTGAAGCCATGTTTGTTTTATTGAATTTTATTGCAAATTAAATAAAAATTAGGTATAATTTTTAATTTTGTGGAATTTTATGGTAAAATTTATAAGTACTCTTGAAAATCAACGAAAACGTTTTCTTTTTTGTAATATTTTTTCTAAAAATCAAGAAATATTTATTTTTTGCTATAATTTTCGGATAAACTACTGAACATTGTAATCCACATATTCTTTTACGCGTTCTCCCATCAGGAACATTTTTTTCTTGGTAAAATGAATGGAGAATTGAGAATAAATCCAATTGTCACTATCATTGTTTCTGTACCAAAATGTGTACGATGCACTATTAAAACCTTCCTTAAAAACCGGAACGCCTTCTTCTGTACATTCGATTCCCCAGTTGATCTTTTTTTTGCTTAAATCATCAGATTGAATAACTCCTGTTCCATCAGGATTTAATACTGTAGTTGGTTCTTTTTGTCCGGCAATCGAAAAAGTTCCCGGAACCGGATAACCAATAGTTGTCGTAATATAATGATCGCGACCATTATAAGTAATTTTATCTACCTGAACTTGAGAATAAGAATGTGTAGAAACAAAAAATAATGCAATAAATAAAAGACGTAAAGATTTCATTCTTTGTAGGTTTAATTGTTTTTGGAGTTTCAAAAAGAGCCAGTGGCAGGATTCTTTTTTGCGAATATAGTTCAAATTTCAATAGAAAAATGAATCCCAATTACAAGAATGAATTTATTTTTTAACATTTTTATTTTGCCTGAATATTACTCTGTAGAAAACTGATTTTCTAATAATTTTTCTTTAAAATCAGATTTAAAAGTATAAGCAAATGTCAGCATCAAAGCGCGCGTATCTGATTTATTCGTTCGGTTATTGCTAAACAAAGCTGTATTGTTTTTGTATCCGCTTTCAAGCGTATTAAACATATCTGTAACGACCAATCCTAAACGGGCGTTTCCTTTTCCAAGTTTTTGCTGAAAACCCATATCTACATTATATATAGGTATTCTTTTTCCTTGCGGAGTTGCCAATGCCGAGTTATAATTACCTATTATCTGAAGTTTTCCGCCTTTCCACGGAACAAAATTATTGATGATTTTTCCGTACCAGTTAAAAGCATTACTTACAACATCTTGTGCCAAATTTGAAGCGTTTATTTTTTGCTGAAAAGCCGTTACACTAATATTAGCGTCATAGAAACCAATTGGCTTCAAATTGAAAATTGTTTCAACGCCATAAGTAATAGTACTTCCAATATTTTTAGGCATTAATAAAATTACTCCATTGTCCTTAAGTTCTGCATATTGCCTGATTGCATCAGTTGCATTTCTGTAGAAAGCATTTGTTGAGAAAGAGTATTTTGACCATTCTTTATTATAGCTTAATTCGGCAATATGAATGATTTCTGGCTTTAAATAGGGATTTCCACTATGCGGATTTAAAGCATCTGTAATATCCATAAACGGATTCAAATCATCTAAATCCGGGCGATTGATACGTTTGCTATAACCAATTTTGACAAAATCATTCGATTCTAAATTCAGTTGTAAAGAAGCCGAAGGAAAAATTTTTAGATAATCATTATTAAAACGATCACTATTATTTTGCGTTGCGCCATTATTAGAAACATTTTCGGCACGTAAACCTAAATTGTATTTCCATTTTGGATTATCGGCAGTTCCAATAAAAGAGTTCAACATTCCGTAAACAGCATTTATTTGCTCACTATATTTAAAACTATTGCTCGAAATTGGATTAACAACATATTCGCCATTAACCAAATCAGCGCTTTGAAAATCCGAATCAAAAGAGCGAAATGTTCCTTTATAACCCGTTTCTAGAATCGATTTTTGAGAAACCGGAAAAGCATAATTTACAATCGCATTCGAGATATTTTCGTGTTCATAATTGTGTGTCCTTTGCAATAAAGCATCATCAATTTGTTCCTGATATTGATCGTAATTATAAGTATCAATATCCGTGTTTTCTTTGTGTCTGTTAAAAGATGAAGTAAGACTCACGTTCAGACTTTTTCGATCATCAGCAAACTTTCGATCATAATTAAAAGCCAATTCACCCACTTTTGAACGTTCCAATTCCAGAGAATGTCTTCTATTGTCCGAGTAAAATTGGTTTGCGCTCGTATTAACATGCGTGTATAAAGTTTCGTCATTATCCTGAGTTTCCAGATTTCCTAAAGCTTCAAATGAAAAACTGTTTTTATCATTTGGAGAAAAATCGATATTGAGTTTTAAATTCTGTAAACCTTCTGTACGTTCGTCATTTCGTTTTTGGTTGATGAAATGTTCATCATCAATAAAATAATTGGTTCGTTCGGCATTTATTTTTTTGGTTCGGCCGGCAAAACGATTGTCATATCCAAGACCGAAATTCCATTTCTCTGTTTTATGATTTAAAAGTATAGAACTGTTTGCTCTTCCTTTGGCACCAAAACCACCGCCCAAAACCATTGCGCCGTTCATGCCGCTTTGGTTATTTTTCTTTAGTTTGATGTTGATAATTCCGCTTTCTGCATTAGCATCATATTTTGCCGTTGGATTACTGATTATTTCAATACTTTCGATACTGCTTGCCGCAATTTGATCCATATTGGTAATAGCCGAATTTTTTCCGTTAATTAAAATCATCGGTGATTTACCTCTCAAAGTTATTCCGCCTTCAGCGTCTACAGCAACTGTCGGAATATTTTTAAGCATATCAGTCGCAGTTCCGCCAGATTGAGAAATATTCGAAACAGCATTAAAAATAAAACCTTCATCCGTTTTCTGAATCTGTTTTTTAGCAGAATTAACCACAACAGTATTCAATAAATTGGTGTCGTTTTGCAAAGTGATTGTTCCTATAGAAATCGCAGAACCTGAAAACTTCACTTTTTGAATATTGGTTTTAAACCCAATTAATTTGAATTGCAATTGATAATCACCGTTTAGAATATTGTCTAATGCAAAATTTCCTAAAGCATCAGTTACGGTATAAGCTGCGACTTTTGTAGAATCGTTTGCATTTTTTAAAATAACATCTACAAATTCTACCGGAAGATTTCCGTCAGAAATAGTTCCTTTTATAGCTGCCTGATTTTGACCAAAAGAAAGCGGGCTTATAATAAATAAGAGAATAAAAAGTAAAAGATGTTGTCTGCAATTTTTCATGAGACAAAGATATTTATCACAGTAAATGCGCTTGCTTAAACTGCCTTAAGATATAATTAAATTAGACTTAGATACTATTTAATATAAAACCCGTTGGGCAATGTCATTAAGTTAAGGAAGATGTCTTTAAGACGACACCGAATATAAATCTCTCGCAAAGTCGCGAAGTCGCAAAGAAAGTGCATTTAAACTTTGCGACTTTGCGTGATTTTTTTAAGTCATGATTGTCTGAAAAAGCTTAACTTAATGATATTGCCCGAAGCCTTGGGATGTATTGTAAATAAGTGAAACGTCTTTTTTTAAGATCCAAAATTCTATGTTTCTATGTGTTAAAATTAATTTTACCCAACGGGATAATATTTTAGTGTCAAAAAAGGGTGTTTTTCCCCTATAAGAAACAGGAAAAACCACTGGTGATTTGAAGATCGACAACAGTATTTTTATTTTTTTAAAATGCGGAAGCCGAAAAGCAAAAGAGTAGGCATTAATTTAATACTAAATCAAATGTTAACCGCTCTTTTAGCAATGTTCTGGTGGGGAATTGTATGTCAGTATTGCCACAACTTTCAAAAAAAATAAAATAAAAATGCCTCAGTTTTAGGGATAGCACTGAGGTATTTTTTTATATAAGGATCATAAGTGGTTTTTATCACGAATTTTTCTGATTTCATGAATCTGTTTTTTGGGGAAAACTTTATTAGTGAAATTGCTTCGCCAGTTGGTTATTATCCTTACCGTGGCAAAAAAAAAGCGCTCAAAATTTTGAGCGCTTTTTTAATAAAATATGTTTTTTAGATTTTCTCAATCCATTTTCTTGCATTAACAAAAGCTTCATGCCAAGGAGAAACTTCATCATTTCTGTCTTTTGGATAATGAGCCCAGTTCCATTGGAAAGTTGAACGCTCAATATGAGGCATCATAACCAAATGTCTTCCAGTTTTATCACACATCATTGCTGTGTTATAATCAGAACCGTTAGGGTTTGCAGGATAGCCTTCGTAAGCATATTTAGAAACAATATTGTAGTTTTCTTCCGCAAGAGGTAAATTGAATTTTCCTTCTCCATGAGAAACCCAAACTCCTAAAGTACTTCCAGCCAAAGTCGATAACATAACCGAGTTATTTTCCTGAACTTTTACAGAAGTAAAGATACTTTCGTGTTTGTTACTTTCGTTATGAAGCATTTTTCCGTGAACTTCATGCTCTGGATTAATAACTTCCAATTCCATAAACAACTGACAGCCATTACAGATTCCAACAGATAAAGTATCTTCTCTTTTAAAGAATTTATCCAAAGCTGTTTTTGCTTTTTCGTTATATAAAAATGCTCCGGCCCAACCTTTAGCAGAACCTAAAACATCTGAGTTAGAGAATCCTCCAACTGCACCAATAAACTGAATATCTTCAAGAGTTTCACGACCAGAAATTAAATCCGTCATGTGAACGTCTTTTACATCAAAACCAGCTAAGTACATAGCATTTGCCATTTCACGCTCAGAATTACTTCCTTTTTCACGAATAATAGCTGCTTTTGGTCTTGGTTTTGAAGCGTCGATTACTGGTTTTTTTCCTGTAAAGTGCGCTGGGAAAGTATATTGTAAAACTTGATTTTTATAGTTTTCGAAACGTGCCTGAGCTCTTCCGTTTTTAGATTGTTTTTGATCTAATAAATAAGAAGTTTCAAACCAAATGTCTCTGTAAGCTTTAATGTCTAAAGTCCAAAGTCCAAGGTCTAAAGTCTCGTTTGTCGTTACCGTACCTAATTTGAAGAATTCGATATTGTTAGCTTTCAATTTAGCTTCAACAGCTGCATCTGATTTTGCCTGGAAAACGATTCCGATGTTTTCAGCGAAAAGGATTTTCAATAAGTCTTTTTCCGCGAAAGCGCTGAAATCAATTTTTGCTCCAAGATTTACATCAGCAAAACACAATTCTAATAAAGTAGTAATTAAACCACCGCTTCCGATATCGTGTCCGGCTAAAATTTGGCTTTCGCCGATTAATTCCTGAACTGTATTAAATGCATTTTTGAAGAAAGAAGCATCTTTTATAGTAGAAGTTTCGTTTCCGATTGTGTTTCTGATTTGTGCAAAAGATGAACCTCCTAATTTGAAATCATCCTGAGACAAATTGATATAATAAATAGAATCTCCGTTTTTCTGTAAAACTGGTTCAACTACTTTTCTAATGTCTGTACAATTTCCTCCAGCCGAAATAATAACCGTTCCCGGCGCAATTACTTCGTCGTTTGGATATTTTTGTTTCATCGAAAGTGAATCTTTTCCTGTCGGAATATTGATTCCCAATTCGATTGCAAAATCTGAACAACCTTCAACAGCAGCATATAAACGAGCGTCTTCACCTTCGTTTTTACAAGCCCACATCCAGTTTGCAGATAATGAAATTCCTTTTAAACCATCTTTAATTGGCGCCCAAACAATGTTTGATAACGATTCTGCAATAGCATTTCTACTTCCTGCAACCGGATCAATCAAAGCAGCGATAGGAGCGTGCCCAATAGAAGTCGCAATTCCTTCTTTACCTAAATAATCCAGAGCCATAACCCCAACATTATTCAATGGCAATTGAAGCGGTCCTGCATTTTGTTGTTTAGCTACTTTTCCACCTACACAACGGTCAACTTTGTTTGTCAACCAGTCTTTTGAGGCAACTGCTTCTAAACGTAAAACGTCTTGTAAATATTTTTCGAAATCTGCCTTATCATAAGAAACATCAGCATATTTTCTATCAATAGTTTTATCTGTCATAACCGTTTTAGGAGAACTTCCGAAGAAATCTTCTAAAGCATAATCCATCGGTTTTGAACCATTTGATTTTGATTCGAATGTAAAACGGTGATCTCCCGTAACATCTCCAACCTGATACATTGGCGAACGCTCTCTGTCAGCGATTCTTTGTAAAGTATCAATATCTTTTTGACCAATAACCAATCCCATTCTTTCCTGAGATTCGTTACCGATAATTTCTTTTGCAGAAAGTGTAGGATCTCCAACTGGCAATTTATCCAAATCGATTAATCCTCCAGTTTCTTCCACCAATTCCGAAAGACAGTTTAAATGTCCTCCAGCTCCGTGATCGTGAATCGAAACAATTGGATTATTGTCGCTTTCTACTAAACCACGAATGGCGTTAGCAGCACGTTTTTGCATTTCAGGATTTGAACGTTGTATCGCATTTAATTCAATTCCTGAACCAAAAGCTCCTGTATCTGCAGATGAAACTGCAGCTCCACCCATTCCGATTCTATAATTTTCTCCACCAAGAATTACGATTTTATCGCCTTCTTGTGGTTTCTTTTTAATTGCCTGATCTAATTTTCCGTAACCAATTCCGCCCGCTTGCATGATTACTTTATCGTAACCAATTTTACGGTCGTTTTCTGAATGTTCGAAAGTTAAAACCGAACCTGTAATAAGCGGTTGCCCGAATTTATTTCCAAAATCAGAAGCTCCGTTTGAAGCTTTGATCAAAATATCCATTGGCGTTTGGTATAGCCATTTTCTTTCTTCAACGGCATTTTCCCATTTTCTGTCTTCGTTCAAACGAGAATATGAAGTCATGTAAACTGCAGTTCCAGCTAATGGAAGTGAACCTTGACCACCAGCTAAACGGTCACGAATTTCTCCTCCTGAACCAGTTGCAGCTCCGTTAAAAGGCTCTACAGTTGTTGGGAAATTGTGTGTTTCTGCTTTTAAAGATAAAACCGAATCAAATTCTTTTATCTCATAATAATCTGGTTTGTCAGCTGTTTTTGGTGCAAACTGCTGCACTTTTGGTCCTTTTACAAAAGCAACGTTGTCTTTGTAAGCAGACACTATATCGTTAGGATTTTCCTGTGATGTCTTTTTGATTAATTTAAAAAGAGAAGTTTCTTTTTCTTCACCGTCAATTACAAAAGTTCCGTTGAAAATTTTGTGACGACAGTGCTCTGAATTCGCTTGAGAGAAAGCAAAAATCTCTGAATCAGTTAACTTTCTTCCTAGTTTTACAGCA
The DNA here is from genome assembly GCF_951805225.1 of uncultured Flavobacterium sp. Lineage (NCBI taxonomy): Bacteria > Pseudomonadati > Bacteroidota > Flavobacteriia > Flavobacteriales > Flavobacteriaceae > Flavobacterium > uncultured Flavobacterium sp. The sequence continues at coordinate 2,946,501 of NZ_OX638201.1, read as the reverse complement.
AGATTGTCTAAGTAATCAACTTCTTCCTGGCTTAAAGCCAAACCTTCGACTTTGTTGTAAGTTGCAATATCATCGATTTCCAAAATTGGTTCTGGCTGAACATTAATTGTGAAAATCTCCTGATCTAATTGATTGAATTTTTGTGAAAGCATTGGATCAAAATCCGTGAAATCTTCCGTTGCCGGATGAAATTCTTCAATTCTGATAATGCCCGGAATACCCATATTCTGAGTAATTTCTACAGCATTTGTACTCCAAGGTGTGATCATTGTGGCACGTGGACCAACAAAAAAATCCGTCAAGGCGGATTTTTCGATCTTATTAGAGTTGGCAAAAAGCCAGTTTAGTTTTGAAATGTCTTGAGCCGAAATTTCGTTTTGCGTTTGTACGGCAAAAACAGTTTTGCTTTGGTTTTCAAAGAAATGGATCATTGTGATGTGTAGTTTGTTGTATTGAGGTGCAAATTTAGTGTAAATAAATAGTAAGCGCAAATTTGAAAACAAACTCTTTTGAAAAAATATATACGGTGCTTTTTTGAATCCTAATATGGGTAGAGACGCACAGCAGTGCGTCTATCTCGCAAACAATTTTTTTTTAATCTCGCAAAGCCGCAAAGCCGCAAAGCCTATTTTTTTAAGCTTGGTAAATAAAAAACTTTGCGACTTTGCGTCTTTGCGAGCAAAATCTCCAAAAACTTAAATTGACTTATATCACTTATATGGTTAAAAAAAGAATAAAAAAAAAGCGGCAATATTGCCGCTTTTAGCTTAGTAAGCACTCATTTTTAATTAGTTGATAAGGATCTTTTTGTTGAAATTTTCAGAACCTTTACTAATATGAACAATGTAGATACCTTTCGGTAAATTATTTATCGTTGATAATGAATCTGCGATATTTGATCTCTCAAATATTTTCTGACCTAATATTGAAATTATCTCGATAGAATAGGGTGCTTCTGAATTATTAAAATAGATTGTGAAGTTTCCGTTTGAAGGATTTGGATATAAAATGATTCCTGTTGAATTTGCTACAGTTTCAGGTGTTTCAACTGCTGTATCTTTAACTAGTTTTGCACCTAAATTTGAACATGTATCTGTGGTAAATGAATCCCATTGTGATGCCAAATTAAATGTAGTACTTGGAGCCGTAACAGTCGATTTTCTTCTTAAAGTAACATCTGCAGCAAAATTTGCTGTTCCGCCATTAAAAGTTCCGATGATGTCTATTAAAACTCCGTTTTTGAATAAACCAACAGCGTCATTTCCGTTAAAAGTCAATTCTGTAGCAGTTGTAGAAATATTTGCTGAACTTGTTGGATAACAGCTTGAAGCCATTGAACTGTTTACGATCGTGAATTTACTTCCTGATGTTAATGTTCCGCTCAAAGCTAAACCTGTGCTCCATGATCCCGCACCATTCGTTTGTTTTTTTACGGTGTAAACAGATAAGCTCACAGAAGCGCCTGTATTATTGGCAATTTCTAAAGCTTTATTGTTTCCTGAACCTTCAATATATTCAGAGAAAAGTAAGTCGGTTGCAGATCCACCAGTTCCGCTGCTGTTTGTTGTAACCGCAATTGTATTACTTGACGCAGAAGCATTTCCTGCTGCATCTTTTGCTTTTACATAAATAGAATAACTTGTTGAAGCTGTCAAACCAGTGATAGTTGCTGTTAATCCCGAAACAGTTGTTTTTAAAACGCTGTTTGCATAAACATCGTAACCTGTAACACCAACATTATCTGTAGAAGCTGTCCATGAAACAGTAATAGATGTTGAAGTTTTGGTTGTAGAAGCTAAACTCGTAGGAGCTGTTGGCGCCTGAGTGTCTCCTGAAGGAGCTGTTCCACCCCAAATTTGGTTTACATATTCCGGATGATCGATGTATGGATTTCTGTTGTTTTGACGTGCATAAATAGCATTGTTTCTTGCAATTTCTCTTGCGCTAACTGGATCTTGTGCGTTCCAAGCCAAAAGAACATTTAAAAATGCTGTAGTAAATACTTTGTTGCTTGAACCGTCAAACATCGCATATGAATATCCTGCAACGGTATTTTCGTAGCGTGTTGCAAAATAGAAATACATTCTTGCAATATCGCCTTTAAATTCATTAATTGGTTCAAAAACAGTTCCTGAATATCCAGACACAGAACTTGATCCTAATTTTCCTCCGTTTTGTGAAGTATAAGTTGCTGAACCTACAGTTCCATGCGGATAATTAGAACGCATTCCGTTTACTTTTCCATCAGTTGGAGTAATAAAATGAGCATCGGCAACCATTGGAGATTGTTCGTTAAATACAGATTGCGGAATAATATGCTCTCTGTTATAACAATCACCTTCTACAGAATAATTCCCACATCTTTGTGTGCTTCCTGTACTATAATTATAAGGATCTGTTCCTGAGGGATTTTCAGAATACATATCGAGAACTGTTCCGTCGTTTTCATAAAAATTATCAACATCAGAAGTTTGATATGTGGTGTACAAACCTGCATATCCATTATCAGTATGGCCTTTAATGATGTTGTATAATTGAGTCTTTAAAGTGTAACCTGTTCCGGTTGCTGTGTTATAATAACCAGACGGAATCTGAGCAAATGTTGCCGTAAAAACAAGTAATAATAAAAAAGTGTAGAGTTTTTTCATAAAATATAGGTTTAAGATTTCAGCTAATAATAAATTGATTTTTAGTGAGTTAATTTAGTTATTGTAGCAAATCTACTATTTTTATGAATGCGTTGCGTTAAGGAAAGATTATTTTTAGATATATTTTCTTACGGGTGTATTTTTACCATGTAAGTTATATAAGTTCATTTTAGAAAGGTGTTGAAATAATCTCGCAAAGACGCAAAGCCGCGAAGTTTTTTCTTTTTCACCATATAAGCGATGTAAGTTCATTTTAGAAAAACAATCAGTGATAATCCGTCGAATCCGTAAAACCCGCGTGCTACTTTTGCGCAGAAAACTCAAATTTTCTTCTATAACTTATATGATAAAAATAAAATTATTTAGGAAAAGCAGCACTCTGATAAGCGCCTAAATCTGGTGGAGAAGTTCTTGTGGCTCCAATAATATCTAATGGAATGATATAGTTCTGATTTCCTTTCGCGAAAGCGGCAGAAGTATTATCGATATTCAGTTTGTTTTGAGAAACATTAAAGAATTTTGGACTCTGATTTAGAATAATCTGATTGTAATGTGCTGGATCTTTGGTAAATTGATAATCCGGATTTGTGCTCGAGCTGCTAAATTTCAATAGACAATTGTTTAATTGATATACAAATGCTGCACTGGTATTTTTAGTCAAATTAAATTCATTGGTATTTGAACCATAAATAATACAGTTATTGAAAGTTGCCTGAGTCAAAGGATTTGTTTCCGGAGTTGCTCCAGCCAAACTGTTGCTCAAATTCAAAGCAAATTGTGAACTTGGCCAATTGTTATTAAAAGTACAATGTGTAAAAATATAATTTCCGCCATAAACACAAGACAAACTTGCTAATCCAGCGTAACTAATCGCAATATTTTCACCATTAATTCGGGCATTTTGAGCTAGAATTCCGTATTCTGCACAATTGTAAATCTGAGTGTTTTTAATTTGAATTGTTGTATTATCTTGGTTTCTAATGTCTAAACCAGTAATAGCATTTTTTAAAGTCAGATGATTTATCGTGTGATTTGTACTTCCGCTGGATAATATCACAGATTTCCATTGTCCCGGAATATCGTCGTAAAGTGATTCTAAACGATCGCCTTCAAAAACAACTTCATTTTCAAGTTTTTCGGTTGTTGATGTTGTTCCGTTTATTTGTAACGAAGCTTTATTGTCTACATAAATTCCTGAACTTGCGTGAAAAAATACTCGAGCTCCAGCTTCAAAAGTAACCGTTTTATTTTCTGGAACTCCTGCATAACCATAGATTACATAAGGCTTTTGTTTTGTAAAAATCAATTCATTTCCGTTAACAGGATCATTTTCATTTAGATAAAATCCATCAACATCTTTGCCGTCAATTTTGATTTTTTCTTTAGTTCCGTCTGCATTTTGTTTTGGATAAAGAAAAATAGCATCTTGAATTAAGGTTACCAAAGCAACTTCCTGAAGATTTGCGCCGCTGTCAAATTGAATTTCATCGGTATATAAAAAATCTGTTGGATTCGCGTCAGTAATATCGGCTGTCGTTTCTATAAAAATGTACAAACTGTCTTTCGCTAAAAGCGTAACATTATTAAAGATTTTACCATTATTTCCGCTCATTCCGTCAACAGTCATTCGGTATTTTGAACTTAAGCCTTTTTTGAATTTAACAGTCGGGATCGAAATGTCGTTTTTACTTTTATTATAAACTTTAAGTTGGTACGTGCTTGAGCCAATGTTCTTAAAAACAGTATCTAGATAAACGGTATCTTTTGAGAACTTTAAATCTCCGGAACTGGCAACGGTGTCAAAATCTGTTCGACATGAACTGAAAGCTAAAAGGAAACCGAAAATGAAGAGTATAAAGTATTGACGCATTTAAAATCTTTTTTGTAAAAATAGCAAAAAACTTACACGTTTGAAGATCATTTTTAATATTAGAAATGTATTTTCTAATTTGTATCTCATCTTTTCTTTAATTTTACGATTTTAAAGCCTATTTTAAATGAATTACACAAAAGAACAAATATTAGAGCGTTGCAATCAGTTTTCTAAAAACACTTTGATGGAAACGCTAAAAATTGAATATATAGACGCAGGCGAAGATTTTTTAACTGCAAAAATGCCTGTAAATCCAAGCGTTCACCAACCAATGGGATTATTGCACGGCGGTGCTTCGGTAGCTTTGGCCGAAAGTGTAGGAAGTGCAGCATCTTTCTTTTTTATTGATCCAAAAGAACAGGAAGTTCGCGGAATCGAAATTTCTGCAAATCACCTGAAAAGTATTCGCGAAGGTTTTGTTTTTGGAACGGCAAGAATCATTCATAAAGGAAGAAGTATTCATCTTTGGGAAATTAAAATCACTGATGAAGCCGGAAATCTGATTTCGCTTTGCAAATTGACGAATATGGTTTTAGACAAAAAGAAAGCGTAGAAAATATGAATGACTTTTTTTCTACTGTAAAAAAACATCAAGAGCAGAATTTACCTTTTGTAATCTATTCGAAACCTAATTCGTCCAGTATTTTTGCGCTTTTACAGCAAAATGATACTTTATATACAGTTTCAGATTATAGCGAGAAAGGTTTTGTTTTTGCTTCTTTTGATGAAAAACAACTGATTTTAATTCCGGAAGAAGAATCAAAAATTATTAGTGCCGAACAAACTAAAGTTAATTTTGATTTTAATGAAATCGAAGAAGTAAATTTTGATTTGGAAGCCAAAAATCAATATGAAGATTTGGTTTCAAAAGGAATTGAAGCGATTAAAAACGACGAATTCAAAAAAGTGGTTTTATCCAGAAGCGAAACAATTGACTTAGTTAATTTCGATTTCAGTACCATTTTTCAGCGTTTGATTCATTTGTATCCAACGACTTTTTCGTATTGTTTTTTTCATCCTCAAATTGGTCTTTGGATGGGAGCAACGCCGGAACAATTATTGAAAGCAAGCGGAAATGTTTTTGAAACGACTGCTTTGGCGGGAACTCAGAAAGCGACGGCAGAATCTGAGATTCTTTGGCAGCAAAAAGAAAAAGACGAACAGCAATATGTTACTGATTTTATTGTAAAAAGATTGCGTGAAGTCGCGGCTTCGGTTAATGTTACAGAACCTTACAGTTTGAAAGCTGGATCGATCTGGCATATTAAAACTGATATTTCGGGAGTTTTAAACGATAATTCAACGCTTGAAGAAGTTATTGATACTTTGCATCCAACGCCTGCAGTTTGTGGTTTGCCAAAGAAGAAAGCAAAAGCTTTTATCATCGAAAATGAAAATTATGACCGAACTTTCTACACTGGATTTCTAGGCGAATTAAATAGCAGTTTTGCGAACAAAATAGCAAGCTCTGATTTATTTGTAAATTTACGCAGCATGCAAATCAAGGATAATAAAGCAATATTATACATGGGTTGCGGAATTACAAAAGAGAGTATTCCCGAAAATGAATGGGAGGAAAGCGTCAATAAATCAATGACGATGAAAAGGGTTTTGAACGTAAAAAAGAATAGTAATTGTTAGAGAAAAAAGTTTCAAGTTTCAGGTTTCAAGTTTCACGTTCTGAATGTTAACCTGAAACCTGAAACGTGAAACAAAAAAAAACAAAAAACGAAATGAAATTAGATATATTAGCCTTTGGGGCACATCCGGATGATGTAGAATTAGGTTGTGCGGGAACAATTTTAAAAGAAGTATCTCTTGGAAAAAAAGTTGGTATTGTAGATTTAACGCGTGGTGAATTAGGTACGCGAGGAACTGCTGAAACCAGAGATTCTGAAGCTGCAGATGCGGCAAAAATATTAGGTGTTTTGGTTCGTGAGAATCTGGAGATGCGTGACGGATTTTTTGTAAATGACGAAAAACACCAATTAGAGGTTATAAAAATGATTCGTAAGTATAAACCTGAAATCGTATTGTGTAATGCAATTGACGATCGTCATATCGATCACGGAAAAGGGAGCAAATTGGTTTCTGACGCTTGCTTTTTATCAGGATTGGTAAAGATCGAAACTTCGGTAGATGGAGAGAATCAGGAACCATGGAGACCAAAAGTGGTTTATCACTATATTCAGTGGAAAAACATTCAACCGGATTTTGTAGTTGACATCACAGGTTTTGAAGAGAAAAAGGTAGAAGCGATTATGGCTTATAAAACTCAGTTTTATGATCCAAATTCAACAGAACCTGTAACACCAATTACGAGTAAAAACTTTTTTGAAAGTCTAAATTATCGTGCGCAGGACTTAGGAAGGTTAGTTGGTAAAGATTTTGCTGAAGGTTTTACTGTTGAAAGGTGTTTGGCAGTCAATAGTTTAGAAAATTTGATGTAATTTTTCTAAAAATTTTTCATTTTTTTCTTTGTAGAAGTAAACCTTTGTTATATATTTGCACTCGCTAAGCAAAAATGGTGGTTGTAGCTCAGCTGGTTAGAGTAGCGGTTTGTGGTGCCGCGGGTCGCCGGTTCGAACCCGGTCAGCCACCCAGAAATTTAAAGCCTTGAAGAAATTCAAGGCTTTTTTTGTGCTTATAATTTTCTTTTACCATATAAGTGATTTAAGTTCATTTTAGCTATACGCGATCTTGTCATTTCGACGGAGGAGAAATCACACAAGAAGCTCCACAAAGAAATGTCGATAATCTGTGTCGATCCGCGAGTATGATTTCTCCTCCGTCGAAATGACAAAAATGAGGATTCTCCGTTATTTTAGGATGTACAGCAAGGATTTTTACAAGTTCCATCTAAAATGAACTTAAATCACTTATATGGTTCAATATGACAAAAAATATTGACTTACGTTGGGTTAGATGCACTGCTGTGCATCTCTACATATCACTTATATGGTTCAAAAAAGACAAAAAAAGGCACAAAAAAAGCATGACGTTTAAGTCATGCTCATTTGGTTGTTATATTTGGTTTGCGGATTAACGAATTTCGTCAAAAGTATTTCCTTGTTTGATATCGCCGGTTTTAAAACCTTTTTTGAACCAGTACATTCTTTGTTCAGATGTTCCGTGTGTAAAGGAATCCGGAACAACGTGACCTTGCATTTTGCTTTGAATTGCATCGTCACCAACGGCATTTGCAGCGCTCAAAGCTTCATCAATATCACCAGCTTCTATATATTGTTGGTTATCATGAGCCCAAACTCCTGCATAAAAATCCGCTTGTAGTTCTAGTGCAACCGAAAGTTTATTGGCTTCAGCCTCGCTTTTTCCTTCTTGCGCCTGACGCATTTTAACTGATGTTCCTAACAGAGTTTGTATGTGATGACCAATTTCGTGTGCAATAACGTATGCAATAGCAAAATCACCACCTTTTGCACCAAATTTAGTTTGAAGTTCTTCAAAGAAATCTAAATCCATATATACGATTTGATCTCCGGGACAATAAAATGGTCCCGAAGCCGAAGATGCACCACCACAAGCAGTGTTAACAGAGCCTTTAAAAAGCACTAATTTCGGTTTCTTATAGGTAATTCCTTGTTCTGTGAAAATCTTGTCCCAAGTGTCTTCAGTTTTAGCCAAAACAGATCTTACAAAATGTCCCATTTCTTCATCTTCTTTACTTAAGGGAGCAGCTGTTTGAGTTGTTTGTTGTTGTCCGCCTTGTATTTGTTCTAAAGCAGAACCTATAGTTTGTCCCGTCTCGCCACCAAAAACATTTAGCAACAAAATTACTATTCCAATAATACCACCACCAACGGCTACTTTTCCGCCAGAAATTGATCTTCTGTCTTCAACATTATCGCTTTCTCTAGTTCCTTTCCATTTCATAGTATTCTGTATTAAAAATTATTGTAGGGTAAATCTCTACGAATTTATATTTTTTTTTGGAATTAGAGACTAGTCAATCTCATTTACTTTTAATTATTTTAACCATTTTGTCAAAGCGTCTTCGACAGTTCCTTTCATGATTGGTTTCGAAATGTAATCGTTCATTCCGGCTGAAATGCATTTGTTGCGTTCCTCTTTTTCGGCTCCCGCAGTAACGGCAATTATGGGAATATCTCTACCGCGGCTAGTATTTCTAATTGCTTTTGTGGTTTCATAGCCATTCATAATTGGCATTTGAATATCCATAAAAACCATATTTGGATTGATGTTTTCGAATTGCTGTACAGCTTCATATCCATTTTCGCATTCATAAATAAAAGCATTATTGTATAAATTTCTAATGATAGTTTTTAGCAGCATCATATTTACCTTGTTGTCTTCTACAATCAAAAAGGTTATTGATTTATCACTTAATTCATTAGTGCAATCCGCTTTTGAGTTCATTTTCTTTAACTCAGCATTGTATTTTTCATTTATACTTTGATTGCTTGTTTTTAGATTTAAATCAAAATAAAAATTACTTCCAATATCTATTTTACTTTCCAGTTGTAATCGGCTTTCCATAAGAGCCAATAATTGGTTCGAAATAGTTAATCCTAAACCGGTTCCTCCAAATTTTCTCGTTGTAGAACTATCTTCTTGCGAAAATGCCTTGAAAATTTTCTTCTGATTTTTTTCTAAAATTCCAATTCCTGTGTCAATTACAGAGAATCGAATCACACAATTGTTGCTTTTGAATTTTTCCAGAACCGAAACATTTAGCTTTATAGAACCTTCGTTGGTGAATTTTACTGCATTCGAAAGTAAATTGATCAAAATTTGTTTGATACGTACAATATCTGTCCAAATATATTTAGGAACATCAGGATCGACATTGAGTTCCAATTGAAGATTTTTTTGGTTTGACTCATAAACAATCAAATCAAAAACCTGACCGAGTACTTTTTTAATATCGTACAAATCAATGAAAAGCTCCAGTTTTCCAGCTTCAATTTTAGAAAAATCAAGAATGTCATTGATAATTTCCAATAATGAATGTGCCGATTGATTTATCGTAGTCATGTATTTTTCCTGAATTTCTTCAAGTTCGGTTTTCATCAATAAATGTGTAAAACCAATAATGCCATTTAGTGGAGTTCTGATTTCGTGCGACATATTCGCCAGGAAGTCAGATTTAGATTTATTGGCTGCTTCCGCTAATTGCTTGGCTTTTATCGCGTCTTCGGTTTCTTTTTTGTTTGTAATATCAAAGTAGATTCCACCCACAAATTCAATTTCGTCACCTTTTTTGATTACATCGCCAAATTCTTCCACCCAAATATATTCACCAGTTTTTCGTTGAATTCGATATACATTATGAAGAGGCATTCCGCTTTGCAAATTATCAATCTGGCTGTTGATTACTTCCTCTTTATCATCCGGATGAATTAGGGATAAAAACGATAAATTGTTCTCAATAAATTCAGATTTTGAATAACCGGTTAAATGCAAAATTTCATCGCTAAGGAATATTTTAGTCGAAAAAGCATCAAATTTGGATAAATAGACGGTTCCGGGAATGTTATTGGCTATTAATTTGAATTTTTCTTCACTTTCAAGAATTTTGTTTTCATTCCGATTTCGCTCTAAAGCAGAAGAGATATTATTGGCTAGAACCTGAAAAATATAAATCTCTTCTTCAGACCATTTTTTCTCATTTGTACAATCGTCAAAACCTATAAATCCCGTAAAAATATCGTTGATATAAAGCGGTAAAATCAAAATTGATTTGATTTCGTTATCAATCAAAAGTTGCTTAAAAAAGGTGTCTTCAAGCTTTCGCGTAAGCGTGTTAAGGATTTTTTTGCTTTGAGCGACGTTGTAAATTTCTTTTAAATTATCTTCTGTAAGCTGCCTTAATGGTGTAATTTGATGTTGAACGCCACTTTTGGACCATTTATATTTCTGACTTACTGTATTTGTTGTAAAGTCTCTTTCGTAGTAATACATATGATCTACTTTGGCTGCTTTTCCAATTAAATCATAAGTTTCCTGAAACATTTCCTGAGTCGTTTTGCTTAGCAAAAATTTCTCTGTACAAAGAGAAAGCGCAGATAACAATTGACTTTTAAATTCTAATTTACGCTCAGCTTCTAAACGCATTTGCGATGAAATAGCCAGCGAGATTACGTCAGAAATGGTTCGTGCATAATTAATGTCTTCGTTATCCCATTCTCTTTGTTCTTCGGTACTTTCAAAACAAACGACACCAGCCAATTGCCCGCTTAAAAATACGGGAACATCAAGCATCGATTTGATGTGATTTTTGGTGAAATAGAGTTTCTGAAATTCAGAAGTTTCAAGTTTATTAAAAACATCCGGAGCATTAATAATAGCTTTGTTTTTTAAGGTTTCAAAATATATTGGATACGATTCTTTATCTAATATATTTTTGTCGCTTAAGTTTTGATTGTCAAGGCTAAATATGTTTTTGCAAGTAATTAAATCTTTGTAATATTTCCAGAAACTTACTCTGTTTGTTTTGCTTACCGTTGCCGCTTCTTTGACGATATAATCAATAACAGTATTTAAATTATCGTATTTACTAAAGTCTGTTGTCGATAGTTTTTTTGTCGAATTATTGTAAGCTTCAATTTTTTCGAGACGTCTTTTTTTCTCGTTTTCGATATTTCTGATCTCAGTAATATCTCTGGCAATTCCGGCAAAACCAATAGTTTCGCCAAGATCATTTTTGCGAACAATAATCTTTTGAGAAATCCATACTTCTAATCCGTCTTTCTTAATAACCGGAAATTCTATTGTAGGGAAATTATTTTCATTGATGACCAGATTTTCATAAAAATCTACAGCGCCTCTAATGTAATTTTCGTGAATGAAATTTGAATAATGTTTGGATATAATTTCATTTTCAGAATAGCCTAAAATTGAAAATCCAAATTCATTAATAAAAGTAAAATGTCCGTTGACATCAATTTCAAAAATAATATCAGTCGCAGTTTGAATTAGATTTTTATATTGATCCTGAACATTGATTTGTTCCGTAACATCCTGACCAATACTGATAATTAAGTCGTCTGAGAATTTTTTATCTTTCCATTGAATGTATTTATATTCTCCATTTTTGCTTTTTAATTTTCGAATATAAAGTTTGTTTTCCTGATAATGTATTGGAAGATTGTTTTCTATGAATCCTTCGTCTTTTGTGAGTTTCCAGAAGTCAAAACCCATAACTTCGTCCGGTAAATAACCTAAAATAGAACTTACTGTTTCGCTGCAAAATAATATTGCGCCTTTTTGATTTGTAGCAATTGTTAATGAATTTCCTTTATGAACAATTTCGTTTGCAAATCTAAAATTATCCCGATTGTTTAATAAAACGGCATATTTTACCTGATTGATAATGAAAATAAGAATGCAGAAATTAATTAATAATACAGAAGATTTTATCGGAATTAAATGAAAAGTAACGGTTGTAATAAGAAAAACAAATACCAGAGCAACAAAAAACCAGTACGTTTTTATTGGTTTTAGAATATTATACGAAAAGAAAAAGGAGATTAAAAATACAATAACCGGAACAACATCGTTTGCAAGACGAACAATATTGTAGCAAACATAGGTTATGTATATAAAGAAACAGAAAATGAAAATTTGCTGAATTCTATCTCGAAGCCATTTGACTTTGTCTGTTATTAAATAAATAAGGAGAACTGTAAAACCAATGGAAACGTTTACGATAAGTAAACTTTTTGGTCTGATTTTGAAGATTTCATTAATTATTTCGATTACAATAACTGCAATTCCAAAGAATAAAATATACAATTGATATTCTTTACTTGCAGTTTCGGCCTCTTTCTTTTTTTCGATAAAATAACCAATTCTGGCTTTTATTCGAAAAAACTGATAAACCAATAATGCCAGAAATCCAAAAAGGGATAATCCTAAGATGATGAGTTTAGGATTGTTGTAGAAAATTATATCAGAATTGTAAACATACCAATTTGTTATAATTGATTTCAGGACATTGCCGATTAAAGCAATTCCTGAAATCAATGAATTGAAGAAACTACAGTTAGCTACCATAGAATTCGGGGTATGTTGGTTTAGTAAAATAGCATTTTTGAAAGCTCTAAAAAGAGTAGGTTAAGCCCTTTTTTTACTTAGAAACTTCGGTTTTATTCTAAATCTGATTGTCCAATTGATTCAATTATATCTTTTTCTTCTTCTTCAGTAAAAATCGAGAAATAAGTCGCATATGTTACAGAAGTATTAAAAATAATAGTAAAAAGTACTCCAATACAACAACCAATAAGGCCAACCATAGAGCCAATTATACCGGTGATAAATAATGCGAAAATTAATAGCGGATTTTTAGTTACTACAATTATACTTCCTTTTATGGCATCTACAGCACTTAAATTTCCAAAAACGACTAAAGGAATTGCTATAAAAGTGAAAAATGATATAAAAATTGAAATTGCAGTTCCTAAAAGTACGATTCCAAAGCTTTCGATAACAGCCGAAATAGCATTACTTACTAATCCTATAATTAGTGCCATTATGAATAACTGAGTAAAATAGGGTGCTTTGTAATAAGTGAAAATTGTCGAAACGTTGAATTCTTCGTCTTTGTCTGCGCAATCTGCCATTTTAAGAAATCCAGCTCCAAAAGGAGCCAATAAAGCTGCAAATAGAGAAACAGCACCTATAGAAAGAAGCTGCTCGAGATAAGAAAGTTTCTGATTTTCTAAATCCAGAATAAAATCTTTACTAATTGCTGCAACACCATAAATGGTAACGGCTAATCCCATGGCAAGGACCGCTATAATAATTGAAAAAACCAATATAATAAGCCCTGAATAAAGTGCTATTTTTTTGTAGTTTTCGAAAGCGTAATTAAAAGTGGACCCAAAATCTATGGTATATCCATTTTTTTTGATGTCTTCAATTTGGTCAAGTGTAGATTTCATTAGAAGTAAAATTGTTTTATATTCTTGTAAGTTAAGCTGGTTAATCAGACGTAAATATAATATTTTTAATCAATTCCGTATGAAAATCTACAAAACATTACGAAATCGTTTTTTTATACTTACACCCAGTCTAATAGACGTTTAATCGAAGCCAATTTGTCTTTGTAAGGTGCATACCGCATTGGTAAATCGAGCCAGTTTCCTTTTTTTACGATCGCTTTATGATGCGAGAAGATGTCAAAACTTAATTGACCGTGATAAGCGCCAATGCCGCTGTGACCAACGCCGCCAAAAGGTAATCTTTTGTTCGAAAAATGAACAACTGTATCGTTAATGCATCCGCCACCGAAAGAATAAGTAGTAATTAGTTTTTTTGCAAAAGACTTATTTTCGCTAAAAACATAAAAAGCAAGAGGTTTTTCATATCGGCTGATTACATTTTGAAGATCAGCTTCAGTTTCGTAAGTTAGGATTGGTAAAATTGGACCAAATATCTCTTCTTGCATAACTGGACTATCGAGAGCAGGTTCTTCGATTAAAGTTGGAGAAATATAGAGATTGTGTGCATCTGTTTCACCTCCAAAAACTACTTTCTCTTTTTCTATCATACTGTCTAAACGAACCCAGTTTTTTGTGTTTATAATGCGGGCAAAATCAGGAGATTTTTCCATTTTTTTGCCGTAAGCTTTTATGATTTCTTCCATTAAAAACGAAAGAAAATTGACTTTCATGTTTTTCTGAATCAAAATATAATCCGGCGCAATACAGGTTTGTCCGGCATTTATGAATTTTCCCCAGACAATACGTTTTGCTGCAAGTTTCAAATTTGCCGTTTCATCAATAATACAAGGATTTTTTCCGCCTAATTCTAATGTAATCGGAGTCAGATTTTCGGCTGCAGCTTTGGCGATGATTTTTCCAACAGAAACACTTCCGGTGAAGAAAATATAATCCCAGCGTTTTGCCAGTAATTTATTCGAAACTTCAACGCCGCCTTCAAAAACTTCAACATGATTGACATGAAATGTTTTTTGGATAATTTTTGCAATTATTGCTGAGGTATGTGGCGTAAGTTCTGATGGTTTTAAAACCACTCTGTTTCCTGCAGCAACGGCAGAAATCAAAGGACATAATGCCAATTGAAAAGGATAATTCCAGGGCGCAATAACCAAAACATTTCCGTAAGGTTCTTTAAAAATATAATCTGTAGAAGGAAAATTAAGAAGAGAAGGCAAAATACGTTTTGGTTTTGCCCAATTGTGAATGTTTTTGATGGTGTCTTTTAGTTCGGAAATGACATAATTCGTTTCCGTTAAAACCGCTTCAAATTCTGGCTTTTTAAAATCATCGTATAAAGCTTTTACAATTAAATCTTCGCTTTTTTGAATGTTATACAACAATTTTTTGAGCGTTTCTTTTCTGTATCCGATGTCGTTTTTATAGTCCATTTTTATGATTCACTTGATTTTTGTCTATGCAAGTTAATCGATAAAAATTAAAAAATTAACAATTGTATCATAAAAATCATATCGCATTCCAAATTGTTTCGTCTGGAGTAGGAGCAATGATTGTAATGTTTTCTTTAGAAACCGGATGCACAAAAACTAACTTTCTGGCATGAAGATGAATTCCGCCATCAGGATTACTTCGGTCAAAACCATATTTTAAATCTCCTTTAATTGGAGATCCAATTGCGGCCAATTGAGCTCTAATTTGGTGATGGCGACCAGTATGCAGATTAATTTCTAATGCCACATAATTTTGAAGTTCTTTAATAATAGTATAATCTAAACTGGCGATTTTACTATCCGGAACTTCTTTTAAATGTGCTTTTGAAGTGTTGTTTTTCTCATTTCTTTTGAGATAATGAACCAATTTAGCCTTTGTTTCCTGAGGTTTATTTTTAACAACTGCCCAATACGTTTTTTGAGTTTCACGATTGCTGAACATTTCGTTCATGCGTGTTAATGCTTTACTGGTTCTGGCAAAAACAACAATTCCCGTTGTGGGTCTGTCTAAACGATGAATCACACCCAGAAAAACGTCACCAGGTTTATTGTATTTGTCTTTAATGTATTCTTTTACAACATCAGATAAAGGTTTATCTCCGGTTTTATCACCTTGCACAATATCGCCTACGCGTTTGTTAACCACAATAATGTGATTGTCTTCGTGTAGAACTTGTAGATTATTTTTATCTGAAAGAATTTTCATTTTAGACTTGCTTAGATTTTTAGACTTACTTAGACTTCTTAGAATTTTGGACTTATGATTAAAAAAAAAGATTATAATAAAGTGGCTCTGAATCTAGAAGTCATTTTTGTGATTTCTTCTAATAGTTTTATCAATTCAGTTGTATTTTCTTCATTGATAAATCCAAGATCAGAAGAAATTAAAAGCTGTGTTTCTACTTCGTAAGCTGAACCAATTGCAATTTCTAAGAATCGGGCGAAATCTTTGTTTGAATTTCTTGATGAACCTTCTGCAATGTTTGAAGGAATTGATACAGATGCTCTTCTTAATTGATTTATAATTCCAAATTTTTCTTCACTTGGAAATTTTGCTGTTGCATTATAAATTTTAGAACAAAACAATCTGCTTTTCTTCCAAATTAAAAGTTCTTTAAATTGATGCATTTTTTTGATTGATTAGATTTTAGATAAGACTTGCTTAGATTTTAGACTGACTTAGACTTCTTAGATTTGTTGTTTTATAATTAAGTATACAAAATAAAATCTAAGAAGTCTAAATATCTAAGAAGTCTAAGAAATCTAATCTAGTATTGTTCCCCAGAATTAGGGAAATCGCGAGATTTCACATCCGCTGCATATTGACCAATTGCTTTTGTCATTTCTTCGTATAAGTTTAAATAACGACGTAAGAAACGCGGACTGAATTCATTATTCATTCCTAACATATCGTGAATAACCAAAACTTGTCCGTCAACGCCACCTCCGGCACCAATTCCGATAACCGGAATCGAAATACTTTTAGCAACTTGTTCAGCAAGATGAGCAGGGATTTTTTCTAAAACAACCGCAAAACAACCTACTTTTTCTAGTAATTTGGCGTCTTCGATTAATTTTTCGGCTTCCTGATCTTCTTTTGCACGAACGCTGTACGTACCAAATTTATAGATAGATTGCGGAGTTAAACCCAAGTGTCCCATAACTGGAATTCCGGCGTTTAATATTTTTTTGATTGATTCTTTAATTTCTTTTCCTCCTTCAAGTTTCACAGCGTGACCGCCACTTTCTTTCATGATTCTAATTGCAGAACGCAAAGCTTCTTTTGGATCAGATTGGTAACTTCCAAAAGGTAAATCTACGACAACTAAGGCTCTTTCGACAGCGCGAACTACAGACGAAGCGTGATAAATCATTTGATCTAAGGTAATTGGCAATGTCGTTTCGTGACCCGCCATAACATTTGATGCTGAATCTCCCACTAAAATCACATCGATTCCTGCGGTATCAACAATTTTTGCCATTGTATAATCGTAAGCTGTTAACATAGAGATTTTTTCTCCGTTGCTTTTCATTTCGATTAATGACTTTGTTGTGATTCTTTTATAATCTTTTTTTGCTACTGACATTTTGTTTTTTTTTGAAGGTGTAAAAGTATTGAATAATTATAGATTGAAATCAGCATTCGATAAATATTTCAATAGGGAATAGCTTCTTATCTTTAAATTCAAGTATGAATTGACTGTTTTCTATTTTAATGGAAGAATAATAATGTGATGATTTTTTTGCCACAGATTAAAGGATTTAAAAAGATTTCTATTACTGAATCTGTGTTAATCATTTTAATCTGTGGCAAATAATTATTTTAACAATCCGCCATATTTACGGCGATTGCCAATCCACCTTCGGAGGTTTCTTTGTATTTAGAATTCATGTCTTTTGCCGTTTGCCACATTGTATTAATTACTTTGTCCAAAGGCACTTTTGCATTTTTAGAATCAGTTTCAAGCGCTAATTCGGCAGCATTTATAGCTTTTATGGCGCCCATAGTATTTCTTTCGATACACGGAATCTGAACCAAACCACCAATTGGATCACAAGTTAAACCAAGGTGATGTTCCATAGCGATTTCGGCAGCCATTAAAACCTGAGCAGGAGTTCCGCCCATTAATTCGCAAAGCGCTGCGGCAGCCATTGATGACGAAACACCAATTTCGGCCTGACAACCGCCCATTGCAGCAGAAATTGTTGAACCTTTTTTGAAAATACTTCCTATTTCTCCGGCAACCATCAGGAATTGTTTGATTTCTTTTTCGCCTGCATTATGGTTTTCGATTACCAAATAATACATTAAAACAGCCGGAATTACACCAGCGCTTCCGTTTGTAGGCGCTGTAACAACGCGACCCAAAGAAGCATTTACTTCATTCACGGCAAGTGCAAAACAACTTACCCATTTTAAGATCTGGCGAAATTTTACTTCGGTTTTTCTAATTTCTTCCAGCCAGCTTTGCGGATCTGAATAATTAGACAAACCTATTAAGTTTTGGTGCATATCAAAAGCTCTTCTGCGAACGTTTAATCCGCCGGGAAGAACTCCTCCGGTATGACAACCTATGTACATACATTCTAACATTGTGTTCCAGATGCGTATTAATTCTGAGTGAATTTCGGCTTCCGGACGCATCGATTTTTCATTTTCATAAACAATTTCTGAGATCGATTTGTTTTCTGAAATCGTATAATTTAAAAGCTCAACTGCATTTTGAATCGGGAATGGGAAAGCACATTTTATTTCCTCTTTGATTTTTGCATTTGTGCGTTCTTCTTTCACAACAAAACCTCCACCAATCGAATAAAAAGTAGACTCATATTCAGAATCATCTGCTTTATAAGCCGTAAATTTTAGTCCATTTGCATGAAAGGGAAGAAACTCTTTATTGAAGACAATATCCTGAAGAAAGTAAAACGGAACTTTGAATTCGTTTGCCAGAATAATTTCGTTTGTATCTTCGATTGTTTTGATAATTCCGGCAATATTATCAACAGGAATATATTCGGGATCTTGCCCGCTTAAACCCAACATAACCGATAAATCAGTTGCGTGACCTTTTCCGGTTAAAGAAAGTGATCCGTACAAATCGACTTTTACTCGTTTAATCTGGTCTAAAATTGACTCGTCTTTCAGCTCTTCCAAAAAACGTTCTGCGGCTCTCCAAGGTCCTAAAGTATGTGAACTTGAGGGACCAACACCAATTTTAAGCATATCAAAAACAGAGATACATTCTTCCATTGCGTAATTTTTATTAAGACAAAGATAATTGAATAATGCAAAGAAGATTTACTTTGAATTAGAAATGTTGCGATTTTGTTAAAAAAAATATTAAATTTTATTAATTTGGTAACGAAACAAATTTTATTGCTTAATATGCGGTTTTCGTGAGAAGTTCGCATTTTTTTTTAGGTATTTTTGTAGAGAAGCAATCACTAAAGAATCCGATTTGATTTAAGATAAATCGGTACATAATAACTTCTGAAATCTCATTTTAATTTGAACTTCCTTTCGCGAAAAATTAAAATACCACAAAGAAGATAAAATTATAATATGATAGAATTTTTCAAGCATTTCATACACGAATTCGAATTACCACTTAGTAACCCAGTATTGATTTTTTCGTTAATACTTTTTATTATACTCTTGTCCCCAATTTTACTTAAAAAAATTAATATCCCGGGAATTATCGGGCTTATTATTTCTGGTGTAATCATTGGACCTCACGGATTAAATATTCTGGCAAAAAATTCTGCCGTTGATTTATTTTCGACAATTGGACTTCTCTATATTATGTTTATTGCCGGACTTGAACTTGATATGAATGAGTTTAAAGCCAATCGAAATAAGAGTTTATTATTCGGATTTTTCACTTTCATTTTCCCGCTTTCGATAGGATTTCCGGTTTGTTTTTATTTACTGAACTACGATTTTAACGCTAGTTTTTTGACCGCAAGTATGTTCGCAACGCATACTTTGGTAGCGTATCCAATTGTGAGTAAACTAGGAATTGCAAAAAATCAGGCAGTTGCCATAACCGTTGGAGGAACGATTTTAACGGATACTGCCGTTTTGATTATTTTGGCCATTATTATGGGAAGTAGTCAGGGAAATCTGAATCAGGCATTTTGGATAAAACTAACCGTTTCATTGGCGATATTCTCGGCAATTATGTTTTTTGTTATTCCGAGGATTGCAAAATGGTTCTTTAAGAAATTAGAAAGTGAGAAACACGCCCATTATATATTTGTACTTTCTGTAGTTTTCTTCGCCGCGTTTTTGGCAGAAGTAGCAGGAGTAGAGCCAATTATTGGAGCCTTTGTTGCCGGTTTGGCATTAAATCCATTAATTCCGCATTCATCAGCATTGATGAATAGAATTGAGTTTATAGGAAACGCATTATTCATTCCGTTTTTCCTGATTTCTGTGGGAATGTTAGTCGATATAAGTGTGATTCTTAGCGGTCCAACAGCGTTAATTGTTGCCGGAACTTTGAGTGTTGTCGCTATTTTTGGAAAATGGATCGCAGCATTTTTTACCCAAATTGTTTTTAAATATACAAAGACAGAAAGACAACTTATTTTCGGATTAAGCAGTGCGCACGCGGCTGCAACATTGGCGGTTATTTTAGTTGGATTTAAAGCGAAAATTCTGGATGAAAACATCTTAAACGGAACTATTATTTTAATTCTGATTACTTGTATTGTAGCTTCTTTTGCAACTGAAAAAGCGGCTAAAAAGATTGCCATTTGCGAAGAAGAAGTTTCGCATGAAGAAGCAAATAGTGATCAAATTTTAGACGAACATATTTTAATTCCGTTAGCAAAAACTTCGGCTACAGCCAGTTTATTAGATTTTGCCCTTTTGATAAAAGATAAAAAATCAGCCAATCCGGTTACTTTATTAACGATTGTTCCTAATAATGATCAGGCGGAAAAAAATATATTAAAGTATCGAAAAGCCGTTGATAAATTTGTAATTCAAGGATCAGCTTCAGAAGTAAAAATTAATACGATTGCCAGAATTGACCACAATCCTGCAAGCGGAATTGCGAGAACTTCAAAAGAGATTATGTCTGATATTGTGATTGTAGGCTGGCCAAGAAAAACAGGTTTCCTGGATAAAATTTTTGGTGAAAATGTAGATTCAATTATCAATAATGTAGACAAAAGTTTATTTATCTGTAGGTTTCAAAAAACATTTATCGAAGAGAAAAGATTGGTTTTCATTTGTCCTCCTTTTTCAGAAAGAGGCGTTGGATTCCATCTTTTGTTACAGAAAATCTGCCGATTATCGCAAGAATTAAGTATTCCGATTGTGATTTACGCTGAGTATAAAACACATCAAGCGATTCAACAAGTTGCTACTAAATTGAAGTTGAATGCGAAGTTAGGCTTTAAAAGTATTTTGGATTGGGATAATTTTGAATCAATTTCAGATGAAATAAAACCAACAGATTTAATTGTTTTCAATTTATCCAGAAAAGGTTCCGTTTCTTATCATTCTATATTTGATAAATTGCCTCAGAAATTCGAAAGATCGTTCAGTGATAATAACTTGATTTTGGTTTATGCTCAAGATGATCGCAAAGAAACTTCAATGGATGCTTACGAAGATTTTACCGCAACACCATTGACAAAAGGTCTGGAAGCGATTGAGCAAATTGGTCGTGGCTTAGGCAATATTTTGAAGAAAAGTTAGTTTTAAGAGATAATTCTTACAATTTAAATAAAATGAAACTGAGGTTTTCCCTGATTGCATTGCTGTTTTTGACTCTTACAATAACAGCTCAAAACAAAATGAAAAGCGCTGAAGAACTTATAGATAAAAAAGATCCAGCTTGGGCGACTGTTCAAGAATGGATTAAAACGGCAAAAAACAAAGTTGAGGTTTTACCCGTTGACGCTTCAAAAGCCAAAGAAACATTATATAATACTCAAGTTACTACGCGTTCATCATTAGGAGCGGTTATTTTTATGACTGGCGGAATTTTGGTTGATGATGGCTGGATTAGAATTCTGGGTTCGGGAAATTCAAAATTTAATCGCACACTTTCAGATTGGAATAAAGGAAAAACATTTAAAGAGTTTGGCGAAACACCTTCTTTTACATTAATTGCTGATGATGCAATTGGCGGTTTTTACCTTTTAAATGGCGGCGGATTAGGAACTGATTTGGGGAAGGTTTATTATTTTTCTCCGGACAATCTCGAATATGAACCACTTGATATTACGTATTCTGAATTTTTAGGATTTTGTTTTAGCAATGATTTGGATAAATTCTATGAAGGCAACAGATGGAATGGCTGGCGACAAGAAGTTTCGAAATTAAAAGGTGATGAGGTTTTTAATTTTTATCCTTTTCTATGGACAGCCGAAGGAAGCGATATCAATAAAAACTCAAGAAAAATAATTCCGGTTCAGGAACAATATAGTTTAAATATTGATTTAAGAAAACAACTTGGTTTTGGTCAATAGAATTTGGTTTTGAGATTGAATTATTATTTTTAAGAAAAGATAATTCTTGAAAATCATATAATTATTTAGATGAAAGAAAAAATACTTTTATACTTCTTATTGATTTCATTTTCCTGTTTTTCGCAAACGGGTAAATTGACAGGTAAGCTAATTTTAAAAGATCCTGAGAATTATAAAAAGGTTCTTGAAAATACTTATATAATTTTAAAAACAAGCATTAAGACAGATAGTATAAAAGTTGATTCTGATTTAAGATTTGTATTCGAAGATGTAAAAGCGGAGAAGAAAATAAAAATATTTATTTCGCCGAGGAATTATCCCATTAATATTTGTTATATGATGGACTTAAAAGAAAATGAAGTAGAGAATGTAGAAATTCCATATACATCGACTTGTCCTTATTCAAAAGATAGAAATAATGTTTGTCCAATTTGTAGTAAGAATGATGAAGTACTTCCGATTATTTACGGATTGTCAGCAGGAATAAGTTACAAGGATAAAGATGGAAATCCTACAGATAAAAATGGGAAGATAATTTCTAAAGAAGAAAATGAAAAGGTAAAATCTATATCTGGTGGTTGTATAGTATCTGATTGTCAGCCGACTTGGTTTTGTCAAAGAGATAAATTGAATTTCTAAATTTTAAACTTCAACGAATTATGAAACACAAAGCAGTATCAATCCGCCCATTTATTGGAGCCAAAGATTTTGAAATCTCCAGAAGTTTCTATCAGGATTTAGGTTTTGAAGAAGGCGTTTTAGATCCAAAGTTTTCTGTTTTTAAAACAGGGGAATTAGCCTTTTATCTTCAGGATTATTATGATAAAAGCTGGATCGAAAACACAATGATTTTTCTCGAAGTTGAAGATGTTGATTATTATTACAACGAACTTTTGAAACTCAATCTGACGGAGAAATACGGCGTAAAATTAACTCCAACGAAACATTTTGATTGGGGAAGTGAATGTTTTTTACACGATCCATCTGGAGTTTTGTGGCATTTTGGGAATTTTTCTGGTAAAGAGTATAACAAATAGTTGCCACGAATTGCACTAATTTTTACTAATTGAAATATGCTGAAATTTTATGTCAATTTGAGCAAAAATTCGTGCTCATTCGTGAAATTCGTGGCAGAGAAAAATAAATTAGTGGCAAAAAACTAGAGATTAAAATCTTCTAAATGTATTGTGTTTTCTTCTCTTTGATACCAATCATTATAAACTAATTCGATATTTTCGACTTTAAATTCTCCGAAATCAAAATCACGAAATTTCTCTGCAACGTCTATTAATTGTTTTGGATTTTGAAGCTTTTCCTGAAATCTTAAAACTGTAGAATGCGCCGTTGAAATGGCATATCGGCTATCAATACTTTGTTGTAAAGTTGATTGTTTAAAATTCTTGCGTAGTTTATCCCGTAAGTTATTAAGAGATTCATCCGTTGGAAAACCTTGAATCATCAAAGCAGAAGGTGAAGCTGTAATGCCTTGAAATTTAATTTTAATTTCGTTTACATCAATCAGACTTTTTTTGATAATTTCAACGTAATCTGCAATTGTAATTTTGTTTAAACTAAAACCTTCATAACACGAAATAATCGACATTACAGTAATATGAATATCAGAATCCGGATAATAATATTGTAAAGGATCAATCGCTTTTAATTCGTTTAAAAAGAACAGAATATTAGCCTTAATAGTTTCGCTTGGTCTGATTAATAAAGTAATCCCAAAACGCAAATCAGATTTGTCATTAATTTGAGAATCCAGTTTGTAATTACCTGCTAAAATAGCTTCAGAAGATTTTTTGTAGAGTTCGTTATAATGTTCTTGTAAATTCATTGTATTGTTTATTCAGCTTCAAAAACAGATTTCAAAAGCTGTTGTAAATCATGTTTATTATTCTCGCCGCCACCTTTCCATTTTCCAATAATGACTCCGTTTTTGTCAATTAAAACTTTATGCGGAATTCCGAAAACAAAGTAATCATTGACAATTGTAGTTTTGTTTTCAGTAGCAGAAAGATGTTTCCAGGATTCGATTTTTTCTTTCGCAATAGCGTTTTTCCAAAGATCGGCTTTTTCATCTTCAGTAACGCTAATGATTTCAAATCCTTGTTGGTTGTATTTTTTGTACAATTCTTTGATATAAGGCAGTTCTTCAAGACATGGAGCACACCAACTTGCCCAAAAGTCTATTAGTACGTATTTCTTCTCTTTAAAATCACTTAGCGAAACGGTTTGACCGTTAATATCTTTTAATGTAAATGCGGGAGCAATACTGCCAACTTTGCTTTGTTTGAAGTACTTTAGTCGTTTTGACATTTCTTTGCCTTCTTCGGAATTCTTTACTTCTGGAGAAAAATTTTGGAAAACTTCCACGAAAGTGTCATAGAAATTCATTCCTGTAAAACGACCAACATTTATTTTCATTATTTGCAAAGCCTTTAATGAATTTGGATGTTTTTTGGCAAAATCAAAGTCAAGTTTTAATTGGTTTATATCGTTTTGATCTTTCGCATTCCAAAGTGTGTCTAAACGAAGTGTAAGCAGATTTCGTTTAGTAGAATCTGTTTCAAGTTCTATTTTAAGATTGTAATCTTTAATTAATTTCGAAATAGAATCTTGAATTTTTCGGGTTGGTTTGTGCAATTCTGCAAGTTCTTTTTCGATTAAAGGTTCATTTTGAGCGATAATAAAAGGACTTGTAAAAAGCGAAAGAAGTAAAATAAAGATTTGTAATTGTTTCATAGAATTGGTTTAGTTCGGTTTGTGGTTAGTTTATAGAACATAAGAAACAACGTCTGGAAATCTTATTTATTTTTTGCTTTTTCTAGATTTTGCTTTACTCTGAATTTTACAATTTTGGTAATTAAGTCAAAAGGCATTGGTTGATTTAAAGGAAATTGTACAGAGCCTTTTCCTGATTTATATTTCGAAAGTTCTGCTGCAAAAGCTTCGTGTCCGCTTGGTAAAGCATACAAGCCAATATGATTTTTGAAGGCGGCGAAATAAACCACAATTCCGTTTTGCTCAAAAGCCGGCATCGAATAACTGATTTTTTCTTTGGCATTCGGAGCCGCTTTTTGGATTGTCATTCTCACTTTCTCCAAAATTTCCTGAACATCATTTGGGAATGCGCCAATGTATTCGTCGATATTCTCAGGTTTCTTAATGTCCATTTTTTATAATTTTTGTGAAGAATAGATTAATGAATCTCTCGCAAAGACGCGAAGTCGCAGAGTTTTAGCACGCAGATTACGCGGATTTAAGCAGATTTTTTTTTAATATGATATAATTCTGCGTATATCAGCCTAAATCTTTTTAAATCTGCGTGAAACAAAAAAACTTTGCGACTTTGCGCGATTAAAAGATTAAAAAACTGAATTTATAATATTCTTACGCGAGACCTTTCGGAAAACGATCCAAGACCAAATTCAATAAAATATTATGTTCTAAATAAGCTTTGGCTCCAGCCAAAACTAACGTAAAACCTTCTGTAGAATTTCGAACCTGATCGATTATTTTATCTGAATCTCCTTTTAAACCTGAATTTGTAATGCTTACAAAAGTTTCATTTTCGTTTAACGGAGTAAAAATCCATTCGACTAAAGTGGTTTCATCAGGATTTCCCCATTCGATTACAATTTTTTTATTTTCCTGCAAAACGTGCGTTGTCACCGTTAATGAAAAACCATACATTTCCCATGTCTATTCGGTTTTTGTGTCCTGTTCTAATTTTCCGGAACCTTTGGTAAACCAAAATTTACGGGTGATTTCCGGATCAATAAAAGCCTGAAAAACTTCTGAAACAGGTTTTCTAATCAGCATTTCGGCTTTTGCGAAGTGGTTGTTTTCTACTTTCATTTTTTGTTGGTCAGATGTTGTTTGTAAAATGTGAAATGTAAAAAAAGTTTAGTTTGTCATTCCGAGTAACGAGGAATCTCCGTGAGAAACTCCGTAAGGAAAAGTCAATCTTTGGCGAGCTACTTGCGGAGATTCCTCGTTCCTCGGAATGACAAAACGGGCGTGTAAACTTGAAACGTGAAATATTTTTCTAAACCCCTAATTTAAGAATTTAAGCTATTATATGCACCAAAATTTAATTAAAACGTAAATCCGGTAATTAAATTAAAAGAATTTGTTTTCATTGATTCGTCAGTTGGCATATCAGGATTCGCAATATCTGTTAAGCCTAAATTTTCGCGTAATTCAACATAGATAGAATGTTTATCATTTAATTTAAATTCTTTTCCAAAACCTGCTGAAATTCCAAAATCTAATGACTTTCTGTATTTTGTATTCTCCAGATCTTCATCTGGAGTTTGTTTTCTGGAAGATTCAAACGTCATTCCGGACTTAATTAAATAACCCAAATAAGGTCCACCATTTATATAGAAACTCTTATTATGGGTAAAACTGAATTTTAGCATTATTGGAAGTGTAATGTAATTTAGATATGTAACAGACTTAAAATTATAAATAGCATCTGCTGGTGGCATTGGGTTATCCGGAGTATACCAACTTGACGATGTTCCTTTTGTAAACTGTGTTTTTCTGTCATAATTTAAATCAGCTTTTAAAGACAGACTTTCATTTAATTTATATTGAAATGAAATTCCAAATAAATAAGATAAACCCGGTTTTTCATTTGTGAAAGAGTGATAACCTCTAAAGGTTGAATAAGTTAAACCTCCTTGTACTCCAAATTTAATTTTTGATTCTTGTGCGGTTGTTGTGAATGTGATTAAAGTAATTGTAAATAATAAGAAAATAATTTTTTTCATGTTTTTGGATAGATTTTTTTCACGGCGAATATATGTAATTATGATTTAGTTTTCCTACCAATTCATTTTCCAGTTTTCGAAAAATAAAAAATCCACACAAGTTTTACCTGTATGGATTATAATCTAAAATCAACAATCTAAAATATATAATTTATTCTCTTATAGTTGTTTTGTCGTGCAAAGCGATTTCGGCGATTTCGTCTTTACGTTTAAAGCTTACGCCTTGATGTTGTTGCATGTATTTTATAAGATCGTTTGTTGCTTTTACCATTTGTGGAGTTCCGCCAATACGATCATGAAAACTTATAGACATTTGTCGGCGTTGTGTTTCACTTTCGGTATAAAGTTGGTCAAATTCCATTTTCGCTTGTTGCAAAAATTGATCTGCCGAAAAGTTTTTTCCTTCAATTAAAACAATATCATTACATCGAATTGTATACGGAATCACGGCAAAATCTTTGTTTTTTACCTGAATAATAAAAGGTTCATCACGACTTAAATCATCAATATGATATTTAAAACCAAGTTCTTGCAGGATTTCTAAAGTGTTTGTTCCGCGGCGAAGCCAGTTTGCATTGTAACCAACAGGCGTAAAACCTGTTACACTTTTTATGGCGTCAACACCATCTTTTATGAATTTCTTTTCTTCGTCATATGGCATTGTATATTGTGTGCTCCAGCTCATTCCGTGTGCAGCGGCTTCATGACCTCTTTGCACAATTTCTTTGGCGAGTTGTGGATTTTTCAAAACAGCAGTTCCAACCATATGCGAAGTCACTTTTACACCTAATTTATCCCAATTGTCCAGCATTCTCGGAACACCTTCTTTATAACCGTATTCATACCAGGTTGCGGCAGGAAGATCAATATACCCTTTTTGTATATTTTGAGGAAACGGGCTTTCTGCATTTTGGGGTTGTCCGCCAGCTTCAAATTGCATCGAAATTGAAACAATTAATCTGGAACCATCGGCCCATTTTGTCTTTTGAGGTGTAAATAAAGGAGCCGTTTTTGAAACTTCCGAAAAAGTTTCCAGAGGATTCATCATTCCAACCATACCGATAATTCCGGTTTGTTTTATAAAATTTCGTCTTGAACTCATGGTTTTTATTTTTTAATTAATAAATCAATTGCCCAGCTATTCGAATCAATAAAATGTAATAATAAGGCAAAAAATGCAATATGAATAAGTTGTGATGGAACTGCTTCCCAGTTCTCAATCATTGAGGTTCCAAATAATAAGGCAAGCATTACAATGCCTCCGGCAATTAAAGATGGTTTCGTGAACAAGCCAAGCAATAAGAGTAAACCAATTGCGAATTCGGCTATTGGCAAAATGTAGCTAAAAGGTGTTACGATGAATTTTGGTAACATAGAATTTTCAAAACTGCCAATCATCCAGTTACTGAAAGTGGTTAGTTTTGGCAAGCGTACCAATCCGTGTCCAAACATGCTAATGGCGATGGCAAGGCGTAATAATAAAAAAGAGGTTGTTTCCATTTTTGTATGATTTTATAATGCAAAGTTGCGAAGAACACCTTTTTAAAATTTGTACAATCATGGGATTAATTTGTATTTTTGGAAGATGGAAATTAGAAATTTATACCATCCTTTTGAACTTCAGTTTTTGGAAGTTTCGGAATATGAAGCCAAAGAACGTAAAAACACTTTTTTTGAAATGGTTTTTGTTTTAGAAGGAAAAGGAATTCAGATAATCAACGATCATCGATTGCCTTATAGTAACGATAAATTGTTTTTGATTTTTCCGCAAGATACTCATAGTTTTGAGGTTATAGAGAAAACAAAGTTTTTCTTTATCAGATTTCATGATAGTTATCTCAAAACACAAAGCAACGACTGGATTCAGAAATTAGAATTTATCTTTCACAACCACAATCATTTACCGGGATGTATTTTAAAAACCGTAACCGATAAACCTTTGTTGCGTGCGATGGTAGAAGCGTTGATTAGAGAAGAAAGCAGTAATTTTCCGCAGCAACAAGAAGTAATTAAACAAATTTTGAATACTATTATTACGATTGCTGCCAGAAATATTTCGCTTATTTCGCCATTTGCTCTTAATCAATCTAATGCAGATTCGAGTTTGGATTTATTGAATTATGTGCATCATAATATTTATCAGCCTGAGGAATTAAAAGCAACAAAAATGGCGTTGAAATTCAATGTTTCGCCCACTTATATTAGTGAGTATTTTAAAACTAAAACAGGACAAAGCATTCAACAATATACGATTGCCTACAAAGTAAAACTCATCGAAACCAGATTGAAATTTACTAATATGCAAATCAATGAAATTGTATACGAGTTTGGTTTTAGCGATGCAAGTCACCTGAATCGATTGTTTAAAAAATATACAGGATTGAATCCGAGTGATTATAAGAAGCAATTTAAAAATTAGAACAAATCATAAGATTACGATTTGTCCTTATCAATCCATTTTCCAGTTGTTGGCGGTACATAATTTTTCATTTGCTCTAACAAATCATCAATGTTATCGCTTACTAAAAGCATATTTTTATTGGCATCTTTCAGTAAACCTTTTTCGACCATTGTTTTGGTTAGTTCAATTAAGGAATCATAAAATCCGTTAATGTTTAGAATTGCGATTGGTTTTTTATGCAAACCTAATTGTGCCCAAGTCAGCATTTCAAAAAGTTCTTCGAGAGTTCCAAAACCACCCGGAAGCGCAATAACGCCATCGCATAAATCGTTCATTTTGGTTTTTCTTTCGTGCATACTTTCGACCAAAATTAATTCGGTTAAACCGAGATGTGCGATTTCTTTAGATCTCAAAAAGTTCGGAAGAACTCCAATTACTTTTCCACCTTCGTTAAGAACGCCATCAGCCACAGCACCCATCAAACCAACATTTGCGCCACCGTAAACTAATTCTATATTTTGTTTGGCAAATGTTTGTCCAAGTAATGTTGCTTGTTCTGTATAAATTTCTTCGGTACCAAAACTCGATCCGCAGAAGACTGTTATTCTTTTCATTTTTTAGTTGTTTTTATGTTTATTTGCTACAATCTTGTCATTGCGAGGAACGAAGCAATCTCACTTTGCTAAATCTCGCAATACTTTTATGAGTGTGGTTGCTTCGTTCCTCGCAATGACGTAAAATGCGAATAAAAAACCCGCGTCAATCTGTTCAATCCGCAAAATCCGTGAGCAAACTAAATTAAATCTGTTTAATCTGAACACAAGAAACATTTTCCATTTTAACTTCTTTTCCGACTTTTTTAAGCAATCCTGTTTGTTGATTTCTTCTAAAAACTACCACATTTCCGGTAAGAACATTGGTTGCAATAAGAAATTTTCCAGTTTCATCGATAGCAAAAATTCTCGGATGTTTTCCTAAAGTCGATTGATAACCAATGTTTTTCAAAAGACCATTTTGAGCAATAGAAAAAATTGCAATATTGTTTTCTTTTCCTCTGTTTGTCGCATATAGAAATTTTCCGTCAGGCGAAATATGAATGTCAGAACTTTCAAAACCTTCCTTAATGTTATCCGGATGTGTGTTTATGTGTTGAATTTTGGTCAAAATGCCATTTTCATATTGATATACGCTTATTGCTCCGGCCATTTCTTCGATACAATAACCAAATTTCTGATTGGGATGAAAAGTAAAATGTCTAGGTCCGGCTTCTAAATCTGTTTTTATAAAAGGATGATCTGTTTCTACCAAAGGTTGCTTTTGAGTTGCGTCAAATTGATAACAACGTATTTTATCGGCACCAAGATCCGGCAGGAATAAATAATCATTTTGAGGCGAAAATACAGTCGAATGAATGTGCGATCTGTCTTGTCGTTCTTTGTTAACACTTCCGTCCAAGTATTGAAAATTTTGAGCAAGAGAATCTATTTTTCCATTTTCTAAAAGCGGATGAACAGAAACACTTCCTTCCGTATAATTGCCATTTACGAGCCATTTCCCACTTTTATGAACCGCAACATAAACAGGGTTTTCACCGCCGCTTTTTTGACTGTTCAAAAAGGTCAAAGTTTTATTTTCCGGATTAAACTCAAAACTACTGACACTTCCGGCATTTGGCGTTTTGGTTTCGGTACAAGCGTATA
This sequence comes from uncultured Flavobacterium sp., assembly GCF_951805225.1. Taxonomy (NCBI): domain Bacteria; kingdom Pseudomonadati; phylum Bacteroidota; class Flavobacteriia; order Flavobacteriales; family Flavobacteriaceae; genus Flavobacterium; species uncultured Flavobacterium sp. Next base: position 2,915,676 of record NZ_OX638201.1, on the reverse strand, counting down.
GATATTTTCCGTTTGGAGACAAAGTCAGATACGACGGATTTACAACATTTTTTATAGCGGTTATTTTGCTCAATTTCCCATTTATAGTATCTAATTGATAAACCTGAATAGATTCTGCTGTTTTATCACGATTATAAGATCCCAGAAAAATATAAGTATTTTGAGAAAACGCATTTACAGCAAGCAGAAATGCAATTGCTAAGAAAGATATTTTTGATTTCAAGGTTTTTTGAGGTATTATATTAGGAAGTAATTTTTAATCTAAATCCGAAAACAGCCAATTCTTCCTGCATAAAATCCAAATCTTCCGATCTTTTAAAATCCAGATTTTCATACATTTTCCAAGCAGTTTTCATTGCCAAAGTCGAATGAATTATAAGTTGCTGACGTTTATTATCAGTGGCTTTTTTGATGCATTCCTGTGTTAGAAATTTGCCAATTCCTTTCCCGCGAGCATTTGTATCAACGCCCAATAATCGAAAACCGGCTGCGTTTTGTTCTTGAGTTGCAATTCCGCCGGAACCATAATATTTCATGTCATTAAAATAAACCACGGCACCAAGAATCGTATTGTTTTCGTCGATTGCGACTAAAAGTTCTGTTTCAGGATGATTGGTAAAATCGCCAATATTAGCCAACATTTTATAATAATTAGGTTGCTCATTTTCTTTCGGAAAACCATCTAATTGCGAGTAAACATTAATCAATAATTTGCCTATTTCTTCAAATTCTGAAGGAAAAGCATTTCGGATAGTATAGTTTGGGTTATTCATTTTGTACTTTATTAATGGCGTAATTTTTTATTCTCTTTTTGTCATTCCGAGGAACGAGGAATCTTCGCAAGTAACTCCGTAACGAAAACCCAATCTTTGTCGAACTTCTCACGGAGCTTCCTCGTTCCTCGGAATGACAAAGTAAACGTGTTCCAATCTATAATCTATAATCTATAATCTTAAGTCTATAATCTATCTAACTCCTTTCCACCATTGTTTAAATTCTTGTTTTTCGTTTTTTAATTCGACTAATTCGCCAATCATCGGTGTTACAAGCGGAATCGGTTTTTCTGAAGCTGCGTTTAATTCAGTTACTTTTTTCAGAGGTTCATCCCAGGAATGAAGCGACAATGAAAATTTGGAAGAATGAACCGGAAAAACTCGCTTTGTATTTAAGTCTTTCATGGCTTTTATAACATCTTCGGGTAAATTATGAATGTATTTCCAGGTAGGATTATATTGACCGTTATCGATAAGTGCAATATCAAAAGGGCCGTATTTTGCACCAATATTCGCAAAGTGAGAATCGTAACCGCTATCGCCACCCAAATACATTTTAAAGTCTTTAGATTCTAATATAAAGGAAGTCCAAAGCGTGTTGCAGCGATTAAAACTTCTGCCCGAAAAATGTCTAGACGGAGCGGTATAAAGTGTCAGATTTTGATCAAGTTCTACTTTTTCGTGCCAGTCTTTTTCTATGATATTCTGAAGTGGAAAATCCCAGAATTCGAAGTGTGAACCAACTCCAAGCGGACAGATTATTTTTTTAACTTTCGATTTTAATTTTATAATCGTTTCATAATCTAAATGGTCATAATGATCGTGCGTGATTAATAAAAAATCGATTTCCGGAAGTTCATCAACGGTATAAATATCAGTTCCTTTAAATGCTTTTGTTGTGCCGGCAATAGGCGAGGCGTTTCCGCTAAAAACAGGATCTATCAAAAAACGTTTTCCTTCAAGCTGAATATAATAAGAAGAATGTCCAAACCATATCAAAACATCCTGATTGATATCAAGTTCCAGTAAATTTGTTTTTATAGACGGAATTAAATCAGTTGGAATTTTTCGATCTACTTTCTTAAATAAGAAATCAGAAATTACAGAAAAGTATCCATAACCTTCGGCAAGTTCCGGAGTGAAATTTTCGTTTTGGAATTTTCCGTTTTTATACTGAGGCGATTTTTGAATCAATTTCAGTCTTTCTCCAGAAGGTGCTTTCCCGAATTTTGGATGTTGTAAAAAGAAGTAAAGTGCAATTCCTAAAGTGAAAATTATAAGTAATAAGGCTGTGATCATATTTTAGTTTGAGGGATATAATTTCTTTGTGTTTTCTATCGAAAGGGAAATCATTTTCTTTAGAATTTCGACGTCAATATCTGCTAATTTTTTCACATAAAGACATCCTTTTGAAGCTTTATGTTTTCCTAATTTCGAAAGTAATTCTTCTTTTTCTTCTTTTTCATCTGAAGGTGAATAGACATAAAGTGAAATTGCTGCTTTTCTTGGAGAAAATGCTGCCAATGGCGCATCGCCTTCGTGACCGCTGTCGTATTTGTAATGATAACTTCCGAAACCAATAATGCTTGGCCCCCACATTTTGGGTTCAAAACCAGTGACTTCCTGCATAATTTTGATAAGTTCGTAAGAATCTTTTCTTTTGGTTTCATCTTCGACAAAAGCACTTATGAAATCGTCAACATTGTTTTCTGTTTCTGTTGTTTTGTTTTTTGCCATTTTTAGGAGGTATTATTGTTTCAAGTTTCAGGTTTCAAGTTTTCAGTTGCAATTTTGACTGTGACTGAAAACTATAAACTAAAACATCCCGTTTTCGTTTTTTATTTCCTTTGGAATCGATTGTCCCAAATCCCAAAGTTCTACTATTTTATCTGATTCAAATTTAAAAAGGTGTACAACAGCTGTGCCTAAATCAGTTGAGTTTTGTTTTACATGTGAATGCACGGCAACCATATCTCCGTCTCTTAAAGCGTGATGAATTTTAAAAGTTTTGTATGGATTTTTTCGTGATGATTCGTCCATCGCGAGCATTAAAGTTTCGGCATCGCCTTTAAAGTAAGCGTTGTGATGTTTAAAATTCTTGCCTACATAAAGTCGAAAAGCTTCGTGAGAATGCCCATTTGCCGCGAGTTTTAGAAATTCCTGAGCAATATATTTCTTAGTCATGATTTTAGAATTTAAAAGCTAACTAAGTTATGAAATTTACTTCTCTGAAATAAAAACAAGTACAGATTTATTGCTCTTTATTTTTAGGATAAAATAAAGTCTACAATGGCATCTGAATGGATTTTTGTGGTATCAAATACAGGAACTGAAAAGTCCGTTTGATCGATTAACAAAGGAATTTCGGTGCAACCTAAAATAATACCTTCGGCTCCACGCGAGATTAATTCGTTTGCAATTTTAATATAGTTTTGCTTAGAATCCGGATTTATAATTCCTTTACCTAATTCTTGTTTTAAAACTTGCTGTATATAATTTCGGCTTTCCTGACTTTCCGGAATCAATACATTTAATCCAAAACTTTTTAGGCGATCTTTATAGAAATCCATTTCCATAGAAAACGAAGTTCCTAATAGTCCAACAGTAGTGATTTTTTCTTGCGTTATGGCTTTTGCAGTTTCTGTACCAATATGAATTAGAGGTAATCCAATTTCTTTTTCAATTTTGTCTGCATGCATATGAGCTGTATTTGCACATAGAACAATGGCATCAACGCCACTTTTCTTTAAACTTAAGCAAGCATTTAGTACCAATTCGTATGAGTTTGGCCAGGTTTTTTCCTGAATGTCTCCAAAGTTCAAAGAATAAATCAGGCATTCTGCAAATTGTAATCCGCCCAGTTTTTTATTAACACCTTCGTTAATGAATTTATAATAATCGATTGTAGAAACCCAACTGGTTCCGCCAACAAGTCCAATTTTTTTCATTGATTTATTCGGGATTATTCTTTGCGTTAGATTACAGCTTTTAGATCCTTTTTTGAGAACAATTTTATTGCCAGATATGCCATTGGTAAATAAGCAAAAACTAAATCTACAATGGTAAACCAAAGAGGTGAAGGCAGTGTGAAAGTATTTACAATACCGCCTAATAAAAAGAAACAGCCAATTATTAAAGCCAGTTTTGCTTTGTGAGTCGAAGCAATTAAAACGGTAGCTATTGCTCCGGCAAAAGTTCCGAGTGCGTGTGCCAAAAATGGAAAAATAAAATGTTTTGGTTCGAATAAATGTATGGTTGCTTTTAAACCTGCTACAGTTGTAACGTCGGCGCCATTTGGAGCTGGAATAATCGAGTTGCTCAATAATAGGATGAACATATTGACAACACTTCCTACAAAAAGACCAATTATAACGGCCAGAACACTTTTAAAAATCGGATTCATATCTTTCGTTTATTAACGACGAATTTAGGGAAATTAATGCTATTGTTCTGCTTGCATTGTGTTAATTAATCCGATTTTATAACCTAATAATTCTGTAAATGATTTGGATTATAAAACATATAAGTGTAATCCCCATGGGATATTTTTATTTTAAGAGTTTAGTTTTTTTACCAATATTTAAATCCTAAAGGATTATATCTTAATAATCAAATTATTGAGTTTTTTTGAACCGTATTTAGATTCTGAAAATCATATATCGTAGAGATTATATATTGGTAACAAATAATTAGGAATGCAATATTTGTCCTGTAGAGATTATACTTAACTAAAAGATTGCCTGAATTCTAAAGGCGAAACATTTGTCTTGATTTTAAATAATTTACTAAAGGATTGCTGGTGTTCAAAACCTAATTCGAAGGCAATTTCGCTAATTGATAAATGAGTTGTCGAGAGTTTTTCTTTGGCTTTTTCGATCAATTTATCATGAATATGTTGTTGCGTGCTTTGACCAGTATGTAGTTTTAATAATCCGCTTAGGTAATTTGGCGAAACGTTTAAATTTTCGGCAACATAATGAACCGTTGGTAATCCTTTTTTGGATAAAGAATCATTTGAGAAATAGTCTTCTAATAGATTTTCTAAACGTTCCAGCATCTTATGACTGCTGATTTTTCGGGTAATAAATTGGCGGTTATAAAAGCGTTCAGAATAGGTAAGAAGTAATTCGATTTGAGCAATAATTACATCCTGACTGAATTTGTCAATATTAGATTGATATTCGTTCTGAATGTTTTTGATGATATTGATAATCATTTTTTCTTCTTTATCAGAAAGATGTAAAGCTTCATGAACTGAATATCCAAAATACTCATATTGTTTGATTTTTTTGGCAAGCGGCGTATTCCACAAAAAATCAGGATGGACCAATAAGGACCATCCTGTATGCTGAAGTTCTGCATTTCCTTCTATAGAAAAAACTTGTCCCGGCGCAATAAATAGCAAAACACCTTCCTTAAAATCATATTCCTGCTGACCGTATCTCATGGTTGCATTTGCATGGCGTTTTAAGGCAATCGAATAAAAATCAAGCATCAAACTTTTTGGTTCCGCTTCGTTCAGATGTTTAAGATCTTCAAAGTTATAAACGCTGACTAATGGATGCTCAGGTTTTGGCAAATCTCTAAATTCATGAAATTCGCTGATACTTTTTATACGATGAGGTTGCTGATTTGCCATGTTACAAGTTACTTAATTTTGGTTATATAAAGCCGCAAAATGTTTTGCATATTCTGCTAGTTTTACTTTCCCCATTTCTGCTGGTCTGTTATTATAGTAATCTTCACCAAGAGAACCATTGTAAAGTCCTGCGTACATTTCGACCAAACCTGCGGCAATTTTTGACTGCATTCCAATGTTTATTAAACCATCCAAAGTTTGCTGATCTGTTGATAAAACCCATTTTAAATCTGGTTTTCCAATTGCTTCACCCAAAATTCTGGCTGTTTCATGACCTGTTAATTCTTCGCTTGCAACATAACGAATTTTCTTTCCGTCAAGCGGAGTTGTAAGTTCGTCAGCAATTGCTTCTGCGATATCATAAGGCGAAACCCACGGAATAATTTCGTCAGCACCATAATTGGCGGTAATATGACCTTGAAATTTAATCATAGGAATATAGCTTTCCAGATTATAATAGAAAGAAGTTGGACGCATAAAAGTAATCCCAACATTTGAAAGTTTGTTCAAAATACTTTCTATTTCATTATAACGCTGAATTATTCCTGAATTTTTCTCTAAATGTGCGCCAATACTACTTAAAAAAGCCACACGTTTTACACCTGAATTTTTGATAGCTTCTGCGTAATTATTTCCTATTTTGCGAGTAAAAGCGTCCAAATCAAGATTAGGATCAAAATAATTTGCACGCGGAATCATGCAATAAACGGCATCTGCTCCAGTAAAAGTTTGCGTTAAAAACGCTGCATCTTCTACAGATCCAATTGCTGCTTTTGCTCCTAAAGTTTCAATTTCTTTTTGTTTTCCTGCATCGCTCGTAATTATTGAAACGTCGTGTCCTTTTTGAACCAGTTTCGTTGCTAATGGCTTGCTAATGTTCCCTAGAGAACCTGTAATTATAATTTTCATCGTTCTGTTTTTTTGTTGTTACAAAGTTCCATAACAACAAATCAATTGCTTTAGCCAAATCTACGATTGTCTTAGCCTAAAATAGTACTTGTATTATTTTGCAGAAAGTTTCTTCTCATTTTCGGTTTGAGGTTTGTCTTTTCCATTTGGATTTCCGGTTCCGGTAGTAATTAAATTTTTTAGACTTTTCTGAATATAAGTTGTCCAGGCATCTCTGCAGATATCAAAACATTCGTATTCCGGAACCAAACCAAAATGCGTAAAACGAAGTTCGGTTGTGCCGTCTTTTTCCGAAATTTCAAACGTAGGTTTTGTGTTTGTCCATTCTGTTTTGTCTTCTGTAAACTTGAAATAGTTTTTCTCAATTAGCCAAACAATTTTCTGATTCGGAATCACTTCGATTAGTTTTATTTTACAGCGATGAACATCTTCATAATGATACTCAAATTCGTCGTTAAGTTTTGCTGTGTTTCCGTCAATTTCTTCTGACCACCAACCACGAACATTGGTAATAGCATTAAAAACTTCCTGAGGAGATTGATCTACTTTTATAGTTGTGGTAAAATCTGATGCACTCATAATTATTTGTTTTTAGAAATTAATATAACAAATTTACTTTCTAAAAATCAATATATTAGGGTGTTAAGCCGACAATTATAAGGGGGATTTCAGACAGATTTGGGAATTTATTATAAAAGAAAAAGAGAACTGTTCTTTAATACTAAAATCGGAATAAAAATTAGTCGGCTACAAATTCTAAAATATCGCCCGGCTGGCAATCCAGCACTTTACAGATTGCTTCGAGCGTGCTAAACCGAACCGCTTTTGCCTTGCCTGTTTTTAAGATCGAAAGGTTGGATAAAGTTAAATCTACCTTTTCAGAAAGTTCGTTTAATGACATTTTTCTTTTCGCCATCATTACGTCTAAGTTTACTATTATTGGCATAGTTTATATCGTTAATTCGTTTTCTTTTTGTAATTCAATGCCTCTCGCAAAAAGCTGAGAAATAAAATACAAGATTCCGGCAAAGAACAGAAAAGAACTTCCAAGTCCGATATGTTCCATAAGATTTGGAAGATTTATTTTCAGAACAGTAAATTTTTGAGAATAAGAAACTACAACTTCGCTAAAAATTCCAACTAATAAAGCGAATCCGCTCATTCTCTCAATTAATTTTCCAATAGTTTCATGAAAAGGACTAACCATATTTATTTTCATGAAAATCTGAATCAGCGTATAAAAGATCAAAGCTTCAAATACAGTAATCACAATAATACAGAAAACCATTATAGAATAATCTACTTGATCGTAAGCTTTTAGCTGAGATAAATCTAAACCCAACGATAAGTTTTTTGCTCCAACTTCGTCGTAAAACATACTTATAAAATAAGAGACCAAAAGTGATCCCGCTTTTATGCAAGCTCCAATAAATGCAATCCATGAAACAACATTCAGGACTTTTAAAATGATGGTTGATTTTGTTGACATGATATTTTGTTTTAGATAAATACAGGACAAATATAAATAAAAATTTATTGATAAACGATAAATTTTTATTTATAAATATAAAATATTTGCCTTTAAAAAGTTTTTTAGACTTTTTAAAAGAATGACTGTATTCAATAAAATCAAGGTTTTTTAATTTTTTTAAGGAGCAGAAAAAATATTTTAATAAGAACTCTTGTCCCGCTTTCCACTATATCTTTTCATCCGCGAAAAGCGGATGAAAAGGATGCCGTTTCAATCGGGGCTTTGCCAGAAATCTATGATTTTTTAAGACCTTCTTTGATTTTGCGGCTGAAAATAAAGAGTTCTATATTTTTAATTTGCTTTAACCAAGAGTAATTTTCTGCCTTCATTAATCATTCTCACGCCGTAAGAAATGGTTGCAATTGCACAACCTAAACTAACCACAACGTTTGCAAGATTTACTGGTATTACTTTTTGAGTTATTAAATAAATACCAAGAATGGCAAAGAAGCAAGTCCAGGTTCCCATATAATAATCGAAAGTACGGTTGAAAATTTTGGCTAACGGAAAAAAGTGCAAACCAACTGCCAGAGCAAAAAACGAAATAAACAATTCGTTATGATTAATGTTCATTAAAACATTTCTAGCTACAAGTATTCCCAAACCTTCTAAACCAAAGATGATTAAGAACCATTTTTCTTTAGCTTTTTCTTCGGTGGTTTTTTCTTCGACAGTATCAGCCAACGTTTTTTGTGCTTTGGTAAACGTAAAATAGAAGTATAAAAAAGCTGTAATGATAAAACCTAAAAGAACTCCAACAAGTCTGTAATCTTTATTTTCGAGATAATATTCGGCTATAAAAGACCAAATTGTTGTGTTGATAATCATGAAGAATAATCCTCCAATTGGTTTGTCGATGTCTTTTTTTGTAATTTGTGTCATTTGGGTTTTGTTTCGTTTTTTAGGGGTTATTTAATTTATTTTTTTTCAATTATGACCATTCCATAAGTATATTTTCCTTTGGGTAAATTATCTCGAAATTCTGCAAAACTTGTTCTTAGATCAAATTCATGATTGATAGATTTCAAGATTTCTCTTATTTGAAGTATTTCGGGGATTATTTTATCTTTATAATAATAATCTGATTCGGGTTCCCAGTAAGAGTAGTTGCGCGAAATATTTTCTTTATAGACATAAAAACTAATTGTTGTTCCATCTAATCCTTCAATACAGCCTTTTAAATCCTGACAATCAGGAATGGTTTCGAACTTTCCATTTTCTAATTCCGCCATTAACTTTTTGACAGTTAAATTTTGAATTTTTATCTTCTGAGTAATCGATTTGGTCCTGTTTTGGTTTTTGTTTATTTTCCAAATACAATTGATAAGGTAGCCATCGTATTCTCCATTTTTTAAAGCTATAAGTTCTACAATTTGATAATCATTAATTTCAATTCTATAAATTTTAGTATGCAGAATATTATTGTATTTAGTAAGTTTTAATTCTGATTTAGAATTATCCTGTGCCACTGAAAAGGTAGTAACTAAAAGAAAAAGAAATATTTGAAATGCTCGGTTCAAAATAGGATTGCTATTAAAAAATTATTCTATTATTAATGGTTTAGATTCAAATGTATAGTACTCAAAGATTTCGTTGATTTCAATTTCAGTTAATATTTTACATTCAGTTTGACTTCGTACTTGACTTTCGTCCATCATAGAACGTAATAGAATTAATTTGAAGACTTCAGATTTTTTTTCTAACGTTATTTCGGAATCTTTTAAGATGAATTTTTCATAAGCCTGCATCATATTGAACCAAACTCTTATTTCGTTATCAGGATTTCGATCTCTTTTAAAATTTGTAATAGTATCTTCTAAAGATATTGGGTAAACATCTGAAAAAGTGGATTGGATTTTTTTGATTTTTTCAATTTGGTCATCGGTTAGCTTATCGTGTACTATTGGTCCTGGTATTAATTCATTTGGATTAAGTGTTTGTAGGTTTTTACTTTTTTGAGTTTTTCGATAAGACGAAAATATGGAAATTAAAATAAGTAGCAGACCGCTTAGAAGAATTATAGTTTGCGTGTTCATTTTTTATTTTGGGAGTTAGTTAATGTTTTTTAATAATTCGAAAAGTATATATCCGCCATGGTCAGATTGTCCGCGTTCTACTGCGAAAAAACCTTTTTTGAGATAAAACTCAACGGCTTTTGTGTTGTTTTCGAGACATTTTAAAGTAATTGGGAGTTTGGTTTTCTGGATTGCAGCTTTTAATAATTCGGTTCCGATGCCGTTTCCTTGATATTTTTGATCAATATACAAATGATGAATGAAATTGTCTTTCATCCAGATTGAAATAAAACCAACGGGAATATCGTCAAGAATAGCAACCAATATAACTTCTCCTTTTGTATATCGATCGAAATCATTTAATTGAAATTCTTCAGAATCAAGCCAATGAAAGGTGTTTTGCCTTTCTTTTAAAAACAACTTTCTTAAGGAATCATAGTCGTTTTTTCTAATGGGAATTATTTTCATTTGGTTTAAAACAATTTTCTATTTAAAAGCTTTGAATTCGTTTTCGGGCATTTTTCGATATTAAAAATAAGATCTATTTTTTTATATGGCTAAATAATGATGTTATTTTAATCGTTCGAGTACTCCTTTTCGTTTGACGATGTTTTTATAATCCCATTGTATTTCTGTGGCTTTTTTGAGCCATCGTTTTAAGTCTTCTTTATTTATTTGTTCGGCAGCTGTATAACGAATTTCTGAAGCTTTGAATGAGCCTTCGTTTGCCAATTTTTCTTCATCAAAAGATTGTCCGCTCCAGAATAATAAGCGAACAGAATTTTTGAGTTTACTGTAACCTACAATTGGATTTCCGTCAAGAAACCAAACCGGATGTGCATGCCAGATTTTGTTCTCGTAATCTGACAGATTCTCGTTGATTATAATTGCCAATTGATTGCAGATTTCTTTGTTTGAACTAGTTTGCGAATTGTTATAATCTTGTACGGCTGCATTCATGATAATGAGCTTTTTTATTTGATTTTGAATCGGTGAATAACTTGCTGCAAGACTTTTTTGAAGTTATTTTTCATAGCTAAATTAGTCTTTTTTTTATTGTAATAAATCAATATAAAATGAATATTGTTTTGAAGTTTTGTGTTTGCGTGAGGGATAGAAGACAATATCATTAAGTTAAGGGGAAATCTGCAAAATTACTTAACAGTTTAATCAAGAAAGTGATTAGAAAAATCCGTTTTTATCAGCGTTTTCGCTTTAACGAATCAGTAAAATCAGCGTTTAATTTTGACGCGGATAAAACAGATTTACTTCGTAAAAACGCAGATAAAAACGGATTTTATTTTCTAAAAGCTTAACTTAATAGCATTGGGATAGAATTGGAAAGCTCACAGCCTGACGAAGGAAGTGCGAGGACTTGTAGCGAATAGCCCGATTCGCCGCGGCGAACATCGCTCAAATAAAAAAAATCCGACTTGCTTTCACAAATCGGATCTTAGTATTTTATATTGAATGTTGGTTACAATTGCACCACTTTTCCGGTATGTACATCGTAGCGCATAGAAACAATTTGAATTTTATGTTCTTTTACGATTGGATTGTCCTGAATTAATTTTGTAGAATGTTTGATATTAGCGTCAATTGCTCCTAAATAATTTGTTGCTTTTGGAGTAGTTTTATCTGCGTCGATCTCTTCTTTTTCTTGTGATATTGTTTCAACTATATTATCGATATGATTGAAATGTTTTTTGTAAGCTCCGTCTTTATCATTAATATATGCTTTTACGGCGCCACATTCAGTGTGACCTAAAACAACAATTAATCTTGTATCGAGATGTTCGATAGCATATTCGATACTTCCCATATCGATATCAGAAATTAAATTTCCTGCATTACGAATCACAAATAAATCTCCGATTCCCTGATCAAATACGATTTCTGGCGAAACTCTACTGTCTGAACAAGTGATAATTACAGCGAAAGGTTTTTGTCCGTCCTGATTTGCTAAGATACTTTGTTTGTTTTGGTGTGGATGAACTGTTTTTTCGTCTAGAAAACGTTTGTTTCCTTCGGTTAGTTTTTCAATTGCAGTTAATTCTTTGTCTTTTTTTGTCGTGTTGCTTTTTTTACAGCTAAGTATTGAAAAAGTTATTGAAAAAGCTATAAGCGCAAGAAGTGATATTTTTGTTTTCATGTGCTGATTTTTAAGTTTTTAGATGTTTTTGTGAAACAGTGCAAAATTATTTCGCTTCTACTTATAAAATAGCCACAAGAAGTTTTTTTAATATCACATAAATCTAATTCTTTACTGAGTTAAAAGTATTGGTGATATTTGCAACAAAATCTTTTGTGTATTTTCCGGTTGTGTCCAAATCTGGATCGAGAATTGTTATTTCGAGTCCGCTTAGTTTATCACTTTGAAATAAATAGGAGGTAAGTTCGTTAAACTCGTCATAAGTCAAGCCGTCAGGAGTTCTGCTGTCAACGCATGGCATTATCGAGTCGTTTAAAACATCGACATCGATATGAAGCCAAAATCCATCGAGATTTTTGTTCTTAATCTGAGAAAGGAATGATTGTAGGCAATTTAAAATACCTTGCTTTCGTAGTGCATGAAGGCTTATATACGTTGCTGTGGAATTTTTAATTTGATCTTCGTATTTGTCATCATATTCGCGATTGCCTACGCACCAGAGGTTTTCTTCTTTTATATAAGGAGATAAATTGAGGATATTGGTCAGTTTTTGAGGTCCGTTTCCGGTTACAATAGAAGCTGCCATTCCGCCAACGCCTCCAGTTTCAGAAAGTGAAATATCCATGAAATCAGTATGTCCGTCGAGGTAAAATAATCCGTAATTGCCTTTTTGTTTTAATGCAATTGCTGGTCCTAAAAGAATACTGCAATCACCGCCAAGTACAAAAGGAAATTTGTTTTGGCTCAATAAATTATTTATTAAATAGGCTTGTTCTCGCGCATATTCGACTAATGAATTTGCATTGAGAATGTTGGTTTCCAGATCTCTGATATTTGAATATCTGGGAGGATCTAACCTTAGAATATTTGCAGGATTTATGGCTTTGTGCAAATTATGTTTCCAAAACCAATCGGGCAACTTTTTTACGCCGGGTTCTTTTCCGGGCTGAGGTTCTTTTAAACCTAAATTAGACGGAAATTCAACAATGCATATTTCTTTCATAACCTGATTTATTTGTTATAAAGTTATGAAAATATAGGTGATAATATTACAGTGTCTCCGGAAAGAATAATGATAGGAATCAAATGGCTTTCCTTATTTCTTATTCCATTTTTTTAATAATTTGATGCGTACCTTCGTATAAACCTTTGTAGTAATCGCCTTTTTTTAATTCCGGAATTATATAAGCAGACACAACATCTTTTATTTCCTGATCGCTTATTTTAGTTTGCCTTTTATCGGTTCCCTGAACTCTAATTTGTCTTAATTGTTTACTAATGACGATTAAAACAGTTGTATCAATATTTAATTTAGACATCAAATATTTATCTAATTCTAATGAATAATCGCCCAAATCAGTATATGGAGCTATAGAAGATGTTGTTACGATCAGTACTTTGTTTTTGTTTTTTGTATCGTTTGATTTTAAAAAATCGTTTAAAGTTTTGACTTGATCTGCAGTAAGAATTTTTTCAAAGTCATTTACATAAGTATATGATTTTGCAAAAATACTTTTGGTTTCAACTTTTGTTTGTGCAAATAGATTGTGTGATAAAAAAAGAGAAATTGCTAAAAGGAGCACTAATTTTTTCATGTAGATTTGTTTTTTGGCGTTGCAAAATTAGTGCTTTATTATTAAAAATCAGGTTCTATATTGTTTCTATAATTAATTTTTATTTCTATAGAATGATAAAAAAATCCGACTTGTTTTCACAAATCGGATTTTGGTTTTTATCAAAAATTAAGAAATGCAGTTTTTAATTACTTCACTTTTTCTAAATCATTCAATTTCCAACTTTGATCGTACAAGTTTGGTTTTGGGCCATAAAAACGTGCCAGTATTTCGAACTTGCCTTTAGGATCTGTTGGAACCCAATTAGATTCGCCACTTTCAGGTGGAGTTGGACCAAAATAAAGATCTACAGAACCATCGCTGTTTGTTTTAAGTCCGGGTGTTTGTGAGGAACGTCCAGCCCATTTTGCATTGCGAATAAATGTGTGGGTTTCGCGATTGTAAACGGTCATGGACCAATATTGTTTTACGGGAACATTGGCAGGAACATTTACTTTATAAGTACTATTTCCGTCTAGCGGATTGCCTTCTTTGTCAACTATTTGCATTAAGTAAAATTGAGATTCTCCAATATGTTTGGCACTGAAAAAACCTATAGTGTACAAAAGCCCTCTATTATCTGTAGGATAAGAATCTGGAACTTGATAATCGCCTTGTATATTTGCGCCAAATTCTGGAGCTACAGGAAAAATCCAATGTGTATCTTTGAAAAATGGAGTTGTTGCTTCTAAATTATCATTTAAATAGGCGTGAGCAGTTTTGGCTGCGGCAGAAAGTATTTCTTTTGTACGGGCATCAGGATTAAAAGGTTTTCCTCTTTGTATTCCAATGGTTTTTAATGGATCAATCATGGCTTTATCTCTTTCTAACCAAGGCTCTTCCTGAATTATTTTATTTAATGTTTCATAATAACTGAAATCAAAAGCTATGTTAGATTCATATATCTTTTCACTGGCATCTACAAAAACCGTAGCAGGATTTTTTGAAGCTTCACTAAAAGGATAAACCTTAATGCGTTTAGCATAGTCAACAGCTGCGGCAACATCAGCTGCACTTCCGCTTTTTAATACGGATCGCAACAATGCATAACCTCGATAAGTATTTGATTGTAGTATTATGTAGCCAGAAGGTATTTTAGTTTTGTCAAAACCAGGCGGAAGAAAAAGGTATTTTCCTCCTTTTCCTTTATCTATGCCACCCGGACCAACATCCTGAATAGAATTTTGCCAATAAGTCATTACGCTTCCGTTGAAAACTCCATTGTCAGCAGGCGGAATTTCAAGAACTACTGGTCCAACTTTTTCTGTGTTGAAGAAAGGCATTAGATAAATAACATCAGGATTTGGTGTTAAGGTTTGATTTTTCCAATCTAATAGTTTTGGCCAGATAACAACTTGATTATATTCACCGTTTATTTTAGTCAAAGCATCGTACATTAACAGATAATTTACAGCAGGCATTCCCCAAATAGCGGTTTCAACACCACGCTGATAAAGAATTTCTTCTTTGATGTTAGCGGGTTTAAATGCAGTAGTTGCAGTATCTGCATTGTTTGTTTTTTCGGTATTTTCTGTAGTGGTGGTTTTATTGCAGGCTGTAAGTAACAACACAGACAAAAAAGAAAGAAGAATTTTTTTCATAATAGCAATTTATAGTGATTACAAAATTTAGGATTTCATCTTTTTTCAGCCTTTAAATAAATTGACTGAGTGTGACAGAACTTCTATTCAGATTGGAATAAAGTTTCTTTGATTGTTTTTTTGTGCTGATATAAAAGTTATTCAGGCGAAGATAAATCTGATTGAAGATCAGGCTTGTAAGACAGTTAAATGTACGAAAAAAGATTAAATTTCAAAATTTTTGTATGTATCTGATTGTATTACAGAATTTTGTTTTATCTCTTGCAGAGTTGTATTCTTTAGAAGTTTTTTCAGAATAGAATTATATGAAGTAAAAAAAAATCCGACTTGCTTTTACAAATCGGATTTTAGATAATGTTATTTTAAAAGCGAAATCAAATGTTCCCATTTTAGTTGTTCTGCGAAATCTAGTGCAGTTTTATCGCTGTAAGTTTTTGCGTTTTTATCGGCACCTGATTCTAGTAGAACTTCGACAATAGAACTATTTCCGGCAATTGCTTCTCTATGTAAAAAAGTATATCCTGATTCGTCTTGCGCTGTAAGTT
Source organism: uncultured Flavobacterium sp. (assembly GCF_951805225.1). Taxonomy (NCBI): domain Bacteria; kingdom Pseudomonadati; phylum Bacteroidota; class Flavobacteriia; order Flavobacteriales; family Flavobacteriaceae; genus Flavobacterium; species uncultured Flavobacterium sp. The sequence continues at coordinate 2,899,898 of NZ_OX638201.1, read as the reverse complement.
CATTCGGATTTGTTTTTATGAACTCAACAAGACTTTCTTTCATGTTTTTACTCATAGGATGTTCGACGATATTTTCTGGTTTCTCTTTCTGCTCATATACAACGAGAATATCGTTAAAGTCACCAAAATTTAAACCCCATGCTTCGTCATGTTCTTCTCTTTCGGTTTCGCTCATTTCTGATCGCATAGCGTGTATTGTAAAACCTCCGTATGTTTTATCATCTGTAGCAAATAACCAGTCGCTAATTTGGTTTACCGGAATTTCGACATAATCACCATTAGCAACATTTGTTAATTCGTTTGGATCGTTTACTAAGATGCCTTTTATTTTTTCGCCATCAAAATTAATCTCATTAATCCACATATGCTCAACTGCGGTATTATTATTTATTTCTTGTGTAAAGGCTAGTTTTACACAAGCTACATTGAGTGCCGGAACTATTCGGCGATATTCCCATGATAATTCTCTCCAAAAATATTTAAAAGTTTCCTGTGCTTTTTTAAATGCCTCAATCATTTTAGGGCTTTCTCCGTCTGCAAAAAATATTGGTGTATTTTCCATTACATGTATTTTATGATATTTTTTTTATTAGGTAAATATAATTTTTTTACTACAAAACAGCCAATGATAATTGTCGATTTTAAGAATGTTTTATGTATTTATGTATCAACAGAAAAAACTGTGGAAAAATATAAAATATTTTGTATTGATTAATTATTTTAACCGCAAAGGGCGCAAAGGTTTTTTATTCGTAAGGTTTTATATAAACTCAAAGTTCGCAAAGCTATATTGATAAAGCTTTGCGAACTTTGCGTTTAATGAGCGTAATCTATAACAAAAAAAGCTTTGCGCCCTTTGCGGTTAAATTCATCCTTAATTTTTATAGCTCCACAAGTTTTCGTATTGATTCGTGCTTATGCCTGCTTTTTTAATAGCACAAAAAAATCCGACTTGCTTTCACAAATCGGATTTTAAATTGAAAATAATATGTAACTCGTATTAATGCAAATGCATCAATACAATATTTTTTACAAGTGAATTACTTCGCCGTAAGCATCAGCTACAGCTTCCATAACAGCCTCGCTCATTGTTGGGTGAGGGTGAATAGATTTAAGGATTTCATGACCTGTAGTTTCAAGTTTACGAGCTACAACTGCTTCAGCAATCATATCAGTAACACCAGCACCAATCATGTGGCATCCTAACCATTCTCCGTATTTTGCATCGAAAATTACTTTTACGAATCCGTCTGGAGTTCCGGCAGCTTTTGCTTTTCCTGAAGCTGAGAATGGGAATTTACCAATTTTTAATTCGTATCCTTTTTCTTTAGCTTGTTTTTCAGTTAAACCTACAGAAGCGATTTCTGGAGTTGCGTAAGTACAACCAGGAACGTTTCCGTAATCGATTGGATCTACGTGTAAACCAGCAATTTTCTCCACACAGTTAATTCCTTCAGCAGAAGCTACGTGAGCCAAAGCTTGACCCGGAGTAACGTCTCCAATTGCATAATATCCAGGAATATTAGTTGCGTTGTAAGCGTTTACTAAGATTTTATCTCTGTCAACAGCGATTCCAACTTCTTCTAAACCTATGTTTTCAATGTTAGTTTTGATTCCAACCGCCGAAAGAACGATGTCAGCTTCAAGAACTTCTTCACCTTTTGCAGTTTTAACAAATGCTTTTACTCCCGCACCAGTTGTGTCAATACGCTCAACAGATGAGTTAGTCATAACTTTGATTCCGGCTTTTTTCAAAGAACGCTCAAATTGTTTTGAGATATCTTCGTCTTCTACAGGAACAACGTTTGGCATAAATTCTACAATAGTAACATCAGTTCCCATTGAGTTGTAGAAATGTGCAAATTCAACTCCAATAGCTCCAGAACCTACAATAATCATAGATTTTGGTTGTGTTGGTAAAGTCATTGCTTGTCTGTAACCAATTACTTTTACACCATCTTGTGGCAAGTTTGGTAACTCACGAGAGCGAGCTCCAGTTGCGATGATAATGTGATCAGCGCTATATTCAGTAACTTTATTGTCTTTATCAGTAACGTCAAGTTTTTTACCTGGTTTTAGTTTTCCAAAACCTTCAATAACGTCAATTTTGTTTTTTTTCATTAAGAACTGAACTCCTTTGCTCATTCCTTCAGCAACACCACGGCTACGTTGTACAACTGCTGGGAAATCTTTGTCAAATTCAGAAACTTTCAATCCGTAGTCAGAAGCATGTTTTAAGTAATCAAAAACCTGAGCTGATTTTAGTAATGCTTTTGTTGGGATACATCCCCAGTTTAAACATACACCACCAAGGTTTTCTTTTTCAACTACAGCTACTTTAAAGCCTAATTGTGAAGCTCTAATAGCTGTTACATATCCGCCAGGACCACTTCCTAAAACAATAACGTCGTATTTCATTTTTTTGGTTTTTAGTATTTAATACCGAAAATGAGGTTTATAATTCCGAAACTCTTTTCCGATTTTCTTTTTGTTATTTGTGATTGCGAATTTAAGGAATTATTTTAAAAAACACTTGAAATTTTATTTTTACCCACACTGATTTTGATCTTTTCACAGAGATTGTGCGAATTGTGAATTGTTAATTATCAATTATTAATTTAAAATTATGTTTTTTACTCTAAATCTGCAAAATAAAACTTTCATTAACAAAGCAAAGTCGAAGACCTTTCTCATTGGAAAACTCTTCGACTTCGCTCACAGTGAAATAAATTAATAATTCACAATTAATAATTAGACCTTAACGTGTCCCCAGTTTTCTCCGCTGGCAATACGTCTTATTTGCATTTCGCTTACGCCAAATTGTTTTGCGATCATTTTTAGACGTGTTTTTTGTTCCGGACGAGCCAGGATTTTTTTGATCAACATCACTTTTGTGGTTGTCAATTTTCGTCCATCAGCTTTTAAGTTGTGTTCGATAAGGTTCTTTTTCGCCTGAATCACACGCGGACTTTTGCGGCTGTGTTCCATCATTTCGGCTTTTGTCGCCCAGCGTAAGTTTTTTTCATCATCGTTACTTCGGTTGTAATCCAGATGCAATACATAAGTTTGTTCTTCTGATTTTTTCGGAAGGAAATATTGGGCAACTAATTTGTATAAAAAGAGATATTTATTGACAATCTTGTCGTCTTTTTTTACCTTAAATCTAAAAGTTGGATATCCATCACTTAGTCCGCCTTTTAAGAGACGGCCGTTTTCAATTTCATCAGTAAAGCTTATTAATCGGCCTCTGTTTGAAATGGCATAACGTAGTTGTAATGAAGCATTTATTTCTATTTCTTTGAACTGTTCGTTTGGATAAAATCTGTTTTGTGGCATTTTCTTTTACATTTGATTTCTGTATCTCAAAGATAAAGAATCCAATAAAAAAGACTGCTATAGTGCTGGTTGCGAAGCACCACATTTATGATTCTTATAACGCTAATTTAACTTTTTTAAGAACTTTTTTAGCATTTCAAATCTCAGTTAGCGACTGAAAATTGCGAATCGTATAGATTTTTGTAATATCCGTCGATTTTATTAAGCAATTCGTGGTGCGTTCCTTGTTCTACAATCAAACCTTTATCCATAACCACAATTTTGTCTGCATTTACAATCGTAGCCAATCTGTGTGCAATAATAATAGAAGTTCTTCCTTTAGTGATTGTTTCGGTTGCACGCTGAATTAATTCTTCAGAATAAGTATCAATCGAAGACGTAGCTTCATCCAAAATCAAAATGCTCGGATTACTCACATATGAACGTAAAAAGGCGATCAATTGTCGTTGTCCTGACGAAAGCATTACACCACGCTCTTTTACATCAAAATCATAATTATCCGGAAGACTCATTATAAAATCGTGTACACCAATTTTTTTGGCAGCATTCAAAACATGTTCACGCGTAATTTCAGGATTGTGCAAAGTGATATTGTTGTAAATTGTATCGGCAAACAAAAAAACATCTTGCAAAACCACAGCAATTTGTTTTCGTAAAGAAGCCAAAGTATAATTTTCAATATTGTGACCGTCGATAAAAATAGTACCGCTATTAATTTCGTAGAAACGATTCAGTAAATTGATAATAGTTGATTTTCCGGCTCCAGTCGAACCGACAATGGCAATAGTTTGCCCTGAAGCTACAGATAAATCGATACCTTTTATAACTTCTTCTTCTGGAATATAACTAAAACGTACGTCCTTAAATTCGATGCTTCCATTAAAAACTGGAGCTTCAAGCGTTCCTGTATCCTGAATATGATCCTGAGTATCGATAATATCAAAAACACGATTGGCAGCAATCATTCCTAATTGCATCTCGTTGAATTTATCCGCAATCTGACGCAACGGATTAAACAACATTCCAATAAACATGGTATAAGAGAATAAATCTCCGAAAGTCGTAAAATGATCTCCGTTCAGGATTTTAAATCCACCGTAAACGACAACTAATCCCAAAGTAATAGACGAAATAATATCGGCAATTGGGAAAAATATCGAGTTATAAAGAATCGTTTTTATCCAGGCAACTCTGTGTTTATCATTGATAACTCTAAAATTTTCGGCTTCAATTTTTTCACGATTAAAAAGCTGAACAATCTTCATTCCCGTAACGCGCTCTTGTACAAACGAGTTCATGTTGGCAATTTGCGTACGAACTTCCTCAAAAGCAACTTGCATTTTGCGCTGAAAAATTCGGGTAATGTAAACCAAAATTGGCATTGCAACAACCACAATCCATGTCAGTTTCCAATTCATATAAAACATAAAAATCAAAACAACCAACATTTTCATCAAGTCACTTATAATCATAAACAAACCTTGGCTGAAAATACGAGCAATTGATTCAATGTCCGAAACTGATCTGGTAACCAATTGTCCCACTGGAACCAAATCAAAATATTTCATTCTAAAACTCAAAATATGTTTGAAAAGTTTGGTTCGAATATCTTTAACAATGTCCTGTCCAAGCCAGTTTGCCCAAAACACAAAATAGAACTGAGAGAAAACTTCGCATAAAAGTACAACGCCCATTAATGTAATATACATCAACAAACCATGCTTGTCATGCGTCTTGATATAGCCGTCAACCGTTTGTTTTAATAAATAAGGACGAAGTGCCGCAAAAATCGAAAGTGAAACGGCAAAAATGATAACGCCATAATAGCGCCATTTATAAGGTTTTGTATATTTTAAAATTCGTTTGAATAATCCGGTATCAAATGCTTTTGCTTTCATTTTTATTTTTTCAATGCTTTAAGTTATAAGCTTTAGACAATATTCTTAACACTTTGCGGTGAAAGCTTATTGCTTAAAGCTTAAGGCCTACAGCTATAAGTAATCGTAATAAATTTCGGTTAAATATAATCCGTGTGCCGGAACCGAGAATCCGGCTTTTTCCCTGCTTTTACTTGCAATAATGCTTTCCAGATCATCCAGAGAAATTTTATGTAAACCAATATTTACCAAAGTTCCCACAATGGCGCGAACCATATTTCGTAAAAAACGATTCGCCGAAATCGTAAAAACTAGTTTGTTGTTTTCTTGTTTCCAATAAGCTTCAAAAATCGTGCAATCAAAAGTATTTACATCCGTATTTACTTTCGAAAAACATTGAAAATCGGTATGATTCAGTAAGATTTTTGCGGCTTCATTCATCAAAGCTACGTCTAATTTTTGGTTAAAATACCAACTCAATTCCTCCGAAAATGGATTTTTAACAGTATTGATATGATATTCATATGTTCTTTTAGTAGCGTCAAATCTGCAATGCGCATCATCATGAACCAATATAATGTCAAAAATGGCAATATCTTTTGGTAAATACGAATTCAGTTTATGTACTAAAGTCGGAACATCAATAGGGTTTTCAAAATCAAAATGCCCGTACATTTCCTGTGCGTGAACACCAGTATCCGTTCTTCCGGCGCCCATTATATTAATAGGAGCATTTAATAAAACCGAAAAAGCTTTGTTTAAAGTTTCCTGAACAGAAGAAGCGTTGGGCTGAAATTGCCAGCCATGATAATGTGTTCCGTTATAAGCAAATTGAATAAAATATCTCAAGGTGAAGGTTCAAAGGTTCTAAGATGCAAAGGTACAAAGGTTTTTTTTAAAAGTTGCTAAGATCTGAGTAGCTAAGGTTCTGAGATTTTTTTTTGCAACGTATATCGTAGAGACGCACAGTAGTGCGTCTAACATAACGGGATAACGGTTTTTATGCATATAATATGTAATCATTTTTACGGAAAACCTCAAAATCTTCGCAGAAAAACTGGTATTTTTCTTTACAACTCAATTTCAAAAATTTCAAAAGAGAAACTTAGTTCCTTAGTATCTCAGAATCTCAGAACCTTGTCAAAAAACTGTTAAAACCAAAAATACCAATCATAGTTTATCCAACAAAAAATCGTGTCAGAAATTGACAATTCACACGATTTAATCAAACCTTTTTTTTAACATTTTTTGGAGAAAATTGGCAAAAGTTAATTTTTAAAATATTTCATTTTAACAGGAAGTATTTCTACTATGTTTGTAGTCTAAATATCAAAATTATGAATGAAATTACTTCTTACTGGTGGATACTTTTAATCCTATTCTCCATTATTTTTTACAAATTTATTTTACGCGTTTTCTTCGGAATGGTAATGGTTCCAGAAGATAAAATTGGTTTAGTGACCAAAAAATTCGTTTTGTTTGGTGCAGACAAGTCACTTCCTGATGGTCGTATTATTGCGACAAAAGGAGAAGCAGGTTATCAGGCAAAAACGCTTGCTCCGGGTTTATACTGGGGAATGTGGATCTGGCAATATTCAATTGATATGACAGGATTTACAGTTATTCCAGAAGGGAAAATTGGACTTGTTTTAAGTAAGGACGGACAAGAAATCCCAACTGGTAGAATTCTGGCTAGAAAAGTAGACAGTGATAACTTTCAGGATGCTACTTTTTTCTTAGACAATGGCGGGCAAAAAGGACGTCAAACTGCATTTATTACAACGGGTTCGTATCGTATTAATACGTTCTTATTCGAAATTGTAATTGCAGATCAAATTAAGATTTACGAGAACATGATTGGGATCGTAACGGCTCTTGATGGAGAACCAATTCCGCAAGGGCAAATTGCCGGAAAATTTGTTGAAGGTCATAATAACTTTCAGGATTTTGATAAGTTCCTGGATACTGGCGGAAATCGTGGTTTGCAGCCTCAGGTAATGTTGGCTGGATCATATTACATTAATACGTGGGGAATACAAATCGAGCAAAACCCAATGACTGATGTGCCAATTGGTTATGTAGGTGTTGTAATTTCGTATATTGGAGAAGACGGACAAGATGTTACCGGAGATACTTTTAAACACGGAAATATTGTTTCGAAAGGACAACGTGGTGTTTGGATGGAACCACTTGGACCGGGAAAATATGCATTGAATAAATATACGACTAAATTGGAAGCAGTTCCAACAACTAACTTGGTTTTGAACTGGGCAAATGCGAGAAGTGAATCACATGATTTAGATAAAAACCTTTCGACAATTACAGTTCGTTCAAAAGATGGTTTCCCGTTTAACCTGGACGTAGCTCAGATTATCCACGTCCCTGCTGCAGAAGCTCCAAAAGTAATTGCACGTTTTGGAAGTATGAACAACTTGGTTTCTCAGGTTTTAGAGCCTACAATTGGTAACTATTTCAGAAACTCGGCGCAAGATAGCGATGTAATTTCGTTCTTAAGTACAAGAAAAGAACGTCAGGAATCGGCTAAAAATCATATCAAATTAGTACTTGACGAATACAACGTAAATGCTGTTGATACTTTGATTGGAGATATCGTTCCGCCAGATTCATTGATGAAAACGTTAACGGACAGAAAACTAGCTGAAGAAGAGCAAAAAACGTATCAAACTCAAAGGATGGCGCAAGAACAACGTCAGGGAATGGAGAAAGAAACGGCGATTGCGGATATGCAAAAAGAGATCGTTCGTGCTTCGCAAAGTGTTGAGATCGCACAACGTACTGCAGATGCAACAGTTAAAAAAGCAGAAGGAGATGCAACCAGTTTAAAACTGAATGTAAACGCTGAAGCTGAAGCTACAAAAATGCGTGCAAATGCAGAAGCCGAAGCTACCAAAGCAAGAGCAGGAGCACAGGCAGAAGCTACGAAACTAAACGCAAGCGCAGAAGCAGAAAGAATCTCTAAAACAGGTTTGGCTGAAGCCGAAAAAATCATGGCAATTGGTAAATCTACTGCAGAATCTTACCAACTTCAAGTTAGTGCAATGGGTGGCGATAATTTCACCAGATATAAAGTAACAGAAGAAATTGGAAAAGGAAACATCAAAGTGATTCCAGATGTTTTAATTTCCGGAAACGGTGGTTCTGATGGATCAATTAGTGGTCTGTTAGGTTTGAAATTAATGGAAATGATGGATACTAAAGATTCAAAAGATGTTAAGAATCCTAAGAAACAATAATTGTTAATAGGTGTAAAACGTTAGATGTCAAATGTGAAGATGTGAAAAAAACGCATCTAACATTAAATATGAAAATCCGATTTGCGTAAGCGAATCGGATTTTTTTATTAAAAGCTTAGCAACTTAGCACCTCAGAACCTTAGCATCTTTAAAAAAAACCTTTGTACCTTTGCACCTCTGAACCTTTGTCCCTTCAAAAAAAGAATGAAAAAAATCCTCTTACTTTCCGATACTCATAGTCATATTGACGATACTATTTTAAAATATGTTAATCAGGCCGATGAGGTTTGGCATGCTGGAGATATTGGTGATTTGAATGTTACGGATACAATAAAAAAGCTTAAACCTTTGCGATGTGTTTACGGAAATATAGATGACGCGCAAGCAAGATTGGAATTTCCATTGCACAACAGGTTTTTCTGCGAAAATGTTTCAGTTTGGATTACACATATTGGAGGTTATCCGGGGAAATATAATCCTGCAATAAGAGAAGAAATGGCATTGAATCCACCTAAATTATTTATTTGCGGACATTCACATATTCTGAAAGTGATTTTTGATAAGAAAAACAATTTACTGCACATGAATCCTGGTGCGGCTGGAAAAAGTGGTTTTCATCAAGTTCGCACAATGCTTAGGTTTGTAATTGACGATGATAAAATTAAGGATCTCGAAATTATTGAAATAGGGAAGAAGTAAAGTTTTATTGATGCGTTACAAATGTAGTTTTGAGGGCGCATTTTGTTGTAAATAAAAGTACAAGGAAAGCTTTAAAAACGATTGTATAAAGATATTGAATAAAGATTTTAGAATCTAATTAAGCATTAATCAAATTGTTTTTAAGAGCATATTTTACAAGACCAATTGTGTTTTTGGTTTGTAGTTTTCTCATAATATTTTTTCGATGAGTTTCAACAGTATTGGTACTGATAAAAAGGTACTCACCAATTTCTTTTCCGCTATATTCAAGTGAAATCAAAGTGATAATTTCTATTTCTCTTCTGCTTAAAGTATGATTTTCAGTATGGATTTTTTTATTTAATTCCGAATTGTTTTGTGTGAAACTGTTGAATATTTTTTCTCTTACAGTATTACAAAAATAGTCCTGACCTTGATGAACGGCTTTAATTGCTTCGATGATATTTTGACCGGCACATTTTTTTGTTAGATAACCGTTAACACCTAGTTTTATGGCGTCTTTTATACTTTTTAGATCGTCATAACTGGATAAAATAATTACTTTGCAAGAAATTCCTTTTTGATTAAGTTCTTTTAAAACTTCAATACCATCTTTTTTTGGCATGCTTATATCCATAACTAAAATACAAGCATTATTTTGTGCAATATCCTCATAAATATTTGAACTATCATTAGAACTGCCTACAACCTCAAAGTTTTCGATTGTACCTAATAAATTAGTCAAACCATCAATAAGTATTTGATGATCGTCAGCAAGATGGATTCTTATTTTGTTCATCATTTGTGTTTGTTGAGATTTGTACAAACTTAAAAGTAATGACGCTGTATAATGGTCTTTATAGGATTAATTTATATCATAATAAGTTATAAAAATAAGGCACAAAAAAACCCGAATATAAAATTCGGGTTCTCTTCGCACAAAAAAATTAAGTTTATAGGTTTACCTCAAACGGTCTACAGATTTTACAAGATCTTCATCCTTCTTGATGGCTTTATTAGCTAAAACTAATAACACGATAGCAACAATAGGTAGAAACATCCCAATACCTTTCTCTGAAACAATAGTTTCTCCAGATAAATTTAGAGATCGATATACAAATAATCCTAATAAAATTAAATTTAATATTATGTTCAGTCTGTTCATCACAAACTGATTTTGTCTTTTCTTATATGAAATAATACTAATGATAGTTAACATTGTACTTAAGCCAACTATTACAGTATAAATTGGATCTTGATTAAAATAAAATACTTTACCTGTATTTAATGTCCAAAGTGGAATAAAAAGCATTAAAACACTTGTTGCGATAAAGGCAAGAAGTAAGTATATAGTCTGAATTCGTTGTATCATGATCTAAAATTGTTTTACAAAAATATATTTTCTTTTTTTAAAATACTATTGTATGATTAAATTTTATTCGTATTATTGCATCATAATACCGTAAGCACTTCATACTGCGGGCAATTGAAAAAAAATATCTACCTATTCTTTTTACAGTATTTCCTTTAAAATAATTAAATTCATAGAACATTCATGTTTGATATTTCTGCATTAAAAGAAATGAAGCTTTCTGAGCTTCAAGAAATAGCTAAGTTAGCTAAAACTATAAAGTTTAATGGCGTTAAAAAAGAGACTTTAATAAGTCAGATTTTAGCACATCAGGAATCGACTGTAGCGCCGCCAGTTAATGCTGTGGCCGAAAAAGTAGAGGATGACAAACCAAAAAGAGCAAGAATAGTTCCTGCAAAGAAAACTCCTATTGCTAAAGATGCTCCAGTTCTTGAATTTGATAAGGTAGAAGAAGCTCCTAAACAAGTAAAAACTCCTGCAATTTCAAAAGCAGCTCCAAAAGCACAACAAGCACCAAAAGCTGTAGAAGTACAAAAAGAAGAAATACAAAAAGAAGAAGTTACACCAGAAGTTCAGGAAGCTTCTGAAAATAAAGAAATACAAAAAAAAGGACCAAAAATTGTAAAGTTTAATAAATCAGCTTACGAGAAAAAGGTCGCTTTGCAAAAAGAAAAAGAAGCTACGAAAGAAGTGGGTTCTGAAGAGGTTGGAGAAACAGCTCCTGAAGCTCAGATTACTACAGAAGAAAAAAAGGAAATCACAGAAAAAACAGAAGTTACTGCTCCTGTAAAAAAGATAAATCCGAACCAGAATAAAAATCAGAATCCGAATCAAAATCCAAATTCAAATCAAAACCCGAATCAGAATCCAAATCAAAACGGGAATGGAAATGGAAATAACGGAAATCAAAACCCAAATCATAAAAATAAAAAGAATAATTTCAGAGATTCAGATTTTGAATTCGACGGAATTATCGAAAGTGAAGGTGTATTAGAAATGATGCCTGACGGATACGGATTCTTACGTTCATCAGATTATAATTATTTAGCTTCTCCGGATGATATTTATTTATCAACTTCACAAATCAGATTATTCGGTCTTAAAACTGGAGATACAGTAAAAGGAGTGGTTCGTCCTCCAAAAGAAGGTGAGAAATTTTTCCCTTTAGTTCGTGTACTTAAAATCAATGGTCACGATCCGCAAGTTGTTCGTGATAGAGTTTCTTTTGAGCACTTGACACCAGTTTTTCCTTCTGAAAAATTTAAATTAGCCGAAAAAGGTAGTTCAGTTTCAACTCGTATTATCGATTTATTTTCTCCAATAGGAAAAGGACAACGTGGTATGATTGTCGCTCAGCCTAAAACAGGTAAAACAATGTTGTTAAAAGACATTGCTAATGCAATTGCTGCAAATCACCCTGAAGTTTACCTTATTGTTCTTTTGATTGATGAGCGTCCTGAAGAGGTTACAGATATGCAACGTAGCGTACGTGGTGAAGTTATCGCTTCTACATTTGACCGTGAACCACAAGAACACGTGAAAATTGCAAATATCGTTCTTGAAAAAGCAAAACGTTTGGTAGAATGTGGTCATGATGTTGTAATCTTATTAGATTCAATTACACGTTTAGCAAGAGCTTACAATACCGTTCAGCCTGCATCAGGAAAAGTATTAAGTGGAGGTGTTGATGCAAATGCATTACAAAAACCAAAACGTTTCTTTGGAGCAGCAAGAAATGTAGAAAATGGTGGTTCATTAAGTATCATCGCAACTGCATTGACAGAAACTGGTTCTAAAATGGATGAAGTTATCTTTGAAGAATTTAAAGGTACCGGTAATATGGAATTACAATTGGATCGTAAAATTGCCAACAAACGTATTTTCCCTGCAATCGATCTTACTTCATCAAGTACACGTCGTGATGATTTATTATTAGACGAGAAAACTTTACAAAGAATGTGGATTATGCGTAAATATCTATCAGATATGAATCCTGTAGAATCTATGGATTTTGTAAATGATCGTTTCAAGAAAACAAGAAACAACGAAGAGTTTTTGATTTCTATGAATGACTAGAGGAAGGTTCTAAGTTACAAAGGTGCTGAGGTTCTAAGGTTTTTCTTTTGGAATCTATAAATATAAAAAAGGGATGAGTTTTTAAAACTCATCCCTTTTTTGTTTTTCTCAGGTTGTAGACTTTAGTCTATAAAGAAAACCTTAGAGCCTTAGTTACTCAGAACCTCAGTACCTTAAAAAAAACTATTTTTTATCAACTACCGGTCTGTTTTCTCTATTTGCTAAATCCCAGGCAACAACAAATGCCAGTTGTGTTCTTTTAGTTAAAGCGTCGTATTCAATTTTTTGAGGTTCGTCGCCTTTTCCGTGGTAATCTTCGTGAACTCCGTTAAAGAAGAAAACAGCTGGAATACCGTGTTTTGCAAAGTTGTAGTGATCAGAACGCTCGTAAAAATGATTTGGATCTTTAGGATCATTAAATTTAAAATCTAAATCTATTTTAGTGTATTTGTCGTTTTGAGCTACAACAGCATTATGTAAATCTGATGATAATCTGTCAGCACCAATAACGTAAACATAGTTGTTTGTTTTTGCATGTTCTACATCGCGACGACCAATCATATCGATATTGATATCCGTGATTGTATTTGCGATAGGAAACAAAGGATTTTCAGAGTAATAACGAGAACCGTGTAATCCGTGCTCTTCGCCAGTTACGTGAAGGAATAAAATAGAACGTTTTGGACCATGACCTTGTTTTTTTGCTTTTGCAAAAGCCTTAGCAATTTCCATAACCGCAACAGTTCCGGAACCATCATCATCGGCACCATTATAAACTTCGCCATTTTTTATTCCTACGTGATCGTAATGCGCTGAAATAACCAATACTTCATTCGGTTTTTCAGAACCTTCAATATACGCCCAGATATTCTCAGAATCCGGTAGGTTTTCGTTACGTTTTGCATTTAAGAAAGCTGCGGGAATATGTTGGTAATAATCTGTTGCTCCTTTTGGAAACGAAACTCCATTTTTTTTGTATTGTTCGATCATATACAAACCTGCTTTTTTCTGGCCTTTAGATCCAGTTTCGCGACCTTCCATTTCGTCAGAAGCGACAACATAAAGCATTTTTTTTAGATCTTTTTCTGTAATGACTTTTATATATTTAGTCGGATCTGAGTTATCTTTAGCAACACCGTCTTTTGTAGTCGAACAAGAAAACGCAGATGCAATTAATAACAGGAGTAAGGTTTTTTTCATTGATTAGTTAGTGTAAATTGATAAATATGTATAACATATAAAAAACAAGTAAAAATAGGATAAAAAAGAAGTTTATAAAAAATAAGATGAAACTTTTAATAAATGACACTATTCTGGTTTCGCCATAAAAGCGATGATGTGCAGGATAAAAATAATAAGACATCCAAAGAATACCAACAAAATTAATAATATTACCTACGACTGTAAGCGGAGTGTCCTCTCCAAATAAGCCAATTACTTTGTTGATAATAAATAAGATGAGGAAAATTAAAAGCAAAAAGGAGAAATAATGCAAAGTAAAAATACCGTGATCAAAATAGTACCATTTCTTTTTGTTGTGAAAAATCCATAAAAAGAAAGCAAAGAAAGGCATTATAATAAACAGAATTTTTGGAATATTATGAATGAAAGATTCTATGAATTTTTCAATGATTTCCTTTTTTGTATTATGTTCCGTGACATGAACCGCTTTTTCATAAGTCCAATAGGCAAAATCAGAAAGTTTTTCACTCTCTTTTCCATACTTTTGAATAGAGTCGATTTCTTTCATCGGCCTTAATTGAAAGTATTTTTTATCGAGTTGTTTCATCGTTTTATCTTCCAAATAGTCTTTCTTGCCGTGCTTTTCAGTTTTATTTTTGCTAGGCTTTTCAAAATTTGAACTAATTTCTTCCTGACTTTTGTTAAGATTCTCGCTTACTTTATTCGGAAATAAAGCAATTAAAAGAAAAGTAACAAAACTTATAAAAATATAAAGACGAACAGGAGCAAGGTACGACAGTCGTTTTCCTGAAAGATATTCCTTGGTTAATGTCGAAGGTTTGAAAAGCAGGTTTTTAATCGTTTTCCAGAAAGCATTTTCATAATGCGTTAAATCTTCAAAGAAATGGATAAACAAATGGTGGAATGTTTTCCTGCTATCTGTGTTTTCCTGTCCGCAATTTGGACAAAATTTTTGTTCAACAACATGCCTGCAATTTAAGCAGGTTTTGTCTTTTCTAATCGGACTGTGTGACATTGGTTATTTTAGTTGGTTTATTTTTTTGGTTAATTATTTGCTTTTTGCCCACGGATGTTGCTGATTTAAACGGATTTTCGCTGATTCCTTTTTTGCCACGAATTGCACAAATTAACGCGAATTAATTTTATTAAATATCAGCGTAAATCTGTTTAAATCTGTGTCATCTGCGTGCTATTTTTTTTTGCCACGAATTGCACAAATTAGCACGAATTTATTTTATTAAATATCAGTGTAAATCTGTTTAAATCCGCGTCATCTGCGTACAATTTCTATTTTTTCAAAACTTCATTCAGGAAAAGCTGTAAATGCTCGAATGATCTTTTTGCGGCAACAGCATTATAAGCGGCACCTTTAGAATTGTCGTTTCCGGCTTCAGGATTTGTAAAAGAGTGAACGGCATTTGCATAATAAATCATTTGCCAATCGGCTTTAGAGTCACGCATTTCTTGTTGGAAAGCTGTAATTTCTTCCTTAGATTCAAATGGATCATCGGCACCATGACAAACTAAAACTTTGGCTGTAATAGGTTCAACTTGGCGACTTGCATCTCTGGCTAAACTACCATGAAATGAAACCACACCTTTTAAGTTCAAATGTCCGCGGGCAGCTTCAAGAACTCCGGTTCCTCCAAAACAATATCCAATAGCAACAATATTATCTGCATTTGCGCCGGATTTTACTAATTCCTGTAACGCTGCATTGATTCTTTTTTGATAAACCGCAAAATTGGTTTTGTAATATCCGGCTTGTTTTCCTGCTTCTGAAGTATTTTTTGGATAATTTCCTTCACCATAAATATCAGCGATGAAAACCGTATAGCCTAATTTAGATAACTCAGTCGCAATATCTTTTGAAGCTTTGTCAATTCCTAACCAGGCTGGCAAAAGTAGAATACCAGGATTATTGCTGCTTTTCTTAGCAGATTTTATAGATAAACCATTTAATACCTGATCGCCGTCAGCATATTTTACAGGTTTTAATTGCGCATTTATAGTGTTAGAAAACAGTATAGTAGCAAAAATAATTAGGGCAGAATTTTTCATGATTTCACAATTTTAAACAAATATCAGAAATATTATGTTACAAAAAAACCTCGAAAGCCATTTCTTCCGAGGTTTCTGTAAGTGATTTTTCAGATTAAAATTATTAATCGAAAAGATTCGTTTTTTTGATTTCCTGATTTTTAGATTTTCATTTAATAAAATTATTATTTATCAGTTGTCAAGACAAAATTATTCAAAATATTAGCATCAATTAATCTTGCATAACGACCTGTTATTTTTCCTTTTTCGTCTATAGTAAAAAAGGTTGGAGTTCCTATAATACCATAAGAGATAAAATTAGGTCCTGCAAATCCTTTATAATCGCAAAGCTGTTCTTTCCAAGGGAATTCGTGACCGTGACCATCTCCAGCTTCTTTGGTCATATCAGCAGCTACGGTAATGACTTCATAGCCTTTGTCTTTTACGATCTGATAATTGCCTAATAATTGGTGTATTTCATTTTCGCAATTGTTACAGCCTGATTCATAGAAGAACAATAAGGTCTTTTTAGTTATTGCTTTTTTACCCGCCGGCGTTTGCAAAAAAGGAGCTGTTGATCCTGCAACAAGATCGTTCATGGCACTTATCAAGCGATTAGGTGCTTTTTCTATCTGACCGGATTGTGCTAGATATCTTCCCAGATCGCTTACCATAACATCTTTACCTGCTTTTGCAAATACACCTACCATTTTATCAGCAAAGGCTGTATAAGTGCCTTTGTTTTTAATGCGTGATAAGATTGTTTTAGTGTCTTCAAAGAAAACGGCGTCGTCTTTTATGGCATATTGCTGCATTTGTGCCCAGGTTTCAATTACCGGACTCCATAAACCACTTGTGTACAGATTCTCAAAATCAAGTTTATTTGAGTGATCAGCCAAATATGCTTTGTTGTAAATGCCTTACGCTTCTCATTTTTGCCAAGCGACAAAAAATGAAAAGCGTACTACATTATCTAAGATAACTTACTTAGAATTCAATTTGTGAAATATTTTTTTAGTCATTTGAGATACAACGGATACTCAATTTTATAGCTGCATCCATAATGCCAACACTACCTAATGTAGGACCTCCATTACCTCCTACAATTTCAAAAATTCCTCTGAATACAGATCCAGGTTCAGACGTCCAATAAAATCCTCTACTACTTACATTGCTAAGCCTAGTAGCAGGACCCACTTCATCTCCAGTATATAAACCCGAAAAAGGAAAAAACAGTCCGGATCCTACAAAAGTTCCACCACCTGAACTCCAACCACTCTTGATAGTATTATTCAACATTAGCCCCGATATTTCCGCACTAGTAGGCAAACGATATCCAGTAGGACATGGACTATTTCTCCAATAACCATTTACTTCACCGGTATCTTCAGTGGTACCTGGCGTATTAACACCATGTGAATAATAATTTCCATACAAGTTTGCACTTGGAACTAAAGGATCAAGACTTTGATCTACTCCCAAGTTATGACACATAAAGTTTTTCCATACTCCTGGCTTTATATATCCACCGCAACAAGAACAATCTTTTATTTGTGCTTTTAATTTTACTACTAAATCTTTTCCTGTTCCATCTGCTTTATCGTTATATACTACATATAAATCTACAATAAGTGCATTTGCATCAGATTTTCCGTAGGCTGCACCTTGCACACCGCCATTAGTACTTAAGGTATTTTTATAAACTACTGTTGCTGTAACAGCTGAAGATACGTTAAGAGCAGTAGAATCTCCGTTACTGGTTAACGATTTTACAATAGCACCAGTAAGTGACTCAACAAAACTAAAACGAACCTTACTTACAGAACCACTAGGGGTAAAGGTATAAGTTTGCGTATTAATAGCGGTAAGGTCAAAATTAGCTTTACCTGTTGCACGAGTTGATAAAAGCCCACAAGAACTATTATCATTACTCTCTGCAATATCAAAACAAGCTCTACCACTTAAGCTACCGGAACCTGCTGGTAAATCATCAGGCTTAGACGAAACATTAACAATAAACACCGCTGAATTAGTCGCTAAGTTTCCTACACAACCATTAGTTACTCTACAAAATAAATAAAACGTACCACCTGAACCAGGAACATAAGAATATGTAGAACTAGTAGCACCATTTATAATAGTACCACTACCATTATTAGGAATAGCATTAGTATACCATTGATAAGTAGGGTTAACACCTGAAGTTACGGATACAGATAAATTCACACCTGCTCCTACAGTAGCCGTTTGAGAAAGAGCAACTTGTTCAACAACACCTGGCGCAGGACATACATTATTCATTTTTATAACCAACTGTAATTCACTTGATTTTCCGCAAGCACTTTCAGCAGTTACTTTAATAGTTAGATCTGTATTATCTACACCACTAGCAGGAAGCTGGATTGTAACACTTGCTCCTGAACCTGTTATCGATGCTTCTTTGTCAGCAGACCAAGTATAATTTGTTGCAGGACCAAACTCGATAGCAGTCTGCAAAGTAACTTTAGCCCCATAAGTAGCTGTTGTAGGTTTAGATACCCATGAAAGTACCGGTAAACTCGAAACATTCTCAGCAATTGTTCTTGAAACTATTGTACTGGTGCAACCAGAAGCATTAGTAACAGAACCACTGTAAGTTACACCTGGTGTATTTACTTTGATCGTTGCTGTAGTTTCGCTCATTTTTACATTATTCTTATACCAGGTATACGTATACGTTCCAGCAATTGCAGGTACTAATGTTAAATCTGTAGTACCATCACAAAGCACAACATTACCTGAAATATTAGGCTGTCCCGGTGCAGTGTTTGCAGATACCGTTTTTTCCCCAACAGTTACTTCTCTAGAACATAATAATCCAGAATTATCTGTAGCTACCACTCTCAAATTAATACTTGTTTGAGCGCTTGGTATTACAAATGGGTTCGTATAAATTGGCTCAGCACCATTGTACCACATATAGCTAACACCTTGTGTTGGACTTGCAATACTTAAATCTAAAGAACCACCCGCACAAAAGCCAGTAAAACTGCTTAAAGCTACACCATTTACAAGCGCATTGCTATCAGCAAGAGTTACTTGTCCTGCAGCACCTTTAATGATATCAATAACATTAGAAGGATTAGAATAA
This sequence comes from uncultured Flavobacterium sp., assembly GCF_951805225.1. Classification (NCBI taxonomy): domain Bacteria; kingdom Pseudomonadati; phylum Bacteroidota; class Flavobacteriia; order Flavobacteriales; family Flavobacteriaceae; genus Flavobacterium; species uncultured Flavobacterium sp. The sequence continues at coordinate 2,880,932 of NZ_OX638201.1, read as the reverse complement.
CAGGTTCCGTTTTTTACAACAGCAAACCATTGTCCTAAACTGCTATCACCACTTATAGTAGTTGAAGCGCCTGATTTTACTTCTACACCATTCTGGAACCAGGCAATAGTACCTGTGCCAGATGCTGTAAGTGTAACAGAGTTTGTACCGCAAAGCACTCCATTGTTTGAAGCTATTATAGTGGTAGTACTTGCTGCTGCAGAACCTGATTCTGTAACAACACGCTCGTTACCTGATTTTATATTACAACCTACTGCTCCCATAGAAATATCATATTTTCCTTTTTGAGTAGCGATGATAAAAGAAACTCCACGGGCTATCTCGATACCGTTACGGGTCCAGATTAATTTATCAAGATTTGCTGTAGTAGCAGGAACTGATAAATATACCGCTCCTCCTGTACATACTGATAAAGCTGCACTTGATGGGCTAATAGCCGGAGCTGCATAAGTAAGAGAAGTACAGCTAACCCCATTTTGAGAAAATAAGAATTCTTTGTACATACTTGTACAAGTACTCGTTACACGCACCAATATAGTATGTGTATCTACTGAGTTGTTTTCTCTAAAAGCAACTTTAAATGAACCGTTTCTGGTATCAACATCTGTCAAAGAAGCATAATCTGCTCCTGCAATAATAGTGATAGCAAATGGTCCGTTTGGACAATCAGGATCTGTAATTGAGAACACCTGATCACAGCCTGTTCCGTTTGCAGCTATAGTAGTACAAGGTGCAGGGCTAATAGTAGTTTGAGAAGTACCATCGCATAAACTTACCCATCGGTTAGCATTCCAATACTCCACACAACCAGTGGTTTTGTTATAAATGGTAAGTCCGTTACCTTTATCATTATTTTTTACTGCAAAAGCATTACGTTCTGCGGTAGTCATTTGCGGTAATCTAAGCCCGCCTTTGTTAAGTAATTCTAATACAGAGAAAGGTTCCGGGGCTTTTTTTCCTCCCACTGTCATTTGTGCCTGCATGTTTACAGATAGTAATATGGCAAACAATGCAAGCCATTTACGAAATAATTTTTTTTTCATTTTCTAATTTGTTTAAATTTTTGTTTTTAAATAGGTTTTCTCGTGGCTATTATTCAGAAAATAATAGCCAAAAGGATAGCTAAACGAATATCCTTGCGGATATTCACCTGCATATATGGTTGGTGGTATTGTGGTAAAATTGCGGCTTATTGAGTTTTATCAATAAGGCTTATGGAGATGAAACTGTATGACAGTTTTTATATTAGATTGGTTTGGTTATTTTGGGGTGTAACCTTTTTTTGAGATAAATAACTTATTGGTTATTTGTAAATTACGTCTATGGCTTGCATGTAACTCTTTGAAAATCGTTATAGATTTAGTATAAGAATTATTTTTGGTATTATTTATTTTCTACATCATCATTTCTTCATTTTATTATTTCTTTAAGTGTTTTTTGAATTAGATAAATAATAACGTCTTTGTTTGCTTTTTCCATTATGCAATAATCTTTTTTTATGTTATCTGGTGTAACTCCTTTTACAGATCCCTTTATACTTTGACGTATATAGTATTTGGACAGGCCATATTTTAAAAACAGGGCTTCTAAAATATACGAATTATAGGATTTGTATATTTTTGTCTTATTTTTATCCATTGCATGGGTTATTTTAAATAATGGAGGCAAAGATATAAGCAAGTTTACTACAAAACAAAAAAAAATATAACATTTCTTACAATTAATATATTAAAACCCTTATTAATAGTGTTTTAATTATTGTTTAAAGGCATTGATAAGTTTAGGTGTCGCAAGGAATCAGGGGAGGTTGGAAAGTTATTGAGATATTCGAATAAATCGTCATTTTCCCAAGTAATAAACGGAATAGTGAACCTTCCTGTTGATTTTGTTGACAGATTATGCAGCTTAAATTCTACAATAAGCAAAGATTGGATTAGAACCGGAAACGGAAATGTTTTAGAAAACGACTACAATACTAATCAAAGTTATAATAAAGATAATACTTACAATAATACAAACGAAAGCCTAAGTTCTGGTTATTTTAGAAGTAATAGTCTTCCTCTTATATCGGCAGAAACTATGATTGAGTATAGTGTTGATAATAAAGAAGTTGCTGAAGCTTCTGCAACGCAGTTTTTAGTTCCAACCTTTAAAGGCGCAGATTATTTAATTACGGTAATTGGTAGTTCGATGTATCCTAGATATAATAATGGAGACATTGTGGCTTGTAAACATCTGTCTTTAAATACGTTTTTTCAATGGAATAAGGTTTATGTTATCAATACAGAACAAGGTGTATTGGTAAAGCGTATATGTAAATCAAATAACGAAGATTTTGTCACAATCGTGAGTGATAACAAGGAATATGATACGTTTGAGTTGCCTAAATCAGAAATACTTTCTATAGCGATTGTAACGGGCGTTATTCGGTTAGAATAAGTATTTAATGAAGATTTTTGGAAATGTAATTATAAACTTTGTTATAATTTATTTTTACGGTTTTCACTTGTTAATATTGCTTTTTTTTACCTTTTTGGAAAAAAAAATGCATTAAAATGAAAATAAATTTATAAGATAATTTTTATTTTTTGGAGTTATAAGAATATCAAAATGTCAGAGTAGAAATAATACCTTTTTAAGAATTTTAATTTCTGCTTTATAATTCTTCTACTTTTATATGGAGTAATTTTATTGATCGAAATCGTCGTTAAAATTTACAGTTCTGTTTTTTTAACAATTCTATCGTTAGGATCAAATTCTTTATAAAGTAATATTTCGCTTAAAAGCACATCCTAATTCGACCATTGAATCTGTTTTTGCAATTCCCGGAATATTATCAATTTGTTCGTATAATATCTTACGCATATGCTCGTGGTTTTTTGCCGTAATTTTGAGGTAAAGTGTAAAAGATCCGGTTACAAAATAGCATTCTGTAATTTCGGGAATTTCTTTTAAAGCTTGAATAACTCTTTCAGAATCAGAATCTTTATTGAGTGTAATTCCGGTAAACGAAGCCCAATCATAACCAATTTGTTTTTCGTTCAAAATAGGTTTAATTCCTGTAATAATTCCTTGTTCAAACAAACGATTGATGCGTTGATGAACCATTGTATTTGAAATTTTTAGATTCGTAGCGATTGTCGAAAATGCAATTCTTCCGTCTTTTTCCAGTTCCTTTATAATTTTTACGTCAAACTCATCTAAAATATCCATGCGTTGATTTTTAATTTCTGTAAAGATAAAAATAAGTCTGATTTAATGTTTGCTACCGAAATTTAAAATGACTTATATTCCTGCTAAAATAAGTGATTTTAATTTAAAAATAGCTTTTATTGAGTTAAAACATCTTAAAAGTGGCTTGTAAATAAATAAATTTTATATTTTTGTCTTAATATAAAAAAATTATCATGGCACATAAGCAAGAAATACTTTCATCAAAGTCTGAAGTTTTGATTGAAAAAGAAAACAAATACGGAGCTCACAATTATCATCCACTTCCGGTTGTTCTGGAAAGAGGAGAAGGAGTATACGTTTGGGATGTTGACGGGAAAAAGTATTATGATTTTTTATCGGCTTATTCTGCTGTTAACCAAGGACATTGTCATCCTAAAATTGTAAAAGCAATGGTTGATCAGGCTCAAAAATTGGCTTTGACTTCACGTGCTTTTTACAATGATAAATTAGGAAACTACGAAGAATATGTTACCAATTATTTTGGTTTTGATAAAGTATTACCAATGAATACTGGTGCAGAAGCGGTTGAAACGGCTTTGAAACTTTGTAGAAAATGGGCTTATGAAGTAAAAGGAATTCATGAAAATTTGGCGCAAATTATCGTTTGTGAGAATAATTTTCACGGAAGAACAACGACTATTATTTCATTTTCAAATGATGAAACAGCGCGTAAAAGTTTTGGTCCGTTTACAGAAGGATTTATAAAAATTGAATATGATAATCTTGAAGCTCTTGAAAAAGTTTTAGAATCATCAAAAAATATAGCAGGATTTTTGGTTGAACCAATTCAAGGTGAAGCTGGAGTTTATGTTCCGTCAGAAGGATATTTGGCGAAAGCAAAAGCATTGTGTGAGAAACATAATGTATTGTTTATTGCCGATGAGGTTCAAACTGGAATTGCGCGTACAGGAAAATTATTAGCGGTTCATCACGAAAATGTACAACCGGATATTTTGATTTTAGGAAAAGCAATTTCTGGTGGAGTTTATCCAGTTTCGGCAGTTTTAGCCAATAACGAAATCATGAATGTGATTAAACCGGGTCAACACGGATCTACTTTTGGTGGAAATCCTGTTGCTGCAGCTGTTGCAATCGCTGCTCTTGAAGTAGTTAAAGAAGAAAACTTAGCCGAAAATGCAGAACGTTTAGGAATCATTTTAAGAAAAGGATTAAACGAAATCGCTGAGCGTAACAACTTAATTACACTTGTTCGTGGAAAAGGTTTACTAAATGCAATCGTAATTAATTGTGGTGAAGATTCAGATCTTGCTTGGGAAATTTGCCTAAGATTCAGAGATAACGGATTATTAGCAAAACCAACTCACGGTAACAAGATCAGATTAGCGCCGCCTTTGGTAATGACGGAAGCTCAAATTCAGGAATGTCTTGAAATAATTGAGAAGTCATTAAATGATTTTAGAGATTAAATAATTATCACATAAATACTTTTTTAAAAACATATTCAGTTTCTGGATATGTTTTTTTTGCACTATAAAAAAGTACTATTTTAATATAATTTGAACTTTTCTGTCCATTTTAGGTTTTGAGAGTGAAGTAATTTTGCATAAGATTTTCAGATAGAATTCAATAGCTGAAATCGAATCAGAATATTAATTTTCTAATAGCAAAATTATGGTAACGGTAAGTCTTTGTATGATTGTTAAAAATGAGGGAGAAACATTAGGAAAATGTCTTGAATCCATAAAGAATATAGTAGATGAAATTGTAATTGTCGATACAGGATCTACAGATAAAACCAAAGAAATCGCTTATAGATATACAGATAAAGTATATGACTTTGCATGGATAAATGATTTTGCCGCAGCAAGAAATTTTGCTTTTTCTAAAGCGACCAAAGATTATCAATTATGGCTGGATGCGGATGATATTATAATCGAAAAAGATCAAATTGCTTTTTTAGAACTTAAAAAAACGCTTTCTCCTGAAGTTGATATGGTTTTGATGAAATACAATTATGTTGTTGATGAAAATAACAATCCAACTTATTCTTTTCATCGCGAACGATTAGTAAAAAGAGCCAATAATTACCGTTGGAATGATCCGGTTCATGAATATATTGAATATGGCGGGAATTATTTAATGTCTGAAATTGCAATAACGCATAAAAAAGTAGATTCTTTTTCAGACCGAAACTTAAAAATTTATGAATCTGAATTAGAAAAAAATATTCCATTTTCGCCAAGATCGTTATATTATTATGCGAGAGAATTACGCGATCATTCAAGATATGAAGATGCAGTTTTATATTTTAAAAAATTTCTTGCTACAAAAAAAGGATCTGTTGGTGATAGTATTAATGCGTGCTTAGAAATTGGTAAAATTTATAGAAAATTAAATGATACAGATAATGCTTTAAAGTATCTTTTTCAGACTTTCAGTTTTGATATTCCTAAAGCAGAGGCATGTTGTGAGATTGCTGCCATTTATAAAATCAATGCTGATTATACCAAAGCTATTTATTGGTATGAATTGATTTTAAAATTGAATATTTCTAAAAATGATACTAGTATAATGACAACTGATTGCTGGAATTTTGTTCCTGCGATTGAACTTGCAGTATGTTATTATAATATTAATGATGTCGAAAAAGCTATTGCTTATAATGAATTAGCGGCAAAGTATAAAGCAGATCATGAATCTGTGGTACACAACCGCGCGTATTTTAATAATGTACTTAGAGAAAATAAAGATTTTTTATATACAGATTATAAACACTAAATTGTATAAATTTGAGATACAATAAGTAAAGATCAAATTTACTTAAAAAAAGGCGTTCGCCTGAGCGAACACCTTCTGGTTATAATTACTTAAAATATCAAAAAAAGTAACTATTTCTTAAAGCCAATGTTTTATAAAGCATTGGCTTTTTTTATTTTTAAAACTTAAATTTTTTAAGTTCCCACAAAGTTTTGATAAAAGTATCAACGTCTTGTGTAGTGTTATAAAAAGCTAATGAAGGACGAACGGTTGTTTCAACGCCCATTCTTCTCAAAATTGGCTGAGCGCAATGATGTCCGGTTCTTACAGCAACACCTTCTTTGTTAAGCGCTTGTCCAACCTGATCGTTTGAATATCCTTGCAGATTAAAAGAAAGTACACTTGCTTTATCTTTAGCGGTTCCTATCAATCGTACGCCCGGAATTTCTTTCAGCAGTTTTGTAGCATATTCTAACAAATAATGTTCGTATTGCCCGATTGCGTCAATTCCTAGCTTAGTTACGTAATCAATTGCAGCTCCAAGACCAATTGCATCGGCAATATTTCCGGTTCCGGCTTCAAAACGATTTGGTGCTTTATGGTATTTTATTTCCTCAAAAGTAACATCCTGAATCATGTTTCCGCCCGCTTGATACGGTTCCATTTCGTTCAATAAATCTTCTTTACCGTATAAAGCGCCGATTCCTGTTGGACCAAATAATTTGTGTCCTGAAAAAACCAGCCAATCCGGATTCAAATCCTGAACATCAACTTTCATGTGCGAAACCGATTGTGCGCCATCTATTAAAACTTTCGCTCCAGCGGAATGTGCCATTTCGACAATTTTTTTAGCAGGAGTTACAGTTCCCAATGCATTTGAAACTTGTGTAAAAGCAACCAAACGTGTTTTTGGATTTAGCAATTTAGCATATTCATCAAGCAAAATTTGTCCATCATCATCTACCGGAATCACACGTAGTTTCAATCCTTTTTTATCAGCCAATCTTTTCCACGGAACAATATTAGCGTGATGTTCCAGATTACTCACTATGATTTCGTCTCCGGCAACTAGATTATGATCGCCCCAACTTTGTGCAACAAGATTTATACCTTCGGTTGCGCCGCGAACAAATACAATTTCGTTTACAGAAGTGGCATTCAAAAAGGTTTTTACTTTTTCGCGAGCAGCTTCATAAGCATCAGATGCTCGAGCGGCAAGTTCATGTGCTGCACGGTGAATATTAGAATTTTCATGCTCATAGAAATACGCAATACGATCAATTACCGATTGTGGTTTTTGAGTCGTTGCCGCATTATCAAACCAAATTAGCGGTTTTCCATTCACAGTTTCACGTAGAATCGGGAAATCTTTCTTGATTAATTCGGCATTAAAATTAGTGCCAATAATTCCGTTCAGTTCTGTTGATCCAAGTGTGCTTCCTACAATTGCATTTGGACTTTTTTTATCAAAAGCAAACGGATTCTGATCTAAGAAATAATAGTTATTTCCAGGTCCATCTCCACTTGATGGAGAAATATCACGTCTTTTAAATTGCGTATCAACCGTTGCTAAAGCTGCTTGTAATTCAATTTCAAAAGAAGAATTTTCAGTTTGAAAAGGTAAATATTGATTGTTTAAAAGCAACTCTGAGAAAAACTTGTCTTCCGTCAATTGTGGCGAACCTCCATTTTTTAAATTATGATCATAAAAACCAGTCTGCGGATCATTCATATTCAGATTATAATCTTCCTGAATTCCAGATGTTGTTATACCACTTTGAGGATCAAATCCCGCTCCGGCATTTGGATATAAAGCCGAAGCACCAGTATTACTGCCATAATTAGGAATAGTTGGCGTTGCTCCAAAACCAGTGAAGGAATTGGGAGTTGGCGCTATATTTACCGGATTTTGCGTCGGACTTGGAGCTAATATATTAGCGCCTCCCGATTGCAATAACGTTTCGGCAATTTTAGTCGCACGAGGATGTTCGCTTTTATCCGGACTCAACGAAATCTCTTTCGGAAATTCGTTGGGTAAAGCCTTGAACAATTCGTTTGCTAAATTTTGCAAATCGTCAATGTTAGGTAAACCGTTGTTGTTAGTATTTATACTCATGATACTTTCCTATTTCTACATCTTCAAGAACTGCGATGGCGTCATCTACTAAAACTGCTAAAGAGCAATATAGAGATACAAGATAAGAAGCGATTGCTTTTTCATTTATTCCCATAAAACGAACTGATAATCCAGGAGATTGTTCGCCTTGTAAACCTGGCTGAATAAGTCCGATAACACCTTGACGGCTTTCTCCGGTTCTTAAAAGGATAATTTTTGATTTACCATCTTTAATAGGCAATTTATCTGATGGAATAAGCGGAATTCCTCTCCAGGTTAAAAATTGTGATCCAAATAAAGAAGTTGTTGGAGGTGGAACTCCACGACGAGTACATTCACGGCCAAAAGCTGCGATTGCTAAAGGATGTAACAAGAAGAAACCTGGTTCTTTCCAGACTTTAGTTAATAATTCGTCTAAATCGTCTGGAGTTGGTGCGCCAGTTCTTGTTTTTATAATTTGAGAAGGAGCAACGTTGCTCAATAAACCATAATCTTTATTGTTGATTAATTCGCTTTCCTGACGCTCTTTGATGGTTTCGATAGCCAAACGAAGCTGCTCAGAAATTTGATTGTACGGTTTGCTGTATAAGTCAGAAACACGCGTATGTACTTCTACAATAGTTTGAACAGCAGCAAGATTATATTCTCTTGGATTCTCAATATAATCGACAAAAGTATTAGGTAAAATTCTTTCGTCTCTTGCAGAACAATCTACTTCGATGTGGCTTCCGTCTTTTACTTTATTCAAACGGAAAACTCCTGATTCTACCGGAACCCAATGTAAAAGATGTGTGAGCCAACGTGGAGATATTGTCCCGATTTGCGGAACCGAACGTGTCGCAATTGCTAATTGTCTTGCTGCTACATCGCCTAATGCGGTTTGTTGTTGTTTAGATTCAGCCATGATTTAATGGTTTAAAGGTTAATTTATTTTTTGTTTAAAAGATATAATAGGTCTTCAATTGCATAGCCTATTTCTTAAAAGTGAATTTTTATTAAAGATAAAGATTTCTAAAAGTAAATAATGTTTAATTTGTTTTAAAAAACTCTTAAGTTGTTGAATTTCATAACTAAGAAAAGAACCCGAATAATTCTTCAACGGAAAGATATCTTTCGCCCGTATCATAATTAAAAGTCAGGATTACAGAACCGGTTGGAATGTCTTTTAGCTTTTTTGAAACTCCTGCAAGTGCTGCTCCTGTTGAAACTCCTCCAAAAATTCCTTCCTTCTGCGTTAGTTTTTTAGCAAAATTAAAAGCGTCATTTTTTTCAACCGTAATAATTTCATCTACATATTCTCTATTAAAAACTTCCGGAATAAATCCAGCGCCAATTCCCTGTAAAGGATGCGGAGCCGGAATTCCTCCGCTTAAAACCGGAGATAAAGCAGGTTCTACAGCAATGGTTTTTAGATTCGGAAAATGTTGTTTTAATATTTTAGAAACACCCGTAATATGTCCGCCCGTTCCAACGCCAGTAATCAGATAATCAATTCCGTCCGGAAAATCGGCAAGGATTTCCTGAGCCGTTGTTCTTTCGTGAACTTCAACATTTGCAGGATTTGTAAATTGAGAGGGCAAAAAAGCATTGTTAATAGTTGCCGCTAATTCCTTTGCTTTTTCAACCGCACCCGAAGTTCCTTTTTCTCTTGGAGTCAAAACATATTCGGCGCCATAAGCTTCGATGATTTTCCTACGTTCAACGCTCATCGATTCCGGCATTACAATAATTACTTTATAACCTTTTACAGCTGCGACCAGCGAAAGTCCAATTCCTGTATTGCCCGAAGTTGGTTCTATAATAATCGAATCAGGATTTAAAAGTCCCCTTTTCTCGGCATCTTCAATCATTGCCAATGCAATTCTGTCTTTGATGCTCGAACCCGGATTAGATTTTTCGAGTTTAATCCAAACTTCGTGATCCGTAAAAAGTTTATTCAGTTTAATGTGAGGCGTGTTGCCAATGGTTTCTAAAATGTTTTGGTATTTCATGTTTGATATTTTTGATATTTTGGTTTTGGTATTTTCTATATGGAATAAAAAATCGGTTCGGGAAAAGGGTTGTTGTCCTTAATCTTCATTTCATTTTTATGATAAACCACTGAATTTGACGGAATCGTGTACGTAAGCCAAACATTTCCCCCGATAATAGAATCGTGTCCAACAGTTGTTTGTCCGCCAAGAATCGTGCTATTCGCATAAATAATCACGTTATCCTCAATAGTTGGATGCCTTTTTATGAAAGCTTCTTCCTTTTTTACACTCAAAGCACCAAGCGTCACACCTTGGTATATTTGAACATTATTTCCGATAATAGCTGTTTCGCCAATAACAATTCCAGTTCCGTGATCAATGGCAAAATCTTCTCCTATTTGTGCTCCCGGATGAATTTCTATACTTGTTTTTATATGTGCATATTCTGAAATCGTCCTGGCAAGAAGTTTCAAATCTTGCTCCCATAACTGATGCGAAAAACGATAAACAGAAATAGCGAAAAATCCGGGATAAGAGTATAAAACTTCTTCTAAAGTCTTTGCTGCTGGATCTTTGGCAAAAATTGTCTGAGCGTCGTTTAGTGCTTTTTTATGTAAATACGGAATAGCTTCAAAAAATGTTTTGGTTTGTTGTTTGCTATTTTCATTTTTTGGCGCAAAATCTAAAACCAGTTCATCGAATTGCTTTTCCAATTCATCAATTTTATTTTCAATAGTCGTCAAACATCCAAATGATTTTGAAGTGTTTGAAAATAATATGGCGAATAACTCATCAATAAATTTATGAATTAATTTCTTCTCCGGAAGAATTAATAATTGTTGATGTTGTTTTGCTATTTCTTGATAAAATGAATTCATAATCGATTATTTTAGGATTAGAAAATTGCTTATTGTCTTTTTAAAAGCGCTCCGCCAGGCATTACTTCTGGTTTTAATTTGAATTTACTGTATTCTACAACACCTGTTTTATCTGCCCAGTCAAAATACGAAGCCGAAAGTTTGTTTACGATTCCCGGGTTTTGCTGCGCCACATTTGTAGTTTCACCTCTGTCCGTTTCGATATTATAAAGTTCCCATTCATAAGATGGATAAGTCGAAACCAGTTTCCATTTTCCATCCCTGACAGCTCTGTTTCCGGCTCTTTCCCAGAACAATGGTGTGCCTCTATCGACCTGCGAAACATTATTAAATAAAACAGGCAACAAACTGCTTCCAACCAAAGGGTTTGTCGTCACACCATTATATTCCTTGGGATATTCGATTCCTGCCAATTCGTAGAAAGTAGGAGCGAGGTCAATAATATGTCCGGTTCCTTTATCGATTCTTCCCGCTTTAATTTTTGATGGAAACCACGCAATAAACGGAGAACTGAATCCGCCTTCGTGCATATTATTTTTATATTGTTGTAATGGCGTATTCGATAAATAAGCCCAGTTTTGTTCCTGATAATCAAATGATCCCGAAGTTCCAACAGGTCCGTCGTTTCTAACCAAACCTCTTCCTAACGGATTGTAAGTATTAAATCCGCCTTGAGCGCCATTGTCAGAAATGAAAATAATCAACGTGTTTTTATCCTTTTTTAAAGCTTTTAGTTTATCCAAAACTTTCCCCACATTCTGATCCATATTATCGACCATTGCGGCATAAACTTCCATTTTGGCTTTCCAGAATTGTTTTTCGTCGTACGATAATTTATTCCATTCCGGAACTTCAGGATCTCTTGGCGCAACAGTTTGGTCAGCCGGTAAAATGCCGTTTGCTTTTAGTTTTTCAATTCTTTTTTCTCTAAGAATATCCCAGCCTTCGTCAAATTTCCCTCTGTATTTTGCAATATCCACAGGTTTTGCCTGCAAAGGCCAATGTGGTGCGGTAAAAGCCAGATATAAAAAGAAAGGCTTGTTTTCCTTATTTTGTTCATCTAAGAAAGTCTCCGCGTTATTACCAATTTCATCTGTAAAATAATACGAATCATCTTTTGGATGCAACTCTTCATTATTGCGAATTAATTTTACAGGATAAGGCGTTTTCCCGAAAGGCAAAGGTTTCGTATCAAAATAATTTGAAGCACCTTTTAAGATTCCGTAGAACTTATCAAAACCTCTTTGATTTGGCCATTGCGCCTGATCTTCAGAACCTACGTGCCATTTTCCCGATAATAAAGTGCTGTAACCACCAGAACGGAAAACTTCGCCCAAAGTCAATGATTCTTTGTTTAAATATCCCTGATAAGCAGGTAATCCTAAATTGACATCAAAAAATCCCATTCCCGCTTTATGCTGATATTGTCCCGTTAATAAAGATCCTCTTGTTGGTGCGCAAATCGAATTATTGTAAAATTCGCGTAGACGTAAACCTTCATTAGCGAGTTTATCCAGATTTGGAGTTTTAATTTCTGAACCATAATTCCCTAAATCAGAATACCCCATATCATCAACCAGAATCAAAATAATATTTGGTTTTGATGAGTTGGTTTGGGCGTGGCTAAAAGAGCCAAATGCGATTAAGAAATTAAGGGTAATAAATGCTTTTTTCATTTTGTTTTTAGATATAATTCAACAACTCTTTTGATACAAAATTTGTAACAAACAGTGTTTTATAATTGGCAATAAGAAATCTAGGGTATCTTGAAAAAGATTCGTTTTTCGCTTTTATATTAGAAATAAAAATCAGCACTAAACGAAATTGTAATAGCAGAATTAGCAACAGAAACACATATAACAAAAGGTGTTATAGATGTGCTTTTTAGGAAGAATGGAATACGATATGCTTTCTGTTGTTTTCAAAATTTAGTCTTTTTGATTTAAATGATATTTAAAACTCTACTAATTCTATAGACAAAGTTAAATTTAAAATAAAGAAATCCAAATAAATCTGTAATTATTTTTTTGAAGAGTAGGAGAGTTACAACTTTTTGTTGTTTTAATGTATTGGTTTATAGTGTTTTGTTGTTGGTTTTTAGAAAATAAAAAAGCAAGTAAAAAATGTGATTTTAAATACATTTCTTACTTGCTTTAAATATTAATTTTGATGAAAATGTCAATTCTATGCGTTTCAACGGATTAAAATCCGTTGCTACAATATGAATCGTTCCTTCGGAACTTTATATAGAATCTTTTTAATCTTTGGTTTTAAAAAAAATTAACCGCAAAGAACGCTAAGGTTTACGCAAAGTTCGCAAGGAAAATTAACAAAGCTTTGCGAACTCTGCGTTTTAAAACTTAGCGTCCTTTGCGGTTAAATCAACGTCACGTTATTCTAAAATGAACTTATATAACTTATATGGTGAGAAAAATTTATTTACTAAATAACAAAAAGGCAATAATCAAAGTAACAATAACATTGAATAATTGCGCTATTAAAAAAGCATACAAAGGTTTTCGACTATTATTACTCAACAAATCTTTAAAATTAGTTTCTAAACCAATACTTGTAAAAGCCAATGCAAACCAAATTCCCTGAAGATTTTTCAAGCTATCTTTGACTTCATCGCGAACTTCAGGAGTAATCAGAAAAGAAAAGATTAAAGAAGCCAAAATAAAACCAATAACGAACTTAGGAAAGCGTTCCCAGATTACGCCCAAAGTAGGTTTTGAAGCCACAACTTCTTCCGATTTATTATGAGTATAAGTCCAATAAACGGAGATTGCAAAAGCAGCTATTCCTAATAAAACATTTTGAGAGAATTTTACAATTGTACTGATTTTCAAAGCGGTTTCGCCAACCAAAGAACCAGACGCAACAACGGCTCCGGATGTGTCGATACTTCCGCCAAGCCATGCTCCGGTAACTTCTTCGGGGAAATTGAAATATTTGGCAATTATAGGCATGAAAATCATCATGGGAATTGCGGTTACCAAAACAATCGAAATAACATAAGACAGTTTTTTTGAATCACCTTTAATCGCGCCCGAAGTTGCAATTGCTGCCGAAACTCCGCAAATGGAAACGGCGCTCGAAATCATCATCGTTAATTCGTCATCGACTTTTAGTTTTTTACATAACCAAAAAGCAAAATACCAAACGGATAAAACGACAATCAAAGCCTGGATTAATCCTAAAGAACCTGCTTTTAGAATGTCTGAGAAAATAACGCTAGTTCCTAATAAAACCAGTCCAATTTTGACAAATACTTCGGTAGAAAGTGCCGATTTAAACCAATCCGGAAGTTTGAAAAAATTACCAATTGCAAGACCAATTACTAAACTGAAAATTACAGCTTCAAGATTCAGTCCTTTTACGCCAGTATTTCCTGCAATAATAAGCGCAATAACAGTTAAGATATAAACGATTGGAAAACCTAATAAAAAGTATTTTACAGATTTTCCGATCAAAAAAGCACCTAATGTTCCGATAGAAATGAAATATAAAAACTGGAATCCAAGGATTTTCAGGTTTTCAAAATCGAATACATCCTGAAATAAATCGGTTCCGTTTGACCATTTGAAAACGGGAATTTCGGGAAGAAAAACAAAAAGAGAAATTCCGATGATTATAAAACCGAGAATTACAACGGTCCAATCTTCGTGAATGTTAAATGATTTGGTTGGGGTTGACATTTGAATGTTTATTGGTTTTTGATTTTTTGAATAGACTCCAGCTTTAGCTGCAGGTAACAGGTTTGAAAAAAAAGGCTTTAGCCGAATAAAAAGTTTGGCTAAAGCCTTTGAATATCTTCATTTTTAAACTCCAGCTAAAGCTGGAGCCTATCCAAAAAAACGATTTATAAGGTATTCTGAGTTAAACCCGACAGGTTTTTAAAACCTGTCGGGTTTATATGATGTTGATTACAAATCGACAAAATATTTTTGTTTGCCGAAATCAAATTCATAATGCGTTAGATTTGGCCATAAAGGTTTTACTAAACCTTTTTCCCAATTTTGTAAAGCAACATGTAATTCCTTTACTTTTTCAGGATTTTTTTGAGCAAGATCTGTTTTTTCAGATTTATCTGAAGCTAGGTTATAAAGCCATTCTTCGTGCGTTTTTCCGCTGATGATTAATTTCCAATCGCCGCTTCTAATTGCTTTTGCATCGCCGGAACGCCAGTACAAAGTTTTATGAGCTTCTTTATTTTCGTTTACGGTACTTACAAGATCTACACCATCATAAACACGATCTTTTGGTAAATCCGAATGTATAGCTGCCGCAATCGTACTGAAAATATCCAATGTACTTACCGGAGTTTTATAAATAGTATGAGGTTTGATTTTTCCTTTCCACGAAAGTGCAAACGGAACATTTACGCCACCTTCAAAATGAGAAAACTTTCCTGCTTTTAAAGGAGCGTTTGTAGTTGCAAAAGTATAATCGGCGCCACCATTGTCGCTGGCAAAAAAGATCAAAGTATTATCTTCAAGATCTTCTTTTTTAACTTTCGCTCTGATTCTTCCCACGGCATCATCAAGTGCGCTTATCATTGCAAAATAAACACGTTTGTTTTCATCTTTTACATTAGGAAAACGATCGTAATATTTCTTACGAACCTGAAATGGCGTGTGTGGCGCATTAAACGGAACGTAAAGCAAGAACGGTTTCTTCTTATTTTTATCGATAAAAGCTTCAGCTTCATCAGCAAAAGTTTCGGTTAGATACGCTTTGTTGTGAATGATTGTAGTATCACGACGAATTTGCCCGATTCCAACTCGACCATTTCCCCAAATCATTTTATCAGTAAAATCTTTGTGATGATGGTTTATAATATCCGGATTATCATCTTCGGGAGTATAAAGCGAAAATGCCTGATAAAAACCATAATGGTAATCGAAACCTCTGTCTAAAGGAAAAAAACCTTTGTTATGCCCAAGATGCCATTTCCCGATAATTGCCGTGCTGTAACCTTCTCTTTTGGCAAGATCAGCAAACGTAATTTCAGATTGTGGCAAACCTTGCGTGGCTATAGACGCTTCGTTTGGGTAATTTATTTTGGGGTTTAATCGCCAATTATTAGTGTTGATTAAATATTTGAATCCGTAATATTCTAAGTTGTTTTTTGGATAACGATCTCCAGGTTGAAATTCATGCCCGAAACGTTCCTGATAACGTCCGGTTAAAATACCCGCACGCGAAGGCGAACAAATCGAAGCCGAAACATATCCGTCCTGAAAAGTCACTCCTGAAGCCGCCAAAGAATCGATTTGAGGCGTTGGTGTTGATTTTCCTCCGTATAACGAAATATCATATTTCCCTAAATCGTCGGCGAGAATAATAATAATGTTAGGTTTTTTGAAGGAACTGTCTGTGGGAACTTTTTCAGAAAGAAATTCCTTTTTCCCTTCAAGTAATTTTTGATCCGGTTTTATTAATGTTCCATCTGTATTGATAGGCCAGAATAAAAATACAGCCAATAGAAAAACAATAGCAACTATTGGAAGAATAATCTTTTTTGCTTTGGATAATGCCATGGTTTGGTTTTTGGTTTTTTGGAAATGATGTAGTTAATAACAATCTTTGTTAAAATTAAAAACTTTTGCAAATAATTGATGCTTAGTTGTTTGTGTTTATATTGCGAGAGCTTTGTCAAAGTTCAAAACTTTGACAAAACTTACATTCTGTGTGACAATGAGTGAGATTATTTAGACGCCAAAGCTACATCAACATCATTTTTTAAATCGCCTAAACCTTCTTTTTTAAAGACAATTTTTCCGTCTTTGTATAAAATCAAAGTAGGGAAAACTTTTACTGTTTTTAAATCGGCGATTACTTGCGGACTGTCTTCAAGATCAATTTCTACGACTTTTAGATTAGAACCGTATTGTGCTTTGATGGTTTCTAAAACTGGTTTTACTTTTTTGCAAGCGCCACAATATATAGATCCAATATCTACCAAAACATCTTTGTTTTCGGCAATGATTTTTTTGTATTCGGCAAGAGTTAATTTGCTTTTAGAATTAGCATAAAAAGGCTTTCCGTTTCCAATCCAGTTGGCTATTCCACCTTCAAGACTATACGCTTCTTTGAAACCGTTTTTTAATAAAGCTTCGGCCAACCAAACACTTCTTCCTGCGCCAATAGAATAGGTGAATACAGGTTTCGTTTTATCTAATTTGGCTACTTGAGCCGCATAATCTTTAGATTCCAAATTAAAATTTACAGCGCCATTTATATGGTTTAAAGCAAATTCTTCGGGACCACGAGCATCAATTATTTGAGGTTTCTTTTCGTTTTGGATTTTAGTATAATACACTTCTAGAGAAACCGTAGTTGGGCTTTTTTCTTGCGAAAAACCAACGATTGATAGAAACAGTATTAGGGTTGTAATACTGTTTCTTATTATTTTATTTTTTTTCATAGTTTCTTAAGGTTATGCCTGCTCTAAAACGGGAGTTTGTTCAGCAATTTCTACTGGTTTTGTTTTCAATGGAAATGCGATTACACCTTCGGCAAGCGGACTTCCTTCTTTTTTAGATTTGAATATTGGCCATAAAAATTGTGCGTACCATTCTTCTTGTTTGTATGATTTTGTTCCGTATGATTCCGGGAATTTACGCGTGATTAATCCAGTTCCGAAAATAACATCCCAGATAAAAAACATGTTTCCAAAGTTTCCTTTAAAGTGTCCAACTCCGTCGCCGCTAGTATCTGCGTGATGTGCGTGGTGCGTTGCAGGAGTAGAAATCAAGCGTTCTAAAACCCAGGCAATCGGATGTAAAACTTTGTATTTATAAAATGGTTTGTCCCACGCAAGGCTAGAATGCGCTCCTAAAGTGATGACACTTTTGATAACCAAAACAAATAAAGCCGGTAATCCTAAACCTAAATAAGTTAAAGTTGCAGTCAAATAAATTTGAGAAAAGAAAACCGTATAAATAAAGTTTTGTCTTGAAGCCATCGCCATTCCCATATATGGAGCCGAATGGTGCGTTCTGTGGAATCTCCATAAAAACGGAACTTGATGATGCAAACGGTGGTACCAATATTGCGTTAAATCATCGGCAATTGCAATAAGGAAAAATCCTCCCCAAAATGGAACCCATGAAAGTGTATTGGCTAAATTCGGAATTAAATAAGGCAAGGCTGTTAAGCTAAAAAATGCAATCACAGGCGGTAAAAGCAATTTTGGAGCAAGAAAACAAATGATATCTATTTTGCGTTCCTGACCAGTCCATTGATCGTCGTATAAACCTGCACCAAATTCAATAACTCCTAAAACAAGCATGAAAACGGTTAATCCCCAAGTTCTGATATGTTCGAATGCGGGTTTAGAAAATTCCAAAAATGATGGTAATGCAATGTGCGATTCTGCCACAATACCATTTGTTAATTTAAAATAAAGGAAAATTGCCACTACAGGCAAACTGTATATTAAAAGACTGATCAATAAATCTTTTGTTAGTTTTTCTCGTTGTACTATTGCCATGATTTCTTATTTTAAAAATTGATTAATTAATGCTAAACCTCCCGCCAATATTACTAGCGGAACTAAAAAAACAATCGCTCCCACGATGATTTTTTTTCCTATAATTTCATAGTCTACTCGTTTCATAATTGGTAAATTTTGGTGTGTTGTTCTTTTTTTTAAACTTTTATAACTTATTCTAGTTGATTTATTTAAGCTAATAAAATGTAAAAATAAAAAATAAAACTTCTAATTCTATAGATATAGTAGAGTTTTATTTAATTGTTTTGAATAAAATTTGTTATAATCCTTTATTTTACCTTCTGAATTGTTGGAAGCGTTTGAACAGTTAAATTGTTTCTAAGCTCCTCAGATGGCAAATACAAACGAATGATTAAAGTTATTTTTTTAGCATCGTTCGTTGGAAGCCAGTTTTCTTTTTTCTCAGTTCCCGAAAGGTTGATTTTATAAGATATATTATCAGTGTCGTACTTTACATTTTCAAGATTATAACTGTATTTACTGATTGGATTTTTAATTAAAAAACCATTTTCATCATAAGCCGTAATGCTCCAGTATTTAGCTTCCAGGTTTTTTCCGCTAATGATATAATCAGCTTTAGGATCTAATTCATTTCCTTCGCTATCCGTGCTTGTACTTACATAAATCACTTCTTTTTTAGTCAACGCATAAGGTCCATAAACCGCAACTTGTGCAATTGTTAGCAAATCGGCAGTATTAAGATCTTTGTCTTTATCGACAGTTTGCCAATTGCCAATAATGCGTTGCGAGTCGCTTTTGCCGGATTTAATGTTGTAAACACCAACGGCACTTCCCAATACAATAGACAGAATAATCAATGCTACCGCAAGTCCTATCTTTTTTATTTTTTGATTTAAAGCCATTTTTATTTGATTTTAAGTTGAATATTTAATTTTTTCTTCGCTTTGTCAAAGTTTAAAACTTTGACAAAGCTGATATTCGCATTTTCCCATTTTCTATAATAGAAATTATTTTTTTTAGGAGCTAATCCCGCTATTCGTTTCAATCTTTTGTGTCGCTAAAGAAGCGCCACAAAAGGATTTCCACTTCTATCGGGGCTAGGACATTCTTTGTCGAGTTACTTACGGAAATCCCTCGTTTTTACTAATGACGTTTTTTCGAATTAAAATAAAAAATCCGTTTGAATCCGCGTCTTTGCAAAGCAAATCCGTGTCATCCGCGTACTATGACAAAGTTATTCGCGCATTTTACTTCACTAATTTCTCTACCGTAACTCCATGTTGCAATTCAGCAAGAGTCTTCACAGGATATGCTTTCGAAACTAAATAACGAAACAGAATCAATCCTTTTGTCGTTGGACTATAGATGATTTTCTCTTTCGGAATATTTTTCAATACTTCAGAAGTACTTCCTTCCGGCGCCAAATAATATTCGAATTTTGCTTTTACCTGTTCTTCATTCTGAACAAAATAATTGGTCGTGTTTTCCTGATAAGCCGAGATCGACCAATAAGTAGAATCCGGAACTGTACCTGAAATTTTCAAAACCTGATCTTTCAAATCATAATTAATTGTCGAATACAAAAAGTCAGGATTCGGTAACGGAATCACTCTGCTATTTTCAGCATTTGGCTGATTTCCAAATTGAGGCGTATTGATAACACCCAAACTTTTCTCTGCAAATTTCTTCTGAACATAATAAGGAGTTACCCAAATTGTTAAGTAATAAAAGCTTACTGCAATTACTACAAGTACCAAGGCAAAAAAGCCTTTTTTGATAAGTGGTTTTACTGCTGCCATAATTGATTTATTTGTTAATGTGCTATCCTGCAAGGTTTCCAAAACCTTTAGGTATGATTTGCAACGTTTGCTGGTAGGATAAATTAAACCTGCAAGGATTTGGAAACCTTGCAGGTTTTATAATTTATATTTAGTTAGAACTTCCGCTTTTTGCACTGTTTTCAGTATTTCCGCCTTTAGTTACTTGTTTCACTAAATCTTGAAGTGTTTTTCCTTTATCTGCACCAGAATTATGAATTCTTCTGTTGTACACATCTTGCCAGTCGATCAACGGATAAACGTTATTTTCTTTGGCTTGCTCGTCAAATACTTTTTTAAGCTCAGCTAATTTTTCAGGGTATTTTTTAGCAAGATTATTACGCTCGTTAAAGTCTTCGTTTAAGTTGTATAATTCCCAAACATCAGCATCAAAATTACTTGGCGCAGGTTTTTCATTTTTACCCAAAGTATTTTTTAAAGCAAATGAATCCGGTAAATGTGCTGCTCCGGCTTTCCAGCCATCTTTGTAAATTGCTCTGTTTCCAAAAATGTAATAGTATTGCACTTTGTGTAAAGATTCTGCTTTAGCATCATTTAAAGAAGCATATAAAGACGATCCCTGAATAATATCTTGTTTGATATTTTTGATATATTCCGGAGCTTTAATTCCTGCAATATCCAAAGTTGTTGGCAATAAATCCGTAACGTGGCTGTATTGGTTTCTGATTCCACCTTTTTCTTTGATACCTTTCGGATAAAAAACAATCAACGGATTGTGTGTTCCTCCTTCAGATTGTGCATCTTGTTTCCAGTTTTTGAAAGGTACATTTGTAGCTTGTGCCCATCCCAAAGGATAATTGGTATTTAGACCTTTTGCTGTACCAATTTCGTCGATATTAGCTAAGTTTTTCTTTAAGTTTTCATCGTCAGATGTTCCTTGAGAAAACAAACTTTGGTTAATTGTTCCTTCAGTAGTTCCTTCTTTACTTGCTCCATTGTCTCCAATTGCAACGAAAATTACAGTGTTTTCTAGCTGATTAGTTTCTTTTAGATAATTCACAACTCTTCCAACTTCATAATCTGTATACGTCAGGAATCCTGCGTAAACTTCCATAAAACGAGCATAAACTTTTTTCTGATCCGGACTTAGTTTTTTCCAGTCTGTAATCAACGGATTACGTTCCGGTAAAACTGCATTGGCAGGAATTACACCCAATTTCTTTTGGTTTGCAATTACTTCTTCGCGATAAGCATCCCAGCCTTTGTCAAATTTCCCTCTGTACGGATCGCTCCATTTTGTAGCAACCTGATGAGGTGCGTGTGCTGCTCCCGGTGCATAATACAAGAAAAATGGTTTTCCAGGTGCCGCTTTTTGTTGCTTTTGGATATAACTAATTGCTTTATCCGTAATCAATTCGCTTAAGTGACGTCCGTCTGGCGTAACATGAACTTGATCTTCTACTAAATCAGGATTGTATTGATCCGTTTGGGAACCTAAGAATCCGTAGAAATGATCGAAACCTTTTCCGGTTGGCCATCTGTCAAACGGTCCTGCATCTGTAGCATCTTCGTCCGGAGTTACGCCATATTTACCAACTGCAAAAGTGTTGTATCCGTTTTCACGTAAAATCTCTGCAATTGTTCCTTTATCAGATGGAATTCTACCATCCCAACCCGGAAAACCTGCCGATAAAATAGTGTGTGAAAATCCGCTTTCGTGTACTCTTCCAGAATTTCTTCCGGTTAATAAAGCCGCGCGCGTAGGAGCACAAATTGCTGTTGTATGAAAGTTGGTATAACGCAAACCGTTATTTGCCAATTGATCAAATGTTGGTGTTTGAATCAAACCTCCAAAAGCACTTGAAGCTCCAAATCCTACATCATCAAGTAAAATCCAGATTACGTTTGGCGCGCCTTGAGGAGCTTTTACTGGCTCTGGCCAATATTCTTTAGAATCGGCTAGGGTTTTACCAATTACACCTTTAAATTCTTCTTGTTTTTCTTGTGCAAAGCCCATTTGTGCCACTAGCAATGCAGTAATCAAAAGTCCATTTTTAGGACTTTTGATTTTTGAGTTAATTTCAATTTTTTTCATTATTTCTTTTTTTAATATTTGTTTGTCTATGGATTTAGTAGAGTTTTTAAGTAAATTTTTTTACTTGTTTGCTTTGGTCAATAATTCCTGAGCAGATTTTCCTTCGGTAGACGGCGTTTTATGTATTTTTCTTAAGTAAACATCCTGCCAGTCTATTAAAGGATATAGATTATTTTTCTTGGCTTGCTGATCGAAGAGTTTTTTTAGTTCGGCTACTTTTTCAGGATATTTTTTAGCCAAATCTTTTCTTTCGTTGAAATCTTCGTTGATGTTGTATAATTCCCAAACATCTTTGTCAAAATCACTTGGCGGAAGATTTACTTTATTATTCAAAGCTTCTTTTACTTCAATTGAATTTGGATGATGTGCCGCGGCAGCTTTCCAACCATCATTATAAATGGCTCTTGATCCAAAGATGTAATAATGTTGAATTTTATGCGAGGAAACAGCTTTTGCATCATTCAAAGAATTGTAAAATGAATATCCCTGAATTGTGTCTTGTTTAACTTCTCTAATAGATTCCGGAGCTTTTACGCCCAAAATATCAAGAGTTGTTGGCAAAATATCAATTACGTGGCTGTATTGCGTTCTGATTCCCGGAGTTTTGATTCCCTTTGGATAATAAACAATCAACGGATTGTGTGTTCCTCCTTCTGAATTTGCATCTTGTTTCCAATATTTGAAAGGTGTATTTGTAGCCTGCGCCCAACCCAAAGGATAGTTGGTGTATGTTTGAGCTGTTCCAATTTCGCCAATTCTATTTAAGTTATTTTGGAAAACTTTTTCTTCAGTATCACCATTTACGTAGGTTTGTCTGTCTACAGCTCCTTGTAAAGTTCCTTCTTTACTGGCTCCGTTATCGCCAATTAAAACAAAAACAACTGTATTTTCCAGCTGATTGCTTTCTTTTAAATAATTAACCAATCGTCCAATTTCATAATCTGTATAAGTTAAATATCCGGCATAAACTTCCATGAATTTTGAATATACTTTCTTTTGATCTGGTGTTAGTTTTTTCCAGTCTGCAATAAGTGAATTGCGTTCCGGTAAAACAGCATCGGCAGGAATAACGCCAAGTTTCTTTTGATTAGCCAATGTTTTTTCGCGGTAAGCGTCCCAACCATCGTCAAATTTTCCTTTGTAAGGATCGCTCCATTTTTGAGCTACCTGATGAGGTGCATGAACGGCTGCAGGAGAATAGTACAAAAAGAACGGTTTTCCCGGCGCTGCTTTTTGTTGTTTCTGAATGTAACTAATTGCTTTATCAGTGATTTGTTCGCTAAGATGTCTTCCGTCAGGCGTAATATGAACTTGATCTTCAATTAAATCTGGTTTGTATTGATCTGTTGCTGAACCCAAAAAGCCGTAGAAATGTTCAAATCCTTTTCCGGTTGGCCAATGATCAAAAGGTCCTGCATCTGTTGCTTCTTCGTCAGGCGTAATTCCATATTTCCCTACGCCAAAAGTATTGTATCCTTTATCACGTAAAATCTCGGCAACGGTCCCGTTTTTAGAAGGTAATCTTCCGTCCCAACCTGGAAATCCTGCCGACATTATCGTATGAGAAAATCCTCCAACGTGCACTTTATGCGAGTTACTTCCGGTCAATAAAGCGGAGCGGGTAGGAGCACAAATTGCTGTTGTATGAAAATTGGTATATCGTAATCCATTGTTGGCTAAACTCTCTAAAACCGGAGTTTCTATTTGCCCTCCAAAAGCACTTGAAGCTCCGTAACCAACATCATCCAGAATAATCCAAACCACATTTGGAGCACCTTTAGGAGGCGTAACCGGTTCTGGCCAATATTCTTTAGATTCGGCTAAGGTTTTGCCAATAACTCCTTTAAATTCTTCTGGTTTTGTTTGTGCAAAACTCACTTGTGCAAGAAGCAATGCAGTAATCAAAAGCCCTTTTTGCGGACTTTTGATTGCAATGTTATTTTTAAACTTTTTCATTAGATTAAATTTTTACTTATTTAATGCGTAATCACTGTTTAACTCTGCTATTTTAACTCGTTGTGTGCAATTTTTAACACATAGAAACATAAATTTTGTATACCCAAAAGAGGCGTTTCACTTATTTAAATACACATAGCTATGTGTAAATGATGTATCATTTATTTTAATCATCTTTAAATAAAGGAAAAACCTATGTTTCTATGTGTTTAAATATTATCCAGCGAGTTATTTTATTTTATTCCAATCTTCGATGCCTACTTTTTTCGACCATTGTTGGTGTAATTCAATCAGGGATTCGAGCAGTTTGGGTTCTGATTTTGCTACGTTTTTTGTTTCTGTTCGATCTGTAGCAAGATTGTATAATTCCCAAGGCTGATTGTTTTCGGCGACAGCCTTCCAATTTCCTTTTCTAACTGCTTTGCTGCCTTCATGTTCCCAAAACAAGGCTTCATGTGCATCAGATTGTTGTCCTTCAAATTCTTTTTTTAAGCTAATTCCTTCTAATGGTGTGAGACTTTTTCCTTGAAAATTCTCCGGATATTGAAAACCTGCATATTCCAGAAAAGTCGGGAAAATATCAATCACATGACTCACTCGGTTACTTATTGTTCCTGCTTTAATATGCTTTGGATAATAAGCTATAAAAGGAGAAGCAATTCCGCCTTCGTGCGTGTTCTTTTTAAATAATTGAAAAGGCGTGTTGCTCACATTTCCCCACGGAGTTTCATAACTGTCAATTGATGCAACTGAACCTGGTGTTCCATTTTTTTGTGTAACATAATTCCAGTTTTTCACATCGTCTGCACTTCCTCCATTATCCGAAAGAAAGAGAACAATTGTATTATCTTCTTCTCCCAACGACTTTACTTTCTGCAGAATTTCTCCAATTCCGGCATCCATTCTGTCGATCATAGCGGCGTAAATTGCCATTCGGGTATCCCATTTATCTTTTTCTTCGGTGCTTAGTTTTTCCCAATCCGGTACTTTTTCAAAACGATTTGATAAGTCCCAGTTTTTATCAATAATTCCAAGTTCTTTTAATTTTTTAAAACGACTTGCTCTCAATTTATCCCAACCTTGCAGGTATTTGCCTTTGTATTTTGCAATATCTTCCGGTAATGCCTGAATGGGCCAATGTGGCGCATTATAAGCAACATATAGAAAAAAAGGTTTTTGCTCGTTTCGCTGTTTTTCTAAAGATTTAATGGCGAAATTGGTAATTTCCTGAGTGAGATAAGTTGAAGTATCTGTGCGAATAACTTCTTTATCTCCTTTCAAAAAAGTAATTTTTCTTCCGTCATTATATAAAGGCTGCGAGTTAAAATAACTGCTTCCGTTGTTTTGTAACGTAAAAGAATCATCAAATCCTCTATTAACCGCCCAAGCTGAAGGTACTAAACCAACATGCCATTTTCCTGAAACTATTGTACTGTATCCTGCTTCTTTTAATGCTTGCCCAATCGTGATGCAATGCTCGTTTAAATATCCCTGATAAGCCGGAAATCCTTTATCCTGAACCATATCGCCAACGCCTGCCTGATGCGGATATAAACCTGTGAGCAATGAAGCGCGGGAAGGACAGCAACGTCCGGCATTGTAAAACTGTTTTATAATAAGCCCGTTTTTGGCGAGTTTATCCAAATTGGGAGTTTTGATTTCTGAGCCAAAAGCGCCAATATCTGAGAAACCTAAATCATCGGCCAAAATGACGATGATATTAGGTTGCTTTTTCTGTGCAAACAGCTGAAATTGTGTAACAACCAATAGGGCGAGAATGAACAGTTTTTTTCTCATTTTATTAATAACCTGGATTTTGTGGCAATCCAACCGGATCAATATTTCTTTCGCTTTGCGGAATTGGATATAGATTATTACGTGCTGAAACTGAGTTTTTTGCCGTTACTTTTTTCACTTCAGTTACAAGAGTTCCCCAACGTACAAGGTCAAACCATCTTTGTCCTTCCTGAACAAATTCTTTTTTGCGCTCTTCCTGAAGTGCTGCTCTAAAAGTAACCTGATCTAATCCAACTAAATCTACCGTTGGATCTGGCGTATTAATTGGTTTTGCAAAAGCTCTTCTTCTTACCTGATTAATTAATTCATAAGCTTCTGGAGTTGGACCTCCTTGCTCATTAATCGATTCTGCAAGAGATAATAAAATATCTGCATAACGAATAAGCGGGAAATTTATAGCTACATTTCCTGGTGTTGCCAAATTGGTTAAATCCAGATATTTTTTGAAAATTGGTTTCGGAAAAGTATAAATATTTGCAGTTCCCGGAATTGGTAATGTCTTTGCATAACTTACATCTCTTCGAACATCTCCGGCAGCATAAATATCATAGAATAATGCTACGTCTGAGATAATATCTGCAGGTTCTGTAGCCGTAAATCCTGTAAAAGAAGTAGATTGAAAAGTACTTCCGCTTGATCCGTTTCCTGCTTGATTAGCTTCAAACTGAACAGAGAAAATATGTTCTTTTCCGTTCTTTTTTGTTTTAGTAAAGATATCCTGAAAGTTTTCGAATAATGCATATCCGTAACCTCCATTAATAACTTCTCTGGCTTTTAAGATTGCATTTGGATAATCTTTTCTGGTCAAATATACTTTTGTCAAAATTGCTTTTGCAGCTCCGGAAGTTGCGCGTCCGGCATCAGTTGCAGGATATGTTGCAGGCAAATTTTCGGCAGCATTTAAGTCTGAAATGATTTGTGTGTAAACGGCATCAACAGTTTCTCTTCTTGATTTAAGACTTTCTAATTGTATAGAAGTTGGTTCGTGCAAAACGATTGGAACTCCGCCCCAAATACGAACAGCCTGAAAGTACAATAATCCTCTTATGAATTTTGCTTCATTGATTAATCTGGTTTTTACAACTTCGTTACCAACTACTTTAGGCACATTATCTATCGCTACGTTTGCTCTGTTTATTCCAGCGTAAATTTGGCGCCAAGCCACCTGAACACGGTCATTTGTTGCATCATGTGTTAATGAACTCATCGCTCTAACCTGAGGATTTGTTGCAGAAACTCCTGCCGCGGCATAATCAGATCCCATGTCTGTAAGGAAATAGAGGTTTCTGCCAAATAAACTTTGTTCTCCCGGATCAAGACTCAAAGAAGCATAAACTGCGGTTACACTTGCAATTGCATCATCTTGAGTTTTAAAGTAATTGTCTTCGGTTACAAAAGAGGTCGGTGTTACCTCTAAATCTGCGCACGACGAAAATAAACCGGCGCTTAATAGTATTGTTATTATAATCTTTTTCATTGTGTATATTTTTTTACTTAGAAAGTTACGTTTAGACCTGAAATAAATGTTTTGGAGTTTGGATATGCACCAAAATCAATTCCCGGATATAAGTTATTTTGCTCATAAGAACTTACCTCAGGATCAAAACCTGTGTATTTTGTCCATGTAATTAAGTTTTCGGCAGAAACATAAAATTTGATGCTTTTTGTTCCCAATCTAGAGGAAAGGCTTTTTGGTAACGTATATCCAAAAGTGATTAATTTCAATCTTAAGAAAGAAGCATCTTCTACATAACGCTCAGAAACTATCCCAAGCGGAGAACTTGTAGCTCTTGGAACATCAGTATTTGTATTTGTTGGTGTCCAACGATTATCCAAAGTAACATTTGCATTTGTTCCAAGTGTAGAAATTTCTAATTGTTGATTCAAAGCGTTAAACACTTTTCCGCCATAAGCGCCTTGGAAAGAGAAATTAAGATCAAAATCATGATAAGAAATTGTGTTACTAAAACTTCCCACAAATTTTGGCTGAGAACTTCCAAGATTTCCTTTGTCAAGCGCAGTAATTACACCGTCTCCGTTTGTATCAACGTATTTTCTGTCTCCAATTTTAGTATTGGCTAAACTGTTGATTTTAGGTTGTGTATTGATTTCTTCCTGAGTCTGGAAAATTCCAGCAGTTCTGTATCCCCAGAAAGTTCCTAATGGCAATCCAACTTTTACAGTTACAGGTTGTTGTTGCAATAATGATCCGTTTGGAACTACAGGAAAAAATTGATTAACACCATTTCCTATAGAAACCACTTTGTTTTTATTAGCAGAGAAAACGAAGTTCGAATTCCAAGAGAAATTTTCAGTTTTGATGTTTTCTGTAATCAAACCAATCTCGATACCTTTATTCTCAACACCTCCAATATTTTGAAGTACTGTTGCATAACCAGAAGTAAGTGGAATTGGTACATTGATCAATAAATCGTTTGTTTTCTTGTAGTAAACATCAAATACAAAGTTGATTTTTCGATCTAATAAAGACAAATCCAAACCTACATTGTATTGATTTGTTTTTTCCCATTTCAAATCCGGATTTGCCAGACGAGTAGGAGCTAAACCTGTGTATAAAGTTCCTCCAAAAGAATAATTTACAGATCCCATTTGAGCTAGAGAAAGATAGTTTCCAATCTCTTGATTTCCTGTTGTTCCTGCTGTAATTCTAAGTTTAGCTTCTGTTAGACCTTTGATGTTGCTTGCAAAACTTTCATCGGTAATATTCCATGAGAATCCTGCAGAAGGAAAGTAACCCCAAAGAGATTCTGATCCAAATCTTGAAGAACCGTCTGCACGCGCAGATAATGTGAAGTTGTATTTTCCTTTATAAGAATAATTTACTCTCGTTAACCATGATTTCAAAACACTTTCAAATGCATCGCTGTAAGGTTTTACCGGAACTCCATCTTGCAAAGCGTTATAAGTATTTGAGTCGTTTACAAATGTTTGCGCTCCTGCATTAACAACTTCACCTTGAGTGTATTGAAGTGTATATCCTCCTAAAGCTGAGAATTTATGGTTTTCACCGAAATTAGTATTATAATTTAAGGTGTTTTCGTTCAATACAGAACTTACAACTCTGTCTCCAACAGAAGCTAAACCTTTAGTTCCGGCTCCTGAAGTTGTAGTTGACGGCGCATAATAGTTTTGTTTTGTATTGATAACATCTCCACTAACAGCAACTTTTGCAGTCAATTTTTTTGTGATTTTATATTCACCAAATAAACTGGTTAGAATTCTGTTGATTTTTGTTTCATTGGTAGTATTCACCAAATCATTAATTGGGTTAGGAATTATACCATTTGTTGCAGTTGCGTATGGATTATTGGTTAGATTATAACTTCCGTCAGGATTTTTGATAGGAACTACTGGCGGCTGATATAAAGCTACAACCAATGGATTTGGCTGTCTTCCTGCAGCGGCACCGCCATTTGTACCAATACCATTTGAAACTGAATTACTATAATTAGCGTTTACACCAAATTTAAAATTCTGAGAATAGTTTCTTTCGTAGTTAGCACGAAGCGAAATTCTTTTAAAATCAGATGCAATAACAATTCCGTCTTGTTGAAAATAACCTGCCGAGATTGCATAACGAGAACGATCGTCTCCACCTGAAAATGATAACTGATGATTTTGAATTGGCGCGTCAGATCTAAAAACAGCATCTTGCCAGTTGTAACTTCCTGAAGTTTTAAAAGCTTCTATTTGAGCCGGTGTAAAAGATGGTGCCTGACCAATACTTGCCTGAACGTCATTACGTAAACTTGCCCATTGGCTGGCATTCATTAAATGTAATCTTTTCGAAACATTTTGAAATCCAATATAACCTTGATACGAAATATTGTCTTGTCCTTTAACTCCTTTTTTGGTTGTGATGATTACAACTCCATTTGCACCACGAGAACCGTAAATTGCCGTTGCAGAAGCATCTTTCAAAACCTCAATAGATTCTATATCTCCGGGATTAATAGTTGATAATACGTTTACAGTTGCACCGGCATTCGTAACACCCGCTGTACTGTTATTATTGTCATTATAAATCAGGATTCCATCAACCACATAAAGAGGTTCATTCCCCGCAGTAATTGAGTTTCCTCCTCTAATACGAACACTTGAAGAAGCTCCGGGACGACCAGAACTTTGTGTAACTACCACACCGGGAATTGCACCACGCAATAAATTATCTGCAGAGGAAGTTACTTGCGATAAATTGGCTTTTGGAACCGATGCAACAGAGCCCGTAATGTCTTTCCTCTTTTGAGAACCGTAACCTACAACTACTAATTCATCAAGTTCCTGACGCTCTTCTTTTAAGTTAATAGTAACAGGATTTTTGTCTACAACAACTTCTGCTTTTTTATATCCTATATAAGTTATTATTAAAGTGTAAGGGAATTTTTGTCCTGTTTGAAAATAAAATTTTCCTTCAGCATCTGTCTGAACTCCGTGTGTTGTACCTTTAATAACTACCGAAGCTCCAATAATAGGCTGATTTGTAACATCATCAACAACAGTTCCGTCAAGTTTAGATTGAATAAGCGGCGTGGTATTCTGGGCATTAATTCCTGCCGAAAATAGCAGGAGAAAAAGCAATGAGTATATGTTTAATTTTTTTTTCATTTCTTTGTATTGGTTTTAAGTAATTAACAAGGCGCCTTGAAAGTTGAATTTTCAACTCTCTATAGGTATTCTTGGTTTAGTGATAAATATTCTTTAGGCCTCGCCATTTCTGTTGCCGCAGAAATGGCTTTTTTTATTTACAGCAACAGGTTTGCATTTTTTTCATTTTAGTTTTGTTTTAGTTATTAGTCATTTTTTTTTAATATATAGGTATCGTTTCAAGAATCGTTTAGATGCAATTAGTGCATAAAACAGACTTTTGTATTTTTCAGTAAAAGGGTATTTTGGTGTATTTATTTAGAAATTCGTTTTTATCTAATTTGTTATAATGGAAAATTAGAAAAACGAATAAATTGCTGTGAGGTTTAGCAACAGAAGCACATATAACAACAATTGTTATAAGTATCATTTTTAGGAAGAATGTTATACGATATGCTTGCGGTTGTTTTCAAAATATAGTGTTTTATGGTTTTAAATACGATTTTAAACTCTACTAATCCTATAGACAAAGTTAATTTTAATATAATAAAATCCAAAAATTTCATAAGTTTTTTTTTAAAAGGAAGATTAAAGGCACTTTCGAAGTTGGATTTTTAGTATTTAAAATATTGATTATCAATTATTTGTGTTTTTATCCGAATTAAAAAAAATGTTAAAAAATAATCGCTAAAAAGTATTGAAATGTAGTATTTTTTACTTGGTTTTTATGATTTTATACTTCTCCAAAATATTGAAAATGAGCTAAAAACGTCGAGAAAAGACTTGTGTGAGATTAACCATGATTTTTTATACAGTTAACAATATCTCTTTTTATAATAAAATTCCAGAATGAAACATCCGGAAAATATAAAGCGGCTTTATGTTGAAGTTTGTTATTACCAAAATAATGAAATGTCTGTTTTGTTTTGTAAATAATTAATTTCCAATTGCTTAGTGTAGTAATTTTACTTATATTTATCATAATTAACTTTTTTAATTAATAAGATTAAAAGAAAAAGAATTCCTCATTAGAATTTTATAAGCCATAAAAGAATTCAAAATATCTCCAAGTATTATAGATTGAAATTATTCTTACAAGAAAGTTTCAAAATAAAAGCCTTTTTAAAACAAAACTATTTTTTATTTATTTAAAAATATCTGATAAACAGGTGTTTAATTCGTTTTTTATATTCCGGATAAGAATGTCTTTTAATATGATATATATCATATTATGTAAGAATTTAACGTTATAATTTTGCTTTTTAGTTGAGGAAATCAGTACTGATTGATCTTTAATATCTTAAAAAAATTATATGAGTAATCTATCTCAATCCCATAGAATTCTGTTTTTAAATACATTAGCATTTACGATTTGTTTTGCCTGTTGGACTTTAAATGGCGTTTTGGTAACTTATCTTGTTGATAAAGGAATTTTTAACTGGACAGTTGTAGAAACAGGATGGTTACTTGGAATTCCTATTTTATCAGGTTCAATATTTAGACTTCCAATAGGTATTTTGACAGATAAATATGGAGGTAAAATTGTGTTTTCAATTTTGTTATTACTCTGTTCAATTCCACTTTTTCTGCTTCCTTTTGCCAGTACTTTTTTGACTTTTGCTGTATTAAGTTTTTTCTTCGGATTAGTTGGGACAAGTTTTGCGGTAGGAATTGGATATACTTCGATTTGGTATCCTAAAGATTGGCAAGGACGCGCTCTGGGAATCTTCGGAATGGGAAATGCCGGAGCCGCAATTACAACTTTTGCCGCTCCAACATTATTAAATAACTTCTCAGAAACAGATCCTCAAAACGGTTGGAAATTATTACCTGTGATCTACGGAGCTGTATTAGTATTCATTGGAATACTATTTATTGTTTTCGCAAAGAATAAAACCAATCCCGGAGTTTCAAAAACAATGGGCGAATTAATGTCTCCGCTTAAAAACATTAGAGTCTGGAGATTTGGAGCATACTACTTTTTAGTCTTCGGTTTTTTTGTAGCCTATTCACAATGGTTATTACCCAATTTTATGAACGTTTATCATACTTCACTCGTTATGGGCGGAATGTTTGCTACAATGTTCAGTTTGCCTTCCGGAATAATCAGAGCTTTTGGCGGATATCTCTCAGATAAATTTGGAGCCAGAAAAGTAATGTATTGGGTTTTAGGTTCATCAATAGTAATAAGCTTTTTATTAATGTTTCCTAAAATGGAAATTTTCACGGCCGGACCAGGAGTTCTTGCTACGACAAATGGTGTTGTTACCCAAGTTTCTCCCGAAGCAATTACTGTAAATGATAAAGAACATAAAATTCATAAAAAAGAAATATCAAACAGCGACGATACCGCAATTTTTCCTGTAAAGAACTCTTGGCAGGAAATAGTTGTAGAACAAAACCAAACAGTCAAAAAGAAAGAATTATTAGCGAAAGGCGTAACACAAATTAAGTTTAGCGCTAATCTCTGGGTATATCTAGTCCTGGTGATACTTATAGGAATTTCATGGGGAATTGGTAAGGCTGCCGTTTACAAACACATTCCTGAATATTTTCCAAATGAAGTTGGAGTAGTAGGAGGAATGGTTGGTTTAATAGGCGGATTAGGCGGATTTATTGGGCCAATAATTTTTGGTTATCTCCTTAATTATACCGGACTCTGGACCAGTTCATGGATATTTATTTTCGTAGTTTCTGTTCTCTGTCTTTTATGGATGCACCGAACAATTATAAATGCGATGAGAATAAAAGCGCCAGATTTTACAAGAGATATAGAACACAATCATTAATTAAATAACAATACATATATGAAAACTTGGTTAGACAAATGGGATCCGGAAGATGATGCGTTTTGGAATGCTACCGGAAGTAAAATTGCCTGGAGAACATTAACAATAACAACATTAACATTAATATTATCCTTTGCTTCATGGTTTATGATGAGCGTAATTGCTGTTAAATTACCCGGATTAGGATTTTACTTTTCCAAAGATCAGCTTTTTTGGTTAACAGCGATTCCCGGATTAGCGGCAGGAGTTTTGAGAATCATCCATACTTTTATATTACCCATATTTGGAACCAGACATATTGTATCATTTGCAACAGCAATTAAATTAATTCCCGTAATCGGAATTGGTTTTGCCGTTATGGATACCAGTACACCTTTTTGGGTATTTGCAGTATTGGCTTTTACAACAGGTTTTGGAGGAGGAGATTTCTCCTCTTATATGCCAAGTACAAGTTTATTTTTTCCTAAAAGACTTAAAGGAACAGCACTTGGAATTCAAGCCGGAATTGGAAATTTTGGAGTTTCGGTAGCACAATTTGTTACGCCACTTATTATTAGCGTCAGTATTTATGGTGCAGCATCAGTATTTACAAGTATCGATCATAAAGAAGCAATAGTTGTTTTTCAGAATGCGAGTATTGAAAAACAAAAAGAGGTTTTTTCAGGCTTAATTCCCGAGGTTCAAGCCCGAATATTAACAAACGTAAGCGAAACTATTCGAGACTCTGTAAGTGCTTCAATCAAATCAGATGATAAAGTAGCTCTTTTTACAGCATTGCCTGTAAAAGCAAAAGCAAAGGCTATTGCAAATGCAAATCCTAAAATGGCCGAAAAAATATTGAACGATATCAGTCCTAATAATACGGCGGTAAACAATCAGGAAATCTATTTACAATCCGCAGCATTTTGGTACGCTCCATTTTTAATATTATTAGCCTTTATAAGTTGGTTTTACTTAAAAAGTATACCAATGAAAGCATCGGTTAGAGAGCAAATGGATATTTTTTCAAACAAACATACTTGGTATTGTACCATAACTTATGTAATGACTTTTGGAACTTTTGCAGGATTGTCAGCAGCTTTTCCATTAATGATTAAATTCTTATATGGAGATTTTCCAAATGCGCCAGATCCTTTAGTATATGCTTTTTATGGTCCACTTATAGGATCAGCGAGTAGAATTGCTTTTGGTTTTGTAGCAGATAGAGTTGGTGGAGCGATACTTACTACAATTACAGGTTTAGGAATTTTGGCAGGATCAATAATTTTAGTTACAGAAGGATTAGTTGCACCAACAAGCATGGAACAATTTCCACTATTTGTAACAGTGATTTTAGCAATGTTCTTCTTTACAGGAATTGGAAACGCAGGAACATTTAGACAATACCCAATAATTTTTGCCGAAAATCAACGTCAGGCAGCCGGAGTTATTGGTTGGACAGCAGCAATTGCAGCATTTGGACCTTTTATATATTCAAAATTAATAGGTAATAACCTTTCGGCAAATGGTACCGTAGATCAGTTTTTTATAGGAGTTTCTGTTTTTACTCTTATTGCGACTGCGATAAATTGGTGGTTTTATAATCGTAAAGGTTGCGAAAAACCAAGTTAAAAAAGTAATCATTAAAGTCAATTAAAGATGAAAAATAAAACTTTTAATACCAAAGCTTTACTCGTTGCAACATCAGTTTCGGCATTGACAATCGTGTTGGTGTTTTACGGATCCAGACAATTGCAAAATTTTGATGCAGCATTAGTTACTTATTTGTTTGGTACAATATTTGCTTTCTTCGGAATTGTATATCGATATACAGTTTGGTTGCAGCGTCCGCCAACATGGATGTATTTCAAACGAAGTATTAAATTTCTGTTTACCGGAAAAATATTCTCTCACTTATGGTTTTTAGGAAAAGAAACGGTAGAAAATGTAGTAGTTCAGAAATTCATTTATCCAAGAAGTAAATACCGTTGGATAGCCCATTTTTGTATCGCATTAGGATGTATGTCGGCATTTGCCATAACAATCCCGTTAACGTTTGGTTGGATACATTTTACCTTGGCACAAGATTCTATTTCCATTTATGAAGCGCATTTCTTTGGATTTAAAATGATGGATTTTAAGATTGGATCTTTCTTGGCATTTCTAATCTTTCACGCCCTAAACTGGTCTTCGTGGTTAGTAATATTTGGATCCGTTTATTATTTAAGAAGACGATTAACAAATCCCGGTTTAATTGCAACCCAATCTTTTGAAGGCGATTTATTGCCACTTATTCTATTGATAGCAATATCAGTAACAGGTTTATGTCTTACGTATTCTTATCAATTCATGAAAGGATTTGCATATGATTTCCTTGCCGTAATTCATGCCGTAACCGTAATCATGTTTTTGATATGGATTCCATTTGGAAAATTCTTCCACATTATTCAGCGTCCCGCACAGATTGGAGCACATATTTATAAACAAGAAGGAATTAAAAAAGGAATGGCAGTTTGTCCTCATACAGGCGAAGAATTTGCGACTCAACTTCATATAAATGATTTAAAAATTGTGACGAAACAACTGGGATTTGATTTCACGCATGAAGACGGAACATCACATTTAGATTTAAGTCCCGAAGGAAAAAGATCCCGTTTAGCTCAGGCGCATTTAAAAGCAAGATTAGAAAACGGCGGAAAGTTATTTGGATAAAAAAAAAGAAAGTTTCAGGCTTCAGGTTTCAAGTTCCATGTTTAGGATTGAAACTTGAAACAAAAGAAACCTGAAACAAAAAAAACAAAAAAAAAGATGGCAAAATTACCTGTATCAACCGAGAAAATTATTGAAGATTTTGGTCCTCATTTAAATTATGCGCCCAAAGATGGTTACGCAGGTCGAGATGAGCCAGATAGTTTGGTAAAAACGCATTGTTGTTTCTGCGGAATGCAATGTGGTATTCAATTATCAGTAAAAGACAATAAAGTAGTAGGTTTTGAACCATGGATGGAATTTCCTTTTAATGAAGGACGTTTATGTCCAAAAGGAGTTCAGCGTTATTTGCAAAATAATCATCCCGATCGTCTTTTACATCCCATAAAAAGAGTAGAAGGAAAAGGCTTTGAAAAAACTTCCTGGGATGATGCAATGGATAAAACGGTATCCGAAATAAAAAGAATTCAGGAAAAATACGGTAAACATGCTTTTTCGATGTTATCAGGAGTATCACTTACTAACGAAAAAAGTTATTTAGTTGGGAAATTTGCCCGCGTGGCATTAAAAACCAGAAATCTGGATTACAACGGAAGACTTTGTATGGTAAGTGCAGGAGCAGGAAATAAAAAAGCTTTTGGATTAGATCGTGCTTCAAACAATTATTCTGATTTAGAATATGCCGAAGTAATTATTGTAGCCGGAGCAAATATCAGCGAGACTTTTCCAACATTAACGCATTGGATTTGGAAAGCAAGAGATCGTGGTGCAAAATTAATTGTAATCGATCCAAGAATGATTCCATTAGCCAGAACCGCCGATGTACATTTAGATGTAAGACCCGGAACAGATTCTGCATTATATGGTGCGATGCTTAAATATCTGGTTGATCACGATATGTTGGATCATGATTTTATAGACAATTATACATCAGGTTTTCAGGAAACGATAGATGCCGTAAAAGATTATACTCTTGAATGGGCTGAAGAAGTTACAGGAATTGATAAAAATAAAATAAAAGAAGCCGCGGAATTGTGGGGAAAAGCTAAAACTAGTTTCCTACTTCACGCTCGCGGAATCGAACATCATTCAAAAGGAGTTGATAATGTTTTGGGTTGTATAAATCTTGTTTTGGCAACCGGAAGAATTGGTAAACCATATTGCGGATACGGCACAATTACAGGACAAGGAAATGGACAAGGAGGTAGAGAACATGGACATAAATGTGATCAATTGCCAGGAAACCGCGATATTGAGAATCCGGAACACAGAAAGTATATATCGCAAGTTTGGGGAATCGATGAAAAAGATATGCCCGGAAAAGGGCTTACAGCTTACGAAATCATAGAAGCCATTCATAGAGACGAAATTAAAGGATTGATTTCGATTTGTTTCAATCCATTGGTTTCATTGCCAAATAACAATTATGTAAGATCAGCTTTGGAGAAATTAGAGTTTTACGTTTGTATTGATTTCTTTTTGAATGAAACGGCTCGTCATGCAGATATTGTTTTAGCAGGTTCTTTACAGGAAGAAGAAGAAGGAACAACAACTTCGGCAGAAGGTCGCGTAATCAGAATTCGTCAGGCAGTAACACCTCCGGGAGAAGCAAGAACAGATACTTCTATTTTGTTGGAAATAGCCAAGCGATTGGGCGAAGAAGATAAATTTACGTATGATAATAGTGAAGCTATTTTTAATGAATTGCGTGTCGCTTCAAAAGGCGGAACAGCAGATTATTTTGGAATATCCTATAAAAAAATAGAAGATAATATGGGCGTTTTTTGGCCTTGTCCAACAGACGATCATCCCGGAACACCACGATTATGGGAAGATAAAAAATTTGCAACACCAGATAAAAAAGCACACTTTAATCCGGCACCTTATAAATTACCGGGCGAAGTTACTGATGCTGAATATCCTATTATCTTGACTACAGGTCGTGTGGTTTCTCAATATTTAAGCGGAACTCAGACACGAAGAATTGGTAAATTGGTTGATCAGTTTCCGGAACCACTTTTAGAAATTCATCCTGAAATGGCTTTAAAATACGGAATCAAACAACATGAATTAGTACGAGTTGCAACACGACGCGGAGAAGGAATTTTTCCGGCAAATATCGTAGAAACCATTAGAAAAGATACAGTTTTTATACCGTATCATTGGCCTGGAGCCAAATCAGCAAATCAATTGACACCGGGAACTTTAGATCCAATTTCAAAAATTCCGGAATTTAAAGTTTGTGCCTGTTTATTAGATCCGTTGGGAAAAATAGCGCCATTGTCAAAAGAATCGCAAGCATATGCAAGTATTTAATCTATAAAAACGAAATTATGAATTTGACTAATTTTAATAGAAACGAAGAGTTTTTTGTAGATCTGCAACGCTGTATTGGCTGTAAAGCCTGCGAAATGGCATGTGCAGAATGTGAAACCAATGGACAGGAATCTTTGATTAGCGTAAACTATGTCGAGCGTTCTTCAACAATTCAAACCACTGTGCAAGTTTGTATGCATTGCGAAGATCCTGTATGTGCAAACGTATGTCCTGCCGATGCAATTTCGCAAGACGAATTTGGAGTTGTTCACACCGCAAATACAGAAAGATGTATAGGTTGTTCAAACTGTGTTATGGCGTGTCCGTTTGGAGTTCCTAAAAAAATGGAAGAATATGATTTGATGATGAAGTGCACAATGTGTTACGATAGAACAAGTGTAGGTAAAAAACCAATGTGCGCAACAGTTTGTCCAAGTGGCGCTTTGTTTTACGGAACAAGAGCAGAAATTGAAGAAATGAGACCTAATAGTTCGCCAGTCAATACATTCATCTTTGGAAAAGAAACAGTCAATACTAAAGTAAACATTATGATGCCAAAAGGCAGTAATGAATTAAGAATATATTAAATCTAGATCCATGTCAAAAGAAGATAATTTAAATGAAAACTGGAAAAAAGATTTCCCAATAAAAAAACAGGAATCCACTCAAGTAAGCCGACGTGATTTTGCCAAATTCCTGACTTTTGTTTCTGGAGGATTAATGGTAGGAAGCGGATTTGTTGCTGCAAAAGCTTATTTGTTGCCAAGTGAAGGTGTGCAAGGAGAACATTTTATTTGCAATAGAGAAGATGTACCAGTAGGAGGAACGCGTGGTTTTGTAATCGAAGGCAGCACAATACCTTATATTTTAATACATCTCGAAAGTGGAGATTTCAGAGCTTACGAACAAAAATGTACCCATTTATCTTGCTCCGTTTTCTATAAACCGGGAACCGGAATTATACATTGTCCTTGTCATGAAGGTTCATTTGATGCAATGACCGGTGATGTAATTGCAGGACCGCCACCAAGAGCTTTACCGCAATTAGATGTGTTTTTTAAAGAGAACAAAGTCTATGTAAAAGCACATGTTGAGAATAAAGATAGTTAGAGTAATCCTAAAATAAATCGATATGAGTACTTTTAGAAGAAGTCAAAATCGCGCAAATCCCAATAAGCTGAATAACATACTTTCGACACTTATATTTATTTTGATATTGAATGTAAGTATTCAAATTTGGCTGTTATATGCTTCCCTAAATAATGCATTAGATAATAACAAAGAAATATTATTACCTGCATTTATAGCTTCGGCAATTCTGTTTTTTATAGGTTTTGCATGGCTTTATTATTTGCCAACCGGAAATTTCAGAAAGAAATAATTTGA
Organism: uncultured Flavobacterium sp.; assembly: GCF_951805225.1. Classification (NCBI taxonomy): domain Bacteria; kingdom Pseudomonadati; phylum Bacteroidota; class Flavobacteriia; order Flavobacteriales; family Flavobacteriaceae; genus Flavobacterium; species uncultured Flavobacterium sp. Next base: position 2,841,123 of record NZ_OX638201.1, on the reverse strand, counting down.
GGTTTCTATAATTTCAATGACTTATAAAAGCTATTTGATTGGTTTTTCTGAAATAATTTAAAGAATAAAGCTTAAATTTATAATCTTTTAAAAATTTAGAAAATCAATGATTTTAACTAAGTATAAATACTTATATTTGTAATAAGTATTTATTGCAGTAAATAAAATAGCAACCATGATCCAAGTTGAACAAGCATTATCAATTATTGCAGAGAATAGCACAAACATGCCAATTCAGAAAATATCGGTGCGTAAAGCATTGGGCTACATTTTGGCAGAAACAATTTATTCTCCCATCAACATGCCGCCATTTCGGCAATCGGCAATGGATGGATATGCTTTTATTCACAGCGAAAGACATCAGTATGATATCGTTAGTGTTTCGCAAGCCGGAGATCATTCTGATATAAAACTGAATCCAAACGAAACAGTTCGCATTTTTACAGGTGCTTTTGTACCTCATAATGCAGATACTGTAGTGATGCAGGAACATGTAATGGCAAATGAAAAATCAATTTTGATTACTAATATGCCTAAGCAATTTGCAAATGTTCGAAATAAAGGAGAACAAATTGAGAAAGAAGATGTAGTTTTTGAAGCCAACACTTTGATTACACCAGCATCAATTGGATTTTTGGCCTGTCTGGGAATTACAGAAATTGAAGTTTATAAAAAGCCAAGAGTTGCCATTTTAGTAACAGGAAATGAATTAGTAAAGCCCGGAAAAAAATTACCAAAAGGAAAAATTTACGAAAGCAATTCAGTTATGTTAGAAGCAGCGCTTCAGACAATTGGAATAAAAAAGACAAAAGTTTATAAAGTAAAAGACAGTCTGAAAGCGACTAAAAAAGCACTTAAAGACATTTTAGATAAATATGATATAGTTTTAATTTCCGGTGGAATTTCTGTTGGAGATTATGATTTTGTAAAAGAAGCATTAATAGAAAATGGAGTAGAAGAGCTTTTTTATAAAATCAATCAGCGACCTGGAAAACCAATGTTTTTTGGATCTAAAAAAGAAACTTTAGTATTTGCATTACCTGGAAATCCAGCTTCGTCACTTACTAATTTTTACGTTTACGTTTATCCTGCAATCAAAAACAGAATGGGATTCTCTGATACACATTTACCAAAAATCGTTCGAAAATTAAACTCAGGATTTACCAATACAACCGGAAAAACACTGTTTTTAAAAGCATTATACGATCAAACAAACGTGACAATTTTAGAAGGACAGAGTTCAGCAATGCTCAATACATTTGCGATTGCAAACAGTTTATTAATTGTTCCAAACGATACAGAAACCTTGAAAAAAGGACAGCTTGTAACATTATTGCCAATTGATTAGAGAGAATTAGAAAATTCGGCAATTAGAAAATTAGATAATTGAAATATGAAATGCGGTATGTAAAATTAAACACACAGCATAAACTTGAAACTAGAAACAAAGAAAACCTGAAACAAAATAAAAACAACAAATGCAGTTACTTAGTTCCGAAAATATCCTATTATTCAGTTTTGCCTTAATTGTTATTGCTTTTTTGTATTCTAGTGTTGGGCACGGCGGAGCATCAGGATATTTAGCGTTGATGACCATTTTTGCATTTCCAATTTCGATAATGAAACCATCGGCTTTGTTGCTTAATTTGTTTGTTTCGAGTATTTCGTTTTTCTTTTATTATCGAATGAATTATTTCAAACCAAAGTTGTTTTATCCGTTTGCAATTGCATCAGTTCCGGCTGCATTTATTGGCGGATTTGTGACTTTAGACAATGCGATTTATAAAATTATTTTAGGAGCTGTATTGGTTTTTGCAGCCTTAAGATTATTTGGAGTATTTAATTTTAAAGAAAAAGAAGCAGTTCAGATAAACTTACCTTTTGCATTAGCGATTGGTTTTATCATAGGATTATTATCTGGAATGTTGGGGATTGGCGGAGGAATTATCTTGAGTCCTATTTTATTATTTTTAGGTTGGGCTTCGATAAAAGAATCGGCTGCAATATCAAGTTTATTCATTTTTGTGAATTCATTTGCAGGAATGTTGGGTTTCTTTCTGGGAGGAAAAACAATTCCGGTAGAGAGTTTTTATTTAGTTCCGATTGCCGTTATTGGAGGGGTTTTAGGCGGATTTTACGGAAGCGGTTATTTCTCTAACAAAACTTTAAAAATGGTTTTAGGAGCAGTAATTTTAATGGCAAGTATAAAATTGATTTTTCCATAAAAAGTTAACCGAAAGGCGCAATGTTCTTTTGCTGAAATAATTTATTGAAAATAGCAAAGCTTTGTATTGATTCAGCTTTGCGAACTTTATTTTAAAAATTAAAAGTTAATAATGGATAAAATCTTAGCGCTGTTAGCGGTAAAATTTTTACCCATTTTAACCTGAAACAAACAAAACCTGAAACAAAAAAGTCATGGAAACTCTAACAGTATTTATTCTTTGCGGTGGAAAAAGTTCCCGAATGCAGTCAGAAAAAGGACTTGTTTTGTTCCAGAATAAACCATTTATAGAACATATAATTAAGGCTATTTTGCCTATTACAGATAAAATAAAATTAGTAACGGCAAATAAAGAATACGATTATCTGCCTTATGATAAAATTCTGGACACGGTTACAGATAAAGGTCCGTTAGGAGGTATTTATACCGCTTTGACAGATTCTGAAACCGAGTTTAATTTGATTCTGAGTTGTGATATTCCGTTAATTTCAACCGAATTATTATCAGAACTAATTTCAAAACATAATGACGAAGCTGAAATCACAGTTTTTGCTTCCGAAAGCAGAATGCATCCATTAATTGGAATTTATTCGAAGAAATTATTATCCGTTATCAAAAGCGCAATTGATAACGATGATTTAAAAATGATGAATTTAATCGCGAAAATTCCGCATCAAATCATCACAATAGAAGAAAGTGAAAACTTTCATTTGACTAATATTAATTCGATTGACGAATTAAACGATCTGAATATCAATTTAAGTTAATAATTATGAAAAGCTTAAAAACTCCCAGATTAACAATTGTAGGCGCAGGTCCTGGAGATGTTGAACTAATTACTTTAAAAGCAATAAAAGCGCTTGAAGATGCAGATGTAGTTTTGTACGATGCATTAGTTAATGAAGAACTATTGCAATATGCAACAAATGCAGAAATTGTTTTTGTGGGCAAACGCTTGGGATGTCACGCTTATACACAAGATCAGATCAATGAATTGATAGTTTCGATGGCAAATCGTTACGGTCATGTTGTGCGTTTAAAAGGTGGAGATCCTTTTATTTTCGGACGTGGAAGTGAAGAAATTGAATATGCAGAACAATATAATTTAGAAACCGCAATGGTTCCGGGAATTTCATCAGCTTTGGGCGTTCCGGCTTCAGTTGGAATTAGTTTGACACAACGCCAGATTGCCGAAAGTTTTTGGGTAATTACAGGAACAACTTCTAATCATGAATTATCAAAAGATGTTCATTTAGCGTCCAAATCCGCTGCAACGGTCGTTATTTTGATGGGAATGCATAAATTAGAAGAGATTGTAGCTATTTATCAAGAAAACCGTAAAGATGATTTGCCAATTGCGATTATCCAAAACGGAACAAAAAATACAGAGCAAAAAGTAGTAGGAACTATAAGTTCAATTGCTAAATTAGTGTCTGAAAATAAGATTTCGTCTCCGGCAATTATTGTAATTGGCGAAGTGGTAAAAAACACATCAAGATTAACGTCTTATTTTCAAGAGCATTTTGATGACGAATTTATCTTTCAGAATTTAAATTTAAAATAATGATTGAGATTAAATATTTTGGAGCTGTCGCCGAAAAGACCAAATGTGAGTTTGAGAAAGTTTCTTTTTCAGATATATCATTAGAGGAATTATTGCAGGATTTAGAAAATAAATACCAGTTTGATTCCCTTTCATTTAGTGTGGCGATCAATCAAAAAATAGTACCAAAAGGAACAGGTTACAAGTTACAAACAAGTGATGTTGTTGCTTTATTGCCTCCGTTTGCCGGAGGATAATATAAAATTCATGAATACAGAAGAACGCTATAATCGACAAATAATTCTTCCGGAAATTGGAGAAATTGGACAGCAGAAACTAACAAAAGCCAAGGTTTTAATTATCGGAGCCGGAGGTTTAGGTTCGGCTGTATTGCCTTATTTGGCTGCTGCCGGTGTTGGCGAAATTGGGATTGTAGATGATGATGTTATTGAGATTTCAAATTTGCATCGACAAGTAATTTATAAGAGTTCAGCGGTTGGGAAATACAAAGTCGATGAAGCTAAATTGATGGTTTCTGAATTGAATCCTTCAGTGAAAGTTAATGCAATTCCTGAAAGATTGTCCGCAAAAAATGCGATTTCATTATTCGAAAAATATGATATTATTGTTGATGCAACAGATAATATTGCCATCAAATATTTGATTAACGACGCTTGTATAATTACGAAAAAACCAATGGTTTACGGATCTATTTTTAGATTTCAAGGTCAGGTTTCGGTTTTTAATTATCAAAACGGACCAACTTACAGATGTTTGTATCCGGATGAAAATACGCAATCTGCCAATTGTGAAGACGCCGGAGTAATTGGAATATCAGTTGGAATTATAGGAATGTTTCAAGCCAATGAAGTTATCAAAATGATTCTGGAAATAGGAGAAGTTTTAAGTGGTAAAATATTGGTATATAATATTTTAAATAATGAACAACAAAAATATGATTTCGAAAAAAATACTGATATTAAAATAAATAAAGAAGCTTTCGAAGAAAAATATAAAGAAGTTAAAAATACTGTTGAAGAAATTTCTGTGAATGAAATTCTGAATGAAATTGATAATGTTGAAGTTCTTTTTTTAGATGTTAGAAACGAAGATGAAGTTCCAAAAATAAATTTCAGGAACGTAACTCAGATTCCACTTTTAAACTTAGAAAATGAAATTGAAAAACTGGATAAAAACCAAACAATTTATGTTTTCTGTCAATCCGGAATAAGAAGTAAAATTGCAGTTGAATTGCTTCAGAAATATAAGTTTAGAAATATAAAAAGTATTACTGGCGGTGCTTTGATGTTGCACCAGTTATTAAAAAGAGAAATAAAAGTTTGACCAAATATGGCACACGGATTTAACAGATTAAACGGATCTGCACGGATTGTTAAATTTAATTTGAAAAAAGGAAATCCGTTAAAATCAGTGTAGATCTGCGGGCTAATTCGCAATCTGTTTCAGAATTAATCTGTGGCAAAAAATAAAATATAATGAGTAAAAATGTATTTGTAGAAGGACCAATTTCTTCAGAATTTATAGCAGAATCGATTGCAAAACACCAATCAAAACACACGATTGGTGCGCATAACATTTTTTTAGGACAAGTTCGCGCTGATGTTATTCATGACAATACAGTTGTTGCGATTGATTATTCGGCATATACGGATATGGCAAACGAGGCTTTGCATACAATTCGTGAAAAAGCTTTTGCTAAATTCGACTTAACATGCATGCACATTTATCATAGTTTAGGAGTAGTAAAAGCGGGAGAAATTTGTTTGTTCGTATTTGTTTCGGCAACGCGACGAAAACAAGTTTATGAAGCTACGGAAGCCATCGTAAACTGGATAAAAACAGATGTACCGATTTTTGGAAAAGAAATGTTTGAAAACGATACATTCACCTGGAAACAAAACAATAATGGTTGATATTACGCATAAAATAAGCACTTTAAGAGCTGCAACGGCAACAGCAATTGTCAAAGTTAGTAAAGAGGAAACAATTGATGCTGTGGTAAATAATCTTGTGCCAAAAGGAAATGTGCTTGAAATGGCGAAAACCGCTGGATTATTTGCAGTGAAAAACACCCATTTATCGATTCCGGATTGTCATCCAATTCCAATTGAATTTACTTCGGTAGAATATAAAATTGAAGGTTTGACAATTGAGATTATTTTCAATGTAAAGACAGTTTACAAAACCGGAGTTGAGGTTGAAGCAATGCACGGCGCATCAATTGTTGCGTTGACGATGTATGATATGTTGAAGCCAATTGATAAAGAAATCGAAATTTCGACTATTAAATTAATAAGCAAAGAAGGCGGAAAATCTTCTTTCAAAAATAAATTTCCAAATGTAATTAAAGCGGCAGTTTTTGTTTGCTCTGATTCAATTTTTGCAGGAGATAAAGAAGATCGTTCCGGAAAAATTATAGTTGAAAAATTAACTTCTTACGGAGTTGAAGCGGCGCATTATGAAATTATTCCTGATGAATTTGATATTATTCAGGAAAAGACAAAAGCTTTCGCGAAAGAACATCAATTAATTATTTTTACCGGAGGAACCGGATTGTCGCCAAGAGATGTAACACCGGAAGCTTTAGCACCATTGCTGGAAAGCAGAATTCCAGGAATCGAAGAAGCAATCAGGGATTACGGAAAGCAAAGAATGCCGTATGCGATGTTATCCAGAACAGTTGCAGGAACATTAGGAAAAAGTTTGGTTTTGGCTTTGCCGGGATCAACAAACGGAGCCAGAGAATCTATGGATGCCGTTTTTCCCCATGTAATGCATGTTTTTCATATTTTAAAAGGTAAAAATCATGATGCCCTCTAAAACCATTTTAACGGATGATTTTGGACGAAAACACAATTATTTGCGTATTTCGTTGTTAGAGAAATGCAATTTACGTTGTACGTATTGCATGCCTGCTGACGGAATCGCATTGTCTCCAAAAGCCAGTTTAATGACGGCTGATGAGATTTTTGATTTGGCCCAAATTTTCGTAGAAAATGGTGTAGATAAAATAAGATTAACAGGCGGAGAACCTTTGCTAAGAAAGGATTTTCCCGAGATAGTATCTAAATTATCGACTTTAAATACTTCGCTTTCAATTACTACAAATGGTATTTTAATCGATCGTCATATTGATGTTTTGAAGCAAGCCAATATTAAAAAAATCAACTTAAGTTTAGATACTTTAATTGCTTCTAAGTTTAATTCTATAACGCTAAGAAATCAGTTTGAGAAAGTAATTGATAATATGCATTTACTTCTCAATAACGATTTTCATGTAAAAGTAAATGTCGTTTTAATAAAAGGATTTAATGATAATGAAATAATTGATTTTATTAAATTAACTCAGTTTTTACCCATTTCAATTCGTTTTATTGAGTTTATGCCTTTTGCCGGAAACCAGTGGGACAGAAGTAAAATGGTATCGCAAAACGAAGTCTTATCAAAAATAGAGGAATCTTTTACTTTGGATAAAATTCAAAAACTGAAAGACGAAAAAAACTTTACGGCCAGAACTTATAAAATAAAAGACTTTCAGGGAGATTTCGGGATTATAAGTTCGATTACAAACCCGTTTTGTGATGGTTGTAACCGAATCCGCCTGACGGCAAACGGGAAAATTAAAAATTGCTTGTTTTCTCATTCTGAAACAGATTTACTGACGCCTTTTAGAAACGGTGAATCTATCACAAATTTGATTTCGGAATCTATCAAAAACAAGAAAAAAATCAGATCCGGAATGGTTAGTATTTCTGAAATGGATGATCCAAAACTTCATTTTGATAATCGCAGCATGATTGCGATTGGAGGATAAGTTTGAAGAGGTTATCGTTCTGAGAATCTTAGAGAATCTTTGTCAAAGTTTTAAACTTTGACAAAGATAGCGTATCGTTTAGTGGTTGCTTCGTTCCTCGCAATGACAAACCATATCTAAAAAGTTTTACATAAAAAAAAGGTTCAACAATTAAGTTAAACCTTTCTGATATTATTTTTTCTTTTTAGCTTTTGACTTTTTTTGAGACTTAGCTTTCTTTTTTGCTATTTTTTTTGCTTTCGCTTTATCTTTCGCTTTTTTTGCTTTGTCTTTTTTCTTTGCTGCAGCTTTTTGTTTTGCTTTTTTAGCTTTCTCTTTCTTTTTGTCTTTTTTAGCTTTTTCTTTTGCCTTTGCTAATTTCTTTTTCGCTTTGTCTTTTTCTTTATCTTTCACTTTTTTCTTCTTTTTATCTGTTGATTTATCTGTTGATTTATCTTTTGTATTTTCTCCTTTTGTTTCCGTTGCGTCTTCTGATGCTCCTTCTACTTTCTTTTCTTCGATAATAACTTTTGGAGTCGTTATTTCTTCAGGTTTTTCAACTGCAGCAGGAGTAACTTTTCTTACTGGAGCAGTTCTTGTTTTTTTAATTGGAGTAGTGGTAGCGCTTTTTACTGTAGCGGCTGGAGTCTTTTTTACTGCAGGCGTTGGAGTTTTCTTTACCGTTGCGGCAGGAGTCCTTTTCACCGGCGCAGGTTTTTTTACAGGCTGCTCTGTTGGAGTAGTTGACTCTACAGGTGGCGTTAAATCGGTTTGTTCAGCACCGTTTTCTGTTGTTGGGTTTGTCATATCTTACAATTTTTATTAATAAAACACTTTGCATTTAATTAATCTCCATGAAGTTACGATTGAAGATTAAGAAATTGTTAACTGGTTGTTATGTAAATGTAAGTAATAAAAAACTATTCCAATGTTAAGTTTTTCTTTAAATTAAAGGTTTAAAGTATTGATTTTTAGTGTTTTGTTTTTTATTCGAAATTTTAAAATGAAAATCTCTTAACAATTCCACTGACAAAAAAATGATCTAAACTTATAATTCTCGCTTATTTTCCGATTATTTTAACTTGGAAATAAAAAAAATGAGATAACATAGTAATTATTATAAGTGCACTTATTATATTTGTACTTATTAATTTTAATTTAAAACAAAATGTGGTCAAAATCTCATTCAGTAGTAACAAAAGCGGTGACGAAGGAGCAAATGTGGAATTTATTTGTAGATGTAAATAATTGGCATACTTGGGACACAGGAATTGAATATGCCAAATTAGTGGACAATTTTGAAAAAGGAAATCATTTTTTACTACGACCAAAAGGCGGTCCGAATGTAAAAGTTGAATTATTGGAAGTTATAGAAAACAAAAGATTTCTGGATGTTACTAATTTTCCTTTAGCCAAAATGTATGATGAACATATATTTGAAGAAACTCCTGATGGATTAAAAATTACGAATATTATAACCGTAAAAGGATTATTAGGTTTTCTTTGGGTGAAATTAGTAGCAAAAAAGATCGTCGATGCTTTGCCGATCGATGTTCAGGAACAAATTAAAGCAGCATCTAAATTATGAGAACGAAGAAATATTGGATAGCAACCATATCAAAAGAGCACGCACAAAGAGCTATAAATGGCGGATTTATTCAGGTTTGTCATGGAAAAGAAGGACCATTGAAGAGATTGCAAAAGGAAGATTATATTTTAATTTACTCTTCTAAAATAACAATGGAAGGAAATGAAAAATGCCAATGTTTTACAGCTTTAGGAAAAGTAGTCGGTGATGAAGTATATGCTTTTCAAATGAGTGAAAATTTTGTGCCTTTTAGGCGAAATATTCAATTTGTGAAAGCTAATGAAGTTTCGATACTTCCGTTAATTGAAAATCTGGAGTTTATACCCAATAAAAAATCCTGGGGATATCCATTTCGTTATGGATTCTTTGAAATCAACGAAAATGATTTTAACTTTATAACTTCAAAAATGATTTCTAAAACAAACGTTACTGATAATTCGTAACAGAAAAAATAAAAATGAGTAAAGCAGAAGATAATACCTTTAGTGTTGAAAAACCGGAAGAAAGTTCTGGTTTTTTGCTGTGGCAAGTAACGAATCTTTGGCAACGCGAGATCAAAAAAGCTTTAGAAGAACACAATATAACGCATTCGCAGTTTGTATTGATGGCGAGTATACATTGGCTTACGCTTCATAAACAAGAAGTTACACAAATTATTCTTTCGGCACATACAAAAATTGACCCAATGACGACTTCGACAGTTTTGAGAACTTTGCAACAAAAAAGTCTCATTACAAGACAAGAGCATGCTACAGATACAAGAGCAAAAGTCGTTGTGCTTAATGATTTAGGAAAAGAGATCATTAAGAAAGCAATTGTAACGGTCGAAGATTTTGATCGAAAATTCTTTTCTGTGATGGGAGTAAATACGAAAGATTTAAACCAAAATTTAATAGCATTATTAGAACAGAAATAAATCAATTCTACTCAACATGATTATGTCAGGTTGAGTAGAAGCGAAGTATTAATTTGCTATAACTTCAAGAATCTTAAAATTACTCTTTGGAGATTCACATAAAGAGCAACAAAAGGTTTCGGGTAAATCAGTAAACAAAGTTCCCTTTGAGATTCCCTGAGTTTTATCTCCGTATTCAGAATTGTAAAGCGTTAAGCATTCCTGACATTGGTAAATATCAAGCTGAGGTTTTTCTTTTTTCTGCGAATTTTCTATTGCATCGGGAATAGAATTTCCGAGTTCATCGAAATACTTCCTACTCAATTCGATCAGGATTGTTGGTAATTCAAGTTTGTCAATATCTTGCGAGTGCACAATATATTCTCGGGTATTCGCATCGAAATTCTTCGCAAATAAAACATTATAAGTGTCTCTGATTTTTATCGATTCAAGGTCTTTTGGCAACTCATTTTTTTCAACTACAATCGAAGTAAAATAATGTCCGTCACGATTGTATTCAGATATTCCAAAAGTTAATCCATAAGTACTAATGTCAAATTGGTCAAGCGTTCGAACCAGAAAAGTTTTAAGATTCAAAGCCCATTCCATTGCAACAGGCAAATGCCAGTTCAATTCTAATAAAGAATGACGGACGTTGATTCCTCTTTTTCCTAAAAACTTTTCCCATTCCAGTTTTCGGTCTTTCGGAATTCCTTTTATAATAAATGATTTCCATGGCGTGATACATATTTTGCCAATTTTGCAATCGAAACACAAATCACACATTTCCCTAAGAAAATCTAAATCGTACAAATTATTTCTCCAATATAAACCAAGCCAATATTGATCGATTCCCATTCTGTTCATTCCTTCATAATAAGGAAACGGATAAAACGGAATATTTAGCGGTTTGTCAATCGTTCTGTTATTTGTATCTAAAGTTTCGCTGACTAAACTAAAAAGCACATCAATATCATAAGATTCTTCGTTTGTGATTTTTTCAATTTCGTAATAAAGCTTCGAAATATCCCAGCTATAAATTAAAACGGGATAAACTTCCATGCGTTCCCATTTTGGTAAACGAATGTATAAATACCAATAATCCTCATGTTCTGAAGCTATAAAGTTGAGATGACCGGTAAACAACGGAACAAGTTGCTGTTTTGGATCATTGATATTGACTTTTAGTTTCGGCTGTTCTTTAAACTGCTCTAAAACGTACAAAAATTTGTTTCCGGTTAACCAGTTCGTATTTCTGAAAATGTCTGTAGAAACATAAGAAGAAACAATATTATTGCCGCTTTTTTCATTTGGAAACACAAAATGATGCTTGCCAATTTTTTCTTTGTCTATAGTTTTTAATCCTTTCGGAAAAATAATATCTTGTCTTGAACCAAAGGAAATTGAATTTAAACCTTGATCCATAGCGATATTAACTACTTCTCGTAATTCTCCAGGCGAAATAACGCCTCCTTTTACTATTAATCTTGTTAGTTCCATTTTTTGTTTGTTTCAAGTTTATTTTGTTTCAGGTTTTAGGTTTTTGGATTGTGTTGATTTAACCGCAAAGTTCGCTAAGGTTTTTCGCAAAGTTTCGCAAAGCTTTGGGCAAAGATTTAAAAGTAAAGCTTTGTGAACTTTTTCGATAGAAAACAATTAACATACAGCATATAAACTTTATAAACTTTGCGAAAAACCTTAGCGAACTTTGCGGTAAAATTTATGCTCAAAGTAAGTCAACAAGAAACCTGAAACCTGAAACAAATTTTTAAACTTTACATTTCGCTAGAATCTCTTTAACCTCTGTTTTACAGCTTCCGCAACCCAATCCGGCGCCGGTATTTTTACATAAATCAGTGAAATCGTTTACACCACTTTTAATTGCGTCTTCGATATTTCCTGCTCCAACCTGACTGCAGGAACAAACTAATTTTCCTAAAACAGGTTTTGCGTTTGAACTTCCTCTTAATAATGAATTCCTTTTATCCGATAATTCGATTTTACTTTCGATCATCGTTTTAAATTCGGCAAATTCATTTTTATCGCCCATTAAAATCGCTCCAACAAGCAAATCGTCTTTTACGATGCATTTTTTGTAATAACGTTTCTTTAGATCGGCAAAGACAATTTCTTCGTAAGAATCGTCGTTTTCTGGAATCGTAAGATCTCCGATACTACATAAATTAATATCTTCTAATTTTAGAATATTCATCAAAATCGAGCCTTTGTAGAAACTACTAATATCGCCCGCCATAAAATTAGCGAGAATATTTGCCTGTTCTTCAGCGGCAGAAGTGATTCCGAATAATTTATTATCAAATTCAGCTATTTCTCCAATAGCATAAATATCAGGATTTGAAGATTGTAAATACTGATTTACTTTTACGCCGCGACCACATGCAAGTCCGGTTTCGCGCGCAATTTCAATATTCGGAATTGTTCCAATAGTATAAACAATCGCATTTGCGGTTATGATTCTACCGCTTTTAAGGGCGATTTCTATCTCATTTGGATTCTCGGTTTCAAAAACTGTACTTACTTCATTATCAAAATAAATCTGAATATCACGAAGCTGAACTTCCTCGGCCAATAATTTACTCGAAATTAAATCTAATTGGCGTTCCATCAAACGTGAAGCTCTTTGAATAATGGTTGTTTTTACTTTTTTATGTTTTAAAGCTGCGGCTAATTCTAAACCTAATAATCCTCCGCCAATAATTACAACATGTTGTTCTTCAGGAGGCAAATTGGTGCTGTCAAGATGTTTTTTTAAACGATCGGCATCTTCTTTTCTTCTTACCGTAAATCGTCCCGGAAGATGAAGTTGTGCATTTTCAGGAATAAAAGGACGACTTCCGGTTGCCATTATCAGAGAATCATAAGTATGGATTTCGCCAAGACTATCGATTATTGTTTTTTCTTTGGCATTTATTTTATCAATTGCAACGCCCGCTTTCATGGTAATGTTCAGCTTATTTAAAGCTTCACCATCTTTAACTTTTAATAATTGTTCCCACGTAAATTCGCCCGTCATATATTCCGGAAGCAATACGCGATTGTAAAACGGATTTATTTCATTCGAAAAAACAATAATTTCATCTGTCCAATTAAATTCCCGATAGTTCTGAATAAATCTAAAAGAAGCTGCTCCGGCACCAATAATTGCAATTTTCTGAAAAGGTTTTACGTATTTGCTAATCGCAACTGTAGTGTATTTAAAATCAGGTTCTTTAGAAACCGGATCAACAACTGTATTGGTTAAATTATTAGTTCGGTTCAAGTCATTTTCCAGTTGTTTTCCCCAATGCATTGGCAGAAAAACTACTTTCTCTTTGATAGAATCAGTCACTTTTGCTTTAACACGAACTTCTCCGTTTTTGCTTGAAACAACAATTATATCACCGTTTTTGATATCATTTTTATAAGCATCAATTGGGTTTATTTCTAAAACCGGACTTGGAGTATGCGTCATTAATCGGGATACTTTTCCGGTTTTGGTCATTGTATGCCATTGATCGCGAACCCTTCCTGTTGTTAGTATAAACGGAAATTGCGGACTTGGTTGTTCTGATGTATTTTCAATTGCTGTTGGTAAATTGAAAATCGCTTTTTGCGAAGGCGTATAGAATTTTTTATCAGTAAAAAGGCGAGGAGTTCCCGGATGTCCATAATCCGGAACTGGCCATTGAAAAGTGCCTTCGGTTTTTAGTCGATGATAATTTAAAAATGAAATATCAATATTTGTATTTTTGGTTAACGCACAATGTTCTTTGTAAATTTCCTCGGCACTATTGAAATTAAAACCATGAAAATTCATTTTTTTAGCAAAGCGAATTAAAATTTCAATGTCCGATAAAGCTTCTCCGGGCGCATTAATTCCTTTAGGCAAATAAGAAATTCGACGTTCAGAGTTGGTCATAGTTCCTTCTTTTTCTAACCAACCTGCTGCGGGCAATAATAAATCGGCATATTTTGAAGTATCCGCATTATGCGAAATATCCTGAACAACAACAAATTTGGCATTTTGCAAAGCTTTTTCGATTCTGCGGGAATCCGGTAAACTCACCATAGGATTGGTACAAATAATCCAAACGGCTTTCATTTTTCCAGATTCTAAAGCTTCAAACATTTCTGTTGCCGTTAAACCCGGTTTATCTGAGATTTCATTAACGCCCCAAAAATCAGCAACTTCTTTGCGATGTTCCGGATTTGCAATGTCTTTGTGTGCAGCGAGTAAGGTTGACATTCCGCCAACTTCTCGTCCGCCCATTGCGTTGGGTTGTCCCGTTAATGAAAACGGACCAGAACCCGGTTTTCCAATTTGTCCCGTTAATAAAGATAAATTTAATAAAGCGGTATTTTTATCAACGCCAACGGCACTTTGATTTAATCCCATTGCCCAAAGCGAAATAAATCCTTTTGCTTTCCCGATAATGTCTGCGGCAAGTTTGATATCGTTTACCGAAATACCACAAAGTTTAGAAGCTTTTTCGAAAGAAGTATTTAAAACAAGGTCTTTATATTGTTTGAAATTTTCGGCATTATTTTTTACAAAATCGTGATCTACATATCCTTTTTCGATAATGCGTTTGGCGATTGCGTGATATAAAATAATATCAGATCCGGGAAGAATCTGCAAATGCAAATCGGCGAAAGCTGCTGTATCTGTTCGTCTTGGATCTACAACAATGATTTTTACTTTCGGATTTTTCTCTTTGTGTTTTTCAATTCTTCGAAATAAAATAGGATGACACCAAGCCGGATTTGCGCCTGTAATCAGGAAAGTATCGGCCAATTCGATATCATCATAAGCAATTGGAACAGAATCTTCTCCAAAAGTTTTTTTATAGCCCACAACGGCTGAACTCATGCAAAGTCTGGAATTGGTATCGATATTATTGGTTTTCAAAAAGCCTTTTACTAGTTTGTTAACCAAATAATATTCTTCGGTTAAACATTGCCCTGAAATATAAAAACCAACGCTATCGGGACCATGTTTTTTTATAATTGAAGTAAAAACCGCAGCGGCACGATCAAGAGCCGTATCCCAACTTACGCGTTCCAGCGGATAGGATTTACTACCACGCATTTCAGGATATAAAATTCGGTCAGAAGTATCATTGACTACATAATGCAAATTCATTCCTTTCGAACATAACATTCCTTTGTTGACAGGATGATCTTTGTCACCCGAAACCATCACGCCATTTTTAGCATCATTAGTTACGATAATTCCGCAGCCAACGCCACAATAGGAACAAGTAGTTTTGATTTTGGTATTTTGCATTATAACTCGTTTTTGAATACTAAATATGAATTTATATCTATCTAAGATGATTCACGTATATTGGTGTAAACAAAAATAAGTATTTTTACGTATAAATACGTAATTTTTGAAATTTTATTTTAAGTTTTGGAATAAAAAATAAAAAGGGAATTGTAAGAGGTAAAATTGGAGAATATTGTGAGAGTCAGTTCGTAGAGACGCATTGCAATGCGTCTCTACATGATGTGTGTAATTTATTTTTTCTTTCCGATAAATCGAATTACAGAACCTTTTCCGTTATGGAATAAACCTTCGTTCAGCTCGATTTCCTTTTCCTGCAATTCAATGATTTTATAATCAGGAAAATCAGCTTGAATTTCTTCAATAGAAAACAAAGATTCAATATCTTTTGGTCCGCCAACTTTGTTGTTTATAGCAAGATATTCGAGATGTTTTTTGCTGAAAGCTTCAAAAATAATGATTCCGTCTTTTCGCAAATAAGTCTCGAGTGTTTTGTGAATTGCTGATTTTATTTCTGCAGGAAAATGAGCGTAAATTAAAGCAATTGCATCAAATTGTTCGGTGTGATAATTCAAGGTTTCTAATTCTCCAACCTGATAATCAATTGTAACATTCTTGGCTTCGGCAAGTTTTAAGGCTTTGTTTTTTCCTTCTTCGCTTATATCAAAAGCTGAAACTTTCCAACCTAATTTTGCGGCATAAATCGCATTTCGACCTTCACCTTCGGCAGGAAAAAGAATTGTTCCGGGGTTTAATTTTTCAATTTGTTCTTTAAAATAATTGTTGGGTTCTTCGCCGTACGCAAATTCTTCGCTGCTGTAACGGTCGTCCCATCGCTGAGTCCAGTTGTTCATAGTTTATATATTAAATTTAATTATTAAAGGTTTGTGATCACTATACATAGTCCAGTCTTTGTAAGTGCCAATTTCGACACTTTCTAAAACTTCTATAAAATCATTTGATGCAAAGCAATAATCAAGATGATAAGGTTTGTTTTCGTGACGGTACATATACAAAGTTGGATGTTCTTCCTTGCCTTGTATCTGATTGTAATATTTGTGATAAGTACTAAAAATCTGTTTTGATTCTAATGTTTGCACAACCGTCGAGTGATTTCCTTCTCGTCGTGGTTTATCCCAAATGGTATTGCTATTAAAATCGCCAACTAAAATTGTTTTGGTTTCCTGAATCAAATCAGCATAATGATTAATTGCTTTCCAAACCTGAGTAACGTAAGCGCCATCTTTATCTTCGGGATTATTAGCCCAAACGGCAAACAAAGTAAAGTCAATTTTTCCGCCAGTTACGGCAATTGGTAAAATATTTTTGAAGCTTGGATTATGACAATCCAACAATTGAAATCGATAATCGCCATAAGAGAAAACACCAAGTCCTTTATGCGGATTTGTGCCATACCAAAGTATATCTGTTGGAGTTTTTATTCCGTCAGCGAACTTTAATTTTTCGGGATTTTCACACTCAGAAATAACAGCAATATCAGGATTGTAAGCCAAAATAAATTCGGCTTTTTTTCTGAATGCCATATTGCAATTCCAAGCTATGATTTTCATTGAATCAAAGATTTTGATTGTTTTCACGAGCTGGACACTCGCGCTTGCGGTGATTAAAGATAGCTCTTTTTAATCTGAACCTACAAGTTTTGTATTGCCATTATTGATGTCAATTTCTGCAAAGTCATGTTTTCCAATAACAACAAGTAGTTTATTTTTATTAAAACTTATATATCTTATTTGAGGTTCTCCAACTTTTGGTATTCCACAGACTGAAATTACATTTGTTTGCCATTTTAGTTTGTTTTTCTTGTAAGCAGATATTGTCTGTAAATCCTTTTCAACATAGTAAATAACATTGTTGATTTTAATTCCTCTCTTTTGTGTTTTTGCAAAATTTATTTCTGAATCTTTTGAAATTAAGTCTGCATTGTATTTTTGTGCAAAGCTTGATTGAGCAATAATGAACGTGAATAGAGATAGTTTAAAAAGTTTCTTCATAGGTTGATTTTGTTTGTTGAGCTTTGATTTGGGGGCGAAACTTTTTTTAAAATAAAATAATCTAAAATTTGGGATGAAATTATACTAAATAAAGCAATAAGTCGATAGTTTACATTTTGATGATGATAGTAATACGTATTTTTAATATCAGCTGAAGCGGTGTATTTTATAATTTGAGATTCTATAAAGCAATAGAAAAAATAAAATAAAACTAGAAGTGCTGAAAAAATTAAAATAGAAAGGAAGTTATTTCTTTTCTGTTTTTGTGATCTTGAAATAATATATAATCCAATGGGAATTAATGTAAGTATAAAACCTAAATCAGGAACAAAAAGTCTAAATTCCTTTCCTCCATAATATTCCAAATCATAATTTGCAATTTTTGAAATAAGCGTTCGTGTTAAAGTTCTGTACTCTATATCTTGAAGTAATCCGATAAAAAAGAATAGAATTATCGAAACGAATAAAATTATTATGCCTTTAAATTTCATTGGATAGTGTTGACTTTTTTGTGATTTTTAAGAAGAGCTAAAAGTAATGTTGTCAAAGAAATATTCTTAGAAAACTCATTCAAATATAATTAATTAAAGTACAGAATGAGTTTGCTGAAAAAACCAAAAAAATACCCTTTTTCAAAAAATGAAAAAGGGTAGAATATATAAGGAAAATTTAAAGTATTTATTTTTTAAAACTAAAAATTCGGCTTTAAATCTTAACCAACAAGTTTTGTTAAACCACTATTGATGTCAACTTCTGCAAAATTATGCTTTCCCATAACAACAAGTAGTTTGTTTGTATTAAATCCGACATATCTTATTTCAGGTTCACCGTTTTTTGGTTTTCCACAAACAGAAACTACATTTATCTGCCATTTTAGTTTGTTTTTTTTATAAGCAGATATTGTCTGTAAGTCATTTTCGACAAAGTAAATAATGTTGTTTTTTTTAATTCCTCTTTTTTGTGTTTTTGCAAAATTTATTTCTGAATCTCTCGAAATTAAGGTATCATTATATTTTTGCGAAAAACCTGTTTGAGTAACTATAAAAGTTAGCATCGATAATTTTAGAAGTTGTTTCATGGGATAGAATTTGGGGTTCATATTCGATTCAAATATAACTAATTAAAGCATAAAACAAGTTTTCGGAATGATAAAAAAAATACCCTTTTCCGAAATAGGAAAAGGGTAAAATATATAGGTGAAATTTGAAGATAAATTATTTTTTC
Source organism: uncultured Flavobacterium sp. (assembly GCF_951805225.1). Taxonomy (NCBI): domain Bacteria; kingdom Pseudomonadati; phylum Bacteroidota; class Flavobacteriia; order Flavobacteriales; family Flavobacteriaceae; genus Flavobacterium; species uncultured Flavobacterium sp. The sequence continues at coordinate 2,822,536 of NZ_OX638201.1, read as the reverse complement.
CAGCTAAAAATTCTAGGATTAACAGAAATCATTAACCAAGCCCAATTATTGGTATGTCCCGCATCTCCGCCTTTTATAAATTCCATAGTTTTAGATCCAAACATTTGAGAATAACCACCAGAAACATTAATGTCTTTTCTAAAGCTATAGCCAAAAGTAGCATCAACTTCAGTTCCTAAATAAGAATCCATTTTTTCGTTTTGAGGAGCAGGAGTAACTACATCTGCAGCAGCTAAAAATACATGCGGAATCAAAGCAAATTGCCATTTGTTAGAATTATAGTTTAGTTTTAAGAAAGCATCTTGCAAACCAACATTTTTTAAGTGATTACCCACATAAAAATAATCCATATAACCGTTGAAACCGTGATTGGTACCAAATATTGGGTTAAATGATTTAATTACCGAACTTCCGTCATTTGTAGCTTTTCCAGAAAGAAATTCATAACCTAAACCAGCTTTAAAAGAATCAGTTATGCTATATCCAACGTTTATTGCAGCATCGAAAGCGCTAACTTGTTGATCCGTACTTTTTCCGGTTTGACCATAGAAACTTAAGTTACTGTCAATTTTTCCTGTTTTGTAGGTTAAATAAGTTCCAAAAGTTTGCATGTAATCTATGATTAATTCAGGATTAGGTGTTCTTGAAAATTCATAACCTGTATTTAATAACAATAGACTTGCTCCAATTTTATCAAAAGTGGTATGATACCAAGCATATTGCATTGTTTTGTAATTGGCTATTGTATAAGGTGTTTGAACAGTATTTTCGGCATTTGAATTATAAGCTAATCCCATGTCAAGTTGATGGTTTTTTGGATGAAAAGAAACCATTAACGCATCGTGACTTTGAGCTTGTTGCGCCCAATCCATTTCTCCCATAATACGTTGATTATCGTATGAAAGTACCTGACGTCCCATTCTGGCGCTCCACTTTTCGGTGAAATCGTATTGTGCCCATCCTTCAAAAACAGCTACACCATTTTTGTCTGCAGAAGCTGTAGTTGTTACATCTCCCCAGGTTCTGGTATTTTGAAAAGTTAATTTTACAGTTAATTGATCTTGTTTGTAATTGAAGTTTAATCTTGAACGTTGTGAGATTTGCGAAGTTCCATCCTGACCATCTAGTAAAAGCGATTTATAACCATTTCGATATTCAAAACGTGGTCTTATTTGTAAATTTACGTCTAATTCCTGTGCCTGACTATCAACACTTATTCCTGCTAATAGCAATAAAAGAATTATTTTTAGATTTTTCATAATTTGGTTTGTTTAGATAATGGTATAAAAGTATAAGAAAAAGATTTCTTTTTTTGTGATAATAATCATATTCCTAATTTTTAACTTCTAAAGAGTTTAATTTCGGTCAATAACTCTGGCTAAAATTGGTTGTTTTTCGTTCATGATTTTTGTTATTGTATAATGCATCCAAATCAGGCAAAGTGCTGAAAACACAAAGATAAAAATCCATGAACTTGACCAGATTCCTGTTGCGGTGAGCAAATATCCGAAAATTATCGGACCAAAAAAACCTCCCAAACCACCAATCATTCCAACCATTCCGCCAACAACGCCAATTTCAGTTGGGAAATACTCCGGAATATGTTTGTAAACAGCAGCTTTTCCAATTCCCCATGAAATTCCAATAAGTATTACCAGAACCAGAAAAACCCACATATTTGCATCGAATTTAATAACAGTAATTCCTTTGGCAAGTAACTCTTTCTTTTTTACGGTTTGATTTTGTTCTACAACAACTTGTTGCCATGAAGTTTTAGTTGGCAAGATAGCATTTTCATTTTGATTCTCTTTTCTTTGAGCGACTGCAAAATCGGTATCTCCAATTTTTACTTTTTCGTTTGAAACAGAAGTTATTGTACCTTTTTTAGTAGCCAAAACGCCTGGACCAGTTGTCGTAATTTCCATTTTCGGAATCATTAATAAAGCGCTTAAAATTACAGAAGAACTCAAAACCCAATACATCACTTTTCTTGCCCCGAATTTATCTGATAAGTAACCGCCAAAAGCTCTGATTACGCCAGATGGCAAACTAAAAAGCGTTGCAAATAATCCGCCCATAACAAGACTGGTTTGATAAACGTTCATAAAGTTGGGTAAAAGCCATTGTGAATAAGCAACAAAACACCCGAAAACTAAAAAGTAATACGCTCCAAAACGCCAAACTCTGGCACATTTTAAGGATTGTAGCATTTGTGAAACGGTTTTGGTATTGTTTTCTATTTTTTTGTTTGTGGCAAAAATTAAAAAGGCAATTCCAATAATAACTAACGCAATTGCGTAAATAACAGGAAGTATTTTCCAGCCATTTTGAGGATCATTAATAGAGAAATGATTCAATAACGATGGTGCTAAAAAAGTTGTAATTGCGGCTCCGGCATTTCCCATTCCGAAGATTCCAAGTGCGCGTCCTTGCCATTCTTTTGGATACCAAATAGAAGTATAACCAATTCCGACAGCAAAACTGGTTCCAACCATTCCGAATAAAAAACTTAAGATTGCAAACGTTACAAAACTATCTGCATAAGGCAATAAAAATAACGGAATCGAGCAGAGGAGAAGTAAAAGGGAAAAAACATATTTTCCGCCATATTTATCTGTTAATATACCAATTGGTAAACGCATAATAGATCCGGTTAGAATTGGGATTCCCAATAACCAACCGACTTGTACAACGCTCCAATGAAAAATGCCATTGTCAACCAAAAAAGTTACCAATACACCGTTTAATGTCCAACAAGCAAAACATACGGTGAAGGCTAAAGTATTCAAAAATAAAATCTTGTGTGATTGTGATAAAGAGTTTGTATTTTTCATAGTACTTAGATTTGTTTTACCAAATGTAAATACTTATAAGTATTAATACTTAATTTTATCTAAGTATTTTGAGTTTAATAAGTAGATTTACCAACATCACAAAATTGATTCTCTATTTTATTAAAATGCTATTTTTAAAAGGTTCTTTTTATCGTTTAAACAGATTTACAAAAGCGAATATTCTGTTGCTTTGTTCGAAAGTTCCATTAAATTCTTCACTTTAAGCTTTTTCATTAGATTAAAACGGTGAACTTCGGCAGTTCGTTTGCTAATTTCCAGTGCTTCAGCGATTTCCTTGTTGCCTTTTCCGGATAATAAAAGCGTTAGAATTTCTTTTTCTCTTTTGGTAATCATCATTTCTTCGCCTAAATTTTGTTTAGGTTCAAGGGAATTTGAAACATTTGTCAATTGACTGATTAATATCGAAGAAATATCTCCGCTAAAATATTTTCCGCCCGCTGCCACAGTATGCAGCGCTTTTAGGAATTCTTCTTTGCTCGAACCTTTCAATAAATAACCATCGGCTCCGGCCTTGATAGATTTCAATACGTATTCTTCAGATTCATGCATCGAAAGCATAATAATTTTTACGTTATTACTTTCGCTTCTAAGTTTTTCTACTACCTCGATACCAGTTAAATTTGGCATACGAATATCTACTATAAGTAAATCCGGTTTACTGGTTGTAACAACTTCAAGAGCATCGGCGCCATCAATAGCTTCGCCTACAACCTCAATGTTTGCTTCGTTTTCCAGTAAAGATTTTATCCCATCTCTTACAAATACATGATCATCTGCCAGAACTACTCGAATATTATTGCTCATGATTTACTTAATTTTGATTCTTGATTTTTACGTATATTCATCTAAAAAGAAGATGCTAAGATACGTAATTTTTGTAATTTTTTATAATTAGATAATTTGTCAATTAGAAAATATCTTAATTAGAAAATGTGCCAATTAGAAAATTAGATAATTCGTTGTAGACTTTTGTCTATTTTCTTTTTTGAAGAAGTATTTTGTCATCTCGACGAAGGAGAGATCACACAAGTAGATCGACAAAGATTGATTTTTCTGCGTCTTCTAAACCTGACAGGTTTTTAAAACCTGTCGGGTTTGGCGTAAGTACGAGTTTCCGGATAAGATAAGATTGCGAAAACCTTTGTCAAAGTTTCAAATTTTGACAAAGGTCTGCGTGTAGAAAATTATCTAATTATCTAATTGACAAATTATCTAATTATTAAATAGGAATATTAAAAGTAATCCTCGTTCCTTCGCCGGGAATTGATTTAATAAAAACGCGTCCGTTGATGTATTGAATTCTTTCTTTCATGAACAATAATCCCATTCCGGATTCGCTGTTGCGTTTTTTGTCGACGGCATGTATATCAAAACCTTTACCGTTGTCGTCTATAATTATGCTTAATAAAGTATCGCTGTGCGAAAGTTGCACGATAATATGCGACGATTCAGCATATTTTATGGCATTGTTAATTGCTTCTTGAGTTAAGCGATAAATATTGATTTCGATCAAAGAATCCAGACGCTGATTAAAATCGGTTTTATTGTAGAATAAAATTTCTTTTCCGGTTAATTTCGAAAGTTCCTGCGTAAGTTTTGCGAGAGAAGAAACAATACCGTGATCGCTTAATTCCGGTGGCATCAGGTTGAAAGTTGCCGTGCGAACACCTTTGATAATATCAAGCGATAATTTCTTTAAATATTCTATTTTTTGAGCTGCTTTTTCCTTGTCGTCCAGATTAATACTTTCCAAACTGAATTTTAATCCCGTAAGCATTTGACCAATTCCGTCATGAATTTCTTTGGCTATTCGGTTTTGTTCGTTTTCCTGATTTTCGACAATTTTGCTGGAAATAATCTTCTGCTGATTGATTTTTTCGGTGCTGTTTTCAATGTTCAAACGCTCGACTTCACGTTGCGCTTTTTTGCGTTCTGTAATATTGAAACAAACAATCAAAAGTTCTAATTCGTCCTTTTTAATCATTACCGGAACCATCGATAAATCGAGCCAAATCGTTTGCGCTTCCTTATTGACGATTTTGATTTCGCCTTGCCAGCCGCTTCGTTGTTTTTCGAAAATAATGCGGTCAATATTAAGCTGTTCTTTTTCGTCAGTCGTTAAGATTTCTGAGAACTTTTTATTGGATAAAAACTTAGTGTAATTTAAAAGTTTTGCAAATTTTTCTCCAACATGAATAATCGAACCATCGGGAGCAATGCGGCAATAAAGCAAGGTGTTTTCCATTGCATAATTGAGCGATTTTAATTCTTTTACCGAGTTTTCTTTGATTTCACTGATGATTTCTGTGTCGTGTGCAAGTTTTAAAGCTTTCTTTTCAGAAGATAAAAGTTTTGCAATCAGTTTTTCGATTTTCTTATTTGTAGGTTTAAAAATGAAGAAGAATTCTAAAAGCAAAACCAAAAGTGTAAAACCGAAAATCCAATATTCGATCTTGCGTTGTTCCGTAACTTTTTCGTGTGCTTCGAGATCGTATTGCGTTACAATCTGATTCATTTTTGAAAGGAAAACACCTTCATTTTCCAGAATAAGTTGAACCAGTTTTTGATTATTGGCTAAGTTATTTTTCTGTTCTAAATTTAGCAGAAACAAATCTGTTGTTTCGGCGATTGTTGTGAAATTTGGTTTTATTTCACGATATAATTTTGTGAGTGTTTCGCTTTTTTCTTTTGGGAAAGCCAAACTATCACTGCCATTTTCTAAAGCATTTTGAGTGGTTTTCCAAAGTGATAAAACTTCTTTTAAGTGCGAAATTTGTTGTGGAGAAGTATTAGCAGAAACATAATGTAAAATCAATATTTCCTTGACAATTTTCTGACTCAGCATTCTTTGCTTTCCCGAAATATTGATGATTTTAGAATCGCTTAATTGTTGTTTTAAATTGTATTGAACCAGAAACTGACTTAAAATGATGGTTATAGCAATAGTCAGAAGTGCAAAAAAATACAGACGTCGTAAATTTTTGAAAGTGATTTTATCTGCAGCTTCCTGATTGTTTTTTTTCATTCGAAAATAAGATCTGTCTTTTTTGGCGAGAATATAATTTGCTTTTAAATGATTTTATAAAAGCATTTACAATCCTAAAGATGCTTTTATTAAGTTTAAGTTTTCTTCAGAATAACTAATTTTTAAAGCTTCCTGATGTCCTTTGTCAGACATTTTATCCCAGGTTTTTTTAATGATATTTTTTAATTTTTCTTCGTCGTGTTTGTGTACAAAAGGATCGAGATAATATTCTAAAAATACCAAACAAATTACATCTTCAAGTAATTGAGTTTCGGCATCTTTTTTAAGTAATTTTTTTTCGATTAAAAATGAAACACGATCAATAAATTCTTGTCTATATCCAGCTTTTTCTAAGATTCCTGCGGTAGTTTTGGCGTGGAATTTTTTAAGTTCTTCGCGCCATTTCAAATACCCAACACGATCCATTGGATAAGATTCTCTTGCAACTTTCCATCGACAAATGTGTTGTGCTTTTGACGCAATCTGAATTTCTTCTGAAGCTTCAGGTTCAAATTGCATTAATCTTTCGTACATCCTGTTTGAATATAATAATTCCTTTGGATATTCGACATTTTGGTCAATTTCGATATTCGGATCCTGAGCGTTTTCAGCATCAATCCATTCGCTTGCTTTTTGAAAAGGTGTGTTCATTTTTTTGGTTAGATAATAGAATTCAAATATACGGAATTAAGTAGAAAAGTCGAAAGTTGATTGTCTAAAGGAGATGAAAGAAGCAAGAAGCAAGATTTGAAAAACTTTATTGTCTTGTTTCTTTCATCTTGGTTCTTTCATCTTGTTTCTTAAAAGTCTAATCTACAAATCCAACAAACACTTCGTCTTCAATAACCTTAACCGGATACGTTGCAATTTTAAAATCGTCGCCATTTAGGTTCGAACCGTCAACTAATGAGAATGTTTTTTTGTGCATTGGACACGCAATTTTTGGAATATCATCTGTTGATCCGGTCATTCCTCTTGCGAGAACCATTTCCATTTTGTGCGGACAGGCATTTTGGCAAGCGTACCATTCATTGCGACGCGCAAAATTGAAAATAGCAATTTGTTTGTTTTTATATTTAATGCAACCACCACGATTGGTTGGGAAATCTTCTGTTTTTCCGGCTTTGAACCAAATTGTTGCATCACTTGGGTGAACGGTTTCATATTGATTTAAGATTTCTTCCATTGGATTCAAATTTTAGTTTCCTGTTTCTTATCCCTCTTTTTACAATCAAGAGAGTTATGATGGCGCAGTAAAAAAGAGGGTAAGAGGACAGCAAACGTTAGCGATATTTTTTTTCTTTTTTTTGGAGCTGTATTTTTTAATTAAAAATTGAGAATTAAAAATTAAAAATCTTTGAAACTGCAATTTTTATAATAACTATACTATGTTTATTTAAACAAGTGAAACGCCTTTTTTGAGTTCATAAAATCTATGTTTCTATGTGTTTAAATAATTATGTATAAAGTTTTACGACCACGCTTTTGGCGCTTTTTGATCTCTTAGCGGAACAAAAACAACATTATCATCTTTCTCTTCAGAGTTTACAAAATGATTGAAGCGTTTTAATAATCTTGGTTTTTCAAGAACTTGTTTCCATTCACATTCAAAAGTGTTTACCAAAGTCTGCATTTCGGCTTCGAGAGTTTCACAAATTCCCAGAGAATCTTCGATAATTACTTCTTTCAAATATTCTAAACCTCCGTCTAGTTTTTCCAGCCAGGTTGCGGTTCTAACAAGCGGACCAGCCGTGCGGATGTAGTACATTAAATAGCGATCCATGTATTTGATCACAGTTTCTTTGTCGATTTTCTCTGCGAGTAAAACAGCGTGTTTTGGATTTGCTCCACCATTTCCAGCGATATATAAATTCCAACCGCCTTCAACTGCAATTAGTCCGAAATCTTTTCCTCGAGCTTCGGCGCATTCGCGAATACAAGCCGAAACGCCACCTTTAAGTTTATGAGGAGAACGAATTCCTTTGTATCTGTTTTCTAATTCTATGGCAAATCCGGCGCTGTCGTCCATTCCGTAACGACACCACGCATTTCCTACGCAGCTTTTTACGGCGCGAAGGGATTTTCCATAAGCGTGACCGCTTTCAAAACCATTATCGATTAGTATTTTCCAGATTTTCGGTAAATCACTTAAATGCGCTCCGAACAAATCGACACGTTGCGCTCCGGTAATTTTGGTGTATAAATCAAACTGTTTGGCAACTTCTCCAATCACGATTAATTTTTCGGCAGTAATTTCTCCTCCCGCAACTCTTGGCACCACAGAATAAGTTCCGTTTCGTTGAATATTAGCCAAAAATCTATCGTTTGTATCTTGCGTCGTAACGTGTTTGTTTGCAGTGTCATTATAAATACTCGAGAAAATCGAAGCTATAACAGGTTTACAAACTTCGCAACCATCGCCTTTGCCGTGATGATCGATAACTTCGTAAAAATTCTCGTATTTATTGATTTTTACCAAGTCGAATAATTCCTGACGCGTATAACTAAAATGCTCACAAATAACATCTTTGACTTCTTTTCCTAATGATTTTTGAGTAGCTTTTACCAAATCAGAAACCATTGGTTTACAACCTCCACAACCAGAAGTAGCTTTGGTATGTTTGACAACATCTGAAAAATTAGAACAAGTTTCGTCCAGAAGCGAACAACAAATAGAACCTTTAGTAACGTTTTCGCAAGAACAAATTACGGCTGTGTCCGGCAAATCCAGAACGCTTCCTAAACTTGAACCTTCAGAACCATCACGAGATCCTAAAATCAGATCTTCGGGATTTTTAGGCAACGCCATTGCATTACTGTAAATCTGAAAAAGTGAATTGTAATCGCTGGAATCTCCAACTAAAATTCCGCCTAATAAAGTTTTAGAATCTTTGGTTACGTTGATTCTTTTATAAATTCCGCTTAATTTGTTTTCATAAATGATTGCGGTTACAGCATCATTTTCGACAAAAGGATCACCAAAACTCGCAACTTCAACACCAATTAATTTCAATTGTGTCGACATATCGATGGTTTCTCTCATGGTTTTAGAACCATTTAAGATTTGCTCAGCGGCTACATCGGCCATTTCGTAACCCGGAGCAACAAGTCCGTAAATGTTTTGATTGTATAAGGCAACTTCGCCAATCGCAAAAATAGAAGGATCTGATGTTTGCATTTGATTGTTTACCACAACGCCGCCTCGCAAACCAACTTCAAGACCGGAAACTCGGGCTAATTCATCGCGAGGTTTAATTCCGGCAGAAATAACCAACATGTCTACTTTTAACAATTCTTCGTCAGCAAACATCATTCCCGTTATGCATTCTTTTCCGTCGATATATTGTGTCGCTTTATTGAGATGAATACCAATATTTAATTCTTCGATTTTTGATTGCAGCATATCGCTTGCGCCTTTGTCTAATTGTCTGGGCATCAATCGTGGTGCAAATTCTACAACATGCGGATTCAGTCCTAAATCCCGAACGGCTTTTGCAGCTTCAAGACCTAATAATCCGCCACCTAAAACTGCCGCTTCTGTTGCACCTTTTTGTTTTATTTTTTTGGCATAAGCCATAATCGCATCCAGATCTTCGATAGTTCTGTAAACAAACACGCCTTCTTTTTCGACACCATCAATAGGAGGAACAAATGCCGAAGAACCTGTTGCCAGAACTAAGTAATCGTACGTATGAGTTTTTTCTAAATGTGTATGTATTGTTTTTTCTTCTCTGTTAATGTCAGTAATTAACTCTGAAGTGTTTAGAGTAATGTTGTTTTCGGCATACCATTCACTGGTAGATAACGAAAGATCATCGGCTGTTTTTCCTCCAAAGTATTCACTTAAATGAACTCTGTCATAAGCGCGTCTGGGTTCTTCGCCAAAGACTGTAATCTGATACTTTTCCTGTCCTGATTTTGCAATGAATTTTTCGCAAAATTTATAACCAACCATGCCGTTTCCAACTACTATTACTCTAATCATGATTTCTTTAATTAAGTATTACTACGCAAATATAAGTATTTGTACTTATAAAAATACGTATGTAAGTAATTTTTTTAAGTAGTGTTTTATTTTTTTCTACGTATTTTGTCTCAATCTTTTAAGTAGCGCGGGTTCGAAGCTTTTTTGATTTTTAGATTTTTTTTGTAATTGTGTTATTTTTCTTAAATTTATAAGGGATTTGCCCTAAAAAAATCATAAAAAACGAGGCTTGACAATCTTTGGCTCAGTTTTTTCTAACGTGATGGCATAATAAAAAATATATAATATGAAAAAAGTACTTTTACTATGTGTCTTAACAACTGTTGTGTTAAGCTGCAAGTCAGTCGCAGTTAAAAATTCGAACATGAAAGAAACAACTTTTAAAGTAACTTCAGACGAAGAAGATCTAACAGTTTATTTTAAAGCTACTGGAAATGAACCATTTTGGGGATTGAAAATAGGGAAGGACCAAACTGTTTTTACATCATTGATTGAAGGAATGGAGTCTGTAAGTTTTAAATCTGTTGAACCTATCAGAGCGATGGATGCGAATGTAAAAATGTATAGACTTGACAACGGAAAAACGTCTGCTACAGTTACAATTCAGCAATTTGATTGTCAGGATTCAATGTCAGGCGAAAAATCACCTTATACAGTTAAGGTAGAAATTAACAATAAAACCTTAAATGGCTGCGGAAAATATATTACAGATTACCGCTTGCATGACATTTGGGTTTTAGAGGAATTAAACGGAAAAAAAGTTGTTCTTACTGATTTTCAAAGAGAATTACCAAGAATTGAAATCCATGCTGCCGATAATAAATTTATGGGATTTGGAGGTTGTAATTCTATTGGTGGAACTATTTTCTATGAGAAAGATTTATTGAGATTTTCAAATGTAATTTCGACATTGATGGCTTGTGCGCCTGGTAATAAAGAAGGTGAATTTATTAAAGCGCTTCAAAGTACAACCACTTATACTATTGGAAACAATAGATTAACACTTTCTAATCCTTCAGGAAAACTTTTGGTTCTTAGAAAAGTAGATTAATTTTTGAAATGTCTTAATCTGTTTTAAAAATAACGTACAGTGTACTATGATGCATTATAGTTGAAATATTTTTGTAAAATAAAACTTATAAAAAGTTATTTTACATGAAAAAGATTTTAATGTTATTTATTGCAGTTTCATTAGCTTACAGCTGCAAATCAACTAAGAATGCAAATGCAACGACAGTTGCAAGTTCGGTTGAAAAGAAAATACAACAAACCTGGATTTTAGAAAATCTAAACGGGAAAATTGTTACTGAAAAAGATTTTTCAGTCTTACCAAAAATCGTAATGAGTCCGTCAACATTCTCAGGATCTACAGGATGTAATGCTATTAAAGGAAATTTATTTTCGAAAGGAGCAGGACAAATTCAGTTTTTGAATTTTACTTCAGAAACTAAAAAATGCGATGCAAAAAAAGAAGGTGAGTTTTCGCAATTGTTAAAAACAACTTCAGGTTATTCAGTAGAGAATAATAAGCTGATGCTTTCAAATCAATTTGGATTGACGATGTCTTTCAAAAAAGGTTAATTAAAGCAACTTCAAAATAAAAAGGCTTCGATTAATTTCGAAGCCTTTTTTGTATCATTTTGTCATTTCGACGGAGGAGAAATCCACAAGAAAAAAATCCGTTTAAATCCGCGTTTTCGCGATAGCGAATCCGTAAAATCCGCGTACAATCTCACATTCCTACTCCAATTCCTCTGTTATATCTTTTTCTTCATCAACAAAATCCAATTCCAAAGCACGAACAGTCTGAACAGCATTTCCGGCAATACCACGAATAGAACCGTACATTCCTAAAGTATTGTGAATTACCTTTTCGATTTGTTTTTCACGTTGTTTCCAGATACGTTGCATCGCTCTTTTTTCAGAATCAAGATCGCTTTGCATTTGCGTAAAACCTTCAACAATACCTTCGATTTGTAAACGGAATTCATTGCTTGTTAAGAAATCATACAACATCGACATTTTATCTCCTTTGTTTTCCTGCGCCTGAACTGCCTGACTTACCTGAATTAAAGACTGACGTAAAACGGCACTTAAACCTTTAAATTCTTCGTAAGTACAAATCCAGATTCCGTCACGCATTCCCATTCGGTCCATTCCGGCAGGCATAACTTCGGTTACTAAAACACCAATATTCGCTCTTTTGGTTCTAATATCATTTTTAAATTTCTCAATCCAAGCGGGTTGAAAAGCTTTTGTACGCTTACTTTCGTAATAAATAGAGCCACAATTTTGCAATTCACGTGTATTTACAATTTGAAGACAATCCGCACCATTTGCGCCTTTTTTAATTTCATCAATCGTATCTAAAGGGAAATTATTTGCCAGCCATTCCTCAATCGCCAATTCCATTACTTCACCTTGCAATTGCATAGAACCTTGTTCCTGCTTGCGTTTCATTTCTTCAATCAGTTTCTTTTGATCGTCTGATTGTTTCTGATATTCTTTGATTTTTAGCTCGTTTTTTTCTTCTTCCTGTTTTCGGATTTTATCACGTTCCAAAACTAAAGTTGCATTAAGTTGCTTTTGAGCTTCGGCTTCGATTGCTTCTTTCATCTCCAGTTTTTCACGCTGAAGTTTAGCAATTTCACCTTCCATTTTATTAAGTTCGCGAAGTTTCTCTGATTTCTCAGAAAGTTCTTTTTCCATCGCAAGTAAACGATCTTTATTTTCTTCGGCGAGTTTATTTTTTACTTTTTCGGTAATTTCTTTTTCGGCCGTTTTTTTCTCGCGTTCTAAGCGTTCAGCAAAAAGTTCATTTTCCTGTTTCTTTTTAGCTTCAAATTCGGTTTTTGCTCTTTCGAATTGCTCGTTTTTAAGTTCTAATTCTTTGGCTTGAGCATTTGCCTTTTGTTGATATTCTTTACGGATACTATCTTCTAACTGATGCTTTAAAATATCATTTACATCGATAGTTGTTCCGCAGTTTGGGCACTGAATTGAAGATTGCTCTGCCATTTTTATTTATTTTATTGAGTAGAATTATAATTTGCTAAGGTATTTAAAAATTGAGGTTTTTTTGCCACGAATTCCCCGAATTTTCACGAATTGTTTTGTGTTAATGCGAATGGTTTTGATTCATTAATCTCGCAAAGTCGCAGAGCCGCAAAGTTTTTTTGTTTCACGCAGATTTTGCAGATTGAGCAGATTTTTTAATCATTTTAATCTTTTAATCTGTGGCTTTAAAAAATAGAATGAAGTGCCATAACGTTTTTTGTAACTATTGATTATCCGTGCTGTTTGTCATTTCGACGGAGGAGAAATCCTCGCAAGAAACTCTGCAATCAAAATCGCTAATCTTTGTCGAGCCACTAGTGTGATTTCTCGTTCCTCGAAATGACATAAAATGAGAAAAAAACTTTGCAACTTTGCGTCTCTGCGACTTTGCGAGATTATTTTAAAGTATGCAATTTAAGTACTTATAAAAATTATTTTTTACGGATTTCCATCGTTTCAAATAATTCGTAGAAACAACTTTACCTTTTAAAATTCAATAAAAAGTCAACAGTAGATTTCGTAATTTCAGAATCGTCTTCTTTTGAAGTTATTAGCGAAACATCCGTAAACAAATTCACTTTTTTTAATTCGATAAAACCAATTTCAGAATCTTGATTGTTCTTGGCAATGTTAGAAGGAACAATCGAAATCCCTAATCCGTTTTTGACCAATTGTACGATCGAATTGATATTGTTTGCTTCGTGAACTACTTTTGGCGTGAAGCCATAAAATGCACAAAGTTCCAGTAAAACTTCATGATAATGTGGCGCATAATCTTTGTTGAAAAACACAAAAGTTTCGTCTTTTAGATTCGGGATTTCTTTTTCGGAATTAATTCGAATCAGGCTTTTATTATAAACAACCGAAAATCCGTCCTGAAACCATAATTGCGATTTTATTTTAGGAGATTTTATCGGAGAACGAATAATTCCTAATTCGATTTTTCCTTGCTCTAAAGCGTCGATTTGTTTGGTTGTTGAAACTTCAAATAATTTGAAATTTACATAAGGAAATTGCTCTTTCAGATGTTTTATCAATTCTGAAATTACAGCCGAATAAATCGAACTTATATAAGCGATTCTAAATTCGCCGGAAACATTTTCGGCTATTTTTTTCGTTTTAACGGAAATACGCTCGAGATCTTTAAAAAGTTCTTTTACTTCTTTTTCGAAATATTTTCCGGCTTCTGTAAGTACTACTTTTTTATTGTTCCGAATGAAAAGCTTCGCCTGAATTTCTTCTTCCAATTCGATAATTTGTCGGCTTAATGGCGGTTGCGAAATAAATAGTTTTTCAGCAGCTTTAGTAAAGTTTAATTCTTCGGCTACAGCTAAAAAATATTTTAAGTGACGTAATTCCATAAATACCTATTAAGTATTAATAATTGACAAAATAAGTATTTTTGAAGTATATATCAAAGTGGTAGTTTTGATAAAAAAATATATGGCACGCAGATGACGCGGATTAAACTGGTTTGCACGGATTTTTTATTTTTTGGTGAGTAATAAAAAAGTTATGCCGCTGATTAAAAGTATTTATACAGATTCTTTTTATTATTAAATTTAAAATCATTTTATCCCGATAGCTATCGGGAGTCGCAAAAAAAACAGGCAAAGTATATAAAAAAATACATCTGCGCTAATCAGTTTAATCCGTAAAACCCGTGGGCAATAAAAAAACAAAAAACTATGAAAAAATCAACTATTGAAGAAATCAGAGAACGATTTGACAATGATGTCGAGCGATTTTCGAATTTAGAAACGGGACAAGTGGCGACAATCGACGCTACAATTTCTTTAGAATTAATTACGGAAGCTTCTAAAAGAATTGTTCCAAATGCGGTTAATGTTTTGGATATTGGATGCGGCGCTGGAAATTATACTTTAAAAATGCTTTCGAAAGTTCCGAATTTGAATTGCACTTTGGTCGATTTGAGTTTGCCAATGTTGGATCGTGCTTTTGATAGAGTTTCAAAAGAAACTAATGGAAATGTAGCCATAAAACACGGCGATATTAGGGAAGTAGATTTACCGGAAAATCATTTTGATATTATTTTGGCTGGAGCGGTTTTGCATCATTTACGTGATGATCAGGATTGGGAAACGACTTTTACTAAGATTTTCAAATTGTTAAAACCTGGCGGATGTTTTATGATTTCGGACTTAATTACTCAGGATACTGAATTGTTAAACGAGTATACTTGGCAGCGTTATGGCGATTATTTAGAAGGAATTGGCGGCGCAGAATATCGTCAGAAAGTTTTGGATTATGTAGAGAAAGAAGATTCGCCAAGATCAATGAATTACCAATTGGATTTGATGAAGAAGATTGGTTTTAGAAGCGTCGAAATTTTGCACAAGAATATGTGTTTTGGTGCTTTTGGCGGAATCAAGTAACTTTTTTGCCACGAATTGCTTCGCCTGTTCGCTATCGCTCGGGTCACGAGTTTTATTTTTAAAATCTATGCGGATAATATTTATTTTAATTCGTGAATTCATGGCTAATAAAATTATGCTTCTGCAGGCATCGGAAATTTGTTTCTTAAATCAAATACCAATTCCGAAACTCCATTTTTCTGTAAATAATCCAGTTTTTCAACAGCTTCTTCTAGAGTTGGAATATGTCCTTTTGGAATCCACCACATAGCGGTATGGGCTTTTCCAAATTTCAGAAACCATTCTTTACGGCGTTTTAAAAAATCACTGTGAAATGTTTTATACATATAATATTCCAGTGTTTCAATATTCTCCCAAACGGAAACATTTACAATTATCTGTTCATCATTATACTGATTCAGATTTGTTGCATTATAACTGTCATCTTTTAATCTCCAGACAAATCCATCACTATTTTCGGCTAAAGTATTGATGAGTTCTAAATTATCTGTGAATTCCTTCATGATTGGATCGTTGATATCGACTCCTTTCATTTTGGCAATATTAATTTCGGCAAGATGATAATGACTCATATTTGTATGGTTTTGAATATGAGGCAAGTTAGTTTTTTTGGAATAAATTTTACAGTATAATATTAACAATAACTTTTTTTAATGTGATAAACAGTCACATTTTGTTGACGTAATCAAAGCGTAATCAAAAAAAAGTCCCGTTAGAGCAATGTCATTTAGTTAATTGGAAATCTACAAAATTACTTAACAGTTTAATCAAGAAAGTAATTAGAAAAATCCGTTTTTATCAGCGTTTTCGCTTTAGCGAATCAGTACAATCAGCGTCTAATTTTGACGCGGATAAAACAGATTTACTTCGTAAAAACGCGGATAAAAACGGATTTTATTTTCTAAAAGCTTAACTTAATGACATTGCCCGTTAGGAATTCAATGTTGTTATAGTTTGAAAAATAAATTAAATTACATCAACAACAATTTTCCCAACCGCAGAACCATCGCTTACAGCTTTATGTGCTTCCATGGCATTGTCCAAAGTGAATTTTCTAGAATCGATAATTGGTTTTAATTTTCCTTCTTCGATTAGTTTTGTCGTTTGTTTTAGGATATCACCATGATGTTTTCTTCTTTCATTACCAATCATTGGATGAAGTACAAAAACGCCATGAATACTTGCAGAACGAAGCGAACTTGTTGCAAGTGTATGTGTTCCAAATGCATAACAACTTGCGATTTGACCGTAATGACGAATGGCTTTTAAGGAATCATCAAAAGATTGTCCACCAAGTGTATCGTAAATAACATCAAAACCATTTCCGTCGGTGTATTGATTTACGTAATCTTCAACTGGAGTATTTTTATCGATTGGAGTTGCTCCAAATGATTTTACAAAATCTGCTTTTTGTTCAGAAACTGTTGCATAAACATCGGCACCAAGATTTTGAGCAAGCTGAACCACCATATGACCAACGCCTCCGGCTCCGGCATGAACCAGAACTTTGTCGCCTTTTTGTACTTTGGCTCTGTCAATCAAACCTTCCCAAGCGGTAAGCAATACAAGCGGAACTCCGGCAGCTTCTTTCATGGTTAAGTTTTTCGGTTTTATCGCTAATAAATCAGCATCGACAGCAATATATTCGGCTAGAGTTCCCTGAAGTCCAAGAACGCCTCCGGCAAGTCCGTAAACTTCGTCGCCGACTTTAAATTCTGTAACGCCTTCGCCAATTGCTTCGATTACTCCGGCAAGATCTGTTCCTAAAACGGCAGGTAAAACCGGTGATGCATAAGGCGAAAGTCCAAGTCTGATTTTATTATCGATTGGGTTTACGCCACTTGCGTGTATTTTTACTAAAACTTCTCCTTTTTTAGGAGTTGGTTTTTCGATTTCGGTGCTTACAAATTCAGATTCGTAAGTATTAGTTAATAGTGCTCTCATTGTTTTCAGATTAAAGTATTTGTACCGTTTTATAAACCTGAATTGGTGCAGCGACTAAACTTTCGCTTTTAGCTATAAAATCAAGTAAATACGGTTGATTATTATGGATGTCAAGACCTGGCTGATCTTGCCATTCTTCCCAAATAATAAAAACATTTTCGCTATGGTGAAGATCGTAACGAACACAAGCAGCTTCTTTTCTGGTTTCGGTAACCAAATGATTTAACATGCTTTGAACTTGTTCTATATTTTCGGGTTTGCTTTTAAAAATTGCTGTAATTGAGATCATAATTGTGAAAAGTTAAAGGTTAAAAGTTAAAAGTTTTTTCTAAGTGCTTTGTGTAATTTTCCTTAAAAATGCTAATGTTTTCGGCAGTTGCACCTTTTTCAACGTCATGAAAGTGGAAACCGTCCAGTTTTTCCATACCTACAAATTTATTCATTTTATGGAAACCAAACATAGCTCCGTCATCTACAGATGTTTCTTCGAAGAATTCTCCCGGAAGTGTAAAAGCTGTTGCGGGCGCATTCCAACTTGTGGTTAGCATATATTTACGTCCGTGCAACATTCCGCCAGTTCCGTAATTGATGTCAGGATTTACTCTGCTTCTTCCGTCGCTTTTGTAGATTCCTTTTTGGTGTCCGGCAGTAAAAACGTCGTCGATGTATTTTTTGAAAAGGTTTGGCAATTGAAACCACCAAACTGGTGTGTGATAAATTACTGCATCTGCCCAAACGAATTTTTCTACTTCTTCGTCTAAGTCGAAATCTTGTTTGATGTCAGTTGTTTTGATTTCGTAATTTTTACTTTTTAAGTATTCGATTGTCCAATCGGTAACGGTTTCATTGAATTTCCCACCTGAATGTGCGAAATTTTGACTTCCGTTGATGATAAATATTTTCTTCATAATTGTAATGTTCTTATGTATTCGCGATTTTGTGTGAGGGATAGAAGTGAAAATCCTTTTTTATAAATTTTTTCTATTTATAAAAAAGATTGTAACGAATAGCCCGACCCGCTTTTTCTGCGGGTCACACCCAAATTATTTTTATTTAATTTTTGAGATTTTTTTTTAAACACATAGAGACATAGATTTTTTCTTTTCTGGGAAAGGGAATTGAAAGAAACTTGTTTCTAATACATAGCTATGTTTGTTAATGCGAGTGAAACGCCTTTTGTAAGATTGCTAAAACTATGTTTCTATGTGTTTAAATATTATTTTAATTTTGAAATTGCCTGATTAATGAACTCTAATTCAGAAACAGATAGATCAAAATCTAATGTTTTTGCGTTTGAAATGGCTTGTTCTGCGTTTCTTGCACCGGCTAAAACTATTGTAATTCCTTTTTGTAAAGTTGTCCAACGTAATACTAATTGTGAAATTGAAATGTGTTTTGCGTTTGCTAATGAACTTAATTCTTCGACCAAAGTTTTTACTTTTTGAAGATCAAACTGACCGAAATATCCGTTTCTGTGATCGTTGTCTTTTAGTTTACTGTCGGTGAAATATTTTCCGGTTAACAAACCTCTTTCCATTGGACTGTAAGCAATGATTCCGATGTTTTCTGCAATTGTAAGCGGAACTAAATCAGTTTGAATTGCCTGATTCAACATACTAAAAGGTACTTGATTTGAGGCTAATTGTATTGTTTTTTGTGCTTCTTTAATTTGTTCGGCACTATAATTACTAACTCCGGCTGCTCTGATTTTTCCTTGCTGAATCAAGGTTTCTAAAGCTTCCATTGTTTCGTGAATTGGAGTTGTAGCGTCTGGCCAGTGAATTTGTAATAAGTCGATATAATCTGTTTGAAGGCGTTTTAAGCTTTCTTCGACTTCTTTAATGATATTGCTTTTTGATGCGTATTTATAAACCGGGATTTTTTTTCCGTTGTCTTCGGCATCAAAAAAGAATTCTCCTTTTCCTTGATTGCTTCCGTCCCAAACTAAACCAAATTTGGTTAATAATTGAACTTTTGAACGGTCTTTTGATTTTAAAGCTTCGCCAATCATTTCTTCGCTTAATCCAAATCCATAGAATGGAGCGGTGTCGATTGTGGTTACGCCGTGATCGATTGATGCGTGAATTGAGTCGATTGAATCTTTCTTTTCGTTTCCGCCCCACATGTTTCCGCCAATGGCAAATGCACCGTATGTAATAGTTGATAATTCAAGTTCAGTATTGCCTAATTTTCTATATTCCATAATCTTATGTTTTAATGCTTAAAAATTTTTTGGCAAAATTATACCATTTTTAAGACTGTTAAGTTGTATATATTTGTCTTTTTTATGTAAATTTGTAGCCGAATTAATAAAGTGCATTATGAAAAAAGAAAATTTATACGAGCCTTTTACGGTTTCTTTTGAAACGCTGGATGAATATCCGGATGTTGGAGATCGTCATAATTTCTTTGAATTGGTTTATATTTTAGGTGGAACGGGAAGACAATGTATCAACAAAAATATTTTTGAATATGATGCTGGACATTTGTTTTTATTGACGCCTGAGGATTGTCATAATTTTACAATTGAGACCAAAACAGAGTTTTTCTTTTTGAGATTTAATGATATTTATTTGAAGAATTCGAGTTTGCAGAATGAGAATATTCAGCGTTTAGAATATATTCTGCAAAATGCAAATCATCAGCCAGGTTGCATTTTGAAAAATCACGCCGATAAATGTCTGGTAAAAGTTATGGTTGAAGCGATTATTCGCGAACATCAGGATAAAGATGTTTATAATAAAGAATTGATTCAGCAATTGGTGAATACTTTGATTATTGTGGTTGCCAGAAATATTGCTAAGTATTTGCCGGAACAGGTAAATATTGGTTGTGAGGCTAAAGCGATGGATATTTTGCAATATATTCAAAATAATATTTATTATCCGGAACGAATCAAAGCGGAATCGATTAGTGATTATTTTGGAATCTCAAATACATATTTAGGACGTTATTTTAAGAAACACGCTAATGAAACGATGCAGCAATATATCAGTAATTATAAAACAAAACTGATTGAACATCGTTTGCAGTTTAGTGATAAACGTATTAACGAAATTGCATATGAATTTGGTTTTACGGATGAAAGTCACTTTAATAAATTCTTTAAAAAGCAAAGAGGAAATAGCCCATCTGAGTTTAGGAAAGTAATAAGAATTAGTGCATGATGATGGCACGCGGATGACACGGATTTTGGCGGATTTTTTATTTTTTACCACAGATTATCCGGATTAAAATGATTTTAATCTGTGCTAATTTGTGAAATTAGTGTTTAAATCTGGAATCAAAAATCATTTTTTTGGTGCTTATAACTTTAATTCTTGAAGCATCTTCATGATTTGGATTGATCAAATAATTAAATTCCTGAGGTACAATACTACTTGGAACTTTTAGTATTGCAGTTTCATTATAATATACAAAATCATCACCAATGGTTTGGGTTATTAATGATGGTGGTTTTGAATTCCAAATATCCGGTAAGTCTTTTATGTTTACTTCCTGAATCAAAATATCGTCCGGAATTTCAATTTCTACATAAAAACGATCAGAAGGTAAATCTTCGCTTAAATCTAAATGCACAGAAACCTCAAGTGTAGCCAAAGCTCTGCTATCAGCCGTATAAACTATTCGTGTGTTCAGACTATTCCAGCGATAACCTTCGGTCATTGAAGCTCCAATTCCGGTTAGGGTAGTGGTGAGGTATTTTTCTCTTTCGATTCTAAATACTATCATTACGCCAGATTTCCGAATTCTAATCTATTAAGGCTAAATTTTACCTCGTTGATTCCTGTCATCGTATCGAGCATATTTTCAGGTGTGCTTCCGCCAATAGAAAGGTTTGGTTTTTTTAGCCATCTTTGAAATTTTTCTTCTTCATGGTTAAAAACCTCTAAACCGTAATCTATTAATTCGTTTATGAGGATTACAAGTTCGCTGTCTCGGCTGTCTAGTAATAAATGTTCGCTTTTTTTCTTGTTGTAAGTGGTTTGTGGAATGCCTACAATTGCTAAAACTGATTTTACGGGATTGTTCAGTCGTCGGCTAATTTCTTCGATTGAATCGTAAGGAATACCAGATCTGATAACTCCTACGCGCTCCAATTTATTACTCCAACTGTATTCCTTTCCACCAGAATAAAGTGTAGATTTTCTGATAGATATGACTTTTCCAGAGGCATTATCAATGCTTCTTTGAGTGTCAAAAGGTTTTGTTTTTGGTGCTAATTTCGCCATGATACAACTGATTTGTTGTAAATATACAACAATTTTGCTGTTCGGCTAAATAGTTTATTTAAAAATTAACAAAGCCTGGTGTAATATTTTTTCTAAATCTTGGAAAAGAATTAAATAATCTTCTTGATTACGCGCAAATTATGGGTGTGTTTGTTGAGTTCCGGATTATAGATTCCTAAATGATCTAAACGGTCAATGCGTACTTTTCCACTTGCGTGAATGATGTAATTATTGTCCATTATAATACCTACGTGAATGATGTTTCCTTCGGCATTGTCAAAAAAGGCTAAATCTCCTGCTTCGCTTTCTTCAATAAAACTTAAAGGTTCGCCTTCAAGAGCTTGTTGTGAAGCATCACGATGAATTTTATATCCGTTTAGTTTGTAAACCATTTGGGTTAAACCCGAACAGTCGATTCCAAAAGGTGTTTTTCCGCCCCAAAGATAAGGTGCGTTCAGATACATAAAAGCGGTATTTACTATTGCGCTTTTAGGTTTTAAGCCACTTGTTTTTGTGCCTTCGAAATCAAAGTTTGCAGTGTTGATTTCACTATTATTCAAAAATGATAAAGATGCACCAAGCGGAATTGGTAATAATAAATTTTCAGGCGCACTGATATAATCAATCAAATCGGCATTAAGGATAATGGCGTCATTGCTTAATTGCTTGTAATTTGCCTCAGAAATAATTTGATATTGTTTAGAATCTACCCAACCTTCGTAGTCATCGAATTGTATTTTTATTCGGGCCCATTGATTTTGGCGTTCTAAAATCTCGATGTGTTCACCAAACAAAAGTTGTGTAACGATTTCACTTCTGTCACTTGGCTCAGATCGAACGGGTACTATGGCTAGATTGCAAATTCCGAACATTTAGGGTAATTTATTAGTTGAAAAAATTAGGAGTTATTTCATTTAAAAATAACTCCTAAAGATATATTGTTTAAGCTCTTTCGATAACAATTGCTGATGCTCCACCGCCACCATTGCAAATTGCAGCAGCTCCGGTTTTAGCATTATTTTGTTCTAAAACATTAAGTAAAGTTACGATGATTCTCGCTCCCGAACATCCAAGAGGATGTCCTAAAGAAACTGCACCACCATTTACGTTTACTTTATCGTTATCAAGACCAAGGATTTTTGAATTGGCTAATCCAACAACTGCAAATGCTTCATTGAATTCGAAATAATCAACATCGCCAATTGCGATTCCTGCCTTGTCTAAAGCTTTTGGTAATGCTTTTGCTGGACTCGTAGTAAACCATTTTGGTTCTTGAGCAGCATCTGCATAACCTTTTATGTAGGCTAGAGGTTTTAATCCTAATGCGATTGCTTTTTCTTCAGACATTAAAACTAAAGCAGCAGCTCCATCATTGATTGTTGAAGCGTTTGCGGCTGTAACGGTTCCGTCTTTTGTAAAAACAGCGCTTAAAGAAGGGATTTTATCTAATTTTACATTAGTGTATTCCTCATCTTTAGAAACAATAACTGGTTCGCCACGTCTTTGTGGAACTTCTACAGGAACAATTTCGTTGTCGAATTTTCCGGCATCCCAGGCTTTTGCACTTCTTTCATAAGATTGAATAGCAAAATTGTCTTGTTCTTCACGGCTAATGTTGTATTCAGTTGCACATAAATCAGCGCAAACTCCCATTGCGTTGTTATCGTAAGCATCTGTCAAACCATCTTTTTGCATTCCGTCAAGCATAGTTGCAGGACCAAATTTAGTTCCGCCACGCATTTGTACATAATGTGGAATCAAACTCATGTTTTCCATTCCTCCGGCAACTACAATCTCAGCATCGCCACAAGCGATTGCCTGAGCAGCAAACATAACAGCTTTCATTCCTGAAGCGCAAACTTTGTTTACTGTTGTTGCAGCAACCTCATTAGATAGACCGGCAAAAAGTGCAGCCTGACGTGCTGGCGCTTGTCCAACTCCGGCTTGAACCACATTCCCCATGAATACTTCATCAACTAATTTTGGGTCAAGGTTAATTTTTTGTAGTGCTCCTTTTATAGCGGCAGCACCTAATTTTGGTGCGGGTACGGTAGATAAACCTCCCATGAAACTTCCGATAGGTGTTCTAACGGCAGAAACGATAACAACTCTTTTGTTCATTTTCTGTTAATATTAGTTAATCAAGCAAATTTACTCTTTATTTGAATAAATTCAAATTTTGGGGCAATTCGATTGGATTTTAAATTTAATATCAATTTTTTGTTAATTCTATTTGTTTGATTGTTAAGCGGTTTAAAAAAAAGATTAAAAAAAGTGAAAAAAAAGCGCTGAAATAGTTGTGAGATATGGAATGTTGTCTTACATTTGCAACCGCAAAACAGAACACGTTTCTTGAGCTTGGAGAGGTGCCAGAGCGGTAATGGAGCAGATTGCTAATCTGTCGACGAGTAATCGTCGCCAGGGTTCGAGTCCCTGTCTCTCCGCATAATAATTTGCTTATTGGGTATTGAAGAAATTCGATTATCGTGTCAAAAGCACAGAAAGAATTTTCGGGGTATAGTGTAGCCCGGTTATCGTGTCCCGATTAAGATCGGGAAGACCACAGATACAAATCTATAACTAAAGCTCGGGGTGTAGCGTAGCCCGGTTATCGCGCCTGCTTTGGGAGCAGGAGGCCGCAGGTTCGAATCCTGCCACCCCGACAAAAACTTTGCCATAAAGTTTTAAAACAAATGGACGCATAGCTCAGCTGGATAGAGCACCTGCCTTCTAAGCAGGCGGTCGAAGGTTCGAATCCTTCTGCGTTCACATCAAAAGCCATTCAAACGAGTGGCTTTTTTGTTTTATCAAGAATGGACGCATAGCTCAGCTGGATAGAGCATCCCGATTTTGAATCGGGACGGTCATAAGGTTAAGTTTTACAATAAATGGACGCATAGCTCAGCTGGATAGAGCATCCCGATTTTGAATCGGGACGGTCAGAAGGTTAAGTTTTAGAATAAATGGACGCATAGCTCAGCTGGATAGAGCATCCCGATTTTGAATCGGGACGGTCATAAGGTTAAGTTTTACAATAAATGGACGCATAGCTCAGCTGGATAGAGCACCTGCCTTCTAAGCAGGCGGTCGAAGGTTCGAATCCTTCTGCGTTCACTACAAAAAAAGCCACTCAAACGAGTGGCTTTTTTTGTTTAAAATAATTTAAACAAAAAATGATATGAATTTTTTCTACGTTTTGTTCTCAAAGACATTAAATCAATATTACATTGGTCACACATCCGAAGGTTTAGAAGAGCGATTACGTAAACATTTATCGAATCATCCAGGATTTACAGGAAAAGTGAAAGATTGGATTGTTATTTATTTTGAAGAATTTGAAACGAAATCATTGGCTTATAAACGTGAATTAGAAGTCAAGAAATGGAAAAGTAGAGTACGAGTTGAAAAACTGATAAATGAATCGAAGAAATAGCTAAGCTGGATAGAACATCCCGATTTTTAATCGGGACGGTTGAAGGTTCAAAATTTCTGTTTTTATATTTAACCCCATTGATTTTAAGGGGTGTTTGTTTTTTTTGTAGCTTTTGGTGTCTGTTACTCCACTCAGAATATGTGATAGTGCTATTTTTTATCACAATAAATAGTTTTTTATTCTGATGCAAAATGTTTTTTTGTTCAATTTTATTGCTAAAAGTAACGAGATAAAAATAAAGCAAATTATTTAGTCATAGAAGCTGTAAGATTTAGCTTTAAAATTTTGAGTAGGCCACTAAACTATATATAATAATATTACGTATATTTTTGAAAGTTATAGTATTCATTGATTAAAAAATGTCAAAATCACATTTTTGATACTTTTTATAGAGATAGATTATAGAAGTCTTAGAAAATTAATAATATTGTAAAATCTAATAATCACTTTTATATGGCTTCAAATTCTAATCTTGACGAAAATAAACTTTTGTTTGAATTGTCTCAGGGAAATGAAATAGCCTTCACAACTTTATATAATCGATATAAAAATGTCGTTTACTCATCTGCTTTAAAAATTACTAAATCCAAAACGCTTTCTGAAGAGGTGGTTCAGGATGTATTTATGAAAATTTGGCTTAGAAAAGAAGAATTAAAAGATATAACAGATTTTGAAAGTTATCTTTTTATTTCGGGTAGAAACCAAATTTTTAATATGATTAAAAAAATAGCGAGAGAAGATACTTTTAAAAGTGATCTAAAACATACTGATTCTTCATTTAACGCAACTGATTCTTTTTTAAAAGATGAGCAGTATAATGTACTTTTAAGTCAAATCTTACTCAAACTTCCTCCTCAGCAACAAAAAATATATCAAATGGCTAAAGTTGAAGGACTCAGCCATCAAAAAATTGCAGAAATACTTGATATATCACCTTTAACTGTAAAGAAACATATGGCGCAGGCTTTAAAGCTAATTCGGTTGCAGCTTGCCCGTCATATCAATCTTGTCATAATAAGTTTTGGTTATTTTTTTACTCAAAATATATAGTGTAATGTATGGTTTTTGAGATGAATACTCTTTTTGTTTAAAATAATTTTACTTTTTTTTAACTTTAGACTACTCCTTCTCCTCTTTTAAATTGTCTTTATAATATACGGGCTTCATAATCTCTAACATGAAAACTTTTTTTTTCAATTTTAGAAATATTGATATTAATTGCCTGAATAGATAAAAACCTACTATAAAGTAATTATAAAGAGATGCAAAAAGAAGAATTCGAAAAATTATTTGATCGTTATCTGCAAGGTGAACTTTCAGATCAAGAATTGGAACAATTCATGCAAATTGTAAAAACCGATCAATATGATGTTTTTATAAAAGATGAAATTTATACTTCATTAAAAGAAAATGAGGTTTCAGATTTTATGGACGAGAAGCAGGGAGAAATTATTCTTAATAGAATTTTATCCCAATCTAAAGACGAATCAAAACTAATAACTTTTTCTCCTGAAGGAAGAAATAGAAAAAAGACACTTCGTATTCTTTTTGCAGCGGCAAGTATCGCACTATTTGCAGCTATCGGCAGTACTTTTATTTTTAAATCAAACCCTGTAGTTCCTACTCAGGTTGAACAGCAGACTGTGGCGGAAGAAAGTGCATTAATTGCTTTCAGCGGAAAACAATTAATCCATTTACCTGACGGAAGCACTGTTCTTTTGAATGATAACAGCAGTCTGGAATATAACAAGAACTCTTTTGATGATAAAACCCGTGAAGTAACACTTACCGGTGAAGCTTATTTTGATATTCATCACAATGAAAAAAAGGCTTTTATAGTGCATACCGGCGAGGTTCAGACTAAAGTTTTAGGTACAGCTTTTAATATTAATGCGCGCAATTCGTCTACAAATATTGAGGTTACCGTTACACGAGGTAAAGTACAGGTTGGTGACACTAAGAAAGTATATGGAGTAATTACACCTAACCAACAGATTAAAGTGGATAAAAACACCTTGAGTTTCGAACAGAATAACGTAAGTGCTGCTGTAGTGACACAGTGGAAAAGCAATTACCTGATTTTGGATGATATTAATATGGAAGAAGCAGCAGCGCTTATTGCCCAAAAATATAAAGTGAAAATTTCATTAAATGAAAATATTAAAAATTGCAGAATAACTGCCAGCTTCTTAAATGATGAAGATTTGGATCACATTCTAAAAGTAGTCTGTAGTGTTATTGAAGTCAATTACCACTATACTGATTCAGGATCGATCATCTTGGAAGGAAAAGGCTGTCAATAAAAACAGATTCTGAAAAATTAAAATAAAAAATAACTTAAAACAAAAAAGCCTATAAGTACATAAAAAAAAACCATCTGGCTTCTGACCCCAGATGGCGAATATTTCTAATAATTAAAATCGAACTAACCATTAAAAACATGCAAATTTATGAAATTACGCTGTAAAACAACCATGTTTGACAGGGAAAAAAAATCATCTTTTTTCCACTTGTCAAAAAAAACCATTATGATCATGCGCATCAGTTTATTCCACATTTTCTTATTGACCTGCGGCGCTCCGATGGTCTTTGCGACCGAAATGAGCAGTCAGAATTTAGAATCAATATCCGTTGATATAGAACTTCATAATCAGGATATTAAAACTTTGTTTAAGACAATAGAAAATAAAACAGGATTGCTGTTTGCTTACCAACCTCAGATCATAAAAGATTTCCCGAAGGTTAACACTCCAAAAGGACGCAGAAGTGTGAGTGATATTTTGAATATTGTATTTCAGGGCAGTAATTTAGTTTACAAACAGGTAGACAAAAATGTCGTGATTTATAAAAAGGAGAGTGTTAAGAATGAAGTGAACACATCCAAAAAAGAAGATCGGGAAGATGTAAATTACATGCTTACAGGAAAAATCCTCGATGAAAAAGGTCAGCCATTACCAGGAGTAACCGTTATGCTTGTAGGAGGTAACAAAAGTGGAATTTCTGATTTTGACGGTCAATTTTATATTGAATTACCTTCTGGTAAACATGTACTTAAAGTGTCTTATTTAGGATATAAAACACAGCAGATTACAGTTGAAAATCAAGTTTCGATTACCATTAATATGCAGCCCGATTTGGCCAAATTAGATGAAATCGTAGTTATTGGTTACGGAACAACTACCAGAAGAACTTCGACAGGATCTGTAGTTAAAATTACTGCTGAAGATATCGAAAAACAACCCGTAACTAATATTTTACAAACGCTGCAAGGAAGAGCTCCCGGAGTTTTTGTAACACAAACTTCTGGTTATGCAGGAAGTGATATGAATATTAGTATTCGAGGAAGAAATTTTATTGCGGGAAATAATTTACCTCTTTACATTGTAGATGGTGTGCCATATATTGGAGATGATATCAAAGAACAGGTTCAGGATCAAGATGTTATTAGGGGCGCTCAAAAATCGACCAGTCCTTTGAATATTATCAACCCAAATGACATAGAAAGCATTGAGATTCTGAAAGATGCAGATGCAACAGCAATCTATGGTTCAAGAGGTGCTAATGGTGTAGTTCTTATTACCACTAAAAAAGGAAAAGCCGGGAAAACCGAGTTTACGATAACGACTAATTCTGGAGTTTCTGAAGTAGCTCACATGGTAAAAACATTAGGCACACCAGCTTATCTGAATATGTTGCAAACAGCTTTAAACAACAATGGCGATGTTGCTGATGTTGATAGTAATGGTATTGCTATTACTGATTGGGATCCGAACGCTCAAACCAACTGGCAGAAAAAACTAATAGGCGGTACAGCTAATTTTAATAATTATTCAGCTTCTTTAAAAGGCGGTAATGAGACAACAAACTTTCTTTTAAGCGGTGCTTATCATAAAGAAACTACGGTTGTGCCGGGAGATTTCAGCTATGACAAATTTTCTACTAACTTTAATATTAATCACAGTACTCTTGATAAAAAATTAAAAATTGGAGCTTCTGTAATTTTTGCAGCAGATAATAATAAACTGCCATTTTTTGATATCACAACTTATGCAGTAGGTACTGCTCCAAACCGTCCTTTGTATAATGCAGATGGCAGCTATTACTGGTCACCGGATTATTTTAGCGATATAAATCCGCTTGCAGCTTTAGAAAAAAGAGTAGAGGATAAAGGAATAAACTTAATAACAAGTTTGAGCCTTCAATATGAAATTGCAAAAGGATTTTCTTTTAAAACAGATTTAGGATACGGACGTGCTCAAATGCAAACGAAACAGTTCATGCCTTCATCTGCAATAAATCACGCTTATGCTGAAGCAAACGATATGAGTTTAAATTTTCAAAGATCATATACTGTTTCGACTAATAATACTAATAATTTTACTGTTGAGCCTCAGCTTAATTATACAACAGAATTATGGAAAGGAAACTTAACCGCGCTTGTTGGAGGTTCATGGCAAAACAGAAAGTCTGAAATGCCTTCTTATGTGGGTTCAAGCGGTTATAGTTCAGATAATTTAATTGGAAATCTGGGAACTGCAGAAAATATAACGGCTACAAACGGAAGTATAGAATATAAATACATTTCTCTTTTTAGCAGACTTAACTATAATATTGCTAACAAATATATCCTGAATATTAACTTTAGAAGAGATGGTTCATCACGTTTTGGAGCTAATAATCGTTTTGGAAATTTTGGATCTGTTGGTGGTGCGTGGGTTTTTACTCAGGAAAATTTCTTAAAAAATGCTGACTGGTTAAGTTTTGGAAAACTGCGTTCTAGTTATGGAGAAATAGGAAGCGACGAGATTGGAGATTATCAATATGCTGAAACTTTTGACACTCGTAATTATGGAAACGGAAATGCTTCGATGGCTGCAGCCAGAATTGCAAACCCTAATATCAAATGGGGATTAACAAAGAAATTTGAAGTTGCACTTGATTTCAGTTTCCTAAACGATCGTATTTCTTTGACTACTGCGTATTATAAAAATACTTCGAGTAATCAATTAGTAAACTATACTCTTAGTGCTCAGGCAGGATTTACGACTTATACGGCAAATTTACCGGCTAAAGTTGAAAATCAAGGATGGGAATTTACGCTTGGTACAACAAACGTTCGTACTAAAAACTTAAACTGGTCGACCTCTTTTAATATTTCAACAAATTCAAATAAATTACAATCATTCCCAGGTATAGAGTTTACGAGTTATTACTCTCAATATGTTGTTGGAAAACCTTTGGGCGGCAGATACTTGTATAATTTTACAGGTGTAAATGCTAATGGTATTGCTCAATTTGAAGATGTAAACGGAGATGGCAGAATCTCTAGAGGATTTGCTGAAACTGGCATTGGAGACAGAAAATATTATGGTCCTACATATCCGCAGTATTATGGCGGTATTTCGAATACTATTGCTTATAAAGCTTTTACACTTGACTTTTTGTTTCAATTCGTAAAACAAGATGGTAGTACTTTAATGTCTTCAACCGGAGGACAGCCAGGTTATCCTTACTCAACTGCAAATTTTCAAGTTGATGAATATAATAATTACTTAGCACAAGGAAATGTTTTAAGTTCAGGTTTCCAAAATAGTTTTTTTAATTATATAGGATCAAATGCTTCAATTGTAGACGCATCATATATAAAACTTAAAAATGTAAGTGCCTCTTACCAAATTCCTTTGGATGAAGCTACTAAGAAGTTTTTACAAAGTGTTCGTGTTTCAGTACAAGGACAAAACTTAGTGACTTTTACTAAATACAAAGGACTTGATCCTGAGACACAAGGATTGGCTTTGCCACCATTACGCACAATAACTTTTGGAACACAGTTTACATTTTAAATCTAAAAAACATGAAAAATATTTCTACTAAATATATATCTATATTTTCGTTTTTTCTTTTATTAGGACTTACGAGCTGTGATAATGCTTTGGATGTTGATCTTCCAAGTAATCAATTATCATCAAAAACGGTGTATGCTTCAGATCCAACTGCCGAGGCTGCCGTAAATGGAATCTACCAAAGTATGGTTGCAGATTTTTATTATAACAGAGTACATTCTGTTCTTGGAGAAACATCTGATGAATTAGTACCCAGAACAGGTATTGCAAATGTTTTCAGCTCTAATGAAATCCCTGAGACTGACGGAACAATAAACACTAATTGGGGTGAATTGTATAAAGTGATCTATAACGCCAACAACGTTATTGAAGGAATTAGTAAAAGCACTACACTTAATGCTGCTAAAAGCAAAAACTGGATTGCCGAAGCAAAATTTTTAAGAGCCTATTCTTATTTTTACCTGACCAATCTTTGGGGCAATGTACCTTTAGTATTAACTACAAATGTAGATGTGTCTGCATTGTTGCCACAATCTTCGCAAGAAGTAGTTTATGCACAAATTGTACTTGACTTAACAGATGCTTCAAAAGATCTTCCAACAGATTATAAAAACTATAAAGGCGAAAGAATCAGAGCTACAAAATGGGCTGCCGAAGCTTTATTAGCAAGAGTAAATCTTTATTTAGGAAAATGGTCTGACGCTGCTGCTCATGCAACTGCAGTAATCAATCAAAGTAGTTCTTATAAAATAATTACGAATCTTGAACATAATAACAGTCCGTTTATTTCAGACAATGACGAAGCAATTCTTCAAATACCATATTTTAATGTTGATTATACTTATGAAGGATCTTCAGTATTTACAACCGGTGGTACTTTATTATTAAGAAAAGGCAATGCACTTTTTGAAAGTGGTGACGCCAGAAAAACCAATTGGACAATCGATATTAAAGATAGAAATGGAGTATTTTTAGGAATTGCACCATATAAATATCAAAACGGTTTTGATTCTTCTCCTATAGAAAGATCAACTTTATTAAGATTAGCGGAACTTTATTTAATAAGAGCCGAAGCCAGAGTAAAATCAAATGATATTACCGGAGCTCAGCAAGATATAAACGTAATTAGAAACAGAGCTTTGTTGGGATCTACCACTTTAACAGATTCAAATCAATTATTAGATTTAATTGCACTGGAAAGACAACGTGAGTTTTTTGCAGAAAACGGACACCGTTGGCTGGATCTTAAAAGAACTGGAAAACTTGATGAAACACTCTCTGTTTTATCTGATAAAATCTGGAAAAGCTCAGATAGTTTATATCCAATTCCAGAAGAAGCTATTCGTTCTAATCCCTTCTTAATCCAAAATTCAGGATACTAATATTAAAGTAACGCAAGAATGTGTTTTCAGTAAAAATACATTCTTGCGATTTTAAAAAACACTATGGAAACAACAATTGTAAGAGTTGAGGACTTGTCACATCAATATAGTAAGGATTGGGCAATACAAAATATAAGTTTTGAGATCAAAGAAAATAGAATTTTAGGCCTTTTAGGTTCTAATGGTGCAGGAAAATCAACTACAATGAATATTCTTTGTGGCGTATTAAACCAAACCAAAGGGAATATTTTTATTGACGGAATTAATCTGAAAGAAAATCCTGTTGAAGCCAAAAAACTAATTGGTTTTTTACCACAAACACCGCCTTTGCATCTGGATTTAACTGTGAACGAATATTTAATTCACTGCGCAGAATTGCGTCACGTAAAAAAAGAAGATCTACACAAAGCCGTTGAAAGAGCTAAAGAACAATGCGGTATTTCACATTTCAGTAATCGTCTTATTCGCAATCTTTCTGGCGGATATCGTCAGCGTGTGGGAATTGCTCAGGCTATAATTCACGAGCCAAAACTGGTAGTTTTAGATGAACCAACAAACGGATTAGACCCGAATCAGATTTTAGAAGTTAGAAATTTAATTAAAAAAATTGCTAAAGATAAAGCTGTGATTTTTTCTTCGCATATTCTTTCTGAAGTTCAGGCAACTTGTCAGGATATCAGAATGATCGAGAACGGACACATGGTTTTTTCTGATACACTTGACGCTTTCAACAATTATATTGAAGCAGATAAATTGACCGCAAGTTTTGAAAATCCGCCTAGTATTGAAGCATTAACTGATATTGCCGAAATTACAGCCGCTGTTTTTCTATCTCCAAAAAAAGTACAAATAACTTTTACCGGAACACAGGAAATTGCCGAAAAAATCATTTCGCTAAGTGTATATAACAATTGGAAGTTAAGAGAAATTCAATTCGAAAAAGTATCTCTTGACGAAATTTTTGCTCAATTATCTAAAAAAGCACCTTCCAAAAACGCTATTCTTTCTTAAAACAAAAAACAAATGAAAACAATATATAGAATTGCTAAAACAGAACTCAACACGATGTTTTATTCGCCGGTTGCGTGGGTTGTTTTAGTTATATTTTCGATCCAGTCAAGCTGGAAATTCTTTGACTCACTGGAACGCTTTGAGAAATCTCAAAAAATGGGAGAAGGAATGAGTAATTTATCGCAAATTATTTTTTCAGGTTTCAGCGGTTTATACACCGAAATGCAGAATTATTTATACTTATATGTTCCGCTATTAACAATGGGATTAGTGAGCCGTGAAATCAACAGCGGTTCTATCAAACTTTTACTTTCATCTCCCATAAAAATAAAAGATATCGTATTAGGAAAATATCTTGCCATTGCTGCTTATTGTTTATTATTCGTTGCAATACTTGGGTTACAGGTTACTATTGCTTATTTCTCAATTGATCATTTGGATTTAAAATTTGCCATTTCAGGATTAATAGGTTTGTATTTATTGGTTTGTACCTATGCCGCAATTGGTTTGTTTATGTCTTGTTTGACTTCTTATCAAGTCGTTGCAGCTATTAGTACTTTGGTTGTTTTAGCAGGTTTGAATTTTATTGGAAAACTTTGGCAGGATATCGAATATGTAAAAGACATTACCTATTTCCTTTCGATTGCCGGACGTGCCAATGAAATGCTTGAAGGTCTTTTGATTAGTAAAGATGTATTGTACTTTATTTTGGTAAGCGGTCTTTTTATCGGATTAAGTATTTACAAATTACAAACCGGTCGAGATGCACAGTCTGTTTCTCAAAGAGTTGTCAAATACACCGCTTTAATAAGCCTTGTTCTGGCACTTGGTTACATCACGTCAAGAGCGCCATTGACGATGTATTATGATATGACCAGAACAAAAGACAGAACCCTTACAGAAACCAGTTTAAATATTGTTAAGAAAATAGACGGTCCAATTAAGATTACGACTTATGTAAACTTATTAGATATCAATTATTATATGGCTATGCCGTATTCTCAAAATCAGGATATTTCGAGTTTTGAAAATTACACCCGTTTTTTGCCCCAAACAGAAATGGAATATGTGTATTATTATGATACCTCAAACAATGAAGCATTGTATGCACAAAACCCTGGATTAAATAATAAACAGCTTGCCGATAAATTGATCGAAACACAGGATTTAAAGCTGAAAAAATTATATTCTCCTGAAGAAATTAAAAAAGTTATTGATCTAAAACCAGAACAAAACCGAGTTGTAAGAACCGTAGAATACAACGGAAAGAAGACGTTTTTAAGAATGTATGACGATTTGTTCAAAGTTCCGAGCGAAAAAGAAATCTCAGCATCTTTAAAACGATTAGTGGTTTCTAGTCCAAAAATTGTTTTTGCAACCGGAAACATGGAACGCAGCATTGACAAAAATGGAGATAAAAATTACAAAACAGGATTTAATGAAATCACTTTTAGATATTCTCTAATCAATCAGGGATTTGATGTTTCATCTGTAGATATCAATGCACAAGATATTCCGCAGCAAACCGCGATTTTAATTATTGCCGATCCAAAAACGCAATTGAGTCAGGGCGCAATTGATAGAATTTCTAAATATATAGACGAAGGGAAAAATTTAATGCTTTTAGCAGAACCGGAAACCAATTCGGCTTTAGCTGAAGTTACAGATAAATTAGGCTTAAGTTTTACAAAACAAGCATTAGTACAGGAAAGTGAAACCAATTCTCCTGACTATTTAGTGACAGATTTTCAAAAAAATGCAAATCCTGACATTATTAAATTTAGTAAAACCAGAAGCAATAATCCAATTCCGCTTTTAGGAAGCAGCGGAATTACAACCACCAAAGATGTCGGATTTAAAGTAACGCCACTTTTAAAAACCAACAATCATCCAGCTTGGGAATCGCAAACAGGAATTACTTCAATTCCTGAAGATTTAAAAAAACAACCTTCTGTAAAAGGAATTCCGCTTGTTGTCGCTTTAACGCGAAATGTAAAAGGAAAATCTCAAAAAATAATTGTAGCCGGAGATGCAGATTTTATGGGCAACGCCGAGTTAAGCCGTGGTGGATCAGGAACCTTTCAGTTTGTAACCGATGTTTTTAGCTGGTTTAGCAATTACGAATTCCCAATTGATACAACACGTCCGGAAAATACAGATAAGAAAATAACCGTAAACTCAAATCAGGTTTTCATCAGTAAAATTGTATTCATCGGATTATTTCCTTTGTTGATCATATTAACAGGCGCTTTTATACTTATTAGAAGAAACAGAAGATAAAAAATATCAAAAATGAATACTAAAAAAAATATCATCCTTGGAATTTTGTTTTTGTCTTTTAGCGGAGCATTTGCTCAATTCAAAACCACAATTCCGTTGAATAAAAACGTTACAACCGGAAAATTAAAAAATGGTTTAACGTATTATATTCTGCATAACGAAGAGCCAAAAGACAGAGCGAGTTTTTATTTTATTCAAAATGTTGGCGCTATTTTAGAAGATGACAATCAAAACGGATTGGCGCATTTTCTGGAACACATGGCTTTTAACGGAACGGAGCATTTCAAAGGAAAAGGAATCATCAAAATGCTGGAAAAAAACGGAGTAAGTTTTGGTAAAGATATCAACGCTTTTACGGCTCAGGACGAAACCGTTTATAACATTAGCACTGTTCCGGTTACCAACCAAAAACTTATTGATTCTACACTTTGGGTTCTGCACGATTGGTCCGGTTCATTGTCTTTAACAGATGCTGAAATTGATGCCGAAAGAGGCGTAATCAGAGAAGAATGGAGAACCAGAAGAACAAGTGATTTCCGCTTAAAACATCAAACAGATGAGGTTTTATACAAAGGCTCAAAATACAGTAAAAGAGATGTTATTGGAGATTTAAATATCATTAATAACTTTAAATATCAGGAATTACGCAATTACTATAAAAAATGGTACAGACCAGATTTACAAGCTGTTATTATAGTTGGAGATATTGACGTAAAAGAGATGGAACAAAAAGTAAAAACGATATTCTCAGGAATTCCGCTTGCAAAAAAAGCAGCCGTTCGAACTTATGAAACAATACCAAAACACGATGAATTGTATTTTGGAAATGCTTCTGATAAAGAAGCTTCATCAACCGTAATTACTTTAAGATATATTTTTGATGAACCATTGGTAAAAGACAGTTTGGTAACACGCAAAAATGTAATGAACTCTTTTTATACCAATATCTTAAACAATCGTTTTAAGGAATTGATCTTAAAAAATCAAGGTTCAAGTTTGAATTTAAGCAGTTATTTTGGCGGAGTTTCAAGATTAAGCAACAGTTATAATATTTCGGCTTCAGCCAAAAAAGGAAAATCTTTAGAAGCATTTGAAGAAGCTTATACTGAAGCAGAACGTTTAAACCGTTTTGGCGCTGTACAAGCCGAATTAGACCGAACAAAAAAACTTTTTGTCAGTTCATACGATGATTTTATCAGCAATAAAGATAAAGTTGATAGTGACAGTTGGGCGGATAAATTGATCGATTATTTCTTAAAAGCAAAACCATTTCTAACGCCGGAAGACGATTATAAACAAATTGTAGGCATTATAAACAGTATTTCGCTTGACGAATTAAACGCTTACGCAAAAACGATTCAAAAGCCAACAAATCAGGTTGTTTTAGTAACTGGTTCTGATGACGATAAAAATAGTTTTCCTACCAAAGAAGCAGTTGTTAACGTAATGAAAAAGGTAGAAAGCAAAACATTAGAACCTTATGTCAAAAAAGTAAACAATGCGCCTTTAATAGCAAAAGAACTAAAACCTGCCGCTATTAAAAAAACATTTGAAGTCGCTGGAATCAAGGATGCAAAAGGATATATTTTAGAAAATGATGCTAAAATAATTGTATTGCCAACAACATATTCT
Organism: uncultured Flavobacterium sp.; assembly: GCF_951805225.1. Classification (NCBI taxonomy): domain Bacteria; kingdom Pseudomonadati; phylum Bacteroidota; class Flavobacteriia; order Flavobacteriales; family Flavobacteriaceae; genus Flavobacterium; species uncultured Flavobacterium sp. Next base: position 2,785,461 of record NZ_OX638201.1, on the reverse strand, counting down.
CAAGATCAGATTGTATTTTCGGCGTATTCAAAAGGCGGAAAATCATTGGTAAAAACAGAAGATTTATCATCGGCAGAAATTGCAACTACAATTGCAAGATCATCTGGTTTAGGGAATTTTGATAACATTGGTTTAAAAGAAAAACTAACCGGAAAAGTTGCGCAAGCCAATGCATTTATTGGTGATAATACACAAGGTTTTCAGGGAAGTTCTAATAAAGCCGATTTCGAAACGATGCTTCAATTATTGTATCTTTCTTTTGAAGCGCCTCGTTTTGACCCAAATATTTTTAATATTCTAAAAGAGCAATATAAAAACCGTTTAGAAAGCATTAAAAAAGATAATGAAAGTGTTTTTAAAGACTCAGTTGATCTGGCAAATTCAAACCATAATCCAAGAACTTTTTTATTCAACGATAAATTTCTGGAAACAATCGACTTGAAAAAAGCGGAGAATATCTATCGTGACCGAATTAAAAATGCATCTGATTTTACGTTTATTTTCGTTGGAAATATTCCGGATTCAGCATTAGAATTAATTCAGAAATACATCGGAAATATCAATTCTAATCCAGCTTTAAAAGAGAATTTTAAAGATCATAATATCGAACCTGCAAAAGGCAAAACAGTAGTTCATTTCAAGCGTCCGATGGAAGTAGTGAAATCTACGGTTTATCTTAATTTGACAGGAAAAACAGAATACAGCAAAGAAAATGCATTGAGTATTTATATCATTGGCGAAATATTATCAAAACGATTTTTGCAAACCATTCGTGAAGAAGAAGGCGGAAGTTATGGCGTAAACGTTGGCGGAAATCTGGAACTTATTCCAAAACCTACTTTTGAACTTTCACTGACTTTTGATTGTGATCCTGATAAACAAGAAAAATTAATGCAGATTGTCTGGAAAGAATTGAATGATTTAAAAGTAAATCCGGTCAATGCAAATGATTTAGAAGATATTAAAAAAGCACTTTTAAAAAACAGAGAAGAATCGCTTAAAACCAATTCTTTTTGGAACAATACTATTTACAATAACAGCTTAAATCAGATTCCGTTTTTGCAGGATGAAGAATATAAAAATTTAATTTCTAAAATTAATCAAAAAACTATTCAGCAGTTTAGTAAGCACGTCTTGGATAGTTCTAGTAGTGTCGAAGTTATTATGAGTCCTGAAAGCCAATCAGGACACTAAAATACTTTAGATTCATTTTTATTTTATTAGTCATTAAAGGTTGTCTTCCCCAAGGCAGCCTTTTTTGTTGTTTTTTATGCTGAAATTTCATTTCTTATTTCTTTTAAATGTTTGCATATGAGCATGATAATTGCGATTTTTATTTCTATTTTTATGCTTATTAAAGAATTTGAAATAATCAATATATGACTTCAAAACAACTCTTTTCGTTCCTACTTTCTTTATTTGTTGTTACGGTTTCTTTTGGTCAAAAATTCGACTTCAAAAACGGTACTCTTTTGCAGAAAAATTTCTGTGATACTATTCCTTTTGAAATTGTAAAAAACAAAATAATTATTCCAATTAAGATAAATGGAGCAGAAAAGCGCTTTCTTTTCGATACAGGTTCAGTATTAATAATTTCGGAAGAAATACAAAATGCAATGAATTATTCGAAAATTGGGGATGCTCAGGTAGACGATGTAAACAAGAAATCAACTGATTCAAAAATTGTGAGCGTAAAAGAATTACAAATAGGTACTGTAACCTTTCAGGATATTCCTTCGCTTGTAATTGATGTAAAAAAGAACTATCCAATGTATTGCCTGAATGTTGATGGAATTATTGGAAGTAATGTATTTAATAATTGTATTGTGAGTATTGATCTTAAAAATAAACGAATTATTTTAACCGATAACTTGCAAAAAATAGCCTTGCAAAATGCTTATCAAACACCAATTTCAGTAAATCAAATAGGTAAACCTTATATAAAAATTGATCTGGGTAACGAAGTAACTTTTGACGGACTTTTTGATAGTGGCGCAGACAAATTGATTAGTATTTCAAGCAAAATATTCGACAAAGCAATTAAAAAAGGTGTAGCAAATGTTGTAAATGAAGGTTTTGGAGTAACCTCAATTGGCTTAAATGGAATGATAGAACCTGAGAAGAAAAACAGAGCTTTAGTCAAACAAGTAAAATTTGGTAACGCCGAAATTAATAATATCATTACAATTGAATCCGAAAAAACAAAAAATGCAATTGGTATTCAACTGGCAGAATACGGCACAATTACGTTAGATTTCATCAATAAGAATTTTTATTTTGAAGCTTTAAAACAAGTGCAATACTATCAAAATCAGAAAACATTTGGATTTAAAGACGTTGCCGAAGAAGCCATTTATTCCATTGGTATTGTCTGGACAAATACTCATGCTCAAAATTTAGGATTAAAAAACGGTTTTCAAATATTAAAAATCAATAATCAGGACTTTACAACGAGAACTCCGGAGAATGATTGTATTATTTTTTCAGGAGATTTTTATCAAAATCCGAAACTAAATTTGACTTATAAAGATGATAAAGGAGAAATAAAAAACGTAGAATTAGTAGAACAATAAATTAAACAGAAACAGGTTTTTACCAGCTTCCTTTTAAACCTTCTTTCAAAGCATTGTTGTATTTCTCTAAATCAAAACTATACAAATCCGGAGCTTTATGTGCACCGCCTTTTCTCGATTCATCTAGTTTAACTAAAATATCATAACGCAATATCTTTCGATAAAAATTACCACGATTGAGTTTTTTGCCCAAAATAGCTTCATATAATTTTTGAAGTTCCGGCATCGTAAATTTCTCAGGCAAAAGATTATAACCAATTGGGTGATTGTTTAATTGCTCACGAACGGTAAGCAAAGCCTTGTCAAGAATGCTTCTGTGATCCATCATAAACAAAGGAAGATTATCCACAGATTGCCATTCGACATGAGTAGAATATTCATCAATAATTAAGTTTACTTTTGAATATTCTGCCAATGCGTAGTAACCAATAGAAACAAAACGCTGTTTATTCCAGATGGTGTCATCATGTTCTTCAAAAGCACTTTCAGAACGTTTAAGATTTCCAAAAGTATAGAATTGCTGTAAGTAAATATTCTCTGTTCCGGTTCGGTCTTTTAAGATGCGAACAGCCGCATCATCAACGTTTTCTTCTTTTTTTACATAACCTCCAGGAAGACCCCAGGAATCAGAATCCTTCATCTTTACAGTTAAAACATGAAGCGAGTTTTCTTTAAAACTAAAAATAGCACAATCGATAGAAAGCGTCGGTATATATTTTTTAAACGACTCTTCAGATTGTATTTCAAGTATCTTTTTTAATTCCATTCGGCTATAATTAATTCCAAATTTAAGCTTTTTGATAGGTAAAAGTCAAATCACTACAATTTTTTCTGACATTTTAGTATTTGGCGAAAGAAAATATTGAGTTTGTAAAAAAAATAAATTCCGTACCTCTTTTTGTCTTTATCGATTTAAGGTCATCTTGACTCTAACCACTGTTTTCAATGCTTTACGCAAACGTGGTAGCTGTTTTTTCTCTGTTTTGGAACTATTCAATGATATCTCTTTATTATTGTTTTTATGAGATTTAAAGCCTGCTAATTATGTGATTATGAAAATTATTAAGGTATTTATTTGTTGATATGAGAATTTGTTTTTAATATTGCTTCATAATGAAGCAATGAAACTAAACTTACTTAACTCAAATACCACATTATGAAAAAAATGCTAATCTCAGCAATCTGTATGGCTGTTTTTCCAATTATGGAAACCTATTCCCAAGAGGATAAAAAACAGCAAAAACCAACAGATTCAATTAAAAAAACAACCAAAATAGTAGAGACAGATACTAAAGAAGAAAAAAATAGAAATGTAATGCTTAATGCGGCGAATAATACCGGACCGCGTGATGTAAATATCGGATTACCTTCAACCGTTGGAGGAATAACTATTCAGGAAAATGATTTACCGGTGGTTTATTATTTTTGGCCGGAATTACCAAATCGTACCTGGAGACAAAGCAAAAGTTTAGGACGCACAGGATTATTAAAAATTGGAGAAGCTGCAATTACAACCGGAGATTTAGGTTTTGCAGTAAACTCATATACCAAACTCGGAACTGATAAATTGGAAGTTGTGGGTAATTTTTCAGGTTCAAGTTTCGGATGGATGAAAGGAGATTTGAATGTTTCCGGACCATTATCTAAAGGTTGGTCGTATACAATGGGAGCTTACGCCAATTTTGATCCCAATTCTTTCGATTTGAAATTTGCCAATTATTCAGACCGAACTCAGATTTACAGAGCCGGATTAACCAAGAAATTCAATAACGGAAAAGGACAAATTAGCTTTACATACAAATATGCAAACTCAGCTTCTTTGACCAATTATGCCGTTTTTAGATACAAAGAAGGCGGAAAAGTAGAAGAATACAATGATTTTAGAATTGGTCGTGATTCGTATATCGTTAATGACGGAATATTAAAATTCAAAGATATTTTGAGCGGCGAAACTAAATTTGCTGATATGGGCGGAAGCGATGCTGCAACAACCTCACACACATTTGATATCTTAGGAAATTATGATTTGGCAAACGATTGGAAATTCAATTTCTCAACTCGTTTCAGAACTTCAAAAGCATCGCAATTAATTGCAATTCCGTTGAGTATTTTTCAGGCAACTGCAGCAGATAATTTCACATACGAAGCTACAGGTCAGCCTTATGTAGGAAACGTAAATTCAATGTTGGGATTATATACAGACGGAACGCCAACGACAAGCGCATTATCAAGATTCGAAATCAAAAAGAATGTAGAAAAACACAAATGGAGATTTGGTTTATTAGAGTATTATTATAATGTTGATCAATTTACTTCAAGCCGTTCTTTCTTTAATCAAACGGTAAGTGCAAATCCGGATAAATTAGTTCGTAACACGCCCGGCGGAACTTCAAATACAGATGCTGACGGATTTTACAATTACAATGTTGGAGGAGAATATCACAATGGTTTCGAGAATAAATTATCAGGTTATTTCTCTGATAACTGGACAGTTTCAGATCGTTTAAGTTTAGCTTATGGCGTAAATTTAAGATACCATAAATTAAAAGGAGATTATTATCAAACGCCAAGAACTCCAAATTTAGTTTTTGATCCAAGTCAGAAATCTTACTTTGATAATAACTGGTTTCATTTAGGAGGTTCGATTAATGCCGTTTATAAAGTTACAAAAAGCGCCGGAATCCTTGCCGATTTCACTTACACAGAAAAAAATGGTCAGTTAGAAAGTTATTCCGGAGCAGTTGCACCAAATTTAACTAAAACTAAAAGTCCTTTAGCCGCTTTTGGTTTGTATTACAATCAGGAAAAATTCAGCGTAGTTTCTCAGGCAACTTACTTAACCAGAAACAATTACCAAGCGAGATTAAATTTGGTGAATCCATCAAATGCAAGTCAGTCAGAAGTTGCAACAGTTTTCTATGACATCCAGACTTTAGGTTGGACAACAGATATTGTGGCAACGCCTTTCAAAGGATTTAATCTTCATTATTTGATTACTTTTCAGGATCCGGTTTATAAAAACTATGATTTCTCTGCTTTTGGAAATAACTATTCTTATAACGATAAAAACGTATTGGAAATTTCTAAAGTTTTAATGGAAATCGATCCAAGTTATACCTACAAAGATTTCAAGGTTTGGGCGAGTTTCCGTTATTTCAGCAAGCAATATGCAAACCTTACAAACGCCTTATTCTTTGCGCCAAGATGGGAAACTTTTGGAGGAGTAAATTACAAAATCAACGATCATTTTGATATTGGTATAACAGCAGTTAACTTCTTAAACCAAACGGGAGCAAAAGGCGCAATTAGTGGCGCCGAATTAATTACCGATGCTTCTGCTTATTATGATCAGCTTTTGGTAGGATCTTACATTCGACCATTTACTTTAGAAGCATCTCTTAATTTCAGATTCTAAAAATCCTATCATGAAAAAAATAATAATAACAGCCGGATTCGCTTTTTTGATTAGTGCAACAACACAAGCGCAACAAGAAAATTTCACGATTGTAAAAAATAATAAAGGTGCTGATTTGGGATATTCTCCCGAATCCGGCATCAAAATTTTAACCGTAAACGGAAAGAAATTTAAAGATTTAAATAAAAACGGAAAACTGGATAAATACGAAGATTGGCGCCTTTCGGCAGATGAAAGAGCCAAGGATTTAGCTTCAAAAATGACTGTAGAACAAATTGCAGGATTGATGCTTTATAGTCGTCATCAAGCTTTGCCGGCAGGAGTTTCGGGTTATAATGCAGGAACGTATAATGGTAAAATTTTTCCGGAAAGTAATGCCAAAGCGTATGATTTAACAGATCAGCAAAAAGCATTTTTGAAAGAAGATAATCTTCGTCATGTATTAATTACAAAAGTACAAAGTCCGGAAGTTGCCGCTTTATGGAACAACCAAATGCAGGCTTTTGTAGAAGGAATTGGATTAGGAATTCCGAGCAATACCAGTACAGATCCGCGTCATACGGCAAATGTTACGTCTGAATTTAACGGTGGTGCAGGAGGAGAAATCTCGATGTGGCCTGACGGATTAGGAATGGCATCAACTTTTGACCCGAAAATTGTTGAACAGTTTGGTCAAATAGCTGCAAAAGAATATCGCGCATTAGGAATCGCAACGGCTCTTTCGCCTCAAATCGATTTAGGATCTGAGCCAAGATGGTATAGAATTTCGATGACTTTTGGCGAAAGCCCGGCTTTAACCAGAGATATGGGAAGAGCTTATATTGACGGTTTCCAAACTTCATACGGAAAAGACGAAATTAAAGATGGTTGGGGTTACAAAAGTGTAAACGCGATGGTAAAACACTGGCCAAGCGGTGGTGCCGAAGAAGGCGGACGTGACGGACATTGGGCTTACGGAAAATTTGCGGTATATCCGGGAAATAATCTGCAACAACATATTGATCCATTTATTAATGGCGCTTTCAAATTGAAAGGAAAAACGAGTAAAGCATCGGCGGTAATGCCTTATTACACGATCACTTTTGATCAGGATAAAAAATACAATGAAAACGTAGCAAACGGTTACAGTAAATATATCATTACAGATTTATTGAGAGATAAATACGGCTACGACGGCGTGGTTTGTACGGATTGGTTGGTAACTGGAGACGAAGGAAAAACGCCAAATCTTTTTGCAGGAAAACCTTGGGGAGTTGAGAATCTTTCGATTAACGAAAGACATTACAAAGCGATTATTGCCGGAGTTGACCAATTTGGTGGAAATAATGATAAGAAACCAGTTTTGGCGGCTTATGAAATGGGAATCAAAGAATTTGGAGAACCTTTTATGAGAGCGCGTTTCGAAAGATCTGCGGTTCGATTATTAAAGAACATTTTTAGAGTTGGTCTTTTCGAAAATCCATATTTAAATGTTGCCGAAACTAAAGCAATTGTTGGAAATCCTGAGTTTATGAAAGCAGGTTATGATGCACAATTAAAATCGGTTGTGTTGCTGAAAAATAAAGCTGCGGTTTTGCCTTTGAAGGAAAAGAAAACCGTTTTTATTCCGAAGATTTATACGGCTTCAACTAAAGATTGGTGGGGAATTGCGAGTCAGCCAAAACTTGATTATCCGGTAAATCTTGAGTTGGTAAAGAAATATTATAATGTTACCGAAGATCCTTCAAAAGCAGATTTTGCAATTGTTTTTGTAACAAGTCCGCAAAGTTTAGAAGGTGGTTATGATTTAAAAGACAGACAAAGCGGAAGCAATGGTTACGTGCCAATTTCACTACAATACGGAACTTATACAGCAACCGAAGCCAGAGCAAAAAGTATCGCTGCCGGAGATCAGGTTATTGATCCAACAATCAAAGACAGAACTTATAAAAACAAAACGGTTACTGTTGCCAATACAATGGATCTAAGAACGATTCTGGACACAAAAGATATGATGAACGGAAAACCGGTTATTGTTTCGGTTACGGCTTCAAAACCTATGATCTTTAATGAATTTGAAAAAGAAGTTGATGGAATTGTATTGAATTTTGGAGTTTCGACACAAGCAGTTTTAGATATTATCTCAGGAAAAACAGAGCCTTCAGGATTGCTTCCGGTTCAGATGCCGGCAAATATGGAAACGGTTGAAAAACAATTTGAAGACGTTCCTTACGATATGATTCCGCATAAAGACAGTGAAGGAAATGTTTATGATTTTGCTTATGGATTAAACTGGAAAGGTGTTATAAAAGATGCTCGAACGGAGACTTATAAAAAGCAGTGATTTTTTCTACGATTCCTAAACCTGACAGGTTTTTAAAACCTGTCAGGTTTGCTTAGACGTAAAGTAAACACGATAAAAACAATTCAAATGAAAAATAAAATCACAATACTATTCGCTTTTCTAATGCTTGCAGGAATATCAGCAAAAGCACAAGAAACCGTAAAATTATACACAGGAAAAGCTCCCGGATCTGAAAACTGGACACAGAAAGAAGCTCAAATGTATTCGGATCTTTTTAAAACCGAAGTCGTTTACAATGTAACTGATCCATCTTTATTGGTTTACGAGGTTCCAAAAGGAGTTAAGAATACCGGAACTGCAATTGTAATCGCTCCGGGCGGAGGTTTTCAGAGTTTATCAATTAACAGAGAAGGAAAAGAATTAGCTGAAATTTTAAGCAAAAAAGGAATTACGGCTTTTGTTTTGAAATATCGTTTGAACAAAACTGAAACCAATGATCCGGCAAGAGAAATGATGGACAAATTGAAAGACAGAGCGGCTTTCGAAAAAAACTCTTTGGCAACTATAAAACTAGCTGCGCAAGACGGAAAAAATGCTTTGAATTATGTTCGAACTAATGCTTCAAAATATGGAATCGATGTGAAGAAAGTTGGAATCATTGGGTTTTCTGCAGGAAGTACGGTTGCAATGGAAACAGTTTTAGATAATAAACCGGATCAATTGCCAGATTTTGTAGCCAATATTTACGGCGGTCCGCGACCAGAACTTTTGAGTGTTGCAACTCCGGAAAAAAAGATTCCAATGTTTGTTTGTGCTGCAAGTGATGATCAGCTGAAACTGGCTCCAAGAAGTATTCAGATGTATAATAAATGGCTTGAAGCAGGACAAAGTGTTGAGTTGCATATGTATTCAAAAGGCGGACATGGTTTTGGAACAGGAAAACAAAATTTACCTGTCGATTCATGGGAAATTCGTTTTGAAGAATGGCTGACATTACAAGGATTTTTAACTAAATAAAGATTAATGGTTTCACGCAGATTTAAAAAGATCTGAGCAGATTTGATTAAAATATATCAGCGTTTATTTGCTTAAATCCTTTTAAATCTGCGTGAAAAAATCATCTCGAATATGTGTTACTATTAATTATACCAACTATTTACAGCAATACTTTTAAAACTATTTATATTATGAAAAATAAACTTTTAAAAACCGGAAAAATAACGCTTTTAACGGCGTTGATGCTTTCTAATTTATCTTGGAATACAGTTCCGAATGATGAAACGAATCCACCGTTTTTAACTATTAAGGGATTTAAATTTTCCGATTTCAACAGAAACGGAAAACTTGATATTTGGGAAGATACTCGTCTTTCTGTCGATCAAAGAATTGATGCGATTATCAAAGAAATGACCAATGCAGAAAAAGTAGAACTGCTTATTGGAACCGGAATGCCTGGAATCGAAGTTTTGACAGGTCCTGTTGGAGATTCTAAACAAGGTTTGGTTCCCGGTGCAGCGGGCGGAACTGCTGCTTTTGAACGCTTCGGGATTCCTGCAACTGTTGTAGCCGATGGTCCTGCAGGTTTAAGAATTGCACCAACGAGAGAAAATGATTCGAAAACGTATTATGCAACAGCATTTCCGGTGGGAACGGCTTTGGCTTCAACGTGGAATAAAGCGCTTTTGGAAGAAGTTGGAAAAGCAATGGGAAATGAAGTAAAAGAATATGGTGTTGACGTTTTATTAGCGCCTGCTTTAAATATCCACAGAAATCCATTGAACGGAAGAAACTTCGAATATTATTCTGAAGATCCGTTGATTTCAGGAAAAACCGCCGCTGCAATTGTAAACGGAATTCAGTCGCAAGGCGTTGGAACTTCGATTAAACATTTTGCCGTGAATAATGAAGAAACAAATCGTTTAACAATCAATGCTCATGTTTCTGAAAGAGCGATTAGAGAATTGTATTTAAAAGGTTTTGAAATCACGGTAAAAGAATCTCAACCTTGGACAGTTATGTCATCGTACAATAAATTGAATGGCGAATATACTTCTGACAGAAAAGATTTATTGACGGAGGTTTTAAGAAACGAATGGGGTTTTAAAGGAATCGTAATGACGGATTGGTTTGGTGGATTTCCGGGTTTTGAATCGATTTCAAAAGGTTCAAATTCTGATGTTGTTAAACAAATGATTGCCGGAAACGATCTTTTGATGCCGGGAATTCCTGTTCAGAAAAAAGCTTTATTAGAGGCTTTAAATTCAGGTAAATTATCTCAGGAAGTAGCAAATACAAATGCGAAAAGAATTTTAGAATATATTTTTCGTACGCCAACTTTTGCAAAATACAAATACAGCGATAAACCAAACCTGACTAAAAATGCCGAAGTAACTAGAAATGCCGCCGCAGAAGGAATGGTTTTACTTAAAAACACAAATAATGCTTTGCCTTTCGCTGACAAGCAAAAAGAAGTTTCAGTATTTGGAGTTACTTCTTATGCTTGGATTACTGGAGGAACAGGAAGCGGAAGTGTGAATAACAAACATACCGTTTCTCTTTTAGAAGGTTTAACAGCAGCAGGTTACAAATTAGACAAAGAATTGGTTGATTTATATAAACCTCACGCTGAAAAAGAAGTTGTAGCCGAAAAAGAAAGAAGAAAAGCAAGAGGAATTTTGGCTTTGCCTGAGAGACTTCCTGAAATGAAAATGGACGATGCTTTTCTGGCTAAAAAAGCAGCAAGTTCTGAAATTGCATTTGTGACTTTGGGAAGAAATTCTGGAGAAGGCGGAGACAGAGTTGTGAATAATGACTTTAATATGGCAGATGAAGAAATTGAAATGCTGGATAAGATTTCAAAGGCTTTTCATGCCAAAGGAAAGAAAGTTGTGGTTATTTTGAATATTGGCGGCGTTATCGAAACGGCTTCATGGAAAGATAAAGTAGATGCTATTTTATTGGCTTGGCAACCAGGTCAGGAAGGCGGACATTCTGTTGCTGATGTTGTTTCCGGTAAAATAAATCCGTCAGGAAAATTGACAATGACTTTCCCTGCGAAATATTCAGATACGCCTTCGGCAAAAAATTTCCCTGGACTTCCTTTAGACAATCCAAAAGAGGTTACTTATGAAGAAGGTGTTTATGTTGGTTACCGATATTTTAATACATTCAATATAAAACCATCTTACGAATTTGGTTTTGGAAGTTCTTATACCACATTTGATTACAGCAATGTAAAATTGAGTACACCAACTTTCAAGGATAAATTGACGGTTTCGGTTACGGTAAAAAATACAGGAAAAGTGGCTGGAAAAGAAGTGGTAGAAGTTTATCTTTCGGCTCCTGCAAAAACTATTGATAAGCCTAAAGAAGAATTAAAAGCTTTTGCAAAAACAAAAGAATTAAAACCGGGAGAAAGCCAAACAGTAGTATTGACTTTGTCTCCAAAAGATTTAGCTTCATTTTTAGAAAGTAAAAGTGCCTGGATTGCCGAAGCCGGAACCTATAAAGTTTTGGTTGGAGCATCTTCTTTAGATATTAAAAAATCAGCTGAATTTTCGGTAGAAAAAGAAATTATAGTAGAGAAAGTGAAGAAATCTTTTGAATTAGATTCGAAGTTTACGGAGCTTAAACCTTAATTTTAGTTAGTTAATTGTTGAAAAAACCATCCCGATTTTTTTTGGGATGGTTTTTTTTATGATTTAGTCTTGAAGCTTCGGGACTGTTAGGTATTGTTTTATTCATAAAATTTATAATCGTTCCAATAGATCAACGCACAGATTTGTCATTGCGAGGAACGAAGCAACCACATTTGGAAAATTAAATATATGTACAATTGTTAGTGAGTTTGCTTCGTTCCTCGCAATGACAAAACTTCTGCTTCCGACGCTTCCAAACTATATGTTAGAATTAATTATACCAACGTCTTATTCTAATTTATGAATTATCTTTTTTCTGAATGATATTCAATTCTTTATTAAAAGAATTTCTATATTTTTTGATATATTCTGAAGGTTTCATTCCAAACAATTTCACGAATTGTTGACGGAAATAACGTTGATCTTCTATACCAACTTGTGGGCCAACCTGTGCGATATTAATGTTCTCCGTAAGCATGATTACTGCGGCTCTGCGGATTCTGATCGATCGGATAAAAACATTTACGGTTTGTCCTGAAATTGCTTTAATCTTTTTGTAAAGACTTGAATGACTCATTCCCATTTCAGCCGAAAAAGTCTTTAGATTAAAATCGTTGTTTTCGATATTGGCTTCTACGATTTCGATGCATTTGTCAAGGAATTCTTTGTATTCAGTTGGAACTTTATTTACATTTTCACGAAGCGTGATACTGTCTAAGAAATACTTGCGCAATTGTCCTCTGTTTCGAAGAACAGAATCTACGCGCGCCAGAAGTATATCGCTGTCAAACGGTTTGGTAACATAATCGTCAGCGCCTTCTGTAATACTTTGCAAATGAATATCGTTACTGGTTGTCGCCGTTAAAAGTATCACCGGAATATGGCTTAAATCATCATTTTGTTTGATTTTTTTGCATAAATCCAAACCGTTCATGCCTTCCATAGAGATATCGCTCAGTACAATATCCGGCATATGTTTTTCTACAAGTTTTAATCCTTCAAGACCATTTGCTGCCGAATAAACAATATAGTTTTTGGTGAAAAGCTGCACGAGATAATGATTCATTTCGGGATTGTCTTCAACAATTAGCAATACTTTTTTTGTACTGATTAATTCGTCCTGTAGATTTTCGAGATGCGATGGCTGAGTTTTATTTTCAGATGAATTTTGATTATCGGCTGGCATTCCTTCGAGAAGTTCTCCCACAAGTGGCGACATATGCGAATGATTCTCGTTGATGTTCATTTCTGCAAAATGGCTATTTCCTTTTGGAAGCGTAATTATGAACGAAGTGCCTTCTCCAACTTTGCTTTTACACTCTATTTCGCCATGATGTTTGTTCACGAAATATTTGGCAACATAAAGTCCAATTCCAAAACCATTGCTGGCTTTTGACTGACTTTGTTTGAATTTTTCGAAAATTGTGTCAATTTCATTTTCATTGATTCCGCTTCCGGTATCAGATATAATGATCGAAACATCAGCAAGATTCTCGTTAATTTCAATAGTTATTGATCCGTTATTAGGAGTAAATTTGAAAGCATTTGAGATTAGATTGAACAACGTAATCTCTAATTTCTCATAATCGCCATATATTTCGGTTGATGTATTTTCTTCAATAAATTGATAATTTAAACTTTTTACGGATGCCATTTGCGTAAAGCTTTCGTAGATTTCACGACAAAGCGAGTTTAAATTAATCTTCGAAATTTTGAGTTCATCAAGATCTGTTTCGGCTTTTCTAAACAATAATAATTGATCGGTAAGACTCAATAATCGTTTTGCATTTTTATAGGCGAGATTTAGATCCAGATCGTCTTCAGAACGGTTTTTTCGTTCAATAGCGCTTTTAAGCGGATTTATAATTAAAGATAAAGGAGTTCGTAATTCATGCGCGATATACGTAAACATCGAAAACTGTTTTTCGGCATGTTCCTTATCTTTTTTATGCTCCATTCGGGCAAGTTTTATTTCGTAGCGAAGCCTTTCTTTGTTTTTATGATAATCTACGTATGCGTAAATTGCACCAATTGCAGCGATTAAATAAAATGTATATGCCCACCAGGTTCTGTACCAAGGCGGAAGAATTGTTACAGTTGCGAGCGTTACTTCATTCGTCCAATTTCCGAAAATATCAGTTGTTTTTACTTTAAAAACATAAGTTCCTTCGGTCAATCTCGAATAATTTGCTCTGTTATCTTTTGAAGTATAATTCCAGTTTTTATCCCAACCTTCGAGGAAGTAAGCGGTATTTATTTTTTCGGAATTTACATAATCAAGATAAACAAAATCAAAACTCAATGCCGATTTTTCATAAGGAAGCTCGACATCGCTTATCATTTCAAGTTTTTTTCCGGTTACATAAGGACTGTCTAATTTTAGAGACTGATTGTTTACCAGTAAATCATTCAATAAAAATTTACCAGTATTTTTTTTGTCTTTTATATTTTCAGGATCAAAAACATTGAATCCGTTTATGCCTCCAAAAATAAATTCTCCTGTAGAAAGTTTTGTGCCAGCATTCCAGCTAAATTGATTTCCCTGTAATCCATCAGCGACGCCAAAATTTCTAAAAGTATTATTCTTTGGATTCAATCTTGAAATTCCATGATACGTACTCATCCATAAATTTCCTTTTTTGTCTTCTAAAAGGCGAAGTACGGTATTACTCGAAAGCCCGTTTTGAGTAGTATATTTTTTAGAAGTGCCTGTTTTTCGATCAAATAAAAGCAAACCGCCTTCTACAGTACCAATCCAAATATTTTTATTTTGATCTTCAGTAATACATCTGATTGTGTATTCAGAATGATAGGTTTTTACTTTTTTCGTTTTGGTATCGATCTCAAAAAACGAATTGAAAGTTCCGCCCCAGATTTTTCCGTCTTTGGTTTCATAGAGACAAGTTACATCGCGTAAAGTATTGCTGTAGCAAATGAATTTATTTTGCTTTCGATCAAATTGATATAATGCGCCTGCGTTAGTTATAGCAAGCCACAAAGTATTTCTTGAATCTAAATAGAGCAACCAGGATTCTTGTTCTGCTTTTTTAGTGAATTGATTATAAATCGAAAAATTCTGAATTGCTTTTGAATTTGGATCAATCCGACAAACTCCGCCTTTCCACATGGCGACCCAAATTGCATTATCAGAATCTCTGACAATACTGGTAACGAAATTACTTTGCAGTTTTCTTCCGCCAGACGATGTTGTAGAATATACGTCGTAGGTATTTTGTTTTCTATTCCAATATCGCATTCCGGCGCCATCTGTACCAATCCAGACATTTTTCTTGTCGTCTTCGCAGAAAGAAAGCATGAAGTTTGCCGCAGGATCTTCATCTTCTTTATTAGTCAGCGGATCTTTGCTTTTAAAGTGATTAAAATAAAGCGGTTTTTTCCCCATCATACTCACGCCGCCGCGGAGAGTTCCGAACCACATTTCTCCGTTTTTACTTTCGAATATATCATAAAGAGATTTACTGTTAAGTAATGAAACCGGACCGCTTGCTTTATATAAAACAGGAGTAGACTGGTTTTTTGTAATCGTGAAAATACCTGCGCCGTCAGTGGCAATCCAGAGTCTGTTGTCTTGCTGATAAAAATCGCGAACTACGGTTTTTTCCTGAAAGTAATTTTTAGAATAAGTATTCAGATTTGCATTGTATAAATAAGCGCCTTCGTCAGATCCAATCCATAAACCTTCATTTGTAAGCTTTATGCAATTTGATCCGGTAATTGTATTGTTAAGAAGTGTTAGTTTTTTTGATTTTAGATCATATTTACAAAGACCAGAACCGGTTACAAAAACATAGAAGATTTGCTTTTTTGCATCATAAGATATTGATCTTGCGATATAATTTAATTTTCCGTTAAAAGGTATTGCTGTTCCGGTTTGCTCGCCTTCTTTATAAGCTACGATCATTTCTTTTGTAGCAACAAGAATTATATTTTGAGAATGTACTGCAATTATTTCGTAAGCGGTAATTTTTAAAGGTTTGACTTTTTTATCAATTCCAATATATTTTAATGGAGTAAAAGAGGAGCGTTCTGCATTAAAAACAACCGGACCAGCTGTTGTTCCAATCCACAGATTATTTTTATAATCACCTTCGATACAGCTTATAGCATTTCCCTGAATAGAATTTGGATCTGTATGAATATGTCGGTAGATTTTAAAATCATTTCCATCATATCTGTTAAGTCCGTCAAAAGTACCAAACCACATATATCCATTCTGATCCTGATATATTGTCGCAACCGAATTATTAGAAAGTCCTGACGAAATATCAAGATGTCTAATCGGGTAATTCTGTCCAAATGCACTTATGGAAAGAAGGCAAATAACAAGAAAGGACTTTAGCTTATTCATAGAATTTTTTTTAAAAAGCTTGTTGCTCTTTGATATACGAAAAATACGAGGAATGTGGTCTGAAAGCTGGATCAATTTTTATATGAATATATGTAAAATAGTTCTAATGCTTCGAGACATTGTTCGGTTTGTAACTTTTTGATTTTCGGTTTAACGAAAACTCGATGAGAAACGGTGTAATTCCAGTAAGTCACACATTAGTTTAAAACGGTTGCTATTCTATAGCTAATATTCTTTCTGCTTTATTATTCCAAAGTATAATATTTTGCTCCATACTTGATGTAATAATTTTATTTCCTTGTTTATTCCAGGAAACACCCCATAAATAGTCTTTAGAATTGCCTTCAGAGACAAGTTTACCGTTGGTATCCCAAATTCTCAATGCATCACTTGCAGTTGCTAATCTGCTTCCTTTTGAATTCCAGGTTAAATTTCTATATTCCGCTTTACTTATATCAATTGATTGTAATAATTTACCATTTTCATCCCAGTATTGAAGTAGAGATTTGTCTTTTTCATCACCATAATCGCCTGTAACAAAAAAAGTACCTGATTTGTGCCAGGCAATACTCAATAACATCACTTCTTCTTGTCTGTGTTTTATTGATTTCAGCAAATTTCCGTCAATGTCATAAAAACGTATTTTGTCTGTAACCGTTGTGAGAGTGTTTTTTTGAGGATGCCAATCAATAGCCATTATGCCCTTGGTATTTTCATTATTAAACTTTTTAATTAATTCCCCTTTTATAGTATAAATTAATATTTGTCCGTCATTGTCTCCAACAGCTAAATATTCACCTGTATTGTTCCAGTCAATTCCTCTTGCTCCATCTGGTGAAATTCCGTTTAATTCAATTTTTTCATTCGTATCCAAATTAATAATACTCGATTTGTCACCTGACATTTGTGTTGTTACAGCAATTATATTTTTTGAAGGATGCCACTTTATACGCGTAATAGTGTTCTTAATATGAAATGATTTGAATGGTTTTAGATCGCTTTCATTATAAATTTTTAAAGTGTCTGTATTTCCGCCAATCGCTATGAATTTCCCATTCGGACTCCAATCCGTTGTCCAGAGAATTTCCTTTGTTATCGAATTTTGAGCAAATGTCTGATTGCATAAAATAATAATCAGAGAATTTATAATTATCAGTATTTTAATTCGGTTCACCATTTTGTACATTTTCTTTTTAGGGTTGCTACAAACTGTATAGTTTGCGAAATTAATTTATTTATTATATAATGTGTAAAAACAACATTTGTTTTTTAGATTAATTAAAGGTTGTGGTTTCTATGATTTTTTAAGATTAAAATTTTGAGCTTTTTTTCAGGTAAATTTTTGATAATATATCGATTCAAAATTATACTCTAAGTTAATTATTAAAAATATTATTTTAATGGTTAATTATTGGTTTTGTCATTTTTTTTTGAACGAAAAATTACATAATATGTTTTTATGAGGCGTTGTATGTGGGTTTTTACGAAAATGTCCCCTTTTATAAATGAATTTTTCCCTGTCTTAAAAACTTCTTCTATCCTTAATTTGCAGAATGAGTTGATCAGCTACAACGTTTGAAAAATTTTTGTTCAGAGCAAGTCAACGAAAACAAACTAACCAATTATCGTAACCAAAAAAAAATTAAACATGACTAACATTCGAATTAAAACTTATCGGGAAAAGCTTTTTCTCATTCTAAGAAAAATAGAGTAAGCTTATTTCAAAAGGAGATTATAATTTTAAGAAACGATTTCTATTTAGAAGCAATCATCCAAAAAAACAGACTTTGTTTCTTTTAAAATTATAGATCTCTACAATCAATTTGTGACCAACACTTATTAATAAAAACTAACTTAAACAAAACCAATTTTTAAAAAGTATGAAAAGAATTAAAACCAAATTTTTACTTTTATTACTCTTACTTCCTTTTTGTGTTTTTGCTCAGAACACAATTAGTGGTATTGTCTTGGAAAAGTCTACCAAGCAGCCCATACCGGGAGCCAACATAAAAGTATTAGGAACAAATATCAGTACCACGACTGATTTTGACGGAAAATTTCAATTATCCGGAGTAAAAGCAGATAGTAAAATTGTATTTTCTTATACGGGTTATACTAATCAGACTGTTTCAGTTGCCGGACAGAAAAACATAACTGTAAATCTTGAAGAAGATAATAATCAACTGAAAGAAGTTGTTGTTCAGGTTGGATACGGAAGTGTTAAAAAGAAAGATGCTACAGGATCTGTTACTGCACTTACGACAAAAGACTTTAACAAAGGAAATAATATTTCAACAGAAAATTTACTTAGCGGGCGAGTTGCTGGTTTAACAGTAAATTCAACTGGTGCGCCGGGTTCTAGTTCACAAATTAGAATTCGTGGAGGAAGTTCACTTTTTGCAAGTAATGATCCACTTATTGTAATTGACGGATTGCCTTTGGATAACAGTACAAATGTTGGAGCATCTTCGTTTATGGCATCGCTGAATCCTGCAACTGTTGAATCGATTACGGTTTTAAAAGATGCATCAGCTTCTGCAATTTACGGTTCTCGTGCTTCAAATGGTGTAATTATTATTACGACTAAAAAAGGAAGCAAAACATTATCTGTAGATTATAATGTGCAATATGCTGCAGGAACTTTGACTAAAACGGTTGATGTTTTTAGCGCAGACGAATTTAGAAGTGTTATTGCAGACAGAAGAAGTGATGATTTAAGTAAATTAGGAACTGCAAATACAGATTGGCAAAGAGCAATTTACAGAAACACTGGAACAATAGATCAAAGTTTAGCAGTTAGAGGAAGTTTGTTTAATGTTATTCCAACAAGTTTAACGCTTGGAAATACAGATCAACAAGGTTTACGCTTGACGAATGAGTTTAAAAGAAATACTGTTGGTTTAGTAATGAATCCAACTTTCTTTGACAATCATTTAAAATTGAGACTTTCTGCGAATTATACAAACGAAAGAAACAGATTTACAGATGGTGTTGAAGGAGCTGCTATTGGTTTTGATCCAACACAACCTATAAAAGTTGAAGGCGCGCCTTATGGAGGATATTTTGAATATACTACAGGCGTAGATGCAAACGGAAATTATCCGTTAGTTTCAACGGCAGCAAGAAACCCAGTTTCGCAATTGTTGAATACAAATGACAGAGGAAAGAACGACAGATTTTTTGGAAATTTTGAAGTTGATTATAAATTTCACTTTTTCCCTGCTTTAAGAGCCGTTGTAAATGTTGGTTTTGATGAATCAAACGGAGAAAGAAGAAGATTGGTTGGTGCTGATGCAGGTTCTGCTCCATCAAACAACAATATTCCGTATGGTACAAATGAATATACAGAAGCGATGAGAAGAAATAAGTTATTAGATACTTATTTAGTTTATAATAAAAAGTTCAATTCATTGAATTTTGAAATGACAGGTGGTTATTCTTATCAAAAATTTCAAAGCTCAAAATTTGAAACCGGTAATATTTTAAACCCTGATTTGCCATCGACATTTCCTGAAACTACTTTAGATACAGATGTTGTTTTATTAGGATTCTTTGCAAGAACAAACTTAAACTTCAGAGACAAATATTTATTGACACTATCTTATAGAAGAGATGGTTCTTCTAGATTTGAAGAAGCAAATCGTTGGGGGAATTTCCCATCTGTAGCATTTGCATGGAAAATCAAAGAAGATTTCTTTAAAGAAAGTACGGTATTATCTGATTTAAAATTAAGATTAAGTTATGGTATTACAGGACAACAAGATATTCCTGAACCAAACGGATACTTACAAAAATATATGGTAGGTGGCGGAAATGCTGAATACTATTTTGGAACAAGCCCAGTTCCGGTTGCGCTTCCTTCAAAAAGAACAAACAACTTGAAATGGGAAGAAACATCTTCTTACAATGCAGGTCTTGATTTTGGATTTTTAGACAATCGTTTAACTGCGGGACTTGATGTTTATTACAAAGAATCTAAAGATTTATTGGTAAACGCAGCAATATCTGATGGAAGTAACTTCTCTAATCGTGTGTATCAAAACGTTGGTAGTTTTACAACAAAAGGAGTTGAGTTTACGATTAATGCGAACGCTATTAAAACGGAAGATTTCAACTGGAATATGAATTTCAATATTTCAAAATTCGAAAGAAGAATCAAAAATCTGGTTAACGGAACTGATATCTTTTTAGGAGATAATATTGCAGGAACAGGAACTCCGGGACAAATTTTCAGAGAAGGATATACGCCTTATTCTTTCTACGTTTACAAACAATTATATAATAAAGAAGGAAAACCAATCGATGGTGCTTTTGCAGATTTGAATGGTGATAATATCAAAAATGATTCGGATAAATACATTTATAATAATCCAGATCCGGATTTTACATTGGGATTTGCCTCTAATATGAATTATAAAAAGTTTGACTTTTCATTCAATTTAAGAGCAAGTATTGGTAATAGAATTTTTAATGCTGTAGATGCGAGCAGAGCACAATATGATGCGATGGAAAACGGAGGTGTTTTAAGTAATATCCCAAGTCAGGTAACTCAGACTAATTTTCAAACTACTTCAAATGTAGTATTATCAGATCTTTATATTGAGAATGCTTCTTTCTTAAAAATGGATAACATTACTTTAGGATATACGCTAAATAACTGGGTAAACAGTAAAGCTTCATTAAGAGTATCAACAGGAGTTCAGAACGTTTTTGTACTTACTAAATACAGTGGTTTAGATCCTGAAATTACAAACAACGGTGTAGACAAAACGATTTATCCAAGACAACGATCAGTATTATTTGGTCTTAATCTTAAATTTTAATAACGAAATCATGAAAAAATATATTTTAATAACAATAGTTGCATTGACTGTAATTTTTCAGTCTTGTACAGATGATTTAAATGTAGTCTCAAAAGATGACGACGTTCTTTCTTCGGATGTGTTATTTTCTACGCCTGACGGATACAAAAAAGCTTTCGCAGGAGTATACGGAAACTTAACTTTAACAGGAGTTATTGGTCCTAATGATTCTTCGCTAGAAGGTGTAGATGCAGGAACAAGCCAGTTTACAAGATGTTTATTGTACATGCAGGAATTAACTACAGACGAATTGGTTTGGAGTTATGAAAATGACGGAGGAACAGCAGAATTACAGCGTAATATCTGGACAGCCGCAAATCCTGTTATTCTTGGAATGTTTAGTAGAACTATGGTTTCTGTATCGTATGCAAATGAGTTTTTGCGTCAAAGTACACCAGAAAAATTAAGTTCAAGAGGTATTACAAATGCTGCAACCTTGGCAGATATTGCACTTTACCGCAAAGAAGTTCGTGTTTTAAGAGCGTACGCTTATTACAACATGATGGATTTATTTGGAAAAGCGCCAATGTATACTGAAAATGATCCTATAAACTTCACAGGACCTGAATTTAACAGAAAACAATTATTTGATTTTATCGAAAAAGAATTAACAGCAGTTTTACCGGATTTAAAAGCGGCAAGAACAAATGAATACGGAAGATTAGATCAATCTATGGCGCGTATGATTTTGGCTAAAATGTATTTGAATGCTCAGGTTTATATTCAGGCGGATCGTTTTAATGATTGTATTACAATGTGTAACGAAATTATCGCCGGAGGTTATACTTTGAAACCAAAATATCTGGACAATTTTAAAGCAGACAACAATACTTCTGCTGAAATCATTTTCGGAATCCAATCTGATGGATCAGTTTCTCAAAACTGGGGCGCAACAACTGTTTTAACAAACGGACAAATTGGTGCGTGGGAAAATAATGGTGCTGATTTTGGAATTGGCGGATGGACTGGAGCGCTTAGAATCAGAAAAGAATTTGCTCAGAAATTTGATGGTGCAAAATTCAGTCAAGATACCAGAAATACAATCGGAAAAGGAGTTGCAGGTGATCCTGGAAAACAAAGATCTATTGATATTGAAGATATTGGTGTAAAAACACAAGGTTATATTTTGTCTAAATTCTCAAATAAAACTTCAACTGGAGTTAACGGAATCAGCTCTACTTATGCTGATACTGATTTCCCATTATTCAGATTAGCCGATGTTTATTTAATGTATGCAGAAGCAACTTTAAGAGGTGGAAACGGAACTTCGGCGAAAGCATTAGAATATGTAAATGCTTTAAGACAAAGAGCTAACAATAATTCAACTGTTGGAAATATCACTTTAAGTGATTTAACGCTTGATTTCTTAATTGATGAAAGAGCACGTGAATTGCACTGGGAAGCGCACAGAAGACAAGATTTAATTCGTTTTGGAAAATATACCGGAGGATCTTACAATTGGGCTTGGAAAGGAAATTCTTCAAAAGGAGTTTCAATTCCTTCTTACATGAGCGTTTTTCCTATTCCGGAAGGATCATTGGGAGCAAATAGAAATTTGACTCAAAACACAGGTTACTAAGACTTTTTTTAAACATAAACGATACACAAAATGAAACTTATATATAAAATATTTATAGCTGTTGTTTTACTTACAGGATTTTGGTCTTGTGAAAACGAAGAAAATTTAATGATTTTAGAGCCACAAGCGGCTGCTTTTTCTATCATAACTCCAGAAAGTGGTTCTTCGACAATTCTAAATAAAGACACGCCAAACAATACTGCATTGACATTGACTTGGGAAAAAGTAAGTTACGGAACTCCAACAATTGTTACTTACACAGTGCAATTTGCGGCGAGTAATACAGAGTTTGCAGCGCCGGTAGATATTACAACTTCTACAGTAACTCACGCAACTATTACTGTTGCAGAATTGAACGCAAAAGCACTAGAACTTGGACTTACAGCTGGTGTTGAAGGAACAATCGATGTGAGAATTAAATCTACTGTTGGAACAACTTTATCAGAACCAAAAACTTCTACGCCAATCACAATTAATTTAACTCCTTACAGAGGTGTTTTCCCTAGAGTTGATTTGTTTTTAGTTGGACCTGGAACTGCTGCAGGATGGAGCGTAACAAGCAACAATATGCCAATTTTCAGAGATCCAAAAGAAAATGCAAAACAGTATTATACAGGATATTTTAACAAAGATGGCTTTAAATTAATTGAACAAATTGGTTTCTGGGCTCCTGCTTACGGAACAAACGGTGCCAAAGTACAATACAGAGCAACAGAAAGCGATACTGATCCGGGAGTTTTCCCAACGACAGCGGCAGGTTATTACAGTTTTGAAATTAACCTTGAAGAGTTAACATACAAAATCACACCTTATACAGGACCATTGACAACGTATACAACAATTACTGTGGCTGGATCTGTATTAACAGGCGATGATACGGGTTGGGATATGAATGTTCCTATGGTTCAATCAACATTTGATGCTCATATCTGGAAAGTTACTCAAACTTTAAAAGCCGGAAAAATGAAATTTAAAGCAAACGGTGGATGGGATACAAGCTGGGGAGATAATGGTGGAGACATTATTGTTGAAGCTGGAAAATATGATATCTGGTTCAATGACTTAGACGGTCGTTATATGTTTATCACAACTCCATAATTGAATTTAAAAATTAAAGAAGCCTTGATGCTATTATTTTGAGGCTTCTTTAAATTAAAGTTTTTTAAAATTCAAAATTTCACCAGTTATAAATCTTATCATGAAAAAATATATAAAAATTCTTGGGTTACTTGCCATAACTGCAATTCAGTTTTCGTGCTCAAGTAATGATTCTGCAGACAAAGAAGCGGTTAATCCGCCAGATGCAACCGATACTTTTATCAGAGCATCAGATGTTTCTTTTCTTCCTCAAATGGAATCTTTAGGAACTAAATTTTACAATAATGGCAAAGCCGAACCAATGCTTACAACGCTTAAAAATGCAGGTTGTAATACAGTCCGAATTCGTTTATGGAAAAACCCTGTAAACGGTCGTTCCGGTCTAGCCGAAGTAAAACAATTGGCGCAACAAGCAAGACAAGCCGGTTTAAGAGTTTGGCTTACCGTTCATTATTCTGATGATTGGGCAGATCCAGGCGTTCAGACAACTCCGGAAGAATGGAAAAATCTAAATTTTAATGATTTAAAAACAGCCGTTACAAATTATACTTCAACAATAATTACAGAAATCAATCCTGATATTATTCAAATTGGTAATGAAATCAATAGCGGATTATTGTGGCCACAAGGAAACTTAATCAGCAACGAACAACAATGTCTTGCAATATTATCTGCTGCAAGTGCAACAGTTCGCAGTAAATCACCAAGTACAAAAATCATGATTCACTATGCAGGCGTAAGTGCCGGCGGTACAGATTGGTTTTTTAATAAAATGAAAAGCGTTGATTACGATTATATCGGATTGTCTTATTACCCAGTTTGGCACGGTAAAGATTTAACAGAAGTAAAAAATACTATTGATGCTTTAGGAAAGAAATTCAGCAAAAAAGTTTTGATCGCAGAAACTGCTTATCCTTTTACTTTATTACACAACGATCAAACAAATAACATTGTAGGTTCAAGTGATCAATTAGTTCCTGGATATTCTGCAACTCCTGCCGGACAAAGAACTTTTGTTACAGATATTAAAAACATCGTAAAAGCATCAGAATTCGGACAAGGATTTGCGTATTGGGGTGGAGAATGGGTTGCTTTTAAAGGGCCACAATCTCAAAGCGGTTCTACATTCGAAAATCAGGCTTTATACAGTTTTGATAACAATGCTTTATCAGTAATGCAAGCTTTCAGTAAAGAATAAAACATGAAAAAATCACTTAAAATTGTTTCTTTTTTAATGCTAATTGGTGTTGCTTTTACTTCATGTAAACCAAAAATGATTAGCGAAAAAAACTCCTTTTCAAACGGAGCAGATGTTGGCTGGCTGCCGCAAATGGAAGCAACTGGTTATAAATTTTATGATGCAGACGGTTCTCAAAAGGACTGTCTGCAATTATTAAAAGACCGCGGAATAAATACCATTCGTTTGCGTGTTTGGGTAAATCCAAATGATGATAAAGCAAGCGGACATTGCAGTCCCGAAGAAACTGTTGTAATGGCTGTTCGTGCTCAAAAAATGGGAATGCGAATTATGATCGATTTTCATTACAGCGATTCTTGGGCAGATCCCGGAAAACAAAAAAAACCTGCTGCATGGGAAAAACATTCTTTTCCAGAATTGTTAACCGATGTTTATCAGCATACTTATGACGTCTTGAAAATGTTGAAAAAAGCCGGAGTAACTCCGGAATGGGTTCAGGTTGGAAATGAAATTCCAGGTGGAATGCTTTGGCCGGAAGGCAGTACAGATAATTTCAAACAATTAGCGCAATTGCTTGATAAAGGATACGAAGCGACAAAAGCGGTTGATCCAAAGATTAAAGTAATTGTTCATTTGGACGAAGGAAATAAAAGCGAAAAATTCAGATGGTTTTTTGATAAAGCCACAGAAAATAAGGTGAAATATGATGTAATAGGATTGTCGTATTATCCATATTGGATCAAAACCGATTATCAAAGCACGATTTTAGATTTAGAAAATAATCTAAAAGATATGGCTTCACGTTACAACAAAGAAGTTATGGTTGTTGAAGTTGGTGGAGATTTTGAACAAGTACAAAACACCAAAGAAATGCTTGAAGCTACTATAAAAGCGGTAAAAAGCGTACCTAATAATAAAGGTTTAGGAGTTATTTATTGGGAACCACAAGGCGAAAAAAGCTGGAGCGGTTATCAACTTAATGCCTGGCTTTCTGACGGAAAACCTTCGCCGGCATTGGATGCTTTCAAAAATTAAATAAACAATTAAATTTTACCATTAAGAAATTAAGTGATTTAAGCTTTATGAGCTTAATTTCTTAATGGTAAAAAATATACAGAAAAATGAAATTAATTTTTAAATCAGTATTATTCTTATTTCTACTTGTTTTTTCGTCAGGAAAAATAATGTCACAATCCACTACTGTTGTTTTAAAAGATAACTGGCGCTTTTCTAAAGAAGTAAAAGGAGATGCTTTTTCTGTAGATTTTGATGCTTCAAAATGGGAAAAAGTTAGTGTTCCTCACGATTGGGCAATTTACGGACCTTTTGACAAAAAATGGGACATTCAGACCGGTATCATTGAGCAGAATGGCGAAAAAGAAGCGACTGAAAAAACGGGACGTACCGGAGCACTTCCGCATATTGGAACGGGTTGGTATCGCAATAAATTTTCGCTTCCGGAATTTAAAAAAGGAAAGAAAGCACTTCTTATTTTCGAAGGCGCAATGAGCGAACCTCAGGTTTATTTGAATGGAAAAAAAATAGGAAATTGGGGTTATGGATACAGCTATTTTTATATCGATATTACCAACGATCTTAAAGTAGGTTCAGAAAATGTATTGGCTGTAAAATTGACCAATTTGCCATTTTCTTCAAGATGGTATCCGGGTGCAGGTCTTTATAGAAAAGTTAGTATCGTAGTAAAAGAAGAGGAAAGTTTCACGCAATGGGGAACTTCTATTACTACTCCTGAAATGAAAGATAATAATGCTGTTGTAGATATTAAAGCTGAGGTTCTTGGCAGTAATACGTCAATGGTAACTGAAATAAAAGATGCAAGTAATAATGTAGTAGCAACGCAAAAAGATACAGAAATTAAGGATGGAAAATTCCATCAAGTAATGTCAGTTGTAAACCCTCATTTATGGAGTCCTGAAACGCCTTATTTATATACTGCGACAACCAAATTATACGCAGCCGACGGAACTTTAAAAGACGAACAAAACATAAAATTTGGTATAAGATTTATAAAATACGAACCAAACACAGGATTTAGTCTAAATGGTAAAGTGACCAAATTTAAAGGAGTTTGTCTTCATCATGATTTAGGACCACTTGGCGCGGCGGTAAACAAAGCGGCACTTCGCAGACAATTGACGATTCTAAAAGATTTGGGATGTAACGCAATCAGAAGTTCTCATAATATGCCTTCTTTTGAGCAGCTTGAATTGGCTGACGAAATGGGATTTATGTTTCTTGCTGAAAGTTTTGACGAATGGGCAAAGCCAAAAGTAGAAAACGGATATCACCGCTTTTTTGAAGAATACGCAGAAAAAGACATCGTAAATTTAGTGAGAGCCACAAGAAATCATCCTTGTATTGTAATGTGGAGTTCAGGAAATGAAGTTCCGGATCAATGGGGAGCTGAAGGGGTAAAACGTGCCAGATGGTTACAGGACATTTTTCACCGTGAAGATCCTACAAGACCCGTGACTGTTGGTATGGATCAGGTAAAAGCAACTATGGAATCTGGCTTTGGAGCTTTGCTCGATGTTCCGGGATTAAATTATAGAGTTCATCTTTATGAAGAAGCATATAAATCATTCCCCCAAGGATTTATATTAGGATCAGAAACAGCTTCAACGGTTAGTTCAAGAGGAATTTATAAGTTTCCTGTAGTGCAGGCAAAGAATAAAGAATACGATGATTTTCAATCTTCTTCTTATGATCTTGAAGCTTGTAGCTGGTCAAATGTTCCTGATGAAGATTTCGTTCTTCAGGATGACAAACCGTGGGTTATTGGAGAATTTGTCTGGACAGGTTTTGATTATTTAGGAGAACCAACGCCTTATGATGAAAAATGGCCGTCAAGAAGTTCTTATTTTGGAATATCAGATTTGGCGGGACTTCCTAAAGATCGTTTTTATCTTTACAGAAGCAGATGGAATAAGACCGATAAAACGCTTCACATATTACCACATTGGAATTGGAAAGGAAGAGAAGGCGAAATTACTCCGGTTTTCGTATACACAAATTACGACAGCGCTGAGCTTTTTGTAAATGGAAAAAGTATGGGAATTCAGAAGAAAAACAATTCAACTCCACAAAACCGTTATCGTTTAATGTGGAATGATGTTAAATATGAACCTGGAACTGTAAAAGTTGTAGCTTTTGATTCGAATGGAAAAATAGCAGCAGAAAGCGAAGTGAAAACTGCCGGAGATGCATATAAAATTGTACTTGAAGCAGATCGTCAAACTATCAAAGCTGATGGCGAAGATATTTCTTTTGTAACAGTTTCGGTAGTAGATAAAAACGGAATTCCGTGTCCAACGGCAATCAATGAATTACAATTTAAAGTTACTGGCGCAGCAACTTACAGAGCAGCGTGTAATGGAGATGCAACATCATTAGAAATATTTCACGAAAATAAAATGAAGCTTTTCAGCGGTAAATTGGTGGTTTTGGTTAAAGCGATTAAAACTCCGGGCGCAATCCAATTGGAAGTTACAGGAAAAGGACTTCAGAAAGGGAAGATTAATTTAAAATCTGAACTTTAATAATAACAAAATATCGCAATTACATTAAATTAGTTTGCAGGTATTAAGTTAGTTAGTTACTTCGAAAAAAGCCACTCAAATCGAGTGGCTTTTTGTATTTAAGTTAAGGTTTTTTAGAAAGTAAATTAATCTCTCAAAGGCGCTAAGACGCAAAGTTTTTGTCATTTCGACGGAGGAGAAATCACACTAGGAACTCCATAACTATTGTCGTCAATTTTTGCCGAGCTACGTGTGTGATTTCTCCTCCGTCGAAATGACAAACTAGACCAAAATATTGTTATTAATTTTTTTTTCAATTACACCAAACGGATTAATTCTGTACTAAAATGCTGAGGTTGTGAATAAATATGAAAAAAAATATTTATTTTTTGATTTTAAAATATACTTTTTAGTATATTTGCAATCTAATTACAAAACATAATGCTTACAAAAGCCGAAAAGACAAAACAATTTATATTAGAAACTGCAGTGCCGCTTTATAATGAAAAAGGCATTTCGGGAGTTAATATTGATGATGTTTTGGAGGCAACTAAGCTTACAAAAGGTTGTCTTTACGGACATTTTGAGAATAAAGAAGATTTGACTGAACAAGTTATTGACTTATCGCTAAAAATGGTTTCGGACAAAATTAGAGCTGCCGTTTATAGCGGAAAAACCATAAAAGGTAAAATATTTGCTTTTTTAGATTTTTATAAAAACCCAATCGAAACTTTTATTTCAGGCGGATGTCCCATATTTAATACCGCTGTAGAATCTGATGATAATTATCCTTTTATAAAGGAAAAAGTTGCCAAAGTATTAAAAAATGGTCAACTGGAATTAACGGCGCTACTTCAGGAAGGAATTAATATTGGTGAGTTTTCTAATAAACTTGATCCTGCCGTTTTTGCTTTTAAATTAGTAGCTTCGGTAGAAGGAGGAATTGTAATGTGCAGAGTTATGAATACAGCAAAACCAATGCAAGGTCTTGTAAAAAGCCTAAAAAATGAATTAGAGCAATATGTGATTTGATTTTTTTTATTCTAAAATATACCAAAAAGTTTATTTTTAAATATACTAAAAAGTCTAAAATGTAAAATTTAAATTATAAATATATAATAATGAAAACATCAGGAAATACAATATTCATCAGTGGCGGAAGCGCAGGAATAGGATTAGCAATAGCAAAAAAGCTAAATGCAGCAGGAAATAAAATAATCATAAACGGACGTAATAGTGAACGTCTTGAAAATGCATTAAAACAATTGGATAATGCAGTAGCAATACAAGGCGATTTGTCTATAGAATCTGATCGAATTCGTATTGCAAAACAATTAAAAGAAGATTATCCAGATGTGAATATCATCATCAATAATGCTGGCGCAGCTTTTAGTTATCTTTTAAATGAAACTTTAAATGCACACGAAAAAGCAGCTATAGAAATGAATACAAACTATTTAAGTGTAATTCATTTTACGGAACTTTTATTGCCTCATCTTATACAAAAAGCAGAAGCTGCAATAGTAAATATTTCGTCTATCGCTGTTTTTGGCAGTCATAAATTAGTGCCTACTTATGGCGCTACAAAAGCCGCATTACACAGTTATACCGTTGCGTTGCGATATACCTATGAAGAAGAAAAAAATCTTCAGATTTATGAAGTTTATCCTCCGTTGGTAAATACAGAATTCTCGGCAGAAATTGGCGGAGCAAATGGAATTCCACCGGAAGAAGTTTCAGATGAATTATTTATTGCTCTTGAAAAAAGTCAGTTTGATGTTCCGGTAGGAGATTCTAAGCAATTTTTTAAATAACGAGATATGAATATCAAAGGAAAAACGATATTGATTACCGGAGGTGGATCCGGAATTGGACTGGAATCTGCAAAACAATTTTTAGCCGAAGGAGCAAAAGTTATTATTACAGGTAGAAATTTAGCAAAATTAGAAGCAGCAAAAAAGTTATTGCCATCCTTAATAATTATTAAAAGTGATGTTGAAAATGAAGAAGATACTAAGGCACTTTTCGATAAAGTGATTTCTTTGGGCGGAATCGATATTTTGTATAACAACGCTGGAGTTGGAAGTCCGGCGCTTAACCTTGGAATTGCAAACGATCAAATCCTGAAAAATGCAGTTTATGAAATGAATGTCAATTATTTTGGTGTTATAAGATTGAATAACCTTTTTATAAACATGCTAAAATCACGAAAAGAAGCTGCGATAATCAATACAACTTCGATTTTGAGTTTGGTTCCGGCTCTTGAAGAACCAACTTATGCACCAACCAAAACGGCTTTGAGTTTTTATACGAGAACGCTTAGAAAGAATTTAGAGATTTTGAAAAGCAACGTAAAAGTATTCGAATTGCTTCCTCCGGTTGTCGCAACAGAAATGACAGCGAACAGAAATGATAAGAAAATCACACCGGAACAATTGGTAAAAGCACTTATTTCGGGAATTAAAAAAGATCAATTTACAATTAGAGTTGGTGATGCAAAATCGCTTTATATCGTAAGCAGATTTTTTCCAAAGTTAGCTTTCAATTTAGTGAATCCTAAAAAGATATATGCAAGCCTAAAACAATAATTTGAACTTTAAAGATATAAAATGAAAGCATTTATAATTAATAAATACAGCAAAAACGGAACTTTAGAATTTGCAGATATGCCTGTTCCTGAGTTAAAAGACAACGATGTTTTAGTTGATGTTTATGCAGCAGGAATAAACCTGTTAGATTCTAAAATAAAGACAGGAGAATTCAAACTTATTTTGCCCTATAAACTTCCTTTGATTTTAGGACACGACGTAGCCGGAATTATTACGAAAGTTGGAAAAAACGTAAAGAATTTTAAAGTTGGCGATGAGGTTTATTCCCGTCCGTCAGATCATCGCATTGGTACGTTTGCCGAATCAATCGCTATAAATGAAAAAGATGTTGCACTAAAACCAAAGAATCTTTCGATGGAAGAAGCCGCTTCAATTCCGTTAGTGGCTTTGACAGCGTGGCAAGTTTTGGTAGAAAAAGCAAATATAAAACAGGGACAAAAAGTATTTATTCAGGCTGGTTCCGGAGGAGTTGGGACAATCGCTATTCAGTTGGCAAAACATTTAGGAGCTACGATTGCGACAACGGCAAGTGCCAAAAGTTTTGATTTACTCGAAAAACTTGGAGCCGATGTTATTGTTGATTATAAGAACAGTGATTTCGAAAACCGACTAAGTAATTACGATGTTGTATTGAATAGTCAGGATCAAAAAACACTCGAAAAATCATTAAGAATATTAAAATCGGGCGGAAAACTAATTTCGATTTCAGGACCGCCAACGCCAGATTTTGCAAAAGAAATTAAAGCGCCGTGGTTTGTAAAAATAGTTCTTTCGTTGCTAAGTTCCGGTATTCGTAAAAAAGCATCTAATAAAAATGTAGACTATTCTTTCTTATTTATGAAAGCGAATGGTGAGCAATTAAGCAAAATCACAACACTTATAGAATCAGGAATTATTAAACCGGTTTTAGATAAAGTTTTCCCTTTCGAAGAAACAAATGAAGCTTTATCTTATGTAGAAAGTGGTCGCGCCAAAGGTAAAGTTGTTATTAAAATAAAGTAAACAATATTTTTTTAGAAAATTAATCACACACTTCCAATTTAAAATGAGCACCTAATTTACCACGTAGTTATAAATGAAAACGCTGTAATTTTCATTCATTGTGGCCCTATAAAGTAAATTTAAAGAAAATCATTATGATTTAAATTCGGGGACTGGAATTTAACTGATTTAAGCCAAAACCGAATGCTTGTTTTGAATTGGATGTGTGTGATTAATATTTTTAATGAATTAGAGATTTAAAATTTCATAGTTAGATTTCTGACATCTTTCATCTGATATTTTTCATCTTTCTTCTTTACTCTTTCTTCTTTTTCTCTACTCTTTCTTAATTCTTTGACCAGTAACAGGTTCTCCTCTTTCTTTAAAAACAGTATCAGCATAATAGTTCGAGAATTGCATAGGAAGTCCAACGGCATTCCAAAGATATGATGTTGTTTGTAAATGATAATGAAGGTGTGGTCCGTAAGAATTACCACTATTTCCAACCTGACCAACCATTTGACCTCTGATTACAGTATCTCCTTCCTTTACTATTATAGTACCTTTTTTGAAATGAACCATACACGAAAACTCTCCATTTAAATGATCAATTATAATATAGTTTCCCCAAACTTGTTTTGTGTTAAGAACTCCTGGGACATTGTCTTCGACATTATTTACAACGGCAACGATTTTTCCGTCTCCGGGCGCATTTAAACGTTTTCCGAAACAATAATAATCTTCATTTTTGGTTCCGTCTCCTGAAAATCCTTTTCCATTTATTACCTGAACAATATCCAGCGCATATCTTTGATGACGATGAGGTGCAAAATGATGATTTTGTTCTAAAGTTTTTCCTCCTGCAACGATATACCATTCACCATCAAAAGGCAATTCTAATGTGGTTTTTGTTTTGTAATTCAGGTAAATATCTTCGTCTAACTTGCCATCATCGCCAATTAATGTATCAGCGCAAGAGATCAATAAAAGAATCAATGTAAAAGTAAAAGTGTAAGCTGTAGCTTTGATAAGTTTCATAATTAAAATTTATAGTTAATACCAAGATTTAGTTGATGTTGCAATTCTCTATATGCGCTCGATACTTGAAGTCGTGAATAATTGAAGTTGTATGCCGCCTTTACATCAAAATGATTAGAAAGTTTGTAACCGTATTCTAAATCCCATACAACACTTTGATAACTGTCCAGAGTATGAAATTTACCATCGGCATTATTAGCTCTTAATAAAATTATAGGAAGAGTTAGTTTTGATACTAAATATTGTTTTTCATCTATTTGATAACTAAATCGACCTTTGATACCAAATTCCTGATGAAAAGTAAAATAATTCTCATCATGAAACGGAGAATAATCTCCATTAAGATAAGTAGAAGTATTGGTTTGCGATTGAAGTCCTACATGAACAGCAAACTGATTTTTATTATAAACTTGTTTTAGATACGAAAAACCGACTCCAACTTTAGAATAATCTGTGTTTAAATTGGATAATACATCTGTTTTTAATTCGGCTTTGAGATAATCCAGTTTAACTTCAAATAGGTTTTGATTTTTACTGGTTCTGGTGTAGCCTAATTTATAAACTAAACCTTCATATTCGTACATTTTTACCGGAGCAAATTCGAGATTTTTTAAAAAGCCAAAATCATTTCCTACCGAAAATTCCAGTTGGTTCTTTTTTGGAGTAGTTTGTGATTGAACAGCTACCGCAGACAAAATTGCGGTAGTAAAAAGGATTCGATTTAATTTCATATACAATTGAGATGATTAAGTTGATTATCATGGTCAAAAGTATGGGAAGCTAAATCAGTCAAGGGTTCAATACCTTAAAACTAAACAAATCCGTACTTATTTATTGGTATTCCGATAGGTATTTGGAGTCATTCCGGTTGCTTTTTTGAATGCATTATGAAATGTAGTTTTCGAAGTAAAACCAGATTCCAAACCAATTGCGAGAAGACTGTACTTTTCGTATTCCGAATCCAGAATCATTTTTTTAACCGCTTCGACACGATAGTTGTTGATGTAATTTGCAAAATTATCTCCCGTAATTGCATTTACAACTTGAGAAACATAACCGGAACTTATGCCTAATTGTTCTGCAACTTTTTCGCGGTTTAAAGTATGATCTCTGTAAATTTGATGTACTTCGCAAAGTGTTTCCAGCTTTTTGAAATAAGGATTTTCTTTTGTGAGAAATTCTAAATTGGTTACTTCGCTTTCCTTTTTAAGGATAATATCTTCTGATAAATCTTCAGCGAAAGCGGGAATTTTTTTATTTAGTAAAGCAGCTATTCCTTCCTGATCGCTCGCAAGTCTATATTTAAAGATGCCATAAAAGGAGGTAAGATGAATTAAAAGCGTCGAAAGCAGCGCCAGAATAACCATAAAACGAGAAATGTCATATTCGAAAAACAAGAATACTAAAACGGCTAATAACCACGAAAGTGATACTATAAATGTCTGTGACCATAAAAATGTGATCCATTTCTTTTCTTGTTTGTCTTTCGAAAATTTGATAAATCGATACGTATATATTGCCATAAACGGCAGGAATATCATAATGATGTAAAGATCATAGTTACCTAAAAATTCCAATGTAGTTTTTAGTGAATTCGGAATTTTAAAAATATGCGCTACAACATCACAATCATAAAATACATTTGTAATGGTCGAATAAAAAAATGGAATAAAAAGCAGTAGATTTTTTTTTGAATTCTTTATCGGATGATTTACCTGATGTACGATAAATAGAAAAATAAAAACGGGGAAAACAAACATCCATTCGATGTCATCGATAAAACGTAAAACGGGTAAAGGCTCATATAATTCTAATCTTTCGAGTACAAGATTTAGAATAAGCAACGAGAGTGTAAATATTGCATAAGACAAGTATTTGTTTGCAATGCTATAAAATAATGGCGATTTTAAAATTATTAAACCCAGAACTATTCCCTGAAAAATTGCGATGCTAAGAAGTATAGTAAAAATCAATATTTATATCGTATTGGTTAGAATTTAAAGAGCCGAAAAATGCAGTAATGTTTTGTTATAAGCTTAAATTTTTGACGAAAATATGTCTAAATTGTCTTACTTACTGTTAAATCGAACACAATAAAAACTAAAAAAAATACAAATAATCCTATTTTGTTTTTTATGCTAAATTATTAGAATGAGACTACTTTTATATGACAAAACTCACTCATATCAAGTGGCTTTCCGTTTTTTCATTTTCTTCAAAAACTTCAGTTTAAGAAAAATGGAATTATGTTTAATAATTCCTAAAATATATCTTCATTTTAAAAAGTTGGTGTAAATTTACACCAACTAAAAATTATTGTTATGCCACGACAAAGTATATCATTAACTGCACCTAATGAAGAGTGGTTAAAAAATCAGGTTGATACAGAAGAGTTTAATAGTAAAAGCGAAGCTATTAATTATTTGATTAAACAAGCGCGTTCACAAGAAGAATACTATGAGTTTGTGAGGGCTAAAATAGATAAGGGAGAAAAAAGCGGTTTAACGAAAAAACAAACCAGAGAAGAAATGTTAGCAGAATTTAAAAAAGACCTGCCCTAATTTACTGTAAAATTATTTTTTACAAGATTTATATTTGCTGAAAATAATTGGTTTGCAATGTATTATTCACTTTAAAATGCTTCAAAATCTGTTTTGGCGCAGCAATAACTTCTCTGCGAATAGAGTCAAACCATTCTACTTCTTTAACAACTTCGGCACAACATTCGTTTTTTGAATTGAAAAAACAGCTTTTAATATTTATTTTATCTTCTACATAACAATATTTCATTTCTACAAAAAAAGGTTCGGTAAACATTAGATTTTTATGGCAGACTAATGCATGATTTCCTTCTTGCAATCCAAGATGCAAAGTATTGAGTTTTTCTCTTGAAAAACCATTATTAAATAGAAAATGATATAATAATCGAAGTGTATAAGAGATGTATGCAGCATCTTCCATAACCATAAAATCATTTACATCTTCGCCGGAAACAACATAATTTTTGCAGATCATTTTAAGTGTAGTTAAGATTAAAAAAAAGAGGTCAGCTAAGTATGAAACTGACCTCATAACATTAGTCATGTTTGCTGATCTTCCAAAATCAAAATAAAGTATTCAGCTAATATGCAGTGGGTGACATCTATTATCTAAATATTTTATTTTATTAAGGGCGATCAATTGGTTAGTAGAAAGTTGTAACTGATTTTTATCTTATTAGCAATTTTTTTTCTGACAAGATTTGGTATTTCGATATCATAATCTTCCGGTTTTACTTCAAATGAACCAACGGCAATTACTCCGTTGGCAGCCTTTGAAATTTTTACAATTACGGTAACAGGTTTTGTTTTTCCGTGAATCGTAAGATCTCCTTTTAAAGTAAAATTTTTAGCCGTGTTTGTAATTTTCGAAATATCAAAATCGTCTATTTTACCTTTTAAAGTTGCTTTTGAAAACTTCTCAGATTCCATATAATTTTCATTGAAATGTTCTTCCATTAAAGCAACCTTAAAACGAAAACCTTTTATAAGAACCAATGCAGCAAAATCTCCCGTTGATTGGTCCAAAACTGCAGATACACTTTTGTTTTCGGCAGCAACTTCTTCATTATTTGGCGTTGAAGCCTGAAATTTTATACTTCCTGTTTTTGTGATCAGTTTTTGAGCAAATCCATCTGTATTTGCCACAATAATAAGCAGTAGTACAAATAAATTTAGAAATGATTTTTTCATAATAATTAATTTTCTTTTAGTCCGTCAGTATTCCATTTTACGATTGCGTCAATATTGGTCTGAGACATTCTTCCGCCTTGAGGCATAATACCTTGCTGGCCATTTTGCAACTGAATTCTAGTCAATAAACCAGCGCTTTCAACCGCTACTTTAACTTCGGCAAAAGTGGTTAAAGGTCTAAAACCTGCAGATCTTCCATTTTGATGACAGCTCACACAATTTGCATCAATAATAGATTTTACATCTTTATTATAAGTAAGCGCTGTTGGAGTTGTTGGATTAGTAGGACCAGTAGGATTTGTTGGCGGATTTCCTGAATCTATTGGTTTTTCAATATCCTGGTAAGTATCAGAATCACTACAGCTTGCAAAAGCTGCCAGTAAAATTGTAAGTGCTAGTGTTTTTTTCATGATTTTCTATTTATATGTAGTTATTAAAATACTCGGTAGAGGTTAAAACCGAAAAAGAAATCTCCTTTGCCCCAATTTCCGGAAGCATTGGTAAGATATCCGCTCTCACTCATGGATTGCGAATTGGTAAAGATTAACTGAAATACGTGTCCGCCAGTTTCGACATCAAGACCTACAGAAAGTGGATTTTTGTAAAATTCAGGTTTGTCAAAATTGTGCATGTATTCTAAATTAACAGACAATCTTTTGGTGATTTTATAACGTCCGCCTCCTCCAAAAGAAAACTGATTGTCTCTTTCGATATCTGGATTGTAAAGGTTTTTGTGTACAAATGAAGGCACTAATTCTAAGGAAAGTTTTTGACCTATTTTTCTGGAAATCAGTAATTGTTGCACATAAGTCATACGATCTTTAAATTCTAAGCGCGGATATTGTTCTTTTTCTAAAAACGTATTAATATCTGCAACGCTGTAACCAACAATGTCAACCGGGAAATTATCGCTTTGTCTTGCCATTCTGTATTTTAATCCGGTTTCATACATCTTGTTTAGTGTATGTCTCGAAAGACTAACAGACAACCAATCTGTAACGCCATAAATACCGCCCAGTTTTGTAGTTGCATTATCAAGACCAAAGAAACTGTCAAAACCATCTTTAACGCTTCCAAAACGGTGAGAAACCACAAAGTAGAATTCTTTTTTTCCAGCCATTTTTGTGGTCTGTAATGTTACCAGCTGTAAAGCTTTGAAAGTTGCGGTAGAATACGTGTCTACTACTTGAGTAGAATCAAGACTTTTTAATAAATCATCTTGCGAATAGGACATCGTGACTAAAAAAAGGCAGATTGTAACTAGAAAATTTTTCATAAATCGATTAATTGGTTTGTTTATTAATGGTGCATTGGTCTATTTTAACCTCTTGAAACAGTTCGTCGTAACCAATGCATTTGCCTTTTACCGTTACTTTATTATTTAAAAGTGCTGGTTTAACTTTTTGAGTAAACAGACAAAAAACATTCATTTCAAGTATGATTTCAGAATCCGTTTGTTTGGTTACTTGGCCTGTTATTTCAATAGTTTTGTTTAGGTATAATGCGTCAGCTTTTTTGGGATCGGCATCATAATCTTCAAGTAATTTTTTTGCCGATATGCTGAAATCCGGCATTTCAGATTCTATATTTCGGGCTTCTTTAAAGAGAACGCCGTAATAGAAATAAATGCCCGCCGAAGCCAGTATCAATATGGCCGCAATTACAAATGCTATTTTTTTTCTTTTCATATTTTTTCATTTGGTAATAGACAATAGTCTAACAGCCTTGGTAGAAATTGAGCTACCAAAGAATTGTTATTTGTAATAAACTAAAAGGGGAAAACAAGATTCTTTAAAATCCTGTCAGAATAGAATTCTAAGATTATTGAAATTTCAAATTAGCTCAATAAAGCATTGAACTAATCTGAAATTTGCTTTACTATTTTATAAAGAGATCGATAATTTTAGATTGCTAATGGCGAATCTTTTACCGGTACAGGCCAAACAGCCGGAGCAGGAAAACTGATTCCTTTATTTGAACCTCTTACGCTTGCATCTTGTCCAAAATAGTACAAAGGCCAACCATTGTAAGCTATTTGAGATTTACCAAATACAGTGATAATACTAAATTTAGCTTTGTCAAGAACTGAAGGAACTACAATTTTATCAGTTTCATATATTGGCCAAACTCCATTGTTTGAAAAGTCTGATTTTGTAAAATTGTTTTTCTTGAAATTATCATTTTTAAAAGTATACAAAGTCAAACCTTTAGCGTCAGTAAAATAAGTAGTTACGCCATCTCCAACCGTATAATCTGATTTGTAATTTTTACCGTCATGACCTTTAAGCTGGCTTCTTACAAGCATAATCGAATAATCTGGTTTTGCGATAAACCAAATACCGCCAACTCCGTCTCCAGTTGTTTGACCTGCAACTTCAGGTACGTTTTTACCTGCGTTGCCGTATGCATCACCTGCAGAAACTGGCGCATAATAATACAATGGCCAACCTTTATAAGTTACTTGTTTTTTGCCTGATGCAGTGGTTACAGTACTAAAATCTGCCAATGTTAATCCTGCGCCTAATTTATCTGCAGTCAAATTATCTACTACAAAAGCTGGCCATAAAGCTTCACAACCTCCAGTACAAGAAACCTGTCCGTTTGCATCAGTTCCGAAGAAATATAAAGATCTTCCGCTTTTATCCGTTAGATAAGAACCCAAAGTAGCACTCGTAGAAAGATTAACTTCTGTTTTTAAAACCGGTGGAGTAGGAGTACTATTATCATTGCTGTTATCACTACTGCAACCAGCAAAAAATGTAGTTGCTATAAGTGCAGCCAAAACGAGTTTAATTTGATTTAATTTCATTGTCTTTTTGATTAGATTAATTTTATAGAAAGGGAAAAAACATACTTTACAGAATTCGTAAAGTCTTTTATTGTTTGATTAGATATCAAAAGTTGTATCTATTTTAATGAGGATTTCGTTCTCCTAATATTAGGTTACGAACTGTCATAAGAAGAAAATATCAATTTTTTTAAGAGAGCCATTTTTATTGTTTTGATGGGATTCAATAATAAAACAGGCTTGTAGTAGATTACCCTACCAAAAAAATGATATTTTCTGAAAAAAAATTTAAAAAGATGTAGGAATTTGTGAAAACCTTGTAGAAATAGTATTACAGAGAAACTCTAAAACTC
The DNA here is from genome assembly GCF_951805225.1 of uncultured Flavobacterium sp. NCBI lineage: Bacteria > Pseudomonadati > Bacteroidota > Flavobacteriia > Flavobacteriales > Flavobacteriaceae > Flavobacterium > uncultured Flavobacterium sp. The sequence goes on along the minus strand of NZ_OX638201.1, from coordinate 2,745,406 downwards.
ACATTTGGAGTTCTTTGCAATGCAAAAGTTTCAACTTCTTCTATAGAATTTGTTAGAGTAGTCATTCTATAATATTCGCTAATTTCATTTTTCCTGTTAAGGATATTCAGGATTGATATTCCTAATTTGTACTGAATTCCGTTATCAGTTTCCCACTTATAAGTCGAAGAAACATTAACCTGCGAAAAGATATGCAAATTCGTATTGTTTGGTCTGTTGTAAATCAAAACAGGATTTGTAAGATCAATTTGAGAAATATCCGGAGAAGTTTTTGGACGACCAGAAGTCCATTTTGTTCCCAAAGCGATTTTGAAATTATTTTTCTCATAAATTCCCGCCCATGAAACGCTGTGCATTAACTCGAAGTTATTTGGGAAAACAGGAATTTCGTAATCAGGAAAATGATAATTATTATGATTGTACGTATAACTCAACCACGTTAGAAAGTGGTTCATTCTTTTTTGAACAAGCATTTCGGCGCCCCAAATTTCATAATCGCCAGTTGTTCTAACAAACTCTAACTGATTCTGAAAACCCTGACTTGAAGTAGTAATTCCGGTTACTTTTTTATAAAAATTCTCTATATCAAGAAGCCAGTCATTCTTTTTGTAAAATAAATTTATAGACAATTGTTTACTTCTTTGAATAGGAATTGTGTTGTTGTTTGAGATAATCCAACGTCTTTTTTCAATACCAAAATAATCCTTTTGCAAATCAATGATTTGCTGTGAATTTTGACTTTTCATTTCGCCAAGAAATTCTAAATTCATGCTTTTACTAATGCCATAACTAAATTGAACTCGCGGTTCTACAATGAATTTTTTAAATTTTTCGATATAATTTATTCGGGTTCCAACTTTAAAATAAGTTCTTGAAAGTGTATCGTTGTATTTTCCTTCCAAAATTAAAGCGTGAGTTCTTAAAACATCTTTTACTTTACGATAGAAATCAGGATTTGTAACTTCCTCCAAGTTAGAAATGCCTAATTCGTTAAATTGATATCCATCGTTCAAAGTAATTTTAGAATTAATAATATGATTGTTTTCCAGATTAAGGCCGTTATTATTTACCGTATTTTCCTGAATTACAATTTGATCTCCCATCGTAGTTTTTTGGTTTGCCAAAAGTTCATAAGAGGAATTGTAAACATTAATTTTAGTTGTATTAAAGTTGTTCCAGTTTCTTATCCAGGACAAATTTCCACCATAATTTTGCTGGCGTAAAACATTGTTTTCGGATTTATTCATATCATAAACTGTCGCACTTTGAAAAACTTCCAGATTATCTTTAATCGTAATTAAATCCAGAATTAATTGATCTTTGCTTCCAATTTTTTGAGCATATTTAAGCGTCGCATCGTAGAAACCAAATTTTTTGTCACTTCGATAATCTACATTTTGCTTTTCCGAAAAATCAGTGATTGTAGTGTTTTGAAATACTTTATTGAAATATTCTTTATACGTAGGCGTTTCTACAAAATCAGTAATAGATTTACGTGCCGAAATTTCGATATAACTCTTTTTCGAAAGATTATATTTTCCATAAACATCCGCATTAATCATATTTATTCCAGCGCTAAAAGAGTTCTTTTCTGTAGTTTCCGGAGTCGAAGAAATTGATACAACACTAGAAACGCTTTCGCCATAAAAGGCAGAACTTCCGTTTTTATAAATAGAAATAGTATGTGCCAAATTTGGATTGAAAACAGATATTAAACCAAAAAAATGTCCCGTTTGAAACATTCGGATTCCGTTCCATAAAAATAAATTCTGATCGTGAGTTCCGCCGCGAACATTAATACTCGATACACTTTCGTCGAGACTGTTTACGCCCGGAATTTGCTGCATAGTTTGCAAAGCGTCAGGTTCGATAAGTCCGGGAAGAATACCAAATTTCTTCGGTTTAATTTCGAAAGATCCATCATTATTCTTCGAAATTCCCGAAGCTAAAATTGCAGTTGTTTTAATTTCTTCAAGTTGTGTGATTTCGGGATCTAATAATATTTGGAAACAATTTTTTGGATCAGGATTATCTCCAATAAATCTTTTGGTTACAAACCCGATGTGACTAACCAAAAAGCTGTTTTTATCTTGTTCTTCAAATTCAAAATAACCGCTGGAATTGGTAGAAACCTGATTTTTATTAGCCAAACTAATATTAGCATTTTCAATAGGTTTCTTATCTGAACTAGAAAAAACGTAACCGCAAATTACTTTAGATTCAACGTCTTTTTTATAAATATTGATGAATTTGTTTCCAATATTTTCGAAAGATAAATTGGTATTTCTGGCAAGATATTGCAGTTTTTGATCTAGCGAAAGTGATTTTTTAGGAGGGTTTATTTGAAGATTAGCAATTAAATCTTCGGTATAATTAAAAGTTACCTGATGTTGGCGTTCAATGTCAATTATGATTTTTTTAAAAGGCACAAGTTTTCCTTTGTCCTGAGCAAAAAGATTCAGGACAAGGAAAAATGTAAAAAACAAAAAATGAAATTGTTTGGGGGCCAACATTTATTTTTCGTCAAAAATTATTTTATTTTCTGAGACTTTTTTAGCCTCTAAATGATAAGTTGTACCAATAATATGCAAGGCGACTTCGAGGTTTTTGGCTGGTAATTTTCCTGTAAATAAGGAGATTGTGTCTTTAGTTTTCAATTCGATTTTAATATTATATTGCCTTTCAACTTCATCCAGAAGCGTTCTAATATTTTCTTTATAGAAAGATATTTGATTTTCTGTCCATTCTGGTTTCAATGAAGTTATGGTCATTTTTATTTGTTTTCCGTTTTCAAAACTCACACCTTGTCCGTGCGTTAATAAAATTTCGGTGTTTCCGTAATTTACCTTTACGCGTCCTTCATAACATACGACATCAAACCTGTTTTTTCGGGCTTTAACATTAAATTGAGTTCCTAAAACCGATACTTTTCCAAGATCAGTTTGTACTTCAAATCGTCGGCCTTTTGAAACTCTGAAATAAGCTTCACCTTTTAATTCAAGTCTTCTGTTATTGTCCCAGTTCCATTTTTTATAATTAATTTCAGAACCTGAATTCAGAACTACTTCAGATTTATCCGGTAATGAAAAAGTCGTTTTTTCTCCAAAATCTGCTTTTTCTGTATGAGGCACATAAACTTTCATTGCAAACGTAATTCCAAGTGCCAAAACAAATATTGCAGCCGCTCGAAACATCCATTTTTTATATAAAGGAACTACTTTTGGAGTCACTTTTTTCTGTTTAAGAATGTTCGATAACATGGCATTTTCGTCAAAATCATCTACCGCCAAATGTTCTGTATAATTCTTTATTTTTTGGTATTTTTCAAAATCGGGACTTGCTTTAAATTCGGCCAATTCGTCTTCCGACAAATCATTGTTGAGCCATTTTGCTAATAATCGATTTTCTTTCATTGTACTAGTATTATATATTAAAACAATTGGAACTTATTTTACCCTACTTTTATAAATCAATTTCTTTACGCAGACTTAACAAAGCCAGATGAATGCGCTTTTCTACTGCCTTTACGCTAATTTCTAATTCCAAAGCGATTTCGCTGTATTTCTTTCCGTCAATTCGATGCATCAAAAAAGCGATACGTTGTTTTTCGTTGAGGTTTTCAATAGCTTTTAATAGTTTAGATTGAAATTGTTTTTCTTCTAAAAGGTATTCGGGATTTTCATTTGTTTTGTCTAAACCGCTGAAGTTTTTTTCATATCTCAAAACAACTTTCTGATGCGCGATTTCGTTAAGACTACTATTATTTGCAATCGTATAAATGTATGATTTTGCTTTTTCGAGTGGTACAGAAGCGCAGTTTTGCCACAGTTTTACAAATGCTTCCTGAGCAAGATCTTCTGCCTGATCACTATTGCCGAATTTGTATAAAAGAAAATTTCGAAGTGCTTTTACGTGACTTTTGAAAAAAGACGAAAAGACTATTTCATCACAAGTGTTTGATTCGGGTTTGTTTGGCATTTGGATTTTCAATTTGTACCCAACAAAAGTATTTGTTTTTAGTTTAAGTAGGGTAAAAGTAAAGATGATTGTTTTATAGAAGAATAAAATGGTATTGGCTTTTGATAATTTAGTACAGATGAAGCGATCGAAATCCTTGATGCCGAATTTATTAAAAAGCAATTTCTCTTAATTTTATTATCTTTGTAAAAACATAATTATGTTCCCTTTAAAAAAATATTTATCAATAGTAGCTTTCTTGTTCTTATTGTCTTGCCAAAGCGATATGGTAGAGGAGAATTATAATCCGCAGGGAACAGTTACGAATGCTTCTCCGCTTACGACCTATTTGCAAAGGGTTGCAATGGTAAAAACGGTGCAGGATAATGTAATCGACAGATCTTCTTATTGTACCATAAAACTCCCTTATACTGTTACGGTTAACAACGAAACAATTGCCATTAATACAACTGCAGATTATCAAAAAGTAATTGACAATATCAATGCAGATTATTATGATGATGATATTGTAAAAATAAGTTTTCCGGTAACAATGGTTTACTATAATTATATTGAAAAATTTATTCCTAACGAAGCTGATTTTGATTCTTTGATCGATTATTGGAATCATCTTCCTGATCTTTTATCCAAAATAAATGGTCTGAATATCAATTATCCAATAACCATTAATATCTATAACAGCGCAAACCAAATTGGTAGTTCAGTATCGATTATTAGTGATGAAGCATTTTTTAATTTTATCCAAAATTTAAGCAGCAGTCAGTATATTTCATTAAAATATCCAATTTCGATAGTAGACTACAATAATCAGACAAAATCGATTACGAGCAATTTAGATTTCGAAAATGCGATTAAAAATGCGATTGATTATTGTCCGGAAAACAACCTTGTAACACTTGATTTTGCTACAACAATTACAAACGGTTCGTGGTCAATACCTTATTTCTTTGCTGATTCTGAGAAAACTTCTTCTTATGCCGGATATTCATTTGTATTTAATAGTGATAAATCTGTGGTTGCAACCAAAGGCGGAACTTCAGAAACTGGTCAATGGGAAACTTCTTTGCAATACGGAGTTAGAGATTTAAAGCTAACTTTTAGTTCAGAATTACTTAGTAAATTGAATAATAATAGTTGGAAATTGTTTGAGTTTAATAATTCCCAAGTAAGATTGCGCGACGTAAGTAATAGCACGAAATATCTTTATTTCGAAAAAGAATAAATTCAGATTTTTTGAGTTAACCCTTGTTTTTATTGCGTCAATAGGATTCCTTAGAATAATAGATTTTTATAAAAGTTATTTTAATTAAACTTTTATAAATGCATTTCAAATATCTATTGGTCTTTTTTGTTTTATTTTCGATCCAATCACATTCACAACTTTTAGAAGATAAGAAAAATTTTCGCGCAGCAGATTCGCTGTTAAAAGAACCAAGTTTCTCGGTTCACAAAGACAATTATTTCTTGACAGGAGTTCCAATAAATGAACCCATTACCAGAAATTCTGCCGATGTAAAATATCAGGTAAGTTTTAAATTACGATTAAAATCAAAGCCATTATGGGGAGGTTTTTTTCCTTATTTAATGTATACTCAAAAAGCCTTTTGGGATATTTATGCAAGTTCAAAACCATTTTCTGAAATTAATTTTAATCCAGGTGTTGCCATCGTTCGTCCGTTTTACTTAAAAGGCGGAAGACTAACTTACGGAACAATTTCGCTCGAGCACGAATCAAACGGAAGAGATTCTATTTATTCCAGAACCTGGAATATGTTAGCGTTTTCCTTAAAATCACAGATTTCTCCACGTTGGGTTGTTGGCTTAAGAGGCTGGATTCCGCTTGTTGATAAAGAAGATAATCCCGGATTAACCAAATATGTGGGATATGGAGAAGCAAGCGCAACGTATCAAATACAACCCGGAAGATGGAGTGCAGATATTCTCTTTAGAAAAGGAAGCGGCCTTATTAATTACGGATCTTTGCAGACACAAGTAAATTGGAGACCTTATAAAAAGGAAAATTATTATCTAACATTGCAATGGTTTGTAGGTTATACCGAAAGTTTGATTGATTATCAGGAACACAAAAGTATGATACGTTTAGGTTTTACAATCAAACCAGAAAGTATGGGAATTTTTTAAGTTTTTTCATTGAGATTTTAATCAATGTCAGTAAGTTTATTTTACAATTATGGCTGAAAATTTATCGCGCAAAGTCCCAAAGTTTTTGTCATTTCTGTAAAGGTTAGATATTTCGGTAACAAAATTTAACTTTAATAAATTTTGTTACGATGAGAAATAATAGTCAGGATTCCACTTTAGAACGAAACTATTTAGAGAAGTATCGTTTTTTAATAAAAGAATATGAGCAGGTAAAAAATAAAACTCATCCTTTGTATAAAAAGGTAATGGATTTTTATGCAGCAAATGACACTTGCCGCAAGAGTTTTTTAAAGTATTATAATCGATATAAGCAAAGTGGGAAATCATTGGATCTGCTTCCTCAGAAACGAGGTCCCAGATATAAAACCAGAAGACCGCTAGCTTTTATAGAGCAGAAAGTAATTGAATTACGAGAAAAAGGAAACAACAAATATGAAATTGTTAGTATCTTAAGGCCCAAATTAGGAAAGCATACACCATCATATTCTGGAGTTTATAATATTTTAAAACGTAATAAAATCAATAGATTAACTCCGAAGATTAAAAAGAATCATCAAAAAATAATCAAGGAAAGAATGGGAGAACTTGGGCATATTGATTGTCATCACTTAAGTAAAAGTATCATAAGAGGAGAAAGTAAAAAACGATATTTAGTTTGTGTAATTGATGATTACAGCCGGATTGCCTGGGCTGAAGTGATTCCTGATATTACCGCTTTAACCGTTATGTTTGCCACATTAAAATGTTTAAACATCCTGAGTGATCATTATGAGATAAAATTTGAAGAAGTATTGTCTGATAATGGACCTGAATTTGGAATCAAAACAAGTAAACAAAAATATCAGCATCCTTTTGAGAGAATGCTGATGGAATTAGGAATTACTCATAGGTACACAAAACCTTACAGACCACAGACAAATGGCAAGGTTGAACGTTTCTGGAGAACTCTCGAAGATGATTTATTAAGGGATACGGATTTTGATTCTCAAGAAGAATTAAAAGAAGAGCTATTGCAATATTTATATTATTATAACCATGAAAGACCACATCAAGGTATTGACGGAAAAAGACCAATTGAAATGATAAATCCGTTACCGAAATAAGTGACTTTTACAATTTCGACGGAGGAGAAATCACACAAGATACTCGACAAAGATTGAAATGTGCCGCTAGGCACATCTCATTGGTAGAAAAAAATATAAATGTAACGTTGTGTTTAGAAATGTGCCTTTAGGTACATCTCATTGGTAAAAAAAATCAATGTAACAGTCAAAGATTGAAATGTGCCGTTAGGTACATCATATCGGTAAAAATTAAACCAGGAATGCGCATGCGTGCCGTAGGTACGCAATGGTAATCGTTTTGTTGCGTACCTACGGCACGCTAAATTATTTATAATCAATTGTTTTTTTCTACCAATGAGATGTGCCTAGCGGCACATTTTTTTAATCTTGATTTTCATCATTAATGAAATCTATTTTTAATGTATAATCCTTTGGAATGGGGATTATTTTTGTAATTTATTAACATTTAAGATCTTACGTCTTGCTTAATAATTTAATATCTTTAGTATCAAAGTATAAAAATGATAAATTATGAGCAGTAAAAATTCACAATTCGACAAATTTCTTAATACTTCTTATCAACACGGAAAAGTAGAGCATGAACCAGATTCGAGCAAAGAAGTTCAGCTTAATACTCCGGAAAAAACAATGCCTTTTTCGGATCAAATCGGAAATTATCAACGCAATAAAGGAATTCCATCAAAGTCATTCGACAATAGTAAAGTCTATATTGTTGGAAGCGGAATTGCCGGAATGGCTGCAGCTTATTATTTTATTAAAGACGGTAGAATTCCCGGAAAAAATATAATTTTCTTAGATCAGGCGCACATTGATGGCGGTTCATTGGATGGCGCAGGAAATGCTGAACAAGGATTTATTATTCGTGGTGGTCGCGAAATGGATATGACTTATGAAAATCTTTGGGATATTTTTCAGGATATTCCAGCGCTTGAACTTCCGGAACCTTATAGTGTTTTAGATGAATATCGTTTGATAAATGATAACGATCCAAATTTTTCAAAAGCAAGATTAATTCACAATAAAGGCGAAATTAAGGATTTCAGCACTTTTGGTTTGCATAAAAAAGACCAATTAGCAATCGTGAAACTCTTAATGAAGAAAAAAGAAGAACTTGACGATTTAACCATTCAGGATTATTTTAGCGAGTCGTTTTTAAGCAGCAATTTTTGGACTTTTTGGCGTACGATGTTTGCTTTCGAAAACTGGCATAGTTTATTAGAATGCAAACTTTATATGCATCGTTTTCTACACGCGATTGACGGAATGAAAGATTTCTCTTGTCTTGTTTTTCCAAAATACAATCAATACGACACATTTGTTACGCCGCTAAGAAAGTTTTTGGTAGACAAAGGCGTTGGTATTCAGTTGAATACTTTGGTGAAAGATCTTGATATGCTTATTAATACTGATGGGAAATTGGTAAAAGGCATTATGACGGTCCAAGACGGAAAAGAAGTAGAAATTGCGATAGAAAAAGACGATTTTGTTATTGTAACGACAAGTTCAATGACCGAAGATACCTTTTACGGAGATAATAATAAAGCACCGATTTTAGAAATTAATAAAAGCCAAAGTGGTCACAGCGACGGTTGGAAATTATGGAAAAATCTGGCTGCAAAATCCGAAGTATTTGGTAAACCGGAGAAATTTTGCAGCGACATTAAAAAATCTTCCTGGGAATCAGCAACGCTTACTTGCAAACCTTCAGCTTTTATAGATAAGTTAAAAGAATTGTCTGTAAATGATCCCTATTCTGGGAAAACCGTTACAGGCGGAATCATAACGATTACAGATTCTAATTGGTTAATGAGTTTTACTTGCAACCGTCAGCCACATTTTCCTACTCAGCCAGACGATATTCTTGTGATTTGGGTTTATGCTTTGTTTATGGATAAAGAAGGAAATTATATTAAAAAGACAATGCCACAATGTACAGGAAATGAGCTTTTAGCGGAATTATGTTATCACTTAGGAATCATCGATCAGTTAGATAATGTGGTCGAAAATACGATTGTACGAAGCTCATTTATGCCTTATATCACGTCGATGTTTATGCCTAGAGCAAAAGGTGACCGTCCAAGAGTTATTCCAGAGGGTTGTACAAATTTAGGATTGGTTGGTCAATTCGTAGAAACTAATAATGATATTGTTTTCACAATGGAAAGTTCTGTTCGTACAGCAAGATTGGCGGTTTACGGATTATTAAATTTAAATAAACAAGTTCCGGATATCAATCCTTTGCAATATGATATTCGTCATTTGCTTAAAGCCGTACAATCACTCAATGATTATCAATCTTTCCCAGGCGAAGGTATATTGCGAAAAGTATTGAAAGGAACTTATTATGAGCATGTTTTGGCCAATACAAAAGAGGAGAAAGAAGAAAACGAATCCTTTTTTGCAGAACAATTTGGAAGACTTCAGGATTGGTTCAAAGCGTTATAAAATTATGTTTTAGAATCAGTTGATGTAATTCAAAAAAATATATTTAACACATAGAAACATAGATTTTTTTAGCTAAAAAGAATGCAAAAAGAAATACATTTCTTTCACATAGCTAGCTATGTCTATTTTAAATAAGTGAAACGCCTTTTTTTCAAGCCCCAAAATTTATGTTTCTATGCGTTAAAATTAATTATATCCTAAAATTATTATTTCTTTTAAACAATGTCAAAAGCCAAATCTCATCGCTAAGATTTGGCTTTTTTGTTGTCATAATTTTTTTCTTTATTTAAGTGTAATGGTTTGTTATTGTGTGGTTTAACTATTTTTATTAATTTTGATAGTACAATTTCTAGCAATACCTGTTATGGAAAAATTAAAACGCCCGGTTTATTTAAAAGCCGGTACTGATGATTTTTTTAAAAAGATGCGCACAGAAGTGAACGAAACTATTTTACAAAATTCATCCTTGTACCAATTCAATATTATTAAGTCTCTGGCACTTGTATTTTTTTTCTTTTTATTTTATTCCTGTATTTTGTTGTTTGGAGACCATACGCCTTTATTATTTCTCTTTTATATTTTGTGCGGTATCACAATGATCGTACTTTTTATAAATGCCTTTCACGATGCGGCGCATGGAGCATTGTTCAGGATATCAAAACATAACGAATGGTTTATGTATGTTCTCGAACTCTTTGGTGGCAACCACTGGCTTTGGACACGTCGGCATATTAATCTTCATCATGCTTATCCAAACGTTCCGGATTGGGATATAGACATCAAACAAAGCGATATTATTAGAATTTTCCCCAATAGTCCGTTGTTTGATTATCATAAATACCAGCATATTTATATGTGGATGATTTATCCGTTTTACAGTTTAAATTGGATTTATATCCGTGATTTTAAAGACTTTTTTGGGAAGAAAGACAACTACGTAAAAAAAGTTGTAGACAAGATTCCCAGAAGTGAAATCTATAAAATGATTGCAGCAAAAGTGATTAATCTTTTTTATTTGCTTTTTATTCCAATGATTTTGCTTCATCAACCGTGGTATATAGTTTTAGGAGGTTGGTTTGCGATGCATTTATCCGGAAGCACACTTGGAGTTGTCGCGCTCGTATCGACTCATGTTGATGAAGATGCGCATTTTCCGGTAACGGACGATAACGGAAATCTTTCGGCAACATGGGCAATGCATCAAATGATTGTTACTAAAGATTTTAGTACAGAAAGTAAATTGGCTAATTTTTTATATGGTGGTTTTACGCATCATGTTGCACATCATCTTTTTCCCGGAGTTGGACATACTTATTATCCTTATATCACGCCAATTATCAGGCGTTATGCGCAGGAATATGATCTTCCGTATACTTCTTATCCATTTTATCATGCTGTACGTTCGCATTTCAGAATGCTAAAAAATAAAGGCGTACATGAAAACATTATGATGACAGGCGAGATATAAAATAGAAAGTAAAGTTTTTGAAAATAAAATTATTGCAAATCAAATCCGTTTTTATCCGCGTTTTTACGAAGTAAATCTGTTTTATCCGCGTCAAAATTAGACACTGATTTTACTGATTCGCTAAAGCGAAAACGCTGATAAAAACGGATTTTTCTAATTACCTTCTTGATTAAACTGTTAAGTAATTTTATAGATTTTCCCTTTACTTGATGATATTTCTCGAAGCTTCGGAACTATGTGTTAAAATTAATGGTACTCAACAGGTTAATTTTTAATAAACATTAAACAATTCTAAAAAATAAATCAGCTTGATGGTATCTGAATCAGTATTTTATCAATTATGCTATTTTTCTTTTTAAACGTTGAATTATATGTAATTCGTCGGCTTATTGTGTATTTGGTCGATTTTCAAAGCAATATTTATCAAATATTAATACATATATTCGCAAAAATTTTTGTGAATGAAAGTAATATTACACTTATTAATATTTAGTTGCTTTTTTAGTGGTGCTCTTTATGGGCAAAATGAGACTAATATTACCTATGGTTTAAAGTTTGGCGGGCTGTTTTCTAAAATCAGTAATTTGCCGGAAAGTATAAAAGGGCGCGATAATACTTTTGATAATAGTGTCATGGAAAGCAAAGGTGCGTACGGATTAGAAGGCGGATTTTTTATGAATTGCAAACTTCATGATACACGAGTTGCGATTCAGCCCGAGATTTTATACAGACAAGCTGGCGAAACTGTTAATTATCATGATGCTACAGGGAAAGAATTTGAGTTAGGATTGCATTATTCGTATTTGCAAATCGGGGCTTTGTATAAAGTATATCCTTATGAAGGTTTGAATTTAGGATTTGGTGCATTCTACGGAATCAGTTTATCAGCAAATAATGTTACTTATAAATCTAATGAAGCAGACGGAATGTATGATGTTGCTACCAGACAATTCTATAAAGATGGTTTGGACGGGACAGATGATTTTTCGTTGTGTTTTGCATTAGGATATGAATTACATCAAAGTATTCATTTTGATTTACGCTACTATTTGGGCGTAAAAGATGTTGTTAAAAGTAATTCCTCTTCCTTTCAGTTTATCGAAAATCAGAACAAAAGCAGTGTGATTTGCTTCTCGTTAGGCTACAGTTTTCATCAATGGTAATTTCAATAAAAAACATGAAAAAATTTATTATACTTCTATTATTAGTAAGTACAAAATCGCTATTTGCACAAGGTGACAGAGAGATTACTTACGGTCTTTTTGCAGGCGGAATCTATTCTAAAATGTCTAATCTTCCGGATGTAATTGTTCCAAAAGGAATTTACGAGGGTTATACTTTTACCGAAGATGGAAAGTTTGGCGGCACAGCAGGTCTTATGATCAATTGGAAATATCCTTATGCAAAAGTTAGTATTCAAACCGAACTTTCATATTCCGGACAAAGTACAGATTTGAATTATGAAGATACGAAAGGACTCAAATATAAAATGACTTTTGGTTACAGTTATATCAATGTTGGAGCACAATTTAAATATTATCCTGTCGAAGGATTTTATATTGGCGCAGGTCCTTATTTGGGATTCAATATTGCGAGTGATAATATAAAATATACCTCAAATGCTCAGGAAGTTTTTGGCGGTTCAGGGGCTTATTTTGAGCCGGATGCCAATGTTCAGAAAGTGCTAAAAGAATCTTTGACCGGTAAAAATTATTTCTACGGAATGTTATCTGCCGGATATGAGTTTAGTTCGAATCTTTCTATTGGAGCGCGATATACTTTGGGACTTACAGATGCTTTGGCCACCGAAGAAAATGGTCATCGCTATAGCGAAAACAATAATAAAATCAATAGTATTTCATTGATTATTGGTTACTCATTTGACTTTGATGATTTAGCCAATTTCTAATCGTTTGCCATGCTTTAAAAACATAGGAATTATGTATAAAAAGATTTTTTTAATCGCTTTTTTTGGAATTTTATTGGGAGGTAATGCTGTTTTTTCTCAAAAGAAAGTTTTACCCGGATTAGTAGAAGAACCACAATATTGGATAAAATCCCGAAATAGCGGAGACGCTTATTATTGGGAAAGTTTGACAAAAAAAGAAGCTAAAATATCAGGAAGAAAACACACCGGAGCTGTTTTTAATTTTAATCCAAGTATTGTTTTTGATACAACGCAGGATTCTTTGATCTTGCCTTTGGGAACAGATAGTAAAAGAAAACAGACTTTGTTTATGGTTTACAAAGTAAAAGATAGTTTGAAAGAACAATTTTTATGGACCATAAACGATCCTAAAAAAACACTTTCGGTTGCGACCAATAAACGATTAGTCGATTTAAAGAAATTCTCTTATCAAACCTATCAGGAAAAAATTAAACCGCATAAAGCGAACATACATTTTTTTCAGCAAAACGTAACAGATAGTGTTGCAAAGTTATCGTCTTTAACTATTGGACAAAAGTCAAAATTTGAAAAACTTCCGCCAGAAGAATTTAAAGGAAATATAAGTGAAATTCTGGTTTATAACAGAGTTTTGTCCGGGCTTGAAACTCAAAAAGTAGCCAGTTATTTAGCCATTAAATATGGTATTTCGCTTTCACAGTTTGATATCAAAAATTACCTGAATAGTAAAGGTGAAACGATTTGGGATATCGAAAAACACAAAGGATTTGAATCTTCCATTACAGGAATTGGGCGTGATGATGCCAGCGGATTATTACAAACCAAAAGTAATAATATGATTGATGAAGGACTTTTGACAATTGAGCTTAAAAGTAAATCAGATAAAATTCCGGATAATTATTTTGCTTTTTGGAGTGATAATGGTAAAAACCTTTTGGTTAAAAAACAAGAACAAGGAGAACCAATTGGGATTTCAAGAGAATGGCAATTGGATTTTTCTAATCCCGCTGATTTAAGTTTGGATTGGAGTTTTAATCCGAATTTTATAAAAGGGACATTACCAAAAGATACCTATTACTGGTTGTTGGTTGATTATTCCGGCAAAGGAACTTATGACGAAAAAGATTCTGAATACGTTCGTTTGGCGAGTACTTCTAGTAAAGAAAAACTAACACTGAACGATTTTAATTGGGACAAACAAAAAAACGGTAAAGCAAAATTTACACTAAAAGTTGCGCCGGAAATGTTCAGCAGAGTCTGGATTACTGAAGCTAATTGCGGAGTTGCCGGATCTGGAGAATTAAATTATACCATAGAAGGAGGTCAGGCGCCATTTACCGTTACCGTTAAAAAAGAAGGAAGTGAAGCCGTAGTCAAACAATGGAATCAAGCGGCAAAAAGTACTTCAGGATTACAGCTTTCGTCAGGAACTTATGATTATATCGTACGAGACGGAAAAGGAAATTTATATTCAGAAACCGTTTTTGTTGCTGATAAACAAGGAACATTCCCTAATCTTAAACCAAATTATTTGTTGACAGATGGCAATGCTTTAACCTTTGATGCAAGCGAAGGTTTACCAAATGGCAATTATCAATATCAATGGTTTTATGAAGGTGATTTTATCGATAATAACCCAAAAATACTAATTGATCAGCCAGGTAATTATGAATTGAGATTACTAAATGGTCAGGAATGTAAAACATCTACAAAGATTGTAGTAGCAACAGACGGAAAAGAAATTACAGATTCGAGTGTGTTGATTTTATATCCAAATCCTACAATAGACGGGCAATTTTCGATCGCAATGCAGTTTCCTAAAAAGACAAACACAACAATTTCTATTTATAGTCCAACCGGTTCGCTGGTAAAACAAAAACAGTTGCCGCAAATAGAAACTTATTTGTACGATGAGAGTATTAAAAGCGCTGCAGGAATGTATTTAGTTACTGTGAATTCTGATTTTGGTACTAAAACTTTTAAAGTTATTGTGAAGTAATCTAAAGCTGTTTTTCAAAATAGATTAATAAGGATTAAGCACTGAAAATTTTATTTAACACATAGAAACATAGATTTTTTGGTGTAAAAAAGAATATAAAAAGAAATACATTTCTATCACATAGATAGTTATGTGTATTTGAAATAAGTGAAACGCCTTTTTTCAGAGTCAAACGCTATGTTTCTATGTGTTAGAATTAATTGCACTCAAAGGTTTAAGGATTAGAATATTGAAATAATTAAAAATAAATCGGTTGCCCCATAATCGATTATCATACTTTATGAAAAATAAAATAATAATACTGGTATTTTTAATAGGTTCTTTTTTGTTTGCAGCCAATTTTGGACCTTACAAAATAGCTTCTTTATTTACTGAAACTATTTTAGAAAAGGAAACCGTTATTTCAAAGACAGATTCTATTGGAATCTTTAACAGCGAAAACAAAAACATAAAATCATTTTCTGCAGATATTGCTGAGGGAATTATTGGTACAAAAGACGAAGAAGATATTGACGATGCTTATGATAACGTTTTTCATCTTAAAGTGGATGTTTTGCCATCAAATGAAGAACATGCTTATCTGGAATATGAATTGTACGGTTATGATCAGGCGGCTTCGATTTCAAGAAGTTTAAACAATCAGCCAAGTATTGGAGGGCAATTTTTATCACAAAATAAAAACTGGACTAAACAATCCGAATTACTTTCAGAAAAGTCATTGCGAGAAGGTGATAACGTTTTATTGTTTACCGCTCCCGAAGGAATTTTGAATGGATATAAAGTTAAAAATGTTCGAATTGTCTACAAATCGGTAAAACCTTCCTTTCATTATACGTTACTAAAATCAGAAAATAAACTATACATCAAAGGAACAAATTTTCCTTCTGAGATTAGAAAAATGAGTATTGGCGGAATTGCAATTGATGTAAATCAGCCTGAATTTGAATTGGTATTTGATACTGAAACTTCTGGTAAATCTATTTTGGTTACCAAAGAAACTTCAACAGGAATTATTGTAAATGAGCGATTAGAAACCAATCAATTTCTAAAAGTCGAACGTTTCAGACCAATTGAAAATGCAAAAGAACGTATTTCAAAAATTGTCGATTTTCAGACAGAAAATAAATTAGCATACAAAGATTTTCTGGCTGTTTTTCCGGTTGGAGCTTTAAAAAATAATATATCAGTTTCTGTAAGCGGATTACGAAAAATTGACGTTGCGCCACTGAATGCTGCAATGGTAAACGTTACGGGAACAAATGCCGGTTTTAGATTATTGCCACACGGAACTATTTTTGAAAAAGCAGTAACATTATCACTTCCATTTGATAAAAAAGCAATTCCCGAAGGTTATACAGAAAAAGATATTAATGTATTTTATTTTGATGAAAATAAGAGATTGTGGCAGGAAGTAACCAAAGATTCCTTAGATATTAAACAAGGAATTATCAAGGCTAAAACGACTCATTTTACGGATTTTATCGCCGGAATTATCAAAATGCCGGAATCTCCGGAAACTTCAAGTTATACACCAACGAGTATTAAAGATCTAAAAGCGGCAAGTCCGTTAGTAGGAATTCAGTCATTTGCTCCGCCTTCTCCAAACGGAAGAGGAACAGCAAGTACAGGTTTTTCTGTTGCAATACCAAGCGGAAGAGGAGGAATGCAGCCATCGCTGAATTTGCAATATGATAGTGACGGCGGTCATAGTTGGGCAGGAATGGGCTGGGATATTTCGGCACCAACAGTAAGTATCGAAACCCGTTGGGGAGCGCCACGATATGATGCTTCAAAAGAAACCGAAACGTATTTGATTGGTGGAGAACAATTAATTCCTAATTCGCATAGAGTAGACTGGATTGGACGAACTACAGACAAGCAATTTTACCCAAGACGCGAAGGTGCTTTTCAGCAGATTATCCGTAAAGGATCTTCTCCTAAAAATTATTATTGGGTTGTAAAAGATAAAAGCGGAGTTACGAGTTATTACGGAGGAACGGATTCCGGACTTTCGTCAAATGGAGTTTTGCAGGATGCCAATGGAAACGTTGGACATTGGGGACTTTGTCTGCAAGTCGATTTAAAAGGAAATACAGTTACTTATGAGTACGATAAAAAATACGGTCAACTCTATCTCAAAAAAGTATATTACACCGGTTTTGGATCTGATAAAGGAAACTACAGTGTCACTTTTGTAAAAAGTGGAGATTTAGGAGAAGCAAACCGACCAGACGTACAAATTTCGGCAAGATTAGGATTCAGACAACTGAACGATCAATTGTTGCGAAAAATAGAAGTGCGTTATAAAAACGATATGATTCGCAGTTATGAGCTGAATTATACTTTGGGAGCATTTAAGAAAACATTGCTTAAATCGGTTTCAGAATATGATTCTGAGTCCAAATTGTTTTATACCAATACCTTAGATTATTTTGATGATATTCGTGATGCTTCCGGAAAATACAATCCGTTTGGACCGGAACAAACGTGGAGTGTTCCAAATGATAATCTTAAAAACAGTTCAATTCCTTCGTTTAGTGATATTTTATTTTCAGGAAAGCACTCTTTGGTAAGCAGTTCTGAAGGTTCTACCGCAGGAGTAAGTTACCGTATTGGAGTTGGATTAGCGCTTAATAGCGGAAGTCTGAAAGGTTTTACAGTTGGTGGTCATGGAGGAAATAATTGGGGTTCGTCTGATGTTGCCGTGGTATTAGAAGATCTTGACGGAGACGGATTGCCGGATAAAGTGTTTAAAACCAAAGATGGTGTTTATTATCGAAAAAACTTATCAGCATCTGGACAAAATTCCTTTGGCGATCTGCAAAGCCTTAATATTAGTGATGTTGGATATTCTAAATCAACTTCGTTTAATTGGGGAGTAGATTTGAATTTAAAATACGGAAACATAGGATACGAAGAACAGCGTTCGACCAATAAAACCAAAGTTTATTTTATGGACTTTAATGGTGATGGACTAACGGATTTTGTTCGTAACGGACAAGTATATTATAACCGATTGGAAAATGGAATTCCGACTTTTAGAAATAGCAGTACAGGAACTCCGTCTCCCGTTTTTGGAGGTGGAAATGTGACGATTCCAGGATTTACAACTATTTCGGCAGAAGAAATAGAAAAACAAAATCCGCTGCACGATGTTGTTCGTATGTGGGAAGCTCCTGCAAAAGGAATTATTTCAGTTTCGCATCAATACCAACTTTTAGCAGAATCTACACCGGAACGAATTAAAGCACGTGCAGAATATGTGAATAATGCAGGAACCGATAAAGCAGATGGCGTTCGTTTGTATTTTCAAAAAGGAAACCAATTAGTTTGGAAAGAAGCTATTGGCGCAACTGATTATTCGGTGAAAACCAAACAAAATACAGCGATTTCTGTAGAAAAAGGAGAACGATTGTATTTCAGAGTCAGTTCTGTAAAAGACGGAAATTTTGATACCGTGATTTGGGATCCGGTTATTACGTATTCGCAGGTAAAACAATATGACAGAGATATTAACGGAAATTTAGTAAACAGCGATTTTACAGTTGCTTCAACTTTAAAAGATGTAAATGCTTATTCATTAGCGACCTACAAGGCAAGTACAGATTTTTTTAGCAGTTCTCCTGCCGGAAAAGTAGTTCCTGTTGCCGGAAATGTTTTATTGAAAGGAATATTGAATAAACCTGTTACTTCAGATTATATCAAATTAAAGATTTCCAAAAACTATCTGGATGGTTCCAATCCTTCAGTGGTTTTATTCGAGAAAACTTTCCTGGCAAATGATGTAGCAAATTTCGATTTGTCAACTGTAAGTTTGTCGGCATTCGAAGCCGAAACGCAAATAACCGTAGCATTAGAAACGGAAACAAATATCAATTGGCAAACCATTTCTTTTGCGCCAACGGTAACTGTACCTGTAATTTCAGGAGGAACATTAGAAGAAGTTCCTATGGAAGTTTCTCATTTATTATACAATAAGAGAGAAGGAAATTATGCTATTCCGGGAATAACTACGACTGTAAACGGAAAAGTAAAACTAAATATTTTACCTGCAGATTTGGTTCTGGCTCCGCCTTTTCCTGCCGGAACGGTAAATACTTATAACGGTGATGTTATTTTATCGGCGAAGCAAAATAATGTTTTGTTAGCACGTAAACGATATAAATTAACAACGGGAACTTTGACCGAAGTTATCAATGCTTTTGATAATGCTGTTGATTATCCATTGGCTGTTGCGGGGATTCCAATTCAGTTGGAAGTAACGGTTTCTAATCCGCAATCTGTTGCTATTCTTAGAAATTATCCAAAATTAAATGCGCTAAATATTCAGGTTCAGGTAACCGATTTAAAAGATATAGTGGATCTTACAGATGATGTTGTGTCCAATAATATGACCAATGATTTTGCGATTTACAGCCTTTTAAATACAGATGAAAGAACGCTTGGATTGTATCAGCACAATTGGGGCGGATTTGTTATTAACGGAAATCTGGCTTCGGATACTATCGATCAAACGTTGCTAAAACAATCAGATGCTTACAATACAGAACCTGATTTGAACAATACAGATCCCGAAAATTATAACGGAAAAGGGTATGAAGTTGCCAATAGTTATTTTGTTTCTCTGAATCCATCTTACGCAAGATCAAAATGGGAAGGTCTGGAAGAAGGAATTTATATAAAAGGACAAACAATAGGAACTTCGAGATTGGGAGAAGATGATATTGCCGATTATACTGATTTTTCTATGCCAACTTTAACTGGAGGAAGTACTTCGGCGCTTGATATGATTAACGAAAGCAAGAGTAAAAGTATTTCTGCGGGAGTTTCTGCGGGTCAGGCAAACATTGGTTACAGTAAATCGATTGATGGAGATTCGTATGTGACACAAACGATGAGTGATTTTAATGGCGATAGATTTCCGGATTATATTCGTGGAGAAAACGTACAATTAACCGCTCCTGTTGGATCTGTATCAGATGAGGTTGTCAATCTTGGAGATAATTTCAGTCATTCTAAAACAAGTTCTGAGGGACCTAATTTTGGAGGAAGTTATAGCCACGGATCACCTTCAAATTCCCTGAGTGTCACAATTGGAAAAGCAAGTGTCAAAAAAGATTCTGCAAAAGGCACCGCTTCAGACGAAGCCGAAAAAGGAGGAAACAGCATTTCTGTAAGTGCTTCTAAAGGAAAAGGTGAAGACCGTTCGACAATGATACACAGCGATATTAATGGAGACGGATTGCCGGATAAAATATCAGAATCAGGAGATGTATTTTTGAATACTGGATATGGTTTTTTACCGGTCGAAAAATGGAATTTTGACAGTATAAATAGTGGTAATTCTACAGATTGGAGTGCTGGTTTGGGATATAGTATTAAGCAAGGTTCAATTTCCGGAGGTGCCAATTATTCGAGATCTCAGTCTGATAGTGACGAATCTTTCATGGATATTAACGGTGACGGATTAGCTGATAAAATAAGATATGAGGGAAATAGCATGTTGGTTTCCCTGAATTTAGGAGGCTCTTTTGATACACCAATTAACTATCCGAGATTCGCAGAAATGAACCAGAACAAAGGAGTTAGTTATGGTTTTAATGCCAATGTATCGATCGATATTAGTATCTGGTTGTTACGAATTACACCAACTATTGGAGGAAGTAAAGGATGGAGTACCAATCGTTCTGAGGGGACTTTTACGGATATTGATGGCGACGGAAATCTTGATTATATTATTTCTAAAGATGATGGACATCTTACAGCGCAGCTTTCGAACATTAGAAGAACCAATAAATTAAAAAGCGTTACCAATGCCGCAGGAAATAGTTATGTGGTCGATTATGAATTATTAAAACCAAGTTATGAAAATCCTTCTGCAAAATGGGTTTTACAATCTGTAGATATTTTTGATGGACACGTAGGTGATGGAATCGATCATACGATTGCAAAATTCAGATATGAAGACGGCTATCATGATCGTCGTGAAAGAGAATTTTATGGTTTTGGAAAAATAATTCAGGAACAAATTGACGCTGCCGATAATTCGGTTTTTATGACAACTGTTCAGGAATTTTACAATCAGGATTATTTCCGTAAAAATCTTTTGAAACACAGTTATACAAAAGATAAAAACGGTAAAATGCGTCAGGAGTCAGAAAACGAATATAGTCTTATTGATGTTGCAACGCAGGCAAGCGTTCCGGTATCTGACTTGAATTTACCAATATGTGATGCTAAACGTATTTTTGTGGGATTGATTCATGTCAATCAAAAAGTATATGAAGGCGGAAGCGATTATTTGGAAACTAATACTTTTAATACGTATGATGCGAATGGAAACATCATACAATATGAAGATTTAGGAAACGGAACGGCCGATGATAAAGTAACAGCAAAAATTAGCTATTACGAAAGCACAACGCCTTATTATGGCGGAATTCCGAAACAATTGGAAGTGTTCACAACTGATGGTTTACGTCGTAAAAGAGCTACTTCTATAAATACAACAACAGCAGAAGTTACTCAAATAAAAAATTATAGTGCTGCCGATAAAATTGCACTTACGGATATTGAATATGATACGTACGGAAACCTGCAAAAAATAACAGGGACAGCCAATTACAAAGCACAGCGAATGACATTAGAATATACTTATGATGCAGACAATCATCAGTATATGACGGTAATAAAAGATGCATTTGGGTATCAGAGTAAAATGGAATACGATTATAGTTTTGGAGTTGTATTAAAAACTACAGATCGCAATGATCAAAGTAATATCATCACACTGGATGCTAAGGGACGTCTGGCAACTATAAAAGCACCTTATGAAATTGCTTCAGGAAAACCATATACAATTGCGTATGAATATTTTCCGGAAGCAAAAGTTCCATATGCCAAAACCAAAAATTATGATCCGGAATTAGACAAAGATATTGAGACTTTTACCTACACAGATGGCTTAGGAAGAGCTTTGCAGGTTAAAAAAACAGCAAGTTTATTTACCCAAGCCGGAAGTCCTGATCAGGAAGCCCAAATTGTTTCCGGAAAAACTATTTATGATGGATTAGGAAGACAAACCGCCAGTTATTATCCAACTACGACAACAACTGTAGATAACAATTTTAGCACAGCTTTATCAACAGTAGCACCAACCAAAACGGAATATGATGAGGTTGGGCGTGCTGTAAAAGTGACTCTTCCGGATGGAAGCAGCAATACAACGACATTTGCATTAGAAGATTATGATGGAGTTCCGGCATTGCGAACTACTCAAACCGATGCTTTAAATAAAACAAGTGAAACTTACACAGATGCAACAGGTCTGAATATGGCTAGTAAGCAAAATGATTTGCTTACAAAGTTTGAAACGAATGCTTTGGGCGAAACCATAAAAGTGACGGATGCTATGGATCATATTACCAAAAGCAGTTATGACTGGTTAGGCCGACGTATTGAGTTTACACATCCTGATGCAGGAACAACAACGTTACAATATGATTTGGCAGGTAATTTGACTTCGCGTATTACGCAAGACATCAAAAATACAGTACCAAATGGCGGAGCAATACAATATGAATATAATTTTAATAGACTAGAGTCTATAAAATACCCTAAAAACCCGCAAAATAATGTACAATACAATTATGGCAAAGCCGATGGAACTGCATCACGTAGAGGAAGGCTTTGGTTTGTACAGGATGCGAGTGGAGGACAGGAATTTTTCTATGGAAAACTGGGTGAAGTCGAAAAAGAAATTCGTACGCTTCGTATCACACCAACAGATGTACAGACTTATATTTCTCAATTCGAATACGATACCTGGAACAGAATCCAGAAAATGACTTATCCTGATGGCGAAGTGGTGGATTATACCTATAACCGTGCAGGAAATCTGCAAAGTATGCAAGGGAAGAAAGAAAGCCATACATATGATTATATCAAACAATTGAGTTATGACGAATTTGAGCAACGCAAGTATTTAAAGTATGGTAACGGAACTGAAACCAATTATACTTATGATGCTGTATTGCGCAGATTACAGCAATTGCAGGTAAAAAGCGGTGCAAGACAAGTCATGAATAACAGTTATAGTTATGATTTGGTTGGAAATGTTTTAGGAATTAAAAATACGGCTCCAATCGTAAACAATACCTTAGGCGGAAACTCTAGTCATGAATATCAATACGACGATTTTTACAGGTTAAAATCTGCAAAAGCGACGTATCAGGGCGAGTTTACCAAAGCAAGTTATGAGCTGAATATGAGCTATAATAAGATGCATAATATTACCAATAAAAATTTGGTACATACAGTAAATAATGTGCAAAAAGGGTATGTTTTGGATTATAATTATGACAATGAATTGCATCCTAACGCGCCAAACAAAATTGCCGAAACCGGAAAACAGGAACCGCGACAATATGCGTACGATGGGAACGGAAACCCAACAAGTTATACGGAATATCAAAGTTTCAGAAAAATGACATGGGATGAAGAAAACCGTTTAAGCGGAATCAATGACGACGGTAGAATTCACCAATATACGTATGATGCAAGTGGAGAAAGAGTGATTAAAAGTTCTGGGGATTTTCAAAATGTAGCCATTAATGGTGAAACTGCGGCGACTATAGTCCATACAGATGATTATACAGGCTATGTTTCTCCGTATTTTGTAATAAGCAAAGGAAAGTTTACCAAGCATTATTTTGAAGGTGCAGGACGTATTGTAAGTAAGTTAGGTAACGGAACTTTTGCTCAGCCATTAGGCATTACAGCCGGAGGAGTAAATTATACTAAACTTACCGCTGAGCAACAAAAAGCTTTAGATGCATATGTAAAAAGTTTAGGATTGCCTCCGGGTCCGCCAACACAACAAGGTATTTATGGTACGCCTGAGTTTACAGGTAATCCTTATCCAAGCGGAGTACTAAAACCAGTAGAAGAAAATCAGGAACCACCGGAAGGCTGGCCACGTAAGCCAATTTTTAATGCTCCGGGAGATGTTCCCGGACCGCCAGTACAATTTGGACCACCAATAGAACCTACAACGGTAAAAGCAGGAGAAGGCTTCACAGGAATTGGCATGCCGGAAAATGATATTTTTTACTTTCATCCCGATCATTTAGGAAGTACTTCGTATATTACCACTCGAAACGGCTCTATCTCACAACACGTGGAGTATATTGCATATGGAGAGGTTTTGTTTGAGGAACATTCGAGTTCATTTTCTAGTCCTTATTTGTTTAACGGGAAGGAATTGGATAGGGAGACGAATACTTCCTATTACGGTGCGAGATATTTAGACATGAAGACCAGTTTATGGTTGAGTGTTGACCCTCTTGCTGAAAAGTTTCAAGGTTGGTCTGCGTATAACTATTGTTATAATAATCCCGTTAAGTTTACAGATCCTGATGGTAGAGATCCTGGGGATTATTATACAGAAGAAGGAAAACATTTAGGTAATGATGGAAAAGTAGATGATAAAGTTTATATAACAAATAAAAAAACTATTGATGATAATACAAAAAATAAAAAAGTAAACTGGGATTCAGTAAAATCATCTTCAAATACTACTGACTTTACAGAAAAATACGGTTTGACTCATACCCAAGTATTAGACAGGGCAAACTGGGCTTATGCGGAAGGAAAAGGATATGCTCCGGAATACTATGCTTATTCTATGAATAATTTTCAGAAGGTGGCAGGAAATGAGAAAAAAATGTATTTTTATGGTATGCAGGATACTGACCCAGATACAGGGAAAGTAAGGAGATTGGATAAAAGTAAGTATTTATCAGGTGGCTATGAAAATCAGAGTGGTAAACC
The DNA here is from genome assembly GCF_951805225.1 of uncultured Flavobacterium sp. Classification (NCBI taxonomy): domain Bacteria; kingdom Pseudomonadati; phylum Bacteroidota; class Flavobacteriia; order Flavobacteriales; family Flavobacteriaceae; genus Flavobacterium; species uncultured Flavobacterium sp. The sequence goes on along the minus strand of NZ_OX638201.1, from coordinate 2,720,531 downwards.
GTTTTGGGAAGCTAGAAAAGATTTTTCAAAAATGACTAGTGAAATGATGGGAGAAGTGGCAGCAGTGTTTAAAACGCAGTTGCATCCAGAAAAAGACCCAACTGGTGGTTCTAATCAATGGCGTGGAGGAAAAGGTTCTGGCGAAATGCAGTTAAATTTACCAGCAGGATCTAAATATTGGCATAGATTTTTCAAGTTAAATACAAAATACTCGGGACAAGCAAAAATTATTGAATAATGAGAAAATTGAAAATGAAAAATACGCTTTTATTAAGCTTTTTTTCAATATTGCTTTTTAGCAATTTTACAGAAAATAAAAATCATGAGCAATTTGCATTTGACAAATTAAAATGTGGAAAAATAATATTTAAAGATATTATGTTAGCTAATGTTGAAGGTCAAATTTATGATGATCGAATTTCATTAATTGAGGAAGCTGATAGCGTTACAGAATCTAAGATTTACCCAGTAAAACTAAGTGGTAAATACGAGATCTATCATGGTTGTTATGATTTTATTCCAAATGAAAATCAAATAAACAATAAGGAATATTTGCAGTTTTATGATACAAAAATAAATATCAATTCGCTTTTAGAAAAGAATATAAGTAAAAAAAAGTATTCAGATGAAAATTATATTGTTTTCACAAAAAGTATTGATAGCTTCAGTTTTAATGGAAATGATTTTATTTTATTATCAGCAAGAGATAGACGATTTTTTAGAAATTTAGAAAGAAATTATTGGATATTACTGCAAGTTAAAGATCGAGATGTTATCAAATATTTTTGTTTTATAGATGGATATATTTCTGGCAAAGATTGCTTTGGAGATTTCAATAATGATGGTTTTTTGGATTATATGAATTGGGATTTTAAAAAAGACACGATTCCTTTATATTCTTTAAAAAATAATAACTTTGACATTGATGAGAAACATTTTATAAAAGTGCAGCAATCAAAAGAACAAGTTAAAATGATGAAAGAAAATGGTGTAATATTGCCTTATGACATGTTTGACAGAAAAAAATCTAAATGGTTCTATAAGCTTTAATTCCTGGCTCCGCAAAGTGTAGATGCTTTGCAAATATCTCTGACTTTTCACTTGTAAAATGCACAGATAAAAACGTAATAAAAACAAAAACCTCACTGAGAAGCGAGGTTTTTTTGTTGGTTTAGAATTGTCTTATTTTAATACAAATAAAGTTTTAAAATGACTCTTTAATTCGTGTTATCATATAAATTTAAATGAATTAAAAAATACAAAAGAATTATGAAGATTTATTTTAAACTTGTAATTTTTGCAATTTCTATGTTATTAGTAAGTTGTAAACAAGAGGATAGGAATGTTGTATTTTTTAAAGATACAAAAGCTTATGATTTAGCTAAAGCTGTTGAAAAAGAAGATTTAGATGAAGTTGAAAATTTAGTTAAAAGCGATGCAAAACTACTGGAAGTAATTGATCCTATTTCAGGTTCTAATGTTTTAAGTTTAGCATTGACAATTGAAAATTTTGAATCTTTTAATAAATTATTGGCATTAGGAGCTAATCCAAATTTTATTAATCCTATTACTAAACGAAGTGTTTTAATAGATGCTTCTACTTTTTACAATAAACCAGAACCTTATACTATTGATTTAAGATATATTAGATTATTGTTAGAGAAAGGGGCTAATCCAAATTACATTGTAGAAAATGATTTTACAGACAAAGAAGGGAACTATCACATGGCAACTTCTGCACTTCATGAAGCTAGTGCATTAGATCTGACAATGGTTAAAATCTTAATAAAAGGAGGAGCGAATCCTTATAAAAAATTGGAACAAAATCAAAGCTCTCCTTTTTCAAGTGCTTTAAAAGGATTTAAGAATAAATTCGAGATAACAAATTACTATATTGATAGTTTAAATGTTGATTTAAAAGAGCCATTAAGTATTGTTAATAGACAACCTTCAAATGAATTGACAGAGCTTTATGTACAAGATTATATAAATAATTTTTTTTCTTATGAAAAAGGAACTGAGGGCTATAAAAAGACGCAAAAACTTATTGAGAAACTTAAAAGTAAAGGAGTAAATTTTAATGATTACAAATATAAAATGTGATTTTTTTTTTTGATATATCAATGATAAATAATAGATAGTAATGAGAATATCAATTTACATTTTATTAGTAGTATTTTATATATTGCTTGGATTAGTCGTTATTTTGTGGTTTATGTACCACGGAAGCGGTCATAAGATTCCAATTGAAACAGATAGATCTTTTATTTTTTCGATTTTAATAAATATTCTTATAATTATTGGATTAAAAATTATTTTAAAAAAAATCTCTCGAAGTGAACAGGAATAGAAGAGTTGATTGCTTGGATATTTTCTGTACTCTCATTCTGGCGCTAGCATCTTGCTTATGAATGCAAAGAATGGACAAAGAACAAATAAAAATAAAAACCTTACTGAGAAGCGAGGTTTTTTTTATGTGTTTCGGATTGTCTTATTCTAATATAAATAAAGTTTTAAAATATCTTAGTTGGTGAAACAAATGTGATTGAAAAAGTTGGAGAAAGGATTATAATGCAGGCCGGAAAAGGAAATTATACTAGGATATTAGAAAATGGTGGTTTTCAAATAATTAGAGAAGGAAAAGTGGTTGTAAATAAACTTGTTGAATAATGATAAATAGTAATTTGGAAAGTTTTAATGTAAAAGTATTTAATATTTTAAAGTCGAAAGATGAACTTAAATATTTAGATTATGAAGTTGATCTTTCAAAAAATATAAGCAGGTTCAATTTTAGTAATGGCATTTATTTAGGATTTGATCAGAAGATATATGTTTATTATACAGAAGAGGAAGTATTAAATCAGTCTGTTTATGGTGTGAAACAATATTTAAATTATGATACTACCTTAAAGCAGTTTGATATTGTAGAAGATGCCTTAGAGTATATTGAATATTTACAAAATCTTATAAAATGTAAACAATTAGAGCAATTTTTTTATTTTGAATGTAAATCAAAAAAAACGATTCAGACTTTATGGAAGAAATTTTCATTAAGGATTGTAAATAGCCAAAAAATAGATGATTATGTTGTTAGAATAGATATGTCTGGATTAGATTTCTTCGTTACAATTTGTTTTTTTGCAGCATATGAGTTTGAAGTTGATTTTATACCAGCTGATAAAAATTGGTCTACCCATAAAACAAAGAAATATCTTCATATTGATGATTTATTTGTTGATTTAGAAAATTATACTTTTTATGATTTGATTCCGATAGAAAAACATGAAAGGGATATGTTTTAAATTCTGCTACCGAGCCTGTAATTTACGATTCAATAAAAGATACAGTTTCTAATACACTAAAGCGCCCAACAAAATTACCGAAGCAGAAAAACTACTCTAAGAGAATATGTAGAGATTTATACTATATTTACTGTTAATATAATAAACGATGAAAAAAATAATTTTAGTTGCAATAGCCTTTTTATTTGCAACTGTAGGACACGCCAAATACAATAAAGCAGTTTTGTATATGGAAGACGGATCAATAAAAAAAGGTCTTGCTGAAATGGTAGAAAGTGACGATTCTAAAGTGAATTTCAAAACTGATGAAGAAGCAAAAAAAGAAAAAATTGCAAGTACAGATATCAAAAAAATCGAATATCTATCATCTGATGAGAGTAAGTATATAGCCGAAAGATTATATGCAACAACAGCCAATCTTTTGACCGGAAAATTTTCCAGATCCAGAAAAAAGTTATGGTTTTATATTATTTACGACAAAGATGTAAAAATTGGCGGTATTAGTGCCGAAGGAAGCAGAAGACCAAATGCAGGCGGAACAAGTACCATAGTTACTTTTGCAAATACGGCATATTATTTTGGTAAAAAAAACAGTGAAGAATTGGTTTTTGGTAATGCAACTACAGCTTCAATGGGTTTTGCGATAGGAACAGATTCATTAATCAGAAAAATGTCTAAAGAAGCTTTTGCAGATTGTCCTAAATTAATTGATGCAATCGCAAAAGAAAATTTCAAAAACGGAGATGTTTTGAATCAATTGAAAGCAATTTTCGAAAAGTATAAATGTAAATAAGCATTTTAAAAAATATAGAAAACAAAACCCACTCAAAATGAGTGGGTTTTGTTTTTGATTAACGATAAATTTAGTACTTAAAAATATTAAACAGGAGATTGATTTTTTTTACGTAATTTCATTTCTCAAATTATATGACTCATGAAACAATTAATGAAAGCTATTTTTTGTGCAGGATTTCTTTTTTGGGTGACTTTCTCAAATGCGCAACATGAAGTATATACAACTCCTGCAGAACATCAGGTTGAGGATACTACTTTTGTGAATTTAAAAGATTACAGTCAGGACTTTATTTATGATATGAAGTATGCGACAGAAGATAATTTCCTGAAAGCCAAAGTTTATGATTGTGCCGAATGTATGTTGCGTTATAAAACCGTAAAAGCTTTAATTGCAGCCAATAAAGAATTTATGAAGCAAGGCTGCAAAATAAAACTTTTCGATTGTTACCGACCTTTATCTATTCAGAAAAAAATGTGGGAAATCGTTTCGAATCCGGAGTATGTGGCAGATCCAAAAAAAGGCTCCATCCATAATAGAGGAGGAGCCGTAGATATTACTTTAGTAAATGCCCAGGGAGAAGATCTCGAAATGGGAACAACTTTTGATTTCTTTGGAATTGAAGCAAGCCATAATTATAAAAAATTTCCAACATCAGTACGAGCAAACAGAAAGTATCTGAAAATGGTAATGATTCAAAATGGCTTTAATTCGTTTGATTCAGAATGGTGGCATTATAATCTAAAAACAGGTTTAAATGATAAAGTTTCCAATCAAAAATGGGATTGTAATTAATTATTCAACACATCTAATGTTGTCAATAAAATAAGTATTTGGATGATAAACTTTACCATTCAATTCAGATGTTAAATCAGGTCTGACAATATAATCTTCAACATCTGTTAAGTATTTTATTCTCATAATAGAAACCGGCGATTTTTTTAGTTCATCATAGTTATCTTTCAGGAACATAAAATATCCGGTGTTTACACGATTGTCAAAACCTTTGTCATCGTGAATAAGAGTTCCACAATTTTCCTGATTAACGTGAATTAAAGTAACGATTTTACCGTTTTCTAATTGTAAAAATACTTTTGAGTTTTTGTCAAAACAATTTGCTTTTATAAAGTCTTTACTTTTTTGAATCAATTGCAGGTTTAAGGTTGGTAAACCATCCGTTTGAGCCAATGCGAAGAAAACATAATTGGATGTTCCTCCAAAGTTTTTCTCACTGATTAAGTATTCGTTAGTTATTTTATAAGTACCAATCGAGTCGGTTACATTAGCACTGTATTCACATGGTTTTTGGGCAAATGCAGTAAGGGTTAATAGAAAAAAAGTTAGTGTAATTAGTTGTTTCATTGTTAAGTTATTTTTCTGCAAATTAAAACTATTTTGTTATCATTTTTATCTGTTGTAAAAAAACAATACAAATTTCCACCATTTTTTATTTTCCATTTTTTCCGAATGTTTTCTACCGTGTCCGGAAAGTTTCGCGTAGTAAGGTTTGCCTGTTGATTTGCAAGTTCAGATTTCATTTCATTTTTACTGTACGGAATCACTTTTTCTATTTCGAAAGTTCTTCCCGGAAAGTCAATTAATTCATCTGAAGTATATAAATGAGAATGTTTGTGCAATTTATTAATATCGAAAATAACACTTACTTCATCAAAACCACCAGATTTCATAATAGCAGAATTGGGTTCGTAAACGTATTTTTGAGGCAAATGATAAAAAGCAAAAACCGAATCGTCACCTAAAACAAACTCAAAAGTTTCAGTTTTCTGTTTTAGAATATTGGCAGTTTTAATCGTGATTTCGCCCGAATAATTATTGTGAATTTCAAAAAGCAATTCTTTTACTTCATTTTCAAGCGCAATAATATGAATGTTTTTTACGAATTTGAGTTCAGATAAACCAGCAGAAATATCAAGTAAAGGAGCTGTTTTTATTAAAATAGAGTCTGTTTTTTCGAAGTAAAAATCTAAAGATTCCGGAACATTCGGCAAACAATCCTTAAGCATAAAGACTTTGCCTTTTGCATCATTTCTGCGGGAAGGATCGATATAAATCCAATCCCATTTTTGATTTGATTCTTTCAGAACATTAGCAGAATCATCGGCATAACAAACACAATTTTCAACTTTAAGCTGTTCAAAATTATGTTTTACAATTGCAGATAAATCTTCGTTTATTTCGCAATGCGCAATGTTTTTAAATCTTTTTGAAAAGTAATAATCATCAACGCCAAAACCTCCCGTAAGATCAATTAAACATTCTCCCGAAATCAAAGAAGCTTTGTAAGCTGCCGTTTTTTCGGATGAGGTTTGTTCTACAGAAATTTTACTTGGATAAATGATGTTTTCTGTCAAAAACCAGGTTGGTAATTTGTCTTTTGCTTTAGATTTAGCTTCAATCTGATTTAAAATCAAAATCCAGTCTACTTCAGGAAATGGATTTTTCTGAAGCGCTAATTTTGTAATTGGGGCACCACTATTTTGAGTTATAAAATCCTGAATATTTTGGCTTAAAATAGAAGTATTCAATGTTTAAATTCTTTCGGTTAATATGGAGACAATTTTGTTGTTAGGAAAAAACTCTTTCAAAATTACTTTCAGCATTGTAAAAACAGGAATTGCAATAATCATTCCGACGATTCCAAAAGTAATTCCGCTGATTAAAGTAACTAAGAATATTTCCAGCGGGTGCGAATTTACACTTTTTGACGAAATTATAGGTTGACTAATATTATTATCAATCGCCTGAACCAGCAAAAAGCCAATGATTACATATATAGTTGTAGGCAGAATTTCAGATCTGAAATCACTTCCAATTAAACTAATCATCGTTAAAATTCCGGCTAATATAGTTCCGATAATTGGTCCGATGTAAGGAATAATGTTTAAAATGGCACATAAAAACGCAATTACAAAAGCATTTTTATTTCCAAAAATTATTAAAACAATAAAATACAGAATAAACACAACCGTTAATTGAAGCAATAAACCAATAAAATAGCGGGTTAAAAAGTGATTTATTTTTGTAACTGAGTTTAGAATTTTATCTTCATTTGTATCAGGAAGAATTTTTCTTGCGCTAACTTTAAAAGCGTCCTGATCTTTTATAAAGAAGAAAGTAATAAAAAATACAGAAACCAATCCCATTCCCATATCGGCCATAAACCCAAAAATAGAGTTTAGAAATGCTGTGAAATAACTAAAATCTAATAATGAAGTTACTTTAGGATTCTTTAAAACCTTGTCAAAATCAACATGCTGAATATTGAAATAAGTTTCGATACTTTTCTCACTTTCAATAAATTGATGTTGTAACTGATTGGTATCTAATAAAGATAAATTATTGGCTTGCGAAATAATCAACGGAACAAACAATAGAATAAAACCAACAATTGCAAGTATAAAAATAATCAGCGCAGTTGTTGCGGCAAGTGAATTACTGAATTTCAATCTTTTTCTTAAAAACTGTACCAACGGATTGGCAAGCAAACATAATAACAAGGAAACACATAAATAAACAATTACGGTTTGTATTTCGTACAAAAAGAATAAAATGGCGGCGATAATTAAGATTGTTGCCAAAGCTCTTAGGATTCCGTTTGAAATAGTTTTAGATGTTATCATGTTTAGGTTTTAGAGGATAAATATAGGAAAAAGCTTTTAAAATTTTGATGGAAACAAAAAAAAGCGAGATGAATACATCTCGCTTTTAAGTTTGCTATCTTGATTTCTTTTCTTAGATTCCAAAAGCAGCTCTTGGACCTCCAGAAAGGAATATTGCAGCCATTCTGCTTTTTTGCCCGTTAGAGAACATGTACATTGCGTTATCGTCAACATAATCCATGTAATTCATTGTCATTTCTACAGGAGTACCAGAACAAGTACTGTAGTGAGGGTAAGCAGGTACACCATAGTTTTCCTCGTTGTGAGTTGGAGTATCAGATACTAAATCGCTTCCGCAAGTTGCATCTCCCCAGATGTGACGTAAGTTCATCCAGTGACCAACTTCGTGAGTTGCAGTTCTACCTAAGTTAAAAGGAGCATTTGCAGCACCTGATAATCCAAAATATCTAGAATCAATTACAACTCCGTCTGTAGCAGAAGCTCCTCCAGGAAATTGTGCATAACCCAGGATTCCGCCGCCAATTGCGCAAGCCCATAAGTTAAGTTTTGTAGTTGGCGAAGTTGGCGCTAAACCACCTTGTGCAACTTTTTTCACAGCGTCGTTTGTACCCCATGAAGTTTTTGTAGTTGATTTTCTGATGATTTGGTCAAGAACAAAAGAAATACCAACATTAGCTTTTACACCAGCAAAAAGAGCAGGTACGCTATTGTAATCTGAGTTTAATGCATTGAAATCTTTGTTAAGAACATCAATTTGAGATTGAATTTGAGCATCAGATATATTCTGAGCAGCTGTTTTGTACAAAACATTTACTACAACCGGAATTTGAACTTTGCCATTTACAAGTTTTCCGGAAAGCATTGCTTTGTTTGTGTATGCTTCAATTTCATTCATTCTGATCGCTAACATCGGATCAGCTTTTAATTGCGCTTCTAAAACTTCTTGTGTGGCGCATCCACGACGAGCTGTTGCACTTGTTTCTGAGCCAGCAGCTTCAGATTGGTCATTTTGACAAGAAAACAGCACTAACGCTGTGAATGCGGTAATCAGAACTTTTTTCATAATAATTTGGATTTTTGTTATAAAAAATTACATTTGGTTAATTATGTGGCAATTTTATAACAAAAACATGTTGTAGCAAAACTTTTACAATAAAATATTTGTGAGAATTTTACAATCCCTTGTATAATCTAGTTCTTACAAAAATGTTAAAGTTATTTTTAAGATGTTTTTTCTTACTTATTGTTTTTTGGATGTATTTTGACGATGTTATTTGTCTTTAATCGAGGGTTTTAAATATTTCTGTTAAAGGCTATCCAAAATCGGTTCAGATTTTAGTAATTGTTTTGTAATATTTTAACAAAATCTCACAAAGAAGTAATCTCGTATAAAGCTATACTTGCGGCCTGCACCACATTCATGCTTGAATTTTGGCCAAACATATTTATGTGGACAATTTGGTTTGAAATTTTTAAAAGTTCGTCTGAGATTCCATCGATTTCACTTCCCAGTAAAAGTGCAATTTTTTTATTGTCAGGAATAACAACTTCTTTAAGAGGTTTACTATTGCTTGCGATTTCCAAAGCAATAATTTCAAAGTTATTTTGAAGTAAGTAATCTTTAAGAACACTAGTTTCTTCGATTACAGAATGAGGCACGTGAAGATGCGTGCTTCTTGAAGTTTTGTTGATTTTACGGGGCGTCAGCGGAATATCTTTTCCTAAAAAGATGATATTTTCGACACCAAAAGCTTCAGCAATTCTAAAGAGAGAACCAATATTCTGTTGAAAATATATGTGATCACAAACCAGTGTTATCGGAAATGTTTTTCTTTGAAATTGATTTTCTTCGTGAGTAAGCTGCACTTTTTTAAGTTTAATTGGTAAAGATATAATTGATAATATTAGCACCCATTTTTAATGCTTTTTCTCGAACGGCCAATGGATCGTTATGCACTTCTGCATCTTCCCAGCCATCACCTAAATCACATTCGTAAGTATATAATAAAACAAGTTTATTGTCTATAAAAATCCCAAAAGCCTGAGCACGAGTTCCATCATGTTCGTGAATTTTTGGTAATCCATTCGGAAATGGAAACGGTTTTTGAAAAATTGGATGATTTGCCGGAAGTTCGACTAAATTATTATTAGGGAATATTTTTTTGATTTCTTTTCGAATATATTGATCCATTCCATAATTATCATCAATATGAAGAAATCCTCCGCCATTTAGATAATTTCGAAGATTAGCAACATCAGAATTGCTAAAAACGACATTTCCGTGTCCCGTCATATGAACAAAAGGATACGAAAGCAAATCCGGATTACTTGGTTCAACCGTAGAAGGTTTTGGTTTTATTCGGGTATTAATGTTTGCATTACAAAACTTAATTAAGTTAGGCAAAGAAGTTGGATTTGCATACCAATCACCGCCGCCACTGTATTTAAGCAAAGCAATTTCTTGTGAAAATGAAGAAACAGAAATCAATAAAAACAGAAACAATATTTTTTTCATACGATTTTAAATTATCGGGTTGTCATTGCGAGGAACGAAGCAACCTCACTAGTAATTCGCTCTCTAAAGCTTTGTCAAAGTTCGAAACTTTGACAAAGGTCTTATGTGTATTAAACCCGACAGGTTTTTAAAACCTGTCGGGTTTATGTAATCTTGTTATTTATGACAAAGCTAGCGTTATTGCTGACAAAATTAGCGTTTATTAATTAGGCGTTTCATTAAAAAACACCACACTATGACAAGCCACAACTGCTGCAGTTTCAGTTCGCAAACGAGTATTTCCTAAAGTAACCGGCTGAAAATTATTTTCTAAAGCCAATGCAATTTCTTTTTCCGAAAAATCTCCTTCAGGACCAATTAAAAGCGTTACGTTTTCATTTGGTTTCAAAACATCTTTCAATGATTTCTTGTCGGTTTCTTCGCAATGTGCGATTAATTGTAAACCTTCATTTTGTTGCTTTATGAATTCCTTAAACGAAATTGCCTCATTTAATTTTGGCAAATAAGTTTCGTTAGATTGTTTCATTGCCGAAAGAATAATCTTTTCAAAACGCTCTATATTAATCACTTTACGTTCAGAACGATCACAAATTATTGGTGTAATTTCCTGAATTCCAATTTCGGTAGCTTTTTCCAGAAACCACTCAAAACGATCGTTCATTTTGGTTGGTGCTACTGCAAGATGCAAGCGATATTTAGGTTCAGGAGATTTTTTTATCGAAAGTACTTCAACAATACATTTGTTATCAGAAGCAAGCGTAATTTCGGTTTCAAATAATAATCCCAAACCATTTGTAACGTGTAGAATATCTGAATCTTTTTTGCGTAAAACCTTTATAATATGGCGGCTTTCTTCTTTATCAAAAGAAAAAGTTTCAGTCGTTTCGTCAATATCAGGATTGTAAAATAATTGCATAATTAAAATTGAATTCGCGCTTTAGAAACTACAGCAGAAGTTTCAAAACGACTTGATAAATATTTTTGATATCCTACAATTCCAATCATTGCGGCATTATCTGTTGTGTATTCGAATTTTGGAACAAAAGTTTTCCAGCCATATTTAGCTTCACTTTCTTTCAATCGGGTTCTAATTCCTGAATTTGCCGAAACTCCGCCACCAATTGCAATTTGTGTGATTCCGGTTTCTTTTACGGCCAATTTCAATTTATCCATCAAAATTTCGATGATTGTATATTGAATAGAAGCACAAATATCATTCAGATTTTCTTCGATGAAATTCGGATTCTTTAATTTTTCCTTCTGAATAAAGTATAAAATTGCAGTTTTTAATCCGGAGAAACTAAAATCTAATCCCGGAACTTTTGGTTTTGTAAAAGCAAAAGCTTTCGGATTTCCTTCTTTGGCATATTTGTCGATCAAAGGTCCGCCCGGATAAGGAAGTCCAAGGATTTTGGCACTTTTATCAAAAGCTTCTCCAACCGCGTCATCAGTGGTTTCTCCGATAATTTCCATATCAAAGAAACCGTTTACTTTCACGATTTGAGTATGACCTCCACTAATGGTTAAGGCCAAAAATGGAAACTCAGGTTTATCAAAACCTTCTTCGTCTATAAAATGAGCCAAAATATGGGCATGCATATGATTGACAGCGATTAACGGAATTTTTAGCGCTAATGAAAGCGATTTACTAAATGAACTTCCCACTAATAAAGATCCCATTAAACCTGGACCTTGTGTAAAGGCAATGGCAGTTAATTGTTCTTTTTGTACATTTGCTTTACGAAGTGCAGCATCAATTACCGGAACAATATTTTGCTGATGTGCTCTTGAAGCTAATTCAGGAACGACACCGCCATATTGATTGTGAATTAACTGATTAGCCACAACATTTGAAAGTACTTTATCGTTATGTAAAACCGCGGCAGCAGTATCATCGCATGAACTTTCGATGGCAAGAATAAAAACCTCTGAATTTTGCATATAAAGGCACGAATTTTGAATTATATTTGACAAATCAAATTTTTAATTTTCTTTGACTTGTAAGGAGAAGCCAAAATTAAAGAATTTTTATCAAAAACAGTCGTTCTTTGTCTGTTCAAAGTAAATTTAAAAAGAAAACTAAAATAAAAGCAGCTATCAAAAAAGTAAAGAAAATAATATCCAGAACCCTAATTGGGTTAATCTTACTTTTGTTAGCACTCGCTATCATCTTGTCTTTGCCTGTGGTTCAGACAAAAATCGCCGATTATATTACAGAGACATTAAACAAGGATTTTAATGTAAATATTAGCGTTGAAAAAACTTCAATAAACATTTTTGGCGGCGTAAAGCTGAAAAAAGTACTGATTTTAGACCATCATAAAAAGACAATGATCTATGCAGATATTGTAGCAACTGATATTTTGGCATTAAAAAGATTGGTAGATGGAGATCTTATTTTTGGAGATATTCGTTTAACGGGTTTAATTTTTAACTTAAAAACGTATAAGAATGAACATGAAAACAATCTTAATGTTTTTATTCAGGCGTTCGAAAAAGGTCCAAAATCTCCCAAATCAAGCAAACATTTTTTATTAACTGCCAAGAATGCTTACATCGACAGAGGCGCTTTTTCTGTTGTTGATGAGAATAAAAACACACCAAAATTTCTTGACTTTAAAAAATTAAACGCTTATATCAGTGATTTTAAATTGTATGGTCCGGATGTAAATACAATAATTCACAGGTTTTCTTTCTTAGATCATCGTGGTTTGTATGTCTCTAATTTTGCAGGGAAATTCAGTTATACCAAAAAACAAATTAAAGTCGAAAGTTTAGCTATAAAAACCAAAAGATCTTGGATTTATGGTAAAGCTATTTTGAATTATAAAATTGAAGATTTCTTAGATTTTACCGATAAAGTTAAGTTTAATGTCGCAATGGATTCGGCTTCGATTGCTTCAAATGATATTCGTTATTTCTATGACGGATTAGGTAAAAATCAACATTTTAGAATCAGAACTAAGATTAGAGGAACACTAAATAATCTTAATTTAAGACATCTTAAACTTAGTGATACAAACGGTTCTAAGATTGCGGGAACTATTAATTTCAGAAATCTTTTGGGTGACAAAACGCAAAAGTTTTCGATGCAGGGAAAGTTTGATAAACTGATTTCCAGTTATGATAATCTGGTTGTTTTATTGCCAGGCGTTTTAGGAAAAAAACTTCCGAAAGAACTGCAAAGAATCGGTAAATTTAATATTGTTGGTAAAGCAAAAGTCTCGACAACTGATTTAGAGACAGACTTTAAGATGATAACTGATTTAGGAAACGGTCAGGCAAATTTGCATATGAATAATATGGACTTTATTGACAGAGCGTCTTATTCAGGAAATATTATTTTGGATAATTTTAATATTGGAGCTTTATTAGCCCGGAAAGATATTGGAAAAACTACACTAAATCTTGATGTTGAAGGTGTTGGTTTTACAGAGAAATATCTGAATACAATTATAAAAGGTGATATTGCAAAATTAGATTATAATAAATACACCTATAATAATATTGTAGTAAACGGGAATTTTAAATTACCTTATTATAAAGGACAAGTTTCGATAAGTGATCCAAATCTGAATTTGACATTTGACGGTTTGGTTGATTTAAGCAAAAGAGAAAGCAAATATGATTTTCATATTAATGTTGAAAATGCCGATTTGCGAAAACTAAAATTTGTTGATGATTCGATTTCTAATTTTACTGGAGACGCCGTTGTCGAAGTAACCGGAAATTCGATCGAAAATCTTCAGGGAAATGTTTATATTAAGGATGCAGTTTATCAAAACCCAAAATCTACTTATGCTTTTGATGAAGTAAAGATCAGTTCTAATTTTGATGTAGATCGCTTGAGAACAATTACAATTAGTTCGAACGATGTTGTAAACGGAAAAATTGTCGGTAAATTTCAGTTTGCACAATTGGATAAGCTGGTTATGAATTCGGTAGGAAGTTTGTATACCAATTATAAACCTTATAAGGTCAAGAAAGGTCAGTTTTTGAATTTCAATTTCCATGTTTACGATAAAGTGGTCGAAATGTTGTATCCGGAAGTTAATATAGATTCGTCGACTGTTGTACGTGGCAAAATCGATTCAGATCTTCAGGAGTTTAAATTTAAATTTAGATCTCAGAAAATTACTGCGGCAAAAAACACTTTCGATAATATCCGAATTAATATTGATAATAAAAATACGCTTTATAATGCTTATGTGGAGTTAGATAGTATCAAAACTCCTTATTATAAGGTACGAGATTTTAGTTTGATTAATGTTACTGCAAAAGACACGCTTTTTGTTCGTTCAGAATTTAAAGGTGGAGATAAAGGTCAGGATTATTACAATCTGAATTTATTTCATACAATAGATAAAAACAAAAATAATATCGTTGGAATCAAGAAATCTGAGATGAAGTTTAAAGACTATTTATGGTATTTAAATGAAGACGAAGAAAAAGATAATCAGATTGTTTTTGATCAGTATTTCAAGAATTTCACGATAGATAATATTGTGCTTTCGCATGAAAATCAGAAGATCGATTTAAATGGTATTATAAAAGGTAAAGATTATAAAGATGTTGTTCTGAATTTTGAAGATGTCGATATAAATAAGATCACGCCGTTTAATTCGAAGTTTGTATTTAATGGTAATTTAAATGGTAAGGTAAATTATAAGCAGAATAAAAGTGTTTATCAGCCTACGGCATCTATTGTTATTGATCATCTTAATTTGAATAAAACAGAATTAGGAACGCTGAATTTTGATATTGCGGGTGATGAAAGCTTTAGAAAGTTTACGGTAAATTCTTCGATACAAAACGGATTTACAGAATCATTTAGAGCAAACGGAACTTTTGCAATCGAAAATAAGGAAACTCTTTTAGATCTGAATTTAAAGCTCGAAGGATTTAATCTGGCGACTTTAGGTTCGGTTGGAGGCGATGTTTTATCAAATGTGAGAGGAAGTGTTTCCGGAAATGCTGCTGTTGTCGGGAATCTTAAAAAACCGGAAATCAATGGACGTTTGTATGTTGAAAAAGCCGGAATGACAATTCCGTATCTTAATACAGATTATGAGTTGAGTGATCGAACGGTAATTGATTTAACGGATGAGAAATTTTTGTTTAGAAATAACCAATTAACCGATACTAAATACGGAACGAAAGGTTTGTTGAACGGAACTATTGAGCATCATAATTTCGGCGATTGGAAACTAGATTTGACTATAACTTCTAAACGATTATTGGCACTTGATACAAAAGATAGTGAAGATGCGGCTTATTTTGGAACGGCATTTATTAACGGAACTGCAAGTATAAAAGGTCCAACGGATGGTTTGTTTATTAAGGTAGACGCTAAATCTGAGAAAGGTACGGAAGTTAAGATTCCTATTAATAATGCCCAAAGTGTTGGAGAAAGCAGTTGGATTCATTTTGTGACACCAAAAGAAAAATACAATCTGGCAAATGGTATCGTTGAGAAAACGAAAAACTATAACGGACTTGAATTGGAGTTTGATTTTGATATTACGCCAGATGCCGAAGTCGAAGTAATCCTGGACAGAAATTCCGGACACGGTATGAAAGGAAAAGGTTACGGATCGTTATTATTTAAAATTAATACGCTTGGTAAGTTTAATATGTGGGGAGATTTCCAGGCATACGAAGGAACTTACAACTTTAAATACGGAGGTTTAATTGATAAAAAATTCTCGGTTAAAAAAGGAGGATCTATTACTTGGGAAGGAAATCCAATGAAGGCGCAGCTTAATCTGGAAGCAGTTTATAAAACATCGGCAAATCCGGCTGTTTTATTAGACAATACTTCTTCGTTCAATAAGAAAGTTCCAGTAGAAGTTGTGATTGGATTAAGAGGAGATTTAACGAGTCCGGAGCCTAATTTTGATATTCAGTTTCCATCTGTAAGTAACGTTCTTAAATCTGAGATACAATATAAGTTAGATGATAAAGATATTCGTCAGACACAAGCCTTGTATTTGTTGTCTACAGGTTCGTTCATGAGTACAGACGGGTTTAGTCAGGGCGATTTATCAGGAACTTTGACAGAAACTGCGTCTAGTTTATTGGGTGGTATTATAAAATCTGATAATGATAAAGTTAATATTGACTTGAATTATATTTCGGCAGATAAAAGACTTGGGCAAGAAGCCGATGGTCAGTTTGTGGCTAATATTTCATCTCAGGTAAACGAAAGAATTACGATCAACGGTAAATTAGGAGTTCCGGTTGGAGGTGTAAACGAATCTGCAATTGTTGGAGATATCGAAATTTTATATAGAGTTAACGAAGACGGATCTATGAATCTTCGTTTGTTTAATAAAGAAAATGATATCAATTATGTAGGGCAGGGAATTGGTTATACTCAAGGAGTTGGTATCTCGTATGAAGTAGATTTTGATACTTTTAGCGAATTGGTAAATAAAATATTTAAAGATCATAAACTCGAGAGAGCTATAAAAAGTTCTAACAATGATTTGCAGGATTCTAATTTAAATCCTGATTTTGTCAATTTCTCGAATAAAAAGGATGCCGAGAAGAATAAAAAGGATAAAGACAAGAAAGGCGCGGAGAAGAAGCAAGAACCGAAAAATCCGCCGCCTCAAAACAATAATGAAGGTTTAATTCCTGATAACGACTTTTAAATCAGGTAATTTTGTTAAAAATATAATGATATAAAACCATTCGTGACTGCGAATGGTTTTTTTGTGCTAAATTTAGAGATTCAAAAATTTATTTTCGGATTTCTAAAAGCTCGGATTTTTGTAACACTTCATTAATGTATTGTTAATTTTAAACATTTAATTAAAATAAGAGCCTTTTATTATTTTAAATGAATTTTTTGCTATCAAAAAACTTATTAACGAAAACGTTTGAATTTAACACATTTTATTAATTAATGATAAACATCACCTATAAAGTGGTGAATGTTTGCTAATTTTACACTTTAATACTTAAATAATGCCAAAAACAATAAAAAAAGTTGGTGTTCTAACATCGGGAGGAGACTCACCTGGAATGAATGCCGCAATACGAGCAGTTGTTCGAACGTGCGCTTACCATAATATAGAATGCATTGGAATTTATAGAGGATACCAAGGAATGATCGAAGGTGATTTCAAAGAAATGGGACCTCGTAGTGTAAATAATATTGTAAACAAAGGTGGAACGATCTTGAAATCAGCTCGTTCAGTTGAGTTTAGAACCCCTGAAGGTAGAAAAAAAGCTCATGAAAATCTTTTGAAAGCAGGAATAGATGCTCTTGTTGTCATTGGAGGAGACGGAAGTTTTACCGGAGGTTTGATTTTTAATTCTGAATATAATTTCCCAGTAATGGGAATCCCAGGTACAATTGATAATGATATTTTTGGTACAACTCATACATTAGGATATGATACTGCCCTGAATACTGTTGTAGATTGTATTGATAAAATTAGAGATACTGCAAGTTCTCACAACCGTCTGTTTTTTGTAGAGGTTATGGGTAGAGATGCCGGACACATTGCTCTTAATGCCGGAATTGGTGCAGGTGCCGAAGAAATTCTTATTCCTGAAGAAGATTTAGGTTTGGAGAGATTATTAGATTCTCTTCAAAAAAGTAAAGCTTCTGGAAAATCATCAAGTATAGTAGTTATTGCTGAAGGAGATAAAATTGGTAAAAACGTATTCGAATTAAAAGATTACGTTGAAGCTAACTTGCCTGAATATGACGTGAGAGTTTCTGTTTTAGGACACATGCAACGTGGTGGATCACCATCTTGTTTTGACCGTGTTCTTGCAAGCCGTTTAGGTGTAAAAGCAGTAGAATCTTTAATCGAAGGTAAATCAAACTATATGGTTGGTTTACGCGAAGACAAAGTGGCTTTGACTCCACTTGAGCAAGCGATTAAAGGTAAATCTGAAATTGATAGAGAATTGTTGAGAGTGTCAGACATTATGTCGACATAATATACATACAAAGTTTAAAAAAAGGAATGAAGTTTATTGTGAGGAAATTAGACTTTAAATTAGTGTAATAAAAACAAAAGCAAAAATTAAGTAAAATGTCAAAAGTAAAATTAGGAATAAACGGATTTGGACGTATCGGAAGAATCGTTTTTAGAGAATCTTTCAATAGAGATAATGTAGAAGTAGTAGCGATAAACGATTTATTAGATGTAGATCACTTAGCTTACTTATTAAAATATGATTCAGTTCACGGTCGTTTCAACGGAACTGTAGAAGTTAAAGAAGGAAAACTTTATGTAAACGGAAGAAATATCCGTATCACTGCAGAAAGAAATCCAGCTGACTTAAAATGGAACGAAGTTGATGTTGATGTAGTTGCTGAATGTACTGGTATCTTCACAACTATCGAAACTGCAAATGAGCACATTAAAGGTGGTGCTAAAAAAGTAATTATTTCTGCTCCATCTGCAGATGCTCCAATGTTTGTAATGGGTGTAAACCATGAAACTGCAAAAGCAACAGATACAGTAGTTTCTAATGCTTCTTGTACTACAAACTGTTTAGCTCCTTTAGCTAAAGTTATTCACGATAATTTCGAAATTGTTGAAGGTTTAATGACTACTGTTCACGCAACAACTTCAACTCAAATGACAGCTGACGGACCTTCTAGAAAAGACTGGAGAGGTGGACGTGCTGCTGCAATCAATATCATTCCTTCTTCTACAGGAGCTGCAAAAGCTGTTGGAAAAGTAATCCCTTCTTTGAATGGAAAATTAACTGGAATGTCTTTCCGTGTTCCTACTGCTGACGTTTCTGTAGTAGATTTAACTGTAAAAGTTGCTAAAGAAACTACTTACGAAGAAATCTTGGCTGTATTGAAAAAAGCTTCTGAAACTGATTTGAAAGGTATTTTAGGATATACTGAAGATGCTGTTGTTTCTCAAGATTTTATTTCTGACAAAAGAACTTCAATCGTTGATGCAACTGCTGGAATTGGTTTAAATTCAACATTCTTCAAATTCGTATCTTGGTACGATAATGAGTATGGATACTCAAGTAAATTAATCGATTTGTCTGTGCATATCGCTGGTTTAAAATAATAATTTATAATTTTGCAAAATCCCGTTATTCTATAGTAACGGGATTTTCTTATTTTGTTACTTCCTTAATTAATGTATAAAATACACTTATTTAAGAAGAACTAATCCAAAAACTGAATAAAATGAAATTAATAGTTGATAGTGGATCTACCAAAGCCGATTGGATTGCAATTGATGATAATGGAAAAGTATTATTTACCACACAAACTCTAGGACTAAATCCTGAAATTCTTGATGGTCCTGAAATTATAGAAAGATTAAATGACCGTTTTGATATTTTGCAAAACAAAAAAAATGCTTCACATTTGTTCTTTTACGGAGCAGGTTGTGGAACTGATAGAATGAAGTTGGCTTTGTCACAAATCTTTCAGGAATATTTTTCTAATGCAATTGTAGAAGTTCATGAAGATACATATGCTGCTGTTTATGCAACGACTCCAAAAGGAGAAGAAGCAATAGTAAGTATATTAGGAACAGGATCTAACTGCAGTTATTTTGATGGAAAAGTATTGCATCAAAAAGTTCAATCATTAGGGTATATCGCTATGGATGATTGTAGTGGAAATGTTTTTGGAAAAGAATTAATCAGAAAATATTATTTCAATAAAATGCCTAAAGAATTGGCAGTTGAATTTGAAAAAGAATATGATTTAGATCCTGATTTCATCAAGAATAAATTATATAAAGAACCAAATCCAAATGCTTATTTAGCTACTTTTGCGAAGTTCTTAATCAAACATAAAGACACTGAATTTTGTAGAAAAATCATCTTCAAAGGGATGAAATCTTTCGTTAAAAATTACATTAAGCAATACGATAATTGCAAAGAGATTCCAGTTCATTTTGTTGGTTCTATTGCTTTTTATCTAAAAGATGAATTACAAGAAACATTTAATAAATACGAACTTCAATTAGGGAATGTTTTAAGAAGACCTATTGATGGATTAATTGCTTATCACGTTGCTAATCAATAAATAAACGTAAATGATAGAAATTGCTATTATAGCTCACGACGGCAAGAAGGCAGATATGGTTCAGTTTTTAAATAAAAACAAAACACTTCTTCTTAAAGAAAATATCAAATTGATTGCTACAGGAACTACCGGAAGTAAGGCTGTAAATGCCGGTTTTAAGGTAAAAAGAATGCTTTCGGGACCAATGGGAGGTGACGCACAAATAGCTGCGCGTGTAGCCGAAGGTAAAACACAGATGGTTTTCTTTTTTAAAGATCCACTTGCAAGCCATGCCCATGAAGTCGATATTAATATGCTTATTCGTGTTTGTGATGTACATAATGTGCCTTTGGCAACAAATGAAGCTTCGGCTCAATTGTTATTAAACGCTGTTGCATTACAACTATAGAGTTTCAATTCATTTTAAACTATACCAGAAACCGTTTCATTTACTGAAACGGTTTTTTATTGCCTATAAATTTGTGATAATAATCAATTTGTAGTCTTTTATTGCTATTTTGCTAATTGTTTGATATTTATTATCTTATGTTTTAATCTGTTTGCTTTTTTAGCCTAAATTTGATTGGTTGTATTATTGTTAAATCATGAAAAAACATACTTTAATTGCGCTAATTGCTCATGATAATAAAAAAGCAGATATGATTCAGTTTTTAATTAAAAACGGAATTACACTACAGCATGATAAAGTTAAACTTATTGCAACAGGAATATTAGGGAGAAATGCAGAGAAATCAGGATTTAAAGTAAAAAAGATGCTTCCGTGTTCAATGGGCGGTGACGCTCAAATTGCATCAAAAGTAGCAGGAGGTAAAATTAATATCGTTTTTATGTTTACAGATCCTTTAGTGACTAATGCTCACGAAGTCGATATTAAGATGCTCGTCAGGATATGCGATGTTCATAATGTGCCGCTGGCAACAAATGAAGCAACGGCACAATTATTTTTAAATGCTATTGTACAGCAATTATAGAGATTTCTACATTTACATTTTTTGGTAAACAAGCAACCTGAACAGTTTCACGTGCAGGAGCAGTTTTTTCATTAAAATAAGATCCGTAAATGGTATTTATTGCAGCAAAATTATTCATATCCATAATAAAGATAGTTGCTTTTACTACGTTTTCAAAAGTCATATTTGCAGCTTCTAAAATTGCAGCAATATTTCCCATTACTTGTTTAGTTTCATCATTGATATTGTCTGTAACAAGTTCTCCAGAAGCTGGATTGATAGCAATTTGACCAGAAGCATAAAGTGTGTTTCCGGATAATACAGCTTGATTATAAGGTCCAATTGGAGCTGGAGCTTTTTCAGTAAAGATGATTTTTTTCATAATAAATTATTTTTATTCGATCAATTTGGTTTTGAAGAATTATCGGTTCAAAGTGCTTCGTTTATTCCATTTGATATCACTAAGCATTCCCGATTTGATTCCAATAAAGAAGTTCCAGTTTGAGTTTGTTCCCAATGGAGACCAGTTAAACGCCATTCTCCAACTCATTAAATCTCTTTCAAAACGGAACTGAGTAAATGTAACTCCCTTTTGTACAAAGTCATAACCGGTAGAAACTCCACCTTTCCATTTTGGAGTAATATCCATGTTGACAGATACCATTATCGAGTTTCCTGAGATTTTATTTTCTCTTCTTATGTTACTGTATGTCATTGAGTAAGCAAGTGTCATGTCCCAAGGAATTTTCGACTTGAAGAATTCGCTAATTACATCTTTGTCATCATCTTTTTCATTTGCAAACTGACTGTTTCGAGGATCTGTTAAATCAGTATTGGTACCAAATAAGTCATCTTTTCGACCACCATTTCGCTGACTTTGAACGTTCTTATCGTCCTTGGCTGTGTCTTTATTCGAGAAAGAGTAGTTTAAGGTGATATTGGCATTCGTCATTCTGAATAAACTTCCTCCATTATCAATATTATAGGTACTGATTCTGTCGTTATTGTTATTTAATGCATATGGATCTAAAGTAGCTCCAAAATTGACATTCATCTTATTTTGTAATAGCTGTGTTCCACCGCTAATAAGTAACGGTTGCCAAGCCAAAACATCTTTACCATTAGCATTAAAATTATAATTTGTACTAAGATTTAAGTTGTTTAACAGCATCACCTTTTTAGGTTCTGTTTTTGTGCTGTCGCGATCTCTAACTTTGGCCTCAAAAGTGTTGCTTAAAGCGAAAGCTACAATATTTGAGTTATCTCTTGACGGAGCACCATAAACACCACCGTCAAATCGTGTGTATTGATTAAGTTTTCCAGAAGCATCTACAGAATAGGTATCGTAGTATTTTTCAAAACTAGGAGTGTAAGAATAAGAAATTGTAGGACGCATTACGTGACGAATCGATTGGATTTTTTTGTCACTTCCAAAATTGAAAGTACCATAAATAGTCGTTCCTAAACTTGAAGTAAAATTATATGTTCTAAATGAGTCAAAACCATTTACAACCGTTTTCACAACCTTACTCTGATCAGGATCATAATTTTGGTTGATAGTTTTCGTAACCCATGTTTCCTGATAATTTGTAGCTGCCTGAGCACTAAAATATTTGAATACTTTAAAGTTTGTACTCAACGGAATCGTGTGTTGCATTCCTATTTGCGCATCTCTAAACATTTGTGGCTTAAAAAACAAAGAATCCGTTGTTGTGATATTGTTTTTACCGCTTAAGTTATATTGTAAGTTGATGTTTTTTATAAATCCTTTTTTTACACCATCTTTTCCAACAAAAGGATAAACACGATCAATACTAGCCTGTAAAGTTGGCAGCGTCATCGTAATGACTTCTGTTTGTGTGTTTTGTGAATGCGTCGCTGATAATGAAAAACGAGCTTGCGGAATCGTATTGAAAGTCTTGCTATACGATATAGATGAACTCAAAGTATTGTTTAAGTTCGAACCAATATTGGCCTGATTGATAGATTGCTTAAAATATTTACTACTACCCATATTTACAGAAGCAGAAAAAGTTGAATTTGGACTTGATTTAGAGTCTCTTGAATGTGACCACTGAATGTTGTAAATATTTTGTTTGCTATAATCCGGATAACCACGTTCGCTGCTAATTAGATTTTCAAAACGAATATTGACATTTCCGCGGTACCTATATCTTGTGGCATACGCCGATTCAAATCGCATGGCGTAACTTCCATTAGTGTAGTAGTCTCCTAAAACTGTCAAATCATAATTATCGCTCAAGGCAAAATAATAACCCATATTCTGAAGCGAAAAACCTCTTGTATTTGAGTCATTATAACTTGGAATAATAATACCGGAAACACTTCTTTCCTGACTCATCGGGAAATATGCAAACGGTAATGCAAGCGGAGTAGGGACATCTGCAATAACCATATTGGTCAAACCAGTAATAACTTTTTTGCCAGGAATAAATTTTACCTTATTAGTTTGAAAGTAGTATTCAGGATTGTCAACGTCTGAAGCTGTTGTAAAACGAGCACCTTTTAAGAAGTAAACAGAATCATTTTCTTTTTTAGTAACCGCTGCTTTTATTTTGAATTCGCCTTGTTCAGTTCTTGAATTGAAGATTAAGGCTTTCTTTGTTTTAAAGTTAAAACGGATTGAGTCAGGCTGAACTTCGCTTGAACCTTGTTTGAAATTTGGATATTGCGACAAAACTCCGGCAGAATCTTTTATTCTTCCGGCATAAACTTCATCTTTTTCATAATTTAAAACAATTATACCCGATTTTAATTCTACATCTTTATAGTATAATTCAGCTTCATTATATAAAGTGATCAGTTTTCTTTTCTGATCGATTTTTGCATAATCTTTAGCTCTGTACTTAACTTTTCCGTCAAGAAAAGTCTTTTTAGGTCTAACAGTATCAAGTTTTATGGTATCTGTAACAGCAGTTGTAGTTTTATCTGTTTGTTTTACAGTTGCTAACGGCTTCTTTTTGTTTTTTATCTCTTGCGAATATAATTTACCAGTTCCTAGTGTTAGGAAAAATGATAATAAAACGATATTAAATAAGTTTGTATGCAAAGGTTTAAATGCTATTTTTGTAAAATTATGGCTTGTTTTTTGACATGTCAAACTTACATATAATTTTTTGTCAAAAATAATCAATTGTAAAAATTATAGCTGTTGCGTTTTATTAAAATTAACTTTTAGATTTATGAATAGATTTAACAAAATTAAGGTAATATTTACTTTTTTTCTAACGATAATGTCATTTTGTGCTTATAGTCAATCAAATGTATTTAAGGTAACTCTTGATGCTGGACATGGTGATCACGATTTTGGAGCAGTTTATAGCGGACGAATTGAGAAAAATATTGCTTTGGCTATTGTACTAAAAGTTGGAAAAATTTTAGAACTTAACCCAAATGTTGATGTAATTTACACTCGTAAAACCGATGTTTTTATCGATTTAGTAGAAAGAGCGAACATTGCAAACCGCGCAAATTCTAATATTTTTGTTTCAATACATTGTAATGCAAACAAAAATACTGCGGCAGATGGAACCGAAACTTATGTAATGGGTTTGAGTAAAACGGCTTCGAATCTTGAAGCGGCGAAAAAAGAGAACTCGGTAATTACTTTAGAAAAAGATTATAAACGTAAATACGAGGGTTTCGATCCAAACTCACCTGAATCTATGATTAGTATGACACTAATGCAGGAAGAATATTTAGAGAATAGTATTTCGTTAGCAAGTAAAATCGAAGACAATTTCGAAAAATTAGGTAAAAAAATAAGACAGGGCGGAGTTAAGCAAGCGCCATTTATGGTACTTCATAAAGCTTATATGCCAAGAGTATTAGTAGAAACAGGGTTTGTTTCTAATCCAGATGAAGGAAATATTTTAAATTCAGAAGAAGGTCAGAACGATATTGCAAAAGCTATTGCCGAAGCTATTTTGAGTTACAAGAGAGAATATTTTGGTTCTGGTGCTCCGGAAATTGTAGAAGCCAGACCAGCAAGAGATACAACTCCAGCGAAACCTAAAGCAGTTGAAACAACCGCAGTAAAAAATGCTCCAAAAGGAACTTTCTTTAAAGTACAACTTCTTGCAAGTATTAAAAAAACACCATTGGAGCCTAAAAACTTTAAAGGATTGAAAAATGTAACAATGTTATACGAAAATAATATTTACAAATATTTCTATCAGGAAACGGCAGACTACGAAGCTGCAAAAAAATATTTGCAAGAGGCTAAAAGCAAAGGATATGCAGTAGCTTTTTTAGTTGCAACTAAAGACGGAGAAAAAATCAATATTCAGGACGCCATCAAATAATAGGCTTTTGTTCGAATATTTATATTAATTTTGTAGAAACACTTAGAATTTTGAAACTAACAAGAGAAATTAAAACGGCTATTTTAGTCATCGCGTCAATCTTATTATTTATTTGGGGCTATAGTTTTCTAAAAGGCAGAGACCTTTTTACGAATTACAAAACATTATATGTAGAATATAATAATGTGGAGGATTTATCAGCATCAGCGCCAGTTACCATAAACGGACTTACAATTGGTAAAGTAAATAAGATTACAATTAATGAAGTAACAGGTAAATTATTAGTTGAACTTCAATTAAAAACAGATTTTCCAATCTCAAAAACAAGCCAGGCAGCTTTGTATTCTCCAAGTTTAATTGGAGGAAAACAAATCAAGATCATTCCTAATCTTGCAGACAAAGAACTAGTTGAAGATGGACAAACGTTAACATCAACAGTTGAGTTGGGATTAACAGAGTCTTTGGGAGGTAAAATCGAACCAATTCAGCAAAAATTAGATTTAATGCTTGCCAATATTAATACATTGGTTTCTGGATTAAACAATGTTTTAGACAAACAAGGGCAAGAAAATTTAAAGAAATCATTGGCAGAATTAAGTCAGACAATGGAGCAATTTCATAGAGCTTCAGGAAGTCTTAATTCTATTTTAGATACTAATAAAGGACAAATTAACGGAGTTGTAACCAACTTTAATAAAATGTCAAGTAACTTCAATAAAATATCAGATTCTTTAAACAAAGCCGATTTAGGAAAAACAGTTAGAAACCTAAACCAGACTTTGGCTAAAGTTGACAATCTTATGAGTAACTTAAACTCAGGAAAAGGTACTGCAGGTAAGTTGTTAAGTGATGATGCTTTGTATAATAATCTTTCTAAAACTTCAAAAGAGCTAGAGTTATTATTGCAAGACGTTCGTCTTTACCCAACTCGTTATGTAAATGTTTCTCTTTTTGGAAAGAAAAACAAACCATACGTAGCACCAACAGAAGACGCTAACACAACTACTAAAAATTAATTAGAATGAGTTATTTAGATAATATTTTGTTCGCTATACTTCTAATTGTAGGTTTCGGTTTTTTTGCATCGAGCGTAAAAAAAATCATCCGTAACATCAATTTAGGAGTAGATGTAAATCGAAAAGATAATTCTAAAGCACGTTGGAAAAACATGGCATTGATTGCTCTTGGGCAATCAAAAATGGTGAGACGCCCTGTAGCTGGAATACTTCATATTTTTGTATATGTAGGTTTTATAATTATTAATATCGAATTAGTCGAAATTATAATCGATGGATTATTTGGAACTCATAGAATTTTTGCTCCTTATTTAGGATTGGTTTATGATGTTTTAATTGCTTCTTTCGAAATTTTAGCATTTTTAGTTCTCGTTGCCGTTATTACCTTCTGGATTAGAAGAAATGTAATAAGATTAAAACGTTTTATTAATCCTGATTTAAATGGTTTTCCTAAAAGTGATGCCAATTACATCTTGTGTTTTGAAACTGTTTTAATGCTTCTGTTTTTGTTTATGGATGCTTCTGATTTGCATTTGCAAAATGTTCCCGGAGGATTTTCTCATTTTCACAGAGCAGGAAGTTTTCCTATAAGTCAGTTTATTGCGCCAATTTTCAACGGAATGTCAAACGAATTAGTTGCATTGTTGTTTGAAGTATTTTGGTGGTTGCATATCGCAGGTATTTTAGTTTTTATGAACTATTTATACTTCTCAAAACACTTGCATATTCTTTTAGCATTCCCGAATACTTATTTTGCAAACTTAAATCCTGAAGGACAGTTTGATAATTTAGAATCAGTAACCAAAGAAGTTAAGTTAATGATGGATCCAAATGCTGATCCGTTTGCGGCTGCTCCGGTGGATGAAAATGCGGCTCCAAGTAAATTTGGAGCAAGTGATGTTCAGGATTTAAACTGGGTACAACTATTAAACGCTTACACTTGTACAGAATGTGGTCGTTGTACATCATCATGTCCTGCTAATCAAACGGGTAAAAAATTGTCTCCTCGTAAAATTATGATGGATACAAGAGACCGTTTGCAAGAAGTAGGAAAAAATATTGATGCAAACAAAGGTGTTTTTGTTCCGGATAATAAAACATTATTAAACGATTATATAACTCCAGAAGAGTTATGGGCATGTACTTCATGTAATGCTTGCGTAGAAGAATGTCCTGTAAATATCAGTCCGTTGTCTATTATTATGGATATGCGTCGTTATCTTGTTATGGAACAAAGTGCTGCTCCGATGTCATTGAATGCAATGATGACAAACATTGAGAACAATGGAGCGCCTTGGCAATACAGTCAACAAGATAGATTGAACTGGAAAAACGAAAATTAAGATAGTTTAAATGGTTAATTGTTTAACCGTTTAATCGATTAAATAAAATAAATTTAGGTTTTGGATTGGTTATTCAGAAGAGAGATTAACCAAATTTACGATTAACCGAATTAACAAAAAAAGAAGATGTCAGAAAGTTTAGTAGTGCCAACAATGGCTGAAATGCTAGCCCAAGGAACACAACCGGAAGTTTTATTTTGGGTTGGTTGCGCAGGGAGTTTTGATGATAGAGCAAAGAAAATTACAAAAGCATTTGTGCGAATTTTAAATCGTACCAATGTTTCGTTTGCAGTTTTAGGTACAGAAGAGAGTTGTACCGGAGATCCTGCAAAACGTGCCGGAAATGAGTTTTTGTTTCAAATGCAAGCCATGATGAATATCGAGGTTTTGAATGCATATGAAGCTAAAAAAATCGTAACCGCTTGTCCACATTGTTTTAATACTTTAAAAAACGAATATCCTGAATTAGGAGGTCAATATGATGTAATTCATCATACAGAGTTTTTAAAGTCATTAATTGATGACGGAAGATTAACGGTTGAAGGTGGCCAATTTAAAGGAAAGAAAATCACTTTTCACGATCCTTGTTATTTAGGAAGAGCAAATAAAGTATACGAAGCGCCAAGAGATTTGATTCAGAAATTAGACGTTGAATTAGTCGAAATGAAACGTTCTAAAGCAAATGGTTTATGTTGTGGAGCTGGTGGAGCACAAATGTTTAAAGATGCTGAGCCAGGAAACAAAGAAGTAAATGTATTGCGTACTGAAGATGCCTTAGAAGTAAAGCCGGATATTATTGCTGCCGGATGTCCGTTTTGTAATACAATGTTAACGGATGGTATTAAACATCAGGAAAAAGAAGGGCAAGTTAAAGTAATGGATATTGCCGAATTGATTGCTAATGCTCAGGATCTTTAGTTAAGGATCTGAGTGACTAAGATGCTAAGGTTCTAAGTTTTTGAAACTTGAAACTTGAGACCTGAAACAAAACAAACTTAAAGAAAAAATTAAAATGTATATACCTTTTGAAGATTTACCTGGTGAATCCAGAATCTGGATTTATCAATCGAACAGAAAATTTTCTGAGGAAGAATTTTCTGAAATAGAAACTGACCTGAAAGCTTTTGTTGAAGGTTGGGCTGCACACGGAACAAGTCTGGAAGCTTCATATTTATTGAAATACAACCGATTCATTATTTTGGCTGTAAATCAGGATGTACAAGCAGCAACTGGTTGTTCCATCGATAGTTCGGTGGAATTTATTCAGAGTTTAGAGAAAAAATATAATGTTGATTTGTTAGATAAAATGAACGTTACTTTTAAACTAGGAGAACATATCGCGCACAAACCTCTAATTGATTTCAAGAAAATGGTTAAAGACAAATCTGTATCTGAAAATACGATTGTGTTTAATAATTTAGTAAACAATATCGAAGAATTTAATGAATCTTGGGAAGTTCCTGCTGCTGATAGTTGGCATAGTAGATTTTTCTAAGAAAAATTTAAAATAAATGAAAGGTGTAAAATTTAGATTTTACGCCTTTTTTGTTTTTAAAATGTTTTGTTTCAAGTTTTAGGTTTCATGTATTTGTATTCTTCTTCGAAATGAAAAAATTGCGGAAATCTTTGTCAAAGTTTTAAACTTTGACAAAGATAGATTACGACAAACCCGACAGGTTTTAAAAACCTGTCGGGTTTAGAATAAAGTTCTTGTGAAAATAAAAACTTCTAATCTAGCCCCGATGGAAGCGATATCCTTTTTCTGGCTTCTTTAGACAGAAAAAGATATAGTGTACAGCGGGACAAGTGGTTCTTATGAAAAAGTCTTTTCTGCTCCTGATTATAATTATGAATTATTAGTTATGAGTTTAACTGGTGATCTTCGGATTTGTATTTGATCTGTCTGAATCTAAAATTCAGTAATCGCTAAGTCTAAGCGAGTCTAAAATTCTAAGTTAGTCTAACAATCTAATTCTCTGACAACTAATATTCACAAAAATCTAACAATCTAAAACTTAAATTAAACGCTATTTTTGAGTACTTTCGTAGTATTAAATTTAATACATGAAAATAGCTATAGTTTGTTATCCGACATTTGGCGGTAGTGGCGTAGTTGCTACAGAATTGGGTCTTGAATTAGCCAGACGCGGACACGAAATCCATTTTATTACTTATAGTCAGCCGGTTAGGTTGGCGCTTTTAAATCCTAATGTTCATTATCACGAAGTAAACGTTCCTGAATATCCTCTTTTCCATTATCAGCCTTATGAATTGGCTTTGTCAAGCAAATTGGTCGATATGGTGAAACTATATAAAATTGAAGTTCTTCATGTGCATTACGCTATTCCTCACGCATATGCGGGTTATATGGCGAAGCAAATGCTGAAAAATGAAGGAATTAATCTTCCGATGATTACAACGCTTCACGGAACTGATATTACTTTGGTTGGGAATCATCCGTTTTATAAACCTGCGGTGACTTTTAGTATCAATAAATCAGATTATGTGACTTCGGTTTCACAAAGTTTGAAAGATGATACGTTGAAATTATTCAAGATTAAGAATAAAATTAAGGTAATTCCGAATTTTATTGAGTTGGATAAAGTCATTAAAGAACCTGGAGCGCCTTGTCACCGTTATGTGATGGCAAAGGAAAATGAACGCATCATTACACATATCAGTAACTTTAGAAAGGTAAAACGTATTCCGGATATTATTAAGATTTTCTATAATATTCAGAAAGAAATGCCAGCAAAATTGATGATGGTTGGTGATGGTCCTGAAAAAGAAAAAGCAGAGGTTTTGTGTATGGAATTAGGAATTTACGATAAGGTAATTTTCTTCGGAAACAGTAACGAAATCGACAAGATTTTGTGCATGACTGATTTGTTTTTACTTCCATCAGAAACAGAAAGTTTTGGTTTGGCGGCTTTGGAAGCTATGGCTTGTGGAGTTCCAGTAATTTCGAGTAATTCGGGAGGTTTGCCAGAAGTTAATTTCGATGGAATCTCAGGATATTTAAGTAACGTCGGAAATGTTGAAGAAATGGCTGCAAATGCAATTAAAATACTGAAAGATGACGAAGTTTTGAATCAGTTTAAAGCAAATGCTCTGGAAGTTGCAAGGAAATTTGATATTAAAAACATCCTGCCTAAATATGAGGCTTTGTATCAAAGAGCAATTGACGATTATAAAAGTGAAAAGCAGCAATCTTAAAAAGTAAACGTAAATGAAAAAAGTAATTTCAGTTTTGGCAGTTTTTGCTATGGTTTCGTGTGGAGTAAAAAAGACAACAGATTCAAAGGTTTTATACGAAGTTCTAACGGAACAATCTGATGGCGGAGGAAATATCAAATTTTTTGAAATTTTGACAGAACCTAACGAAATCAAAATGTTAGAAAATGATCCGCTTTTGGCTGATAAAATGAAACAGACTGATATTAGTAATTCAAATTATGTGATCCTGAATATGGGAGAAAAAAATACCGGTGGATATTCTATTGGTGTTGAAAAAGTCGAAGAAACTGATAAAAATATTGTTATTACTGTAAAAGAAAATAATCCTGCTGCAGACGCAATGGTCATGCAAGTGATTACATATCCTTATACGGTTGTGAAAATTCATTCTAAGAAAGATATTATTATAAAGTAATTTTTATCTGTAAAATGTTAGATGTGAAATGTAAAAATGTCTGACTGAACATTGAATTTAACCGCAAAGTGCGCGAAGTTTTTTTGTTCTAAATCGCGCTTAATAAACACAAAGTTCGCAAAGCTAAATCAACACAAGGCTTTGCGAACTTTGCGTTTTTACAAAGCCTTGATGTGATAAAATCTTTGCGCGCTTTGCGGTTAAATCAGCTTCATACGAGAATTCGACTTTGCTCAGTTTGATAAACATAAAAAAACCTGTCGCAGTTAAACGACAGGTTTTCTTTTACAATTATTTTTTACTTTTATTCTAAATTTTAGAATCTAAATTTAACTCCTAAACCAACGTCAAATCCAAAATTGTCATCATCATAATATCCAGAACCAATTTCAGGTCTGGCATCTAATGAAAGTGTGATTGGCGCTTCGCTAAATCTGTATTCTATACCAATGTCTCCAGCTGCGAATACATATGTTCCGCTGTCGTTATATTTGTAATTGTTGTTGTAGTAATCGTGATCCCATGCAGCAATTCCACCACCAACACCAGCGTACCAGTTAAAACCTCCGTCAATGTTCCAAACCCATTGGTAAAGAGCAACGGCTTTAATAGCATCTACGTCACTACTGTTTCTGAATCCTAAATCAAATTCAAGTCTGTTTTTTTGATTTAAACCTAATTGATATGATGCTTCACCGCCAAAACCGTTATTGTCTCCTAAACGGATTCCTAAAGCGTGTTTCGAAATTTCTTGTGATTGAGCCGTAAATGCTAATCCTAATAGCATAATGGCAGATAAAATTATTTTTTTCATGAAAATGGTTATTAATTATTTTTCAAATTTAATATGTCACACCATTTTCAAACGTATAAAATTTTTAGAAATTGTTATATAATTCACATTTTTAACCACAATCAAACCAAATTAAAAGTACTGTTAACTCTTGTAAATAGAGTGATTTATGTCTAAAAAGTACTATTTATTTAGGATAATAGAAGAAATTAATTGAGAGCTCAAAATGTCTTCCATCTCAAAAAGATTTTCTTCTTCCGTAAAATTACTTTCGGCATAAGAGTACAATTTCCAACGTTTTTTGTGGTATTCTAAAGCAGTTAAATTTTCGACCCAATCACCAGAATTTAGATATAAAGTAGAACCGTGTTTGTTTTCTTTAGTAATAATTTTTGGTTCGTGAATGTGTCCGCAAATTACATAATCATAATTTTTTTCGATAGCAAGATCTGTTGCAGTAGTTTCGAAATCTGATATAAATTTCACTGCTTTCTTAACACTGGCTTTAATTTTTTTGGAAAACGAATAAGGTTCTCTTCCAAGTTTAGCCAAACACCAATTTGCAAAACGATTAGTAAGAATTAAATAATCATAACCTAAACCGCCAAGTTTTGCAATCCATTTAGAGTGCTGAACAGAAGCATCAAAAACATCTCCGTGAAAAATCCATGCTTTTTTATCGTCAAGTTCTAAAACTAATTTGTCGACCAAAGCAAAATTTCCCATATTCATATCACTGAATTTTCGAAGAATTTCGTCGTGGTTTCCAGTAATATAATAGACTTTTGTTCCCTTAGAAGCCATCCCAATTATGCGTTGAATGACTCTTAAATGTGCTTTTGGGAAATATGATTTTCTAAATTGCCAAGCATCAATTATGTCGCCATTTAAGACTAATGTTTTTGGTTTAATGCTTGATAAGTAGTTGTTTAGTTCTTTAGCGTGACTTCCGTAAGTTCCCAAATGGACATCTGACAGGATGACCAATTCAACATTTCGTTTTTTCAATTTTTCAGTTTTTGAAGTTTAACAAATAAAAGAAACTCTAGTCGGATTTATTTTACGAAAAGGTTATCAATTTGGCCACAATTTTAATAAATTGTGATTTTTAAACAACTTAACCTTTACTTAATAATACTAATTTTAAATTTTTTAATTTAATTCATAAAACTTACATTTGCTCAAAACTAAAAACAATGGCAGGAAATAGCTACGGCACCCTATATAAAGTTACTACATTTGGAGAATCTCATGGTGAAGCTTTAGGAGGAATTATTGATGGATGTCCATCAGGAATCGAACTTGATCTGGAAGCAATTGAAGTTGAAATGTCCAGAAGAAAACCAGGACAATCAGCAATTGTAACACAACGTAAAGAACCGGATGCAGTTCAGTTTTTATCCGGTATTTTTGAAGGTAAAACTACTGGAACTCCAATTGGTTTTATTATTCCGAATACAAATCAAAAATCAGACGATTACTCACACATAAAAGATAATTACAGACCAAGTCACGCTGATTATGTATACGACCAAAAGTATGGTTTTCGTGATTATCGTGGTGGCGGAAGAAGTTCTGCGAGAGAAACAGCAAGTAGAGTAGTAGCGGGTGCAATTGCAAAACAAATGTTGCCGGAGATTAAGATTAATGCTTACGTTTCTTCAGTTGGTCCAATTCATTTGGATACTCCATATCAAGACTTAGATTTTTCTAAAATAGAAAGTAATCCTGTTCGTTGTCCTGATGAAAAATCGGCTGCGATTATGGAAGAATATATTCGTGATATTCGTAAACAAGGTGATACTGTTGGCGGAATAGTTTCTTGTGTAATTCAAAATGTTCCGGTTGGTTTAGGCGAGCCTGTTTTTGATAAATTACATGCTGAATTAGGAAAAGCAATGCTTTCTATCAATGCTGTAAAAGGTTTTGAATACGGAAGCGGATTTTCTGGTTCTGAAATGAAAGGAAGTGAACACAACGATTTATACAATCCTGACGGAACAACAAAAACAAATCTTTCAGGAGGAATTCAAGGTGGAATAAGCAACGGAATGGATATCTATTTTAGAGTAGCTTTCAAACCAGTTGCAACTATTATGCAAACTCAGGATTCATTAGATAATAAAGGAAATATTACACCAATGACTGGTAAAGGCCGTCATGATCCGTGTGTTGTACCTCGTGCAGTGCCAATTGTAGAAGCAATGGCTGCGATTGTTTTGGCTGATTTTTACTTAATCAACAAAACATATTAATAAAAATTAAGACAGTGAGGGTCTTAATATTTAATTCTAAATAAATAAATTAATGCAAGTTACAGAAACCAAAAAAAAATCATTTTTTTCAGGATTAACAGGGCAAATTATAATTGCAATGATACTTGGAGCAGCTTTGGGAATTATTATTCATAATTCAATTTCGCAAGAAGCCGCAGTATCATTTAGTAATAAAATAAAAATGCTTGCGACCATTTTTATCCGATTGGTGCAAATGATTATTGCTCCTTTAGTTTTTACCACTTTAGTCGTAGGAATTGCGAAATTGGGTGATATCAAAACCGTTGGAAGAATTGGAGGTAAAGCACTTGGTTGGTTTTTTACAGCTTCTTTTATATCCTTATTAATTGGATTATTTTATGTGAATCTTTTAGAGCCTGGAGTAGGTTTGAAATTGGATCACGTTGATATGGCAGCAGCTACAGAAGTTACAGCTAAAACAAAAGTATTGTCTGTTGAGAATTTTGTAGAGCATATTGTTCCTAAAAGTATTTTTGAAGCAATGGCAACCAATGAAATTTTGCAAATCGTAATCTTTTCTATCTTTTTTGGATTAGCAGCGGCTTCATTAGGAAATACTGTAAAACCAATTATAAATGCTTTTGATAAAGCTTCGCATATCGTTTTAAAAATGGTGAATTATGTAATGAACTTTGCTCCAATTGGAGTTTTTGGTGCCATTGCAGGAGTATTTGCTATTAGAGATGCAGAAGAATTATTGATTACATATTTTAAATTCTTCGGATCGTTTTTAGTCGGAATTAGTACATTATGGGTTGTCTTGATCGCTGTAGGTTATATTTTCTTAAAAGGAAGAATGACAGAGTTATTAAGACGTATTGTTGGACCATTAGCGATTGCTTTTGGAACGACAAGTAGTGAAGCAGTTTTTCCTAAATTAACAGAAGAATTAGAAGATTTTGGTGTTAAAAACAAAATTGTAGCATTCATGTTGCCACTTGGATATTCGTTTAACCTTGACGGAAGTATGATGTACATGACTTTTGCCAGTATCTTTATCGCTCAGTTTTATGGCGTTCATTTAGATTTAGGAACGCAAATGGCTATGCTTTTGGTTTTAATGTTAACGAGTAAAGGTATTGCAGGTGTGCCAAGAGCGAGTTTAGTAATCGTTGCAGCGACTTGCGGAATGTTTAAAATTCCAGTAGAAGGAATTGCGTTAATCTTGCCAATTGATCACTTTTGTGATATGTTCAGAAGTGCTACAAACGTTTTAGGAAATGCTTTAGCAACATCTGTAGTTGGACAATGGGAAGATGGTAAAGAAGGAAACTTAGAATTAGAGGAAGAGAATTAATTTTTTACTTCCCTTAATAAATAAAAAACCGTAACAGACTTTAGTTTGTTACGGTTTTTAAATTTAATAATAGTTTGTAGTTGATTGATATACAATAAACTGTGAACTTATCGAGCAATTATGCTGCTACTTTTCCTTTTCTTCCTTCTTCACTATCTGGTGGAACATCACCGCCTTGGATAGTTTTTTGTTGTGCTTTGGTTAATTTTTCTACTTCTGCAAATTTTAAAAAGTTTTCTAACATAATTTTTGGTTTTAATGCTCCAATCTTATAAAACACTTGGGGCTTGTGTTTGTAAATTTTGTTAAAGATAAAATTATTTTCGATTTATTGTGTTAAAATTTTATTCGTTTTCATGGTTAATTTGTTTTTTTGCTGTTTTAATGTTTTTGAAGGATTTTGCTTAAAACAGTCATCTATAGCCCGTGTTTTGGTGTTTTGACGTAGTTTCGTTTTTAAGAAGAAAGTGCAAGCTGTTTTTTTTGTAAAGCATTCGGAGTAAATGATTAAACAAAAAAGAACTTTGTAAAAAATCATGCTGTTGTTTTTTATCTTAATAATGTATATTTGAATAAATATTCCCCTAAATTATGTTTCGATTTCGAATTTTTTTATCGTGTTTCATGTTAATGAATTTACTTTCATTTAATTTATGGGCACAGAAAAATTTGTCAACAGAAAAAATCGATAAACTTATTTTAGAAGCACTTTCGAACTATAGAGAGTCAAATTATGAAAAATCATTAATTATTTCCAGAGTTGCGCTTAATCAATCAACAATTACCAAAAACGATTATTTTATTGCCCGTTCTTATAATATAATCGGAGCCAATTATAATGATTTAGTAGAATACGATAAAGCAATATTTTTTTATAAAAAAAGCCTTTTTTATGCTGACAGAGCAAAGAATGATGGCTTTAAGAATATGCTATATAATAATCTGGGTAATATATATTGCTTTGAAAAAAAACAATACAAACAAGGAATTATTTTTTATAAAAAATCGATAGAATTAAGCAGCAAAATCAAAGATCTGAGCCAGATATATTTTACGAATGTTAATATCGCCTGGGCTTATTTTGATATTGGAAATTTCGAAAAAGGATATCCCTATTTAAGCTTTGTAAACAAACACCAGAAGGAAGTTGGAGATGATGATACCGTTATAATTACTAATATGTTAAACGGTATGTATTGCGGTTACATAGACGAAAATCTTAAAGCTCGTGATTATTTTGAAAAAGCCATAAAGTTTGGAAATGAGCATGTCGAAAAATTAGATTTGTCATATGCGCATTTAGAGTATTCAAAATTTTTGACCAAAAATGGAGATTTTAAGGAAGCTTATACCAATTTATCTGCCTATAATAAAATAACAGAGCAAATCTACAATGACGAGAAAGTTAAGAAAGCTTCTATCGCTGGTTTTAATCTTGAATTGGACGAATACAAAAGGCAAATTGATAAAATCGAAAATGAAAAAATAACACAATATCAGAGTTTAAAAAAATCCAGAATTATTGTTATTCTGTTTATCGTAATCTCTTTTATTCTTCTTTTATTAATTGTCACATTAATAAAAAATATCAGATTCAAGAAAAAGCACAATTTAGAGCTTTTAAAGGCAAAAGAAATTGCAGAAGAAGCTTCGATGCTTAAAACACAATTTATTTCGACTATAAGTCACGAATTGCGTACTCCGCTATATGGAGTAGTGGGGATAACGAATATGCTTCTGGAAGAACATAAAGAATTGTCGCAAAGTCAGCATTTAAGTGCTTTGAAATTTTCAGCCAGATATTTATTGTCTTTAGTAAATGATATTCTTCAAATCAATAAAATAGAAGAGAACAAAGTCGTTCTGGAGAGTTTAACATTTAATATTTCGGATGAAATTACAATGATAAAAAACTCGCTTTCCTTTTTATCTCAAAAAAATAATAATAAAATTAATGTTTCAATCGATCCCAATATTCCTGAATATTTGATTGGAGACAAGTTGAGATTGGCCCAGATTATAATGAATTTGGTTAGTAATGCTTTGAAGTTTACTAAAGATGGAGAAGTAGAAATCATCGTAAATCTTGATGGAATAGAAGGGAAAATGTATTTTCTGGATTTTCTAATTAAGGATAATGGCGTTGGAATTGCTGCGATTGATCAGGGGAAAATTTTCGAAAAGTTTGTTCAGGTCGGAAGAAAAGATGAAGATTATCAAGGAACCGGATTAGGATTAAGTATTGTAAAACGATTGTTAGGACTTTTTGGAAGTACAATAACGCTGGAAAGTGATATTGGCGAAGGAACTTCATTTTCATTTACTATTCCGTTTGAATATGATCCTCAAAAAACAAAAACTATTATTGAAGAAATCGAAGTTGATTTAACTTCAAATGAAATTTATAAGATATTAATTGTCGAAGATAATCTTATCAATCAATTGGTTACTAAGAAAATCATTGAAAAAAATAATTATATCTGTAAAGTTGTAGACGATGGTTTTTCGGCGCTTAAAATCTTAGAAAATGAAGAATTTGATCTGATTTTAATGGATATAAATATGCCTTTAATGAATGGATTCGAAACGACTAAAAGGATTCGTTTGCAGGGAATAAAAACGCCAGTTGTAGCGCTTACTGCTTTTGATAAAGATGAAATTGCAGAAGAAGCGATTTCGTCCGGAATAAACGATATTATTATAAAACCGTTTGAACCGGTTAAGTTATTTAAAATTATAAATTACTTAATAAATGAAGCAAAAAATGGTTGTTAAGATGAGAAGAAGTATAAAAAAAAACACGAATTTCACGAATTAGCACAAACTAGGTTAACCTATTAAAATTTGTGCAAATTGGTGAAATTCGTGTTAAGTATTGATTTATATTCAAGCGCTCAGTTTAATACCAGCGTTTTTTATTTTGTTTAGAAGCATTTGATTTTCTCGATTTATGAGCACCACCGCTTCGGTTTGAATTTTTAGGTTTTTCAGCCGATGCTTCAGGACTTCCGGAATGCCATGGATAAGGATGATCTGTAATTGTTTTTACATCAACTTTTATCAATTTTTGAATGTCTTTCCAGTAAGGTTGTTCGTCTTTACTGCAAAAAGAGATTGCAATTCCTCCGTTTCCGGCACGTCCAGTACGTCCAATTCTATGAACATAAGTTTCAGGAATATTAGGTAAATCAAAGTTAATTACAAATGGCAATTGGTCAATATCAATTCCTCTCGCTGCGATATCAGTCGCTACAAGAACACCAACTTCTTTGTTTTTGAAAGCATCTAAAACGCGTTGTCTTGCATTTTGAGATTTGTCTCCGTGAATTGCTTCAGCAGGAATATCTTTTTTACGAAGCGCTTTTACAACATTATCGGCACCATGTTTAGTTCTCGAAAAAACCAAAACATTCGATAAATCTTCGTTTTTTATTAAATGATATAATAAATTTCTTTTCTCTGTTTTTTCAACAAAGTAAACACGTTGTTCAACATTTTCGGCAGTAGATGATACTGGAGAAACTTCGACTTTAGCAGGATCTTTCAGGAACATTTCGGCCAATTCACGAATTGCAATTGGCATTGTAGCCGAAAACAATAACGTTTGACGGTTTTTAGGAGTTAGTTTTACGATCTTTTTTACATCGTTTATAAAACCCATATCCAGCATTTGATCCGCTTCGTCCAGAACCAAAGTATGTAAATGATCCAAATCAAGAAAACCTTGTTTCTGTAAATCAAGTAATCTTCCCGGAGTTGCAACCAGAATATCAACACCTTGTTTTAAAGTGTCTACTTGTGGATTTTGCGAAACACCACCAAAAATCGTCAATTGTGTTAAGTTGGTATATTTTGCATAAGTGTCAAAACTTTGACCAATTTGCACCGCTAATTCACGTGTTGGAGTTACTATAAGAGCACGAATTACTTTGGCTTTTTTAGATGAGCCAACAATTCTATGTAATTGATGTATGATTGGAATGGCAAAAGCGGCCGTTTTTCCTGTACCTGTTTGTGCGCAACCAATTAAATCTCTTCCTGCCAAAACAATCGGAATAGATTGCTCCTGAATAGGAGTAGGATTTAGGTAGCCTTCTTCAAATACGGCTTTTTGTATACTTTTTGAAAGTGATAAATCTTCGAATAACATATCTTAGGTATTAAGAATTTAGTTTTAAGTACTAAAATTCTGTGCAAAGATAGGTTTATTCAATCAAACCTTGATTTGAAACTTAGTTTATTTGGTAAATGAACTGATTTTTAAGGGATAATATTCTCCCTTTTTATTCTTTTTCATTATTGGCTTTAATGAAATCAGTTACTAAATAACCAATTAATTTGCCAATTAAATTGTTGTTTGGAGAATCTGCTAAATCTGGTGCACCTTCGCAAATATGCAAATAAGTAGCATTTCTATGTGATCCGAAAAAGGAAATAAACTGTCTTAATTCTTCAACAGAAAATCCGCTAATTGTCATGGCGCTGCTCGCAATATTTGGAATTGCATCTAAATCAATTTCAATTCCAAAAGAATCTGCTCTGATAAATTCTAAAGCCAAAGCCATTTCTCTGTCAAAATCTTTTTCTTTGCGGATATTTACGCTGTCATAAGTGTTGTAGCGAACACGATCTTCCAGTTTTTTGATGATATCCAAAACACTTTTTGAAGTATAATTTTCGTGTAAACCAAAGATGAAATATTTTTTTAAGAAACCTTCTTCATAAGCATAAGAAAAACCGTTTCCGCTATGACGTCCTTCTAAAATTCTAAAATCAGAATGAGCATCAAAATTAATCGCATTTATGGGTTTTCCTTTGGCTAAAGCCGAACCTTTAATATTTCCGTAAGCATTATTATGGCCTCCGCCGATGATAATTGGAGTTTTTCCAGCTTTTACAATAGTGAAAATAATATGAGAAACTTCTTTGTCTATTTTTTCTACTAACTGACTTAGTTTTGAGCGATCGTCGATATCATTGAAATCAAGATTTTCGACATCGCGCATTTCTTCCAGAACATTAATTTGTCCTAAAACAATAATCTGACTGCCTTTTGAAAAACGATTATGCTGAATGTTAGCAATGCTTTTAATGGCACTTTCCCATGCAGAAGC
Organism: uncultured Flavobacterium sp.; assembly: GCF_951805225.1. Classification (NCBI taxonomy): domain Bacteria; kingdom Pseudomonadati; phylum Bacteroidota; class Flavobacteriia; order Flavobacteriales; family Flavobacteriaceae; genus Flavobacterium; species uncultured Flavobacterium sp. The sequence continues at coordinate 2,679,460 of NZ_OX638201.1, read as the reverse complement.
CGCTCCGGGTCTACCGAAGTTTGCGCGTACGCCAATGTCTTCGGGTATTCCCAAAAGCACATATTTAGCTTCACTTTCCTTCAAGAAACTCAGTTTGTCTACTCCTTTGGGAATAACAATCATTTTCTCTCCAAATTTTATTTCGCCACTTCTGTGATTTGTGACTTTTGCTAAATCATTTACAGTAAAAGGAATTAGTTTCTCCATTAAAAAAAAATATTTTCCAAAAATAATATAATTGTATCAACTTACGTTATTAAGATATATTAATTCTTAAATTTGTTTTAAAGAAAATTATTAAATATGGAAAACCCAAAGAACAACAACTCAAGTCTAAAGGCGATAATCGCAGTTTTAGCAGTCCTACTAATTGGTAGCTTAGTGTATATTTTTAAATTGTCTTCTGATACAGAAGTAGTTAAAACTGAACTTACAACATCTATGACAGAGAAAGAATCTGTTATGAAAGATTTGCAGGAATTAAAAGCAACTTACGATGCTGCAATTGCTGAAAATACTTCTATGTCTGACGAGTTAATTCAGGAAAGAGATAAAGTAGTAGCTTTGATGGATGATTTGAATAAATCAAAAGGTGATGTGTCTAAATACAGATCACAAGTTCAGGCTATGCAAGGAAAAATGAAAACTCTTGTTGCTGAAAACGATGAATTGAAAAAACAAAATGGTGTTTTGACAGTTCAAAGAGATAGTACGATTACAGTTTTAGGTGAATCTAAAAAATATAATGAAGTATTAGTTGGTCAAAACGAAGAGTTGGCTAAGACAGTTGAAAAAGGCGCTAAATTATCAGTTTTAAACACAAAAACTGCTGCTTATAAATTGAGAAGCTCTGGAAAACAAATCGAAACAGATAAAGCAAGTCGTGCTGATATCTTGAAAATTAGTTTTACTATTGCTGAAAATCAAATCGCTAAATCTGGAGATAAAACGTATTATGTACAAGTTATCGATGCTAAAAACAATGTTTTGGGCGAGAAAAAAACAGAAAACTTTGGTGATAATTCTTTAACTTATAGTTTTAAAACTACTGTTAAGTACGAAAACAAAACTGTAAGTGTTAGTGAAGACTTACCTGGTAAAGATTTTGCTAAAGGAACTTACTTTATCAATGTTTATGATAATGACGAATTAGTTTCTAAAACAAGTTTTAACTTGAGATAAGAAATCTGCCTAAAAGTAGAATACCACTAAAATATTAAAGGCCTGTGAAGTTTTTCACAGGCCTTTTTTTATTCAATTAAGAATCAAATTATTTATATAATTTCCCCTTCAACAAAAACACTTTCGATTAAATTACTTCCAAATGCATAAGGAATCTGGTAATAAGATGAAATAGGTTTTGTGAGGATTAAATTGGCTTTTTTACCCTTTGTAATACTTCCGTGAGTTTCTGAGATTCCCATTGCATAAGCGCCATTAATAGTCGCTGCATTTATCGCTTCTTCAGGCGTCATTTTCATTTTAATACAAGCCGTTGCAACTACAAAGTTCATGTTTCCGGATGGAGTAGAACCAGGGTTGAAATCTGTAGCTAAAGCTAAAGGAAGTCCTGCTTTTATCATTTCGCGTGCCGGCGTGTATGGAATACTTAAAAAGTAAGAACACGATGGTAAAGCTACAGGCATTGTTTCAGAATCTTTTAAAGCTTCAATGTCTTCAGGATTCATAATTTCAAGATGATCGACAGAAAGGGCTTTAAATTTAACTCCGGATTGTATTCCTCCAATAGAATTGAATTGATTTACGTGAATTTTTGGCTTTAAGCCGAATTCTATTCCTGCTTGCATAATTTGTTCTGTTTCTTCAACAGAAAAATAACCTGTTTCGCAAAATACATCTATATATTCTGCTAACTTATTTTGAGCAATTTCAGGTAACATTTTAGTGATAATTTCGTCGATATAACCTGCTTTGTTTTCTTTATAATGCAACGGAAAAGCATGTGCGCCAAGAAAAGTAGCTTTTATGGTTATTGGATAGTTTTCGGCTAGTTTTTTAATAACACGAAGCATTTTTATTTCGCCTTCGATTGTTAATCCGTAACCCGATTTAATTTCTACAGCTCCTGTTCCTAAATGCATAACTTCTTCTAAGCGAAGTTTTGATTGCTCATAAATTTCTTCTTCAGAAGTTTCGTTGAGTTTTTTAGCCGAGTTTAAAATTCCACCGCCGCGATTAGCGATTTCTTCATATGAAAATCCGTTAATTCTATCCACAAATTCCTGCTCACGATTACCGGCATAAACAATATGCGTGTGACTGTCGCACCATGAAGGCAGAACGATTTGACCAGTTGCATCGATAATTTTGTCCGCTTTAATTTCCGGCAGATTCTCCATAGATCCAAAATCGTGAATCAGATTGTCTTTTAAAATTAAAAAAGCATTTTTTATCGTTGGAAGAATAGCCATTTCGGCACCTGAAACTTTAGAAATTGAAGTTTCACGAACCTGAAGCAATTCTTTTATGTTTGTAATTAATGTTGTCATTGTTGATTTTGTTATAAAACACAAATTTCACAAATTATCACGAACTAATCCGTGAAATCTGTGAAATTTGTGTTTTTAATTTTTTTAATTTTTTATTCTGAAACTGTTATTTCAAACATTTTCTCCCAATATTTACCAGTAATAAAAATAGTTTTGGTTTGCGGATTATAAGCAATTCCGTTTAAAACCTCTGCTTGCGGATGTTTGATAAACTTACGTAAGTCTGACATATTTAAGATTCCTTCAACTGCTCCGCTTGTTGGATTAACGATCGCAATTGCATCTTTTTGCCAAACATTTACATAGAATTTTCCGTTAATGTATTCTAATTCATTAATCGCTTTAATTTTTGATGTTCCGGAATAAACATTAATATAGTCGATCAACTTTTGTGTTTCAGGATCCATTTTCCAGATTTTTTCAGTTCCGTCAGAACGATAAATATATTTTCCATCATTTGTCATTCCCCAACCTTCAATTTCTTTATCGTATTTGAAAGTTTTCTCCAGTTTTAATGTTTTAGCATCATAAATAAAACCAGTGTTTTCCTGCCAGCTTAATTGAAATAACTTTCCATTGATAAAAGTGATTCCTTCTCCAAAATATTCTTTAGGAAGATCAACTTGTTTAATCACTTTTCCGGTTTTATAATCAACAGATCTAAAATAAGAATCTCCTTTTTGACCTGTACTTTCGTATAAAGTTCCATCATGAAATTCTAAACCTTCAGTAAAAGCTTTTGTGTCGTGCGGATAAGTATTAACGATTTTATACTTTAATAATTTAGGTTCTACGTTTGAAACCACTTCAACACGTTTAGTAGCATCTGAAGAATCAGAACCAAAATAAACGGTAGCTTTTAAGTATTGATAACCTAATTTTTGATCTTTTAATTCAAATTTGAATTTTTCGGCACCTTTAGAACTACCTACTTTTTTGTCGTTTACAAAGTAAGCAACGCTGTCAATTTCTTTCGAATTTGGGTTCAAAATTCCGATAGAAATCGATTCTTGTGGTAAAAAATGAGCTGGAAAAGCAGAATCATCGATGTTAAATAAAGAATTTTCACTTTTTTTTGTATCTCCACATCCAATTAATGTGATTCCTAATAAAATGACAGCTAGGAAGTTATATTTTTTCATAGTTAAAAATTTGAATAAGCCAATATACGACGATATTTTTATAGCAACAAAGGTCTTGCAAAAATATAAAAAGATTGTATATTTGCACCGGCAAGTCCTACACGACCAGCTCCTGCAGACTCCCCCAGGATGGGAACATAGCAAGGGTACGTGGTTGAGCGGTGCGATGTAGGTCGCTTGCCATTTTTTTTATTTTTATAGTCCCATTTATGGGATTTTTTTTTAGAATTAATTCAAAAGTAGTCTTCCTTATGGAGGATTTTTTTATTTTTGGACCTTGTTAAAATAGAATACCAATTTGGTTAGACATTAGAAAAGGCTGGGTTTGGATTTTTATAAATTGTAATGGACTAAAATTAAAATGAAAAACGCATATGCTTTTTAATTCCCTGAATTTTGCTGTATTTTTTGTGATAATTTTTATCCTTTATTGGTTTGTTACCAATAAAAATTTAAAAATACAGAACCTGCTTTTATTAATCTCGAGTTACTTTTTTTACGCTTTTTGGGATTGGAGATTTTTATTTTTACTTGTTTTCTCTACTTTATTAGACTACTATTCCGGACTTAAAATTTCAAATACAGAGAAAGAAAGTTCCAAACGCTTTTGGTTTTGGTTAAGTATATCTGTAAATCTTGGCTTTTTAGGAGTTTTTAAATATTACAATTTCTTTATTGAATCGTTTACAGAATTATTCTCAAAATTTGGTTTTGTTATCAATACATGGACTTTAAATGTTGTGTTGCCGGTTGGAATTTCGTTTTATACTTTTCACGGCTTATCTTATGTTATTGATGTTTATAAAAAACGAATTCCGGCAGAGAAAAACTTTATTGATTATGCTGTTTTTGTTAGTTTTTTTCCGCTTTTGGTCGCTGGACCAATTGAGAGAGCGACTCATCTTTTACCGCAAATAAAGAAAAAAAGAAGCTTTGATTATAATACTGCCGTTAATGGCGTAAGACAGATTTTATGGGGGCTTTTTAAGAAAATTGTAATTGCAGATACGTGTTCAGTTTTTGTGGATGATATATTTCAGAATTACGCTAATTATTCTGGTGGAACACTGGTTTTGGGCGCGATACTTTTTTCTTTTCAAATTTACTGTGACTTTTCCGGATATTCAGATATTGCAATTGGAGTCGCTAAATTGCTTGGAATTGATTTGATTACGAATTTTAGAACACCTTATTTCTCTCGAAACATTGCTGATTTTTGGAGACGTTGGCATATTTCATTGTCTTCCTGGTTTAGAGATTATGTTTATATGCCGCTAGGAGGATCAAAAGTAGGTTTGACAAAGTCAATACGTAATATCTTCATTATTTTTATTTTAAGCGGATTTTGGCATGGCGCAAATTGGACTTTTATATTCTGGGGAGCTTTAAATGCGTTGTATTTTATTCCGTCATTTTTAATGAAGAATAATAGAAAGTACGTTGATAATGATTCGCAAAGTAGTTTTTTGTCTCAGATAAAAGCATTTGTAGATATTCTGATAACCTTTGGTTTAGTCACTTTTGCGTGGATATTTTTCCGATCAAATTCTTTGACAAATGCAATTGCTTATATAAAAGGAATTTTTAGATATGAGGATTTCCTTAAAATTCATTCGGCAAAAACATATGAATTGAGTCTAAAACCATTGCTTTTGTATTTAATCATTTTCTTGTTTATTGAATGGTATTATAAAAATGAAAATGTTGTTTTTACAAAGCTTCACAATACAAAATTGTCGATTGCAGCAAAATATGTTTTTTATTTCCTTGCTGTAATTAGTATTTTGTTATCGATTAAAAATCAGTCAACTAGTTTTATTTATTTTCAATTTTAAGTATGAAAAAGTTTGTTTTAAAACTGATTGTCAGTATTGCTTTGATGTATTTAATTCTCTTGGGAATTCAGGCTATAATGGACTTTTATTTGAAAAAAGATAACTGTTGCTCTAATAATACCTGGAGTCAGGTTTATGAAGGTAAAATTAAAGTCGACGTTGTTGTTTTAGGAACGTCAAGGGCGGAAGTTCAATATGATACCGAAATTATTAAGGAAACAACGGGTTTAAAAACCTATAATCTTGGCTTGAGCGGAACACACTATGATGTTTTGAAAATTAGATGGAAAGCATATCTTAATCATAATAGTAAACCGAAAATTCTGGTTTTAGATTTAGATGATAACTCGATGCAGGATTTGAAGCAGATTTATAATAAATTTCAATATTTGCCCTATTTTGATACTAAGGAATATGAAGCTGTAGCCAAAGAAATCGATGATGACTATTACTTTGAAAAGTACATTCCGGTTTATAAATACAGAGGTTATGAAATGAGCGCTTATAAACAAATCAAATCTTTAAAAGATCCTTTTTATTGTCCCAAAAATGTAAATGGATATCTTGTAAATGATATAAAATGGCTTGAAAGAGATTTTGAAGTTTTAAAAAAGCTTAAAGAAAAGGATAAAGCAAAAGAGAAATTCTACATAAATCACTATAAAGATGGTTTTGCTGTTTTGAATGAAATAATCAAAGATTGTAAACAGAATAATATAAAAGTTATTTTTGTTTGGTCGCCATCATATTTTGAAGCGCAGTCGCATTTTGCATTTACAAAAGAATGCATAAATGGAACTGTAGATAAAATTTCGAAGCAAAATAATATAAAATACTATAATTTCTCGAAGGATTCAATATGTTTGAAAAGGGAGAATTTCTACAATTCGATGCATATGAATAAAATTGGAGTTGCTAAATTTTCTAGAAAGATTGGCAAAATAATTAATGAAGAAAAATAGTTTTTGTTTTGTAGTTTCGTCTATTGAGATTTAGAGAATTATAAAGTGTGAGGATTTAAAAATTTTAATGAAATAATTATAATTAAATGAGCAAAGTTGTTTTAATTACCGGAGGATCTTCAGGGATTGGAAAATCAATTGGAGAATTTTTACATAAAAAAGGTTTCGTTGTTTATGGAACTAGTAGAAATCCTGAAAAAGTATTGAATTCTATTTTTCCACTTGTGGCGCTGGATGTTCGAAATGCGGAATCTATAAAAACTGCTGTGGCTAAAGTTATTGCAACTACCGGAAGATTGGATGTTGTGATTAATAATGCCGGTGTTGGAATTACTGGTCCGTTAGAAGAAATTCCGATGGAGGAAATAAAAAACAATTTTGAAACGAATCTTTTTGGTCCAATTGAGGTAATGAAAGCTGTTTTGCCTCAAATGAGAGAACAAAAATCGGGTTTGATTATTAATATTACGTCAATTGCAGCTTATATGGGATTGCCATATCGTAGTGTTTATTCGGCTTCAAAAGGAGCTTTGGAATTAATTACGGAAGCTTTGCGTATGGAAGTTAAATCTTTTGGAATTGAAATTACGAATGTAGCTCCGGGCGATTTTGCAACCAATATTGCATCAGGACGTTATCATGCGCCTGTTATTAAAGGTTCGGCTTATGAAAAGGTTTACCAAGACACGCTTGCGGCAATGAATGAGCATGTTGATGCAGGAAGTAATCCAAACGAAATGGCCGAGTTTGTGTATAAAATTTTGCAAGAGAAAAAACCGAATGTTCATTATAAAGTTGGTGCTTTTATGCAGAAATTCTCAATCGTTTTAAAACGTGCTCTTCCGGATAAAGTGTACGAAAAAATGCTGATGAATCATTATAAGTTGTAATAAATTAAGCAGGAGTAAAATTTGAAATTATAGCACAGGAATAAAAATCTCAAATTTTGCTCCTTGATTTAAAACTCCTTCGACTCTTATAAATCCTTTGTGGTTTTCTACAATTCGTTTTACTATAGTAAGACCAATTCCGGTACTTTTGGATGGTTTTGTGTGTAAAGCCTGGAAGAGTCCAAATATTTTTTCGCTGTACAATTGGTCAAACCCAATGCCGTTATCAGCAATCGTTATTTTGTGGTATTTAGTAAATGGTGAATTTTTGTCGAATTCTCCGTTTGTAATTTCTGCAGATACTTTTATGATCAGATCGCGGTCAGGACTCGCAAATTTTATTGCGTTGCTGATAAGATTATAAAGTAATTGCCTGAATTGAAATTCTATTACAGATAGTTTTCCTAATTCTTGTATGTCAAAGGTTACATCTTTAGTTTCTACTTCTTCTGTAAGATCGTCTATGACATCTTTGGCAATGTCATTCAAATCTTTTATTTCGAATTTTCGATCATCAAATTTAGTTTTAGAGTAGAGTAGAAGATCGTTTATCAAATTTTGCATTCGGTAAGCTGAATTTCTAATTTTTTGAAATGATGTTTTACCTTTTTCGGATAAATTTTGAATTTCTTCGCGTTCAATGCTGTCGGTAAAAAGCTGAATTTTACGTAATGGTTCCTGTAAATCGTGACTTGATATATAGTTGAAAGCTTCTAATTCGCTGTTCATTTTTTCGAGAGAAATATTTTTTTGGATTAACTTTTTCTCGATATCTGAATTTAGTTTTTCGATTTTTTTCTTCTCGACTTCGGTTTTAGCTAGTAGCTTATTTTTTTCGTTCAGTATGATGTTTTTTTCGTTTTCCTGTTCGATTGCTGTTAGGTGAAATGAAATTAACTCTGCAAAAAGCTTGAACATTTCACTTACTTTAAATTCTTTAAGGCTGTTTGGTTTTGGGTCAATTGCGCATAAAGTGCCAAAAAAACTTCCGTCCTGGCGAATAATTGGTATAGAAATATAACTCTGAAGTTTGTACATCGCCGGAGTATGATGATCGTGGTATAGCGGATCTTCGCTTACATTGTCAATAATTACGGGTTTTAGATTTGTTCTGATATCGTTACAAATCGTAGTTTTAATTTGTAGTTCATCTCCCGGCTTTAAGCCAAAAAGCACATTGTCCTGAACGCTGCACGTTATCCATCGCTCGTCTGTAACTCTTGCTACTGCTGCGAAACCCATTCCTGTGGTCTGGCAGATTACGTTGAGTAATGTTGGGACAATTGAAATTTTTTCAATATTAATTATATCTTGTTTGAAATGATCTTCTAGCACTTTTATGAGGGTGTTTTTATTTTTTAAAAATACAAAAATTAAACTAGTTTTTTGTTTCTTGTTTTGTAACGTTTGATTTGATGATTTAGAAATTATTTTTTTATTTTTTTATCTTACTGGAAATTATAAGTTGTAATTTTGCACCTGATTTGCGTGAGGGATAGGAGCAGACTACCGAAGTAGTGTGGATAGCCCGACCTTATTTAGGAAAGGCGCGTATAAGCGGTTTGTTAAGTGCGCCTTTTATCAATAAGGTCACGCCCAAAATAGGAACACAATTAAATAGATATAATTATGAAATTTTTTATTGACACGGCTAATTTAGCTCAAATTAAAGAAGCACAAGCTTTAGGTGTTTTGGATGGTGTAACAACTAACCCGTCTTTGATGGCAAAAGAAGGAATCACTGGAAAAAATAACATCTTAAAGCATTATGTTGATATCTGTAATCTTGTTGATGGAGATGTAAGTGCTGAAGTTAATGCGCTGGATTATGATGGAATGATCAAAGAAGGTGAAGAATTAGCTGAATTACACGATCAAATCGTTGTAAAATTGCCTATGACTAAAGAAGGTGTAATGGCTGCAAAATATTTTTCGGATAAAGGAATTAAAACTAACGTAACACTTGTTTTTTCTGCTGGACAAGCTTTATTAGCTGCAAAAGCGGGAGCAACTTATGTTTCGCCATTTATTGGTCGTTTGGATGATGTTTCTACTGATGGTTTAAACCTGATCGAAGAAATTAGATTAATTTTTGATAACTACGGTTACGAAACTCAAATTTTAGCTGCTTCTGTGCGTCATACAATGCATATTGTAAACTGTGCTAAAATTGGTGCTGATGTTATGACTGGACCTCTTTCTGCAATTTACGGATTGTTGAAACACCCATTAACTGATATTGGACTTGCTCAGTTTGTTGCTGATTTCGAAAAAGGAAATAAGTAATTAAATAGTTACATATAATTAAAATCGCCAGTTTCTAAAGAAGCTGGCGATTTTTTTTTATTTTTATATGTCTCAAAAAGAACTACATATGAAAAAAGTAATTATAATGTTGGTGTTTTTAGTTGCGGGTTTAAATGTAAATGCGCAGGCAAAAGTTTTGACAAGTGTAAATGATGTCGGAGATGTGGCTACTTACGAACTGGATTGTTCGGTTAAATTTCAGACTCTCGCCAAAGGTTTGCGTTATAATATTACACGTCACGAGTTTAAAGGTCCTGAATTGAAAAACTCCTATCGATTATTGCTTGTTATGGATGGTTTTTATTCTAAGACTTTAAATAATTCTATGACGATTTCGGCAGTATTGACTGATGGAACTGTTATTGAAGCCAAGAAAATTATTGAAGATGATGGTTTTTTTGACGGCGCTTGTACTTTGAAAATTAAGGATCCAAAATCGTTATTAGAGGCTAATATTGATAAAGTTATTGTTCATGCTGATAAAGATGTTGTTTATACTTTATCAGAGCAAAATAAGGCTCTTTTTAAAAAGAATCTGAATGCGATTATTACGGCTAAATAGTTTTAGGAAAGGTTCAAAGGAACATAGTTGCAACGGTTCAGAGGTTTGTTTGTTGATATTGTGAGTTTTAAATATAAAAAAAGTCCCGTTTACATTGTAAACGGGACTTTTTTTATATTTTATATATTTTCTTAGTGACCTCCACCTTCGCTTTGAATGTTATGATCAATTCCTTGTCTTTTTAAGATTTTTGGGCAATAGAAACCATAGAATCCTAAGTATGCAAAACCAATAAGTGGTACAATATAAGAGAAATGTGTCCATGTGATTCCGAAGATTCCACCTGGGCTTGTAACGTCAATATCACAGATACTTCCTTGAATCAAAGGAATAACTCCTCCTCCAAGAATCATCATAATTAAGAAAGATGATGCTTTTCCTGTATTTTTTCCTAAACCTGCAATCGCTAAATCGAAGATTGATGGCCACATGATAGAAAGGAATAAACCTCCAGAAATAAAGAAGAATTTAGCAATTTGTGGATCTGGACAAACTAATCCGGCAATCATCATGATTACTCCTGAAATTCCGAAAAGCATTAATGTTTTTCCAGCGTTTTTACCACCTACAAAACTTACAGCGATAAATAACAAGATCCAGATTGGGTAGATATAGAATGAAGAAACGTCGTGTTTAGCAAAAATGTTAGCGCCAATAATTACTCCAAATGCAATAGCCGGAACAATAAATTTAAGTGCTGTATTTACTAAGTTTGAAGTATTGAAAACGTTTACACCACCATTCCAACGGCCAATCATTAAACTTCCCCAGTAAAGAGAAATAAACGGAGCGATAGCATCTTCTAATACATTTCCGAATTCTGATGTATGAAGTAAAGCTGGTAAATTACTGATGATAGTTACCTCAGTTCCAACGTAGATAAAGATTCCTAACATTCCTAAATATAGTTGTGGGTAATCTAATATGTTGAATTTTTCGTGAGCAACTTTAACTACTTCTTCCTCTTCTTTTGCAGGATCTTCGATTTTTGAGAAGTTCATGAAAATGGCAACAGCAATAAATGCAAGACCAAGAATGATGAATGGTAATTTAATATCTTCTAATGAAAGTGATGTTTTTTTGTCGTCTCCCATTCCAAATAAAGCGATTCCTAATAAGATAGCTCCAATTGTTGTTCCGAATGAGTTGATTCCTCCTGCCAATGTTAAACGGTGTGCTCCGGTTTGTGGACTTCCCATTTTAATAGCTAAAGGATTTGCTACGATTTGTTGAATTGAAAAACCTAAACCTACAGTAAATAAAGCGGTTAAGAAAAATGGAAAGCTTTCCATTGTTGCTGCAGGAATAAATAAAAATGATCCAAAAGCTGATAGAACTAATCCAGCAGAAAGTGTTTTTTTATATCCGAATCTTTGTAAAATATCCATTTTTAGAGAAACTAAAAAGAAGATTATTGATCCTACGAAGTAAGAGACATAAAAAGCCCAAGCTACTAATTGTGATTGTACTTGAGATAAGGTAAATACTTTTTTGAATACTGGGATTAGGATATCATTGGCTGAACCAACAAAACCCCAAAAGAAGAAAACAATTATCAAAGAGATAAACTGTCCCCATTTGGTTTGAACATTTTCTGAACTCATAATTTAAGAGGTTAATTTTTATTTAATATGTTTTTTGAAGACCGTAAATATATTTGTTAAGTATATCAAAAAAAAATAATTAATAAAAAATAATGTTAAATTTAAACCAACAACAGTATTTATTCAACAAAGTGTTAGTTTTTATAGAGTTATAAATGTTAAATATTTACTCGAGAATTTTGTTTTTTACCTCTTTACTATAGTTTCTGCCAATAGGAATGGTATAAGACTGAATTTGGATTCGATTTCCCTCGATAGATTTTACTTTATTTAAGGCAATTACATAAGATTTATGAATTCTTAAGAAGCGATCAGCAGGTAATTCTTCAGATAATGAGGTTAAAGATTTGTGTGTAATGTAGGTTTTATCGGGCGTCACGACTTTTATGTATTCCTTCATTCCTTCGACAAATAAAATTTCTTCAATATTAATTTTCATCATTTTTTTATCGACTTTGATAAAAATATGAGAATCTCCTTTGGTGGTTTCTACCTTAATATTGTTTTTGACATTGAATTCGGTAGTAATTTTATTGATGCATTTTATAAATCTTGGTAACGGAATTGGTTTTACTAAATAATCAAGAACATCAAGATCGTAACTTTCGGCGGCAAATTCTCTAAATGCAGTTGTTATAATGACTTTGGTTTTGTTTTCGATTAAGCTAATCAATTCAAATCCAGTCATCATTGGCATATTAATGTCCAGAAAAACAGCATCTACAGAAGTGCTGTTTATAAAATCCAGCGCTTCCAGAGAATTATTAAATGTACCAATTACTTCAAAATCTGTAAAATTGGTAAAGTAATTCTGGAGGACTTTGATAGCCAATGGCTCATCATCGATCAACACGCATTTAATCTTCATCATTAATTGGTATTTGCAAACGGATTATATAGTAATTAAATTTAGTGGTATACTTAAGACTGAAATCATTCTTGTAAATTAATTTTAATCGTTTTTTGGTATTGACTAATCCAATTCCACCTTTTTGATTAAGATTTTGTGAAATTACAAAATTATTTAAGATTTCAAAATCTAACATTTTATTGTTAGTAACTTTACAATTGATCTTTATTTTTAAGTTACTATTGTTTAAACTCCCGTGTTTAAAGGCGTTTTCGACCAAAGAGATAAAAATCAACGGAGGCACAACAATATCTTCTATATCAGATTCGAGATTTATCGTAACTTCTACATTTTCAAAGCGTAACTTCTCAATTTCGATATAATTCTGAATGTAATCTATCTCTTTTATTAACGGAACAAATTTGGTTCCTTTTACATCATATAACACATATTCCATCAAATTTGATAGTTTTATAATCACATCTGGAACCTTATTTGAAGATTCTAATGACAATGCATATAAATTATTTAATGTATTGAAGAAAAAATGTGGCTGAATTTGATTCTCAAGATATTTCAGCTTGATTTTGAACTGATTTTCTCTCAACGATCTGTTTCTTTCTCTTTCTCGTAACCAGGTCAAAGTCAGGTAAACTGATGAAGCCATTGCAAGAACATACAATTCGCCAATACAAACTGCTACAATATGATTAATCTCAAAAGGATGGTATTCACGATTGGCTTCCGGCCAGATATTTTCGGATATAATGTAATAGGTAAGTGCTGTTTTTAATAAATAGATAGCAAAAAGACTCGCCAGTAATGAAAATGTATATGTAATATATTTCTGCTTTAATACGAATCTGGGTACTAAAACAAATAGATTAAAATAGACTAAAGGAATGTGCAAAGAGAATTCAATTAAGTTTGATTTGAACGAATAAGGATAATCATTGAAGTAAGCTCCCCATCTTAAAAAGTTAAGAGTGAAGTAAGTACTCCAAAACCAAATGTGATTTTGAAGTTTAATGTCAAATTTCAATTTTCGAATTTCGCTCAACTTATCGTTTTAGTTATTGATTTTTCTGGCTTGTCTCTATAAATATTGTGCAACTTTAAACAATTAGTTGCTTAATCGCAATTCTTTTGAATATTATTTTATAAAAAAATGAAATTAGTGTGTTTTTTATTTGATGTAACGTTTTCGTAAAACATATTATTGATTGTTTTGTGTCGTTTGTTTAACGTTTTGTGTAGTTTATATAAAAAATTTCCTATGTAAAAATTTTAACAATATTTTTAACATATTAACTAACGATATTGATAGTTTATTTCTTAAAATAATATTTTTTATGAAAATCAGCTATAGTGGAGTTTACTAAAAAAAATATACATGAAAAAAGAATTACTCTTAACCATTTTTATTGTTTTGTTTAGTATTTCCGGGATGTACGGACAGAATAATCCTTATTATTACTATAAGGGAGAAAAAGTTTATTTGACGGTAGATAAATCTACTGTAAATATTAGTACTGAAGAAAATCTTCAAAAATCAAGTATTACGGCATTAGACGTGAAAGATTTTGATTTGGCAACAGACAAGTCAAGTGCTAAAGGACAAAAGTCGGCGAGATTAGAATTTAAAAATGTTCCAACCGATGCAGAATTTCAGAAGAAAATTAAATCCTTAAAAGAAAATCCATCCGTAAAGAATGTCTCTTTATATTATAAAAGAGATAATGCTAAACCTATTGGTACTTCGGCTTACTTTTATGTGAAACTTAAGAAGGAGAAAGATTTTGCAAGACTTCAAAAAGTTGCTTCTAAAAAAGAAGTTGAAATTGTAAAACAAGTTCCTAATATGCCTCAATGGTATATTCTTTCTGCGAAAAAAAATAAAGCAGAGAGTTCATTAGATCTTGCGAATTACTTTTTTGAAACCGGATTTTTTGAAGATGTTGATCCTGCTTTTATGTTCGATTTTAAAAGTAGCTGTACAAATGATACTGATTTTGGATCTTTATGGGGATTGTATAATGCTGCAAATCCTAACATAGATATTAATGCTTGTCAGGCATGGAATATTTCACAAGGAAGCGGAGTTAATATTGCTGTTGTCGATCAGGGAATTGATAAGACTCACAGCGACTTGGTAGGAAATATTTCCAGTTTAAGTTTTGATACTCAATCCGGGACTTCTCCTAGTGTTTTTACAAGTGGTTATTGGCATGGAACACATGTAGCTGGTACAATTGGAGCAATAAAAGATAATAATTTTGAAGTTGTAGGAGTTGCTCCACTTTCTAAAATTATGGTTGTTAGTCATCAGTTAATATCCACACCTAATATATCTGCTGAATTGGCAAGCGGTATTAGCTGGGCTTATCAAAATGGTGCTGATGTTATTAATAATTCCTGGGGAGATCAAGGAGGTGCTGGATATAATCAGCTTCATAGTACGATACTTGAAAATGCAATTATAAATGCAATGACTTTAGGTCGAAATGGAAAAGGTTCCGTAGTTGTTTTTGCATCTGGTAATTATGGTGCTTCTGGCGCTGTTATGGATTATCCGGCTTATTTTAATGACAATATATTAACTGTTGGTTCAATAACTTCGGTTGGTGATCGATCCTCTTTTTCAGGATATGGTACAAAGTTAGATGTAGTTGCGCCAGGAACTGGGATTCTTTCTACTTATCCAGGTAATTCAACTAAAAATGATAGCGGAACTTCTTTTGCAAGCCCGCATGTTGCCGGTATAAGTGCATTAATACTTTCTGTAAATCCATCTCTTACAGGTCAACAGGTTCGTGATATTATAGAACAAACTTCTCAAAAAGTTGGAACTTATTCTTATGGAGCATTTACAGATAGGTCAAACGGAACATGGAATTCACAAACAGGTTATGGTTTAGTAGATGCTTATGCGGCAGTTTTGGCAGCACAATGTACGGGGACAACTTCTCAAATATCCGGAGCTACTTCTATTTGTTCAAGTGCTTCATATTCGGCTCCAACTGGCGGAACTACTTATAATTGGTCTGTTAGTCAGAGTAGTAGTTTAGTTACTCTTTCTGGAAATGGTACAAGCACGGCAACATTAACCAAAACATCACAAACAGCTACGGGACAAATTACACTTAGTTTGTATTACGGCAGTGCGTCTTGTGGTTATAGAACTATTAGTAAAACGATTACTATCGGAAGTAATTTTGTAGCTACTTTGCATGATGGAGTAGGGCCTTATGGACAAGTTGATGTTTTTGTGCAAGGTGGAGCGCCGCCTTATAACGTTTATAGAGGAGAGACAACTTTGATATATACAAGTAATTCTCCAGGTACATTTGTAGTGCCATTTGGTTGTGGCGGAGGAATTCTTAAAGTCGAAGCAAATACCTCATGTGGTCTTGTGGCTTATCGCAAAATGTATTCCGGATGTAATACAAAATCAAGCGTATCTACACAAGCAACAAGTAAAGTTGGAGATAACTCTTTTTATAAAATATATCCAAATCCTGCAAGTAGCGTCATCAATGTATCTTTAGTAAATGAAGATAGAGTTCCTGATTTTGGCGCTCAGATTAATGCGATATTATATGATTTAAACGGTCAGGAAAAAAGCAATGTTGCCGTTGTTAATAATACGGCATCTATAAATGTTAGTCAGCTTCAAAAAGGAGTTTATGTTCTAATAGTAAATATCAACGGAGTTTCTGAAAGTCATCAGGTTCTTGTTGAATAAGATTTTACTTTAGAAGCTAAAAAATATCAAGCATAAAATGATGCCTGATTAGATTTTGGACTTTTATTATAATTTAAGATTATTTTAAGAGTTTAGAATTTAGTCAGGCATCTTTATTTTATAAGACTTTCTGAAGGAATATTTTGAATTTTTTAATATGATATTGATTATCAGTAATTTAAATTTTGAGCGATTTTTAGTACTTTGGGTTTGCAAAATATTTTCAATTATTCGTCTAAAAAGCTTAAAATAGTAATCGTTATTGAGTAATTGTTCGTTATTTGGGAGTTTTATTGCAATAAATCATTGTGTTTTTGCAAAAAAAATGAAAAATAATGCTTTGAAAACGTTTTCGGATAACGGATTATTGATTGTTTTGTGTCGTTGGTTTAAAATTTTAAGTCGTTTGTATAATATTTTTTTTTTAACAGTGTGTTAACAATAAATTTACGACTTAACCAACAAAACCATGATAAAATGAAACAAATTATGTTAATCTTTATGATTGTATTTACGGCGCAGGTCTCGCTTGCACAAGTAAAGACGATCAAAGGTTTAGTAAGCGATCACAACGGATTGCCGTTGCCAGGAGTAACTGTTATTATTCAAGGCACAAAAACTGCAACCCAATCTGATTATGACGGAAAATATACGATACAAGCATCGACAGGGGATGTACTTGTTTTTTCGTATATAGGTATTAAAACTAAAGCGGTAACTGTGGCCGGTTCTGCTACAATAGACGTTGTACTTACGGAAGATGCTCAAAACTTAAATGAAGTTGTTGTTACTGCATTAGGTATTAAGAGACAAAAGAAAGAACTGGGTTATGCAGTTCAGGATGTAAAAGGCGACCAGTTAAGCAAGGTAATAACGACAAATGTTGCTTCGGGGCTTTCAGGAAGAATTGCCGGAGTTGATGTTTCGTTGCCTGCAACTGGAGTTGGAGGTAGTTCAAGGGTTATTATTAGAGGTATTTCGAGTATAGGTGAGAGTAATCAACCACTTTATATTGTAGATGGAGTTCCTATCGATAACTCAGGTTTGAATAATGATAGCGCTGCTACTAGTAAATGGTTTGATGGAAGAGATAACGGAGACGGGATTTCGAGTATTAATCCAAATAATATTGAGAGTTTGACAGTTCTAAAAGGAGCTGCTGCATCGGCATTATATGGTTCCAGAGCATTAAATGGTGTAATTTTAATTACAACTAAAAAAGGAAGCAAAGGAAAATTACAAGTTGAATTCACAAGTGGTGTTAGCTTTGACAGAGTAAATGCTAAATATAATGATTTCCAAGATCAATATGGTAGCGGAAGTCATGGTGTTTTACCAGATCCTACAAAGGCGCCAGAAGAATTATACGGATATACTACTAGTGCTTGGGGACCTAAATTTTCAAATTCAATAGGACAACAGGTTAAAATATTTGACGGTTCTATGAAACCTTATGCTAAAGTTGATAATAATATTCAGGACTTTTTCAGAACTGGATTTACAACAACAAACGGAATTGCACTTTCTGGTGGTAGCGAAACGGCGTATGTTCGTTTTGGATATAACAATCTGAAAAATGATGATGTTATTCCTAATTCTGGCTTAGAAAGAAATGATGCCAGTTTAAACGCAACTTTAAAATCAGATAAATTTACTTTAGATGCTAATGTGAATTATATGATCGAAACTACTGCTAACAGACCAGGTTTAGGTGATTCACCAAACAACGTTGGATATTCTTTAAGTAGTTTGGCACCAAATATTGATCAGGCTTGGCTTCAACATTATAAAAATGAAGATACGGGAGAAATTTATAAATGGAATAATAATATTTATCAGTTAAATCCTTATTTCACAGTAGATGCAAATCACAACTCTTCTAAGAAAAACCGTTTTATGGGTAATGTTGCCGGAACATATCAACTTGCAAAATGGGTTGGATTGACTTTTAGAAGTGGTTTAGATACTTATCTTTTTACTTCAAAAGATTTTATGTCACCTGGAGGAACTTGGCCAGCAAGAGAAACTGGATATCTTGGATTGAATGATATTACAGTTTCTGAAATGAATACTGATTTTATTGCTAATTTTAGTGAAATTAAATTGACTGATGATTTAACATTCTCAGGAATTTTAGGAGCAAACAGAAGAGATTTTAGAAGACAGGAAAATTCTAGTTTCGGAACAAATATTATTGAACCGGGAACAGAATATATAAGTAACTTTTCTAATCAGACTATAAATGCGCCATCAGTAACTAAAACAAGAACAAATTCTGTTTACGGTTCTGCGAAGTTTGACTACAAAGGATATTTATATGCTGAATTTACAGGAAGAAATGACTGGTTTAGCGTTATTGACAAAGATGCTTTTTATCCTGGAGCTTCATTAGGTTTTATATTTTCAGATGCATTTAATATAAAGAGCGATACATTTTCTTATGGAAAATTAAGAGCTTCTTGGGCAAAAGTTTCTAATGCGCCGGGAGCTTACAAAAACTCCTTAAACTATACTACTTATTCTTCTTACGACGGACAAAGTGTTGTGAATGTTAAGAATACATCGGCACCAAATGCTAATTTAACCTATCAAACAAAAAAAGGAATCGAATTTGGTTTAGAAACAGCATGGTTCAAAAACAGATTAAGAGCTGATATTACAGTTTATCGTGAAGATACTTCAGATCAAACACTTGATTTAGCATCTTCTGCAACATCAGGATATGAATTTCTTTCTGTAAATGCAGGAGAGTTGCGTAACGAAGGTATTGAGATATTTTTATCTGGTACGCCAATAAAAACTAAGGATTTTGAATGGGGAATTGATTTGAACTTTTCTAAGAATAAAAACTCAATTCTTTCTCTTCATCCAGATATTAATACTTACACTATTTCTGAGGCTCGTTGGGCAAATGCTGCGATTGTTGCACAAGTTGGCGGACAATACGGAACTATTATCGGAAGAGATTTTCAAAGAACACCACAAGGAGAAATGATTATTGGTGCAAACGGACTTCCTACATACACAGAAAATAAAGTTGCTTTAGGAAAAGGGCTTCCGGATTGGGCAGCTGGTTTAACAAACAGATTTTCTTATAAAGGAATTACACTTCAATTTTTATTGGATATGAAATTTGGAATGGATGTATATTCTATGACAAATTCACTTGCTGCAGCAAAAGGACTTTTGGATATTACTACAGAAGGAAGAGATGAATTTATTGCCGCAAGAACACAAGCAGCAGCAAGCGATCCTAATTTTGTTTTTAAAGACTGGGTTCCTACAGCTGGTTACGTTGCAAATGGAGTTGTGAATACAGGAACTGCCGATAATCCGGTTTATGTAAAAAATACAAAACCAGTAGATCCGCAAGAATATTGGAGAAGTGTTACAGACGCTACTCCGGCACCGTTTATTTATGATGCTTCTTATGTTAAACTAAGAGAGGTAAGTTTAGGATATACGATACCTAAAAGTGTTTTTGGCGAAAAAATCAACTCAATTTATATCTCTGCATTTGCAAGAAATTTATTGACATTCAATAAAGATTTGCCAAACATTGATCCAGAGTCAATGTATACTTCTGGAAACGGACAAGGTTTTGAGTATGGTTCATTGCCATCAAGAAAATCATACGGTTTTAATATTAAAGTTACATTCTAAAAAAGTAAATTATGAAAATTAAACATATAATAATAGTCGCACTTTCAGCATTTACGGTAGTAGGCTGTACAGACAACTTTGATGAGCTGATGAAAGATCCGGTTGCGTTAAGTCCAAATCCGGCAGGTCAGCTTACATTTACTCAGTTATGTATGTCAGGTAATGGATATTATCAACATAGAACCAATTTAATATATTCCGGAGGTTTTATTCAGCATTATTCAGGTTCATGGGCAGTAACAGAATATGGCGGAAAATTTAAGCCAGTCGATGATTATGCAACCGCTTTATGGAGAAGTGTTTATTCTAATGAAATGAAAAATGTTGTCGATATCATTGATAAAACTAGTAGTGATCCAGCGGCGAGAAATATGAATGCTGTTGGTAAAATTATGAAAGTAATGATTGCACAGCGTTTAACTGATATTTATGGAGATGTTCCTTATTCAGAAGCAGGTTTAGGTTTCTCTAAAGGAATTGTAACGCCTAAATATGATAAACAAGAGGATATATACAATTCATTTTTCAAAGAATTAGAAGAAGCTTCAACTCAGCTAACTGCTGGTGGAGGTGCGGTAAAAGGAGACTTATTTTATGCTGGAGATATTTCAAAATGGAGAAAATTAGCCAATACAATGCGTTTACGTTTGGCGATGAGAATCTCAGAAGTAAAACCTGCAGAAGCAGAAAAGCAAGCAAAAGCAGCTTTTCAAGGTGGAGTTTTTGAAAGTAATGCTGATAACTGTATTATGAAACATTTGGCTTTTCCTTTTAACGATGATCCTTCAAAACTTGATTTTAGAGGAAACGGATTGTCTTACGGTTTTATTGGAGATCAGGGTGGAGATCACTTTAGCTCTTTGCTAATTAATTATTTAAGAGATAATGGAGATCCTAGATTAACAATGTTGGCAACTCCAAAAACGGCAAGTTCAACAGGTGGAGGAGGACCAAAACCAGGAGAAAATCTATATGAAGGAGTTGTTCCGGGATCTTTTATCTGGGAAGTTCCGGGAGGTTCAGAAGCAGTATCAGATATTCAGCCTTACTACCAACAATTAACGACTCCGTTTTTACACGTGAGTTATTCAGAGTCACAATTGTTATTAGCAGAAGCTGCTTACAGAGGATGGATTTCAGGTTCGGCAGCAGACTTTTATAAAAAAGGAGTTGAGGCAGGCGTAAAACAGTTAGAAATTTATGGTGCACCTGCAGCAAGTCAGGCAAGTATTAATACATATCTATCTGCAAAACCTTTAGTTGTCGGAACAGAAAAAGAACAAATTGCAACACAACTTTGGGTTACTTATTTGTTTAATAGTATAGAAGCTTATTCAAACTGGAGAAGAACAGGATATCCTCATTTAGTTCCAATAACAAATTCAGATTCCGGAACTGGCGGAGTTGTACCAACACGTTTGTACTATCCAAATGATGAATTACAGAAAAATGAAAAAAACTATCAGGAAGCTGTAGCAAGACTTGGAGGAAAGAATGACTGGTTAGGTAAAGTTTGGTGGGATGCAAACTAAAAAATAGTCCCAAAATATAAAGTTATGCCTAATAAGGTATTATTTTCATTCTAATTAAAATTCAAACCACAAGTTTAAAATTAAAAATTATGATAAAAAATAAAGCCTTATTAGGCATCCTTTTTTTTATAAGTTCACTTTTATCTGCTTATAGTTGTTCAAGTGACAAAGAAACAAATCCGGAAATTATAAAAACTAAAACAGCCAGAGTTGTTGGGTATTTATCGACGGATAATATTAGCAAAATGAATTCAATTCAGTTTTGCAAATTAACACACCTTAATATAGCATTTGCAAATCCGGATAAAAATGGAAATTTAATTTTTTCTGGAGATATTGATTCGCTTATTAAATATGCCAAATCGGTTAATCCTAATATTGTAATAAGCATTTCTCTTGCAGGCGGAGTAATTTCTCCGGAGCAAGCTGCAAATTGGTCTTATTTAATTGATAAACCCGAAAACAGACCCGCTTTAATTCAAAACATAATAAATTTTGTCGAATTGCACCATTTAGACGGAGTAGATGTAGATCTAGAATGGGATGCAGTAACTTCAGGATATAGTGGTTTTGTTCTTGAATTAAAAAAGAGTCTTGCAACGAACAAAAAACTTTTAACTGCTGCTTTACCCAATAATACAAGATTCGAAAATATCAATTCAGAAGCGTTGAATGCTTTCGATTTTCTGAATATTATGGCGTATGATAGTACTGGTCCGTGGACACCAAATAATCCCGGGCAACATAGTTCGATGGCTTTCGCCAAAGACGGAATTGATTTTTGGCACAAACTTCAAAATGTATCCAGTGATAAATTGACTCTTGGCGTACCTTTTTATGGATATAATTTTACTTATCCTGAAGCTACGAGTTCGACATTTGCTCAGATTGTAGAAGCAGGAACTCAATTTGCAGATCAGGACGAAATAGGAAAAATTTATTATAACGGAAGACCAACCATTTCACAAAAAGTAGAATTTGCATCTCAAAACACCGGAGGAATTATGATTTGGGAATTAGCACAAGATTCTTTTGGCGAATATTCTTTGTTGGATGTTATTCATAAAAAATATACTTCCTTAAAAACTAAAACAACCGGATTGTGTGGAAATTAGAAACTTTAGAAATCTAAAGTTTTTGTTGCTGTAATCTTAGTTTTTCATGATTACTAATATTTTGTTAAAATTAAATATTTATTATTAAAAATATTGATTTTAAGGCTAAATATCAAGCAATTACTGCTTTGTTGATGATTCAATATTTGTTAACTAAATTCCTTATTTTTTTAATTAAAAATTAGATATAAGTAAAAAACGTTAGAATATATCAACATGAAAACGTTTTCGCAAAACGTATTATTGAATGATTTATGTCGTTTGTTTAAAATTTATTACCGTTTGTATAAATTATTTTTTTTAACAATCCCTTAAGAATAAATTTACACCATAACTAACAAAATAAATAAACATGAAAAAAATTTTCTTAATCTTTATGATTGTTTTTACGGCGCAAGTTTCGCTTGCACAAGTAAAAAATGTCAAGGGTGTGATTACGGATGCTGAGGGGATGCCATTGCCAGGGGCGTCTGTTGCTGTACAAGGAGGTCAAAAAGGTTCTACGACCGATTTTGACGGTTTGTACACAATTGAAGTACAAAAAGGACAAACTTTAGTTTTTAGCTATGTTGGTCTTGAAACACAAAGCATTGTTGTAGGTGATGCTTCTACAATTAATGTTAAATTACAACAAGCGGCATCAAATGCTTTAAGTGAAGTTGTTGTAACTTCATTAGGTATTAAGAAAACGAGAAAATCTTTGACTTATGCAGCTCAAGAGCTTAAAGGAGAAGAGTTAACTCGTGTAAAAGATGCTAACCTTATTAATACAATCGCAGGTAAAGTTGCCGGTGTTGCTGTAACAAAAAGTTCAGGAGGTACAGGTGGATCTACTAAAGTAGTTATTCGTGGAAACTCTTCTGTTTCAAATAATCAACCATTATATGTTATTGATGGTATCCCGATGTTGAATTCAGGATCAGGACAGCCTAATGATACATTTGGTAGTTTATCTGGAGGTAACCGTGATGGTGGAGATGTTGTTTCTTTGATTAACCCTGATGATTATGAAGGAATGACAGTATTAAAAGGTGCTGCTGCTTCTGTATTGTATGGTTCTCAAGGTGCAAATGGAGTAATCTTGCTTTCTTCTAAAAAAGCAAAAGAAGGAAAATCAAACCTTATGGCTTCATCTGTAACTACTTTTGAAACTGCTGCTTATTTACCAAAATTTCAAACAGATTACATTGCTAATCCAGGAGAAGATGAAACTTGGGGAGCTAAACAAAAAACAAAAGATCACGTAAAAGATTTCTTTACTACAGGAACTACACAAATTACATCTTTGGGTTATTCTACTGCTTCAGCAAATTCTTCGACTACGTTGTCTTATGCTAATACTTCTGGAACTGGAATTATTCCTGGAAATAGTATTAAGAAAAATAACTTTGGTGTTCGTCAGAGTGCTAAATTCTTTGATGATAGATTAACAGTTGGTGTAAATGCAAATTATACAACACAATCAATTGATAATAAGCCAGTAAATGGTCTTTACTTCAATCCACTAACAGGTGTTTATTTAATGCCAAGAGGAAATGATTTTGATTATTACAAAAATAATTATGAAGTTTTTGATCCAAACAGAAACTTAATGGCTCAAAACTGGATGACAAACAGAGATATTATGCAAAACCCATATTGGGCTATTAACAGAAATAAATCTGAAGACACAAATAATTTCTTTAATGGTGCTTTAACAGCTTCTTACAAAGCTAATAATTGGTTGACAATCGCTTCAAGATATAGTTATAATAGAGTTGAAAGCGTATTTGATAAAAAAATATTTGCTACAACTCAAGGAACTCTTTCTAACGCAAACGGTAGATATATCAACGAGAATTCTTTAAGTACTCAACGTTACGCAGATTTAATTGCTACAATTAATACTAAGTTTTCTGATAATTTTACATTCAATGCTAACATTGGTACAAGTATCACGAATACTTTAACTAACCAAAAAACAATTTTAGATTCTGGAATTGGTGGAGGATTAACACTTACTAACTGGTTTACACTTCATAATTTTGTAAACAATACAGGAAACTACCAAACAATTGATTCTAAAAGAGAAGTACAATCTGTATTTGCAGCTACTACTTTTGGATACAAAGAAATGTTATATTTAGATTTAGCAGCTAGAAATGACTGGTCATCTACATTGGTTAACACAGATTCTCCATCTTATTTCTACCCTTCTGTAGGTTTAACAGGTATTCTTAGCCAAATGTTTACAATGCCAGAATTCGTAAACTTTGCTAAAGTTCGTGGAACTTATGCTCAGGTAGGTAATGACGTTTCTGCTTTCGTTACAAGCCCAGTAAATTACTTCCTTCCAGGACTTCCTCCACAACCACAAGTTGGTGTACAAAGAGGAACTACTTTGAAACCAGAATTAAAATCAGAATACGAATTTGGTACAGAGTGGAGAATGTTCAACAATAGATTAGGTTTTGAAATTTCTTACTATAACTCAGTTACAAAAAATCAATACTTACAAGTTCTTGCTCCAGAAGGAAACCCAGAAGGAGTTAAATTCTACGGATTCAACGCTGGAAGTATTGAAAACAAAGGTTTCGAGATTGTTGTAAATGCAGGTATTGTTAAAGGAGATAAATTCTCATGGGATTCTTCTGTGAATTTCTCTCAAAACAGAAA
Organism: uncultured Flavobacterium sp.; assembly: GCF_951805225.1. NCBI lineage: Bacteria > Pseudomonadati > Bacteroidota > Flavobacteriia > Flavobacteriales > Flavobacteriaceae > Flavobacterium > uncultured Flavobacterium sp. The sequence goes on along the minus strand of NZ_OX638201.1, from coordinate 2,654,088 downwards.
TAAAGTAAAAGAACTTCCAGACAGATTAGGAAAAATTGTTAACCTAACAGATCCAGGTGTAAATAACTATCAATATTCATTAGTAGAAGGAAGACCATTTGGGGTTATTATGGGTAAAACTATTTTAAAAGATGCTCAAGGTAGAATTCTATTAAATTCAGATGGTAAAATTCAAAATAACGGATCAGGTTTTGTTGAAGTAGGAAATTCTAATCCTGATTTCATGTTAGGTTTCTCTAACTCTTTTAAACTAGGACCATTCTTTGCAAATGTATTACTTGACGGTCGTTTTGGTGGTGAAGTAATGAGTATGACTCAGGCACAAAATGATTATTTTGGAGTTTCTAAAGCTACAGGAGATGCAAGAAATGCAGGAGGAGTTGCTATCAACGCTGTTAAACCTGATGGTACAGTAGTTACTTCAATGGATGCTAAAGATTACTACAAAACAGTTGGAGGTAGAGATGGAATTACAGGCGAATATGTTTATAGTGCTACAAACGTTAGCGTAAGAGAGGTTTCTATAGGATATACTTTCAATCCTAAAAAACTTCCTCTTTTTCAAACAGCTAGTATTTCATTAATTGCTAGAAACTTATTCTTTATCTATAAAGACGCTCCTTTTGATCCAAATATTGCTTTAAGTACAGGAGAAGGCTTGCAAGGTGTTGACATCTATGGTTTACCATCTACTAGAAGTATCGGTCTTAATTTAAATGTAACGTTCTAAATTCAAAAAAAATGAAATTAAAAAATATAAAAACAACAGCTGTCTGTATTTCATTACTTGCTGCGGTAGGTTGTACAGATAATTTTGAGGATATTAATACAAATCCTAACGGTTTTAGTCAAGATCAATTAGCGCAAGACTTTAACCACATTAAAGCAGGATTTGCTCCGATGTTTAATAATATCCAGGTATTAGGAAATCAAAGAGAAGATCAATATCAATTACAACAAAACTTAAATAGTGATGTTTGGTCAGGTTATATGGCTACTCCAACAGGTTTTAGAGGTGGAAGTAATAATACTACTTACAATCTTGTTGATGGATGGAATGGTGCTATCTGGAGTAATGCATATCCTAACGTAATGTTTAATGCATACGATATTGCTAATAAAGCAAAAGGAAAATACGATCAGTTTTATGCACTTTCTCTTATTATTAAAGTAGAAGGAATGCACAGAGTTACAGATATTTTTGGACCAATTATCTATTCTCAATATGGTAAAGATGCACCAATACTTTACGATTCTCAAGAGGATGTTTACAACCAAATGTTTTCTGAATTAGATTTTGCTGTTGATGAATTAACAAAAAGAGTAGATGCAGGTCAGCCTACAGCTTTTGCTGCAACAGATTTATCAGGTTACAAAGGAGATTACAAACAATGGGTAAAATTTGCTAACACATTGCGTTTAAGATTAGCAATGCGTATTGTAAAAGTAAAACCAGCATTGGCAAAAACTCAAGCTGAAAAAGCAGTTGCTCACAAATTTGGAGTAATGACTACAAATGGAGACGCATTTAAAATTGTATCTCCGGATTTTACAAATCCTATTGCTACAATTAGTGGTTCATGGTTAGATATTCGCATGTCTGCAGATATGGAGTCTATTTTAAAAGGATATAATGATCCAAGGATTGTTCCTTATTTTGATACTTCAACTCAATTTCCAGGTCAGTACAAAGGAATTCGTACAGGTATTAATATTGGAGGAAAAGGAGATCACCAGGATTTCTCTGGAATTGGAGCTGTTGTTAGATCTAAAGAGATTTATTTAATGACAACTGCAGAAGCTTATTTCTTAAGATCTGAAGGAGCTTTAAGAGGTTGGAATATGGGAGGTGACGCTGAAACATTATACAAAGCAGGTATTCAGGCTTCATTTGATCAAAGAGGAGTTTCAGGAGCATCTGCATATATGGCAGACAATGTTAAACTACCTGTTGATTATACAGATCCTAGTTTCCCGGTAAACAATATAGCTGCAGTAAATAATGTAACTATTGCTTGGGATCCAGTTGCAACTAACGAAGTTAAATTGCAAAAAATTATTACTCAAAAATGGATTGCAGGTTTCCCTGAAGGACAAGAAGCTTGGTCTGATTACAGAAGAACTGGTTACCCTAAATTATTCCCTGTACTTGTAAACAATAGTGGAGGAGTAATTTCTACAGCTCTTGGAGTAAGAAGAATCAACTTTGTACAATCTGAGATTGCAAATAATAAAGAAGGTGTAGCTAGTGGTGTAGCTAAGTTAGGCGGACCAGATAATGGTGCAACAAGACTTTGGTGGGATACTACTGCTCCTAACTTCTAATATAAAGATTAAAAGAATTTAAGTTTGGTTAGTAAATGGTATAAGTAATGAAAATTGCTTATACCATTTCAAAAACCAAAATTGTAAATAGCAAAAAAAAGAAAAAGAAATGAAAAGTGCTTTAGAAATAAAACCTGATATCAGCTATAAAAGCGCGGGGAAATTTGAAGAAACTCGATTTGAAAAAATTCATAACGAAATCTTCAAAAGTTCTGTAGAAGCTTCAGTAATTGTAGCGCAGGAAATTGCGCAATTAATTAGATCTAAACAAGAAAAAGGTAAATCTTGCGTATTAGGTTTAGCAACAGGTTCTTCTCCTATAAAAGTATATGAGGAATTAGTGAGAATGCACAGAGAAGAAGGCTTGAGTTTTAGCAATGTAATCACTTTCAACTTGGATGAATATTATCCAATGACAAAAGAGAACAATCAGAGCTATCATTATTTCATGCATCAGCATCTTTTTAATCACATAGATATTAAACCTGAGAATGTTAATATTCCAGACGGAACTGTACATATTGATGAACTAAATCAATATTGTATCGATTACGAAATGAATATTAAAAATGCCGGAGGACTAGATTTTCAATTGTTAGGAATTGGTCGTACAGGTCACGTAGGTTTCAACGAACCGGGATCACACATCAATTCAGGAACCAGAATTATTACACTGGATCACATTACAAGAGTAGACGCTTCATCAGATTTTAATGGTATTGATAACGTTCCTAAAAGAGCGATTACCATGGGAGTTTCTACAATTCTTAGATCAAAAAGAATCGTATTAATGGCTTGGGGACAAAACAAAGCCGATATCATCAAGAGAACTATTCAAGGAGATATCAGTTCAGAAGTTCCTGCGACATTTTTACAAAATCACCCTAATGCAACTTTCGTATTAGACCAGTCTGCAGCATCAGAATTAACACGTTTCAAAACGCCTTGGTTAGTTGGAGAATGCATCTGGAATCAGGAATTAAAAAGCAAAGCGATTGTTTGGTTGTGCCAAAAAACAAAACAATCTATATTAAAATTAACAGACAGAGATTACAACAATAATGGAATGTCTGATCTTTTGGCGCAAGAAGGTTCTGCTTATGATTTGAACATCAATATGTTCAACGTTTTGCAGCATACCATTACAGGATGGCCAGGTGGAAAACCAAATACAGACGATTCTCATCGTCCGGAAAGAGCCAATCCGGCAAAAAAACGAGTGATTCTTTTTAGTCCGCATCCAGATGACGATGTGATTTCTATGGGAGGAACTTTTTCAAAATTGATAAAACAAGGTCACGATGTACACGTAGTATATCAAACCTCCGGAAATATTGCCGTTACAGACGACGAAGCATTGAAATTTGCTGAGGTTGCCAAAGATTTCATTGGCGAAGCAGGCGCAGGAATCAACTTTAAATCTGTAATTGAATTTTTGAATAACAAATCAGAAAATCAAATCGATTCTCTTGAAGTTCGAAAATTAAAAGGATTAATCAGAAGAAGAGAATCTTATGCAGCAACAAGATACATTGGGCTGAAAGATGAAAACACACACTTTTTAGATCTTCCGTTTTACGAAACAGGACAGGTTAAGAAAAACCCGTTAGGACCAGAAGATATTGCTATTGTAAAAGATATTATTGCACAAATAAAACCACATCAGGTATTTGCTGCAGGAGATCTAGCAGATCCACACGGAACTCATGAAGTTTGTCTTAATGCAATTTTTGCAGCCTTAAAGGAATTGAAACCAGAGAAATACATGGACGATTGCTGGTTATGGTTGTACAGAGGTGCTTGGCACGAATGGGATATTCACGAAATTGACATGGCAGTTCCGCTTTCTCCATCAGAAGTATTACTAAAACGTCATGCGATTTTGTACCACCAATCTCAAAAAGATAGAGTAATGTTTCAAGGAAATGACTCAAGAGAGTTCTGGGTGAGAGCCGAAGACCGTAATAAAAATACAGCAATTTTATACGATGAATTAGGATTGGCTGAATACGAAGCAATTGAAGCTTTTAAGCGTTTTGATTACTAGAGTTGTTTTTTAAGATTCGGTTTGGAGCGAATCAAATTCAAAATTCAGATTGATTTCATAGCGATTTGTGAGGTTCAATAGAGAGATCATTCTGAGTTTTGTTTCTATTATCTATTATTAATGTTGTCTTGAGATAACATCTTTTCAAAAACAGTAAAAATGAAATATTTATTAGTCCTACTATTAGCAGGTGTAACTTCTAGTGCTCAAATTCAAAAAGAGCAGCTAAATCTTATGCCGTGGCCTCAAAGTGTTGTTTTAAACGACGGGAATTTTGCTTTAGATAAAAATTTTAAAGTTAACATTACCGGAAATCCTAGTCCCCGAATTTTTGGTGGAGTAACTCGTTTTTTACGTCGCTTAGATGGTAGAACTGGTATCTTTTTTCAACAAGGTTTTATTACAAAATTAAATGAAGTTCCAACAGCTGAACTTCAGATTAACTGTACTAAAAGCGGAAAAATTGGTTTATACGAAGACGAAAGTTATCATTTAGATATTAAAAAAAATCAAATTACAATAAATGCAACCAGCGATTTAGGAGCACTTCATGGTCTTGAAACGTTATTGCAAATGTTGCAGAATAATAACAACTCGTTTTATTTTCCGATCTCACAAATTTCAGATTTTCCAAGATTTACATGGAGAGGTTTGATGATAGATGTTGCAAGACATTTTCAGCCAATTGATGTTGTCAAAAGAAATATCGATGGATTGGCAGCAATGAAAATGAATGTTTTTCACTGGCATTTGGTTGACGATCAAGGTTGGAGAATCGAAATGAAAAAACATAAGAAGCTTATTGATGTAGCTTCGGATGGAATGTATTACACACAAGAGGAAATTAAAAATATCGTAAAATATGCTGATGAGCGCGGTATTTTAGTAGTTCCTGAAATAGATGTTCCTGGTCATGGATCTGCAATTTTAACGGCTTATCCGGAAATTGGAAGCAAGGTGATTACACTGACAGGAGGAACTTCTGAAAAAAATATTCAAGGTACAGCAATTGCTACCTATGGAATTGAAAGAAATGCGGGGATATTTTCGCCAACATTAGATCCTTCAAATCCTAAAACATATCAATTATTAAGTGAAATTTTTGACGAGGTTTGTCCCTTATTTCCCGGAGCTTATTTTCATATCGGGGGAGACGAAAATGAGGGGAAAGACTGGGACGCAAACCCGAAAATTCAAGAATTCATGAAGAAAAATAAGTTAGCCAACAATCATGAATTGCAAACTTATTTTACCATGCAATTAGTTCCAATGCTTAAAAAACATGGAAAACAATTAATGGGATGGGAAGAAATTTTGACAAAAAACATGTCAAAAGATGCTATTATTCATTCTTGGAGAGGTCCAAATGAAGGAATGGTTGCAGGACAATCTTTAACAGATGCAGTAAAAAAAGGATATAAAACAGTTTTATCAAATGGCTATTATATCGATCTAATGTATCCTGTTGCAAGTCATTATTTGAATGATCCAATGCCAAAAGGAGTAGATTTAACTGCCGAAGAAAAAGCAAGAATTTTAGGTGGAGAAGCTACAATGTGGACAGAACTTGCAACGCCAACAACTTTAGATTCAAGAATTTGGCCAAGAACAGCAGCAATTGCCGAAAGACTTTGGTCAGCAGAAGATATCACAGATTTAGCAAGTATGCGCAAACGTCTTGATGTAGTTTCTTTTAGATTAGAAGAATTAGGATTAACACACATTCGCAACAAAGCAGTTATTTTAAGAAACGTCTCAAACAATCAAAACATAGAATTGCTTGAAGAGCTTTCAAATGTATGCGAGCCATTAAAAGGATATACACGTAATAAAGGAGGAACAGAATACCAAATGTATTCACCGTTTACACTTTTTGCAGATGCTTGCGGACCGGACGCTAAAGGATCTTTAGCATTTGATGATGCTGTAAATCAGTATTTAGCAAATAAAACGCCAGAAAACAAAGCAAAAGTTGCAGCATTTTTCAATAAATGGATTGCTTTAAATAAAGGATTAATTGAGTTAAGTGCAAACGCACCTTTAGTACAGCCAATTTTGCCTTTATCGAAAAAATTAAATGATGCATCACAAGAATTATTACTTGTTTTAGATAATAAATCAACATTGAAAGCTGAGGACTTAAAAAACCTTATCGAACAATGTAACACAAAAGATCACGCAGATGTTGAGTTATCAGTTTATGCGAGTTTTAAGAAATTGATATAAAGAGAAAGTTTGGTTTGAATTAGTGTTTAGTAAGTTTAAGTTACCATGATTATTTAGTAATTCATTTATCTCTACTAGAGATTTCTAGTAGAGATAATTATGGTAAAACCGAAAAAAATCGCTATAAAAACCTGTTAAAAAGAATATAAATATAAGAATTATAGAAACCAAATAGTAACATTTAAAACCAAATAAACAGAATAGATTAAAAGAAAACATGACAAACAATTAAAGTATTAAAATCGATGAACCCCAAATTTATCTTTTGTATTTAAACTAATTTTTTAAAAATTAAATAAATATCAATCACTACTATTCACCAATGATTATGGATAAAATCAGTAATAGTAATATTTATTTTTAGAAGTTATATGAATTAATTTCCAATTGGTTGCAATCTTTTTTTGCAAGTGGTTGAATCCCAATTGTTGCATTTTATATACAGAGTTGCAGTATGTAACTTATTACGATTGGAATATTTTTTTTATTAACCAATATTAATTTAATTATGAAACATTATTACAGATTGCTTTTTTTGTTACTGTTTCCCTTACTCGCGTTAGCCCAACCAGCTCACGGTAAAAAAGTAGTAGGGTATTATGCGCAATGGTCTATTTATGCCAGGGATTTCAATGTTCCTAAGATAGACGGAAGTAAATTGACGCATTTGAATTATTCGTTTTATGGTACAACTTTCGATCCGGCACATCCGGAGAATACAAAGTTGTTATGTTTAGATTCCTATGCCGATTTTGAGCATATGGAAGGTGGAATTCCGTGGGATGCTCCTGTAAAAGGGAACTTTTATGACTTAATGAAACTTAAGGAAAAGTATCCGCACTTAAAAATCTTAATCTCTGTTGGAGGATGGACAAAAGGTCAGGATCTTTCTCCAATTGCTGCAAGTCCTGTAGCAAGAGCCGCTTTGGCTGCAGATATGGCAAACTTCATTACCAAATATCCATTTATTGATGGATTTGACATCGATTGGGAATATCCTCTTTCTGGTGGAACAGATGGTACCGAAGTAATTAATGGAGCACCAATTCCTCCACAAAAGTACAGCCCGGACGACAACAAAAATTTAGTTTATTTATTGAAAGCAATGCGTCAGGCAATGCCAAATAAATTAATCTCGATTGCTGCCGGAAACAATGTTCGTAAAGTTGCATCGCAATATTTAGGACCATCAAACAGAGCACAATACGGAATGACAGAAGATATTTCGACTTATTGTGATTACATTACCTATTTTGGATATGATTTTGGTGGAAACTGGTATGATAAAACGTGCTACAATGCACCTTTATATGCAAGCGGAAATCCAAATGATCCACTTTATGGCGCAACACAATCAGAATCACTTGACGAATTAACAAATCAATATTTGAACGTTGTTGGTTTTCCTGCGAATAAATTAATCATGGGATTACCTTTCTACGGAAAGAAATTTGATCACGTAGCGACAAATTCAACAAATGGATTATTCGTTTCAGCTCCAAGAGATGTTGTTGCAGGATGTACAAATCCGCAAAATCCAACAGGAACTTGGGACGGTCCGGCAGCTTGTGAAAAATCAGGAAGTATCGAAATTTGCGATTTAGTCGGAAATCCGGTTACGAATTCACACGCTTATTTAGATCCAAATACAATGCAGGTTACATCATCTGCAGCAGCAGCAGGATGGGTAAGATATTTTGACAATACAACAAAAGTTCCTTACTTGTATAATGCTTCTTTAAAACAGTTTATCTCTTATGAAGATAAGCAGTCAATGGATTTAAAAGTACAATATATTAAATCAAAAAATCTTGCCGGAGGTATGGTTTGGGAATTATCTCAGGACACAAGAGGTTCTATTCCAAATGCATTATTAACTCAGGTAGATACATCATTCGGAAGCGTTGTTCCTGGAACAGTAAGTATCGCAGGTTCTGTAAAAAACGGAACAGCTTTAGTTCCAAATGTAACAGTTGAACTTAGAAATGCAAGCAATGTAGTATTGCAAACAGTAGTTTCTACAGGAGGTAATTTTACATTCAGCAACTTAACTTCAGGACAAAATTATATACTTACAGCTGCAAAAGCTTCGTATACTTTTACGCCGGTAAATTTAACGAATGTAACCGTTAACCAAACTGGAGTTGTTATCAACGGATCACAACCTCTTTACACCGTTAGCGGAACAGTTCTTAACGGAACAACAGGAGTTTCAGGCGTTACAGTTACAGCTACATCAGGATCTACAGTTTTAACTGCGACTTCTAATGCAAGCGGAGTTTACAGCATTGCAGGTTTAACAGCAGGACTTAACTTTACAGTTACAGCTGCAAAAACAGGATTCTCTTATACGCCAACTTCAACAGTTTATAATGCGATAAGTGCTAATCAAACGTTGAATTTTGCTCAAGGCGCTCCAATTGTATATTATACAGTTAGCGGAACAGTTCTAAACGGAACAGCTGGAGTTTCAGGAGTAACAGTTACAGCAACTTCGTCAGGAGGAACTTTTACTGCAACTACAAATTCAACAGGAGCTTATTCAATTGCTAATTTACCGTCAGGCGGAACTTATACTGTAACTGCAGCTTTAACAGGACAAACATTTACTCCGGCATCAACAGTTTATACCAATTTAATAGCCAATAAAACATTAAACTTAACACAAGATGCTGTTGTAGTTCCAACAAATAAAATTAGCGGAACAGTTAAAAATGGTACAGTAGCAGTAGCTGGTGCAAAAGTAGAAATAGTTTTACCTTGGACAGATAGTACACACAACTGGAAAAGCGTTATTGCTATAACAGATGCACAAGGAAAATACAGCTTTGACAATTCAGTTGTAGCAGGATATACAACAGTTACAAGTTTAAAATTAAATACTTGGGAAAACGGAGAAGTAGTTTATTTACCAAATAATCTGGCAAATTTCCCAGTTCCTGCAAACCCAACAATTTACAATTTTAATACAAGTTCTACAGCAAAATCAGCACAAGTTCTTGCAAATTTAATTAGCGGAACAGTTAAAAACGGAACAACTCCGGTTGCAGGTGCAAAAGTAGAATTAGTTGTGCCTTGGACAGATAATACTCATAACTGGAAAAGTGTTTTGGCAATAACAGATGCATCAGGAAATTATACTTTCGATAATTCAGTTGTAGCAGGTTATACACAAATTTTAAGTTTGAAATTAAATGCATGGGAAAATGGCGACGTGACTTATTATCCAAATAACTTAGCCAACTTCGCAGTTCCAACAACAGCAACAGTTTATAATTTTAATAGACAAGCAGTGGTTGCAACTAAACCAGTTGTTACTATTACGGCACCAACAGCTTCGGCGATTGCTATAAATTTAGGATCATCAATTAATTTTGTTGCAAGTGTTGGATTAAGTGCTGCAGATGCTACTACAATCTCATCAGTTGTATTTAGTTTAGACGGACAAACCATAAGTGCTACAAATTCTTCAGGAACTTACACATCGGTTTGGACACCAGCAGCAAATCAGTTTTCGGCTTCTCATACCTTAACTGTTACAGCTACAGCATCAAACGGAACAACAGATGCAAAAACATATAGTTTTACATTAAGTTGTTCAGGTGCAAACTGTCCAAATTCATTGCCAGTAATTACTTGGAATTCACCATCGAATACTACAGTAAACCAAAGTACTTTCCAGGTTGTGCCAATTTCGGTTACAGCTGTAGATAGTAACGGATCAGTTTCAGGAGTTACCATTACAATAAATGGAGGAACATTTAATATGACAGCAGGTACAAATAATACTTATACGTATAATTTTACACCATCTGCATATCAGGATTATCCAGTTGTAATCAAAGCAACCGATAATCAATCAGGTGTAACTACATTAAACAATACAATAAAAATTGCTCCGGTGAGCACAAATAGATTTATTCCGCTTCCATCCAAAATTATTTTAGGATACGCACATTCTTGGGAAAATGCAGGTGCTCCATTTTTATATTTTTCTCAAATGGTAGGAAGTAAATTTAACGTAGTCGATTATTCTTTCGTAGAAACCGTTAATCGTGACGGTTATACGCCAGTATTAACTACAAATGACAATAGATATTTGACAAATGGAGTTTTCAATAAACAATTGTTGAAAAACGATATAAAATCCTTAAGAGATAGCGGCGTTCCAGTTATTGTTTCTATTGGAGGTCAAAACGGACATGTTGTTTTAGACAATGTAACTCAAAAAAATATTTTTGTTAATGGTCTAAAAGCAATTATTGACGAGTATCAATTTGACGGAGTTGATATTGATTTTGAAGGGGGATCGATGAATTTTAGCGCAGGAGGTTTAAGAGATATTTCGTATGCGGGTATTTCTGCTTATCCAAGATTGAAAAACGTAGTAGATGCTTTCAAAGAATTAAAAGCTTACTATGGTCCTGGATTCTTATTAACTGCAGCTCCTGAAACACAATATGTACAAGGTGGATATTCTACTTATACAGATACTTTCGGTTCATTCCTGCCAATCATTCAAAACCTACGTAACGAATTAGATTTGTTAGCCGTACAATTGTATAATACAGGAGGAGAAAACGGATTAGACGGTCAATATTATGGTTCAGCTAAAAAAGCAAACATGGTAACAGCCCTAACCGATATGGTGATAAAAGGATATAACATTGCTACAACAGGAATGCATTTTGATGGTTTACCAGCCTCAAAAGTTCTTATAGCATTACCAGCTTGTCCAAGTGCAGCAGGTAGCGGTTATTTAACACCGGCAGAAGGAATTAGTGCAATGCATTACTTAAGAACCGGAACCACTTTTACAGGAAGAACATACACATTGCAGCCAGGCGGACCATATCCTTCTTTAAGAGGATTAATGACTTGGTCAGTAAACTGGGATGCATCATCTTGCGGTAATTCATCTGAATTATCTAAAGCCTATGCTACTTATTTTGCTTCACAGTCATCGGCAAAAACATTAGCAGTTGAAAATGTTCCTTCAAAAAGCAGTAAAACGATAGCGTATTTCAAAAACAATGCATTATCAGTTTCAAATGACAGCGAAGATATTGCTCAGGTTGATGTATTCAACATCCTTGGACAAACATTAGTAAGTCATAAAAACGTTCAAAATAATAAAGAAATACTGCTTCAGGATCAAAGTTTTTCAACAAAACAATTGTTCTTGGTTGTTGTAACAGACAAAGCAGGAAAAAGACAATCATTCAAAGTATTGAACTTCTTAAACTAAAGTTCATTGCAATGAATAAAAAACTGAAATAAAACATTGGAACGGTTAAAATTGAGTTTGGTTATTTATTTTTTAATCTGATTTTTATTTCGAATAAATGCATCAAATTTAGGTGATTTGTTATTTGGTTTTCACCTGAAGGAGAGCATTCTAAGCCTGGCAATTTTATTGCCAGGTTTTTTTTGTTTTAAAGCGAAGTAATATTCAATAATATAATCAAGGGGAATAATGTTTTTAGGAGCTATTTCCTGCTATCCACTTGTATCTTTTCCTGGTTAAAGGAACCAGAAAAAGGATACCGCTTCTATCAGGGCTAGGGCTTTAGGTTTTATCAGGAATGATCAAGATGAACTAATTTCAAAGTAACCACAAAATACGTCATTGCGAGGAACGAAGCAACCACCACTAGCCTAATCGACAAACTATATCGACGCATAGTAAACCCGACAGGTTTTTAAAACCTGTCGGGTTTGACGTGTGTTATCTTTGTCAAAGTTTCAAACTTTGACAAAGATTTAGAACCCGAATGAACAAAAGCAAAAACAAAAAATCCGTATAAATCCGCGTCTTCGTGAAAGCGAATCCGTAAAATCCGCGTACCATCTCACCACAAAGTAACCACAAAGCACGTCATTGCGAGGAACGAAGCAACCACACTAACCTAATCGACAAACTATATCGACGCATAGTAAACCCGACAGGTTTTAAAAACCTGTCGGGTTTGACGCATATTATCTTTGTCAAAGTTTCAAACTTTGACAAAGATTTAGAATATTAAAATAAAGAAAGAAAGAATAAAAAATCAGTGTAAATTCGCTGGAATCCGTTTAATCCGCGTGCCATCTTAGCGCAAAGTAGCAAGGGAGATTGCTTCGTTCCTCGCAAGGACAAAAAATCCGCGTTTTCGCGATAGCGAATCCGTAAAACCCGCGTACCATCTCAATGCAAAGTAATTCAATTCTTCTTAATCCATTTATCAACAGGAATCTTTCGCTCAACAAATTCAGAGTATTTCTTGTGTTGAACATAATCCTTATAAGTCACAAAGAAGTTTTTTCCATCTGCAGAAACTTTAAAAATTTTATATTCATCATAATTTTCATTAGCACCATGAAAATATTGATCGCAGATTTCAAAAGTTTTAATTTTATAAAAAGGATCAAGATCAGAAGGTTTTTCGATGATTTCAAAATACAAATCCTTCTTTAAGCAATCGATCTTGTAGATTTCAATAATCTTATCTTTTCGTTTTTCAAAGAAATCCAGAATCTGTTTTTCCTTCTCATTATAAACAAATTGATACGGAATAAATTGATGTTTTTCAGTTTCAAAATCTTTCGGATGATTTCGCTTTTCAGTTGGAATTATTTCAGCACCATTTTTATCAATATAACCCCAAGTTCCACCAACAAGCGGCGGATGTTCATCATCTTTAGAGCGATCAAAATAACAACCATTACAATATTCTGCAAAGCCAAAATTGAATGAAGAAACCCAGTCATATTGTGCAGGAATAATCTTGGCTCCATTTCGGTTAGCAAGTCCAAGTTTTTCGTTTTCGACAAATCGCATATAACCTTCGTTAAAATCGTCAAAACCTGCATCAAGTATATAAGGTACAAAAAGAAAATTACCTTTTCTGTCATACACTTTTTGACCTTCTTTGACAATCCAAAAAAAAATTAGGTTTTCTTTGATCTCATCTTTTAAAATTCCATCATAAATAATGGAACCCATAGTATAAGCAGCAGGAATAATAATTTTCCCATTTTGATTTTTCACGCCCAAAAGACTATCCTTTTCAACGAAATAATAGAGTTTATCCGTTTGAGAGAAAACAGAAAATTGATTTAGAATTAGAAGAAATAGAAATATTTTTTTCATTAAAAAATGCCTTTAGATATTGACAGTATTCAAATGTAGTAATTAAAGTGTTTAAAAAATAACTACTTTTGATTTCCAATTATTGCATAAAAAATTCATGAAGAAATCAATCGTTTTTCTAATCCTATTTCTAATTTCGGCAACAATTTTCGGCCAAAGCAAATTCGGAAATCCGGAAGTTGATCCAATCCAAATTCAGAATAAATACAGTGATTGGTGGATCTATCAAAGCAAAAAAATCATGCTTTCCAGAGATTACATAGCGCTTGATACCGATTCTAAAGAAATTTCAAAAGAAAGCTTTCTAAACGAATTAACAAACGGAAATTATATCCCAATCCGATTAAAATCAGAAGATTCAATCTACTATTATAAGCTTTTTAAAATCCAGCCCAATTCAGATACAAGTATAAAAGCCACTATAAATCAGGAAGCTTTTGACGCATTAAAGAATTTCGAAATGGAAGGGAAGCCTTTTCCAAAATTCTCTTTTAAAGATTTAAACGGAAATGTAGTTTCTAACGAATCCATGAAAGGAAAAATCATTGTAATCAAATGTTGGTATATTCATTGTGCCGCTTGTATCAAAGAATTTCCAGAAGTCAATCAATTAACAGAAAAATATAAAGACCGAAAAGATATTCTTTTTGTAAGCCTTGCCGAAGATAATCCAGAACAATTAAAGACATTTTTAGCCAGAAAGCCATTGTCATATTCTGTAATTCCAAACATGAAAATTTACATGAATGAAACCTTGCAATTGAATGCATTTCCAACACATTTTATTTTGAACAAAGAAGGTTTAATTGCCAAAGTTTTACCTAATTTCAGAAGTCTGGAAGTAGCTTTAGAAAAAGAAAGTAAACTGTAAATTATATTGGCTTGTCAAGAATAAATTATAGATTTTCGATCAATAATTTATCCAGTAAAACTCAGCTAAAGCATATATTATTCCAATAATTAAAGGAAATTTATAATTATTCTTTATTTGATTTTTCCAATCAAAATTATTGAAATTGGATATTAAAATTATAGAATAGGACATTCCTAAGAATAAAAATATTTTGTTGAAAAAATCTAGTGAAATATTGATATCTAAAGTTACAATAGAGAACAAAACAAAGTAAAGCAGAAAATGAACAGGCAATATTAAACTATAATAAATAAGTGTTTTTAATAAGATTGGAAAATAATAAATTAAAGTTATTCCAAAGAGCAAGATATATAATCCTGGAAATAAAAAATTTGTAGGACTTTCAGTTCCTACAAAAGTACAAATGTATGCGTGTTTTTTATTTTCATCAATTTGTTTGTAGAGATCTATGGCAATAGTAATAAAATCATAACTTTTTATTATCAATAGAAGACCAATTAAACGTTTTAGGACTTTTTGAATTTTCTCGTTTATCATTCTTTTGTGAGTTGACTATTCTTTATTTTTATTATTTCCTTTTACTTAAATTTGAACTATTCGAATTTTTCGAATGGTTGAACTTTATATAATTCAGATCAATTAAAAATATTTTGAAGATGTTTATTAATTGTTCTATTGTCAATTTCAAATAACTGATTCATTCCCTTTTGCGAAAGCCAAAAACTCTCATCAAGATACGTTACTTCGACTTCGATATTGCTTTGAGCGGTTTGATATAATAAAATAGGAGCCTGCATAATTTTGAATAAAATAAAAATGAAGGTAAACAAATTGTAGTTTTTAAACCATATAAGTAATGTAAGATATTATAAGTTTAATTTAAAAGCCAAGCTGTGACGATTTAATCTCGCAAAAACGCAAAGACGCCAAGTCTTTTTATTGGTATTTTTTAAGTTGATAAGTCTAGTTTAAATGAACTTATATAACTTATATGGTGAAAATTCCAAGTCAAAATATGTTTTGTTCGCGCCTCTGCGTCTTTGCGAGAGAAATGATTGTTTAGATAAAAAACTTTGCTCCTTTGCATCTTTGCAACTCTGAACCTTTTTCCCTACTTTTGCACCAAATTAATTAAAAAGACATTCATGTTAACAGTCAATAATTTATCAGTTCAATTTGGCAAACGAATTTTGTTTGACGAAGTAAATACCACATTCACACACGGAAATATTTATGGAGTTATTGGAGCCAATGGTGCTGGAAAATCTACTTTTCTAAAAATCATTTCGGGCGACATCGACCCAACTTCTGGACACATTCATTTAGAACCGGGAAAACGTATGTCGGTTTTAAACCAAAATCACAACATGTTCGACGAGCATACTGTTTTGGAAACCGTTTTGATGGGAAATAAAGTTCTTTATGCTGTTAAAAAAGAAATGGATGAACTTTATTTAGACTACAACGACAAAAACGCAGACCGAATTGGAGAACTTCAGGTTCAGTTTGAAGAAATGAACGGT
This sequence comes from uncultured Flavobacterium sp., assembly GCF_951805225.1. Lineage (NCBI taxonomy): Bacteria > Pseudomonadati > Bacteroidota > Flavobacteriia > Flavobacteriales > Flavobacteriaceae > Flavobacterium > uncultured Flavobacterium sp. The sequence goes on along the minus strand of NZ_OX638201.1, from coordinate 2,637,961 downwards.
TGGAATGCAGATTCTGATGCCGCAGCGATGTTGTCTAACTTAGGAATCAACGAAGAACATCATTATACTTTAATGGGCGATCTTGAGGGAAAAATTAAAGTACGTGTACTTTTGGCGCAAGCGCTTTTTGGAAATCCTGATTTGCTTATTATGGATGAGCCTACCAACGATTTGGATTTCGAGACAATCGCTTGGTTAGAAAATTTCTTGGCAAACTACGAAAACACTGTAATTGTAGTATCTCACGACCGTCACTTTTTAGATGCGGTTTGTACGCATATTTCTGATATTGATTTCGGAAAAATAAATCACTACTCAGGAAACTATACTTTCTGGTACGAGTCTAGCCAATTGGCAGCAAAACAACGTGCTCAGCAAAACAAAAAAGCAGAGGAAAAGAAACAAGAATTAGAAGAATTTATTCGTCGTTTTAGCGCGAACGTTGCAAAATCTAAACAAGCAACATCTCGTAAAAAAATGATTTCTAAATTGAATATTTCTGAAATCAAACCTTCAAGCCGTCGTTATCCTGCAATTATTTTTGATCAGGATCGTGAAGCCGGAGATCAGATTTTGAATGTAGAAGGATTAGCAGCTTCTGTAGAGGGAGATCTATTGTTTAAAGACGTAGATTTGAATATGGCAAAAGGTGATAAAATCGTTCTTTTCTCTAAAGATTCACGTGCTACAACAGCTTTCTACGAAATTTTAAATAACAATCAAAAAGCAGACGCAGGAACTTTTGATTGGGGAATCACAACAAATCAAGCTTATTTACCGGCAGAAAATCACTCGTTTTTCGAAAATGATTTGACATTGGTAGATTGGTTACGTCAATACGCAAAAACAGAAGAAGAGCGCGACGAAGTATTTATTAGAGGATTCTTAGGTAAAATGATTTTCTCTGGAGAAGAAGCTTTAAAAACTAGCCGTGTATTATCAGGAGGAGAAAAAGTACGTTGTATGCTTTCAAGAATGATGATGGAGCGTGCTAATATCTTAATGCTTGACGAACCAACAAATCACTTAGATTTGGAGTCGATTACAGCATTCAACAATTCATTAAAAAACTTCAAAGGTTCAGTAATTTTCACAACACATGACCACGAGTTTGCACAAACTGTAGGTAATAGAGTAGTGGAGTTAACGCCAAATGGAGCAATAGACCGTTACATGACATTTGACGAATATCTGGATGATGAAAAAATTCAGGAATTAAGAAAGAAAATGTACAATTTGTAATATTTCAATTTATAATAAGAAGAAATCCCGATCGCTTTGGCAATCGGGATTTTTTTTATGATTACTTATTGCCACCGAAGAGTTTTGCAAAAATGAAAATGATTATCGCAACAATAAAGATGACGATAAAGATTCCGAATCCCATTCCGGCTTTAAAAATATCTCCAATAACTTCGCAACTTGTAAATGAAAATAGTATTACGAATACCATTAACAAACGTGTAATATTCTTTTGCATGATTTTGCTGTTTTAATTGTTTTAAATAGAATTGAGTATTCTAATTTGCTTACAATAAAATTACTTCAATCAGAAAAAAAATGTGTTACATAATTTGGTTGAAAAGTTTTATGATTTTGATTTTAAAAATTATGAAAAATACTATTCGAATCAATGAATTAAACTCTTATTTCCAATTTGGATAATCTATTATGTGTATTAATTCTTCAAATACGATCCTTAAATCATCTTTAAGTTTGTCAATATCTGCTTTTTTTGATACATATCTTCGGTTATGTGCACTTAAATCCCCCATTTTTTTTAGTTTTGGAATACTTTCTTTTGCATTTCTTCCTATATTCCACTTTTTCTCGGATCTAAATTTATCTATTAAGTCGCTTAAAAAGAAGAAGTTGTCGTTAGTGTCTTTTATTTTTGATTCAATTGAATGTCTTTCAAATGACTCTATAATTAAAACCTCTAATAATTTTCTAGTCATTACAGCACAAGCATCAAAGAGATAATTGTCATAACAAGCTGCAGCTTGGAGTGAAATAGCTTCTAAATAGCCTCTAGTATTTTTAAATAGCTCTAAAGGAAAATAATCATTACTAGGAGCGATAAGGGGAGCAATTTCTAAAATAGCCTCAATTTGATTTTTCCTTTGTCTTTCTAATCTATATAACCCTTTATTAAGGATGAATTTTGACAATTTTCCTTTAACTTTTTTTGAATTAACTTTAAGATATTGTGGAATATTAGAATATTTTGAAATATTTAATTTATCAAAACATTCTTCTATATCTTTATTTCTAATACCTTCTTTGTTTTCAAGTTCGGTTAAGAAATACACAAAAAAATCAATTTTTGCACTAGCTGAAAAATTATCAAAATCTTTAATTTTTAGTATGAAATTTTCTATTGACATTATTGTTTATTATCCCAGAATTTAATTTTATTTCTCCCTTTCATAGTTAATATGGTAGCTCCGTTTTCTCCTTCTATCCAACCCTTTTTATTTCTTGTATTCCTTATTCCTTGAGGTAGGTTTTCTGAAATTCTTAATCCGAGATAGTCATAACAAGTGTATATATGATTATTTGTTACCTTTTCAATTTTAAGTATTTCTTGTAGATAGAAAGTAAAAACCAAATTTCTCTCATGGTCATTTGTACATGGATGATTTTTTAAAAAATCTTTTAAACTTTCTTTTTTTTCAGGCTCTAAATTTAAATCTGAAACCCTTTTTAAAGATTTAACCTCGTTATTAGTAGTTTTTTTTACTTTAGGCTCAGTAACAATTGATTTAAAATCTTCTTTTTTTGAAACATTTTTAGATTTAAATTTTGGTAAAGTTCCTTTGGTTCTGTTGATTATTTCTTTTGCTTTTGTTACACCTTCATCTAATAAAAAATAACCCTCCTGTAAGGGATTTATATAACCAGAATTAATCGCCAAATTTAAGCTTCTAGTTAGATTATTTGAAAATGATAGATTTTTTCTCTTAGATTCCGTATGGCAGTCAATAATGTTTTTACGGGAATAAATTTCTTTACCGAAATTAGAAGCATAAAAAGAGTAAATCACTATCCATTCAACTTCAGTAGTTGGTAAGTTTTTTATTGCGATTGCCATAATATTTGGAAAATCTTCATCGCTAATTATTGAGTTTAGTTTTTGATTTTCTGTATCATCAGTATTAAAATTTACTACTTCTACTTCTATAATATTGTCAGTGTTATTACTAATGTCTGCTTTAGAAATGTTTGAAATATTGTCCGCAGATAATTTTAAATTGTTCGAATATGTTTCTTTCAGCATATCAGCAATTTCTTTTCCTATGTCATTACTAAAGGTTGCTTCTATGGTACGCTCATTCAAAGTTTGATGCATTCGAAAAGTGTTCTGATTATTTTGAGTATTGTTTGCAGAAGCTATTTTTGGCGTTCCACAATTTGTACAACCGATAAAATCTTTTTCAAGAATGCTATTGCAGGATTTGCATTTTATTTGTGTTAAACATTTTCCACAAAAAATGCCGGCTGCAGGAAATGTTGTGTTGCAAGAATAACATGAATTTGAAATATTGTCCATATATATAATTTAAAATTAGATCTTTTAAGTTGTTAACTATTAACTATGATTTTTTAAATTTACTTTGGAAGATATTGTGGCTTTGCTAAAATATGATTTTTTATTAAATTAATGTTAAATATATGATCTTATTTTTGAGGATATTATCAAAGTAGAATAAGTTCTTAAAAAATGTCTTGTATCAAAAAAAAATATTTCCCTTCCCAACACCCCAACAAATAAATTCTGATTTTGTATATTTGCCCAACCAAACATTACAACTAATTATGAGCCAAAAAGTATTACTTAATTCAAAAGAAGTTACTATCATACTCCATCGTTTGGCTTGTCAGTTAATCGAAAAACATCTTGATTTCTCCGATACAATTTTAATTGGGATTCAGCCGAGAGGTGTTTTTTTGGCGGAGCGTTTAAAACAAATTTTAGAAAGCGAATACAAAACACCCGAAATCTCTTTGGGTTATCTGGATATTACTTTTTTTAGAGATGATTTCCGTAGAACTGATAAACCGCTTGAAGCAAATAAAACCCAAATCAACTTTATAGTCGAAAACAAAAAAGTCATTTTTATTGATGATGTTTTGTTTACCGGACGAAGCATTCGTTCAGCTTTAACTGCAATTCAATCTTTTGGAAGGCCTTCAGAAATTGAATTACTGGTTTTAATCGACAGACGTTTTAGCCGCAATTTACCTATTCAGCCCGATTATCGCGGTCGTCAGGTCGATGCTATTAATGGCGAAAAAGTAAAAGTGAGCTGGAAAGAAAATGATGGTGAAGATGTTGTTCACTTAGTGACAAATTAGTTTAATCGTTAAATCGGTTAATTGTTTAATCGGAAAAACCAAGCGATTGAATATTTTTAATAAATAAACGGTTAAACAAATAAACGATTTAACAATAAAAGTAATGACAGAGAACGAAACGTTTATTTACGAATCAATTTTTAATCAGGTCAGAATGGGATTTCTTTCTGTTGATGAGATTCAGGAAAACATCATAGAAGAGATTGAAGACAATGAATTTGAAGACGAAATCTCAGAAGAATGGGCTTTTGACAAAATAAGAGAAGAATACCAAAAGTTACTTGCAGAAAGTAAACAATGGAAAAGTCCAACAGATACTGAAAGGCTAATAGAAGCTTTTGATGAATTATGTGATCAAAATATATTGGCACTTCATAATGTAGGTTACACTACAACCGATGGTGAATACGAAGTTGTTGAGGTTGAAAGAGAATTACAGGAAAATGAAGTGGAGTCTGATGGATATTGTTTTTATCACGGACAGGATTTGGCAAGAGCTGTTGCAGTAGAAGATTCGAAATTGTTTATCGCTTTTCAGAAAGTAGACAATTCTGATGATGCAACTACAATAGAAATAGGGAAGCGAGTTGCCGAAGTTTTGATAAATAATGATTTTAGAGTAATCTGGAATGGTTCAGCAAGAACGAAAATTGAAATTCCAGGTTTCAGATGGCAGAAGATTTTTAATGAAGACGATAGAGATCTGCAAGATTATAGTGAAGTTGTAGACAGAATGATTCAATAAAACAGCTTCTCTTTAAAGAAGCATTGACAATAATATTAAAGAAATAAAAATGAAAGAATTAAGCGTAAATCACTTATTAGGAATTAAATATATCAACGAGAATGATATTAACCTGATTTTTGAAACTGCCGATCATTTTAAAGAAGTCATTAACCGACCTATTAAAAAAGTTCCTTCATTACGAGATATTACGATTGCCAATATATTTTTTGAAAATAGTACCAGAACAAAACTTTCTTTTGAATTAGCACAGAAACGTTTGTCTGCCGATGTTATTAGTTTTTCGGCGGCTCAGTCTTCTGTTAAAAAAGGAGAAACCCTGATTGATACTGTAAACAATATTCTATCAATGAAAGTTGATATGGTTGTAATGCGCCACTCTAATCCCGGAGCGGCTTATTTTTTATCTAAAAATGTCAAAGCAAGTATTGTAAATGCTGGAGACGGAGCACACGAACATCCAACTCAGGCTTTATTAGACAGTTATTCGATTAGAGAAAAACTGGGTGATGTAGCCGGAAAAAAAGTGGTAATTGTGGGGGATATTCTGCATTCGAGAGTTGCCTTATCAAATATATACGCTTTGCAAATGCAAGGAGCTGAGGTTAAAGTTTGCGGACCAAAAACACTGATTCCTCGTTATATAGAATCGCTTGGTGTTACGGTTGAGCCAAATTTAAGAAAAGCATTAGAATGGTGTGATGTTGCGAATATGCTTCGTGTTCAGAACGAACGTATGGATGTCAATTTTTTCCCTTCAACACGTGAATACGCTCAACAATATGGTGTCGATAAACCTTTGCTGGATTCTCTTGGAAAAGAAATCGTAATCATGCACCCGGGACCAATCAATAGAGGTGTAGAGATTACATCTGAAGTGGCAGATTCTGATCATTCGGTGATTTTAAATCAGGTTGAGAATGGTGTTGCGATTAGAATGGCAGTGATTTATTTATTGGCTTCTAAAATTCAGTAAAAGGTTAGTTTAATTTTGTTTCAAGTTTCAGGTTTCATGTTTTGGAACGTTTAGCTTGGCAAACTTGAAACCTGAAACTCGAAACGATTTTTTAAATCATAAAGCTTTATTGAAGCAGCTTTGCGAACTTTGTGTTTTCTCAACATTAATATTGGGTAAAAAACTTAGCGACCTTTGCGGTAAAATCTCATTTCAACCCGAAACAAAAAAATAAAAACGTACCTTAGCTCTCGAAAACAGAGCCTATATATAATAAAATGAAAGTAGATCAAAAAGGACATACCGTTACGATTAAAGATACCCAGGGAGATTTTAATTCTTTTTTGGAGAAAGTGACGCAGCAGTTTAAAACCTTTGAAAAACAAAATATTATAATCGATTTATCATCAAATGCTCAATTGGCAGAAGATGATTTGAAACTTTTTTTACCGCTTTCGAAGCAACAAAAGAAAGCTAAAAAATCGTTTGTAATTGTAGTTTCTGATCTTGACTTTAATGCTATTTCTGATAAATTGGTTGTAGTTCCTTCACTTCTGGAAGCACACGATATTATCGAAATGGAAGAAATCGAAAGAGATCTAGGTTTTTAAAATTGGTTTAATTGTTTATTTGTTTATTTGTTTAGCTGTTTAATCGATTTTGATTTTGGTGATTAGCGATTCGTCAAATAAAATTGATTTGTTTAATTGTTGATTCGATTTTGTTAAAGTACTGATCTTAGGCGATTAACCGATTTACCAATTAACCGAATAAACTATATTTGATAACTGTTTAATTGATTTTACTTAAGATTTTAGTTTTCTACGATTAAACGATTTAACAAATAACCAAATAAACAAAAAAATTGAAGCTTACCATACTCGGCTGTTATGCCGCAACTCCCAGAACACTTACCAACCCAACTTCGCAGGTTTTAGAAATTAAGAACAAAATGTTTTTAATTGATTGTGGCGAAGGAACTCAGGTTCAATTGCGTAAGAACAAGATTAAATTCTCAAAGATTAATCACGTTTTTATTTCGCATTTACATGGAGATCATCTTTACGGATTAATTGGGACTATTTCGACTTTTTCTCTTTTAGGAAGAACAACCGATTTACATATTTACGGACCAAAAGGAATCAAAGAGCTTATTCTTCTTCAGTTGAAACTAACGGAATCCTGGACAACTTATAATTTGTTTTTTCATGAGTTGGAATCTAAGGAAAGCGAAATTATTTTTGAAGATCAGAAAGTAATTGTGAGAACGATTCCGTTGAAACATCGCGTTTATACAAATGGATTTTTGTTTCAGGAGAAACCCGGAGACAGAAAACTAAATGTAGAAGCGGTTCAGCATTATAATATTCATACAGCCTATTATCAAAAAATAAAAGGCGGAGGAAATGTAACGCTTGATGACGGAACTGTAATTGAGAATGAAAAATTATCTTTTGATCCGATTCCTGCATTGAGTTATGCTTTTTGCTCAGATACAGCTTATAAGGAAGACATTATCCCGATTATAAAAGATGTTGATGTTTTGTATCACGAATCTACTTTTTTGGAATCTGAAGCTGCATTGGCATCAAAAACTTTACATTCGACTGCAATTGAAGCGGCAAAGATTGCATTGAAAGCAAACGCAAAACATTTGGTTTTAGGACATTATTCTACAAGATATGACGGAATCGAACGTTTTAAAGAAGAAGCTGAAACTGTTTTCCCAAATGTTTTATTAGGGAATGATGGAGTTTCTTTTGAGTTTGTTTAATAAGGCTCTAAGGTGCTGAGGTTCTGAGATGCTAAGTTTTTAAGCTTTGGAATGTGAATATACAAGTGTCACCTTGAGCGAAGTCGAAGGGCTTTTATAACTAGAAGGGCTTCGACTTCGCTCAGGCTGACAAACTTGAAACTTGAAACCTGAAACAAAAATTCTAAAATCTAAAATCAACAATCTAAAATCTAAAGTCATGAACGATTTAAGTAATTATAGAAAGTCTTACGAGAAAAGTGAATTATTAGAAAGTAATATTCCGGAGGATCCAATTAATCTTTTTAACCGATGGTTTCATGAAGTGGAAGATTTTGGCGGAAGCGGTGAAGTAAATGCAATGACGGTTTCGACAATTGGTTTGGATGGTTTTCCGAAATCAAGAGTTGTTCTGTTAAAGAAATTTTCTGAAGAAGGATTTATTTTTTATACCAATTACGATTCGGAAAAAGGAAAAGCGATTGCTGCAAATCCGCATGTTTGTTTGTCTTTTTTCTGGCAGGAAATGGAACGTCAGGTAATTATTAAAGGAATTGCTGAAAGAACTTCTGAAAATATTTCGGATAATTATTTTGATTCTCGTCCTGACGGAAGTAAACTTGGTGCGATTGTTTCTCATCAAAGTGAAGTGATTCCGTCGAGAACATTTTTAGAAGAAAACTTAAAAAAACTAGAAGCTGAATTTGAAGGAAAACCAATTCCGAGACCCGAAAATTGGGGAGGATTTTTAGTAACTCCTTTAGAGGTAGAATTTTGGCAAGGAAGACCTAATAGATTGCATGATAGAATTCGTTACTCTAGCCAATCAGATTTTTCATGGAAGATTGAACGATTATCTTCTTAGTTGTAAGAAATTTACATTTAATAATAAAATAATAATGTAGTTCATCGATTATTTTTGTAGTTTACCGATAAATTGAATAGGTTTGGCTTAAGAAACAAGAAGATTTATCCAAATATAAGTTTAAAGAATTTGCCCCAACATTTACTTTAAAATTTTAACATGCTATTGACTATGAAGAAGATTATCTGCACCATGCTGTTCATTGTAATGTCAGTTACAATGAACTCATGTTCTGCTGACACGGCCGAGGGAACTGAAAATAGCAGCTCGACGGAAAAAGTAGTGATGAATTACACTTACAATGATTCTGAGCTGGAAACAATGCAAGCGATAAACGATTACCGAGTAAGTATTGGTTTGAATGCATTGCAAAAAATCAACCACATTTCTTCTAAATGCGAGGAGCATAACAACTATATGATTGCAAACGATGTTGTAGATCATAGTGATTTTGTTGCGCGTTCTGAAAATATTATGAAGTTGCTTGGAGCTACAAACGTTGGAGAAAACGTTGCTTACAACTACAAAACGGCTGATGCTGCACTGCAATCCTGGCTTGCAAGTCCTGGTCACAAAAAAAATATCGAAGGAAACTATACTCATTTTGGGATATCAGTAAAAATTGATCCCAGAACTGGAAATAAATACTACACAAATATATTCGCGAGAATATAGAAAAATATTGGACTGGTTGGTTTTTATTTGTCGTTGTAATTCGTAGAATTGCAACGACTTTTTTTATGCAAAAAAAAAGGGATCAATACAGAAACCTGTGGAGCTATAAAAATTAAGGGATGAATTTAACCGCAAAGGGCGCAGAGATTTTTTGTCCGGGAATACGCATATTAAACTCAAAGTTCGCAAAGCTTTATCAATATAACTTTGCGAACTTTGCGTTTTTATAAAACCTTGCAAATATAAAACCTTTGCGTGCTTTGCGGTAAAATACGCAAGACAAGATTAAAGGTAAAGCTTTGCAAACTTTGTATTTTTATAAAATCCGATATGTATAAAAAAAACTTTGCTCCCGATAGCTATCGGGATTGCGGTTAAAATAATTAGTCAATATAAAATGTTTTAAATTTCTCCACATGTTTTTGTGTTGATCCAAAAAAAAGCTGCCCGAAAAAAAGGCAGCTTTGGCAAAGGTGTAATAATCTTAACTAAACTTCAACTATAGCGCAGTGATTATGAATTCACTACGTCTGTTTTCCTGATGTTCGGCTTCTGTACAAGGAACATCGTCGGCGCATTTGTTTACAAGTTGGGTTTCGCCATAACCTTTTCCGGTTAATCTGTTTGGCGCGACACCATTTTTAATCAACCATTGTATTGTTGATTTGGCTCTTCGATCAGATAAGGCTTCATTGTATTTGAATGATGCACGGCTATCTGTGTGTGAACGAATATCTAATTTCATTGTTGGATTGTCATTTAATACAACCAATATTTTTTCTAAGTCTAATGCAGCTTCTGTTCGAATATTTGATTTGTCTAAGTCAAAATAGATCATTTTTATTTTGAAGCATTTTCCTAAATCATCTCCAACAGTTACTTTACAAGTTTCAGGATCTAAAGCAATTGGAAGATTTGTTTTTCCGGTCAGTTTTCCAATTGTTATGTTAACTTCTTTGGTAGAAAATTCAACTTTTTCGGCTCTGACATTATAACTTTTTCCGCATTCGACATCAAAACTATAATTCCCGTTTTCATCAGCAGTAACTGTTTTTTTAGGCTTGGTTGATCCCATATCATATAAAGTGACTGTTGCTCCGGGTAAAATTGCTCCGGTTTCAGAGTTCGTAATAGTTCCGTTTAATTCCTGAATACATCTAAGTCTTTTTGTTTCTAAGAATTTATAGATATCATCAGAACCCATTCCACCATCTTTATTCGAGCTAAAATAACCTAGTCTTGTAGTTGGATTAATGATGTAAGCAAAATCGTCTTTCGGAGAATTAATGTCGGCTCCAAGGTTTTCAATTCCAGTAATGCTTCCGTCTTCTTCAATTTGTCCCACAAATACGTCAAGACCACCAAGTCCGGGATGTCCGTCTGATGCAAAATAAATCTCCTTTTCGCTGGTAACATACGGAAAGGTTTCTTTTCCTTCGGTATTTATTGGTTTTCCTAAATTTACTGGTGTACCGTAACTTCCATCCAGATTTATACTTACTTTATAAATATCGGATTGTCCAATTGTTCCCGGCATATCTGATGCAAAATAAAGTGTTTTTTCGTCCGGACTAAGTGCAGGATGGGCTGTGCTGTAATTGTTGCTGTCAAATGGAAGTTCTGTGATATTTCCCCATCTGCCATTTGTTCCAAGCGTTCCTTTGTATATTTTTACTAAAGTAGTTTTTTCTTCATCTTTTCCTTTTTTACCATCTTCATAGTTATTTCTTGTAAAATATACTGTTTTACCATCTTTTGTAAAAATTGGTGCCGTTTCGTGAAACTTCGTGTTTATTACACTATTGAATTTATGCACTTTAGAAGCGCTATTGTTTGTAACGTCAATATCGGCATCATATATATTGGTAAAGTATTCGCCTGTCCATTTGTGTTTACGTTGAGAAAAATTACCTGTATCTCTTGCTGATGCAAAATACAATTTGTTGTTGAAGACAAATGATCCATAATCAGAATATTTGCTGTTTATGCCGGCATCTTCAATTTTATAACGTCCTGAATTTGCTTTGATTTGGTCCAGATAATTTACATCTTCTTTATAAAGTTTACCTCTGTTATCGCCTTTGTATTTGATATTAAATTCGTCCAGAATTTTGTTTGCTTTATCAAGTTGTCCGGTTGATTTTAGAGATTGTGCATATCTGTAATAATATTCGGGTTCAACATTTGTATTCATTGCAAATAATTCTCCATACCATTTTGCGGCTCCATCAAACTCTGAGTTGAAGTAATAGGAATTACCAAGCTTTTTGAACATTTCCTCAGATTTGTATCCTTTTGAGGCAACTTTTTCGTACGTCTTTATTGCATCAACATAAGCGTAGTTATTGTACTTTTTGTCGCCAGAGTTTACTTTCGATTGCTGAGAATAACTGTTAAATGAAAAAGCACTTATGATTGTTAAGCAAAGGAGTATATAATTTTTCATAATAATCATTTTTAAAAGAAACGAGGAGTTGTCATTTTACCATTGTTTTTGAAGATTTCATAGCGCAGGAAGATTTCATGCGAACCTGAATTGTAGTTTCTTAAATTGGTAGTTTCGTTGTCGTATCCATATCCAACATATAGACCATCTGTAATTTGAAATCCTACCATAGCACTTAAGGCAGCACTCCATCTATAGGCTACTCCAACTGTAAATTTGTCAAAAAACATAAAGTTTGCTGATACATCTACTTGAAGAGGAGCACCTTCGACCATTTTTGTTAATACGGCAGGTTTAAATTTTAAATCATAAGAGAGATCAAAAACATATCCGGCCATTAAATAATAGTTTATTTTGTCTTTATAAATTGCTACATCATTATCATCGTAACGGTTGGTTTCTATAAAATTTGGAACTGATAATCCGATGTATGCATTATCTGAGTGCCAATAAACTCCGGCACCAATATTAGGAGAAAAATCACTATTGAAGTTTTGAAATTGTGGATCTCCGGCAGTTTCAGGATTTAGTTTATCGATATCAATATTAAAAATATCAGCTGTAGCTTTTATACCAAAAGAGAGTTTCCAGGTCTCAGAAGTTGGTATTGTATAGGATATATCTGCAGAGATTTGGTTTTCGTTTGTTGGACCAATTTTGTCATTTACCAGCGAAAGTCCGATTCCTATATTGCTATTATTGATTGGAGTATTTACGGAAACAGTATTAGTTTTCGGAGCTCCATCAAGTCCTACCCATTGGTCGCGGTGCAAAGCAAAAATACTTAAAGCGCCACGAGAACCTGCATAAGCAGGATTTATATTTATTGTGTTGTACATATACTGCGTATATTGTGCATCTTGCTGCCCATATCCTGCAATTGTAACAAACATAATGACGAAGAAAAATAATTTTGTTCTCATAGTAGATATTTATTATTTTAATTATTACTATTGATTTTTTTGTATTAGGGAAATCAAAAAATTCAATGCATTCGCTTACTCAGGGAATAAGGATTTATTTTTATTAATTATCGGATAATGCTCTATAATAGAATGTCTGTTATAGAGCATTTCTTCTGCTATGTTCTATTTAGACAGATATAAGTATCCATCTAGTTTATGATTTTGAACTACATTATTTCCGTCAAGAGATTTGTAGGTAACAACATAGAAATATGTTCCTGTTGGTAATCCATCTGATTGTTTTACAGTGGTTCTACCTCTTGAGGTTCCGTCAAAAGCGTTGGTTGTATTATTGTAATTAGTAGTTTCAAATACTAATATTCCCCAACGGTTATAGATTTCTACAGTGTTTTCTGGATAACATGTTGTTTCATCGATATTATCAATTACGAAAACATCATTTTTACCATCTCCATTAGGAGAGAAGGCATTGTGTATTACTATATTTTCGCACGCTAATACTACACAATCAGCATTTACTTCCATGTTAAGAAGTACACTTCTTGGACAATTTGCGTCGGTTATTTGATATTCAAATTTATAATTGCCAATTGCTAGTCCAAATGCGTTAAGTACATTTCCTTGTAATGAATTGCTTCCATCTATATCAACCCAGATTCCTGTTTGTGGTGTGTTTTCTGGTAGTAAGGCAAGTAAATTAATAGGAGTTCTATCGTCATTACAAGCTTTGCTGGCAATATTTGTTACACCATTTGGAGAAACTGTGATCGTAATTGTTGCGGTATCACAATTTTCAGCGCTTAGTTTATCACAAATTCTATAAGAATAAGTATAAGTACCAGGAGGCGTTAAACTTGAAACTGTTACATTTCCGGAAGCATCAATCGTGATATTTGGATCTGTTTTAGATTGATTGCCGGTTTCGCTCAATAAGGTAAAGTTTACCAACTCTAATGTCGCTGGGATATTTCCTTTTAAGTCATTGGCCAAAACGTTTCCAACTAATCCAAAAGTATTACAACCCACAGTATAAGTATCGTCTACAGCATCAACCGGAGTTGGCGGTGCAGGATCAAGAACTGTTACGGTTACAATTGCTGTATCACAATTTCCGTTATCGGCTTTTTCACAAATTTGATACGTTAAAGTATATGTTCCTCCAAGAGTTCCCACTTTTACATCTACAGAACCATCAGGGTTTAGTGTTAATGCTCCCGTAGGATCTGGTGTTACTAATGTAAGTGTAACATCTGCAGGATTTACCGGATCACCGTTTAAGGTATCATTAGTATATACATTCACTACATTTGTTCCTCCAATTGCTGCTGGCAACGGACCTGCACTATCATCATTCGCAAGAATCGCAAATGTTGGTCTTGCAGTACAGAAAGGATCTGCTGGCGGATAATCTACTGTAATTGTTTGACTTGGATTTACAGATATTGTCACGTTAGCTTTTGGACGAAGACCTTCAAATCCGTCAGGAGCTTGTATCCATTTATTATTTTGGAATACCCATCCTGGCCAGTCAATACCATTTCCGGCTTGATCAACCACAGCACCCGGCCATAATACACGTCCGCTTAGTGGTAAGTCAGTCATTGTAGTTACAACATTGTTAGCAGCATCTGCCCAAGCAATTGTTACACCATTTACCGGAGTAAAGTTTCCTGGAGTGACTACATAATCAAGATACGGAACGTCGTTTACACAAATTGCTGTCGCTGTAACTGTCATCGTTGGCGCTTCAATAGTTATTGTAACTGTCGCAGTATCGCAGTTTGAAGTTTGATCAGCTTCACAAATTTGATATACCATTGTCAAAGTTCCTGCTGGAGCATTTGGCAAAATATCTATAGAACCGTCAGGATTCAATTGTAAAAACTCATTTGGTGTTACTGTACTTATAATAACATCTGAAGGAGTTACAACTACACCTTCGATAGTATCATTTGGCAATACATTCAGAACATTTGTCTGAGTATGATTCACGCCTGGGAATGGTCCTGCGTTATCATCATTGGCTACAATATCGCGGTATTCTTTACAGTTTACACCAAAGTCAGCATCTAAGTGAACTAAGTCTTCGGCAGTTACTGTAACAATATATCCGGCAGTGCTTGTAGTTTGACAAACGGTGTGCATTGCTATTTTGGCTGGTTTAGAAGTTTTGTTTTTGTTTGTTCCACCAGATGGAATAACTTTTACTAAACCTGTAGCTCCTAAAGCAGCTGCAACAGCGTCTAAGTTTGCATCTCTAACCAATTTTATATTATAATCTCCGTAAGGATTTGGAGAATCTGGTCTGTTTCTCCAGAATCCTGCAATACCTACAATTACTTCTGCATGATATCCGTTAGGACCATCGATAATAACGTTTGGTGTTGTTGCATTTCCAAAACCTCCGGCATTTAATTCACCTACATTTTGAGGACCTGCATAACTTCCATCTCCATTAAGATCGATCCATTCCCATAGACTATAGTCTATCGCACCATTGGCATCTGGAACATTTTTAGTTACAACACCATCATTATTCGCATCGTACCATTCGTCTTGAACGCCATTTCCGTTAGTATCATACCAAACATAATCTCCTAATACCGGAAGGTTTGATTTTCCATATTCAAAATTATGTTCCTGGAATTTACAATCTTCAAGAGTAGTAAAGAACAAGCTTGAATTTACAGGATATAATTGGTATGCACTATTTAAATTCGCATCCTGAACCTGAACTAAATAACTTCCGGCAGGCATTCCTGTAAAGGTATAACGACCATCTGCACCAGTGATACGCAATAGGATAGGACCTGTTGTAGTACCTTGTGGAATCAATGTAACCGGTACATTTGCAATTGGAGTATTAGTGTCTACATTAATGATTTGTCCAGATATTTTAATTTTGTAATTAGGCTCAGTTATCACAACTGTAGTCGTAGCTGTACAAGTTTGGTTATCCGCATTTACGGCAGATGTAGCAGTTACAGTATAAGTTCCCGGTGCTAAATTTGTACTACCAACAACTTCGTTATTTGCGTTTCTAATAATTACTATTGAACCAGCACTATTAGTAACTGCTATTGAGCCGTCATGTGCGCCAAGACAAGAAACATTTGTAGCGACAGCGCTTACAGAAACTTTATTGTCAACTGTGAAAGTTCGAACAAGTTCTGTTTTATTACCCGCACAATCTGTCAAAGTATATGTTCTTGTTAAGATATAAGCATTTCCATCACATCCGCTAGCTTCATTATGAGAGTCACTAACAGTAATGTTTACGGTAGGACTGCAATTATCAGCAGCGTCAGTTATATCTCCAGGACTTCCTGCAGGAATATCTGCAATACTTTGTAAGTTCGCAACATTCGAAGGAGCAGTTCCTGTAGGAGGAGTTGTGTCTCTTACTGTTATAATTTGAGTGTAAGAAGCAATGTTTCCGCCACAATCGCTAGTCGTCCATTTACGAGTCAAAGTATAATTTGTTGGACATTCGTTTTGAATATCACTTTTAACTTCGCTGAAAACGATTGGCAAATTACCATTACAATTATCAGAAGCTTCAACGTTTGCCGCAGCAGGTACAGCATCACAGGAAACTGTAATATCACCAGGAAGTTCTCCCGCAAATATTGGCGCTGTAGTATCTTGAATAGTAATTACTTGCGTGAAAGTATCAGAAGTATTTCCACAATCATCTTTTACAGTCCAAGTATTGGTGTAAGTTCCCGCATTTGAACAAGTTTCAGAAGCTACAAACTGACCAGATACTTTTACGATATTCGTAACATCAGTATCACAAGCATCAGTTGCAACAGGGAATAAAGCTTGCGCAGAAGATAAAGCTTCAGCATTACTACATTCTATAGTTTTATTTAGTGAAGCAGTTTCTGTTGTCCAAGTTGGTGCTGTAGTATCTTGAATCGTAATTACTTGCGTGAAAGTATCCGAAGTATTTCCACAATCATCTTTTACAGTCCATGTATTGGTGTAAGTTCCTGAGTTTGCACAACCTTCGTTAGCCACAAACTGACCGGAAACTTTTACGATATTCGAAACATCAGTATCACAAGCGTCTGTCGCAGTTGGGAATAAAGCTTGCGCCGATGTCAAAGCTTCAGCATTACTACATTCGATAGTTTTGTTTAGTGAAGCAACTTCAGTAGACCAAGTTGGCGCTGTAGTATCTTGAATCGTAATAACTTGCGTGAAAGTATCCGAAGTATTTCCACAATCATCTTTTACGGTCCAAGTATTAGTGTAAGTTCCTGAGTTTGCACAACCTTCGTTAGCCACAAATTGACCAGATACTTTTACAATATTTGAAACATCAGTATCACAAGCGTCAGTCGCAGTTGGGAATAAAGCTTGCGCCGATGTCAAAGCTTCAGCATTACTACATTCGATAGTTTTATTTAGTGAAGCAACTTCAGTAGACCAAGTTGGCGCTGTAGTATCTTGAATAGTAATTACTTGCGTGAAAGTATCCGAAGTATTTCCACAATCATCTTTTACAGTCCAAGTATTGGTGTAAGTTCCCGCATTTGAACAAGTTTCAGAAGCTACAAACTGACCAGATACTTTTACAATATTCGTAACATCAGTATCACAAGTATCTGTCGCAGTTGGGAATAAAGCTTGCGCAGCTGATAAAGCTTCGGCATTACTACATTCGATAGTTTTATTTAGCGAAGCAACTTCAGTAGACCAAGTTGGTGCCGTAATGTCTTGTACAATAATTGTTTGACTTACAGGAAGAGAAACATTTCCACAAGCATCTTTAGCTGTCCAAGTTCTTGTTTTTGTGTAAGAACCGGCACAATTGCCAGGAGTTACAGTATCTTCATAAGTTAATGAAGCAATTGTACCATTGTCGTCTGTTGCAGTTGCCTGAGCAAAAACAGGTTCGGCAGGACAGTTAATAGTTGAGGTTTCCGGTAGCGGATCAATTATTGGTTTAACCGAATCTCCATCAAGAATTTCAAATGAAACTGTATGTGTACAACCTTTAGAATCAGTAATTACTACACTATAATTTCCTGCTAAAAGATTTGTGGCTGTAGCCGAAGTTTGCACCGGATTTGTATTCCAGGAATAAGTGTAAGGACCAGTTCCTCCAGAAGCTACAACAGTTGCAGAACCACTTTCAGCTCCACCACAACTTGCGTTTACTTGAGATTTTGTAGCTGTAAGTGCAAGTTCAGGTTCAGTAATTGTTATTTGTTCAGTATCAGTACAACCTTTTTCGTCAGTTACCGTTACGATGTAAGTTCCTGCGATTAAGTTATTGGCTGTAGCCGAAGTTTGAATTGGATTTGTATTCCAAGAATAAGAATAACTTCCGGTTCCTCCAGTTGCAGAAGCTGTTGCAGAACCAGTTGCGTCACCTTTACAGTTTACATTAGTATCAGTTTTGATTGCTGCTGTTAATGCAAGTTCAGGTTCAGTAATTGTTATTTGTTCCGTATCTGTACAACCTTTTTCGTCAGTTACCGTTACAATGTAAGTTCCTGCAATCAAGTTTGTAGCTGTAGCCGAAGTTTGAATTGGATTCGTATTCCAGGAATAAGAATAAGTTCCGGTTCCTCCAGTTGCAGAAGCTGTTGCAGATCCAGTTGCGTTACCTTTACAATTTACATTAATATCAGTTTTGATTGCTGCTGTAAGTGAAAGTTCAGGTTCAGTAATTGTTATTTGTTCTGTGTCGGTACAACCTTTTTCGTCAGTTACAGTTACGATGTAAGTTCCTGCGATTAAATTATTGGCTGTAGCCGAAGTTTGAATAGGATTTGTATTCCAAGAGTAAGAATAAGTTCCGGTTCCTCCGGTTGCAGAAGCTGTTGCAGAACCAGTTGCGTCACCTTTACAATTTATATTAGTATCAGTTTTGATTGCTGCTGTTAATGCAAGCTCAGGTTCACTAATTGTTATTTGCTCTGTATCTGTACACCCTTTTTCATCAGTCACAGTTACAATATAAGTTCCTGCGATTAAGTTAGAAGCTGTAGCCGAAGTTTGAATCGGATTTGTATTCCAAGAATAAGAATAAGTTCCAGTTCCTCCGGTTGCAGATGCTGTTGCAGATCCAGTTGCGTCACCTTTACAATTTACATTAGTATCAGTTTTGATTGCTGCTGTAAGTGCAAGTTCAGGTTCAGTAATTGTTATTTGTTCTGTGTCGGTACAACCTTTTTCGTCAGTTACCGTTACAATGTAAGTTCCTGCGATTAAGTTAGAAGCTGTAGCCGAAGTTTGAATTGGATTCGTATTCCAAGAATAAGAATAAGTTCCGGTTCCTCCAGTTGCAGAAGCTGTTGCAGATCCAGTTGCATCGCCTTTACAGTTTACATTACTATCAGTTTTTATCGCTGCTGTAAGTGCAAGTTCAGGTTCAGTAATTGTTATTTGTTCCGTATCAGTACAACCTTTTTCGTCAGTCACAGTTACAATATAAGTTCCTGCGATTAAATTATTGGCTGTAGCCGAAGTTTGAATTGGATTTGTATTCCAGGAATAAGAATAAGTTCCAGTTCCTCCGGTTGCAGAAGCTGTTGCAGAACCAGTTGCGTCACCTTTACAATTTACATTAGTATCAGTTTTTATAGCTGCTGTTAATGCAAGCTCAGGTTCAGTAATTGTTATTTGTTCTGTGTCAGTACATCCTTTTTCATCAGTCACAGTTACGATATAAGTTCCTGCGATCAAGTTAGTCGCTGTAGCCGAAGTTTGAATTGGATTCGTATTCCAAGAGTAAGAATAAGCTCCAGTTCCTCCGGTTGCAGATGCTGTTGCTGAACCAGTTGCGTCACCTTTACAATTTACATTAGTATCAGTTTTGATTGCCGCAGTTAATGCAAGTTCAGGTTCAGTAATTGTTATTTGCTCTGTGTCTGTACATCCTTTTTCGTCAGTCACAGTTACAATATAAGTTCCTGCGATTAAGTTAGAAGCTGTAGCAGAAGTTTGAACAGGATTTGTATTCCAAGAATAAGAATAACTTCCAGTTCCTCCAGTTGCAGAAGCGGTTGCAGAACCAGTTGCGTCACCTTTACAATTTACATTAGTATCAGTTTTGATCGCTGCTGTAAGTGCAAGTTCAGGTTCCGTAATTGTTATTTGCTCTGTGTCAGTACAACCTTTTTCGTCAGTCACAGTTACAATGTAAGTTCCTGCGATTAAGTTATTGGCTGTAGCCGAAGTTTGAATTGGATTTGTATTCCAAGAATAAGAATAAGTTCCGGTTCCTCCAGTTGCAGATGCTGTTGCAGAACCAGTTGCGTCACCTTTACAATTTACATTAGTATCAGTTTTTATAGCTGCTGTAAGAGAAAGTTCAGGTTCAGTAATTGTTATTTGTTCTGTATCGGTACAACCTTTTTCGTCAGTTACTGTTACTATATAAGTTCCTGCGATTAAGTTTGTAGCTGTAGCCGAAGTTTGAATTGGATTCGTATTCCAAGAATAAGAATAACTTCCAGTTCCTCCAGTTGCAGACGCTGTTGCAGAACCAGTTGCGTCACCTTTACAATTTACATTAGTATCAGTTTTGATTGCCGCAGTTAATGCAAGTTCAGGTTCAGTAATTGTTATTTGCTCTGTATCAGTACAACCTTTTTCGTCAGTTACAGTTACGATATAAGTTCCTGCGATTAAGTTATTGGCTGTAGCCGAAGTTTGAATTGGATTTGTATTCCAAGAATAAGAATAAGTTCCGTTTCCTCCAGTTGCAGATGCTGTTGCAGAACCAGTTGCATCACCTTTACAGTTTACATCAGTTTTATTATTTATTGCTGCTGTTAAGGCCGCTTGTGGTTGTCCGATTGTAACATCGCAAGTTGTTTTGTATCCTAACTTGTCAGTAATAGTTACAGTATGTAAACCGGCAGTTAAAGCTGTTGCTTGAATTGTTGTTTCGTTGTTATCCCATAGATAAGTATAATCTCCGTTTCCTCCAATAGCTGTAACAGTTGCAATACCATTATTATCTCCATAACATTTTGCAGGAGCATCTTGAACGATACTACAAGACAAAACATTTGGTTGCGAAATAGTAATAGTACAAGTTGTTGTACAACCTTTAGAATCTGTTACCGTTACAGAATGTAATCCGGCATTTAAAGCAATTGCTTTTTGTGTAGTTTCATTATTATCCCATAAGTAGGTATAATTACCGTTTCCGCCAAGAGGAGAAACCGTTGCTTCACCATCGCTCAATCCATTTGAAGTTACTGCTTTGTTTTGTGTAATTGAACAAGACAAAGGAGCAGAAGGTTGTCCAATAGTTACCGAATTTGATTGGCTAGAACAAGAATCTGTTACAGTCAAAGTATAAGTTCCAGTTGGAAGTCCATTAACAGAAGCTGTAGTTCCAACTACTGCATTTGAGCTGTTTACCCAAGAATAAGACACAGTTCCTACAGCGTTTGTTACTGTTCCCGCAGTTACACTTCCAGTACTGTCACCATAACAAGAAGCATCAGTTTTAGAAGAAGCTGCTAAAGCTAAAGGTAAAGCTGGTTGTCCAATAGTTACTGAATTTGATTGGCTGGAACAAGAATCTGTTACTGTTAATGTATAAGTTCCGGTTGGAAGCCCTGTTACAGAAGCTGTAGTTCCAACTATAGTATTTGAGCTATTTACCCAAGAATAAGTTACAGTTCCTACGAAATTTGTTACCGCTCCTGCAGTTACTGATCCAGAACTTGCACCGTAGCAAGAAGCATCTGTCTTAGATGAAGCCGCTAAAGCTAAAGGTAAAGTTGGTTGTCCAATAGTAACTGAATTTGATTGACTAGAACAAGAATCTGTTACAGTCAATGTATAAGTTCCGGTTGGAAGCCCTGTTACAGAAACTGTAGTTCCAACTATAGTATTTGAGCTATTTACCCAAGAATAAGTTACAGTTCCTACGAAATTTGTTACCGCTCCTGCAGTTACACTTCCAGAACTTGCACCGTAGCAAGAAGCATCTGTTTTAGAAGAAGCCGCTAATGCTAAAGGTAAACTTGGTTGTCCAATAGTAACTGAATTAGATTGGCTAGAACAAGAATCTGTTACAGTCAAAGTATAAGTTCCAGTTGGAAGACCTGTTACAGAAGCTGTAGTTCCAACTACTGTATTTGAGCTATTTTTCCAGGAATAAGTTACAGTTCCTACGAAATTTGTTACAGCTCCAGCAGTTACACTTCCGGAACTTGCGCCGTTGCAAGAAGCATCTGTTTTAGAAGAAGCCGCTAATGCTAAAGGTAAGCTTGGTTGCCCAATAGTAACTGAATTTGATTGACTAGAACAAGAATCTGTTACAGTCAAAGTATAAGTTCCGGTTGGAAGTCCGCTTACAGAAGCTGTAGTTCCAACTACTATATTAGAGCTATTTTTCCAAGAATAAGTTACAGTTCCTACGAAATTTGTTACCGCTCCCGCAGTTACACTTCCGGAACTTGCGCCATAACAAGAAGCATCAGTTTTAGAAGAAGCCGCTAAAGCTAAAGGTAAACTTGGTTGTCCAATAGTAACTGAATTTGATTGACTAGAACAAGAATCCGTTACAGTCAAAGTATAAGTTCCAGTTGGAAGCCCTGTTACAGAA
Organism: uncultured Flavobacterium sp.; assembly: GCF_951805225.1. NCBI lineage: Bacteria > Pseudomonadati > Bacteroidota > Flavobacteriia > Flavobacteriales > Flavobacteriaceae > Flavobacterium > uncultured Flavobacterium sp. Next base: position 2,615,651 of record NZ_OX638201.1, on the reverse strand, counting down.
GCTGTAGTTCCAACAACCACATTTGAGCTGTTTTTCCAAGAGTATGTTACAGTTCCAACGAAATTTGTTACTGCGCCTGCAGTTACACTTCCGGAACTTGCGCCGTAGCAAGAAGCATCTGTTTTGGAAGAAGCCGCTAAAGCTAAAGGTAAACTTGGTTGTCCAATAGTTACTGAATTAGATTGGCTAGAACAAGAATCCGTTACAGTCAAAGTATAAGTTCCGGTTGGAAGTCCAGTTACAGAAGCTGTAGTTCCTACTACTATATTAGAGCTATTTTTCCAAGAATAAGTTACAGTTCCTACGAAGTTTGTTACCGCTCCAGCAGTTACACTTCCAGAACTTGCACCGTAGCAAGAAGCATCTGTTTTAGAAGAAGCCGCTAAAGCTAAAGGTAAACTTGGTTGCCCAATAGTTACCGAATTAGATTGGCTAGAACAAGAATCTGTTACCGTCAAAGTATAAGTTCCAGTTGGAAGTCCAGTTATAGAAGCTGTAGTTCCAACTACTATATTTGAGCTATTTTTCCAGGAATAAGTTACAGTTCCTACGAAATTTGTTACTGCTCCCGCAGTTACACTTCCGGAACTTGCGCCGTAGCAAGAAGCATCTGTTTTAGAAGAAGCTGCTAATGCTAAAGGTAAACTTGGTTGTCCAATAGTTACCGAATTAGATTGGCTAGAACAAGAATCTGTTACAGTCAAAGTATAAGTTCCGGTTGGAAGTCCGGTTACAGAAGCTGTAGTTCCAACTACTATATTAGAGCTATTTTTCCAAGAATAAGTTACAGTTCCTATAGAATTTGTTACTGCTCCCGCAGTTACACTTCCAGTACTTGCGCCGTAACAAGAAGCATCTGTTTTAGAAGAAGCCGCTAATGTAAGAGGGAAAGCAGGTTGACCAATAGTTACTGTATTAGATTTATTCGAACAGGAATCAGTTACTGTCAAAGTATATATTCCGGCAGGAAGTCCAGTTACAGAAGCTGTAGTTCCAACAACCACATTAGAGCTATTTTTCCAGGAATAAGTTACAGTTCCTACGAAATTTGTTACCGCTCCAGCGGTTACACTTCCGGTACTTGCACCATTACAAGAAGCGTCTGTTTTAGAAGAAGCTGCTAATGCTAGAGGTGAAGCCGGTTGTCCAACAGTAACCGAATTAGATTGACTAGAACAAGAATCTGTTACCGTCAAAGTATAAGTTCCGGTTGGAAGTCCGGATACAGAAGCTGTAGTTCCTACAACCGCATTCGAACTGTTTTTCCAGGAATAAGTTACAGTTCCAACGGAATTTGTTACCGCTCCCGCAGTTACAGTTCCAGAACTTGCACCGTTACAAGTAGCATCTGTTTTAGAAGATGCGGCAAGAGCTAAAGCAGCTGCAGGTTGCGTTATATTAATCGTTAATATAGCCGTTGCGCAGTTATTATTGTCAGTTGCGATCACTTTGTAAGTTCCAACAGTTAGACCAGATATGTCTTTTGTAGTTGCGAAATTCACATCGTTTTTAGTCCATTTATAAGTATATGGACCTTGGCCGCCAGTTGGAGTATTAAGCGTAATAGCTCCGTTATTACCTCCAAAACAAGTTACATTTGTTTGCGATGCCACCGTTACAATTGGGCAAGGAACATTTGTAGTTGGAGATGTTATATCTTGAAATGTTGTGACACAAAGCGCATTTTGGAAATCTAATCTCGATGTACTAACCATCTGATTACCGCATGTGTTTGGTTTTGGAGTTAATCGATATTTTAACGTAATAGTTTCAACATTCAAAAAGTCAATATTCCAGGCAATTTGTTGTCCGGTAACAGTTGTAGTTCCCTTAGTAGAAGTTATAGTTCCAATTATAAAATTAGGATCAACCGTTTCTTTTTCAAAAGGAGTTCCCACTATTTGTTTTGCAACCCAGGATAATTGAGTGAAAATTTGAGAATAAATTCCAGTTAAATCAGCAGCATTTTCAGTAAAGAAAGAACCTCCTGACTGGATTTGATTTAGAGTATATTGTGCATCAGTTTGTTCAGTTCCGTTAATAGCGCCAAATAATCCAACAGTAAAAATTTGATTATTATACGTAACTCCTCCCACAACAACAGTTTTTCCTGCATTAGCAGCGGCAATAGCATCTTGAATACAAGTACCTTGTTGACCGCCAGAGCAGCCAGTGCCATGAGAAGCAGATGCATTAGCAACACCATCAGTTAATAAAACCATACTTCTTGCAGTCGAACAATTGTAAGTTGCAGTCGCCAGAACCTGATTGGCTTTAAGAATACCATCTTCGATATTGGTACCACCATTTGCAACAAGTCCGTTAATGATGGTTTTTAATCCCGCTTTACCGGCAGAACCAGTAAGTCCTTGTCTTATTAAACCATTATTACTAAAAGTTACGATTGCCACTTTATTATTCCCCGTTGGGTTATTCGCAGCAAGAAACATTTTGTCAATAAAATCATTGGCAGCATCCTGAGCATAGGATAATGGCTTCGGATTGTTTCCGTCGCCCATACTTCCGGATACGTCAATAACTAAAACAACTTCTAAAGGTCTGGCAACAGGGTTTGAACCTGTAATTTTTAATTCCACATCTAATGCTCCACAGACTCCAGGTGCTACAGTAACAGTTTTTACTGGTGTAATTGTTTGTGCAAAACCTATCGTAGAAGAAATTAAAAAAAGTAACAAATAGAATGTTTTGTTAGCTTGTTTCATAAAATGGATAAAGTGTAATGTTTTTTTCATTTTATAAGAATTTAAATTGAAAAACAACTAAATAGCTCGAAACGAATTATTTAATTTTCAGAAGGATTGTTTACGATTGTATGAACAATAGTGCTCGCTGTGTAATTACTACAATTTGTAGATGTCGCATTTATTTGGGTACAATTCCATTTGTTGTAAGCAGTTCCCTGAGGCACCGTTAAATGAATTGAGAATTTTGCTGTTTGATGAGATGAAACAGAGATAGAAGTAATCGGAACAGAACTATTGTCCAGAAAACTGCCAATTAAGTTAACATTTTGAGAAGTACTCGTTTGGTCACTATTCGCGCAATTGCCATTTATATTCAAAGCACTCAAGTTATAAACATCCGTCGAATTTCCCTCATTGGTAATAACCAGCGTAAAATAAGCGCCATCAGTACCAGCGCTGCTGTAGTTTCGGTCTTTTTCGACACCCAAAGTTGCATTGCACGAACCAGATTGGGCAAACGAAAGAGTTGTTAGTAAACAAAACAGTATAGAAAAAATGTTTTTTTGGAAGATATTTTTTTTGAACGAAAAAATAAACTTACAATTGGTTACAAATTTTACTGCCTTTTCAAGAGTAGATTTAGTTCTCATAACTTAAGATTTAGTTTTGTTGTATTTGCGAAAAATTAACAGAATCAAAGTTATATAGTCTGTTTAATATTGATTTTTTTTGTCTGTAACTAACCTAAAAACTCGTTGAAATGTTCTTTTTTTGTTAAATTATACCTCCAAAAAGTAAATTTTGTGTCATTTTTTTGAAAAAAAAATAGTCGCTTTTTTTCTATTTTTCATGAAAAAGTGATTTTTTATAATGTTTTAAAATACTAATAATCAATTATTTAGTTAATTTTTTAGCAATATGCATAATATCGACGAAGTGTTTGTTTTAACAGATGAAGTACACTTTTTGTTAAAATTTGTAAGTGGAAATTTTGGATTGTTAAAATTTTGAAGATTTCGTATTCTTGTTAAAATTTGTATATAATGTTAACAGATATAAAAAAAGGAGGAGTATTAGAATTTCTTTTGTAAATTAGAACTTGAATAAAGATTTACCTCTTTAATGGAGATCTCTAAACCTTCGGCTTATGAAAAATTTAATTTTAATACGGCATGCAAAATCCAGCTGGGAAGCTCCTTTAAAAGATTTTGACAGACCTTTAATGAAAAAAGGTATTTTAGATGCACATGATGTATCAGCAAATATTTCAAAATTTCTGCCAAAGACCTATATTATATGGAGTAGTACTGCCGCTCGTGCCACGGAAACAGCTCTTATTTTTGCTCAAAATATTTCATACCCTATTGAAAGTATCGTTTATAAAGACGACCTTTATACCTTTGATGAGAGACAACTCGAGAAAGTTATCAAATCATGTGATAATAGTTTCGATAGCGTTATTCTTTTTGGACATAACGAGGCTATTACAAATTTTGTTAATAAATTTGGGGATGTTTTTATCGAAAATGTTCCTACGTCCGGTTTCGTATCGCTAAGATTTGATTCAGAAAGTTGGGACACTATTAATAAAGGCAAAACCCATAAAACAATTTTCCCCAAAGATTTAAAATAAATACCAGTGTACGAACAGAAATATATCGATAGAGAAAAAAGTTGGTTAGCGTTTAATGCAAGAGTTCTTCAGGAAGCTGCAGATAATACAGTTCCACTTTTAGACAGGTTGCGTTTTGTTGGAATTTTTTCCAATAATTTAGATGAATTTTTTAGAGTTCGTTATGCTGCAATTCGACGGTTAAGTCTCTCCGGAATTTCTGGCGAAAAATATTTAGGCGGAGTTTCTGCCCATCAATTAATTAAAGATATTACCGAAATTGTAATTCAGCAACAATCAGAAAGTTTACGTATTTTAGGAAATATTGAAACAGAACTTGAAGCCGAAAATATCTTTGTTATTAACGAAGATCAGATTACAACATATCAGGAAAACTTCCTAAAAGACTTTTTTGTTCAAAAATTAAGTCCTGAATTAGTAACTATTATCCTGAATGATTTAGCAGAATTTCCTGTTCTTAAAGATACATTAGGTTATTTGGCCGTTCGTTTAGAAATGAATTTGAATGATGAAATTCGATACGCCGTTATCGAAATTCCTAAAACAATAAACAGGTTTGTTGTCCTGCCATCAAACGATGAAAAACAATATGTTATCCTTATAGACGATGTAATACGTTATAATCTGGGGAATATTTTCAATATTTTCGATTATAAAAGCGTTTCTGCACACATGATCAAAATCACACGAGATGCGCAGTTAGACATTGATAGTGATTTGAGTAAAAGTATGTTGGAGAAAATTGCAACATCCGTAAAAGACAGAAGAATCGGAGAACCCGTTCGTTTTATTTACGACAATTTAATAGAAGAAGATACACTACATTTTTTTCTTGATAAGATGAAAATTGTAGAAACAGATAGTATAATTCCCGGCGGAAGATATCATAATCGTCGCGATTATATGAGTTTTCCAAATTTAGGAAGATACGATTTACTTTATAAACCAAATGAACCACTACCAATTCCGGGGTTAAGTTTGGGCGGAAGTATTTTAGAGAAAATCAATAAAAAAGATTATTTATTACACGCTCCATATCAGTCCTTTTCGTATTTGACAAAGTTCTTGCGTGAAGCCGCTTTAGATCCAAAAGTTACAAGTATAAAAATCACCTTATATCGTTTGGCAAAGAATTCACAAATCATTAGTTCTTTGATTAATGCAGCTAAAAATGGAAAAAAAGTAACCGTACAAATCGAACTTCAGGCGCGTTTTGATGAAGCTACAAATATCTCGTATGCAGAGCAAATGCAAACCGAAGGAATCGATCTTATCTTTGGAATAAAAGGCTTAAAAGTACACAGTAAAATATGTGTAATAGAAAGAGTTGAAGAAGGAAAAACTCGTCGTTACGGATTTATTTCGACAGGAAACTTTAACGAATCAACAGCAAAGATTTATACAGATGTTACGCTTTTTACCTGTCATCAGGGAATTTTGAAAGACATTTCTAAAATATTCGAATTTTTCGATATCAACTATAGAGTACACAGATACAAGCATTTAATAGTATCGCCACATTATACAAGAACAAAATTTGTTAAATTAATAGATCGTGAAATTCTGCACGCATTAGCAGGTAGAAAAACGCATATTAAGTTAAAAATGAATAGTTTATCAGATTTTAAAATGATCGATAAATTATACGAAGCCAGTAACGCCGGAGTAAAAATCCAGCTTCAGGTAAGAGGAATTTGTTCTTTAATACCTGGAATCCCGGGAATGAGCGAAAACATTGAAGCCATAAGTATCGTCGATAACTATCTGGAACATTCAAGAGTTTATATTTTTGGAAATGCCGGTTTAACCGAAGTTTACATTTCTTCAGCCGATTTTATGACTAGAAATCTAGACGGAAGAGTTGAGGTAACGTGCCCAATCTATGACCTTGAAATTAAAAAAGAACTAATAGATAATTTCAATATAGCATGGAAAGGGAATGTAAAAGTGAGATATCATTCCTATAAATTAGATAATAAGTATAAGCCACGTAATCATCATGCCCCATTTAGAGCGCAGCTTGAAACCTACAAGTATTATCAGAATAAAATTGATGTAATCGCAGAGGTAGTGCAGCGAACAAATTAAAATAATAAAATTTCAAATCATAAAGTGAGCATGATTAATATAAGGAAATATGCAGCAATAGATATTGGTTCAAATGCCATGAGGTTACTAATATCGAATGTTGTAGAGCAAGATGGCAAAGAACCACAATTTAATAAAAGTTCGCTTGTTCGTGTGCCAATTCGTTTGGGACAAGATGCCTTTACCGTAGGAGAAATTTCAGAAGAAAATATAGAACGAATGGTTGATGCAATGAAAGCATTCAATCTTTTGATGAAAGTACATAAAGTTGAGCGTTATATGGCATTTGCAACATCAGCAATGCGTGAAGCTTATAATGCCAAAGAAGTTGTCGCTTTAATTAAGAAAAAAGCCGACATTAAAATTGAAATTATTGATGGTAAAAAAGAAGCGGCAATTATCGCTTCAACAGATTTACATCATTTACTAAAAAATGACGAAACCTATCTATTTGTAGATGTTGGCGGCGGAAGTACAGAATTTACATTGTTTTCTGATGGAAAAATGATTAATTCAAGATCTTTCAAAGCCGGAACAGTTCGTTTATTAAATAATATGGTTCACGATTCAGTTTGGGATGAAATCGAAAAATGGATTAAAACCAATACAGCTGATTATGAAGAAGTAACCTTGATTGGTTCCGGCGGAAACATTAATAAATTGTTTAAAATGTCCGGAAAACAACAAGAAAAACCGCTTTCATACATTTATATCAATTCACAATATGCATTCCTGAATTCGTTAACTTACGAACAAAGAATTGCCGAATTAGGTTTAAATTCAGATCGTGCCGACGTAATTATTCACGCAACCAGAATTTATCTGAATGCGATGAAATGGAGTGGAGCACGTCAAATTTTCGTCCCTAAAATTGGTCTTTCTGACGGAATCGTAAAAGCAATGTATTACGGTAAAATTTAAATACTTTTTTGCCATAAATTTCACGAATTTACACGAATTATATTTTATAATAGAAATAAAAAATTAGTGTAAATTCGTGAAATTTGTGGCAAACTTTTTTAATATTGATTATTATAATTTTAAAATAAATGAATAAAACTAGACTTGAAGCCTTTAGTGATGGTGTTTTGGCTATTATAATCACCATAATGATTTTAGAAATAAAAGTGCCTCATGGAGTTGAGTTTGCAGATCTAAAACCACTAATTCCTAAGTTTCTAAGTTATGTTTTAAGTTTTATTTACGTTGGAATTTACTGGAACAATCATCATTATTTAATTCATGGTCTTTCTAAAATCAATGGAAAAATTCTTTGGGCAAATCTACATTTACTTTTTTGGCTTTCCTTAATTCCTGTTGCAACTGGCTGGATGGGAGAACATAATTTTGAAAAAGCACCTTTAGCACTTTACGGAATTATTTTATTGGGATGTGCAGTCGCTTATATTATTCTTCAGAAAATGGTTTTAGAAACAGAAGGGAAAGATTCACTTTTAAGAAAAGCTATTGGCGAAGATTTAAAAGGTAAAATCTCTACAGGTCTTAATATTATTGGAATCGTTTCTTCATTTTATAATGAATGGATTTCTGGTGCTTGTTATGTTATCGTAGCTTTAATATGGCTTGTGCCTGACAAAAGAATCGAAAGAGTTTTTAATAAATAACTTCCGAATATACTTCATAAACATTTACTTATACTTAAAGTAAAAAAAGATAAAATTTAAAAATATAATTGTAAGTTCGTTTCTATAAATCTATTTTGATAAAGATGAAAAAAAGAATACTTACTATATTTTTAACTTTTAATGTTTTGGGATTGTTTAATGCTTGTGGCAATTGTCCTGCAGAAAGATATTATGATTACCATGCTATATTCGCTAAAGTAAGTTATCCTAAAGTTTTGGCAAATGAACAATTAATCTTCGGATATGAGATAGATTGGGCTAATCTTGAATATGTGGTCGAGAAAGGAGTGAATTTCAATTTTTCGAATGCAATATATGCTATGACCGTATGTGAAAAAGGAGATGATGGCGAAAAATATTCGTTAATTAGAATTTCGATTAAAAGTGATGCAGCTTTTAATGACAATTTTCCGGCTGGAGCTGAGTTAAATAGTATCGTTACAGCAAAAAGTTTCGATAGTAATAACAAACGAGTTGAAGATTATATTCCTAATTTAAATCTGGCGAGACTAAGTACTTATCAAATGAAAATAGCTTTAAAACCTGAAAATTTCAAAAAGCATAAGTTTACAATAGAAATTGAAAAATCAAATCACGAAATTTTAAAAGCCACAACCGAAGAAGTAACATTTGAATAAAAAGGTTTCTTAGTAATTAAAATCATAATGTTAAAATGAAAACCGTTTTTCAGTCTATTCAGGTTTTGCCTCAGAAAGAATTAGAGCAATTAGAAGATTTAATTACTTTTCGTACGCTTAAAAAAGGAGAACTTCTGTTGAAAGAAAATCAGGTTTGTAACGAAATCTATTTTATCAAAAAAGGGATTTTAAGATCCTATTTTTTCAATCATCAAGGAGACGAAATCACGAATTGTTTTGCCTTCGAAAATGAATTTATGGCTTCCTTCTCTAGTTTTATAACTCAAAATGTTGCCGAAGAAAATATTCAGGCTTTAGCCGAAACAGAACTACAGGTTTTAAGTCGGGAAAGTTTAGAAAAGCTTTATAACTTGGGAATTCATTGGCAGGAAATTGGGCGTAAATTGACTGAAATGGAATATGTAACGCTTCAGAAACGAATGATTTCTTTTCAGAAATTATCCGGAACACAACGTTACGAAGAACTTTATCAGAATCATCAAAAATATCTTCAGTTGATTCCGCTTCAATATTTAGCATCATATTTAGGCGTTACACCAAGACATTTAAGCCGAATTAGAAAAGCAGTTTTATAGGACATTTGTCCAGTAATAATTTTCAGTGCAATACTATTTTTGCTAAAAAAGGAATCATATGAAAAAAATACTGATCATTAATGGTCATCCAAATCCGTCAAGTTTTAATTTTGGAATAGCCGAATCTTACTTAAAAGGTGCAATTGCTTCAGGATCAGAAGTAGACACAATAACAATTGCCGATTTAAAATTTAATCCCAATTTACAGTTTGGCTATCAAAAACGAACAGAACTTGAACCTGATTTAGTAGAATCCTGGCAAAAGATTAAAAAAGCAGATCATTTAGTTTGGATTCACCCAATTTGGTGGGGCGGACTTCCTGCAATAACTAAAGGATTTATCGATCGATTATTTTTACCCGGAATGGCGTTTGAACACAGGGAAAATTCTGTTTGGTGGGATAAATTACTTAAAGGAAAAACAGCTCATATTATCACAACATTAGATCAGCCAAGTTGGTATTATAAATTGATTTATGGAAATCCAAGTGTCAATCAATTAAAGAAAACTACATTAGAATTCTGCGGAGTAAAACCCGTAAAAGTAAGCTACATTGGAATCATAAAAACTTCTGATGATTTTCAAAAAGAAAAATGGTTACAGAAAGTCTATGATTTCGGACTGAAAAATAAGTAAAGAGGAATTTTAAAAAAAAATACCACGAATTCATGAATTTTTATTCTCAAAGATTGACAAAAATAATTCGTGAAATTCGTGGCAAAAATATTTGTGGAAAAAAAATTAAGAAGTTAAATCCAATCCAAATGTAGAACGCAAAAGATCAAGATTTGGATTGATTTCCATTAAACGATTGTATCGATCCTGATCATTCAAACTTCTTTTAATTTCGATAGTTTCATTTACATTCACTTCAATCGTAATATCATGATTGTGCAAATGTCCTTTTAAATGCCCTAAAAGACCATGAATTTGTGACTCAAAATCTAATTTAGAACCTTCGTTTGGTAATTCAAAAGTAATAACAGTTCCGTTCAAAGTTGGATCGTTAATTAATAATAACGATTCCATGATTTTGTGACCTTTGTCTCCTAAACGTTGTGCGTATTTATTCCATTGTACCAACATTTCAGTCTCCGTAAATTCTTCTGTAGGCATTACAGAAGTTGGTTTTACGTAAGTCATACTGGCTGCTTCCAATTCTTTTTTCTTGCGAATACTAGATAATGAAAAAGCCGAAATTTTTGGTTCGTTGCTAGTTTCCGTTTTTGGAGCAACAGGAGTTTCTTGTTTTGGCGGAGATTGAGTTTCTGTTGGACTTACTGCATTTTCAGCTTTTGAAGTTGGATTTACAGTTTCAGCACTTTCGACTTTCGACTTTGGACTTTGGACTTCAACTATAGAGTAGCTTCCATTTTTATAATAAGTAGGCGGAATTATGAATTGCTCAACTTTTTTTTTTCTCCATCAAAATTGATAGAGGCCAATTGCATCAAACATAATTCGACCAAAAGGCGTTGGTTTTGACTTAATTTATACTTTAAATCACAGTCATTTGCAATGTCAATTCCTTTTAGTAAAAAATCCTGAGAACATTTCTGAGCCTGAACACCATACATTTGTTGTGCTTGTTCTCCAACTTCAAGTAAAGCGATTGTAGCAGGAGTTTTACTCACTAATAAATCTCTAAAATGCGAAGCTAAACCGGCAATAAAATGATGTCCGTCAAAACCTTTAGCAAGAATATCATTGTAAGCCAATAAAAGATCCGGAATTTTATTCTCTAAAAGTAAATCTGTAATACTGATGTAAGTTTCGTAATCTAAAACGTTTAAGTTTTCGGTTACAGCCTGACGCGTTAGATTAGTTCCGCAATACGAAACAACACGGTCAAAAATAGATAAAGCATCACGCATTGCACCATCAGCTTTTTGAGCAATAATGTGCAAAGCATCGTCTTCAAAATTGATTCCCTGACTTGTTGCAACTTCTGCCAAATGTTCTTTAGCATCTTTTACAGTAATTCTTTTGAAATCAAATATCTGACAACGAGATAAAATCGTTGGAATAATCTTGTGTTTCTCTGTTGTCGCTAAAATAAAAATAGCATGTTTTGGCGGTTCTTCTAATGTTTTAAGGAAAGCATTAAAAGCTGCCGAAGACAACATATGAACCTCGTCAATGATATAAACTTTGTATTGTCCGGTTTGTGGCGGGATTCGAACCTGATCAATCAGATTACGAATATCATCAACCGAGTTGTTTGAAGCAGCATCTAACTCAAAAACGTTAAAAGCAAAATCTTCATTAGGATCATCATATCCAGGCTGATTTATTTTACGAGCCAGAATACGCGCGCAAGTTGTTTTTCCAACTCCACGAGGTCCAGTGAATAAAAGGGCAGAAGCAAGGTGATTGCTGTCAATAGCATTCAACAAAGTGTTGGTAATGGCTTTCTGACCTACAACATCCTTAAAGGTCTGTGGGCGATATTTACGAGCCGATACTACAAATTGTTCCATATTCTGTTTTATTCGATAGCAAATATAGGCTGAAAATTACCAAATCACAAATCTGAAATTGATAAATATTAAAGGGAATTTTGAGCGTTTTGAATGTGAGGAAGTAAGCGATTTAAATTAACATTTTTAAATTTTGGAATGGGGAAATTGAACGCTGATAAAACGGATTCGCTAAAGCGAAAACGCGGATTGATGTAGATTTTTTTCTCTAGACATGTCTTCCTGAGCTAAGTCGAAGGATCACAACTATAATCGACAATCAAAGTCCTTGCGAGGAACGAAGCAATCTCATTAAGCACGAAAACGAATTGTTCTTGTAAGATTTAATTCTAATAAATGTTATTTTAAATTTATACTTTTGATTGAATACAAAAACTTTATTATCAGTATTGTAATTTTTAAAAGACTATTTTTTCAAGACTTTAATCCTATACAAATTATCAAATATGAAACTGTTTTTATTGACTTTATTATTAATTGCAACTTCGGTTGTAAAAGCGCAAAGTGTAACACAATCGAGTCCTGTTTATCAATTGCGTATTTATGAAATTTTCGAAAAGAATAAAGATCTTTTTCATGAACGATTTCGAGATCATGCAATGCGTATTATGAAGAAGTATAATTTTAAAATCATGTCAATCTATGAATCAAAATCAGATAAGAAAACGGAGTTTGTTTATTTTTTAGAATGGCCGGATCAAAACACAATGAAAAAAGCTTGGGACGCTTTTAAAGCCGATAAAGAATGGATCGAAATTAAAAAGCAATACACCGAAAAATATGGAGATGTAATTGGAAATATTGAAGATCGGGTTTTGACAAAGGTTGATTATTCGCCTAAATAATTAAGATCATTATATTAACTTGTCTCGTCCTGAAAAAAGTTTCTATAGAAGTAAATGTAAAAACCGCTCATTGAGCGGTTTTTTTTTCTAAAGTTTGAAATTATCATCCAACCATTTTTTGACATTGGCATGACTTCTTGTAGTGCCAGGAAGTTCATCGCGTAACGCATCTTCTAATTTATTTAATGTAGATGATGATGTCCAATTCTTAGATGTCAAGTATCGATTTAGAAATGGAAGAACTTCATAACCTTCATGGCGATCAAGAAGAGTACTGTCAGGGATTCCAGTAATTTTTGCATTGTCGTTTTCGGCAGCTGCAGTCCAGGAATAAATAAGTTTCAAATCACTTTTTTTAAAATTTGCCATATTGTATATGTTTTAAATTAATAAAAATGAAAGTTATTTACATATAGTAGAATAAAATTACGGTAATCCATAATGTTAAAAATTAAATCCTTTAGTTATTACTTTAGAAGAACTGTTTTTAAAATTTGTATTTTTGAGTTGAATAAAGCTTTTAAAAGTTGATTAGGTTTATATTATAATAAGTGAGTATAATCAAAACAAATTTAAAAATGAAAACTCCAAACCCAATAACAACCGTCGACGAAACTGAAGGTCAGAAATTAAATATAGCCGGAGGAAATTACCGAATCATAATTTCGGGAAAACAAACTAACGGAGAATATGCCGTAATCGAAATGTCAGTTCCTGTTGGAGCGGGACCAAATCCGCATGCGCATCCTGATTTTGCTGAGACTTTTTTTGTTTTGGAAGGCGAAGTTTCATTCAAATCTGAATTAGGAAGTTATGTGGCGAAGAAAAACTCTTTTGTCAATATTCCGAAAGGCGGAATTGTTCATGGCTTTAAAAATTTAAGCGATAAACCTGCTAAACTTTTATGTACGGTAACTCCGGCCGGATTAGACGATTTGTTTGAAGAAATGTCAAATTATATGGAAACGGCTTCTTTAAATGATGAACTTGAGAAAAAGGAAAACATAAATGCCATTTTTAAAAAGTATGGACAAACACTTTATCCTGAGAGTTATTTAGATTAAAAATAGCACCAAAAATTATTTAAATTACAAAAGTCCTGAATATTAAAATTCAGGACTTTTTTTATGTATTAATTTTAAGAAATTAATAAGTTTTAAAATTGTAAGATTATTTTGTAATATTTAACTGATTTATTCGTTAACTTAGATGATTCATTAATTTAAAAAGATATCATTATGAAAGTTAAATCAATTTTATTAGGACTGTGCCTTGCTTTTTCATTAGTAGCTTGTGGCCCTAAAGACGCAGATATTCAGAAAGAAATTGCTGCAAAAATAAGTGCTTTGCCAGGTGTTGACGTAACTGTAAAAGATGGAGTTGCAACAATCTCGGGTATTTGTAAAGACGAAGCTCTTAAGCAAAATGCAGAGAGCATTGTTAAAGGTATAAAAGGTGTAAAATCGGTAGTGAATAATTGTGAGATTGCGGCTCCGGAACCTGTTGCAGCGCCAGCTCCTGTTGAAATAAATCCAGATGCGGTTTTAACTACTTCTGTAAATGAAGTTGTAAGAACGTATAATGGTGTAACTGCTGCGGTTAAGGATGGTGTAGTAACTCTTACAGGAACTATCAAAAAAGAGCAATTGCCAAACTTGATTAAAAGCGTACAGGAATTGAAGCCTAAAAAAGTTGAAAATAAGTTAACTATTAAATAAAAGGAGTTATGAGTTTATTGGATAAATACAAAGAGTTAACAGATTTGGCGACCAATTTAGGTATCGCTAATTTGCAAGTGAGAGAGCAGGATAATGTGCTATATATTGACGGTACAGCAAAATCGGCTGAGGATAAAGATAAAGTTTGGGATGCTTACGGAAAGATTGATCCTGAATTTAGATCGGCTGATGTGGTGTTGAATATTGCAGTTGCAGAAGGAACAACAACGGAATATACTGTTGTAAGTGGTGATTCATTATCAAAAATAGGAAAAGCACACGGGGTTTCCTGGGAAGCAATTTTTGAAGCGAATAGAGATCTTATTAAAAATCCTGACCTGATCCAAGCCGGTTGGAAAATAAAAATACCAACGGCATAATTTATTTTATGTACTGTTTTTAAAAGTCTGTCATTTTATGATGGACTTTTTTTATAGTTTATTGGTTTGAAATGGTACGCGGATGACACGGATTCGCTATCGCGAAAACACAGATTTATGCGGATTTTATGTCATTGCGAGGAACGAAGCAATCTCATTTGCTGAATCACGTTGTGCTTATATGCGTAGTTACTTCCTTTCTCGCAATGACTTTGATTGTTTAAAAATATAAATTTTTCTTATGTAACCTAAAGTCCTAGCCCTGATAGCAGCGGCATCCTTTTTCTTGTTTCTTTAACAAGGAAAAGATACAGCGAATAGCAGGAAATAGCTCCTTAAAAATCACCTGCCCTTTATACTTAGATCGAATAAAAACTTTGCAGTTTCCTGATCTGAGTCGGCGGAGAAACCCGCGACATACACGCCTTTTTTACCTGAAGTCGACTTAATTCCGTATACAACTGCCTCATCGCCTGGGTCCGAATCCCCTTCGTATCGATACACATGAACAATTTCAAATTTTTCAGGATTTTTTTTAATCAGGTCCGAGTTTAGATTAAAATCACATGTAAATCCTTTTTCATTCAATTGATCTAAAGCTTTTGAAACAGTTGCGTAATGATACATTCTAATCATAATAATTGAATTTTAAAATTATGGATTTTAAAGATAACTAATTTAAAATTAAAATGTTACGAAAACGAGTCTAAAATCTAAAATTTTAAATGATTATTCTTAGTTGATAAATCGTTACTTTTGCCGCGCAGACCGCCTTATCGTCGTCCTGATTTATTGGGAGGGAGGAAAGTCCGGACACCACAGAGAAGCATAGCGGGTAACACCCGTCGGCGTTAGAAATAGCGCAAGGACAAGTGCAACAGAAAGTATGTACAGGTAATGCTGTAGTGAAACCAGGTAAACTCTATGCGGTGAAATACCAAGTATATCAGCATTTAAGGGCTTCTCGTCCGTTGTTGAAGGGTAGGTAGCTTGAGTCCAGCAGTAATGCTGGATCTAGATAAATGATAAGGCTCTGATTTATCAGAGACAGAATCCGGCTTATAGGTCTGCATTTTTTATATATATTTGTGATACTCTCTAATCTATCCTCATGAATATAACCACTCCAAAATCTTCTGATAAACCAAAGAAAAGTACTTTTAAAGTCATCATTACCAATCTTACTTTTTGGGTTCTGATTGCTATTATTGCAGGTATTTTGCTCGGACATTTTTCGCCTGAAAATGGTGTGAAAATGGAAATATTAGGCAAAAGATTTATTGATATTATCAAACTTTTTATTGGTCCGATTATCTTTTTAACGATCGTTTTAGGAATTTCCGGAATGGGAAATCTTAAAAAAGTAGGCCGAATTGGAATAAAAGCGCTCGGGTATTTTGAAGTAGTTTCAACAGTGGCTTTGGCAATTGGAGTTTCTGTTGCTTATATTTTTAAGCCTGGAAAAATTGATAGGTCCGGATTGACTCTTGGTGATGCCAGTCAATATACAAGTGGTTCAGCCAAACATTTTTCGTGGTTAGAGTTTTTCTTTTCGAACTTTACTTTGCAGGTTTTATTGGCGGCGATTGTTTGCGGTATTGCCTTGAATTTTTATAAAAAAAGAGAACAAACAATTTTAGTTTTAGAACGTTTCTCGAAAGTGGTTTTTCTAGGATTAAAATATGTCATGTATCTGGCTCCAATTGGTGCTTTTGGCGGAATGGCGTTCACGATTGGTAAGTTTGGTTTGCAGACTTTGATTCCGCTTGGGAAATTGATGTTATGTGTTTATTTGACCATGGCGTTGTTTGTATTTTTAGTTTTAGGAAGTATTTTGAGATATTATAAAATCAGTATTCTTTCGATTTTAAAATACATTAAAGAAGAACTTTTACTGGTTCTTGGAACTTCATCTTCTGAAGCCGCTTTGCCAAGTATTATGGTAAAACTGGAACAAATGGGTTGTAGTAAATCGGTTGTGGGTTTGGTGATTCCAACAGGTTATTCTTTTAATCTTGACGGAACTTCGATTTATTTGTCGATGTCGGTGATATTTTTGGCTCAATTGTATGATGTTCATTTGAGTTTTTTCGAAATATTAAGTGTTATCGGAATCCTGATGGTAACGTCAAAAGGTGCGGCTGGTGTAACCGGAAGCGGATTTATAGTTCTCGCGTCGACTTTGACTGCTTTGCATAAGATTCCGGTCGAAGGATTGGCTTTTTTATTAGGAGTTGATAAATTTATGAGTGAAGCGCGAGCAATAACAAATTTGATTGGAAATACTGTAGCGACAATAATAATCTCGAAAACAGAACATGATTTTACGGAGTTGAATTTGGATCCTGTTTTGGAGGAGTAACTTTGTGTTGAATGGCTTTGTGTAATGGCACGCGGATTTTACGGATTCGCTATTGCGAAGGCGCGGATTTTTACGGATTTTTTTTTCTCATTTTTGTCCTTGCGAGGAACGAAGCAATCTCATTTGCTATATTAACTTATGTTTAAAGAGTGTGGTTGCTTCGTTCCTCGCAATGACAGACTTTGAGATTTATTCATGGCTAAAAAAATAATAATTATGAAAACAAGAATCGGAATTTTAGGACTTGGTGGAGTTGGAGGTTATTTTGGTGGACTTTTGGCGAAAGCTTATTTTGGATCGGATGCGATTGAAATTGTCTTTATTGCGCGTGGAGAAACTCAAAGGATAATTGCTCAGGACGGATTAAAAATCGTTACTGATGAAACTGAATTTATTGTTCATCCAAAATTGGTTTCGAATAATCCGGATGAAATTGGGCAATTAGATTATTTAGTTTGCGCTACCAAAACCTATGATATCGAGGAAAGTTTACTTTCGTTAAAAAAATGTATTGTTTCGGAAACCGTTATTCTTCCGTTATATAATGGTGTTGATGCGCCGGAACGCATTCAGGAATTATTTCCTGAGAATGTAGTTTTAGAAGGTTGTGTTTATATTATTTCAATGATCTTTTCGCCTGGAACGATCAGGAAAATGGGTTTTTATGAAAAGTTATTTTTTGGCTCTAAAACGGCTTCAAGATCAAAATTAGAAGAATTACAAGATATTTTGCAAAAGGCCAAAATCGAAAGTTATTTGGTTGAAAATATTGAAGAAACGGTTTGGGAGAAATTCATTTTTATTTCGGCATTAGCTTCTGCAACTTCTTATTTGAATGAGAATATTGGAGAGATTTTAAACAATCCCGAATCTAAAGAACTTTATATTCAATTAATACATGAAATTGTAGCGGTTGCCAAAGCCAAAAAGCTAAAATTACCAAACGATATTGTACAACAAACAATCGTAAAATTAGAGAAATCGCCAAAAGAAGCGACTTCATCTATGCACAGAGATTTATTGGCAGGCAAAAATACAGAGGCAATTTCATTAACTCAGTTTGTGGTAAAAGAAGGCGCTAAATACAATGTAGAAACTCCTCTTTATACAAAAATTGCCAACGTTTTGTTGCCTCAATAAATTATGATTCGTCTTTGGTAGTACGCACTAAACTGATTCCGGACGTAAAGAAAACAATACCCAGAATTCCATAAATAATTAGTGATTTGATATCTCTTGTTGCTCCGGATGTACTGGAGAATATTACGGCTGTATAAATAAGTCCAACTATACCAAGAATGGTTAGCAAGGCTCCAAAAAATCTTTTTAGGTTCATGATTTCTAGTTTTAAAAGGTTCATAACAAATTTATTATGATATCTTTTGGTGCTGTTATACAATTGCCTTTAAAACTTATATTTTTTTCAGTGTTAAAAGACTCTTTTAATACGATTTGTATTATTTAAATGCTATTTTTGGCGCAACCAATTTAAATAACCAAAATGAAAAAAAATTATCTGTTCTTATGTCTGGCCGTTCTTTTGTTTAATGGGGTTTATGCACAAGATGAAGCTGTAACTTCTGTCAGAAAAAATCAATTTAAAATTAATATGTTGTTTCCTGGCTTCGTTTATGAGCATGGTTTATCGGCTAAAAACACATTATATTCGGAGGCAACTTTAGGAGCTGGTTACCGTTATAATAGTTATTATGATGAATCAAATGTTTATATTTTTCCGATGATCACGGAACAATTTCGTCATTATTATAATTTAGAAAAAAGAGCTGCCAAAGGAAAAAGGACAGCCTATAACTCAGGGAATTTTATTGCTGCTTCAGCTTCCTATAATTTTCAATCTATTTCTACGAATAGCAAGTATGGAGAATATTCTTCTTCGGTTACATTAGGGGCACTTTGGGGATTACAACGCACTTATAAAGGAAGATTTAATCTTGAACTATGTGTTGGGCCAGGAATAAATTTTGATAAATATGATACTGAGTTTGTTCCTTTAGCGAACTTTACATTAGGTTGGGTTATCGGGAAATAATCTAAAAAAAAATAGAAAAACCTTGATTCGTCAAGGTTTTTCTATTTTAAATTCTAAGCCAATATTGCGAACACTTTCAATACTGATTTTTGGATCTGAATTAAAGTATTTTCTAAGTCTGCTGATAAAAACATCCATACTTCGACCGGAGAAATAATCATCTTTTTTCCAAACCGACATTAAAATTTGGTCTCTTTTTAATAACGTATTGTGATTCAGATATAAATACTCAATAAGCGAAGCTTCCATTTCTGTAAGCTGCTGAACATGATTTCTATTGTTGAGAGTTAATCTTTCATTATCAAAGATATAAGAACCAATTTCAATTATATTATTTCCGTCCAGAGTTCTTTTTTGTTCAATTCTTTTTAGAATATTCTGCAAACGCAAAACCAGTTCGTCGACTTCAAAAGGTTTTATAATATAATCGTCTGCACCAAGTTTTAATCCGGTGATTTTGTCTTCTTTTAACTTTCTTGCTGTTAGAAAAATAAATGGAATCTCAGGATTGATTGTAATTATTTTTTCGGCCAATGAAAATCCGTCCAATTTTGGCATCATAACGTCAAAAACACAAATGTCAAAATCCTGGTTTTTAAAATAGTCTAAAGCTATTTCTCCATTTTCTGCCCAGATTACTTCAAATTGATGCAATTCTAAATATTTTTTTAAAATTCCAGCAAAATCAAAATCGTCTTCAGCTAAAAGTAATTTTTTCAAAATAAGGTAATTAAATTTTTAATAAAATAGTAAACTGAGTTCCTTTTCCTAAATCACTCACAACATTAATTGTGCCCTGATGCGCTTTTATAATTTGATTGACATAATACAATCCTAAACCTAAGCCTTTTGTATTGTGAAGATTTCCTTGTTCTACGCGATAAAATTTATCAAAAAGAAGCGATTGTTTGTTCTTTTCAATTCCAATTCCGTCATCTTCAATACTAATCGAAAATTGATTTTGGACTATTCTTGTTTTTATCGTAATCGTATTTGAACCATATTTTACAGCATTTTCCAGAACATTTAAGAAAGCCGTTGTCAGATGGAATTTGTCTAAAACTAAAATTGTTTTCTGTGTTTGAAAATCAGTTTGAAGATTGATTTTTGGGAATGTAATTTTAAAATCATTCACAATTGCGGTCAGAAAATCTTCGGTTTCTATTTTTTCTTTTTGCAATTCAATCTCATTTTCAGCCAATGAATTTGCCATAACCTGATCAATCAAATTTTGTAAACGATTATTTTGGCGTGAAATCGTATTGACAATTGCATGGAAATTTTCATCATCATCACGAATATTTTTCTTCTCTAGGATTTTGGTAGAAATACTTAAAGTTGCTAAAGGAGTTTTAAGTTCGTGCGTAATATTATTGATGAAATCAGTTTTTACATCGCTTACTTTTTTCTGTTTGATTAAAGCTTTTATTGCGATTACAAAAAGTGTGATAAGCGTTAAAATCGATAATAATGATAAGATCAAAACAACCATCATTCGTCTTAAAATAATCATTTCCCAGTCGATTACAGAAACATACATTGAATCTTCTGTCAATAATTTGTAATCCTGATTGGCATAAGTTCCGTTTGTGGTCCCAACATAATTTCGAACCAGAAAAGCGTGATTTAATGAAGCCAGATTTCCGTATAATTTGTTTTGAATAAATGGCTTTTCGGAGAAAATTGTATCTGCTTTTTTTGTGTTTTGATACAGTATAAATTTATTGAGTACAATCGCAAAATCAATTTTAAGATTTGGTAAATCGCGCTCAAACTTACGTTGGATTTTCTGCGTCAATGCATCTTGAAATTCATTGTCGAGAATACGTTTTTTAATATCAAATTTGGTCTTTTTCCCTTTAAGGTAATTCTCAGACAAGATTTTATAAAGCGCCTCTTTTTTAGAAACAATTGCAGAATCTATATCACTGTAATTGTTGGATATTAGAGCTATTTCATTTTTGATTTCCGTATGAAATTGCGCCACTTTATAATCGTATGTCGTTTTTACCAAATAGCATTGAACCGTCGATAAAACGATCAAAGCGATAACAGAAAATGCGATTAATAAATTGATTCTTTGTTTCATTTGTTATTATGTTGGCGCGCGGATGACGCGGATCAAACGGATTTACACAGATTTTTTTGTTTTTCATGCAGATTTAAAAATGATTTTTGGCAGATTAAAAATGATCTTTTTAAATCTGCTTGAATCTGTAGAATATGCATGAAATTAACGCACGTGAATGACATGGTTTAAACACATATTATTAAAGTCAACTAATAAAACTAAACCAGTGTAAATCCGTTTAATCCGTAAAATCTGTGGGCTAATCTCCAGTTCAAAAATAATGCTTTTATAGTACAAAAAGCACGTTAACTCCGCATTAACCTTCAATTAACCTTCAGAACTCATTTTTAGAAGCACTTTTGCAATGTTTCAATCTAAAATCAATCAAAAAATGAACATTTATTTGCCTTTAAAACTTTTCTTAATTCTAATTTTATTTTGTTGTTCTCTATTTGCAAATGCACAAACCGAAACTCCTAAAGACAGTATTTCGAACAAGTTAAATGAAGTTGTGATTACTCAAAACAAAAAAACTTTTACGAATACAAATGGGAATGTTAAAGTAGATGTTGCTAATTCTATTTACAATTCGATTCCGAATTCGGTTGATTTATTGGCAAAATTACCAACGGTTCAAGTGAGTTCAGACAAAGAAAGTATTACGGTTATTGGCAAAGGAAGTCCGCTGATTTATATCGACAATCAAAAAGTGGGAATAAACGATTTGAACGCTTTGGCTGTAGCCGATATTAAAACCATCGAAATTATTCAGAATCCATCTTCTAAATATGAAGCCGAAGGTCGTTCTGTGATTTTAATTACAAGAAAGTTTAGCAAAAAAGATAGTTTCCGAACTGAGATTTCTGAGGTTGCTTCTTTCAAAAAAAACTTCAACAATTATCTTGGATTTAATTCTAATTTCAAAAAAAACAAACTCGAACTGAAAGCAAATTTCAATTACAATAGACTAAATCCTTGGGAAAACCATAGTATCGATTATCAAATTCCAACTGCAGATATTGCTTCTAAATATGATGTAACGGCGGATACGAAAAGAAAACAATATGTATTTGGTGCAGGTTTGTTTTACAAAATAAACGAAGATGATTATTTTTCGATTAGCATAAATAGTAAGTTACAAACAGATACTTTTCCGATCAATACAATAACGGATAATAAAAATAAAGAGGTAGAAAATCATGTTGTGACGTTTACTGATAATGATAGTAAAAAGAATTTTGTGAACTCATTTCTAAATTATCAGAAGAAAATAAAATCAATTGATACACAGATTTATACAGGATTGCAATATTCTAATTTTGATCAAAGATTGCTTACCGAAGTAAATAATGATTTTAATAATACAGAGTTTGAATTATCGCAAATCAGAGATCAGAAATTTAGAGTGAATTATTTTTCCGGAAGAATTGATGCAGAGAAAAAGCTTAAAAACGAGATGAAATTTGAAATGGGAGGATTGTATTCGTCAGCAAATTCTAAATCTGATGTGGCAATTTTTTATGTTGAAAACAATCAAAATGAACTGAGTAATTATGATTTTAAGGAAGAAAATTTATCCGGATATGCGCAATTGTCTGGTAAGATTAAAAAAGCAGATTTCTCGCTTGGTTTCAGGATTGAAAATTCGAATGTAACAGGGAAATTCAAAAGTGATGCAACGCCATTACTGGATAAGAACTACACGAATTTTTTCCCGAAAGCAGAGTTTACATTTCCAATTGACAGCGTAAAAAGAGTTTCTGTTAATTATGCGAGAAGTATTTCAAGACCCAATTATTCGTCCTTAGGTCAGGGAGCAACTTATATAAATCCTTATTTTTTATATGCTAGAAATATCAATTTAGATCCAACAATTACGAACGAAATATCGACTACTTTTTTATATCATGATAAGTCTGTTAAATTGACTTATTATCAAACTAAAGATCCTGTTCATAATAGTTTTTCTTTTGATGATCAAACTAATATAATGACTTTTAAGGATATTAACTTTGATAAAAGTTCAGGACTTTCAGCGGAATTTGTGTTGCCATTTAACTATAAATTCTGGACAACGACCAATTCTATGATTTTTATTTTAGAAAAGATTGAAGATCGAACGGCGGCATTTATGGGTTCAAAACCGTATGCTTATTTTAGCTCAAATAATGAATTTAAACTTCCAAAAGAATATTCTTTTAATCTGAATTTCTGGAGATTAACAAAACAATATACGGGAGTTTTTGTGACAAATCCAAGATTTATTGTTGATGTGACGGTTTCAAAAACGTTCTTCAAAAAATGGAATTGTACTTTGAGTTGTAATAATGTTTTTAAAAATAATATCGAAACGGAGAAATTTACAATCAATAATATAAATTCTAAAGCAAGATATGTTGTCGATAATCATGAGGTTTCGATCGCGATAAGATATTCTTTCGGAAAAGTGAAAGATACAGAGTTTAAGGAGAAAAACGACGATAATCAAAATAGAATTAATTAATTCAAGTTGGTATTTTGAGCCAGATTACGCATTAGAGATTTTAGTAAAAAAGAAGTATTTAATTTTAAAATAATTATTTATTCTTGTTCCATCGGAACATTTCATCGGTAGTAGAAAAAAATGTTTGCGATTAGATATCATCCCTTAGGGATGTTTGATAAATAGTATGTTGATATATATTGGTTATGAATCAAACGTTCCTACGGAACGTAAAAAAAACGCATTAGTATTGGTTTACCGATGAAATGTTCCGATGGAACAAAAATATTTAAAAAACAATTAATTGTGTTTTGGTAATTTTTTAATGCATAATCTGGCTCAAAATACCAACTGGAATTAATTAGATAAAACAAAAAAATCCCTTGAAATTTTCAAGGGATTTTTTTATGATTTCAAAACAAAATTATCCTTCGTCTTCTTCTATTATTTTTATGGAATTGTCCGGAAGTTCTTCGTCGTCATCTGTAGAATTCAATTCGAAGAAACTAAAGAAAGATCCACCGTAACTTTTCTGAAAAGAAAAATTACTTAAATGTTCCATTTTCGTGTATTTCGAATGCTCGATAATCATCATTCCGTCTTCATGAAGTAAATCTCTTTCGAAAACGGTTAAAACAATTTTTTCAAAAGCATTCTGATCTAATCCATAAGGCGGATCTGCAAAAATAATATCGTATGATGTTTTGCAATTTTCCAGAAATTTATAAACATCACTTTTTGTAGCAGCGATATTAAAATCATATTCTGAAGCGACTTGTTTGACAAATTTTACGCATCCAAAATCACCGTCAACTGAGGTAATTGGAGCACTTCCGCGTGAAGCGAATTCGTAACTGATATTACCGGTTCCCGAAAATAAGTCTAAAACCTTTAAGCCGTCAAAACTAAAATGATTATTTAAAACATTAAACAATGCTTCTTTACTCATGTCAGTCGTAGGTCTTACAGGAAGGTTTTTTGGCGGAAAAATTCGGCGTCCTTTGTATTTTCCTGAAATGATTCTCATGATTGAAATAAGATATAATGTTTTTGATTTTGTGCAGTTGAAAAGCGGTTTCTTTGCTGTAAAGTCTCTACATCCATAAAAGAAATATGGCGAATGTACTTGTAAGCAATGGCATAAAAAGGGTCGTTTCTATCTATTGTTCCTAATAATTCAAGCGGAAAACTTTCTGGATTTAAGCTCAATTGTTCGGCAGTAAATAGAATATAATAAAGAAAATCTTCCGGCGTCTGGTATTCAAAAGAATTGAATAATAGCAGTTTTTGATTTTGTACAACGATTATTTCAAAATGATTTGGATTGAAATTCACTACCATTTTTTTCTCATCATTGTTTTTTGAATTTTCAATGATTTTTTCGACTAAAATACTGTTGACATGTTTGTAATCAAACGAACCAACGGTGTCAATTAAAAAGTTATTGATATTGACATACGGAATGTAAACCGAATTCATTTCGTATTTTGAAAGATGATCGAAAGTAAAAAAATCAGTTTCAAAAACTTTTGTAGTGTATTGTAAATAGCTTGCCAGGTAATTTTCGTCGAACAAAGCCGTTGGTACAAAAGTTGAAAGATTATTGTTGTGAATTACCAAAATCTCGTCGTAAGAATCTTTTAATTCAGGATAGTTTTTGAAAGCAGCACTATATAAGTCTTCAATTTTTGATGTTTTTTGTGCGGCATCAAAGTTAACTTCGTTAAACGCTGTAATCGTATTATTTAGAGTATCAAAACAACAAAACGAAAATCCATTCAAGGAAACCTGAATAGAAAGTTTTTTGTAATTTTTTGAAGTGATATTAGTATTTTGCAATGACATATTTGATTTACAATTCGTTACCTGTTTTTGAATCAAGAAAGAATTTAAGGCGAGTACAAACTTACAAATTAAAAAGGAAGAATTATAATTGCAATTTCAAAAAACAATTTTAATTAGATTTTAAAGCAAGGTTAAATTTTCTTTACCTTATAAGTGATGTAAGTTCATATTATTTTGCTCAAAAAAATCAGAATAACGCTTTAATTGAAATTGTGATTGATATTGATTTTTGGAATTGACATTGCCATTAAAAAGCCCGTACTTTGTATTTCAATTTTACCCCTATGAATTCATCTTTGTTTTACGGCGTTTTGCAAAAAAGATTTCCGTTTGCTCCAACATACAAACAGGACATTTTTTTTCAGAAAATCGCTATTTTCTTAACGGACACACATAACGATACGATTTTTGTACTAAAAGGATATGCCGGAACTGGAAAAACGACTGTGATTTCGACAATTGTAAACAATCTTGGCGATATTAATAAAAAGTTTGTTTTGCTGGCGCCAACGGGTCGTGCGGCTAAAGTAATTGCTAATTATTCGAATACGCCAGCTTTTACAATCCATAAAAAAATATATTTTCCTAAAAAGTCGGCTGGCGGAGGCGTTGCTTTTACCAAGCAATTGAACAAGCATAAAAATACGATTTTTATCGTCGACGAGGCTTCGATGATTTCTGATAGCAATTCAGATTCTAAGCTTTATGATAATGGATCGCTTCTGGACGATTTGATTTCGTACGTATATTCGGGAACCAATTGCAAGATGATTCTTCTTGGAGATACCGCTCAGTTGCCGCCCGTAAATTTAGATATAAGTCCGGCGCTTGATACGCATACTTTGGCGGCGCATTATAATAAAGAAATCGAACATATAGAACTCGACGAAGTAATGCGTCAGGAGGAAAGTTCAGGGATTTTGTTTAATGCGACGGAATTGCGAGAATTGCTAAAAGAAAGCTTTATTACCGAGTTTAAATTCAATGTAAAAAAGTTTAAAGATATTGTTCGTTTAACGGATGGTTACGATATTCAGGATGCAATTAATTCGGCTTACAGCAATTATAGTATTGAAGATACGGCGTTTATAGTTCGTTCTAATAAAAGAGCGAATCAATATAACGAACAAATCAGAACGAGGATTTTGTTTAAAGAAAGTGAACTTTCTGTGGGCGATTTCCTGATGGTGGTAAAGAATAATTATTTCTGGTTAAAAGAAACTGATGAAGCGGGATTTATTGCCAATGGTGATATTATTGAAGTTCTGGAGCTTTTTGGAATCAAAGAATTATACGGATTTACTTTCGCGAAAGTAAAAATACGAATGGTCGATTATCCGGAGCAGAAACCTTTTGAAACTGTTTTGTTATTAGATACAATCAAAAGTGAATCTCCATCTTTAACGTACGAAGAATCAAATCGTTTGTACGAAGAAGTGATGAAGGATTATGAAAATGAAACGACGAAATACAAGAAGTTTCAGAAAGTAAAAGAGAACGAATATTTTAACGGATTACAAGTGAAATTCTCGTACGCAATTACGTGTCATAAATCGCAAGGAGGGCAGTGGAATACGGTTTTTATTGAACAGCCGTATTTGCCAAACGGAATCGATCGCGATTATATCAGATGGCTTTATACTGCTATGACACGTGCCAAAAATAAGTTATATTTGATAGGATTTAAAGACGAGAGTTTTGAGGAATAAAACACCAATTTCACAGATTTTCACGAATTATTTTAGACTTAGAATTTGTGTGAATTAGTGCAATTTGTGTTGTAAAATCTATTTTCACAATGACAACATTAAACGACTTACATTCGATTTCATCAACGTTTTCGAATACAGATAAAATGCCGGTTTTATTTTTAGGACACGGCAGCCCAATGAATGCAATTGAAGAAAATCAGTTTGTGGCTGGTTTTCGTGATCTTGCCAAAACATTGCCACAACCGAATGCAATTCTATGTGTTTCGGCGCATTGGTTTACAAACGGAACCAAAGTAACTTCGATGCAAATGCCAAGAACTATTCATGATTTTGGTGGTTTTCCGCAAGCGCTATTTGATGTGCAATATCCTGCAAAAGGAAGTCCTGAATTAGCTTTGGAAACTCAGAAAATTTTAGATCCTGTTCACGTTGATTTAGACGAACATTGGGGTTTAGATCATGGCGCCTGGAGCGTAATCAAGCATTTATATCCAGAAGCAAATGTTCCGGTAATTCAGTTGAGTATTGATTATACAAAATCAGGACAATATCATTTTGAGTTGGCTCAGAAGTTGCAATCATTACGTCGTAAAGGCGTTTTGATTATCGGAAGCGGAAATATCGTTCATAATCTTCGTCTGGTTGATTTTAGAAATTTTGATAAAGATAATTACGGTTACGATTGGGCAATTGAAGCGCGCGAAACCGTTAATAATTATTTATTAGATGGAAATTTTCAGCCTTTGATTGATTTCGAAAAAATGAACAAAGCGATTCAATTGGCGATTCCAACTCCGGATCATTATTTACCTTTATTATACACTTTAGGTTTAAAAGAAAAATCAGAAGAATTGAGTTTGTTTAATGATAAATTATTGGCTGGTTCTTTGAGTATGACTTCGGTAAAAATTATGTAGAAATTGTGTAGAAATTGTGTAGAAATTTTTACCGCAAAGTGCGCTAAGTTTTTTTGCTCTGGATTACGCTTATTAAACGCAAAGTTCGCAAAGCTATATTTACAAAGCTTTGCGAACTTTGCGTTTTTATAAAACCTTGTAAATGAGAAACCTTTGCGCGCTTTGCGGTAAAATACATAAGACAAGATTAACGGTAAAGCTTTGCGAACTTTGCGTTTTTATAAAACCTTACAGATAAAAAACCTTTGCGTGCTTTGCGGTAAAATACGCAAGGCAAGATTAACGGTAAAGCTTTGCGAACTTTGCGTTTTTATAAAACCTTGCAAATAAAAAAACTTTGCGCGCTTTGCGGTAAAATGCGTTTGTTAAATCATATTATAAAGTAGTAAAAACGAATTATAGAGTTTTGCAAGTTTCCCTGTTTTTCTAAATTATAAACATATGATCTCTTTGAATTATGTTTTTTATCTAGGTTTTGAATACTTACATTTGTTTTGGTTAAAAAAAAGAATTAAAATGAAAATAATAGCTGTAATTCCGGCACGATATGCTTCAACACGTTTTCCTGCGAAACTAATGCAGGATTTGGGTGGAAAAACTGTGATTTTAAGAACTTATGAAGCAACTGTTGCTACAAAATTGTTTGATGATGTATTTGTAGTAACTGATTCTGATTTGATATTTGATGAAATTGTAAATCACGGTGGAAAAGCCATTATGAGCATCAAAGAGCACGAATCCGGAAGTGATCGAATTGCTGAAGCTGTTGCGAATTTAGATGTTGATATTGTTGTAAATGTGCAAGGTGATGAACCTTTTACAGAAGCTGGACCATTAGAACAGGTTTTATCTGTTTTTAAAAATGATGAAGACCGTAAGATTGATTTGGCTTCGTTAATGCGTGAAATTACAGATGAAGACGATATAAATAACCCGAATGATGTAAAAGTGGTGGTTGATCAATCGCAATTTGCATTGTATTTTTCACGTTCAGTGATTCCATATCCTAGAGATAAAGATGTTGGTGTGCGTTATTTTCAACACATCGGGATTTATGCTTTTAGAAAACAGGCTTTGTTGGATTTTTATAGTTTACCAATGAAATCTTTGGAAGCTTCTGAGAAGTTAGAGCAATTACGATATTTAGAATTTGGAAAACGTATTAAAATGGTCGAAACAACTCATATTGGTATTGGGATTGATACGGCTGAGGATTTAGAAAAGGCTAGGGCTATATTGAAGGCTTAGTTTGCGATTAATGGCACGCGGATGACACGGATTCGCTATTGCGAAGTCGCGGATTTTTTGTCATTGCGAGGAACGAAGCAATCTCACTTGCTTTATCACGTCATGTTTTGATAGTGTGGTTGCTTCGTTCCTCGCAATGACGTAATTTATGTAAAAATAAAAAAGCTTGTAAACAATTGTCTACAAGCTTTTTTTATATTCAAAACCGAACTAAATTCTTAGTATAAACTAGGGAATTTAGATGGATTAACTTCATTCATCATGCTGTATACTTTTTCAAAAATATCTTCGGCAGAAGGTTTTGAGAAATAGTCACCATCAGTTCCGTATGCTGGTCTGTGCTCTTTTGCAGCAAGGGTTTGCGGTTTACTGTCTAAGTAATTATAAGCGTCTTGATCTTCCAAAATTTGTTGCAAAATAAATGCTGAAGCTCCTCCGGGAACATCTTCGTCAATTACTAAAAGACGATTTGTTTTGGCAATACTTTTTACAATATCCTTGTTAACGTCAAACGGAAGTAAAGATTGAATATCGATTACTTCGCAATCAATTCCTAAATCCAATAATTCTACTGCAGCTTGTTCTACCAATCTTAATGTTGATCCGTAAGAAACTAAAGTAATATCTGAACCTTCTTTTAGAGTTTCAACTACACCAATTGGCGTTTTGAATTCTCCAAAGTTTAACGGAGTTTTTTCTTTTAAACGGTAACCATTTAAACATTCGATTACTAAAGCTGGTTCGTCAGTCTCTAAAAGAGCGTTGTAAAAACCTGCCGCTTGCGTCATATTTCTAGGAACCAAAACGTGGATTCCGCGTATAGCGTTAATAATCATTCCCATTGGAGAACCAGAATGCCAGATACCTTCCAGACGATGTCCGCGGGTTCTGATAATTAATGGTGCTTTTTGTTTTCCAACGGTTCTGTATTGTAAAGTAGCCAAATCATCACTCATGATTTGAATCGCATACAGTAAATAATCTAAATATTGAATCTCAGCAATAGGACGTAAGCCTCTCAAAGCCATTCCAATTCCTTGTCCAAGAATAGTTGCTTCACGAATACCAACATCGGCAACACGAAGTTCACCGTATTTCTCCTGCATTCCTTCTAAACCTTGGTTTACGTCACCAATGTTTCCTACGTCTTCACCAAAGATTAAAGTTTCTGGATATTTGCTAAATAAAGCGTCAAAGTTGTCACGTAAAATCATACGTCCGTCTAAGTCAGCTTTTGCATTTTCAGCATATTCAGGAAGTACTTTTTTAACTGAAAATACATTTTGCTCTGAATCAGAATATAAATTACTGCTGAATTTTTCTTGTGTAGTTCCAATATAATCTGTGATCCATTTTGATAGTATAGCTTTACTATTTGGAACTTCGATAAAGCGTAAAATCTTTCTTGCGATAACAAGCATTTCCTTTTTTAAAGGTGATTTTATGGCGCTTAATTCAGAGATGTATTTTTTAATTCTTTCTTTATGATTGATGCTTGCCTCAGCAATTTGCTCCAATAATACTAAAAGATTTTTTTGATCTTCAATAATTGGATTTATAAAAGAGT
The DNA here is from genome assembly GCF_951805225.1 of uncultured Flavobacterium sp. Lineage (NCBI taxonomy): Bacteria > Pseudomonadati > Bacteroidota > Flavobacteriia > Flavobacteriales > Flavobacteriaceae > Flavobacterium > uncultured Flavobacterium sp. Next base: position 2,584,667 of record NZ_OX638201.1, on the reverse strand, counting down.
TCCAAGCTTCTTTTTTGGCTTCCAGAACTTCTTTTTTCAATTCAAAATCAATTTCGGCTAATTCTTCAGGCGATGCAATATTGATAGCGATCATCCATAAACGCATCTGACGAATACAGTCAAAATCTTTTTCCCAAGCCAGTCTTTCTGCATTTTTGTAACGTTCGTGAGAACCAGAAGTAGAATGCCCTTGTGGCTGGGTTAATTCGTTTACGTGAATTAAAACAGGAACGTGTTGTTCGCGTGCGATTGCGCCGGCTCTTTCATAAGTAGAAACTAACTCGGCATAATCCCAACCTTTTACTCTAAAAATATCATAACCTTTAGAATCTTCGTCGCGTTGGTATCCTTTTAAGATTTCAGAGATGTTTTCTTTAGTAGTTTGATGTTTTGCGTGAACCGAAATTCCGTATTCATCATCCCAAACACTCATAACCATTGGTACTTGCAGAACTCCGGCAGCATTTATGGTTTCAAAAAACAAACCTTCAGATGTACTTGCATTTCCAATAGTTCCCCATGCAACTTCGTTTCCGTTTACAGAGAATTTGTCTTTGATAGTAATACCATCAACATTTCTGTAAATTTTTGAAGCTTGAGCTAATCCCAATAATCTTGGCATTTGTCCGGCTGTTGGAGATATATCTGCGCTTGAATTTTTTTGTTTTGTTAAGTCTTTCCAAGATCCGTCTTCGTTCAAACTGTGCGTTACAAAGTGTCCGCCCATTTGCCTTCCTGCAGACATTGGATCAAAATCTAAATCGGTATGACCGTATAAACCTGCAAAAAATTGCTTTGGAGTCAGCTCGCCAATTGCCATCATAAAAGTCTGATCGCGATAGTATCCGGAACGGAAATCTCCGTTTTTAAAAGCTTTTGCCATAGCAAGCTGTGGCACTTCTTTTCCGTCTCCAAATATTCCAAATTTGGCTTTACCAGTTAATACTTCTTTACGACCTAAAAGACTACATTCGCGGCTGGTAACTGCAATTCTATAGTCGTTCAATACCTCAGTTTTGAAATCTTCAAATGTTAATGTAGTATTGCTTTTTTCTTTTATCATAATCTTGGAGAGTCATGTTTACTCTGCGAAATTACTTAAAAACAATCAATAATCATAATTCTTTAAAATAAATATAATTCAATTATTTGTATTTAAAACCAAAAAACTACGTACTTTTTTTGTGGTATTTTTACGTAAAAATTGTTTTTTGTGATAATAATGCAGGTTTTTATTTAAAATTCATTCGATTAGAACCATTTTCTAGTGAAAAGATTGACTAATGTTTTTGGTGATAAAGTGATCACAAATCGTATTTTTTGGTCATAATTTTTTTGAGAAACCTCCCATCCATTATTCGAATAAACCGGAAAATAGAGTTCAAAATAGTCCGGAACCAAGTTTAACCGTATACCGCTATCATAAACAAAGTCTGCACTTTGATGCTTACTTTTCATAAAACCAATATCTCCGTACATTTCAATCCAGTTCCAAATCGAATAACTGGCATTCAAAGTTGTCATCCATTGATTGGCGTATGCAGGTTCTAATTTTGATTTAAAACCACCTTCGGCCATTACAAATTGCTGACTAAAGAATCCGGTGCTTTCAGATCTTCCGTAAAAATTATAATCGAAAAGATAATCGGTTGGACGATCTAAACCAAAACTAAAATAATCTGAATTTGTAGAGTTGTATATAAAAGCTCCGGCGTACATTCTTAGATTTAATTTATGATTGTTTTCGAACAATCTGCGATATTCAACTTCTCCGGCAATTTTTCCGAAATCTCCCGAAAGTTGAAGATCATTCATATAACTAAAATGATTAATCAACTCGGTTTTTGTATTTGTATAACGCGCATTGAAAACCGAATAATTTGGTTTTGAATTATCAGTTATATATTTACTCTCTTCACGATTTACAATTACCTGACGAAACAGAATTATTTGTTTTCGATTATCTCTAAAGTTTTCTTCACGAATTCTAAACTGAACCATTGGATTTAATCTCAAATAAGTGGCGTCTGGAGCATAGTGAAAATAATTTTGACTTAAAGAATATCGCACATTATATAAGGTACTATTTCTATAATATTCGCTCCATGAAAAAGCCGAAGAACCAGAAATTGTTCCGGCATTTATAGAATAAGCAGGATTAATGTCAAAAGTAAACGGTTTGTCAAGAATAGTTTTGTTGTGAAAACGAATTCCTGGCGTCAAACCATCGTATAAATTATAAGTAAGCGTTGGGATGTATAAAATCTGATTGTAATATGGATCTTCTAAATCTTTGGCAAAATTAAATTTTATAGGACGATTGGTTATAACTAAACTCTTCAAAGATTTCCAGTTGTTTCTTTGATTGTATTCCGGAACTTCATTGTCGTAATTCAGAACAAGTTTGTCTGCGCTTTTTCGGGCAAATTCATAAATCGAATCATTATTCTTAGGTTCGATCCATTTCTTGAATACGACTTCATTTTTCTTAATTCCGTAAACGGGAATTGGAACAAAATTATCAGTCTTATTTTTTATTTTAAACTGAACGCTGTCTTTAGTTCTCGAAACATTCGTAAACTTATAGTCAATAATATCACGTGAATCTATAATAGTATTAAAAAACCATTTGATGTCTTTTGGACTGTTTTTGGTTAGTATTTTTTCGAAATCATAGCGATTCGTTTGTTCTTTTTTATTCAGATTATAAAATTCCTGTACACTTTCAGGAACAATATTATGATTTAAATAATCATCTAAATAACTCAAACTTAAACCTGCGCGGTATTTGCTCGCAATTTGTTCGTTGAATTTTATTAAAGTATTTTTTGGGTCGCCAAGTGGTTGATCCAAATTTTTTCTGGCCATTAGCATATAATAATAACTGTATTGCTCGTTGAAAGTCAGATTTGTAATGTTGTAACTTTTAAAGAGTTTCATGTCCGAAAGTCGTCCAAGCATTTTTTGATCCGAGTGATGTTGCTCCATGTATTTCATCATCGCATAAATCTGAATTCCGTCATAAACCCAATTGTCTTTTCTGGGATCCAAGCGTAAACAATTCTTTAGATAATTGTTCAAATACGTTTTTAAGAAAGTAATCTCAAAAATAAAATCATCACTAAACGGACTTATAAACGATGGTAACTGATTTAATCCATAAAAAGGATTTCTATCATAATCCACCTGAGAAATCAATATTCTTTCATGTGGATATTTTCCAATAAAATCATTCGCAAAAGTGGCAACTTTATCTATGATAATTGCTTTTTGAATCTCGTCCAATTTCTTGGTTTTTAAATCTGAAAGTACTTCTACAAGACCATTATCGTAACTCTTGAAAGTATTCTGTTTTTCGATATAAAAATTAAAATCAGTTCTGTTATTTCCAGTAAATAAATAAGTGCTAAAAGATGGATTCGAAATATCTTTTGAAACCGAATTCAAATCAGTTGTAATAGAATAACTGCTTGGAAGTTTTACTTCGATTTGATAATCAGTACTTGCATTAGCAATATCATCCAGATTGAAATTGTTGTTTTTTGTAAAACTATGATTTTCAAATCTCGCAGGACTTAAAAACCAGTTTTTCAAAATCATTCCACCATTTTGAGTAAAACCGTAGCGCGTAAATTTATCACTCGGAATTTTAGAGATATAAGTTAGGTGCAAATCTATTTTTTCTCCAGGATATAATTTTCTATTTAGCTTAACAATAATGTAATCAGGATTCTTATCCGTTCTTTCCCATTCAAGAGCCATATTGTCAGAATCGGTAAGATTCAAAATAGTAGTATTTCCTCTTTCAGCAGGTTTAGCAAGATGAAAACCTCTATAAAACTCATCAGAAAAACGTCTTGCAAGCGGCGTGTTTTTATCCGAAAAAGCATTATTCCAATCGTTCAATACAATCGAAACCAACGAATCGTTTGAAGTGTTGTAAAACGTAATATCCTGTTTTACATTTAGAGTTTTGAGTTCGAGATTAACCGCCACTTCCATCTTAGATTGATGTTGCGCGAACTGTTTTACCGAACTTAATAAAACTAAAACAAATAATATAATTCTATAGATTGATTTCAATGATAGTTCAGATATTGATGAATATAACTTAAGTTACGAGCGTATAGTTGTTTTGGTTTTATGTAAAAATAGCATAAAAAAAGCTGTTTTAAAAAACAGCTTTACTTTTTTGTAAGATTTAATGTAATTAAACATATAGATGATGTAAGTTCATGTTATTTTAAGGATAGCATAACGTGAATTTAAATTAGTTTACATCATTTATATGTTCGAAATATTTTTAGAAATTTGGACTTAAGTCATATTTCTTGTAGAATTTATCTAATACGTCAACTACTTCATCTTCAGTATCTACGATTTTAAATAAGTTTAAATCTTCTGGACTTACTGTATGCATTTTTTCAACCAAAACAGTTTTTACCCAGTCAATCAATCCAGACCAAAATTCAACACCAACTAAAATAATTGGGAATTTTCCAATTTTCTTAGTCTGAATCAAAGTAATCGCTTCAAACATTTCGTCAAGAGTTCCAAAACCACCTGGCATAACCACAAAACCTTGCGAATATTTAACGAACATAACTTTTCTCACAAAGAAATAATCGAAATTCAGGTTTTTATCGTGGTCAATATAAGGGTTAAAGTGTTGTTCAAAAGGCAATTCGATATTCAAACCAACCGAAGTTCCGCCTCCTAAATGTGCACCTTTATTTCCAGCTTCCATGATTCCGGGACCACCTCCTGTGATCACTCCGTAACCAGCTTTACTGATTTTGAATGCAATTTTTTCTGCCAATAAATAATACTTATCATCTGGTTTTGTTCGCGCCGATCCAAAAATCGATACACAAGGACCAATACGTCCCATGCTTTCATAACCGTTTACAAATTCGGCCATGATTTTAAAAATCGCCCAGCTGTCATTTGTTCTAATTTCATTCCACGTTTTTTGTTTCAAACGGTCCTGAATTACTTTGTCCTCATCATTATCAAAATCTTCTAATCTCATTTTAGGTATTTTAATTATTTATATTTTTATTTCTAGCTGTGTCGTTTTAAAATTTTTATCTCAAGTCTAGTAGAAGAAGAAGGAGCTATTTCCTGCTGTCCACTATATTCCCGATAACAAAAACTACGGCTAAAAAGCCTTGTTTTTCTAAATCGGGAGATGCCGTTCCCATCAGGGCTAGGGCATCTGTTTTCAATTGAAATATTGTTTTATAAAAAGAAAAATTCTCTTTTAATTAATACGTTTGTTCTTCAATTGATTTAGTGATGTTGCTTTTAACTTTTCCGGTATGTTCGGTAGTTTTTGATTCAATCAACATTATAGAACATTCCTCAACCGATGAAACCCGATGATTTACGCCTTTTTTTACAACGAATAAATCGCCTTTTTTCATCGTGAAAGAAGCTTCATTTTCAATTTCCATTAAAAGCTCACCATCTATAATGTAAAATAATTCGTCTTCATTCTCATGATTATGCCACGGAACTTCCTGACCTTTTATTTTGGCCACTTTAATATATTGATCGTTTACTTCATCAATAATTTTAGGCGAAAAATATCGGTCTACACCAGTTAATTTATCTTTTAGATTCATGGATTTTATCTTACTCTTTGCCAGAATTAAAAGCTTTGACAAAAAGGGCGTACTAAATTACTGCTTTTTTCGAGAATTGTTACAGAAATGGGGATTTATTAATTTAAATGTAACATTTAAAATAAGATCATTCTTGTATTCTTATTCATTATCAATAGATTGGAGTGTGTAATGAATTGTTTTATTTTTGAATGGAATAATTAGTCGCTTTATATTTTTTGAATATTCTTATTTCTTAATTGAAATGTATAAAATCAGTATATCTATTTATGTCGTATTTTGTTTTAAATTTTTGTAATTCTGTATAATCCAATAATGGTATAATTATACTTTCCTCTTTAATCCTCTTGGATAGATATAATTTTGGTAAAATTATTTTTTCAAAATAATCCCATAAGAAATTGAATTCTTTAGGAGTATCAATGTAAAAAAGATGTTTATGAGTTACGCCTTGAAAAGCAAATGATATGTAATTTTCAATTCCGTCATATCTACCATCTTCGTCTTTCCATTTACCTTTAAATGCGATTATGTTTATTTGGATATTTTCTAAATCATTCCAATTGTATAAAAGAGATTCTTCATCTTCCCAAATTTCTACCTCATTCTCACTAAAACATACGAATTTATTTTTTTGAATTGTTTTTAAAGGTGTGAATTTATAATCTGTAAAATGGTTATATGTCAACATTCCAAAGAAACCAAACGGTAGACTTAAGCAATAGAATCCTTGTGCAGTGAAAACACCATAAGAAAAGGGAAGAAAGATAAAAGCCACTAAAAACAAAAATAAATACCGTTCTAATTTTGTTGGATTTGCATGAATTACAAGTGGAAACGTTAATTTATCGTTCATTAAAAAATCTGTTTTTTATTTCTTCACTTTTTATGTGTTTCAAATCTTTGTCAAAGTTTTAAACTTTGACAAAGATATCATGATTCTAATTCTCCAATTCCTTTTTCAAAAACTTCGCCGTATAGCTTTTTTTACTTTTAGCAACTTCTTCCGGAGTTCCTTTGGCGATCAATTGTCCGCCGCCTTTTCCGCCTTCAGGGCCAATATCAATAATATAATCGGCAAGTTTTATTACGTCCATATTATGTTCGATAACAAGGATTGTATTTCCTTTATCAACCAATTTATTGATAACATCCATTAAAACACGAATGTCTTCAAAATGCAATCCTGTTGTAGGTTCATCCAGAATATAAAACGTATTTCCGGTATCTTTTTTAGACAATTCTCCGGCTAGTTTTATACGTTGTGCTTCACCACCAGAAAGTGTTGTACTTTGTTGACCAAGAGTAATATATCCTAAACCAACATCCTGAATTGTTTTTACTTTTCTGTAAATCTTCGGAATGTTTTCAAAGAACGGAACTGCTTCGTCAACGGTCATATTCAATACATCTGAAATTGATTTTCCTTTATATCGAATCTCTAAAGTTTCTCTATTGAAACGTTTTCCCTGACATGTTTCACATTCTACATAAACATCTGGTAAAAAGTTCATTTCAATAGTACGAACACCAGAACCTTCGCAGGTTTCGCAACGTCCGCCTTTTACATTAAAACTAAAGCGTCCCGCTTTATAACCGCGAATCATACTTTCAGAAGTCATCGTAAACAGGTTTCTGATTTCGGTAAAAACTTCAGTATAAGTCGCTGGATTTGAACGTGGCGTTCTCCCAATCGGACTTTGGTCAATATCAATTACTTTGTCAATATGTTCAAGACCTTCAATCTTTTTATAAGGTTGTGGTTTTTTTACACCATTAAAATAATAAGCGTTCAAAATAGGGTAGAGCGTCTCATTGATCAAAGTCGATTTTCCACTTCCAGAAACTCCCGTTACGCAAATTAATTGTCCTAAAGGCAATTCGATAGAAACATTTTTTAGGTTATTTCCTGTTGCTCCGGTCAATTTCAAGAACTTTCCGTTTCCTTTTCTTCGCTCTTTCGGAATCTCCAATTTCATTGTACCGTTCAAGTATTGAGCAGTAATAGTGTTAGATTTTAAAGTTTCCGCCGGAGTTCCTATACTAATGATTTCTCCTCCATATTTCCCTGCTTTCGGACCAATATCAATAACGTAATCAGCGGTTTCGATCATGTCTTTGTCGTGTTCTACAACAATAACCGAATTTCCAATATCACGTAATTGTTCCAAAGATTTAATCAGTTTTTCGTTGTCTCTTTGGTGTAAACCAATACTTGGCTCATCCAAAATATATAAAACACCAACTAATTGAGAACCAATTTGTGTCGCTAATCGAATACGTTGTGCTTCACCTCCCGAAAGTGATTTTGAACTTCGGCTTAAAGCCAAATAATTCAAACCAACATTCATTAAAAAGTTCAAACGATCTTTTATTTCTTTAACCACTTCTGACGCAATCAAAAGTTGTTTGTCTGTTAAATGTGTATTTAAATCCTGAAACCAAGTCGTTAAATCAGAAATATCCATATCACACAATTCAGTGATGTTTTTTCCATTTACTCTAAAAAACTGAGCTTCTTTTTTAAGACGAGAACCTTCGCAAACCGGACAATTTATTTCGTCCATGAAATCTTTTGCCCAACGTTTTATTGTAGTTGATGCACTTTCGTCATATTGATTTTTGATAAAATGTGAAATTCCTTCAAAATCAATTTTATAATCGCGTGTTACGCCTAAATCTTTTGAATTTACAGTGAATTTTTCTTTTCCACCATGTAAAATCATGTTCATGGCTTCTTCTGGAATCTTCTCAATTGGATCTGTTAATTTGAAGCCGTATTTTTCTCCAATAACTTCTAATTGCTTAAAAATCCAAGATGATTTATATTCGCCAAGCGGAGCAAAACCTCCTGCTTTGATCGATAATTTAGGATTCGGAATAATCTTTTTAACATTGATTTCATGAACGGTTCCTAATCCATTACAATGCGGACAAGCTCCTTTTGGAGAGTTGAACGAAAATAAATTTGGTTCCGGATTTTGATATGAAATTCCCGTTGTAGGACACATTAAATTTCTACTGAAATAACGTACTTCGTTTGTATCCTGATCCAGAATCATCAATACATTTTCGCCATGATGCATTGCTGTATTAATACTTTCGGCCAATCTTTTTTGATTGTCTTCGGTATTTTCGATCAACATTCTGTCTACAACAATTTCGATATCGTGAGTTTTGTAACGGTCTAATTTCATTCCTGAAACTAAATCCTGAACTTCACCATTTACACGAACTTTCAGAAAACCTTGTTTGGTAATTTGCTGGAATAATTCGGCATAATGACCTTTTCTGGCTCTAATAATCGGAGCAAGAATATTGATGCGTTTCCCATTAAAATCCTGCATGATTAGATCTTTAATCTGCTCATCAGAATAAGAAACCATTTTCTCGCCAGTGTTGTAACTATAAGCGTCAGCACCACGAGCGTACAAAAGTCTTAGGAAATCATATATTTCAGTAATAGTTCCAACGGTAGAACGCGGACTTTTACTGGTTGTTTTTTGTTCAATTGCAATTACTGGCGAAAGCCCGTCAATTTTATCTACATCAGGACGCTCTAAACCACCAAGAAACTGCCTGGCATAAGCAGAGAATGTTTCAACATAACGACGCTGTCCTTCAGCATAAATGGTATCAAACGCCAAAGATGATTTCCCCGAACCAGAAAGACCGGTAATTACAACCAGTTTTTCACGCGGAATAGAAATATCGATATTTTTCAGATTATGAACTCTTGCACCAAGAACTTCAATAGTATTGTCTTTTTCTAACATAAATTTGAGCAAAACGCAAAGTTACCACTTTGATTTGTTCTTTTTGTGCTCGATAGCAAAAGTTTATGTTACAAATAGTAACAAATTTCTAATTTGAATTAAGGTTGTTTGCTTTTAAAATTTCATTAAACTTTGCTTCATTTCCATTTTTTTTCATGTCAGCATAAATCATCTGAATTAATTTTTCGGCATCAGTTCTATAAGGTGATTTTTGTTCCACATACAATTTGTAAGCTTTACACATATTGTCAAGTCCTTTTTCGGTGTCATTTAAATGAAGTGCGTACAATTGTCCAATTCCGTAGAATACTTCAGGATTGTTTGGGTCTATTGTAGCAATCTTTTCATAAGTTTTAACCGCTTTTTGATATTCCTTTTTATAAGAGTAAACGACTGCGATGTTTTGTAGCGGCATTAGCCCATTCGGATCTATTTTTAGTGACTTCTCATAAGATTCAAGTGCTAAATCATATTGCTCCAAACGTCTGTAACAAATTCCCATATTATCATATGCAAACGCAAAATTTGGATCAATTTTGACTGCTTTTTTGTAATTTTCTATTGCACCTTTATAATTTTCTTTTTTAGTCTCTTCAATTGCTAAATTGTACAAGTCCAATGCTTTTTGATTCGTAGACATTGAATTATTATTTACCAGATTATTGGCTGCAATTTTATCTTTTAGAACAGAACAATTATCCATTAAGTATTTTTCCATTTCATAATAAATGTCTTTATACTCTTGGGAATTTTTGTTTAAATTTAAAGTTACATTAATCTCTTTTTTTTCTCCTGTTGGATTTGATAAATCCATATTAGCAAATTTTTGTCCTAATTGATAAGCACCAACTTTATCATCAATGCAAGAGCCAATATTTGCTGTGATAGAATCTTTAGGTCGGTTGTAAGTTGATATTGAATCAATACACGAGCAAGCCTGATCAGTCAGTTCTTTGAATAATTTTGTGGTGTCAATTTTATCTTTTGTTTGAGCATTACAGATAAAACTTAGAGTAAAAAAGATTAAGAATAAGTTTTTTTTCATTTTTGGATTGGTTTTGGTTAGTTAGCGTTTTCTTTTTCGGGTTGCCATATATTCCTCGATGGCTTCTTTGGTTGTGTACCAGTTTCTACCTTCTTTATAAGCGTCTATTTTTCCTGTTCTGGCAAGTAAACTGATGTATTCCTGACCATAAGGAGTTTCTGGCTCGCTTACAATATTTTGTATGGGTTGATAATCATAAGTGCTTCCGGGCATCGAACTTAAATATATATTAAGTGTACGTTCCAGAGCCTGACACATCAAAAGTGTTAGTTTTTGATAATTGCCTCCATTAGCCTGATTAAGTGCTTCGTAATATTTTTTTCGATCATTTTTGAGGATAATTGCCGGTGGAAAACCGCAACGCATCAGTAATAAATTCATACTCAAACGAACTGTGCGACCGTTTCCATCAAAGAAAGGATGAATCCAAACTAGTTTATGATGATAAATCGTAGCCAGTTCAATATCGTTTAAACCCAGAGGATTTGTATTGACAAAATCAATTAATTCATCTAAGTAATCTGAAACTTTATTGGCATTTGGAGGCATGAAATTAGCGCCAGAAATACGAACTCCACCGTTTCGTAAACGTCCAGCAAAATCATCTTCGATAGAGCGTAAAACCAATCCATGTATGGAAAGGATATCGATGCTTCGAAGATTGTAATTATCGTCGACAATTGAATATAAATAATCAATTGCTTTATCGTGATTGTGGGTTTCGAAATGTTCTCTGAGTGATTTTCCTTTGATAGTAATACCTTCCTGAATTACCATTTGGGTTTCTCGCAAACTCATAGTATTTCCTTCGATACTATTGGAGTTGTAAGTCCATTCTAGTGATAAGCTCTCGCGTATTTTGTGCAAAGCAATATTGGGCAATGGTCTGCTGTTTTGCAAATCAAGCCTTTTTTGGTACAATCTGTCAAATGTCGATTGAAATTCTTCTCTGTATGTTAGGTCAATGTTCCACATATTCCTACAAATATACGTCTTAATATCGGATAACTCAAATTTTTAACTTATCCGATATTAAGCTTATTCTATTGTCATAGAACGCAGCTTAGTTCTATAGGCTTCAAGTGCTATAGATTTGGAAATGAATCCATAATATTTATCATTTCGGATAACCGGAAGAAAGGCAGTTTTTGATTTTTCGAACTTGCTCATTACAATTTCCATACTGTCAAAAGAAGAAATTGTAGCTGCCGGAGTTTTCATTACATCTTTAATCAACGTATATTTTACGCGATAAGTATTGAAGATAATTTCGCGAATATCATTAAAATGAACGATACCAACGAGTTCTTTTTCATTGTTTACAACGGCAAAAACAACTTGATTTGAATGTGAAATTAAATCAACCAGTTTGCTTAAGTTTTCTTCAGGATGTACGGTCAGATAATCACATTGAATTATAGTATCAATATCTAAAGTAGATAAAATGTTTGAATCTTTATTACTGGTAAAAGCGTGACCTTTTTTGGCAAGACCTTTTACATCCAGAGAATATTTCTCGAAACGTTTAGAAATCGCAAAACTTATCGATGAAACAATCATAAGAGGAATCATCAGGCTGTAACCGCCAGTAATTTCAGCAATTAAGAAAATAGCAGTTAGTGGCGCGTGAAATAATCCGCTCAAAATACCTGCCATTCCCACCATTGTAAAGTTGCTTATTGGCAGTTTAGCTAAACCAATTAAGTTGAAGAATTTGGAGAAAAAATAACCCAAATATGATCCTAAAAATAGGGATGGAGCAAAGTTTCCACCATTTCCACCACTTCCTAGTGTTAGTGCAGAAGCAAATACTTTTACCATCATTGTAGCACCTACAAAAAGAAGCAAAACCCATTGATTGTTTCTAAAATCGCCAAACAATGTATTGTCTAATATTTTTCCCGGATCTGATTCTGACAATGTTTTGATACTTTCATAACCTTCCCCAAAAAGAGTTGGAAAAATGAAAATTAATAATGCTAATAATGAAGAACCAATCAATGCTTTTCTGTAAGCACCGATTTTCATTTTAGAAAAATAATGCTCTACTTTTTGGAAATTTCGGGCGTAATAAACCGCCATAAAACCGGTTAATAATCCTAAAAGAACATAAAATGGAATATTATGATAATTAAAAGCTTCTTGTTTTTTGAAGGATAATAAAATAGTTTCATCCAGAACAATTGCAGAAACCAAAGCACCTGTAGCCGCTGAAATCATAATAGGAGTAAAGGCCGAAATACTTACATCAACCAATAAAACTTCTATTGCAAATAAAACTCCTGCAATTGGAGCGTTAAATGCTGCCGAAATTCCTGCTGCAACACCGCAGCCAATCAATAAAGTTCTGTCTTTATAAGGTAGTTTATAATTTTGGGCGAAGTTTGATCCAAAAGCGGCTCCTGTAATTACGATTGGGCTTTCTAAACCCGCAGAACCTCCCAAACCTACTGTAAGCGAAGAAGTAACAATTTGCGCATACATTTGTTTCTTCGGGATGATACTTGCTTTTTTAGCAACAGCGTATAAAATTTGTGAAGTTCCCTTTTCTATAGATCCGTTTAGAACTCTTTTGATGACAAAAACAGTTAAGACGATACCAATAATTGGCAAAATACTGTTTATGAAACTTAACTTTAAAATTCCGTTGATGTAAGTCGCAAAAGAGAAAACACTATGGGCAAAAGTTTTTAAAACGATTACTGCCAAAGAACAAGAAATACCAATTAAAACACTTGATAAAAAAATAAATTGCTTTGGCGTCATCAATGACTGTCCTAAAGCGATAATGCTTTCTAGTTTTCTAAAATATTTTTTTAGCATTCTGTTTGTAAAGAGTTAGGGAAACCACAAATTTAGTTCATAATGTTGTAATATAAATGAAAATTGGAAACTAAATTAAAAACCAACCGCTGTGTCATCTCCACGGAAATCGGCACCACCTTCAAGATTTTTGTTTGGTAAAACCAAAATACAATCCAGTTTTCCAATTACCGGAGTTGTTTTTTCGTTGATTAAATATCCTTTTGCTTTTAGTTTATCTATTGTTGTTGTGTCAAACGCATTTGGTTCAAAAGTAATAAGATCAGGCAGCCATTGATGGTGAAAACGTGGCGCATTTACAGCTTCCTGCATACTCAAATTATACTCATAAACATTTAGAATCGCTTGCAAAACAGTTGTAATAATCGTCGAACCTCCAGGCGAACCAACAACCATAAACAGGTTTCCGTCTTTTTCAACAATAGTTGGCGTCATTGAACTTAGCATTCTTTTTTTCGGAGCAATACTATTGGCTTCATTTCCTACTAAACCAAACATATTTGGAGATCCCGGTTTTGCGCTAAAATCGTCCATTTCGTTGTTCAAAAAGAAACCTAATTCATCACAATAATATTTAGAACCAAAACCGTCATTTATTGTAGTAGTTGCTGCAACAGCATTTCCCTGAGCGTCTACAATAGAATAATGTGTAGTTTCGGTACTTTCATTATACATTACTTTTCCTTCTTTTATATCAGATGATAAACTTGCCTTGTTGACATCAAAACTTGACATTCTGTCTTTTAAATAAGTATCGGATAATAAAGCATTAATTGGAATTTTTACAAAATCTGGATCGCCTAAAAACTGACTTCTGTCTGCATAAGCTCTTCTTTCAGCTTCAACAATAACCTGAATAGATTCTTCAGAATTGTGTCCCATTTTTGATAAATCATATGGAGCGATCATTTTCATAATTTGCGCCAGACAGATTCCGCCGCTGCTTGGAGGCGACATAGAAGTAATTTTTAAATTCTTATAATTAAATTGTAATGGTTTTCTCCATTTTGCTTCGTAAGTAGCTAAATCTTTAAGCGTAATAATTCCGCCTCTTTTTTGAAGATATTCTACTAAAATTTTGGCAGTTTTACCTTTATAGAATTCATTTTTTCCATTTTTTAGAATACGTTTCAAAGTATTGGCTAAAGCAGGATATTTGATCGTATCATTTTCTTTAAATTTTCCTGCCATAAGCGTATTTGGACCATTTGCTTTGACAATCGCATCGTGATAATTTTCTAATTGTTTTTGCTGTTTTAGCGTAACAATTACACCTCTTTCGGCAAGTGCGATAACAGGTTTTAAAATCTCGGACATTGGTAATGAACCTAATTTTTTATGAACGGCAAAAACTCCTGCAACTGTTCCGGGAACACCAATTGCTAAAGCAGTTTCTGTACTTTTTCCTTTTATTACATTTCCGTCTTTATCGAGAAACATATCTTTTGTTGCTGCTAGCGGAGCTTTTTCGCGGTAATCTAATGATCCAACTTCGCCATTTGCTTTTCGATAAACCATAAATCCGCCGCCGCCAATATTTCCTGCATATGGAAAAGCAACTGCCAAAGCTAATTCGGTGGCAACCATTGCATCAAAAGCATTTCCGCCTTTTTTCATGATGTCTGCTCCAATTTTTGAAGCTTCCTGACGTGCCGAAACAACCATTGCTTTTGTAGCTACTAAACCTGTTGGTTTTACAGCTTCCTGAGCAGAACAATAAAAAGAAATAAAGCTTAATAATAATGTGATTTTTTTCATAAAAAGTATTGTAATATATTTTCTGGAATCGGGTAGATTCTATAATGAAAGTCTTTTTTGTTTGGCTTGAGCTTGCATATCTTCAAAGAAAAGATCGAATTCTGATTCAAATTCTGCATAGAAATCTTTGAGTTCCTGAGTCGCAAATTGCATTTTGGATTGATTTTTAGATCTTCGATCCATTTGCGTTAAAATATGCTGAATTCCGTCTGTAGTCTGATAACTCCAAAGCCAGTTTTCTCTAATCATTGTTGGCATTAAATTCTGTGTTCTTTCCGTTAGAATAGGATAATTTTCATGTAATGATTTATAAAACCGATTAATGAAAAGATCCAGTTTTTCATCAGAATATTTTGCCCAGTTTTTCGCCAGAAAATGATCGTAAACAATATCTACGATTACGCCGGCATAATGATGATATTTTTCGTGTAAACGCTTTGTACTTTGCCTGAAAATATCGTGAGAATCTGTATAAGTGTCTATAAAACGATGTAAAATAATTCCTTTTTGGACATCCTCAGGAAAATGTTCAAATTGTTTTCCGCGAATTCCATCGGCCATAAAATTGCCAATTTTAATTAAATCATTTTCACCTGAAAGATATATATGGGCTAGGAAATTCATTTTTTTCTGGAGTTTCTAAGGTTCTTTTTTTAAAGGCGCTAAGGTTCTGAGGTGCTAAGTTTCTAAGTTTTTTAGTTTCTAAGAGACTAGTTTATTTTAGTAAAAGTATGAAAACTTTTTTACATCATTTTAGTGAATGATATGAATCAACAGTGAGAATGTGCCGTCAGGTAATAAATATTGGTAGAATAATTAGTTCAAAATTGGCTAACGTGCCGTAGGTACGTAATGACTTGTGTTTTGTTGCGTACCTACGGTACGCTTAAATCTATCTCAATTCATATTTTCTACCAATATTTTGTACCTAACGGCACAAAACAAAAATGTCATACTTATATATTTACATAAATAATATAAAGCTTCTAATTTAAGTTTTTTAAATCTTAGAAACTTAGTATTTCAGAACCTTAACAACTTTTTTTTAAAATTCTTAGCACCTTAGCATCTCAGAACCTTAGTAACTTTTCTATATTTGTAATTGATAACCATAACTCACAAAAATGACTTTAATAAAATCAATTTCAGGTATACGAGGAACAATCGGTGGAAAAGTTGGAGATAACCTGACTCCTGTTGATGCTGTAAAATTTGCATCGGCATATGGTACTTTTCTGAAAAACAATACTTCAAAAGAAAAATTAACGGTTGTGATTGGTCGCGACGCCAGAATTTCTGGACCAATGATTCACAATCTTGTGGTAAATACTTTAATAGGTTTAGGAATTAATGTAATTGATCTTGGACTTTCTACTACGCCAACTGTAGAGGTTGCTGTGCCATTAGAAAAAGCTGATGGTGGAATTATTTTAACAGCGTCTCACAATCCAAAACAATGGAATGCTTTGAAATTACTGAATGAAAAAGGGGAATTTTTAAGCGGTGCAGAAGGTGCAAAAATTTTAGAAATTGCTGAAGCTGAGGCTTTCGATTTCTCGGATGTAGATAATTTAGGCGAAATTACAATCAATGATGCCTATATGGATATCCACATTGACGAAGTTTTAAACTTGCCTTTAGTAGATGTTGAAGCTGTAAAAGCTGCAAAATTTAAAGTGGTTGTTGATGGTGTAAATTCTTCTGGTGGAATTATTATTCCAAGATTATTAGAATTAATGGGCGTTGAAGTTGTAAAATTATATTGCGAACCAAACGGACATTTTCCTCATAATCCAGAGCCTTTAAAAGAACATTTAACTGATATTTCAGAATTAGTGGTTAAAGAAAAAGCGCATCTTGGAGTTGTTGTAGATCCTGATGTTGATCGTTTGGCTTTTATCAGCGAAGACGGAGAAATGTTTGGTGAAGAATATACTTTGGTGGCTTGCGCCGATTATGTTTTGAGTAAAACTCCTGGAAATACAGTTTCGAATATGTCATCGTCTCGTGCTTTGCGTGATGTAACGGTTGCTCACGGTGGAAAATATGAAGCGAGTGCAGTAGGAGAGGTGAATGTTGTGGAATTAATGAAAAAGAATAACGCTATTATTGGTGGCGAAGGTAACGGTGGAATTATCTATCCGGAATCTCATTACGGACGTGATAGTTTGGTTGGAGTAGCTTTGTTTTTGACGCATTTAGCGAATAAAAAAATGTCAGTTTCGGCATTGAGAGCTTCATATCCTGAATATTATATGAGCAAAAACAAAATTGAATTAACTCCGCAAATTGATGTTGATGCGATTTTGGTTGCAATGACTGAAAAATATAAAAACGAAGATATCACGACAATTGATGGTGTGAAAATTGATTTTGCTACAGAATGGGTACATTTGAGAAAATCAAACACAGAACCAATTATCAGAATCTATACTGAAGCTCCTTCTCAGGAAAAAGCAGACGTTCTGGCTCTTCGAATTATTGACGAGATTAAAGCAATTGCAGGAATTTAATTTTTGACAATTTTTTCATAAATAAAAACCTCTTTCAAATTAATGAAAGAGGTTTTTTTGTAAAAGGTATTTAAAAATTTAACCGCAAAGTGGCAAAGGTTTTTCGCAAAGTTCGCAAAGCTAAATCAATACAAAGCTTTGCGAACTTTATGTTTGCTATGCGTACAGTAAAACTAAAACTAAAACTTTGCGCACTTTGCGGTAAAATTTCAATCTTAGTCTTTGATAATTTTCAAGGATTTTTTTACAGAACCATAACTTGCCGTTACAATATAAATTCCTGTCGAAAGTTTATCTCCAATTTTAATATCTTCATTGGTGTAATAAGAATTTGACGAGAAACAAAGCGTTCCTTTCATGTCTACAATTTTTATTGATAACGGTTCTGTATCTGCAGATTTTATATGAAGTATAGATTGATTTTTAACAGGATTGGGATAAATGGTAAAAGTATCTTTTTCGAAAGTTGGGTCGTTTACGCCTAAATTTGCCTGAGCGACATCAATGTAATTAAAATTCATATCATTTGATTTGAATTTAATTTTCAAATAAACTTGTCCTTTAGGCAATGTAATTCCACTTACTATTTTATCTGCAAAGGTTTGATATCCGCCAGTTACAGGAAAAGTTTCGCCGGTTTTTACGACAACATCATTTACGATAATATCAAATTTCCCTGTAATTGTTGGTGAAGCTACTCTAAAAGTCAGATTATAAGTTCCGGCATTGGCAACATTTAGTTGGAATTCGTTCCAGTCGCCTTCATTTATAAAACATACATTTTGACCAGTTCCGGAATCTGTTGTGTTTTGTAATCCGGTACCACTTCTACGATAATGTTTGTTTGCAATAATTCTTCCCGGAACATTTATTTTTTTATCGGTATAAGAAGCATTTATATATTCTGTACCAATTGGTTTCAAAACACCTCTTTCCGGGGCCAATAATTGTCCTTCAAGCATATCTGTCCAAGTTTCAGGAACTCTTCCTGTAAACCATGAATATCTGTAAATATCAGGATCGTTTTCAAAACTCGTTAAGATTTCTTTCATAAACGCAATTTTTTCGGCAGAAGTCTGAATAACTCTGTTTGCAAATTCAGTTACCCAAACAGGTTTATTGTATTTTTTAAGAAGTCCCGTAACACCAATAACTGCTCCGGCTGAACTATCATAAGTATGAAATGCAATATAATCCACTTTGCATTTGGGACAAATAGCAAAAAACTGATCGTGCCACGCAACTGGATCCGATATCTTGCCATAACTATCTGGGCCGTTGTAAGCTGGTGAAGCACTTACAATTTCAAGGTTTTTGGCAGCAGCGATTTTTTCTACATTTGCCCAAGCATTTACAGCTTCCTCAGGCGTTAATCTTGCTCCATCATTAAAATTAGGTTCATTAAAAGCAAGCAAATATTTTGCGCCCGGTTTTATTTTATTAATAAAAGCTTGTACATCAGCATCACTTACAGCATTCCAAGTCATTGGAACATATTCTACGCCAATAGATTCGTAATTTGTGTTGGTATCATTTTCGGGCAAAGATCCCCAATTGTACCACCATGAAACTCCGGGTTTTAAGGCTAATAAATCAGATGTTGAGTTATTGCCATAAGCAATTCCGCGTTTGGGACTCTGGGCAAAAGAAATATTAGAAATGGATATTATTAGAAATGTAAATAATAGTTTTTTAATCATGATTACTAGGTTTGATTTGGGTTTGGAGTAATAAATTTTCTAACTCCAAATTTATGTTGTTTGTGTAATTTTTGATTTTCATTCGATTAGGAAAAAATATTACAAAAACACATCAAAATCAGTTTTCAGCAGATCAAATAGTATGTTTAATTGTTTTGTTGTTTTTCGAAAAGAAAAAGGTCAAAAAAAGAATGTTACTTTTTTTGACCTTTTTTGTTATTGTGAAAGATTATTCAACACGATGTTTCCATCTTTTATGCGTCCATAAATAAAATTCTGGAGCTTCATAAATTTGTTTTTCGACTTCTCTCAGATATTTTTCGGTGATTTCGAAATTTTCATATTCTTTTGGATTATCTGCAATTGGAATAATTGTAGCTTCATAATAACCACGGCGTACTTTTTTTACTTGTACAAATACAACACTCAGATCGTATTTTTTTGCCAGCATTTCTGCGCCTGTATGTACGGGAACTTCAACTCCCATAAACTTCATAGAATGAAAAATTCTGTCAAGTTTTGGCGATTGATCACTTGCTAAACCGTACATGCTTAAAATTCCGTCACGCTGATTTTGAGCCATTGTTGGAATTGCTTTTCTGGTTTCAATCAATTCTGTGTCAAATCTGGAACGAATTTTTCGAACCAATTTATCAAAGTATGGATTTGCTACTTTTTTGTAAACGGCGATTCCGCGAAAATCAATTTTAGGATTAATTGTCAAAAGCCATTCGTAACTTGCATAGTGAGAAGCTACAAGAATAACGCTTTTGCCTTTTTTTGCATATTCGTTTACAAGGTCAATATTCGTTACTTTAAATCTTCTGTCCATTTCTTCTGCCGAAATACTCATAGTTTTGATCATTTCCAGAAACATATCGCACATATGTTTATAGAATTTCTTTTCGATCTCTTTTCTTTCTGCATCATTTAAGTGTGGCAAAGCCAATGCTAAGTTTGCACGAACAACTTTCTTGCGATAGCCGACGATTCTGTAAATAATGAAATAGACTAGATCTGAAAAACAATAAAATATTCGAAAAGGAAGAATTGAGATTAGCCAAAGAAAAGGATAGGCTAGTATATAAACGAGAAATTGCATGTATTTTTTTTTACAAATATAAATTAAAAATGAATAACCATTGATATTTTGCTTTGACGCTAACATATGTTTAAGAATGACTATATTTACAATTCACATTAAATGTTTTTTATGAATACCATTTTAGTTGGAATTATAGTAGCTAATGCTTTGATTAGTTACAAAGGTTTTAATGATCTTTCTTTTTTTAGAAAATACGAGTTTCATGTTGGAAGTATTCGTTCCGGAGAACAAATCAGAATGCTTTCGTCGGGATTTTTGCATGTTGATATGATGCATTTAATTTTTAACATGTTGACGCTTTGGTTCTTTGCGCCGGTTGTAATACAATGGTTGGGAACTATTTCTTTTGTTTTGGTTTATTTTGGAAGCTTAATTTTCGGAAGTTTACTAACGATGCTTTTTCATAAAAATGATTATAGTTATCGTGCCGTTGGAGCTTCGGGAGCAGTTACGGGAGTTTTGTATTCTGCGATATTGCTTCAACCGGATATGATGTTAGGAATTTTCTTTGTCATTCCAATACCGGCATATTTATTCGGAATTTTATATTTATTGTATTCTATTTATGGAATGCGCGCCAAAAATGATAACATTGGACATACAGCGCACTTTGGAGGTGCTATAGGAGGTTATATGATAACTTTGATAAAAGAACCTTCATTATTTGCTGATCATACTTTAATGGTTGTTCTGTTGGCAATACCTATTTTTATACTTTTCGTAATGGCAAAATTGGGGAAACTATAATTAATGGCACAACTTTTGAAAAGTCATTATCAAATAACTTAAATATAACAAAAATGAAGAAAGTAGTATTATTTTTAACAATCATGTTTATGACTATGTCTTACGCTCAAGAAACCAAACAAATTCCTCAGATAAATGTAAATGGAGAAGGAAAAGTAAAAGTAGCACCTGATCAGGTTTGTATTTCAGCAACTGTTGAAACAAAAGGGAATAATGCTAAAGATGTCAAAAAGCAAAACGACGAGAAAATGGATGCTGTTTTGAAATTCATTAAAAAAATGAATGTTCCTACAGCAGATTTCAAAACAAAACAAGTAGCTCTTAATCCTCAATATGATTATGAGAAAAAGAAAACAAGTTATAATGCTACTCAAACTGTAGAAATTGTTTTGAAAGATTTGTCTAAATACGACGAATTAATGGAAGGTTTGGTTCAACAAGGAATCAATCGTATCGACAGAGTTTCTTTTGAAACTTCTAAATTAGTTCAACTTGAAACTGAAGCTAGAAAATTGGCAATAAAAGATGCTAAATCAAAAGCAGAAGATTACGTTTCAGTTTTAGGTCAAAAAGTTGGTAAAGCTTATACAATTTCTGATAATACACAGGTTTATCGTCCACAACCAATGTATGCTTCTATGAAATCTATGGCGGCGGATTCTGCCGGAGCTTCAAATGAAACTTTAGCAATTGGTGAAATCGAAGTTACTGCAAACGTAAGTGTTAGTTTTATTTTAGACTAAAGTCTCGATAAATTCTAAATATATAAAATCCCAAATTCCAACTTAACAATTGGAATTTGGGATTTTTTTTATTTGATTATTTAGATTATATATTTTCTAAAAAAGTTACCAGATTAATTTCCTCATTCTGGATATTTAGTTTTTTTCTTAATCTTGCTCGAGCTACATTCAGACTATTATAAGATTGACGGGTAAGTGCGCAAATTTCTTTGGTTGTCATGTTTAATCTTAAAAAGGCACAAATCCTTTTTTCGTTAAGCGTAAGATCAGGATATTTAATGTTTAAACGCTCATAAAAGTCATTATAAACCTGACTAAATCTCACTTCGAATTCTTTCCAAATATCGTCATCCTGCGCATTTTTAATGTCCAGGATTATTTTTTGAATAACATCCTGATCGGTTTTCTTCATTTGTTTTTTCAACTCCATCAAGCGATTCGAAATTTCGGTATTGAATTCGTTTTTCTTTAAGAGATACATGATATTTGTTGTAAGCTCTTTATTTTTAAATTCTAATTCCCTTTTCAAAATATCTT
Organism: uncultured Flavobacterium sp.; assembly: GCF_951805225.1. Lineage (NCBI taxonomy): Bacteria > Pseudomonadati > Bacteroidota > Flavobacteriia > Flavobacteriales > Flavobacteriaceae > Flavobacterium > uncultured Flavobacterium sp. Next base: position 2,562,293 of record NZ_OX638201.1, on the reverse strand, counting down.
CTCTTGAAGAAAGTTCTTTATTACTCAATTCCGCACTTTCTTTTGCCAATTGCTGAATTTTAGCTTTTGTTTCCTGAAGGCGATACATAATAACCACAATAATGATTACTAGAATCAACCCAACCGCAATAATAGTGTAAACAAGTTCTTTTTGATCTTGAGCAATTTTTGCAGCTTGATTTTCTTTATCAAATTTATACTGCATTTCGGCCTGAGTAATTTTTTGCTGGTTTTCTTTGTTAAAAAGACTGTCACTTAAAGTTTTGTAAGCGACATGATAATCATAGGCATTTTTATAATTTCCTTTTCCGGCCATTACAAGGCTAAGTTCTTCAATAATAGAGGCTCTTGTAGAAGACGAATTGGCTTGTTTAGCATATTTAAGACCGATAAGAAGATATTCCTGTGCTTTGTCAAATTGCTTTTTTTCTTTATAAAGTCTTCCTAAATGATAATTAGATTTGCATAATCCAAAAATATCGTTGTCTTTTTTTCGCAAATTAAGTGCTTCAATAAAAATAGCTTCGGCAAGATCGAAGCGTTTACTTTTAAGGTAGATAATTCCCATATTGGAATAAACAGAAGACAGATTTTCATTGTCTTTTGCCTTTTTGCTATGTGTTGAGGCCTGACCAAAATATTCAAGAGCAAGGTCTTCCTGATGTTTGTTATCGTAAATAATACCAATATTATTGAGAAGTTTTCCTTGAACATAATGTGCTTTCTTGGGATCTTTTATAATGTTTTTATTCAATAAAGCTCTAAGCTGATTGTATTTTACAAGTGCTTTGTCAAAATCAGTCTGATAAAAATAAACTAGAGCAATACTATTATAAACTCCTACAATATCTTGTTGTGGCGGATAACGTTCAAATAATTTCAAAGCTTTTAACTGATACTCCAGACAAACATCAATATTACCTTTTAATAGATTGACATTTCCGATACTGGAATATACTTTGGCTAAAAGAGTATCTGTAACCGTTTTTTCATAAGGGAGAACCTTTTTATAATAAAATAAAGCAGAATCCAAACTTTGTTTCTCTAATATACGCCCGGTTTTAAGTAGTAAATGTGCTTTTTTATCAGGATCAGTAGTTTTCTGATATTGCAATTTCAGACGATCAATATTTTGTGAAAACATTGCTTCACAGATAAAGATAAAAAAAACTATATAAGTATAAAAACGATTCAATTTAAATGATTTGGACGCTAAACTATGAATAATTTTTGATGTTTTGAAGATATTAATGCGATTTACTCAAAAAATAAATAGAAGAGATTTAACCGCAAAGTATGCAAAGGTTTGTGCCTGTTATGACAAAATTAACCGCAAAGCACGCAAAGTTTTTTTTGCGAATAAGATCTTGTAAAAACGCAAAGATCGCAAAGCTTTCCGTATAGCTTTGCGAACTTTTGTATTTTTTAAACACAGTATAAGATTAAATCTTCGCGCACTTTGCGGTTAAATTCTAGACTTTAGAATTGAATAATTTTTACTATTTAAAGCTCTTGTAGTTAGATGTTTATGATTCGTTGTAATACAAATGTAATGATGATTTATTCTCTATATATAAGATGTAACTATGGTTTGAAGCCTGACTATTTGATTTTTCCATATTCTTGCCCCGAAACATTTGATGTGTTGTTAAAACAGCAAGCTATTCGTAATTTTTTAAGAGTAGTACTTAGGTTTAAGAGACTGTTTTTGCAATTGCATTAAATTATTAACTAACCAAAAAACAACTTTAATGACAAATTATTACAAAAAGGGAAATCGATTATTATGGTTTTTTATTTTTTCGCTTTGGTCAGTTTTTTCCTTTGGTCAGCAAGCGACTTTTAAGCAAGGTGTCAAACAAGGTTCTGTAAAAATTAAATTTTCAGGACAGATGTCATCGGCTTTAAAGAAAATGAATGTGAGCACGGGAAAAAAGCTTACCACGGGAATTCTGGCTTTTGATCAGGTTTCGAGCAAAGTTGGAGCACGGAATATGCACAGGCTATTTCCGGAAAATCCTAATCCGAGATTAGAAGCAAAATTGCGAAAACACAAACTTGATTTATGGTATGTTGTAGACATTGACGCGAACCAGAGCGCAAAAGATGCAGTACTTAAATACAAGGCAATTGCTGAAGTAGAAACAGCAGAAACAGAGAAACAAAAAGTATTGTCTGATTACAATTTTAAGGCTGTTAAAATTGATGGTAAAAAATCTTCTGCAGCAGCTTCTTATTTTAATGATCCTAAATTGCCAGAACAATGGCATTATAATAATACGGGACAAACGGGATATCCAAACGGTTCTGATATTAATTTATTTAAAGCTTGGGATGTTGTAAAAGGGAATCCGGAAATTATTGTTTCGATTCATGATCAGGGAGTTGATATTGAACATCCGGATTTAAAGGCAAATATTTGGACAAACCAAGCTGAGCTTAATGGAGTTGCGGGAGTTGATGATGACAAAAATGGTTATATCGACGATATCCATGGTTGGAATTTTGACAAGAATAGCGGAGCAATCGAAGCTGAACCTCATGGAACTCACGTAGCGGGTACAATATCTGCGGTAAACAACAACGGAATTGGTGTTTGTGGTGTTGCCGGAGGAAGTGGTAATAACGATGGTACAAAAATCATGTCCGTTCAAACTTTAGGAGGCGGAAGTTTTGAAGAAAGTTATATTTATGCGGCAAACAATGGTTCTGTGATTTCTCAAAATAGTTGGGGATATACAGAACCTGGAAATTTTGACGAATCTATAAAAGAAGCGATAGATTATTTTATTGCTGAAGCGGGAGATTTTCCGAATAGTCCAATGAAAGGTGGAATCGTAATTTTTGCTGCTGGAAACAGTAATTCTGATGGAGATTGGTTTCCGGGTCATTATGAAAATACGTTATGTGTAAGTTCAATTGGACCAAATTGGGAAAGAGCAAGTTATTCTAATTATGGAACTTGGGTAGATGTTGCTGCTCCGGGTGGAGAAACTGAACTTGGATCTAAAAACGGTGTTTTAAGTACATTGCCAAAGAACCAATATGGTTTCTATCAGGGAACTTCAATGGCTTGTCCGCACGTTTCTGGTATTGCTGCACTTGCTTTGGCAAATAGAAAAAGCCAATTAACGCCTGAAGTTTTAAGAACTAAACTTGTAACCGGTGTTGTTGATATTGATTCTCATAATCCGGATTACGTTGGAAAATTAGGTTCGGGACATATAGATGCATTTTTGGCGATCCAAAATAATGCTGGCGTTGCGCCAAATGCCATTACAGATTTGGCTTTGACAGGAGTTGCTCAGGAATTTGCAAATTTATCATGGACAGTTCCAACAGATACTGACGATACAAAACCTGTTGATTTTCGTATTTATTACAGCACTTCACCAATAACGAAAAGTAATTTGGCTTCGGCAAAGTATGATATTATTAAAAATACGGCTGAAGCGGGAACAACAATTACTCATTCTGTTAACGGACTTTTAGGTCTTACTAAATATTATTTTACGGTAATTTCTGGAGACAGATGGAACAATTTATCTGAATTGTCAAATATTGTTCAGGGCACAACAAATGCAGGTCCAAAAATTACGGTTGATGATAATAGTAAAGACATTGTAATTGATGTCGATGCGAGCACTTCTTTTAAGGGAACGCATGATATGACTGTCTTAAATAATGGTGAAGGTGTTTTGAGGTGGGAATTTTTAGCCCGTCATAAAGAAACTGCTCTTTCAGCTTTTTCTGCAAAGAATATTAAATATCCTTCTGCAAAAACAGGAAAAGTTACTTCTGCAGTAAAAGTGGGTAGAACGAAATCTAAAATTGCAGCTTCATCAAAAAGCGCAGCAATAGAAACACTTGGATTTACGCCACAAGATAAAAGTTATTGTGATAATCCAACAAACATTATTGGAGACGAAGATACCAGTATTCCAAATTCGGCTGCGACAAAATATCTTGTTAATGAAGCTGATGGTTTCAACTTAACGCAAATTACGTCGTATCTAAGAGTAGATCCAAAATTTGGTCCTGTTGTAATCGAAATTTACAAAGGAACTTCATTAAACAAAGAGAATTTAATCTATGCACAGGAATATACACCTTTTAGTGCTACTGAAGGTTATGCTTCTATAAATTTGGATGAACAATTATATTTTCAACAAGGAGAAACTTTTTGGGTAGCATTGCACATTCCGGCTGGAAGTCTTTACCCTTTAGGAATTGGTTATGAAAATACAGCTGAAGGTTCAGATAATTGTTATATATCTTTTGATGTTGGACAAACTTGGGGACCATTAAGTGTAGCTCTTGCGAGTAATGATTTTGCATGGTTCAATATTGCAGGAAGTCAAAATAAATATTTGGGGGAATATTTGACTTTAGATCCTACAAGTGGTGAAGTAAACGGAAATGCAAATGAAAAAACAGTTCTTTCTGCTGATGCTTCTAAATTAATAAATGGTACTTATTATGCAAATGCTATTTTAAAATCTAATGATGCAACAAATAGAGAATTAAAAGTTCCGGTTACTGTAAATGTATCTGGTCAACAACCGGTTCTTAAAGCTGCTGAGAAATTGGATTTTTCAAGTGTATTTCAAGGAAGTTCTAAAGAGTTGGAAGTTGTAGTAAAAAATACAGGATTGGGGAATTATAATGATATTGCTCTTAATATTTCTAATCCAAACTTTGAACTTATTGGAAGTTATCCAAATAAACTTTCTGCAGATAGCGAAGTAACACTTAAAGTGAAATATACGCCAAATGCTACAGGAAACGATAATGGATTTTTGACGCTTACATCTACAAGTAGTCCTAAAACATTAAGAGTTATTTTATTTGGAGTAAGTTCTGAACCTGCAAAAATCGTAGTTGATCCAATGACTCAATTGATCGATAATGTTGCATTGGGAGATAAAGTTACGGCATCAATTACTGTAAAAAATGAAGGTAAAGCTGCATTGAAATATTTTGTTCCAAAGTACGATCAATCAGGAACCAGCGATACTTGGGAAGGCGGATATCACAAATACGGATATAAATATCGTACAAGTTTAGCATCAGAAACAACTCCGATAACCTATGATTATCAAGATATTTCTGGAACAGGAACAGATATTACTAATTATTTTAAAGCTGAAGCAAACAGATATTATCCTGTAGAAATGGGATTTGATTTTCCTTATTATGCTCAGAAAATGCAAAAACTGTTCATTAGTTATAAAGGTTTTACAACTTTTGATGATACAACAAACCCGGTTAATGAGCCAGCTTTAGACGGAGCGCCTTATTCGCCAAAAGGATATATTTCTCCTTTGGGAACTTATGTTGAGTTGAGCAAAGGCGGTTCTATATATTATAAAGTAGAAGCAGACAGAGTTATCGTGCAATATTCTAATCTTACTGATGGATATTCAGGAAATATTAGTGCACAAATGGTATTGTTTGCAGACGGAAATATTCGTTTTTACTATAATGATATTACTTTTCAGGATGATGCCTTAGGATATCTTAACATTCTTATGGAAGATTATGATCAGGTAGACGGAATTTTGGTAAGCAATTATAGTAAAGTAACAAAAGTTTATTCTGGATTGGCTTTAGGTTTTGATTATCCTGGTCCGGATATGATTACTTCTATCAGTAATGCGGGAGGAATTTTATTGCCTGGCGAATCTGCTAAGATGGATGTTGTTATGGAAACTGCAGCTTTGCACGAAGGTAAAATTAACAGATATGTAAATATTGTATCAACAGATCCGGTAAATACGCAGGTTAATCCTTTAATCCAAGTTAATATTACAAGTGGCGGTAAAGCAGAACTTACTGTTTCTGAAACAAATATTGATTTCGGAAATGTATTTCAAGGAGCTGTTGCATCTAGAAAATTTAGTATTAAAAATACAGGTACTAAAGCTGTAGCACTTACGAGTTTTACTTTAGACAATAATAAATTTCAAGTAACAGGCGAAACAAGTGCAACTATAGCACCTGGACTTATTAAAGTTTACGACGTTACTTTGCCGACTGATGTAGTAGCTGATTTTACAGATGCATTACATATTAAAGATGACAAAGGTGGTAATTATACTATCACTCTTGCGGGGAAAGTATTAGATCCTCCGGGAATAAAAGTTACTACTTTAGATTTATTAACAGAGACTTTGCAACACGGACAAACGTCTAAATATCCTTTATTGATCGAAAATACTGGTAAAGCAGACCTTGAAGTTGTAGCAACAGGAACAAATTGGTTGACAATGTCTGTACCGGTAAGTACTTCAGAAGCAATTCCGAATTTTACGTATAGTTATGAAACTTCAAATGACGGAACAAACTATCAATGGATTGATATTCGTAAAACAGGAACTCAAATATTAGTAGATGGTGATTTAAATAATGTTGATGAATATTGGAAAACAAAAACACTTCCGTGGTCATTTAATTATTATGGAAAGGATTATACAGATATTCACATTGGTACAACCGGATTATTAACTTTTGATCAACCAACAGAATCTCCTTCAATAATAGGAAACATGCCAACAGATCAATTGAAGACTGTTATTGCTCCATATTGGGTATTTGGTGCTTTTGATACAACAACTTATCCAAAAGATGAAGTAGGTGTTTTCTATTACAGCGATAATGATAAAGTGATTATTTCATGGGAATATTTTGTGAATTTCTTTGGTGGAATGGGAGATCCAACTTCTGCTCAGATTATCATTTATAAAAATGGAACTATGAAGTTTCAATATAAAGTTAACGGAAGCGGAACTGCAGATCGAACTACAAATTTGGCAAGTATTGGTCTTCAAAATGGCGATCAGTCAGATTTTGTTCTTATTTCTAATCATGCAAATGTAAATCACGGACAAGGTTTAGCATATTTAATCAGTCCGGCAAAAAAACATATAATTCCGGCTGGAACTACTTTGAATGCTCAAATTGATATTGATGCACGTAATATATATGCGGGAGAATATAATAGTACATTAAAATTACGCACTAATGTTCCAAATCAGGAATGGCTTGAAAAACCAATTAAATTAACCGTAACCGGAGCACCAATTATTACTTCAAACTTAGAAGAAATAAATTATGGTGAAATTATGGTGAATCCTGAAGTAAGCTATACTGAAGAATTTTTAGTTCAAAATACTGGTGCTGAAAAACTTCAAATTTCAAATATTTCTGTAGAAAGTGGATCTTCTGCTTACACGATTGAAGCTTATGCTTATTTCACAAGCTGGTTTGGTGGAGGTTATTGGAGTTGGACAAATATTAATGATTTAGCGGGAAGCTATACAGCGATATTACCGGGTGAAAATTCTAAATTCAGAATTACATACGCTCCAACAACAGCAGGTTCTATTACTGATAATTTAGTTATCGAAAGTAATGCTACAGTAGCAAAACTTTTGATTCCGATAAAAGCAGAAGTTACATTACCGCCAACTTTAGCAGTACAAACGACTGAAGTTAATAGTACGGTAAATTATTTAACAGATACAGATACACAATTTGCTGTTTTTGATAATAGTAAAGGTAATGGTGCTTTAAAATATGAATTGAGTATTGATTATTTAAGAAAAGCGGCAAGTGGAATTACTTCACGTCCGCAAGCAATGGCAAAAAAGGCAAAAACTGCCAAAGTTGATTCTATAGTAAAATCAAATCCTGCGCCTAAAGGTGGAGTTAGCGTTTATGCTGAACCTACTTTTAACCGAGTATTAAAGTACGAAGATAAAATGGCTGCGGATTCTCACTTTGGTTATGACGGAGGAGAACCTTTTACAACTGCAACCAGATTTAATGCTGGGAAAGACGGTTTTACATTATCACATTTTCAAACTTTTATGTTTGGTCTTGATAAACCAACAGGAACTATTGTTTACGAAATACGTGCAGGAGGAACTTCTGTAGCCGATGCAACAATAATAGATCAAGGTTCTGTTGATTATGTTTATGAAGGCGGTAAAACCGGATCTTGGGTTACATTGCCAATTAAAGAACCTAAAGGACTTTATCCAAACGAAGATTTCTACGTTGTGATTACATATCCTTATGAAATGGCTTATGCACAAGGTTCTATGTCAGGAATTGTAAACACTCCGGGTAGATATACATTAAGTGATGGTGAAAAATGGTATGATTTGCAAGCTTCAGATTTGTATCCTGGGAATGGATGGATGGTTAGAGCAGGCGAGCAAAATTTTGCTTCTAATGCATGGGTTTCTATCAACGGACTTTCAAACGGAACTATTGCTCCTGGCGGAAAAAAAGATGTTCAACTTGACTTTACTGCTGCAAATGGAGTTCGTGGAAATCAACACGCAGTTTTAAATGTAAGAACAAACGATCCTGTTAACAGTACAGGAAAGATTCCGGTTAAGTTACATATTAATGAAGCGCCAGTTTTCTCTAATGTACCTGTAGAAACTACAATTGTTAATGAAGCTTCAGAAGTAGTGGTGAAAATCGGCTTGACTGATAAAGAAGCTAATAAAATTACAGTTCAATCTGCTAATGCACCGGCATGGGCAACATTTGAATTGCTTAATGGAGAGCTTTCAGTAAAACTTGCTCCGGGTTATGAAACTGCAGGAATATATACATTGAATTACACTGCAGTGGATGATTTAGGTGCATCTTCAGCAGCATCATTAGAAGTTAAAGTATTAAAAACGAATCGTGCGCCTGAAGTTATTAAGTCAGATGAAATGGTTTATTCTAAATTGAATTATTTTGATGTGCGTCAATTTGGAGATTATTTCACAGATCCTGATGGAGATAAAATGACATTTAATGCAACGGTAGCCAATGAAAATATTGCAACTGTAACCGTTGGACAGGAATTGGGTCAATTTGTAGTTGAAACACATGCTGCGGGTGAAACAATCTTAACCCTGACTGCAACAGATGCTTTTGGTTTAAGTACTGTACAACAAATAAAAGTAACGGTTGTAAATAATAAAGCTCCTTTGGCACTTGGTGCACAAGCAATTTTGTTCAATAGATTGTCTGTTCAGGAAAGCTTTACTTATGATAAATATTTCAGCGATCCGGATGGTGATCAATTGACTTTTGAAGCTACTGTAGTAGATGGAAAAATTGCATCAATAGCGCCATCAGCGACTGGTTTTACAATTGAAAGCCTTTCTAACGGAGAAACTGAATTGATCTTGAAAGCAACTGATATTTACGGAGCAACTGCAGAACAACGTGTAACAGTTATCGTAAACCAATCAGAAGTTATGGAACTTAATATATTCCCTAATCCTGTTGTAAATACAATCAATATTAAATGGACAAGCCGTTGGGCTGGAGATGTTGTTGTTGAGGTTGTAGCGCTAAACGGTGCAATTGTACGCCAGTTTGATATTGATGATGTACAACTTAAAACTTACAGCCAGTTAGATTTGAGCACTTTGCCTACCGGAGCTTATTTTTTACATGTTAGTGGAAAAGAAGGAACGTCATCAGTATTCAAATTTATCAAAAGATCAGGGGAGTAAATAATGAAATGAAATGATGAAGTGCGTTGCGGTACAAGTTTAATGTTATAGCAAAATTACATTTGGTATTAAATATTGTATCGCAAAACGCATTGAAATTTCAATCAAAAACAATTAATAGATACACATGAAAAAAATATATTTTTTATTTTCATTACTCTTTGGAGTTGGAAATTTACTCGCACAAGCACAAAACAGGCCAATTGTCACCGCAGTTCCTTTTTTGCAAGTTTCGGCAGATGCCAGAGCTTCGGGAATGGGAGATTTGGGAGTTGCGACTTCAGCCGATGTTTATTCGCAACAATGGAACGCGGCGAAATATCCTTTTGCCGAAAATAAATTGGGTATAGGATTAAGTTATACGCCATATATGTCTTCATTGTCAAATGATACAGGTTTATTGAACTTAAATTTCTTTAACAAGATCAATGAGAGAAGTGCATTTGCATTCAGTCTGAGATATTTTGGAATTGGAGAAACTGTATTCAAACAAAATGAAGATGATGCCGGACAAATAGTGAAACCAAATGAATTTGCTTTGGATGGATCTTATTCCTTAAAACTAAGCGAAAAGTTTGCAATGTCGGTTACAGGAAGATACATTCGTTCTAATTTAGAAATTCAGCAAGCTAATGCAGGCGGTCATGCAGCCGGTTCATTTGCTGTAGATATTGCAGGATATTATCAAACACCTGAAACTGCTTTCAAAAACTTCAACGGTATTTGGCGAGGTGGATTTAATGTTTCAAATCTTGGCCCTAAATTAAAATATAATGGAGATTCTGGATCTGACAGTTTTCTACCGGCTAATTTAAAAGTAGGTGGAGGTTTTGATTTTATTTTTGATCAGGACAATACATTGGCAACTTCCATAGAGTTTAATAAACTATTGGTTCCATCACCGCAAAATAACCAAACCAATGCTCAATATCAGGATGCTGGATTTGTAAAAGGAGCATTTAATTCTTTTTCTGATGCGCCGGGTGGTTTTGGCGAAGAATTAAAAGAAGTGACTTGGGCGGTTGGACTTGAATATTTATACCAAAAAGCTTTTGCTTTAAGAACAGGATATTTTCATGAAAGCAGTGAAAAAGGAGATCGTAAATTCTTTACCCTTGGAGCTGGATTTAAATACAAGAAAGCCAAATTTGATTTTTCATATCTAAGCTCTGCTGCAAAACAGAAAACTCCATTAGATAATATGTTAAGATTCTCGTTGTCTTTTAATATTGGAGATAATAATTCTGTGACTAACATTGAAGAAAAAGAAAAACCGGCGAATTAATTTAATCGGTTAAATTTTATTTAAGAAAGATATATTAAAACCTCTAAATTTAATTTAGAGGTTTTTTTTATGAGAAAGCCTGATTTGATATAAGGTTAACCCGCATATATTATGCATTATAAAGTTTAGGGCTACGTTTTTTAATTTTCTGTAATTAATGATTTAAAAAGTGAAATAAAAAAGGCCTTATTAAACTTGATGTTGATTGATTTCATAGATTTGTAGTAAATATCATAAAATTTTTTTGTCATGCCACTAATTGAACAATCAGAATATAATTTTCCTTCTATTATTCATCGTAACAGGCATGTTTCTACTATTTATGCTGCTTTATTCAAAAAATTTGAAGTTCCGGGATATACTAGAGAAAAACATGAGTTAAGTGATGGTGATTTTATTAATATTGATTTTGTGATAAATGATTCTAAAAAGGCAGTTATTTTATGCCATGGTTTAGAAGGTGATTCACGCAGAACTTATAATAATAGTTGTGCGGCTTATTTTCAGCAGAAAGGTTTTTCAGTTTTCGCTTGGAATAATCGTACTTGTGGCGGAGAAATGAATCGACTTCCGAGACTTTATCATCACGGAGCAGTTGACGATCTTGATGAAGTAGTTCAGTTTGTTTTACAAAAAAAGTTCGAAGATGTTTATTTGATCGGATATTCAATGGGAGGAGTTCAGCTTTTGAATTATTTAGGCTGGACCAAAATCGATAAGCGTGTAAAGGCAGCGGTTTCGATTTCAGTTCCAACACATATTGCAACAAGCGCAGCTGTACTCAAGCAAGGCTTTAACAGAGTTTATTTAAAGAATTTTACAATTGATATTAAAAAAAAGCTGAAATATAAAGCAGCACAATTTCCTGATTTCATAAATAGCGATCAAATTGATAAAATTACTTCATTTGATGAGGTTGATCAGTATTTTACAGCACCGTTACATGGTTTTGCAAGTCGGGATGATTATTATCATCGTGTCTCTCCTGAATTTTCTCTTAAAAATATTACCACTCCGGTTTTAATTATTAATTCGCTTGATGATCCTTTTTTAGGCGAAAGATGTTATCCAAGAGCGATTGCTCAAGACAGTTCTTATGTTTATTTGGAAACCCCAAAATACGGAGGACATTGCGCTTTTCCATTACGAGATTCGACATATTCTTATGTAGAGAAAAGAGCTTACGAGTTTTTTGAATCTTGTAAACAGCCTGCATAACATTGTATCTTTTTATAAGTAAAATAAAAGATAAAAAAAACAGCCCAATTGAGAGCTGTTCTTAGTCAACTCAAAATGAGCTGTTCTTAATTGTGGGGGCAAAAAATTAACGCTGTAAAGAAGGAATCTGTTTTACAGTTTTGGCTTTGACTTTTTTAGCTTCAACATTAATTCGGTGTATTGTAGCTTTGCCATTTTCTATTATCTCCAGGAAATAAATTCCGGATGAATAGCCTTCTAAACTAATTGTTGATGATATTTCTAATATGGTTATTTCAGATTCTCTTGCGTAAACTAAATTGTAATTTTGATCAAAAATATTAAAAGATGAATTTTCGGCATTAGCTAGATTAAAGTCTGTTACTTTTCCGTTTCCGGTTGCTATAGTCAGAATGTAATCCCGAGGGCCTTCATCAGCATAAGTATAAATTGATGATAGTAATAAGTCACCAATTAACACTGTTTTGCTAAATTTTGTCATTATTTAAATATTTGATTATCAGTTATGAACGAGGGTGCAAAATTAGAAAAGAATTTCAATTTTTCGCAATAAATAATGTTTTTTATCTGTGTAAAATGCTGAATTGTAAATATTTAGGCTTTTGTATTGAAATATATGCAGATAGTTCAAGTATATTTGTTTTTTTGTATTGTTTATGTAAAAAAAACCTGCTAAAAATAGAAACAAAAAAAATCCTAAATTCATTGCTTTTCAGTTGTATTGCAATCAGATTTGTTTTAAATGCAAAATATCGATCAAAAACGATCTGGAACTATAGACAAGAGAGGTTTGTCGCTTGAGTATTTAATTGAATAAGTTTCTTTATATTTAATAATGGATATAAAACTGTAAAAGATTTATTTACTAAAAAACTGTTGAGATTGATATCGTTTAAGTAAATTCAGTTTCAGATAGTGAAACTTATGTCTCAGTGTACAGTAGAAAAAGCGATGATTAAATTGCTCGAATAGCAATAATATAAAATAATTTTAGAATGAATAACGAAAAAAATCTTAAGGCGGTTGCTTATGGAGAAGTACTTTGGGATGTTTTTGCTGACGAAAAAAAAATTGGCGGAGCACCTTTAAATGTAGCGTTGCGAATGAAAACATTTGGCTGCGATACAACCATGATCAGCTGCGTAGGAAATGATGAAGATGGTAAAGCAATTAAAGAACAAGTAAAAAGTCTGGGACTTGAAACAGATACTATTGTAACTTCAGAAGATTTCGCGACAGGTTTGGTGAATGTTACTTTAAACGATAGCGGATCGGCAAGTTATGAAATCAAATATCCATCGGCTTGGGATAAAATTGTATTGAACGATTTAGCTAAAAAATCAGTACAAGAAGCAGATCTGCTAATTTATGGCAGTTTAGTTTGTCGCGATAAAGTTTCGAGAGATACTTTAAAAGAGCTATTGAACACAAAAGCCTATAAAGTTTTTGACGTCAATTTAAGAAAACCACATTATACATATGAAATTCTGGAGGAATTAATGAATTCCGCTAATTTTATTAAGTTCAACGATGAGGAGTTGTCAGAAATTGCAAAAGCAATGCAATCACCATTTGAAAGCCTGGAAGAAAATATGCGCTTCATTGCAGAGAAAACCAAAGTAAATGATATGTGTGTCACCAAAGGAAAACATGGAGCATTGTTAATGTGGAAAGGAAAATTTTATAATAATGACGGTTATCCGGTCAAAGTAGTTGATACAGTAGGAGCGGGGGATTCGTTTTTGGCAGCTTTAATCACATCTTTGCTTACTAATAAATCACCACAAAACTCAATTGATTTTGCATGCGCGATTGGAGCATTAGTTGCTGAAGCACCAGGAGCAAATCCGGAAATTTCACCTTCTAGAATTGAGAGCTTGATGCGAAATTAAAATAAAAGCTAATTTCAAGTCAGATTTTATATTTCTTAAAAGATTATTATTTTAAATAAACTGCTCTTTACTCTTATTCACTTCGACATTTTGTAGATGCACTCTACTGGAAAGATCAATTGGCGAGAATTTTAATTTTCTTAAAAACTCCCTTATAGAGTTTTTCGAATCCTTATGATCTGCGATAAAAAATATGTCTTCCTTATCTTTTTGTTGGATGCATATACTGTTTGGTTTGGTATTAACAGGATTAAATAGCTTTACAACATGAGCCTCATGAAATAAAGCAGCTGTCGTTTTATAAGTCATGGCATTAGTAATGCCTGATAAAAGCAACTGAGGATCAAATATCAAACCACTGGTATGAACGATTAATTTCCCCGTCATATCAGGTAAGTCCTGTTTTAGCTTTTCCAAATCATCTTTAGGAATAAATAATACTATCATTTCTGTAGTAACAGCTTCCTGAAGAGAACCAAGCTGAATATGTGGTCCCATTTTTTCGACAACATCCCTCACAAGACTATTGCCTTTGGGATTGTACATTATAACATCATATCCTGCATGCGCAGATCTTACCGCTAATTCCATCGTAAGACTACTGATTCCTATAATTCCAATTTTCATAATCTTTGGGGTTTAATTATTATCACTTAGTAGAACTTAAGAATGCTCCTTATATATAATGGGAATACCACTTAGTTTTGTCTTTTTTGAAATACAGTTAAATTTAGCATAATTACTTGGTTTGTTATCAGGTATTTATACTTGTTTTTGAATCTTTTTTTGTGTTTTAATTCGGTTCTGAAGCTCTACAAGTCATCATTAATAATAATTAAGATGTTATGTAAATAGGTATACATATATAAGTATAAAATCACACTCCTTATATATAAGGAAGAATATCGTTCCGCAACCCGACAGGTTTTCAAAACCTGTCGGGTTTATTTTTGGTACCTAATATATAAAGACAAAGATCCACTCTATATATAAGAGAAAGTTTCATCCCTCTGAATGAACCGAAGGTTCTCAAGAAGCATTATTGGAATAAGGAGCTATTTCCCGCTATCCGTTCCAATCTTTTGCTTTTTAAAGAAAAAAGCAAAAGGATTTCCCCTGCTATCGGGGCTAGGGCAGAGGATTTGAGAAGAAAATACGTTCCAAAAGAGAAAACTTAGCGCCTTAGCGTCTTTGCGCGATTAAAAAACCTGAGCAAAACCGCAGAAAAAAGAACCTTTGCATCTTAGTATTTTAACGGCAAACCACCGAAAAACGGCAAAAACGCTCAAAACTGGCAAAACCTCAAAAAAAGTTTGATGTGTAAAAAACGCGAAACCAGTCAGTTAGAAAAAAGAATAAAAATAGTTTGGAAAAGGTATTGTTTAACTGAATAAACTACCTACTTTTGCACCCGCAACAGCGATATACGTTCACAGAAATACTGGCAAGCAAAGGAATTGAAACTGAAAATTTATTTTCAAAAAAAGATTTAAAAAAGCTTGTGAGATTCGAAAAGGGATATTACATTTGCACCCCGCAAAACAGGGAAAGTTCATTGAAAGATTGGCAGGTTTGAGAAGTTAGAGAGAAGAAAATTTTCTTAAAAAAAACTTCAAAAAACAT
Organism: uncultured Flavobacterium sp.; assembly: GCF_951805225.1. Lineage (NCBI taxonomy): Bacteria > Pseudomonadati > Bacteroidota > Flavobacteriia > Flavobacteriales > Flavobacteriaceae > Flavobacterium > uncultured Flavobacterium sp. The sequence continues at coordinate 2,546,745 of NZ_OX638201.1, read as the reverse complement.
TTGCCAGTTAGAAATAAGTTTTCTACTTTTGCACCCGCTTTGAGATACAGGCGAAACAAGAAAGAAACACGTTCGTAGACATATTGAATTGACAGCCGTTTTAACAGAGATGTTAAAACAAAAGAATAAGAGTAATAGAATCGTAAGATTTGAAAAGAACCACTAGAGATAGCGTCGAATATATAATATTAAAATATACGATGAAGAGTTTGATCCTGGCTCAGGATGAACGCTAGCGGCAGGCTTAACACATGCAAGTCGAGGGGTATAGTTCTTCGGAATTAGAGACCGGCGCACGGGTGCGTAACGCGTATGCAATCTACCTTTTACAGAGGGATAGCCCAGAGAAATTTGGATTAATACCTCATAGTATTATGAAATGGCATCATTTTATAATTAAAGTCACAACGGTAAAAGATGAGCATGCGTCCCATTAGCTAGTTGGTAAGGTAACGGCTTACCAAGGCTACGATGGGTAGGGGTCCTGAGAGGGAGATCCCCCACACTGGTACTGAGACACGGACCAGACTCCTACGGGAGGCAGCAGTGAGGAATATTGGACAATGGGCGCAAGCCTGATCCAGCCATGCCGCGTGCAGGATGACGGTCCTATGGATTGTAAACTGCTTTTATACGAGAAGAAACACTCCTTCGTGAAGGAGCTTGACGGTATCGTAAGAATAAGGATCGGCTAACTCCGTGCCAGCAGCCGCGGTAATACGGAGGATCCAAGCGTTATCCGGAATCATTGGGTTTAAAGGGTCCGTAGGCGGTTTAATAAGTCAGTGGTGAAAGCCCATCGCTCAACGGTGGAACGGCCATTGATACTGTTAAACTTGAATTATTAGGAAGTAACTAGAATATGTAGTGTAGCGGTGAAATGCTTAGAGATTACATGGAATACCAATTGCGAAGGCAGGTTACTACTAATGGATTGACGCTGATGGACGAAAGCGTGGGTAGCGAACAGGATTAGATACCCTGGTAGTCCACGCCGTAAACGATGGATACTAGCTGTTGGAAGCAATTTCAGTGGCTAAGCGAAAGTGATAAGTATCCCACCTGGGGAGTACGTTCGCAAGAATGAAACTCAAAGGAATTGACGGGGGCCCGCACAAGCGGTGGAGCATGTGGTTTAATTCGATGATACGCGAGGAACCTTACCAAGGCTTAAATGTAGTTTGACCGATTTGGAAACAGATCTTTCGCAAGACAAATTACAAGGTGCTGCATGGTTGTCGTCAGCTCGTGCCGTGAGGTGTCAGGTTAAGTCCTATAACGAGCGCAACCCCTGTTGTTAGTTGCCAGCGAGTCATGTCGGGAACTCTAACAAGACTGCCAGTGCAAACTGTGAGGAAGGTGGGGATGACGTCAAATCATCACGGCCCTTACGCCTTGGGCTACACACGTGCTACAATGGCCGGTACAGAGAGCAGCCACTGGGCGACCAGGAGCGAATCTATAAAACCGGTCACAGTTCGGATCGGAGTCTGCAACTCGACTCCGTGAAGCTGGAATCGCTAGTAATCGGATATCAGCCATGATCCGGTGAATACGTTCCCGGGCCTTGTACACACCGCCCGTCAAGCCATGGAAGCTGGGGGTGCCTGAAGTCGGTGACCGCAAGGAGCTGCCTAGGGTAAAACTGGTAACTAGGGCTAAGTCGTAACAAGGTAGCCGTACCGGAAGGTGCGGCTGGAACACCTCCTTTCTAGAGCCTCAAATGTTAGTTGATTAATCAACACGTTGAGGAAAAAAGATGCTATTGAGGTGCATTCTGAATTTAAGGATTCAATTACTCTTGCTGTTAATTCAAATAATAAATTTTAAGTAAAACAGAGTCTCGTAGCTCAGCTGGTTAGAGTACTACACTGATAATGTAGGGGTCGGCAGTTCGAGTCTGCCCGGGACTACTATTTAACTTGAAAAAAGGAAATTCTGGAAGTTGGAATTCACCAAAAGAAATTAGAGAAGAATTAAGAAATCTAAAGTCTGAATTCTACAATCTAAGATTGAAAAATGGGGGATTAGCTCAGCTGGCTAGAGCGCCTGCCTTGCACGCAGGAGGTCAACGGTTCGACTCCGTTATTCTCCACTGATTTACTGTGAAGATAGTAAATAAAAGTTCATTGACATATTGAGATAAGAAAATAATAAAAAGTAGAAAGCGTTTTTTGTTATAGTAGTAATACAAGTAACAAAAGACAAAAAAAAACGGTCATAATTGATTTTATGATTGGTACAATAAGCAAAATAAGGGCGTATGGGGGATGCCTTGGCTCTCAGAGGCGATGAAAGGCGTGATAAGCTGCGAAAAGCTACGGGGACGGGCACACACCGATTGATCCGTAGATACCTGAATGGGGCAACCCACTATGTTGAAGACATAGTACACCGATAGGTGGGCAAACCCGCTGAACTGAAACATCTAAGTAGGCGGAGGAGAAGAAAACAAAAGTGATTCCGTAAGTAGTGGCGAGCGAACGCGGATTAGCCCAAACCAATGATGTTACGGCATTGTTGGGGTTGTAGGACCACGATATTTTATGTACAAGGAACCGGAAGTTACTGGAAAGTGACACCATAGAGGGTGATAGTCCCGTATGGGTAACGAGTATAATAGATAGTGGTATCCTGAGTAGGGCGGGGCACGTGAAACCCTGTCTGAATTTGGCGGGACCATCCGCTAAGGCTAAATACTCCTGAGAGACCGATAGTGAACCAGTACCGTGAGGGAAAGGTGAAAAGAACCGTGAATAACGGAGTGAAATAGATCCTGAAACCATACGCTTACAAGCGGTCGGAGCCCTTTCGTGGGGTGACGGCGTGCCTTTTGCATAATGAGCCTACGAGTTAACGTTGCTGGCAAGGTTAAGTGGTTAAGCCACGGATCCGTAGCGAAAGCGAGTCTGAATAGGGCGCTTTAGTCAGTAGTGTTAGACGCGAAACCGTGTGATCTACCCATGGGCAGGTTGAAGCTGTGGTAACACACAGTGGAGGACCGAACCGGTTGACGTTGAAAAGTCTTCGGATGACCTGTGGGTAGGGGTGAAAGGCCAATCAAACTCGGAAATAGCTCGTACTCCCCGAAATGCATTTAGGTGCAGCGTTATGCTTAAAGTTGTATAGAGGTAGAGCTACTGATTGGATGCGGGGGCTTCACCGCCTACCAATTCCTGACAAACTCCGAATGCTATATAATGTTTCATAACAGTGAGGGCTTGGGTGCTAAGGTCCAAGTCCGAGAGGGAAAGAACCCAGACCATCAGCTAAGGTCCCCAAATATACGCTAAGTTGAAAGAACGAGGTTTGTCTGCCCAGACAGCTAGGATGTTGGCTTGGAAGCAGCCATTCATTTAAAGAGTGCGTAACAGCTCACTAGTCGAGCGGACGAGCATGGATAATAATCGGGCATAAGCGTATTACCGAAGCTATGGATTTACAAGCAATTGTAAGTGGTAGGGGAGCATTCTAACAGGGTTGAAGGTGTATCGTAAGGTATGCTGGACTGGTTAGAAAAGAAAATGTAGGCATAAGTAACGATAATGCGGGCGAGAAACCCGCACACCGAAAAACTAAGGTTTCCACAGCTATGCTAATCAGCTGTGGGTTAGTCTGGTCCTAAGGCGAACCCGAAAGGGACAGTCGATGGCTAACGGGTTAATATTCCCGTACTACTAATTACTGTGATGGGGTGACGGAGTGATGAAAGCGCCGCGAACTGACGGAATAGTTCGTTGAAGTACCTACCTATAAGAGATGCAGGCAAATCCACATCTTTTGGGGAAATACGATAGTACTCGGAGTCTTCGGACAAAGAGATAGTGCGCCTAAGGGCTTCCAAGAAAAACCTCTAAACTTCAGGTAATTAGTACCAGTACCGTAAACCGACACAGGTAGTTGAGGAGAGAATCCTAAGGTGCTCGAGAGATTCATGGCTAAGGAATTAGGCAAAATAGACCTGTAACTTCGGGAGAAAGGTCGCCAGCGCAAGCTGGCCGCAGTGAAGAGGTCCAGGCGACTGTTTATCAAAAACACAGGGCTCTGCAAAATCGTAAGATGAAGTATAGGGCCTGACACCTGCCCGGTGCTGGAAGGTTAAGAGGAGATGTTATCTTCGGAGAAGCATTGAATTGAAGCCCCAGTAAACGGCGGCCGTAACTATAACGGTCCTAAGGTAGCGAAATTCCTTGTCGGGTAAGTTCCGACCTGCACGAATGGTGTAACGATCTGGACACTGTCTCAGCCATGAGCTCGGTGAAATTGTAGTAACGGTGAAGATGCCGTTTACCCGCAGTGGGACGAAAAGACCCTGTGCACCTTTACTATAGCTTAGTATTGACCTTGGATAAATGATGTGTAGGATAGGTTGGAGACTGTGAAGTGGCGTCGCCAGGCGTTGTGGAGTCATTGTTGAAATACAACCCTTTGTTTATCTGAGGCCTAACCCCGGAAACCGGGGGACATTGCTTGGTGGGTAGTTTGACTGGGGTGGTCGCCTCCAAAAGAGTAACGGAGGCTTCTAAAGGTTCCCTCAGTACGCTTGGTAACCGTGCGTAGAGTGCAATGGCATAAGGGAGCTTGACTGAGAGACATACAGGTCGATCAGGTACGAAAGTAGAGCATAGTGATCCGGTGGTTCCGCATGGAAGGGCCATCGCTCAAAGGATAAAAGGTACGCCGGGGATAACAGGCTGATCTCCCCCAAGAGCTCATATCGACGGGGGGGTTTGGCACCTCGATGTCGGCTCGTCACATCCTGGGGCTGGAGAAGGTCCCAAGGGTTGGGCTGTTCGCCCATTAAAGTGGCACGCGAGCTGGGTTCAGAACGTCGTGAGACAGTTCGGTCTCTATCTACTGTGGGCGTTAGAAATTTGAGTGGATCTGATTCTAGTACGAGAGGACCGAATTGGACAAACCTCTAGTGTATCTGTTGTCCCGCCAGGGGCACCGCAGAGTAGCTACGTTTGGAAGGGATAAGCGCTGAAAGCATATAAGCGCGAAACCCACCACAAGATGAGATTTCTTTTAAGGATCGTGGAAGATGACCACGTTGATAGGCTATAGATGTAAAGGCAGTAATGTCATAGTCGAGTAGTACTAATAATCCGTAAGCTTATGTACACCCTTTTCCCGCACCGCAAGGTGCGGGGAGAAACTTTCTAAAATAGTAAATAAAAGTACTTTTCTTTATCTCAGTATGTTAAGATATTACTGCAATTTTAATTTTTAATTCTAAATTTTTAATTAAATGCAGAAGTTGCCTAAAGCAACTAACGACCTTAAGGTGGTTATTGCGGCGGGGCTCACCTCTTCCCATCCCGAACAGAGTAGTTAAGCCCGCCTGCGCAGATGGTACTGCAGTTATGTGGGAGAGTATGTCGTCGCCTTTCTTTAAAGAATCCTCATCATTTATTTGATGAGGATTTTTTGTTTTATAACCTTTTTTAAATGGCTGTTTTACAAAAGCTGTTCCTATTATCTTAGAGCGCGTGAGGGGTAGGAGCGATGTCCTTTTGTGATAACTTATACTTCTTATTTTCAACAAAAGCTACTATCACAAAAGATTTAGCGTACAGCCCGACCCATAAGGTAACGCCATAAATAACAAAACTTCTTTTATGGCTACAATAGTATCTTATTTGGTGATTTTTGAATTCTTTTAAGGCTTGTTTTTAAATTTTAAATGATTCTAGCATTTAAGTAATTTAAAAACACCTTAAATGGATTATTTTTTACAGTTTTACTTTTTGACTGATTTGTATCACCATTTTAAAATTCGGATCTAAATTTTATTGATAAATTTGGTTAAATAATAATCTGAAGGATGACAGAATTAATTGATGTGATTAGTAGTTTTCAAGTAATGGATTTTGAAACAGAACAAGCAATCCGTAAATACTTTATTGTAGAAAAACTTAAGAAAAATGAATTGATAATTCAAGAAGGAAGAATCTGTAATAAAGTTTATTTTATAAAGTAAAATTAAAATACCGTAAATAACTATGGAAAGAGTAGAAGATCAAATTAATAATTGCAAATAAGTTAGAAGAGCTGAAATCTGTAAAAGAAACTTTGGATGAATTTGAAGTAATAAAAATGAAGGGATACCGAAAAATGGATTTTGATTTTAAATTATAGCTAAATTAATTTGAGATTCATTAGTAATTCTCAGAACCTTGAATTTTCAATATAAATTATTTTTTATTTTAGGAAGTGGTTCAATTTGATAATGGTTTATTTTGGTTTTTAATACTTGTCTTACTTAAACCGGATTTTTCTTTTGAACGTGTGAATTTTTCCATTTCTCTAAGAAATTCGGAATCAAATTCAGAATAAGCTCTTAAGAGATATTTTTCATCTCTTTGCTGCATTACAAAACGAATTTTTTGTACCATTAACCAAATTGGTTCGTAACGTTTGTGTCCTAAGAGATATTGTAATTGCAGTATAGAGAATCTCCTTTTGGATAATGTCATTAATTCTATGCAGATCATCCAATATCTAAAAGGCAAGTTTGAATTCTCCATAACTGTACCAGATCGAAGGCCAATTCTTTTTCCGCACTTAGTGCATTGAAATTTTAAATCAACTCTTCTAAAAGAATGTACTTTATTTGAGCATTTCTTACAAACTAAGCCATTTTTTAGGCGCTTATTTTTGAAATCTTCGATGCAGGTTTCTTCATTGTGATATTTTTCGAAATATCCCTGTAATTCCATTATTAAAATATTTGTTTTTTTATGGATTAAATATAAGAAACCTATATTTAAAAAAAACAACATTAATTAAAAAGGGAATATTTAAGTAAATATTCCCTTTTAATTTAACAACAACAATTATAGCTTATTTACTATTTCTTTTTTGTATTTATTTAGTATAGATTTTGTTAAACCAAGATTTGCTTTAGTAGAATCAACTGCTAAGTAAATGAAATATTCTCCATTATCAGAAACGTCAATAATATGAATTTGAGAAGTAAGGGTAATCATAATACTGTCAATAACCTGATCTTTCAGATCTAAAGCTTTTATTGCATTCATTTTTGCTTTAACGACTTCGAGATTATATGCAGAAGCTAATTCAGGATCAAAATCACTCACAACAGATTGAGTATAATATGACATTCCGTTTTTGATTTCAGTTACTGCAACTGCGATAAAGCCATCCACATTTTTTTTGAGATCCTCTCCGAATTGTTTTAAAAAATCAGACATATTCTTTAGTTTAATTTAAATTTGAAAAATTCATTTTTGTGATAGTAAAATTATAGATCCAAATTTGTTTAATTATCCGCAATGCATACCTAAATTTATTTTTTGTCAACGATAATTGTAAATCTGTAGTAATTTTTGAGTGAATGATCAGCATAACCTTTAATATTCCTTAATTTTAAAATTAAAAAAAAACAGAAAAACTTAACAATAAATATGATAGGAAACAAAATTGTAGCATAAAAAAATGCCAGACTCTTTTAAAGGAATCTGGCATTTTTATATTAAGAGAAGTTATTTTATTTTTTGATGATTTTATTAATAGATAGTATTTTGTTGCCACTACTTAAAGTGTAAATATAAATACCTCTCCAAAGACGACTTATATCTATTTGCACTGTACTTTCAGTTGTGTTTCCTGTTATTTCTACTGGTGCAGCAACTAAAAAGCCGAAGATATCATACAATTTTATCGTCATATTTTTTGGTTTATCTACTTTAACAGTAAAATTGACAAAGTCAGTTGCAGGATTAGGATATGCTTTTATTGAAACTCCTCCGTTTGGTCCACAATCTGGTGGTAAAGTTTTTACAATGTTTACGGTAAATGAACAGCTGGTTGTATTTCCTGCTGCATCAATTACTTTGAAAGTATTGGTAGTAATTCCCATTGGGAAAACACTTCCTGAAGCCAATCCTGATGTTTGTGTAACGGTAATACTTGAACAGTTATCAGTTGCTAAAGGAATTGAATAAGTTACTTTTGCACCGTTTAATCTATTATCTTTTTTCTCGATAATGTTTTCAGGACAACTTAATATTGGTAGTTCAGTATCAGTTACAATTACATTAAATGAAGATGTTGCTGTATTGCCAGATGCATCGGTTACTTTAAATGTATTTGTTGTTGTTCCAACTGGGAATACATTACCTGAAGCCAATCCTGTCGTTTGAACAGTAGTTGCTCCCGGAAAATTGTCAGTTCCTATTGGGGCTACATAAGTAACTTTTGCTCCGCATATTCCTGTATCATTAGCTTGCTTTATTGTTGCCGGAGCTATAATAACAGGTAATTTTGTATCAGTTATGGTTAGAGATTGAGCGACATCAGCAGCAGCTAAATAATATTCGTTTCCTAATTGAGAAGCTGTAATTGTTACAGTTCCTGCGCTAAGAATTTGGATTTTCCCGTTAATAATTTTTGCTATAGCTTCATTCGAACTTGCATAAGTAACCGCTAAACCAGATGTGGCTGTAGCATTTAGATCATAAGATGTAGCTTCTGTAATCGTAATGGAAGGAAAGTTGATGCTTTGTGCAGCTTTCTTAAAATCAAAACGAGCAATAACAGGTCCGTGATCAGATGTTGTATTTACATAATTCGGAATATCTAAACGAGGATCATAAACAGCAATAGAATTTGGAATGTACTCGTTTGTCAGTTCATTAGAAATAATAATATGATCTAAAAAGCCTCCCGAAGCTAAGTAGCTATAAGCTCCGGCTTTACTGATTTCTAAAGTTAAAGCATTATAACGAGCAGTATCTTCTACTATTTTTTGATACGAAGAAGGATTCGGAGTAATAACAGATACATCGACATCATCATTATAATCTCCAAGAATCATAAAGTTTGCATTTGGATATTCTACATCTAAACTATCCTTTAGTAATTCAGCGTCGTATTTACGCATGTTATATTTCGAAATATCAGTTCCGCTATTGGCACGACCGTGAAGATCGATAATGTTGATTTCTTTTTTAACGCCGTTAATGTTCGTTTCAACATTTACTAAATAAGGCAAACGTCCGGAAGCAAAGAAACTAGAACTGTTTCCACCTGGATAATTTGGTAAACTTGTATTTCCTGCACGAATATTATCGTACAAAGCGCTAAACATAACACGTGTTTTGTTTACTTTGGTAGTTTGTGTATTGTAAATAACCACTAGTTTTTGAGGTGGGAAAAGAGGATCTGGCGGCGAAAATGAATACGACCACGCTGGAGAAATGCTTTTGTCAAATGTTTTACCATTTACGCTTATTTTCTGAATCAAAGATTCCAAAGCAGCTTCATCAGAAACTTCCTGAACGACATAAACATCGGCATTTAATCTATTCATTACTTTGGCTACATTATCAACTTGTAAAGCATCGTCAATTGGACCAAATTCTCCGCTTGTTCCAACTACATCACTTCCAAAAAACTCTAAGTTGTAACTTACAATATCAAAAGTTTCAGATTTTGGAAAAGAAGAACCAGTAAAATGACCTATTTGTTGGTTTAATCCGGTAGATGTTACAGTTAATGAGCCTTCGAAATTTAATGCTTTTACTGAAGGAGCAAAACGAGCATAAATAGTTTTACCTACTAATGCATCATTTGCAGAAACAGTAACACTTGATTGAAAATTGATATTGTCAAGAGCTAATTGATAATTAGAAGGTGCTGAGATCGTAAAATCACCATAACCCCCAGCCATGAAAACAAAAGATTGACTATCTGAAGTTGAATTTGCGTTTGTTTCGCTGAAATTTAAATTAGGATTTGAAGCTAAAAATGTTGCTTCGTTGGTAATACTTACATCATCTATTGTCCATTCGGCAGCATTATCTGAACCTGAAGCGGTAGTTTCATATACCCAGGCAACATAAGTATTATCAGATTTATAAGCACTTAAATTAATGAAGTTAGACGCTTTAAATACTCCGGTAGTTGATGGGAAATCACCTTGAAGTTCTGTCCACGTTGCAGTTTCAGGGCTGCTTGTTCCGTCGTAATTAACAGAAACCATTAATTTTAAATTTGGACCTGAATAGAATTTACGGGAATAAAAGGATAATAACGGAAATTTATCAAAACTATCTAAATGTAATCTAGGTGAAATTAACCAATCTTTACTTGCTCCGTTTTCAGCGTAGCCATTTATTGAGACTGCGGCTGGTGAACTATTAAAACGGCTGCTTGTGCTAGCCCATTTAATTTTATCACCTGCAACACTATAAGCAGTCCAACCACTGTTTGTAAGTACATTTACATCATTAAAATTTTGAGTATAAGGATTGATTCCTATACCGGATAATAATATTGTTTTAGTACCTGCTCCTGAAGTTTGGTGATCAATTTGTCCTGAAAAATTACCAGTTGCATTAGGCGTAAATCGAACATAAACCGTAGGCGTATTATTAGAATCAAAATCTTGAACATTAAAAACCAAAGACGATTGGAAATTATCATTTGGATTTTTTGAAATTGTAAAATTATTTGAAGCAGTAACAGTAACTACATCATTAAGATTTTGTGCCTGAATTTGATAACTGCTTGTTTTTGAAGCAAAATTTTGTTCTGAAAAACCAAAATCCAATGCAGTTTTTGTTGTTGATATTGATGGAACTAAAACACTAGAAGTTTTAACATTTAGCTGATTACTGTCGGTTTGGAGGTTGCCATAAAAATCTTCTGAAATAGAGTAAACAACATAATCAGTATTAATAGTTAAATTGGAAATACTTTTAGTATAAGCTGAAGTTTTGTCCGTAACATCAAATATACCAGATTGTAAAGCAACATTTCCATTAGCATCTAAACCTGATTTTATTTGAGAAGCGCTTGGTTTTGAACTTCCTGAAGCTAATAATACAAAATATGTTTTTCCAATTTCGTTCAGTTGAACTGAAAAATCAAAACCATTAGATAGGATATTTTCTATTTTAGGATAACCATCAGCGTATGCAGGTGGAGTAATATCATTTTGTATATTAATATTATCAATAGCAAAAGAAGGACGTGAACCTGCTCCTGAATTTTGCTTAGAAATCCATCTTAATTGTACAACTTCCTGATTGTCGCATTCAGCTGGTAAAATTACAGTAATCGTAACAGGATTTATAGGAGACGTAACCCCAGAAGTCGTTTGTTTGACAGTATTGCTTAAATACGAAGTTGTTGGCAAAGTATTAAAAACAGAAGAGTTTCCTACTCGATATTGTAGAACCATTTCATTAATACGAGTATTGGCAGTTCCGTCATAAGGATTACGAATTACCATAGCATCATATTGTACTACAATGCCTGACTTTGTTAATGTGTTAATAGCTAAGCCAATCGTTAAGTCTAACGAGCCCGAGTTTAAAAATCCAATTTTCCCATTATAATTATGAATATTCCCACTGGTAGTAGAAGCAGAGCTGCTAGCTGTTAGAGGGCGGTCACCTATTAAAATGGCATTTGTATTGTACGAACTTCCAGGAATTGTACTTGCTGTCCAGCCCTGTAATCCTGAAGGATATGTCGTAGAGGTCGCTTCTAATAAAGAAAAATCTTGTAGATAAGGTAAATTTTGAGGTACCGGAGATGTTCCCTGAGCAAATAGGGACATTGAGAAGCAACAAAAAATACTTAAAAAAGCCATGAGATGGCGAGTTTGGTAAAAGTGTTTCATTAGTTAAAAAATAAGGTTGTTAGAAATCAAATTTAGGATGTTTAAAGTTAAGCTATTATTATAAAATTTATAAGTTTATTGCATTAATTTAAGGATTTTTCAGATAAAATAATCTTATTTATTGTTGTAAAACCTTATAAAATAAGGAATCTTACTCGAATTAATACGATTGTAAAGTTTGGAGTAATTTGATTATCTAGCTTATATTTTTTATAAATCACGTAGAATTACGTGTACAACTTTGATTTTTATTGTCTTAATTTACTTATATATTCTAATGTAAAAATAGTTAAAAATGGAAAATCAAAACCAATTTGACGGTCTGGAAACTTTCGATCATATCGTAGTTCTTATGCTTGAAAACCGTTCTTTCGACAATTTATTAGGCTATCTCTACGAGAATAATGAGATAACACCAGAAAAGTCTTTTGATGGACTTTATAACCCGAAAGTTGATTATGCAAATCCTATTCCCCCGAGAGCGAGTAAAGATCCCGATAAAACGAGTATTTCTCCTTCGCGTGCGGTTAATTATTCGATGCCATATCCAGATCCGGGTGAAGAATATCCGCATGTTAATACACAACTTTTTAATACGATTATCCCTGACAGCAATATTGGTAAGTTTGATGATAAAATGATAGCACCTTTCAATTTGCCCGCTTCCGGAACTAAGATGGTTATGAATGGTTTTGTCAACGATTATGAAAATAACCTAAGATCAACCTATAATATTGATAATCCCACATACGAACAATATGAAGTAATTATGCAGTGTTTTCAACCAGACCAGATTCCTGCAATGGCAACTTTAGCCAAAGAATTTGCGGTTTTTGATCATTGGTATTGTTCAGTTCCAAGTCAAACCTATTGCAATCGGGCATTCTGGCACGCGGCAAGTTCAGGAGGCAAAGTCATTAATCCGCTTGGTGAAGACGGAAGTGGTTTTTCTGGTATTGATGGTGATTTTAGCGGTATGGATTCTTGGATAAAAGAAGTTTGGTCACTGCCAACTATTTTTGATCGCATGAACGATAATAATGTTTCGTGGAAAGTTTATTCACCGATCGCACCTTTGAGTCTGACTTATATTGTCAACGGGACTGGCGAAGGAGAAGACAATACACATGGACATCTTGATTTTTTTTTCGATTTAGAATTTGGAACATTGCCAAAATATTCGTTTGTAGAACCTCAGTTTCTTCATAAGCACAACGATCAGCATCCATCGGCAGTAAATCATGAATTAGCTATTGGAACAGTAAAATTAGGAGATGAATTAATCCGAGAAGTGTATAACGCCATCAAAAATAGTCCAAAAAGAGACAAAATACTTTTTATTATCACACATGATGAACATGGTGGCTGTTATGATCATGTCGCTCCGCCAAAAACTGTACCGCCAATTGCAGGTATGAAAGGAGAATGTGATTTTACTTTTGATCGTCTTGGTGTTCGCGTTCCTATGATAATGGTTTCTTCTTATATTCAGCCAAATACGATAATCAACGGACAGTTTGAGCATACTTCATTCGTAAAAACAGTTTGTCAGAAATGGGATCTGGACTCGTTAACTGAGAGAGATAAAGATCCTGCCGTTTTACCCTTTACGGAAGTTTTTTCCAATCAGAAAAGAACAGATTGGCCTGATATTCCATCAGAAATAAGCCTAAAAGAATTACTTCCTGAACCCGACACAAGCAGTGATCCATTAAACGGACTTCAAAAAGCAATGTTAAATAGTCTTTTGCATATCGAAAAGCGAAAAGCTCTTGGTAATACCCAAAAAGAAGAAATACAAACAATTGGCGATATGATGGAATTTATCAAAAGATTTCAGTAAAACTAATTGTGCTTTAAAACTTTAGAATATTACTATAAAAATTGAAAATTTCCGTAAAAATAAAAAACCTGCGAATTCTTGTTTTTGCAGGTTTTATCGTTTATGATAAGATGGAAAAAAGGGATTTTTCGCTTCTTTTATTTTTCGATAAAAAGCATTGAATATTCAAACTCAAATTCGTTATAAATGATCAAAACTGAATTTTAAAAAACAAGTTTTTACAGGAATTTGGCGTAACCGGGAATTTTTTATTTTTTTTTTGATAGGCAATTATTACAAATTATTTTGATACTTGAATTTGATTTTATAAAACAACAAAATAATTAATAATCTAAATTTGATGAAATTACCAAAGAGTAAGTTTTTAATGGTAAATTTTGAATAAATAGATAAATTGCTGTGTTATTTTTATCTTTTTGGTAATTTTTTTAAAAGATTAAAATAATTTTTAAAAATAAATTAGTAGTGTTTGAAATTATTTAGTTTTGTGAAAGTAACTCATAAAACGGGTTTATCTTGAATGGAGAATGTTAAGAAAGATATAGATCTGTGGAGTCAAATCAAAAAAGGAGATGTCGATGCATATAATAAATTATATGATCGGTACATAGATTCCTTATATACTTTTGGGATAAATTATACCAATGACGAAGCTTTAGTACAAGATGCGATTCATGATGTCTTTGTAGATCTTTATCGCTACCGTAAAAATCTTGCCGATGAAGTTATTGTTAAATCGTATTTGTTTAAATCGATCCAACGTGATATTTTCAAAAAATTAAAATCTCAAAACAAAGTTGTACGTCTGGATGCTGTTGCCGAAAGTAGTTATAAAACCGACTCAGCAGAAGATGAACTTATATCCAGTGAAACCACATTTACAAAGCATGCTAATCTGGCATTAGCTTTAACTTCTTTAACCAAAAAACAGCGTCAGGCTTTGCATCTTAGATTTACCGAAGATCAATCTTATGACGAAATTTCTTCTACTTTAGAGATTACTCTTGAATCCTGCAGAACCTTAATTTACAGGGCTTTGAAAGAGCTTAGAAAGAAACTTTAAAAAAACTTTAAAAAAAGATTAAATTTTTTGTCTATGTTTTTGCTTTTTGTTTCTCTTACTAATATAGAGAATCTAAAAAGAAAAATATTTTGTACCCAAATTTCAAAATTTTATCAAAAGAAACCAAAGCTGATTTAAAAGCAAAAATCGCAGAAAGTATTGCATTTGAAAAACAGCGCGCCAGAAGAAAAAGACTTCGCATAATTTCGTGGAGTGCAGCCGCCGTGTTGTTAATTTTCTTAGGACTTTTTGCAGGTTTGATTAATAGCAAACAAGAACCGCAATTTGTTTCGATTAGTTCAATCGAGCAATTTGCAAAAAGCACAGAAAAAGCTTCTTTTGAAAAAAGTAAAGATATAAAACTGGTTTTGGCCAATCAGGAAGCTATTACCGTTGGAGACAGTGCGACGATTGCCTACAACGCTTCAGGAAATAAAGTAAATGTTAACAACAAACAAATCGATCAGAAGAATTCTGCGGAAGCGCAATTCAACACCGTTCTAGTACCGTACGGAAAACGAGCTCATTTGAGTTTGGCAGATGGAACTTTAGTCTGGCTGAATTCAGGTTCAAAGTTGATTTATCCAACGGCATTTAATACCAAAAACAGAGAAGTGTTTCTGGAAGGCGAAGGAATTTTTGATGTAGCGCACAATGCCGAAAAACCATTTTTTGTGAGAGCAGCAAATAATTATAGTGTTCGCGTATTGGGAACATTATTCAATGTAAGTTGTTATCCTACTGATGCAAAAGTTTCGACAGCATTATTACGTGGAAAAGTAAAAGTAGCTTACGCGAAAAAAGGATTTTTTAGCAGCGATACACTTCAAACTATTCTTAAACCGGGAATGATTGCTTCTTTAGATAAAAAGAATCAAAATATTAAAACCACAGTAGAAAATGTGGAACCTTTATTTTCATGGAGAAAAGGATATTATGAATTTTCGCAGGAAAAACTTCCATTGGTTTTAGACAAATTAACGCGCTATTACAATGTTTCTTTTGTGATGAAAGCAAAAAATCAAAACGAAACTTATTCAGGTGCATTTAAACTGAATGACGATTTAGAAAAAGTGGTTAAAACATTAGAAGCTACAACTGGGCTTGATTTGGTTTATGATGAAACAGCCCGAAAAATTACTATTAATTAAAAAATGCTAATGACTAAAATTATGAAATGCCTATGATATAAAAAGAAGAAAAAAGAACATAGCTAATTTAACCAGACCAAAAAAAAACCAAAAGATGCTCGAACATCTCTTGGCTTATGTAAATTTTAATTGCGAATGCAATTATTGAAATAACTAAAACAAAATTATGAATAAAAATCATGATATAGGCTTTCTATTGCCTAAAAAAATCATCAACCTTACTTTTATTTTAATTATGAGAGTATTCATTTTAGTTCTGTATTTAGGATTAACCAGTATTTATGCTAATAGTGCCAAAGCACAAAATGAAATCTCAGTAAAGGTTCAGGGAGCTTCGCTGCAAACCCTATTTTCTACTATTCAACAAAAAAGCGATTACGTATTTTTTTATAATGATGACTTAATTTCATCTACCAAAAAAGTTAATTTAAATCAATACGGAACAGTTGAGCAAATCTTAAAAACTGCTTTAGCTAATACAGGATTAACCTACAGTATTATTGATAAGCAGATTGTAATTAGAAAAGTAAAAAAAGTACAAGAAGAAGAATATGAACTTAGCGGTATTGTTACCGACAAAAACGGAAATCCGTTAATAGGAGTAAATGTAGTCTTGATCCGAAATAAAAATTGGGATATTACTCGTGAAAAAGGAGAATTTAGAATGACAGTTGTTGCAAGTGATTCACTCCGATTTGATTATTTAGGATACAAATCACAGAAGATTGCCGTAAACAATAGAAAATTCATAAAAGCGGTATTGTCTCAAGATGTAATGGAATTGACCGGAGTTGAAGTTGTGGCATCAAACGGATATACTGATATTCCAAAAGAAAGAGTAACAGGATCTTTTGAAGTAATGGGAGCCAAAGAACTTGCGCAAGTACCAACTGTAGATCTTGCATCAAGACTAGAGGGAAAAATGGCAGGTGTAAATGTTGATCCTAGAACCGGTAATATTACCATTAGAGGAACCAATAGTTATAGTGTAACTTCTCCGTTGATCGTTATTGATGGATTTCCACAACCTATAAATGATTTCAGTTTTAGCAGAAGAGGAGTTTCAGGTTCGTCAATCTTAAGTTACCTTAATCCTGATGATGTAGAGAGTGTTACCGTATTAAAAGATGCTGCTGCGGCTTCTATCTGGGGTTCTCGTGCTGCCAATGGAGTAGTTGTTGTTGTAACGAAAAAAGGTAAAAAAGGAGAACCGGTAATCAATTTTAGCACCACTACAACAATGGGTGATAAAATGAATTTAGGCAAATTGCGTGTCATGGATACAAAACAATACATTGATTACGAAAAAGACCTGGTTGCAGGCGGATTTGTATCAGATGATATCAGCAACTGGCAGGCTAAAAACCCAAGTGCAGCTCAGGAAATTATGTTTCAGCAACAAAGAGGAACTATTTCTATGTCTGAAAGAGATCGATTGTTAGACAAATTAGCTCAAAATGATAATTTAGGTCAAATAAGTAAATATTTATTACGAAGCTCCATAACTACACAATACGATTTATCTCTTAACGGAGGAACAGACAAAAGTTCGTATTACTTGTCTTTAGGATATAATAAAGATGAGGCTGCAATGAGAGGAAACGAATCTAAATCGTACAATATAACTTTAAACAACTCTTTTCAAATTAAAAGTTTTTTAAAATTAAATACCGGTTTCAATTATGTTTCGTCGAGTTTTCAGGCAAATAATACAGTTAATGAAGCCTTGTCAAATGTATCTTCTTCAGCATTGCGTCCTTATGATATGATTGCTGATGAAAACGGAAAAGGAATTGACCGCTACATTATTTTCAGACCAGAAGTAGCAAAAGGATTTGAAGCACAAGGATATTTGCCGTGGAGTTATAATTATCTTGATGAGTTAAATTATTCTAACGTAATTACAAAAGGAGCCAACATTAGATTAAATGCAAGTTTAACGGCTACAGTTACAAACTGGTTAAATTTTGAAGCAGCAGGAATGTTTACTTCTATTCAAAATAAAACCAGATCATTGAGCGAATTAGACAGTTATTATTCCAGAAATGCAATCAATGAAGCAACTTCTGTAGATACGTCTGGTAAATTGGTTTATGGAATTCCGGTTGGATCTTATTTATACAATACACTTTCAGACAATGAATCGCAAAGTATGCGTATTCAAATGAATATCAATAAAAATTTCAATGAAAACAATGGTTTACACTTTTTAGCCGGTTCAGAAATCAGAGAAGAACGCAGAGAAGGATCAAGTCAAAGATTTTACGGTTATAATACCGATACAAATTCCGGACAATCTGTAAATCCAACAGAATATTATACGACTATTTATGGATGGCAGACTATTATTGGAACTTCTGATAACAGTATTTCTAAATACAGAGATCGTTATTTATCTTATTATGGTTTAGGATCTTATGATTTTATGAACAAATATCACGTTTCAGGAAGTGTACGTTTTGATGATTATAATTTATTAGGAGCTTCAAGAAAAAACAGAGCATTACCATTATGGTCCGTAGGAGGAAAGTGGGATATTAATAAAGAATTCTTTTTAAGAGATGTAAACTGGTTGAATAATTTATCTGCAAGAGTAACTTATGGTAAATCAGGAAGTGCTCCAGGTGGTGGTTTTGGAAGCCAAAGTGCTATAATTGGCGTTGGATCAATTGATTATAATACACAATTACCAACAGCTTATATTTCATTGCCGGAGAATCCAAATATCAGATGGGAAACTACATCAACACTTAATTTTGGTTTAGATTATGCAGTTTTAAATAATCGCTTACGCGGAAGTGTCGATTTGTACTATAAAAAGTCAAAAGATATTCTAACAAATTTACCGTTTAACCCAACTTATGGCTGGTCTTATTTGAACTATAATACAGCGTCACTAGAAGGACATGGAGTAGACGTAAACCTTGGCGGACTTATTGTGAACTCCGCTTTCAAATGGAACAGTAACCTTACTTTTGCTTACAACACAAATAAAGTAACAGACTCTCGTTTTATTGCAACAAGTACAAATCAATATTTTGGATCAGCACCAATAGTAGGAACTGCGTTAACCACAATTTATGCTTATAAATGGGCAGGTCTGGATGCAACAGGACAATCTACAGTTTATAAAAACGACGGTACAATTGTAAATGCATCACAAGGAATATCTGCAATTGACAAAAGCAATTTGAAAAAAATGGGAACAACCGTTGCTCCATATTTTGGAGGATTTATGAATGATTTTTCATTTAAAAATTTCACAATGGCCGTTCAGATTACTTACTACGCAGGAAACGTTTTTAGAAATACAGTATTACAAAACTATCCATCTTATTCAGGAGTTCAATATGGCGCTGTTGCAAAAGATGAATTGATTGCCAACAGATGGAGACAAGCTGGAGACGAAGCTTCTACAAATGTTCCAGGTTTAGCAAACATTAGTTATAATAGTTTAAACAGATATCAAAATGCTGATATTAATGTTTTGCCTGGAGATAATATCAGATTACAACAAGTTTCAGTGGGTTATAATGTTCCGTCAAAATATTTAGACAGAACTTTTATAAAGTCATTAAGTTTCAATTTTGCTGCGAGAAATTTAGGTTTATTATGGGTTAAAAATGATTTAGGTATTGATCCGCAATACTTGTCTAATAACAACTACAATACACTGGCGCCTCAACGTAATTATACTTTACAATTTAATTGTAGTTTTTAATTTTAAAAAATAGACTTATGAAATTTCTAAAATTCACACTATATATATTCTTGCCAATATTTCTATTCAACTCTTGTAGAGATTATGTTGAAGTAGAACCGGTTGGGAACAACAGAATCTTAAAATATACTTCTGATTACAGAGGTTTGGCAAACAATTACACCGAAATAAGTGCCTCAGGAGGAATTTATCTTTTGGCTGATGCCGATGTAGAATTTCCGACAAGTTATGAAAGTAAGGTTTCAAACATTTGGGGAAACAGCTACAGCTGGAAGGAAAGAATATATGATCCTTCACAAGCTGATTCAGATTGGAATAGTTTATATAAAGCTATTTATTACAGCAATGTGATCATAAATGGTGTAATGTCAAGCCAAAACGGAACTGAAGCTCAGAAAAAAGAAATTTATGCTGAAGCTTTTGTTCACAGAGCATTTGCTTACTTGCAATTGGTAAATACATACGGACCACAATTTGATCCAACTTCTGCCAATTCAGAAAAAGCAGTTCCACTATTATTAAAACCGGAATTATTCTCTTCTCTTGAAAGAAGTACCGTTGGACAAGTGTACGATCAGATTATTTCTGACCTAAAAGATGCATTAGCAAATAACATTCAGGATAATCCGGAGTTTAATGTACTTCCTTCAAAAAGAGCAGTTTATGCTTTATTGGCGAGAACGTATCTATATATGGGATCGTATCAGTTGAGTCTGGATAATGCAAAAAAAACATTGGCGATGCAAAATACTTTAAACGATTTAAAAACATTTGCCTCAGGATATAGTTATCCGGTTTTGATCGAGAATCCTGAAGTTATATTTTCAAAAACGTTATTGCCAAGTTATAATGGAGCGCCTTTATCTACAGAATTGCTAAACAGTTTTGAAAGCAATGATTTGCGTTACAACTATTACACGATTCCAGGAACTAATTTTTTTCCATCATACGCCGGACGAGGATTTGGAATCGCAGCATACAGTTATACAAACGGAGTAAATGTTGGAGTATCTGTTCCTGAAATGTATTTAATTTCAGCCGAATGTTATGCAAGATTAGGACAAACACAATTGGCAATTGACAATTTGAATATCTTAAGAGCAAAACGTTACAAAACAGGTACAACTTATCAGTTAAGTGCTTCAACAAAGGCAGAAGCTTTGAATCTGGCATTATCAGAAAGACAAAAAGAACTTATTGGCAGAGGATTCCGTTGGTTTGATCAGCGCAGATTAAACTTAGATCCTGCTTTTCAAAAAACATATACCAGAGTTTTTAAAACGGTGACTTATACGCTTGAACCAAATAGTCGCGGATATGTATTTCCAATTAATCAAAACTATATTGATTTAAACCCGGAATTGGGTAAATAAAAAAAACAACAAAATGTTAAAAAAAATAAATATCAAATTTTTGGTATTGGCAATTTGCGCCTTTACCTTACAAGTTACAAGTCAGGAAACTAAGTTGAGATTAACCGGAATGCCAGATATTCCCATTCCGGGTTCAACGCTAAATATGACGTATGATGCCAAAGGCGGACCACTTGAAAACATCAATGAAATCAATGGTTATGCTTATGTATTTAATGATTACAACTGGGAGATTGAAGATGTTAAAATGAAGAAAAATGGCGCTGTTTGGAGTGCAGATTTTACAGTTCCAAAAAGTTGTGCCTTCATAGCTTTCAAATTTTACGGAAATACCGAGAATGGTTTAGTGACAGATACAGGTCAGGATACCGGATATATGCTGGTTGTTTTTAAAGAACCTAAAGTAAAAATGCCCGGAGCAGATTTGGCTTGGGCAACTTTTAGAAACAAAGATTTCAATGGACAATTTTCAGGATATTTTAAAGATTTTACAATTGAAGGAGACGCCTCAGAATATTGGTTGAAAAAAGAAGTAGCTGATAACGGAAACAACTTTCCAAAATTTATTGACACTTATATTAAAATATTAAAGGTTCAGAAACCCGAAAAATTTAATGAATTAGGACACCGATTTCTGGGAGATTTTACAAAAAAAATGAACGGTTTACCGGAAGAAGTTTTTATAAAAGTTCAAAATTTATATGCGTATGATTTGAATGATAAAGTAAAAGGAGATTCTCTTGAAACCGTAATTACAAAACAATTTCCTAAAGGAGCTTTTATGCGTTTGAAAACTTTCCAGAAAATTGCCCCAATCGCTGATGCTGCCG
Organism: uncultured Flavobacterium sp.; assembly: GCF_951805225.1. Lineage (NCBI taxonomy): Bacteria > Pseudomonadati > Bacteroidota > Flavobacteriia > Flavobacteriales > Flavobacteriaceae > Flavobacterium > uncultured Flavobacterium sp. The sequence goes on along the minus strand of NZ_OX638201.1, from coordinate 2,525,108 downwards.
AAAGAAACAAAGCTGCTCTTCAATTTTTAGCTGATTTCCCGTATAGTTCAGAAGTTCCTGAATCACAGAATTATTTGTATGATAATATTTCTAAAATGGTGTTTGGTTACTATTTTGATGCCAAAGATTATGCAGCAGTTTTAAAACTAATTCCAACAATGAATTTTGCTTCAATAAACGATTGTTATCACCAATATATCTCAAAAGCATTGTATGTAAAATCTGTTGAACCAACAGTAATTGAGACTATGGCAGTGCCAATGATCAAAGAAATGCAGGCAAAAATCAATGATTTGTCATACATGCAGGGAATTTACTGGTCGCCAAATCAAGCCACTGAAAATGCAAAAAATCAGTTGAATGATGAAATGGTTATTCAGATTCGTATGTATAACATTTTAAAGAAATACAAAGAAGTTTTGGATTGTTTCGAATTGCTTCCAACTCAAAAACGTTATGAAAAAGCAAGTATCAACGACATTCACATTGCCGCTTTAGAAGCATTGAATAAACCAACTTTAGAAGTTTTGCAAAATGCGGCAAAAGCCAATGCATTGTCAGAAGGAGCAACGGCAAAATTAAAAGAGCAGTATTTAAAAGAAGGAAAAAAAGAAAGTGATTTCCCGTCTTATTTAGAGAAACTAAAAAAAGAAAATAATCCCGAAGAAAAAATTGCTTTGATGGCTCCTGTAAAAGCTCCGGCAATTAATGTTCTAACTGCCGACGGGAAACCAAAACAATTGAATTTAAACAGCGGAAAAATTATCGTAATCGACTTTTGGGCAACTTGGTGTGGTCCTTGCAAAAAAGCGTTTCCTGCGATGCAACAATTGGTAAACAATTTTAAAGAAGACAAACAAGTTGAAGTTTACTTTATCAGTACACAAGAAAACAAAGAAGGATACAAAAAAGAAGCTTTGGCATATCTAAAAGAAAAAGGCTTAACAATAACGACACTTTTTGATCTTGTAAAAAAAGGCGGCGGAACTAATAATGCATCATTTTCTAAATATGCAGCGATCTTTAAATCAAGTGGAATTCCGAGAAAAGTCGTTATCAAAAATGGAGAAATCCGTTTTACATCTGAAGGATATTCAGGAAATCCGGGTCAGCTTGTAGATGAACTTACCAATGTAATTAATGCTTTGAAAAAAGAATAATTTCCTTTGAAAATTTAATCAATATGAAAAAAATACTTTTACTGTGTACACTCGTTTTGAGTGTACATAGTTTATCGGCACAGAAAAAAGCTCTTGACCAAGCTACCTACGATCAATGGAAGAGAGTAGGAAGCAAAGCCTTATCTTATAATGGTAAATGGATCTCGTACAGCACCGTTTTTCAGGATGAGAACAAAGAAAACACAAATCAGTTTATTATTCAGGAAGCGCCAAAAGGGAAACGTTTGGTCTTGAATAATGTTAATGATTTGAAGTTTATCGGAAAAAAAGACTGGATTCAATACAGTGTAAATGACAGCACTTTTTTGCAAAACCTAAAATCAGGTGTCAAGAAACTTTGGAAAAGCCCACATTATACAAACGCACTTGAAGGAACAGATTTTTTATATTACACACGTCCCGAGGCTTCAAAAGGCAATTTTTTTCTACAGCGTTTAGTTTGTTATAATCTTGAAACTAATGACAGTTTATCAATTAAAAACATAAAAGGATCTCGTTTTATCAAAAACAATAAAGCGATTGTTTACGTTCAGATAGAAGATGATAAAGTATATCTGAAACATGGAATTCCAAGAGGAAAACAAGAAACAATCTATAGCGGAAAAGCAGCAGATTTTGGTGATTTTCAATTAAATTCAAATGAAAATGGCGGAACTTTTACCTTAAAAGGCAATAATAGCGCTGATTTTAATTTGGTCTATTATTTTAATATGAATACCAATTCAGTAAATTCTTTATTCAATTATGATGATATTACGTTAAACGATCCTGCATTTTCGATTTCAAAATCAGCTTACGGATTAAACGAGAATAGTACCATTATTCAGTTGCAGGTAAACTCCAATCAGCGTCCTGAAAATACACAGATTCCAAGATCAGAAATTGAAGTTTGGAAATCAATGCAAGGAACAATGGAGCGCAGACAAGAATTGCTGAGAAATACCAAAACGTTGCCAAGCGAACAAAAATTTCTTTATGATATTAAAAATAAAAAAGTCATAAAAGCAGCTTCAACAGGAGAATTTGATCAGTTAGCTATTCCTGAATCAGGCAATTTTAAAGGGTTTTTCGGAATGGATAAAAAGCCATATACAGTTGAAGTTGACTGGACATTTAATGAGCGTAATGATATTTTTTGGATTGATGCTCAAACAGGAAAATCTACTAAAGTACTTTCAGGAGTTTTTGGAAGTGTATCGTGGAATCCTCAGGGAACTTTCGCAGTTATGTACGACGAAAAACAAAAAGCATGGACCGTTTTTGACCCAAATACATTACAATTTAAAAATATTAGTTCACAAATTGCTTTTCCAATATTTGATGAAAATGTTGATATGGCATCGCTTGTAACAGCTTATGGAATTGCAGGTTGGCTAAACAACGGAAACACTTTAGTAATTTACGATCAGTTTGATATGTGGGCAATTGACCTTACCAATAAAAAAGCACCATATTCTATAACTCAGGGTTACGGCAGAAAAAATAATGTAGAATTACGCTATAGCGAAAGTGGCTATATTGGAGATTTAGATCAGAAAAAATCATTTAATTTAATTGGTTTTGATAACGTTCATAAATCTAAAGGTGTTTATAAATTTGCCAATAATACAATCACAAAAGTATTTGCTGATGCGAATTATAATACCAAAATAGAAGCAACGTCAGGAGACAATTCAACTGTACTTTTTACAAAAGAAAGCTATACTATATTTCCTGATTTATGGTGGGCAACTTCAGCTTTTGGAGCACAACAGAAAATTACCGATGTGAATCCGCAACAAAAAGAATATGCTTGGGGAACTTCCAAATTAATTACGTGGAAAGATTTTAACGGAAAACAAAATCAGGGAAATTTATACCTTCCTGAAAATTATGACAGCAAAAAAACATATCCGGTAATTGTTCATTTTTATGAAAAACATACTGAAGAATTTAATGTCCATCACTTACCGGAAGTTAGTACTTCAAACATCAATATTCCAACTTATGTAAGCAAAGGTTATATTGTTTTTCAGCCAGACGTGCATTACGTTTATGGCTCACCGGGAAACAGCGTTTACAATGATGTAGTTAGCGGAGTTGAATATTTAATCGCAAGCGGCATTACAGAAAAAGGAAAAATTGGAATTCAGGGACATAGTTTTGGCGGTTATGAAACTTCTTTCTTAACGACACAAACAGATGTTTTCAGTTGTGCGATTGTAGGTTCAGGCGTAAGCAATTTTACGGCAAATTATCCTGTTATGCGATCAAATGGTATTTCAACAATGTTCAAATATGAAGCCGATCAATACCGTATGGGAAGTTCTTTGCATGACAATCTGGATGGATATATTAAGAATTCGCCACTTTTCTCGGCTAAGAATATAAAAACACCAATTCTTATTTTTCACAATGATAATGATCGCGCGGTTCCTTATCAGGAAGGACAATCCTTGTTTTTTGCACTTCGTCGTTTAGGAAAACCGGCATGGTTGGTAAACTACAAAAAAGAAGGGCATACTCTGGAAGATGCCGGAAACAAAAAAGACTGGACAACCAAAATGCAACAGTATTTTGATTACTACTTAAAAGGCGCAGATCGCCCGAGCTGGATGTAAAACATTGATATTAAAATTATACGCAGATTAAACGGATTCGCTATAGCGAAAACGCTGATAAACGCAGATTTTTTTATAAGATAATTAATTAAAAATCCGTTTTAATCCGCGTCTTCGCAAAGCGAATCTGTGCAATCCGCGTTGAATTGACCAGTAAATAATTCGAAGATTTTACTGATCCGCTATCACGAAAACGCTGATACACGCAGATTTTTTATAAGATAATTAATTAAAAATCCGTTTTAATCCGCGTCTTCGCAAAGCGAATCCGTTCAATCCGCGTTCAAATAGCTAGCAAGAACTTCGCATACCATTTACAAAAGATAATTCAAAAAAAACAATCAAAAAAAGAACATTAAATAACAATCAAATGAAAGTAAGAATATTTTTAGCGCATTTTATGATCTTGGGTTTAACCCAGGTTTCAGCGCAGTTTAAAACCACAATTCCACTACGGAAAGACGTTGTACACGGAACATTAAGCAACGGAATGCAGTATTTTATTTTGCATAACGAATGGCCAAAAGAAAGAGCCGATTTTTATTTTGTTCAGAATGTAGGCGCTATTTTAGAAGAAGACAATCAAAACGGACTGGCGCATTTTCTGGAACATATGGCTTTTAATGGTACAGAACATTTTAAAGGAAAAGGCATAATTAATATGCTGGCAAAACACGGAGTAACTTTTGGTCGTGATATTAATGCTTACACAGCGCATGACGAAACGGTTTATAATCTAAGTAATGTACCGGTAAAAAATTCGGTTTTATTAGATTCTTGTTTGTATGTTTTGCACGATTGGTCGGGGTTTTTATCCTTAAAAGATGCCGAAATTGATGCAGAAAGAGGCGTGATTCACGAAGAATGGCGTACAAGAAGAAATGCTGATTTAAGAATAGGATCGCAATTAGAACCGGTATTATACAACGGTTCAAAATACGGAAAAAGAGATGTTTTAGGCGATATGGATTTGATTGAAAATTTCAAATACAAGCAACTTAGAGATTATTATAAAAAATGGTATTTGCCAAATCATCAGGCTGTAATTGTTGTTGGTGATATTGATCCGATAAAAATGGAACAGCAGATCAAGAAAATAATGGGTTCAATTCCTATGCCGTCAAATTCTGCAGAACGTACTTACGAATCGATTCCTGATAATGATAAACTGTTGTATAAACTGGCTGTAGATAAAGAAGCGCAGCAAACTTCGATTTCATTAAACTTTAAAAAGAATAAACCTGCTGTTCAGGATATTGCTACGTTTGAAAATAGTATTGCAGAGCAATTGGCTTTGCAAATGATGAATAATCGTTTTAGAGAATATACCGTAAACAATGAAACCGCTTTGCTTGGAGCTGGTTTAAGTCTTTCGGGTTTAACACGATTAACGACTTTATTTACCTTAAGCGTTAATCCTAAAAACGGAAGATTATTAGAAGCTTTTCAGCAAGCTTATACGGAATATGAACGTGCAATTCAAAATGGTTTTACAAAAGAAGAACTCGACCGTGTAAAAGAAAATATGCGTAACAGTTATGAAAATCAATTAAAAAATAAAGATAAAATTGGTAACGAAAATTGGGCTTCGCAATTGCAGAGTTATTTTCTGGAAGCTTCTCCGGTTATGAGTTTAGAAGATGAGGTTGCATTTGTGAACGCGACTTTGGCTAAACTTGATGTAAATCAAATTAATACAGTATTCCGTGGACTTCCAACAGAAAAAAATCAGATTTTGACGGTTTCAGGTCCTGAAAAAGATAATGTTACTTATCCAACAGAAGCTGATTATACAACTGCAATTCAAAAAATAAAAGCGCAAAAACTAGAACCTTACACAGAAACAGTTGCAAATGCAGATTTAGTTACAGATAAACTTTCAGTAAAACCAATTGCTAAAAAGTTTGAAATAAAAGGCATTAAGGAAGCAAAAGGATATGTTTTACAAAACGGAGCCAAAGTAATTATTTACCCAACAACGTTGTCTCAGGATCAAATTCTTTTTTCTGCTTTCAGTCAGGGCGGAACTTCTTTGTTGTCTGAAAAAGATTTAGCATCATCACAAATCGCAACTGTTTTGGCTAAAAATTCAGGATTAGGAGATTTTAAAGTTACCGATTTGCAAAAACAGCTTTCAGGAAAAACAGTAAAAGTGAGTCCGTTTATTGGTGAACATTACGAAGGTTTTAGCGGAAGCGCCGTTAAAAAAGATTTGGAAACACTTTTAGAATTAACGTATTTATATTTTAAAAATCCAAGATTTGAAACTCAGGCATACAAACGAATTATTGATTATTATAGCAATACGCTTGAAAATGTAAATGAAAACAATAATAAAATATTTGGTGATACGATTGCTTTATTAGACAGTAATCACAGCAAGCGAACATTTCTTTTGAGCAAAGAAAATCTTGCCGAATTAAAATTTGATGATGCTTCTAAAATCTATAAAGAACGTTTCTCAAATGCGTCTGATTTTACATTTGTTTTTGTTGGAAACGTTGCAGAAAGTGACTTGGAAAACATTAATAAATTTCTAGGAAACTTAGCAGGAAATCAAACTCAGGAAAAATTTACAGATCATAAAACAGGAATGGCAAAAGGATTTGCAAAAGAAAAACTAATCAGAGAAATGAGCGTTCCTAAAACTAGTATTTATGTACATCTTGAAAACAGAAATACTGCCTTTTCTGAGAAAAACCAGATTATGGCATATATGCTTTCTCAATTATTAGACAAAAGATATTTAGATAAAATCAGAGAAGACGAAGGCGGAAGTTATGGTGTTCAAACGCAGAGTTCTTTGTCTAAAAATCCAACGCCTGTTTTTTCTCTTAGCGTAAGTTTTGACTGTAATCCTGAAAAAGACAACAAACTACTTCAAATCGTATATGATGAATTGGATAACATTGTAAAAAATGATGTTTCGGAAAAAGATTTATCAGATATAAAACAAGATTTAATAAAAAGCAATCAGCAAAATATTAAGTCAAATACGTATTGGATGAGCATTATTGTCGATCAGCTAAAAACCAATGACAAGTTTGTAAGCAGTACTGAATATGAGAAATTAATAAAAAGTATTTCGATAAAAGACATTAAAAAATACGCAGGCGAAGTATTGCCAAAAGCTGATAAAGTAGAAGTAGTGATGCAGCCTAAAACCGATAAAAAAGCATAACGTTAATATTTTAATCTTTTAAGAACGGCAATTCTTTATTTTAATTTTAATAGTCTCGGGGGAATAAAAAAACATTCTTTTTTGAAATTTGAATTAGTAATAAAATTTGTAGACTAAAAGAGCTATTTTGCCGGATAGCTCTTTAAATTTTAAAAGTATATTTTGAGAAAATCCTCGGAATTATACTTTTAAAATTTAACAAAACTGATTACCCTTAATTTCAAAATAAAAGAAGAGATTAATTTAAAAGAATTTTATTATTTATTTTTAGCAGACCTTTTATAGTTATAGAACTTTCGTCTGTAATAGGATTTAAAAATACATTACCCTCAAATTCCAACTGTATTAAGACCTCTAATATTTTTGCCTGATTTATCCTTTGAAGAGAGATTTGTTCCCAGTATATCTCTGCCATGTTTGAATCTGATATGATACAATCAGTCAGTTCTGCCAAGGTCCATAAACTACAGTAACTGCTGGCAAGTTTGTTTAGTATCATATTAGAAAAAGTTGCTGATGTTTCCATGATAACTGCTTTTATTTAATTTACGATTATTAGCTTATTATGGATTATTTTTTCTTTTAGTTTAACTAATATTTATAATTAAATTTTTCTATTTCACAGTTTTGTATTGATCCTCTGATCTCGAATTCATTTTAAATCTCGAAATTTAGTGCATAAAAAAAGTCCTAATTTTCATTAGGACCTTTAGTGAAAAGAACAGGATTCAAAACTTAATTAAAACTTGTATATTCTGTGTTATTATTATTTAAAGTAATTATAACATAAATCAGATTGGTCTTTTGTAAACCGTTACATCATCTACCCACATCATTACAGTCGAAAATAAGTTGATTTTATTAGGGTCAATAAAATTAGAATCTTTTGATCCAACATTCAGATTAAATATAATCGAGTGCGGTCCAAAATTATTTAAGTTAAGATTGCCTACACTACCATTTGTATATGTTGCAACTGTTACATTATCTACCATTATAGTAACTGTTACGACATTGTTTTTCATTTTCCAATAAGACTCGTACAAATGCCATCCGCTATTTCCGTTTACATCAAAATTACCAGGATAGTTTCTTTCAGCAGAATTTCCTAATTGGTTTGCTCCGGTAGAAGTTCCATAAAAAAGATTTGAGGTAAAACGGCTTGCATTTGGGGCAAAAGAATAACCTTCCATAATATCTATTTCTCCTTTTGTTGGCCAGCCATTTTGCTGCACAGACCAGAAAGCAGGCCACGCACCATAAGTATCCTTGAAAGACTTATAAGTTCCGCCATCCATCGCTACTAATTTAATATTGGCAGAAAGCATATACTCGGTATTGTTTTCAGGCTTATATTGATAATTAGAAGAAATAAACCCGGATTGATATTTGTACGTGCTCAATTTTGTCGTCTTGATTTCCAAACATTGTTTTCCGTCTCTCCATTGTGTTGTAGGCACTGAACTGGCATAGTCGCAATACCAGGAATTATAATCTGCACGTTGCTCCTTTGTCCATTGTGACAGACTTGAACCTACATCAAATGTATCTTCAAATTGTTTGACCCATGGCGCGCCGGCTACTTTGCTTGTACTGGTTTTTGTACTCGCACTTGCTGATTGGTCTTTTGCAGTTGGACTTACGTCTTCTGCACAGGATGCAAATCCTAAACTTAATACACATGTCACTGTTAATGCTAGCAAATTTAATTTTTTCATAATTTAATTTTTTGGTTTATTAATAGTTGAAGTAAAGTATTATAGTTTTAAAAAAAATTAATCTAGACCTTCAAGAAAGCCTGTATGAGAGCTTTTAATTGCAAAATTTGAATCGTACAATAAAGGCCAGTCATTTCCTGGGTGGTTAAGTTCCGTACTAAACGGAATCCAGGATTCATTATCTTTCATTCCCCAAACGGTTAAGGCATATTTATTTGCTGCCGGAAGTCCATTATAGAGTTTCACAATTTCTTTGTATTTTTCTTTTTGAGCCAGTCTTCTTTCATTTGTAAAAGTTGAAATGTCATTAGACTGATTCACTTGTATATCCAATTCCGAAACATGAATTTTTAGACCTTTAGCTACAGCTTTATTAATATCAGTTTCGATTTGAGCTTTTGTTGGATTTAAATAATTATTATGCATTTGAAAACCAATACCATCAATAAGATTGCTTGTTTTTAAATCATCTATAATGCTATAAACTTTGTCTTGTTTTGCAAGATTTGTTGACGTTGCATAATCATTATAAAATAATAATAAAGAGTTGTCACCAGCTGCAATTGCTGCATTTCGTGCCCATTGAAAACAATCTTTTACATAATTAGCACCCATTCGTTTAAGAAAAATAGTATTTCTCATAGAAGTGCCATTATCATCTACAGCTTCATTAACTACATCCCATGATTTTACTTTTCCGGCATAATGCGTAACCACATCTGTAATGTATTTTTTTACTTCTGCAGCAAATTCAGCATCAGTACCAGAAAAATCTTTTAACCATTGTGGGACTGAATTATGCCATACCAAAGCATGACCGTGAACATTGATTCCGTTAGAGTTTCCGTAAGCGACAATTTTATCCGCTACAGTCCAATTGTAAACACCACTTGCAGTAGAAATTTGATCCATTTTCATTTCGTATTCAGCAGAAATACTGCTAAACTCATTTTTCAAAATAACATCATAAGGACTTCCTGTAGTTAATTGTGAAGCTTTTATTGCCATACCTATAAAAAATGGATGTGCCAATTTATTTGCTTTTACTTTTAAGAATGTAGGATCTTCAGGAATGTTGCTCGAACCTGTTGTAACAACACTAATAATATTTGAATAACCCGAAGTTTCTGTCTCATTTTTTGCTCTAACTCGGTAATAATATTGTGTACCTCCAGTTAAACCAATGACAACTTCGTTTAAATCAGTAATTTCTTTTGCATTGTAATTTGGGACAAAAGTGGAGAAATTCTCGTTGGTTGAAACATCCAGAAGATAGCTTTTTGCATGGGAAACGTACATCCATTTTGCTCTAAAACCGGTATCGTTCACGTCTTTTGGTGCGTTTGCAACAGGCGTTTCTAAGCCATTAGCCGCTATATTATCATCTTTTGAACAAGAATTCAAAAAGAAGAAAAGACCAGTCAGCATTAGTAAAAATTTAATTTTCATACTGTTTTTTATTATAGAATACCCTTTTGTAATTGTGAATATTCTTATTTATAGATTCTGTTTTTTTAGTTGTAAAAGAGGTTGCTTTTTGATTACAACCTCTTTTTTAGTTTAAAAAATGAAATTCAAAACCGTTAATTATTGGTAGCGAATTTTAATATTATCGTATTTTATTGCACTCGGATTTGGTGAATCTCCCTGAGCAACTCCAATCTTAATTTCATTAATTTTAGAAGGATCTAATGTTGCAGCTGTATTCGAACCAAAACCGTAATTATCTTTAAAATCACTTAATAATATGGTCTTTGTCATCCAATTTACATCAGTTACTTTAAAATTATAACCGTAGTTTACACCATCAATAGTATTCAATTGAATCGCAAACTGAGCACCCACAACATTCGCACTTACATCAATATCTATAAATGTTTTTGAAGCATCATTATTAGAAGCGTTTAAGAAACTGGCTCCACCGCCGGCGCTGCTTCCGTTGTAACCATTTGAAGTTGAACCTGCCCATACTAATGTTGCATAATTGCCTGATGGTCCGCCTGTAGTACTTGCGTTAAAACTATCGATATCGCCATAAGCAGTCCAATCGCGTCTGCTACCGTTTCCGTCAAAATCAGACACAAGAACAACAGTTGCAAAATTGATTGTTTTTTTTGCAGAACCTCCCGGAGTAGTTACCACAAGTTCAGATCCTGAAACTGCATTTGAAGGTAAACCGATGATAATTGAAGAAGACGATTTTAGCGTATAACTTAATGTTTTTCCTCCTAAAGTGATCGAAGAAATATTGTAAAACCAGGTTCCTTCAATCTCTAACGGAAATCCCGGAGTTGCAACAGCAGGAATTGTCTTTGTAATAGTTGGAACAGGCTGTAAAATTTCAATATTTTTAGTTACAGATCCTGAAGCTGTTATAAACGTAATTGGCTGTACTCCAAATCTACTTCCTAGTTTTTCATCAAAAGGAATAGTAAAAATAAACGCTTTATCTGAATTGTAATTTGGATTGAAACTGATATCAATTTTGTTGTCCAGCGTAATTTTCTTTAATCCCTTTAAACCTTCGCCTTCAACTCTGACTTTATTTAATGGAAAAGCCTGATTCAATAGATCTCCGGGTTCAGCAACCATTGCATCTATATTTGCAGTAGTTGAATCATCATTTTGGCAAGCTGTAAAGGAAACAAATGCCAGAAGAATTATAATTCTATGTGTTATTTTCTTAATCATAGTAAAAGTTAGTTAAAGTTAAAAGGAACCGGCGGCTCTAATAATGATGGATTAGTATCAATAGCAGTTTGCGGTAACGGCAGTTCAAAATAGTTGCTTCCCGGAGTGATCTTAACAGAAACCAATTCGGTTCTGGCATCATCAGAATAAAAACCTACTTCTTGTTGCGAAAGAATTGCTGTTGCTTCAGCCAGACCACGACGTTTTAAATCGAAGAAATATTGTCCTTCAAGTGCAAATTCGATTCTTCTTTCGTTAAATAAATCATTTCTTGTAAGTACCGTTTTGGCTGGTAATCCGGCTCTTGCTCTTACTTCATTGAAAGAACTTAAAGCTGCTGCAGAAGTTGTAGAACCCGCTCCAGCTAAAATCGCTTCAGAATTCATAAGTAAAACATCAGAATACCTAAGTATAATTGTGTTTTGTGAAGTTCTCATAAAAAACACATCGTTTCTTTCGGCAGCAGAACCTACAATATACTTTCTGAAATTAGCAGAAGTCGAAGAGTATATTTTTTTATATCTGAAACCACCTTGATTTTTTAATAATTCAGGATAAAAGTCACCATCTGTCATGATTGTGCTCTTTTTTCTGGTATCATTTGGCTCAAAGCCACTTTGCAATGAAATAGAAGGCAGGTAAACTCCCCAACCGTCTCCACCGCCAGTTATTCCTGTACCTCCGGGAACTATATAAGCCTGATTTGTATTCTGAGTTCCCCATTCAGTAGCAATTGCTTTCCATTGCAGGGCAAACATACTTTCTGCACTATTGTTATTCTCTGGACTGCTAAATAAATTTCCATAATCTTGAATCAAAATATATTGATTTCCGATAATTTTCTGAGTTAAAGCAGCACATTCTCCATATTCGTTTAACGTTAAATGTACTTTTGCAAGAATTCCCATTGCTGCAAATTTGGTAACATATCCTTTTTTTACTGAAGTTGCAGGCAAATTTTCGATAGCATATTCCAAATCTTGTTTTATGAATTTGTAAACATCAGTAACAAGGTTTCTTTTTGGCTGAGCTGCCGTTCCAGCTTTGTTAATAATAGGCACAGCTCCAAAAGTTCTTACCAAATAAAAATAGGCATTGGCTCTCATAAATCTTGAAATTGCAATGGCATTTTTATAAGATGCTTCAGGCAATTCGCTCTTTCTTGCTTCGACTAAACTCATTAAATTATTAGATTGATCGATAACCGAAAACAAAGAAGTATATCCTTCTGTCAGGATTGGGTTTTGTGACGTTACCTGAGCATCTTTAAATTGCGCATAAGCACCATCAAATGTAAAAGCGTTTCCGGCATACATATCGCCAACAGCAATTAGGAATTTATCATTAAAAGTAAACCAAGGCTTAAAATACAAACTCTCAGCAATTCCGTCAAAAGCGGTAACTCCTTCCGGTAAATCGCCCGGCGTTAATTGATTTTCAGATGGTGCATCCAAAAAATCATCAGAACAGGAAAACAAAGACAGCAATGGTATTAGCATTCCCATCATAAAAAGTTTAAAAAGTTTTTTCATGACTATTATTTTTTATTTTAATGACTATGAATCATTAAGTTAATTGTGTTTTTTATCAATTTTAGAATTCTAAATTTAAACCCATAGAAGTAGTTCTTGGCACTGGATAACGTCCCAGATCAATACCGCTAAGTGTTATATTTTGATCTAAATTTCCTAAAGCAGGATCAAAACCAGAGTATTTTGTCCATGTATATAAGTTTTGCACATTGACATACAATCTAACTTTAGATATAATAGAATTTTTGAATATTTGGCTTGGTAAATCGTAGCTCAAAGAAACATTCTGAATTCTTAGATAAGAACCATCTTCGACAAATCTATTCGAGATTCTACCATTTCCATTAGGATCATTTAGTGTAATTCTTGGTTCATTTGTGTTTTCGTTTACTCCCGGTTCAAAAGCATTTATAGCCCTTGTACTCACGTTTGCAAATCGATCTCCAAATCCTGGATAAATACCATCAGTATAATGACGTGTAAAATTGTAGATTTCGTTGCCTTCACTTCCGGTTAAAACAACAGATAAACTAAGGTTTTTATACTTAAAATTATTAGTAAATGAATAAGTAAAATCCGGAATTGCACTTCCTATAGCTTTTTGATCTTTAGCATCAATTTTTCCGTCGCCATTAAGATCTTTAAAACGAATATCTCCAATTCCTGTTCCAGTTTCCTGAATTGGTCCGGCAGCTAATTCTGCAGCATTTTTAAATAATCCGTCTGTAACATATCCGTAGAATTGTCCAACTGGTTGACCTTCTGTAGTTCTGGTTACGTTATATAAGTCAAATTGTACTTTTCCTAATAAAGATTTACCTGCACCTTGAAAACTTGTTAGTTCATTATTGTATTTTGAAAAAATAACAGTACTATCCCATGTAAAATTTTCAGTAACAATATTTCTGGTATTCAAAGTAAGTTCGATTCCTTTAGTTTCAATTTCGCCCGTATTCAAATAATAATTAAGGGCACTTTGATTCGACTCATCATTGATTTGTTTCGTCAGGAAATTAGAAGAATGTTTAACATAATAATCAAAGTCTAATTTTACTCTGTTATTAAGCATTCCTAATTCAAAACCAACATCAAAAGACTTAAGAGATTCCCATTTAATATTTGGATTACCCAAGTTGTCAATAGTTGGAGATACGCCTCCAAATGGAGATGCAGTCAACGAAAGAATCGTTTGGTATCTATTTGCCGGAATATTTTGATTTCCAACCGAACCGTAACCAGCTCTAAATTTTAAATAATTTACTGTAGAAGATAAAGGCTCAAAAAACTTTTCGTTACTAACAGTCCAACCTGCAGCAAATGATGGGAAATAACCCCATTTATTATTAGGTCCAAAGTTTGAAGAAGCATCTGCTCTTAAAGAAGCCGAAAAAGAGTAACGATCAGAAAAACTATAATTTAATCTCGAAATATAAGAAGTCATAGACCATCTTCCAGAACCATTTCCGTTAACCGCAGTATCAATATCACCAATATTTAAGTTGGTAAAATCTTTGCTTAAGAATTCACCCGATCTGTAACCGCTCAAATATTCGTATTGACTTTCTTGCGCTTCCTGACCAAGTAAAAAGGTGAAATTGTGTTTCTCGTTGAAAGTTTTATTATAAGTCAAATAATTTTTTAAACTCCAATAAAAGCTTTGATCTTGCTGTTTGAATGATTTGTTTAAAAGCTCAGACACATTTCCTAAAGTATATTTAGGAGCAAAAGAGCTGCTTTTTGCAAAGTTTAAATCATATCCCAATTCAGTTCTAAAAACCAAACCTTTGATAAGCGTGAAATCAGCAAATACATTTCCGTTGATTTTGTATCGATCCGTTTTTGCGTTATTGTATTCTGATAAAGCAATTGGATTCGTCGCCTCATTTGCCGAAGAACCTAAACCACTTGTTGGACCTGCAAATGAACCATCAGCATATCTTACAGGTAATTCTGGAGATTGTCTTAAAGTATTCATTACTAAACCACCTCTGTCATCGTTTCTAACCACTTGTTGAGATGATTTACTGATCGACATATTGTTACCAATTTTCAACCATGATTTTACAGTTGAATCGATATTTAATCGCATCGACATTCTGTTGAAATCTGAATTTAGAACAATACCTTCCTGATCAAAATAATTCAAAGAAGTATAATATCTTGTTCCTTCTTTTTCACCTGAAAATGATATTTGATGATTGTACATCGTAGCAGTTCTAAAAAGTTCGTCCTGCCAGTTTGTTCCATTTCCTAATAAATCAGGTTTTTGATATTGATACGGAATTGGTTCACCATTCATTTTGAAAATTTTAGCCTGATAAGCAGCATATTGTGGCAAGTTCAAAACATCAACTGAATTTGTCACTTGCTGAGTTCCCATATACGTTTCATAGGAGAAAGTCGATTTTCCTTTTTTTCCTTTTTTAGTCGTAATCAAAACAACACCATTTGCACCATTTGCACCATATATTGCAGTTGATGAAGCATCTTTTAGAATATCAATAGTTTCGATATCTGAAATATTCAATCCAGACAAAGCCGAATTCTTAGTTTGTCCGTTTCCTCCGCCTAAAGCACTAAATGAAAATGAATCGTTGTTTTTATCCGCAAAAACCGGAGTTCCGTCAATTACATACAAAGGTTCATTACCGTTAATAGAAGTAATTCCCCTGATTTGAACCGAAATTCCTCCTCCAGGTGTACCCGAGTTTTGAGTCACATTTACACCCGCAGCTTTACCCACAAGAGCCTGATCGATAGAAGTAAAAGGCTTATCCTGAATCTCAGAAGCTTTGATCGACGAAATTGCACCATTTACATCTTTTCGTTTAGAAGTTCCGTAACCAATCACGACAACTTCATTTAATTTCTCAAGGTCATTAACCATATTGACCTTCATTACTGATTTTGTGTCAGCTGGCAAGATCACATTTTTGTAACCGATATAACTAAAGATCAATGTACTTTTTGGATCTACATTGTTTAAGATAAAACCTCCGTCAAAATCGGTGGTTGTTGCATTTTTTGTTCCTTGTACTATTACACCAACACCGGGTAAACCGAGTCCTCCTGATGTTACTTTTCCTTTAACAGTTTGGGCAAAGAAAAAATTTCCCCACATTAACACTGCTAAACACAATAGTTTTTTTAATGTTCTTTTCTGCATAAAAATTGGTCGATTAAGTTAGTTTAGTTTTTATTGTAAAATATTCAATAGAAGCCTCTTTTTGCATATCCAAAATTGGAATGATGAGAAGAGAAAATTTTCTTAAATATTTCTTAACGAAAGTAAAATCTAGAGGTGTCCTATTGTAGAACAGATGAAGCATATTGTGCAACAAATGATGCAAAAAAAGAAGCGAAAACGTTATTATTGCTAAAAAGAGACAATTGAGACATAAAAACAGATACTGAAGTATTGCTATAAAAATGGCGCAAAAAGTATTGTTTGTCTAAAAAAAGGAAATAATATTTTCTATATCTTAATTTTTGTTTGAAAACAGTAAGAATACTTTTTGAAAAAATTGACTTACAAAAAAAAGAGCTCCGATTTTAGTATCGAAGCTCTTTTTTAAATTGTATTCTGTATTTAATGGGATATATTTTAACGTTTATTGCCTTGTTCTTTTTCTTGTGTAGGCAAATATCCGTATTTAATTTTGTAGCATTTAGAAAAATAGGAGGGAGAAGTAAAACCTACTTTATAGCTTATTTCGTTGATATTATTATTTCCTTTTTCGATCAGTTGTTTTGCTTTTTCTAAACGTACATTTCGGATAAACTCATTAACCGAAACGCCAGTTAAAGTTTTTATTTTTCGATACAACTGACTTCTGCTAAGGAAAATTTTAGAAGATAAAAGTTCAACAGTCAATTCAGGTTCACTAATGTTTTCGTTGATAAAATGCAGAATCTTTTGAATAAACTCATTATCGAGCGAAGTTGTTTTTTCCTTGCCATCTTTAGTGATTCCGCTATAAAACTTCTTAAACATAATTTGTCTGCTTGTAATAAGCTGCGCCAAACTTGATTTTAAAATATCTAACTCAAATGGTTTACTCAAATACATATCAGCGCCGGAATCGATACCTTCTAATCGGTCTTTTACCATGGCTTTTGCCGAAAGCATTAACAAAGGAATATGACTTGTTTTTAAATCACCTTTTATGTTTTTGCACAATTGTAAACCGTCCATAACGGGCATAATAACGTCTGTAATTATCAAATCCGGTAATTTCTGAACCGCAAGTTCATAACCTTTCTGACCATTTTCGGTGGCAATAACCTTATATAATTTGCTTAATTCATGTTTGAGATAATTTCTTAATTCAGGATTATCTTCAACAATTAAAACAGTATATGGTTTCGTAGTTTCGACAACATCAATTTCAACAGTTTGATCCGTTTCATCATCCTCATCAGCCGAATGATTAACAGTTTCAGTCAGAAATTTGTTTTTAGCTTTTTCTGTTTTAAAAACCTCGTCAATTATTTCACTTTTCTTATACAAAGATTTACCTAAAGGAAAAGTTACCGTAAATTTTGTGCCTTCTCCAACCTGACTTTCAACATCAATTCGTCCTTTATGTAGCTCAACAAATTCTTTTACAACCTCTAAACCAATTCCCGTACTTCCATAATAATCCTTATTGACATTATTGACCTGATAAAACCTGTCAAAGATTCTTTTGAGATCTTTTTTGTGAATTCCGGAACCAGTATCAGTAATTGTTATTGAAAACGAAGGAACCCGATCACCATTAATTAAAAGTGAATTATCTATATCTGATTTAGCTATAGAAATGGTAATAGAGCCATTATCCGGAGTAAATTTAAATGCATTTGAAATAATATTAAACAGTATTTTTTCCAGCATTTTAGGATCTAGCCAGTCTTCAAGATCGTCAAATGCAGACTCAAAATTAATAGTAATATTTCGGGCAGAAGCTTCCTCATCAAAATAACCTATAATTCCTTGTGTAAATGCTACAACTTCAATTTTTTTGGCCTGAAGCGAAATTTTATTAAACTCTAATTTATTAAAATCCATAAGCTCATTGATAAGTCTCGAAAGTCTATCGGAACTTTTGTGTACAATTTTTAATTTATTATGTATTTCAGGAGATAGATTTTTACTTCTTAAAATATCTTCCAACGGATTTATAATCAGTGTTAACGGAGTTCTGAATTCATGCGAAATATTAGTGAAGAACTGCAACTTCTTATTGTTCAATTTCTCAGACTGAATGTTTTTTTCTTTTTCTAAAAGTATAGCTTGTTTGGCTTTAAAGCGATTTTGATAAATTTTATTAAGGTATATAATCAGGAAAACTAAAATAGAAGTGTATAATAAATAAGCCCAAAAAGTTTTCCACCACGGAGGCAGAATTTTTATTTTTAATTCTAATGGATTATTGCTCCAGGAACCATCTGCATTTGCCGATTTTACTTTAAAAACATAATCACCCGGCGCTAGATTGGTATAAGTTGCCGTTCTGTTATTTCCCACATAATTCCAATCTTTTTCAAAACCTTGGAGATAATAAGCATATTGATTTTTCTTAGAATAATTATAATTGATTCCCACATATTCGATCGTAAAAACAGATTGTGTATAGTTGAGAATAATTTCTTTAGTCTGAGCAATTACTTTGGTTAAGGGCGAAGAATCTTCATTGGGTTTTACCGATTTATTGAATAATTTAAAATCGCTGAAATACAATTTTGGAGCTTTTTCTGTTTTTTTAATTTCGTTAGGATTAAAATAATTTACTCCTTCATAACTACCAAAATACAGTTCTCCATTTCCATCCTTGAAGACAGCATTATTGTTGAAATCATTATCGACAAGACCATCATCTTTAGTAAAATTGGTACTTTTTTTATTTTTAAAATCCAGTTTTGTTAATCCAGATCCACCGCTTATCCATAAAGAGCCATTGTTATCAGCAATTATCGCACGAACAGATTTTTCTTTAAAACCCGGAAAATTATTAAAGTTCGAAAATGTCTTATCTTTTTTATTATAATTAAATAATCCTTCGCCATCAGTTCCTATCCAAATTGTTTTATCATTAGATTCATAAATTGATAAAATAGTCTGAATGCTATTATACTTCGTTTTGTCCTTGAACATCGCATCGCGCATTTTGGTCACTTTAAAATCAGAATCGCCTTTTAAACTAACCTGATATAAACCCAAAATAGTTCCAACCCACAAAACATTATCAGAATCCACAAAAACTTTACGAATAAAAGCGTTGTCTAAAGCATTGTCTGTAAATGATTTCGATTCACAATGAACGAAAGTATTGGTCTTATTATCAAAATAATGCAATCCTTTTATGAAAGTTCCAATCCAGATTCTACCTTTTGAATCTTCCGAAAAAGTAAAAATCCTATTCGATTTTAATCCCGAAGTATTTGCCGTATTATAGTTTATGAATCGGGTAGTGCCATTTTTCAAAAAGTAGATTCCGCGATCCCAGCTTCCAATCCAGATATTTTGTTTACTGTCTATAAACATCGTCTGAATATCAGCAGCATCCAAACCGGAATAATAGCTTTGATTGTTTTTGTTTACATGAATGTAACTTTTAGTAGCAAGATTATAAATGTCAAGTCCACCGCCTTCATTACTGATTAACAGATTTCCTTTTTTATCTTTTATAACTGAAGTTACAAAGCTTGTTTGTAAAGAATTATCATTGTTTACTTGTGATTCAAGTGAATTAAATTTGTTATTTGGTTTATCAAATACACCAAGTCCTTTATTAAAATAACCCAACCAAAGACGCTTTTCTTTATCTTCAAATAAGGACCAAACGGAATTAGATTTTAAACTAAAATCATTGTACTTACTGTGCAAATATTTTTGAAGTACTTGCCCTTTATAATTTACAACCAATAATCCGTCATTTTCGGTACCACAAATGATATAATCGTGACTGCTTTCTATAATCGATAAGATTTTGTTTTTGGTAATAGAATAATTTTCAAATTGGTAATTATCAGTTTCCGGTTTAATTTTTATCAGACCGCTTTCCGTCGTTCCCAGCCATATATACCCAAATTTATCAATAACAAGATTTTCGATATCATCTAATAAAGGTTCTCTTTTAAATTTGTCTTTATAAACCTGTTTGAGTTTTCCGTTTAAATCAAGTTCTAAAAGACCATAACTTGTTCCTAAATAAATAATTCCGTGCTTATTTTTTACCGAAGATTTTATTAGAAAATTAAATTTATCCAAAACCTTTGACGGAATCAGAGAAGCTTTTAAAGTCTTAATATTCAGTTTGAATAATCCAAAGCCATACGTTCCCAGAATTAAGTTGCCGTTGTTATCCTGAATAATTGTTTTTACGGTAATAGGTTCGTCATAACCTTTTCTAATTACATCTTCAATATTGATTTTGGTGAAATTATCTAAATCCCTGTTATACAAACACAAACCGTCATCCGTACCAACCCATAAGTTATTATCAGAATCAATAAAAGTGGCATAAATAAAGTTACTGTTTAATGAACCGCGCTTTTTATTGTATTCATAACCAAAATAATTTACACCATCATATCGATACAAACCCGTGCCGTTTGTACCAATCCAAATAAAACCATTTTTATCCTGAATAATTGAAGAAATCGCTCTTTTTGAAGTAGTTTCCTGTATACTTCTAAATTGGTAATTGTCAAATTTATCTTGAGAAAACAGGCAATTCAGAACTATAAAGTAGCATACAAGAATATATTTAATATTTTTCATTTAATGTATTATTGATCAATTCCTCCTGAAAATTTCCTTTTACTTTAAGTGTAATAATAACAATATTAATAAAACTAAATATGAAATATACTTTTTAAGTATAAATTTTATCATATTGCCAAAAACCTGAGCCCAATTATTAATTAATCGTACTCAGGTTATAAGGTTGTTTTATCCGCGTAAAAATTAGACGCTGATTTTACTGATTCGCTAAAGCGAAAACGCGGATAAAAACTGATTTTTTGAATCACTTCTTTTATATCTGCGTTTTTTACGAAGAAAATCCGTTTTTATCCGCGTCTTTACGAAGTAAATCTGTTTTATCCGCGTCAAAATTAGACACTGATTTTACCGATTCGCTAAAGCAAAAACGCTGATAAAAACGGATTTTTTCTAATTATTTTAGTTCAAATTTGCTGGTAAGACCTTCATTAGAATTCCAGCCAACCATGATATTGAACAAACCAGGTTCTACTAAATATTTGCCTTCGTTATCATAAAAACCAAGTTCCTTTTCGGTCAATGTAAACTGAATTGTTTTAGTTTCTCCCTTTTTTAAGGCAACAAGTTCAAAACCTTTTAATTCTTTAAGAGGTCTTACAATACTTGCAACAGGATCATTTATATACAATTGAACGACTTCTTTTCCGTCATAATTTCCTGTGTTTGTAACATCAACGCTTACTTGAATTTTTTCTCCTTTTGCAAAAGCAGTTTTATTTAGTTTAAGATTTTTATAATCGAAAGTGGTATAACTCAATCCAAAACCAAACGGAAACAGAGGTGTTTTTTCTACATCCATATAATGAGACCAAAACACATTTTTGTCGCTATCAATTGGTCTTCCAGTACTGTATTTGTTGTAATAAATTGGAACCTGACCTACATTTCTAGGGAAAGACATTGTCAATTTACCACTTGGATTATAATCTCCATATAAAACCTGAGCCACTGCATTTCCAGTCTGAGTTCCTAAATGCCAAGCTTCTACAATTGAAGGAATATGTTCTGCAGCCCAAGGAATACTCAAAGGACGACCATTATTTAAAACCAAAACGATATTAGGATTTACCTTGTAGATTTCTTCTAATAATTCCTGCTGAACTCCAGGCAAATTTAGATCAGTTCGGCTTCTTGCTTCTCCACTTTGAAAACCATATTCACCTAAAACCATCACAACAACATCAGCATTTTTTGCAGCTGTTTTTGCCGCTTCAAAACCAGTTTTATCTGTAGTATTGAAAACTGTTTCGGTTAGGAAAGTAGCTTTCTGCGAAAGCAAATCTGCTCCTTTTTCAAAAGTCAGTTGATTGTCTTTGTATTGTTGCATTCCTTCTAAAACCGAAACCGCAGTATTATCATCGGCTGCAATTCTCCAACTTCCAAGCGGACTATTTTTATCATTTGCTAAAGCGCCGATTAAAGCAATTTTTTGTCCGGATTTCTTCAGCGGAAGCAAATTCTTCTCATTCTTCAATAATACAATTGATTTTTTTGCCATGTCAAGAACGCCGTCATTATTGGCTTTGCTTCCAACAACTTCTTTTTCACGCTTTTCATCGCAATATCTGTACGGATCATCAAATAAACCCAATTCAAATTTCACGCGTAAGATTCTGCGAACGGCATCATCAACCAATGATTCTTTTACTTTTCCTTCCTTTACAAGTCCAACTAATTTTGCCACATACAAATACGATTCCATATCCATATCAGAACCTGCAATTACTGCTTTTGCTGTTGCATCGTCTTCGTCTTTTGCATAACCGTGTGCTATCATTTCGCGAATCGAAGCATAATCCGAAACTACAAAACCATCAAACTTCCATTTTCCTTTTAGAATATCTCTTTGCAAAAATGTATTTCCCGTTGCTGGAATACCATTTAGTGTATTAAATGAATTCATAAACGTGCGAATTCCTGCTTGTACCGTAGCTTCAAAAGGAGGGAAAACTGTATTGTATAATTTAGAATTACTGATATCTACACTATTATATTCCAATCCTGCTTCAACAAAACCGTATCCTGCAAAGTGTTTTGCACAAGCCGCAATCGTATTTACTTTTGCTAAATCTGCAACAGTTTCACCCTGAAAACCTTTTACTCTTGCGTAGCCTATTTTACTTCCCAAATAAGGATCTTCACCGGCACCTTCCATAACGCGTCCCCAACGTGCATCATTAGAAACATCGACATTTGGTGCAAAAGTCCAGTTAATTCCAGATGCAGAAGCTTCATCTGCCGCAATTGCCGCCGATTTTTTAATAGCTTCCAAATCCCAACTTGCAGCTTCTGCCAACGGAATCGGGCTCAAAGTTTTATAACCATGAATAACGTCAAAACCAATTATCAACGGGATTCCCAAACGAGTTTCTTCTACAGCAATTTTCTGCACAGCGCGAACTTCTTTTACACCTCGAACAGTAAGCATTGATCCAACAAGACCTTTTCGTAAATGTTCGTATTTTAATTCAGCGCTTCCGCCTTTTGGAGCTGGTCCCGTTACATCCCAAAAACCATTGTATTGATTCATTTGTCCAACTTTTTCTTCTAATGTCATTTCTTTCATTAAAAGTGAAATTCGATCTTCAATTGGTTTTTTTGGGTCCATATACTTTTTTGTTTGAGCATATCCGTTTCCAAAAACGATTAGCAGTAAAAAGGCATACTTTTTAATTTGTTTTTTCATCATTGTGGTTTTTAGGTTTATTATAGAAGTTATTAAAGTCAGATTTTTAAAGCATTACTTTTTTCAGAATTTTAGGACTGTAAATGTAGTTCCAGAGTAATAACGATCGTAGAACATTTGAAGCATTATGTATGACAAATGATGCATAAAGCACTTTTGCTATCAATAAAACAAGTAAGTTTCTGCTAAAAATTTTGGCTTTCATTATGTCAAAAAAACTTTTATTAGAGTTGTTTTGCAAGACGATTACGAACAAAAATTGAAGTTTTTGAAAATGTAAAATGATATATTTCATAGCTAATCTTCTCATAAATTATTTAACTCAAAATCGTTATTAATATCTTTTAGAAACATCTTTAAGCTTTTATATAAAAAAGATATTCTCTCCATCATAAGCCAAGATTTTTTTTGGGGCATAAAAGTTCAAGCAAATATTCTGAAATGAATTTTTATGCGGTAAAATTTACGGATTAATTTTCTTACATTTTATAAAATTGGAATAATTTAAAAAAAACGAGAGAAACGTGTTGAGATATTAATTTTAATGTGCTCGTACACATAATTTTAATGTGCACGAGCACATTTTTTTTGATTTTTGTTTTATATGTAAAAAAAAAAATATAGTTTAGTCATGGAATTATGAAAAATAGTGTTTAATTCTTAAGTTAATAATCATAAAACTATTATTTGTTTACTATTATGTCCTACTTTAAGTTTTTTTTAAGAATTGAATAAATCGCGTATAATACGAGTTTACGGCATTTTTTAAAATTGTATAAAAACGGCATTAAAATGAGCCTTTTTTATAGGAAAACAAGAGGTTTTAAAGTGATAAAAAAGTAAAAACAGAACGATAAAACAAATAATATTTATTCCTAAAGCAAAAGCCTTAAAGTTTAGAATAGAACGAGTTAAGGTTTTGTTTTTAGTTTAAAATAATAAAAAACAAAAGTAAATGAAGTCAACATTAATGATGGTTGAAGTAAAACTTAAAAAAATACAGCATCAAGGCAATTATAAAAAACAAGCATGGAAGAATTAATTAAAACTGTCTTTAAAGATTTTTATCCCAATAAAACAATCCTTACGTATTCTGCCATACAATTTGGTCTGATCAATAGTACTTATAAAATTGAAACTGCTGATGGAGATTATATTTTGCAAAAAATGAATCAGGTTGTTTTTCCCAATATAAAATCGTTACTGAATAATAAGATAAAAACAACTTGGTATTTGAACGCAAATGGGTTTCCTACTTTAAAATTTATTGCAAATAGAGAAGGACATTTTTATTCACAACAAGGTCAGGCGATTTGGCAGCTCTCAACTTATATTCCTTCGGTGGTTCTGGATCGGATTGATTCAAATATAGTTGCAAGTCAGGTTGGGGATTATTTGGCGAAGTTTCATAAAGCATTGCTCGGTTTCCCCATTTCGGAATTAGAATACACAATTCCGGATTTTCATAATACCATAAAAAGATTTTCTGATTTTGAAGAAAGTGTAAAAAATGCTTCGCCGGAAAGATTATCGAATGCTAAAGAATCAATTGTGTTTTTAGAATCTAATTTTAAAACGATAGAACGCGTTGCTAATGCAATAAATACGCAAAAAATTCCTGTGAGAGTTGTGCATAACGATACTAAAATTGGGAATATGCTTTTTGATGAAAATAAAAATATTCTATGCATTATAGATTTTGATACGGTAATGCCCGGAAGTATTTTTCATGATGTAGGTGATAGCTTAAGAACGGGAGCCAATAAAGCTACAGAAGAAGAAAAAGATTTATCAAAAGTATGTTTTGACATAGAAATCTATGAGGCTTTTATGAAAGCTTATGTTGCTGAAGCTTCTTGTTTTATGTCTGAAGAAGAAGCAGATAATATTCATCTCAGTTTACCACTAATTCTTTTTGAACAAGCCTGTCGTTTTTTGGGAGATTATTTAAATAATGACAGTTATTATACTACAACATACGAAGATCAAAATCTGGTGCGAGCAAAAACACAGATTAAGCTTATGTATGATGTACAGTTGTATTTGAAAACAAAAAAAGAAATCATTTCTAAGTAAGATTTTAAAATTTTCGAAAATAATATTGCCTTTAACCAAAGTAGAAACCAATAAACCGATAACCAATGAATATAGTTTATTAAAATTAAAAGGAAAAAAATCAGAGCAATAAAAGTACTTTTTAGACAACTCTGATTCCTGCAAATCAAAAAACAACAACTCGTTTTTTAATGTCTGATTTTAAGAAGGTTAAATCTTGTTTGATTTAGCTACGGCTCTTTCTATGCCTTTTTTTAAAATAAATAAAAGCAAATTATCTAAAAATAATAGGGTTTCATTTTGATTCTAATTTTTGATTTTGAAATAAAATATAAAACGCCAACAACGTGCCAGATAAGGCAACTGTACTCTTTATTATGTTATTAACCAATTGATTAAAAATTCTTATTAACCAATAAACAACCAATTTTATGAAAAACCAATTTAACCCGGTAAATACTGGGCTATTAACCAAACAAAAAAAGATATTTCTCTGGACAAAGAAGAATTCGATATTGTTTTTTGTCACCTTATGTAGTATTTCCTCTTTTGGTCATACATTAAAAATTTCACTTCATTTAGAAAAAGGTGAGATAATGGAAAATGCTGAGAAAACAAAAGCAGAAAGCAATCTGAATTTTGTTGCCGATGTTGATCCCATTACCGGAAAAGTGACGGGTGAATTAGGTGAAAGCCTATTTGGAGCTTCTGTTAAAATTAAGGGAACAAACAAAGTAGAATCTACAGATGTTGACGGAAGTTTTTCTATTGCGGCAAAAGAAGGTGATGTTTTGATTGTTTCTTATGTTGGATTTATTACGAAAGAAGTAACAGTTGGCAACCAAAAACAATTAAATATCAGACTTAAATCGGCCCAAAATGATTTAAGTGATGTTGTTGTTATTGGTTATCAAAAAGTGCATAAAAAAAATGTAAATGCTGCAGTATCAACTATTAGTAGTAAAGATTTGCAGGATATTCCGGTGATTAGTGTTTCTTCTATCATTGGTAGTTTGGCAACAGGAATACAAACGCCTACTCAAACGGGCGCGCCTGGAGGAAGAGGATCTTTGGTTATTCGTGGAAATACCAGTATGTCAGGTTCTGGATATAGTAGTCCGCTTTATGTAATTGACGGAGTACAAACATCTTTAGAAGATTTAGCTGGATATAATACTTCCAATACAGATTTCCTGGCTTCATTAAATCCAAATGATATTGAAAAAATAGATTTCCTAAAAGATGCTTCTGCGGCGGCGATTTACGGATCACGCGGTGCAAATGGAGTTATTATTATTACAACCAAAAAAGGTGGAGCTTTGGATAAACCTGAATTTACTTTTTCATTAAACACAGGATTTTCTCCTATTCCAAATCTAGTGACAATGAATATAGGATCTGCCGAAAGAAATGCTAAAATGGCAATGCTTTATAAATGGTGGAAGTCTGATGATGTGCAGACATCGCATGTACCAATGGTTTTATCGGATAGTTTGAATCCTGCCTTTAATAATAAAGTAGATTATCAGGGATTATTTTATAGAACGGGAATTTCTAACAAGTATAATTTAAGTATGCGAGGCGGAAGCGAAACCACAAACTACAGATTATCATTAGGATATGATGATGTAGAAGGAGTTATTAAAAACTCTGGTTTTAAGCGTTATACTTTTTCAGGAAATATTAATTCAAAAGTTGGACAAAATTTCGAGAA
Organism: uncultured Flavobacterium sp.; assembly: GCF_951805225.1. Taxonomy (NCBI): domain Bacteria; kingdom Pseudomonadati; phylum Bacteroidota; class Flavobacteriia; order Flavobacteriales; family Flavobacteriaceae; genus Flavobacterium; species uncultured Flavobacterium sp. Next base: position 2,497,982 of record NZ_OX638201.1, on the reverse strand, counting down.
CCAATTTCGAGTTAATTTATTGCAAACAGACAATCAAACTGGTCAGGGAAATCCTGATGGCGGAAGATTTCAATTCAATAATACCTTGCCTACGGATCCTTCGAACTTAAATTCTTCTTTGTTTTATGTTTCGGATGATAAAATTAAAGCGTTACAAGGAGAATTATCAGATAAACTGAATACAGATGAAACCGTACAAGTAACGCTTTCTGATTTTTTGAAATATGATTTTACGCCTGCTTTTTCTGTTAATGCACAATTTAATTACGTTTATAGTTCTGAAAAGAAAAATTATTATGAACCTTCAACAGTGCGTGAAGAAGGAGATGGTTTTGCTAGTTATGCCTTATATAACCGAAAAAATTTATCATCAGATCTTTATGTCAACTACTATAAAAAATTCGGTAACCATACAGCAACAGCAGTATTAGGACAAAAAACGGATTATAATAAATATGAAGATATGTTTATGTATGCCAAAGGTTTTGGTGTAGATGCGATCAAGGTTATCAACGATCGTTATACTCAAGGTCAAATTAATGGTTACACAAGTATAGAGTCAAATGCTTTGCTGTCTTATTTTGGACGTTTGGGATATCGTTTTAAAGAACGTTATATGGTTGACGTTGCGTTTAGTAGGGATGGATCTTCTCGTTTTGGTGAAGATGTTCGATATGCTAATTTCTCTTCTATAGCGTTGGGTTGGATTATTTCTGATGAGCCTTTCATCAAAAAAATCACCGGAAATGTTTTGAGTTACGCAAAATTAAGAGCCAGTTACGGTGTTAACGGAAACGAAATTGATGAGAATTTCCTGAGATATGGATCTTACAGATTAGGATATGGCGGAAATCCGTTATGGTCTAATTTGATGAATGTTTCTACTTACGGAGGCACAACAGGAGTTGTAACCGATTATAATACTATCGGAAATCCGAATCTTTCCTGGGTAAATTCAAAACAATGGGATATTGGTTTTGATATGGATTTGTTCAATAACCGAATCAATATAACTTTTGATGCTTATAACAAGAAAACAGAAAATCTATTATTCGAAACACTTTTTCCTGCTTATTCAGGATTCAATCAGGCAAAGTCAAATGTTGCCGGAGTAATGAATTATGGCTGGGAAGGAATGATTAAATGGCAAATATTTTCGATAGGAAATCCTTGGAAACTAGAAATAAGCACGGGAATGAGCCAAAACAAAAACTATGTGACTAAGCTTCCTAACGGAAACAAGGATTATTATGGATATGATGCTGGCAGAGACAGAAGTTATGGATATGTGGTAGGAATGCCATTGATTCTTCCGGTACAATTCAAGAACGAATATATTGTCGATAATCTAAGTCAGTTACCAATAAATCCATACACTGGCGAAATATTACACGGCAAATCTGCTTGGGGAACTATCGCACCGGGAACACCAATCTGGAAAGATTATAATGGTGATTATTTATTAGATGAAGCCGGCGATTATAAATTGGACACTTCATTTAAACCAACACCTGATTTTACAGGATTATTGAATATAAATTTAAAATACAAAGGTTGGTATTTACAAGCTTACAGCCAATTCTCATTTGGTTCTGATATTATAGATTCTTCTACACAAAAATATTTGGATAATTACGACAGGGGAGACGATTGGGCTGTTAAAGGTTTACAAGATCTAAGCGGATTGTATTTTTGGGAGAAACCCGGAGATGGTGCAGCTGGAGCACATTATCCTGCTTTGTATCCTGCTCGTCCTAATACAACTCCGTATTATAGATTTAGAAGCGGTCAGTCTTTGTGGAAAGAAAGTGGTGATTATTGGAAAATATCAAACGCTTCTATTGGATATACAATTGACAAAAGTCGTGTTTTAGAACAAATACATATTTCTCGCGTACGCATTTATGGTTCGGTTATAAATCCATATCAATGGCAACGTTCTAAAGTTGTTGCAGATGCTTCTCAAGTTGATGAAATGGGATACACACTTGGTAATGGATATCCACAATCGAAAACATTTTCACTTGGATTGGATATTAAATTTTAAATGAATTAAAAATGAAAAAATATACATACAATAAAATAACGATTCTGACTTTTTGTTTGTTTAGTCTTTTTGGCTGTACAGATATGTTGGATCAAGAGCCAATGGGATTGGCAACTCCGCAAAATTTCTGGGTTTCTCAAGCCAATGTTGAATCAGCTTTAGCGGGAGATTATGCTTTGCTAAAAGAAGCTTTGACCAAAGATTCAAACTTCTTATTATGGGGAGAATTTACCGGAATGACTTTTATGAATAGTCAATTTTGGATTGTAGATTATATCGAAGGAAACGGGAATTATGTTCTGGCGTATCGCGATGATTCACGCAATTGGAAAAGTTTTTACAGAGCCGCAAACTGGGCACTTTCTATCGAAAAACACGTAAGCGAAATGCCGGATAGCGCTTTTAGATCAAAAGCCGAAAAAAACAGACTTATTGGCGAAGCAGCCTTTGTAAGATCATTATCCTATTTCTATTTGGCACGTATCTGGGGAGATGCGCCAATTGTAGATGAGGTTATAGAGACTTCAGATCAATTGATTAAGGACGGTTATATCGTTACAAAACCAAGAGAGAATGAACTTAAAGTCTTAGATTTTTCTTTGGCTGCAGCCAATAAAGCGATTGGTTTATTAGAATATTCTACACCAGGCGCTCCTAAATGGGCTATTACTGCCAATAAAGCAAGTGCCGAAGCTCTAAAAGCACATATCACGCTTTGGTATGCAAGTAGAGATCATGGAAATACTGCAATGGTTACTCAGGCTCTTGCAGCTGCAAATTCAGTGATTCAAAACAGTCATGCTTCACTTATTGATTATGTAACTGAAGGCGTAGATGGATTTAATGATATGTGTATCGGTCAATCTAAAACAGGTCTTTTTGAAATTAATATAAGTGCTGCGATGAATGAATCGTATCGAGTTGACGGAGGAGATACAACTCCGACAGGATTAACTTTAACGAATCCATTTTTTCTAAGTCCAAATTCAATTGCACCTATTATTAGCGATGATTTTTATGGTAAGGATATGATGAATTCAGATTCTGACAGAGACAACGATAAACGTAAAGAATTGTTTTTTAGCAATTTTGATTCAAATGAACAATCTTCTTTAATGAAATATTCTCAAACAGCGCGTGACGGTCAGGCATCTGATCCTTATGCGAGATTTTCAGAATCTAATATTTTAATTTTCAGATTAGCAGATATCTACCTTCTTAGAGCAGAAGCAAATATGAAATTAGGAAATACTTCAGCTGCTGTTGCCGATATTAACACAATCAGATCTAAAGCTAATGTGCCTAATTATACTGGTGCAACCGATAATGAATCACTTACCAAAGCCATTTTTGACGAACGCGCCATTGAATTAGTAGGCGAAGGACAATCAGGATTTGACAGAATCAGAATGAATTATTTTGCGGGAGTAAGTTGGATGAATCCAAATAGAATTGCTCACAAAGGTTGTTTTTGGCCAATTGATCCATCAGTAATCTCCATTAATTCTGCCATTATTCAAACCGACTTTTGGAAAGGTAAGTTGTAATTTATTTAATAATTTTTAAAGAACATAAACATGAAATATATAGTAATAATAATAGTGCTTTTCAGTATGTATTCCTGTTCAAACGACGACTATCTAATTGATGGTGGTCTTGCCAATCAAAATGTTGGAGTGTCTACATATGATTTTCTAAAATCGCATAAACAATTGGACACATTGGCTTTATTGATCCAAAAAGCAGGAATGATTGATGTGGTTAATGCCAAATCAACAACTCTTTTTGCTCCAAATAATTTGTCTATAAAAAATTATATTTTTTATATGAAAGATATCCAAGAGAATCCAAATTATGGTATTAACGATATTCCTGTAGACGATTTAAAAGAAATATTGGGAGGATATATTTTTGATCAAAGTCTGGATCGCAGCAAATTGGTAAAAGAGGGTAAAATTTATATGACTCATAATGGAGAAGAAAGAAAACTTTCGCTGGAACCT